>NZ_RCZP01000015.1 GCF_006438825.1 Muricoccus nepalensis
CCACAAGCACCCCAAGGTGCAGCAGTGGCTGGCGGATCACCCGCGCTGGATCTTCCACTTCACGCCGACTTCGGCGTCCTGGCTCAACGCCGTCGAAGGTTTCTTCTCGGCCATCACCCGCAGGCGCATCCGCCGCGGCGTTTTCAAGTCGGTGCCCGACCTGCAGGACGCGATCACTCGCTACATCCGAGACCACAACAAGGCCGCCAAGCCATTCGCCTGGATCAAGTCCGCCGACATCATTCTCGACAAGCTGGCCAGGCTCCCTGCATCTTCTGTCTGAGTCAGTGCACTAGGTTCCTTCTGCCGGACAACACCTTCGCCGCGTCGAGACGTGCGGCGAGTTTGCCGCACGAGAAGGCATCGTTGCGCCAGGTCTCGCCTCACGCCGGATCCAGTTGCTCCATAAGGCTTCGAAAGAGTATCTGAAGCGTGGAACATAATAGCAACCATACGTCCGCCTCCTCGTTTCCATAACGCGCCATCCATGATGGACTGACGCTTAAAAAGGGGGCCTGAAATGTGGAGTTGCCCCCATTAAACCGGACACGGGGCTGGTTGGGACTGGGCGCGAATGAACTCACGGGGTGAGCGCATTCGCAAGCCTTTGTGGGGGTGGCTCTCGTTGTAATCCTCGATCCAGCCGGGGAGCTGCTGGAGGACGGCAGCGGCATCGGGCCTGGGATTGATGCGGGCGTAGTCGCGCTTGAGCGTCTTCACGAAGGCTTCGCTGACGCCGTTGCTCTCGGGGCTGCGGACGGGTGTGAAACACGCGATGAGGTTGAGCGCGACGGCGAAGTCGCGCGTGTCGTGGGCGGCGTAGGCCGAGCCATTGTCGGCGAGCCACTGCACGGGGTAGGGCGCCCGGAGGGCCGCGAATCGGCGCTCGACGCAGGCCAGCATCAGATCACGGATCATCTCGCCGCTGACGCCGCCGGTGGTGGCGATCCAGGCCATGACCTCGCGGTCGTGCGTGTCGATGGCAAACGCCAGGCGCACCACCTCACCGTTCCAGCACGGGATCTCCAGGCCATCCGAGGACCAGCGCAGGTTCGAGGCCGGGGCGATCACCTTGCCCTCGTGGGCCCGGATCGGCCGCTGGGTGCCGTGCCGCTGTAGGAGGAGCTGCCCCCGCAGCATCAGCCGGTAGACGCGTTTGTGGTTCAGGGGTTCGGCTCCGGAGGCTCGGCGGGCACGGTTCAGCAAGGCCGTGATCCGCCTGTAGCCGTAGGTGGGCCGGGCGTCGGTGAGCTGGCGGATGGCCGCCAGCAACTCGTCGTCGCCCTGGCGCCGGTAGCGGCCCCGGGGCTTTGCTCCCCTCCGGACCTGCTCGACCAGGTTGGAGCGGGCCACGCCCAGGGTCTCGGCCACCACCTTCACCGGGAACCGCCCTGTAGCGGCGACGGCAACTGCCAGACGGGCTTTTTTCCCCGGGCGGCGCTGAGGGCCTCCCGTAGGATCTCCACCTCCATGGTCTTGCGCCCGAGCAGGCGCTCAAGGTCGCGGATACGGCCCTCCAGCTCGCGCAGCCGCCCCGCGGCCACCACCTCGCCGTCAGCCTGGATCGCTGCCTTGCCGCCCTCGGCCATGCGTCGCCTCCACTGAAACAGCAGGCTGGGCGAGACGCCGTGCAGGCGGGCAACGGCCGAGACCGTCATCCCCGGTTGCATGGTCTCCTCGACCAGCCGGAGCTTGTAGTCGGCACTGTAGCGGCGGCGGCGCTCGCGGCTGGCGATGATTTCGACGCGCGTGGGGTCGTTCGGCATAGGCGTATGCCCAGGCGTAAGCCTAGGCCCTTGTGGCTACGCCCGGTGTCCGGCCGAAATGGGGGCCACTCCAACACGCCGGAAGTCGGAGCCTAACCACCGACACAGTTGCCTCGATCCAAGGACGGCAAGTGTGCGCCATGGTCATCTGAGCCGGACCGCTTCGTCGGCCACCCCATTACCCCCGATTTGCTGGAGCGCTGGACGTCGGGCGCTAGCGACGGTGTTCTGGAGGCCGTTAGCCCGGACGGCGTCCACGTCCTCACCGCCTTTTCCCGCCTGCCAGAGCCCTACGGGTGGGGTGTTGCCGTTGCGGTTCCTAAAGCGACGCTGACGCGCTCCGCCTTGATCAGCGCGTTAACCCTGCTCGCGATCGAAGCCGCTGTCCTCACGCTCGGCCTTCTCCTCGCCCGTGAGATCGCTCGCGGGGTGCTGCGGCCGATCACCGATCTCCTGAAGCTCGCCGCCTCTCTTGATAATCTGGCTCCGCGCGCTCGGGCTCTCGGCCTGCCAGAAGCAGACCAGCTCGCCCAGGCACTGCTGGCCGAGACTCGACAGCGCCGTGCGGCGACCGCCTCGCTCGTAGACAGCGAGAGGCGGCTGCGTCTCGTGGTGGCGGAGTTGAACCACCGAGCCAAAAATGCGCTCGCGACGGTACAATCCTTGGCCATGCAGACCGCCCGCGGGAGCGCGGCCGGTGATCCCGCACGGAGGCTCTCAATTATCCCACAAGTCGGAGTGCAGCGACTGACGAGGAGATCAACTGCGATAGCACCGAACAGCTCGCCGAACTACGAAAAGCAACGTCGACACTGATGAGCAATCGCACCAGTTTGGTTCTACAATGCCTTCAGAGACGGAGGTTTGGGCACATCACGCGGTATATCAACGCCTGACCGCACTCAGTGGTCCGACGTCTACTCACCAAGATCGATGACACGATGTACGAGTTGCTCGACGGCCTCATTCTCATGACGGCAGTTCGGCGTCCAACCGATGGGCGCAGCTCGTCGCACGGGGCAAATTTGATGAACCATGTGGTTCATTCCATGTCGGGCGCTAGGAGCCTGCGTCCAATGCAGACTTCCATCAGCTCGGCGAAATATTCGGTGCACCTCAAAAACAATACCACATCGGCTGCATACAGCGTCAGGCATGGACCGTTTCTATTCCGACTACCACTTTGAATATGGTGTCAGGACCGCGCATGGGCAAGGTACACGCCCGGTCGACGCGTCATCTAGCGCATAGCGTCGGCGTCGAACGAACCCGCACGCATTGGTGAACGGTTACGTCTTAAACCACCAAATGTGCGCAACGCCAATCACCCGATATGCTCTTACAGAAAATGCAGTGAGCGAATTTTTCAATCGGGTGGAAGGAAGAAATTGCGGCTAAAAGCCGTTGATGTATCACTCAGGTAACTATGGATATCGGTGGCAGCTGTTCGAAGGCGGGGCGGGCGAACAGGTAGCCTTGTACGAGGCTCACTCCGAGGTCGCGCAGCGCGTCCAGCTCGCTCCGGGTCTCCACGCCCTCCGCTACTACCGTGATGTTCAGCTCGGCGGAGACGGAGAGCACGGCGCCGACGATGGCGCGCCGGACGCGGTCGCGGTCCACCCCGCGGATCAGCTCCATGTCGAGCTTGATCACGTCCGGCTGAAAGCGGGCGAGTAGTCCGAGGCCCGCGTAGCCCGCGCCGAAATCGTCGATGCCACGCGGAAGCCGCGCGCCCGATACTCGCGAAAGATGCTGGTGAGGTGGTTGGGGTCCTCCACCTTCTCGCCTTCGGTGACCTCGAACTGAAGACGGTTCAGGGGAAAGCGGTGGCGGCGCGCCGCCGCCAGGGTGGCACGGACGCAGTTCTCCGGGCGGTACATGGCGCCCGGGATGAAGTTGATGGAGAGAGTGGCGCCGCTCCCGACCATCCCCAGGCGCGACGCCAGTTCGATCGCTTTGACACGGCAGGACTGGTCGAAGGCGTAGCGGTTCGCCGAGGTGACCTGCGACAGAACCGTCAGCGCTGGTTCTCCCGCCGGGCCGCGCACGAGGGCCTCGTAGGCGTGCACACGACCAGTGGCCAAATCCACGATGGGCTGGAAGGCCATGGAGAAGGGAAAGGGCGCGGCTAGACCGTTTGAACAATCACCGCAGGCACCGCCGAGTGTTTGAGGGTCAGCATCCATTCGGGTTCCGGACATCGTATCAATCATCTGTGGTCGGTTCTCACCGCACCCCACCCAAAGGTTCGGCACCGATGGGGCGATTGCCTCCGATCAGTGAGCATCCCTCACGGGCGAGAAGAGGCTTGGATGATGCACCAACAGACTAAAAAGATCCTGAAGCCCCCCTCTCAGGCCATTGGATCTAAGACTGCCAGGCATGGAATACGTGTGCCGGAGGCTTGCAGCGCGCTCACCGTGAAGAACACAAATGTCGGTCGATCTGTTCAGACTGAGGCATGTGCCTTCCGCGCCTCGGCCTGAGCGCTCGATCAGGAAGCGGCGTCTGGCACCTTGACATGTTACTCACGATGTCGTGATTAACAGTCGCGCGGCTGATCCACCCACTGGACTCCATTCATGCCTTTTGATGACCCGAACGCATACACCGGCGTCGTTGGCCAACCGGATGCTGCTGGCCATCCCATATGGACTGTCGTCCTCATCCTCGTCGGTCCTGGTGCCACTCCTGGGGAAGGAGCCACCTACTTCCTCCGGGCTCCCGACGCGGTGCACGCCCTGGCATCGGCACGTGCTTGTTGGTTCAAGGATTATGACGGTTCAGGACGTAATCCTGCACAGCTGATACCTGCCTTGATTTCGAAGACTGATTGCCGCGATGCAACCATTTGTATGGCGGAGGCTCGTCGGGCAGCAGAGACGGGACAGCTTGCCATGCTTACAACTGCCGCCTTGGGCGGTGAGGTTTCTCGGCTAACGCGTTCACTCCATTAACAGAAGAGAGCGATCTCCCACTGGTCACGCTTATCATCGGGCATGGTCCCGAACACGCACTAGCCTTCCAAGATCCTCGTCGGCGACTGCCGCCTGTTCGCCAGCAAACACAGAATGCTGGAGGCGCTCAAGCCTAATATTGAGCAAGACACATTGTGGTCTGACTCGAAGCCTAGGACACCGAGCCAGACCTCTACTCATCGATCCCTGGCAGATCGGTTCGCCGCGAACACTGCCGTCAAGGGGAGGTGCTCCGACCACCTCTCCTCAACCTTCCGCCTCGTCAGGACGAACGAGCCCCCAGGAGCAGTTAGAATTGAACAGTTGTTAACCGATCAGACCAGACCTTATACGGCAAAATCCTCTTTCTTCTTCCCCCGCTCGATAGCCTCGCTGAGCCACTTGGGCATACGGCCACGTCCGCTCCACGTGCTGTCGTCCGGCCCACGAAACCTTGCTGGCACTGGCTTGCCGCTGTCGGCGCGTACTTTGCGCATTTTGCTCTGAGGGCCGGGACTTTTTCCCACCAGTGCTTCCAGGCTCATGCCCAGCTCCGCTGCTTTGCTGGCCATCTCCTCCAGTAGCGCGGCTTTGGCACCCTCGCGCTTATCAGCAAGTTTGGTTTGTGCCTCGTCGATAAGCTTGGTGAGTTCCTGCACAGAGAGTGCTTCGAGATCAACGTTGAGTTTAGTTGCCATGTAATGTCCTTCGCAGAGCAAGCTGAACTACCTATCCTAGCACGTTGCCGTACGGATTGAACCCTTGTTGCCTTTCACGCGTAACGTCGTCCATTATTCCGCCAGTTCAAGATCTGCATCGCATCCGAGCAAAGAGCGATGTTAAAGTCTCCTGGGCAAGGGATTCCCATGTCTACGCGTCATCTTGCAATCACACGCTCTCGTTCGTGCGCTTACTCAGCGTCACTGCTTTTCTTGCGGCGGCCAACGATTGACGTCGTAGCCGCTTCGCGTTTAGCGGCTGGCTTGCGCGTCCATGCCTTTGCAAAAACCGCAATGGCCTTCGCGTGATCATCAATATGGATTATATTAGGATCAAAACGGCGTCCAGCCCATTCGATCATCGCAGCATGGTTCTCGTGCTGCTCATTGGCGACCGCCTCGAGGAACTCGGCATAACCCCATGGACCACCGACGTCCTCGGGCGGGCAGCGTCCGACGGCATCGATCAGCTGCGGGTACGTTTGGCCGGGAACGGCATCGGTGATGCGCTCGATCTTAACCGTGTGCTCCCAACCGTCCCCGAAGTCGTAGAGATACCGCAGCGTTTTCGCGCCCGTGTCCTCGATAACGTCGGAGAGGCGCGCTTTGCGGGCATCGAGAGGACCTCCGCCCCAATCCTGATCGGGAATGCCCCAGCCCACCTCGCGGGCACGGATCTCGTAGAGATGGCTGTTGGTCCATCCCATGGCGGCCTGAAGCACAAGGTGTAGGCGATCGAGCCGGATTGTCAGCGGCACTTCAACTCGGCGCACGACCGCGGGCTTTACCTCGTCGAGGGTGACCTTGAGACGGGCAATGCTGCTGTTCATGCCCCTGCCTCCTGTAACTCCGTTTCACCTGCCGACGGTTAGGGCAGCCGTCATTGGAGCCATGCCGAAGCAAGGTCGGCAACCTTATTCAGCCCCCCTCCTCGCACTCGGCGTCGAACACCCGACTGGGGCATCACTCCATTCCGCTCTGATGGGGCACGTGGGAACATCGGTCAGCCTCGCCGCCTCTTACAGGTGCTCCGGCGTCCATTTCGAGAGCTCCTGGAAGGAACGACGCGGGCAAGGCCAGCCAATGGCCTATCACCATGAGCATTGGTCCAGAGCCGCGCTGTCACCTTCCTGCTACGGCGAGCAGCGGAATGGTTCGGATGTCTTCCACGTTCCCTTGACAAACTGGAGAAGCGCCACGGTGGATGCATGGAACAGCGAGAGCAGGCCCCGGACGCTACTAACACAACTGCATCGAGCAGGGCCGCTCAGCCCCCAATTAGCCAGTTCCGTTTCGCGCCGCCGGACCCGAGGGTATAACGCCTCGGGGTGGACCGCACGGCCAGTTCGCGAGCAGGAACAGGCTCCCTGCCACCCACGGCCACTCGCGGGACCCATACCAGGCCAGGAACCCCGCTGCCCCTTCCAGCATCGCCAAGCCAGCCTGGATGAGCAAGGCGCGTTCAAGCACAGCGCCCAGGGCAGTGATGCGGTGAGCGGTCCAGGCAACCGTCTGGACCGCTAACGCTTGGTCGATCACCTGCGACGTGCCGCGATGACTCTAACTGCCGAAAGTCGGCTGTCCAGAGCTCAGATGTCTTCAAACCATTCGACGTTGCCGTCATCGAGCTTGTAACGGGCGGCGACGATCTTGAGCTTATTCGCTCGTACTGCTTCCTGAGCAATTGGACTCTGCGATTTTAGGCGGGCGGCGACCCGCCGGGCGTTGGCGGCGACAGCCTCATCCAGCACGATCTCGCCGGAGGGACGCCGGACGGAAAGGACGGCGGGGATGATCGGCTGAATCATTTCCCCAATGACACCAGGGAAGATGGCGTTGCGTTGCACCACCTCTACCGCCGCGGCGACGGCACCGCAGCTCTCATGCCCGAGGACGACAATGAGGGGGCAGCCGAGCACGCCGACGCCATACTCAATGCTGCCCAGTGCCGCGGTGTCGATCGTGTTCCCGGCGTTGCGAACGATGAAGAGCTCGCCGAGGCCACGGCCAAAGAGCAGTTCCGGCGGTACACGACTGTCAGAGCAGCCGACCAGGGCGCAGAAGGGAGCTTGGCCGCGCGCAAGTTCAACGCGCCGTTCGCGGCCTTGCGCCGCCCGGTACGGGGCCTCCGTGCGGAACTGACTGTTACCCTCCTTCATTTGAGCAAGGGCTTCATCGGGCGAAAGGGTGGTCCTGGGGACTGGATCGGCTGCCTGAGCACGGCTAGGCAGCGCTATGGCGGCCAGAAGGCTAGTGGTTATGCCGCCCAGGGCTCGGCGCCCCTGGGGACGCGGGTGGAGTAAGCCCCCGCAGCAATGGCAGGGATCGATCTGCATCACGCGTCCTCCATATTTATCGTGCCCACACGAGGGGCGGCCGACGGTACACGCGTGCGGCGAGAATGTCCGCAGTCCCGTGGAGAGAATGGCTCAATAGGTGCAATGACCTTCACTACCATCAGGGCGAGATCAGGAGCGGTGGCCATCAAATGGCAAGGGCAAGCTGCTCCCGGAGAAGCTACTGCGATTTATAGCTCCTCTGACGAGCAGTCCCGAACCGGGATCAGCCCGCTTGTGTAGGTTCATCCCTGCCTGAAGGGCTAGTTGAGGTCGTCTCCGACACGGCCCAGAACACAAGAACCATCGCCAAGATCTCCCAGCCGAGCGAGGCTGCAAGGTGAGCTCCAGCTCCAGCCCCAGGCATGATAATAGTCAGGGCTGAGGTTAGCCTGAACCGGTGCCAGGCGGCAGAACCAAGAAGCACGTGAACCAAACCAATCTCTGCGAGAACAGCTGAGTCATATGGCGTCGTTACGGGGGCGTCCGGACGCGTGACGAGCAGCCAGACGAGGATTGCCTCCGCCAAGACAAGACCAGTCACCACCCACGTGGTGGCGCATACCCACCCCTCGACCAAGCGCGCCACTAATGAGCCTCCTCGCCTGGATGCCAGAACCAGTGACCACAAGTTTCTTGCCCAGTAGGAGCCCGCAAAGAGGTATCACTGAGGGAGCTACCAGCAGAGCCTGTGGACCATGCTGCGTCGTGTGCCTAATGGCGGTGTAGCCGCCTGCGACGGCCATGATCCCCGCTGCCCCAAGGATCATGGCACCAAGGCCCATCAAGGTTGCACCATCGAAAAAGAGCAGGCCTAGTCCGATGATGACTGCGGAGATCCCGGGCCGGGACGTCAGCATCACACCCCAAAATTCGGTGTCGACGATTTTACTATTCGATGCCAGCGCCACCTGGGAGGTCAGCCAAGCGCCAGTTGCCATCAAACCAATAGCCATCGTTGCAAAATTCATTTGGCAGCAGGCGGCAGATTTCGGAAAATCGTGCAGGCGGCCAAAGCCCTAAAAAGCAACACAAGAACCGACCGCCGAGATTTGGCTTCAACGGTATGTTCGGATCGAGAATGGAATGGCACTTTCGAGTGGGATAGCACCACCAGCAGACCTCTAGTCAGCTTGCCGTCGGTCGGCGGTTAAAAACCTTAA
Source organism: Muricoccus nepalensis (assembly GCF_006438825.1). Taxonomy (GTDB): domain Bacteria; phylum Pseudomonadota; class Alphaproteobacteria; order Acetobacterales; family Acetobacteraceae; genus Roseomonas; species Roseomonas nepalensis. Next base: position 8,942 of record NZ_RCZP01000015.1, read on the forward strand.
ACAGCCATTCCGCAGGAGGCATACTTGGTCGCCTCCGACTGGGCAGAGGAGAAACCCGTCCTCGTTTTCGGTGCTCCTATAGAGCATCGACGTGCAGGCGCCGTTTAAAGTGGAGGACAGGCTCTTGGAAAATCCAATGGTCATGAAGATGGAGCAGTACAGGCGCTTCTCGGATGACGACAGGCGCTTGCTGAACGACCTCACATCCAAGCACCAAAGGGAGTGTGGGTTGCGCGAGGACATCATCCGCGAGGGCGAGCACTCACCCGACATCCACATTGTCATGTCCGGCCCCGCCTGCCGCTACAAGCTACTGGAGAACGGCAACCGGCAGATCATGGCCTTCCTCGTGCCGGGTGACCCTTGCGACGCCGAGATCTTCATCCTGAAGGAGATGGACCACAGTATCGGTAGCTTGGCACCGAGCGTTATTGCCTGGTGTCGTGTGACATGATGCGAGACCTCATGTTCCACCGCCCTGGCATCGCGCTCGCCTTCTGGTAGAACACGTTGCAGGACGAGAGTGTGCTGCGGGAGCGTATCATCGACGAGGGCGACGCGACGCCCTCTGGCCGCATCGCCTTCCTAATCTACGAAGTGATGCTGCGGATGCGTGCAGTGGGCGTTGCTCAGGACCAGTCTTTCGACTTCCCGATTACCCAGTCCGACCTCGCCGATGCCACCGGCCTCACACCCGTCCATGTCAACCGCATGCTGCAAAGACTGCGTGAGGACGGGCTAATCGCCACAGAAGGGAAACGCTGGACTGTGCTCTATGCCGCTGGGTTGCGGAAAGCGGCCAAGTTTGAGGCGAGTTACCTGCATCTCGACCGGGCAAAGGACGAGCCGGGCAGCGAAGTAGGCAAGCGCCTCAGAGGGCTGATCTAGCTCCTCTGCCCCGCCGCACCCGTCGAGGCGGCACCGGTTGCTATGATAGGGGACCAGGAACTGGGAGGTGTGTCTGGTTGAGCGCCAGGGTGGCGTCACGGTCCGCCGTGCCGCTCAGCCTGCTCGCAATCCAGTTCTCGGCAGCCGGTAGGTCGGGGAAAGTGGGAGGCAGAGACACGTCAAGTCTGCCGAAGCCATGTTCCAAGAACCAGTGCCCCGCGTCGTCGTGCCCCTCGGCGAGGCGCACGAGCACCGCGACCAGATGATCTCCTGCGAAGACCAGCCGCCCGTCCTCGTCTGCCGCGCCTGTTCCAAGCCGGACTGATGTCAGGGTGAGGTCCGGGATCATGCGGCAGCCTTGTGGACCTGGTGCAGGTAAGTTGCATCGAAGGTGCCACGCACCTGCAACTCATCCCACTTCAGGACGCTGACCGTGTAGTTGGTCCAGGTGATCAGTCCATCCCGCCGGAAGTCCTGCAACACGCGGTTCACATGTACGTTGGATAAGCCGAGCGCGTCCGCGATGTCCGCCTGGGTCGCGGGTAAATTGAACGTGTCGCTCGGGGCGAGGCCCACGCCTTTGAACCGCAGCAGCATCTCACAGATGAGGTGAGCGATGCGCTCGTGGGCGTCCCGCCTGCCGTTCCCGACTAACCACTCGCGGACGATGGCGGCATCAATCAGCGTGTCGCGCCAAAAGGCATGCAGTAGCCCAGGAAAGCGCCCTGTCAGAACCTGCATCTTCTTGTGCGAGATGAAGGCCGCCTGGGTCGGCATCATCGCCGCCACTCCGTGGTCCGTGACCTGGAGATGGAGGCTTTGCAGGTCTGGCATGTCACCCGGCGTGTGAAAGGCCATGATCTGCCGTCGCCCGTCGGGCAGGAGCTTATAGCGGAAGGCAAAGCCAGCCAGGATCAGGCAGCACTCGCTCGGGCGGTCGCCATCCCTGACGATGTCCTGTCCGCGGACATAGCTCCGAACCGTCATGGGCAGGTCCAGGATGGCCTCCCGCTCCTCGGCCGTCAGCCGCGTGATGCTCTGTAGCTTGCGGACGAGGCGGTGCCGCTCGGGCGGGTGCTCAGTGTATGATGTGGTGTGGCTGATGGTAGGTTGCTGCACGGCGCGCTGCTCCAGAAGGAGCAGATCTGATCCATGCCCCGGGCGCCCCAAAGCGGGGTGCGACGTTTGATGCTATAGGTCCTCCCATTGAAAGAGCCTGCCAACATAGATCAGGCCACCGCAGGAAAGGGGGACATCGGCCGTAGAATGCGGGCAGTCCAATACTGGCCTGTGCTTCGGTGCCGAACCAGGCGCCATCCGGAAACTGGCCGCAAAACACTCATTCCACGGGGAACTTCGGCCGGGAGAAGGGGTGCCAGCCGGTCTCGATCAGGACCCCACCCTCACGTAGGTTATCCGCGTTGAGTTAAGGGCGTAGACCGAGCTTAGGTAGGGCCTCGGTTCAACGCTTTCTACACTCCCGCCCCATTGCTGTGCCGTTGTCAGCTTCGAAGGGGCCGCCGCACCGGAGCCCGGCGGCAGAGGCCGTCACTCGGCGGCGGGAACGGGGGCCGCCCGAAGGTTTAGGACATTTTGGAGGGGGTCGGGACGTCACAGCCGGTGGCGCAGCAACGGCCGGGCTGCTTCGAAGCGCGCTGCCCCTGATCCAGGACGCCACGGTCCAGTAGGGTCTCGACGAGTTCCACCTTCTCCATCACTGGGTAGTTGCGCCAGATCTCCCGCTTCATCGCCTCAGGGGATCCGCCGCCGTGAAGGGAGATGAGAGAGTACCAGCCGCCCTGGTGAGAGACGGTGAGGTCCTCGATCAGCCGTGCGACCTCCAGGCGCTGCTCGACGGCGATATCCTGACGTCCCATCAGCACCTCGCTGAGTGACGCCTGGGTGTCGGGGTTGTGGTCCTCGTCGGGACCCGGAAGCGCCACGATGAGCCCGCCAGAGACGTAGTGGGCGACCTTGTGCATGTCGTAGATCTTCGTCGCGAGCAGAAGCTTGCCAATGTTCGAGAACACGGCGTCCGGCATCACCGACCCTGCCGGATCCTTTACGCAGTAGACGGAGGAGGCAACGCCGCAGGCGTAGAAGCTCTCTGTGATAGTGATAAGGTCGACCATTGCGTCCCGGATGTGCCCGTGACGGTTGGGGTCGAGCCCGTTCGCCTCAATCATCAGGGCTCCGGCACCGATGAGGAGATCGCCGAAGCCCGCCCGTGCGCCGATGCAGGAGTGGCGATGGTGGGTGGCGTAGGAAGTGGTGAGGAAGCCGCCTTCCTCGGTCTCCCCGGCCAGGAAGACCTTGTCATGGGGCACGAACACGTTGTCGAAGATCACGACGCCGGTGGACTGCCCGTACTTCGCCGAGAACTTGGCCGCGGCCTCCCCGGGCCGCCCGGCGGGCCGCGCCACGATGGTGACGCCCGGCGCGTCGACTGGCACAGCGCAGCAAACCGCGAAGTCAGCGTCCTCCCGGGTGTGGGTGCGGCAGGGCATGACGAGGAACTCGTGCATGTAGGGGGCGCCAGTGACGATCGCCTTGGTGCCGCGGATGACGATGCCGTCCGGGCGGCGCTCCTTGATGTGCACGTAGACGTCGCGGTTGGCCTGCTGGCCCGGGCGCAGGGAACGGTCGCCCTTGGCGTCGGTCATGGCGACACCGAGGGTCAGGTCCCTGTTCTGGACCTCGTGCAGGTAGGCGAGGAAGCGCTGGTGGTAGTCCGTTCCGTGCTCCCCGTCGGTGCGCTTGGTCGCCTGGAAGAGGCCGTTGAGAGCGTCGTGGCTGAGGTAGCGCTGGGCGCAGCCAGATACCTTGCAGACCAGGCGAACGGCCTCGAGCTTATGCAGCAGGTCGGCCGAGGTCTCGTTGATGTGGAGCATCCGGTTAACGGTCTTGCCAGAGGTGCCCTGGCGCGCCGTCATCAGGACCTGGTGCTCGGGATGGTGCGCGAAGTCGTAGGTCACGCCGACCCCGTTAATGCCCGGGGCGAGCAGGGGTTCGTCGGCCACGCTCTCGACCTTTCGGCCGTTGACGAACACACGGGGGCTGTAGGCGCGCAGGGACTCCCGATACGCCGCGGCGTCCATCAGCATGCCATTCCCCTTTCTTGGTGTTCAAGTTATCGAACAGCGTTAGATTCCGAGTCAAGCGTAAGAGCACTTCTGGAAGGATTGGCATGGCCATAGGGCGGGCGGAGCGGCAGCAGGCGGTCAGCGACCACAAGCGGGGGCTGATCTTGGAGGCGGCGCGCGAGGTCTTCACGGCCGAGGGACTGGAGGGGGCCAGCCTCCGGGCCATCGCGCTGCGGGCCGGGTACACCCCGGCCGCGCTCTACTTCCACTTCGCTTCGAAGGAGGCAATTTACGCCGAGGTGCTCCAGGGATCCCTGGCGTCACTCCGCCGCCACGTCGACGAGGCCGTCGCCGGAGCCCTGGGCGCCGAGGCCAAGCTACGGGCCGCCGCGGTAGCCTTCTTCCACTTCTACGCCGAGAACCCCCGGGACCTCGACCTTGGCTTCTACCTGTTCCGCGGTGGCATGAAGCCGAAGGGGCTCGGCCGGGAGCGCGACGAGGCCTTAAATGGATTCCTCGAGGCGGCGCTCAGACCAATTGCTGACGCTGCAATGGAACTCGGCGCCCCCCGCCCGGAGGCCGAACTCCTGATGGTCGACACATTCGCTCATGCCACCGGCCTACTCCTGTTGCTTCACACGGGTCGCATCCGGATGTTCGGCGCTAGTGCCCCCGAGCGGATGCAAGCCTATGTCGATGAGTGCATCGGTCGTTTGGTGCAGGAACAGGGGTGATGCCGGTTCTCGACCGTGAGCGCTCTGCTTTACTCCTGATCGACTTCCAAGCCCGCTTGATGCCCGCCATCGAGAGCGGCCAAGACGCGGTGGCCAACGCCCGGCGCCTTCTTGATGTCGCGGCGCTATTGGAGATCCCCGTCCTTTTCACCGAGCAGAATCCAGCCGGGCTCGGACCCACGATGCCGGAACTCGGTCCGCCCGGCCTCACCGTGCACAAGATGACCTTCGACGCAGTGCGAGCATCCGGGTTCCTGGATCGCTTGCCGCCGGAGAGGGTGCTCGTCGTAGCGGGCTGCGAGGCGCATGTTTGTGTCCTGCAAACTGTGCTCGGGCTTCTGGCAGAAAGCAGGAAGGTGGTTGTGGTGCGCGACGCGCTCGGAGCACGACGTAAGGAGAGCAAGGAGGCCGCGCTTCGTCGCATGGAGCGACATGGAGCCGAGATCGTCACGACGGAGATGGTGGTTTTCGAATGGCTCGCCACCTGTGAGCACCCGCGCTTCCGCAGTGTCGTCAAGCTCATTAAGTAACGAGCAGACGCTGACCGCCCATTCTGGCCGCCCGAATGGTTCAGCGGCGTGCTGTCAAGTGGACGCACGTACTGATCGGCCAGCCGCTGAGTGTCCATCCCGGAACAGGTAGACGTGCTGCTCGGGTTGCTGCAGCCGGATGCAGGGGCGGTGCGCCGACTGCCCGGGGTAGCTTCATGGCAGTTCAGCAAGCTGTACCAGGACCCGCCCAGCGCCTTCGCTCCACATCTCACCATGCGGCGGGCCCTCGGGGATCTGGCCCAACGTCATGGCATCGGCTGGGCCGCGATCATCGGGCTGCTTGAGCGCCTGCGGCTCGCCCCAGCCCTGCTGGAACGCAGGCCGGACGCGCTGTCCGGCGGCGAACTCCAGCGCTTCGCCCTCGCGCGGGTCCTGGCGCTCGACCCCGTCTTCCTGCTCGCGGACGAGCCGACCTCGCGGCTGGATCCTCTGACCCAGCAGGACGTCATGCTGCTCCTGCGCGAACCGGCCACCGGGGCGGGGCCTCGGGGTACTGCTGGTCACCCATGATGCCGTCTTGGCGTGGAAGGTAGCAGATCGCGCGATTGGTCTCTGAGGCGCCCTCGCCTTGTGGGCAGGCACGTAGAAGGGCTTGCCCCACCAGCTTGGGGGAAAAGCCGCATTCTCGCTCAAGCCGGGGGTGTCGAGTACCACCTCAGTGCGTCGCTGGATGACCAGGACGGCAGGAACTCCGGCGCAGGTGGGAGATGAGGCTGGAGCCTAATCTGCCTGCCCTGCTCTCCGAAAGCTCAGCGCCCGAAGTGCTGCAGGCGAGCCAATGGGGGGGGGCCGTGACCTTCTGGTCGCCTTTGAGGCAGCCTTGGTCGTGACGACCTCAGCGCATCGGCGGCGCGTACATGAGGCCGCCCCGGGAGGCGAGGCGATTGGCGCCTCGCTCGATGCCGAGCGGTGCCAGGTTCCGCTCCCACATCTCGCCGTAGTTGCCGACCTGACTGATGATGTTGAAGGCCCAAGCGCTGTCAACGCCCAGCGCGGTCCCGAGATCGCCCTGGGTGCCTAGCAGGCGCTGCACCGACGGATCGGCGGTCGTGCGCCTCTGCTCGGCGGCGTTCGCGCTCGTCACCCCAGCCTCCTCTGCCGCGACAAGCGCCGCACCCGTCCACCGCACGAGGTCGAACCAGCTGTCATCGCCCTTGCGCACCATGGCGCCGACGGGCTCGGAGCTGATTCGCTCAGGCAGGATGACCAGCCCCTTGTCGGGCTGCGTGGCCCGGAACGCCCCGAGATAGGAGGCGTCGTTGGCCCAGGCATCGCATCGCCCCGCCAGGAAGGCAGCCCCGGTCTCGGTCACCCCGCCGAACAGGACAGGCGTGAAGCTGAGGCCGTTGGCCCGGAAATAGGCTGCGACGTCGAGCTCCGTCGTGGTGCCTTGCAGCAGGCAGACCGTGGCTCCGTCCAGCCCCTTCGCCGAGGTCACCCCGGCATCGCCCTTCACCACGAAGGCGGTGCCGTCGTGGAAGTTGATCCACGCCATTGTCAGGCCGAGCGAGGCTTCCCGGGTCAGCGTCCAGCTGGTGTTGCGCACCAGGAGGTCCACCTCGCCCGATTGCAGGGCCGTGAAGCGCGCCTGAGGCGAGAGGGGGACAAAGCGCACCAGCTTGGCATCGCCCAGGACAGAGGCGGCGACGGCGCGGCAAGTATCGGCATCCAGGCCGCGCATCTCGCCGCGGCTATCTGGCAGGGAGAAGCCCGGCGACTCTCCCGAGACGCCGCACAGGACGAGGCGCCGGGCGCGCACCGCGTCCAGCGTGGCCGACCTGCTGCTCGCAGCGTTGCCTTCCTGTGACTGAGCAGAGGATGAAGCCGGAGCGAGCAGGCTGACCAACGCGGCAGAGATCCCGCAAAGGGTGAGTACAAGGTGCCGTGGGCGGGCCATCGCGATCGCTCCGTCGAGTTCATCATGAACGTTGGAGCCTCGCTGATGGTTGGAGGAAGGATGGGATCAGGACCCTGCCTGCAACGCGTCCTATACGTCGAAGCGTATGACCCGGCTGCCCCGGAAGCGGAAGACGTGATGGACCGTCTTATCCTTGAGGCCGTGGGGCTGCCCTGTGAGGGCCCTGCCCCCCCAGGTCGCGCAGAGTGCCGCACCTCGGCGACGAGCACTCCATCGAACGCGGTACGGCTCGCCCTTGGAACTCCCCTTCACCGCGCCGATCTCGGGAGGGCGTTACGCGCTGTCGCCGATGCTCTGTGAAATGTCACGCTTCATCGGCAGGCATGCCGTGCAGCAGGGTCTGGGGCAGGATGGGGTAAAGGATGCCGCGAGGGGTCGGGGTGGCGAGACGGAAGATGCGGCGACACCAGGAACCGGCCTCATGACCTGGCCTCGCGCATTCCTCATTCTTCTCTGGGGCGCGGGCATCGGCGCGGCAGTCCTGCTGGCCTTGTATCTGTGGGTTTACGAGGCTTTCCAGCCGGGCACGCCTCTTTCACGCCTGCAGCGACGCATCGAGATGGCTCGCATCACCACGATCCTGGACCGGCCGCAGGTGATCAGCGGCTTCCCGCTCCCCGCTGGAACGGAAGTCGTGTGGGACGACCCGTCCCACCGCCGCCCTGAGGCCGCCACTCTCCGTGCCCCAACGCAGATCCTCGGCGTCCGCGCGAGCGGCCGCCTGCGCGTTGTAGAGGGGGGATGGATCGTCGGGCTGGCGGACGCACAGGAGGTCGATGGCTGGCTCTGCGCGAAGGGTGAGGTCGAACTGACGAACGCGGGACGGCTGCGGAATTGCGAACTGTCGGGCGCGCCGACGTGGAGGGGGTGGAGCCTGCCGCCGCGTACGAGCGTCCAGCCCCGGCCGGAGCTGCGTCAGGTATGGCTACAGCTTGACTTCGCGTTCCCCCTCGACAAGCCCCTGGAATCCCCGGTGGTGGGGAGGATGCCCTGGATCATCGCCTTCAACGAGGACGGCTCGCCCTTGGAGAGTACGTACGACCACGCGGCTCCGTACTCCGTGGCGGGGCAGGAATTCTCGGGCGACGTGCGATGGGACTACGACCCGGCCACCTACGGGATGGGACGCGACCGCCCGCCCGTGGCGGTCAGCGGTTTCGTTCACGAGGACAGGACGCGGCGGCATGTCGTCCTGCCCTGGCCGGGATCGGCGATACCGGCACGGGAAGGGCGTCCATGAAGTGTCGCGGCTGGAAGGCGACCGTCGCGTTCTCAGGCGCCGCTGCAGGCTCGGGCGAAGTTCTTCAGCCTCCAACTCTCCCGCGTGCGGAGGTCGATAAGGGCGAAGAAGCGCCTACTGGTGTCACCGAGTTGGCAGTACCGCAGGGCGGATACCAATCACTGCCTGACGCGGTCCCCTACCCTGGATCAGGCCACGGCGTCGAAGCCGTCGTCGGCGGCAGAGTAGAGGTCGTTAGCGTAGGTCACCTCCGTGCCACTGACCGGATCGTGGACGTGACCGGAACCGTCGGCGCGGGTACCGGTGCTCCGGATCGTGCTGACCGCGCGGCTTCTGCGTCCTGCGGAGATGCACCGATGACTGTCAGCCCCGCTGTCCTTGCCCTGCTCGCCGCGCTCGCGCCGGGAATGCCCGACGCGCCCGCGCTGGCAACGCCCTGGCTGCCTGTCCGCGCTCCGCCCGTCGCCCACCTCTCCCCTGACGGCCGCCTGATGGTCCTGCTGGAGCGGGACGATGCCTTCGGACAGGTCGAGACCCTAACCGTCTTCGCCGACCCGAACACGCGGTGGGCCCGCCGGATCTTCCGCTCCGTCGGCGACACCCCGTTGCGTTTCCTACGATGGCAGGAGGCGCGAACGGCCGAGTTGGAGTTTCCGCCACAGGATGGGGAACCGGCCTATCGGCTGCGGCTTGCCTGTGGGAACGACACCTGCACCCTGAACCGCGCACCTGTCGAAGGACGGCGGTAAACGTAGGATCGGAAGTCACCCATCACGGTAGCGGCGACGAGGATGACCCTCCCCCGTGTTGGTGGACACCTCAGATAAGCTCCTGCGGGAGCGAGGCGCCCTGATGACGAGCAAGACGCGACGGGAGTTCACGGAGGAGTTCAAGCGGGAGGCGGTGTTGCTGCTGGAGAGCAGCGGCCGCCCTCTGATGCAGGTGGCGARGGAGTTTGGGATCSAGCCATCGATGCTGCGGAACTGGCGGGCGCGAGGTCATGGACCAGCGGGATTGGCTGCAGGGCAAGGGGGCACTGGCAAGGTAACGCTGCCCGCTTCACCGGAGCAGGCCGAGATCCGACAGCTTCGGAAGGAGCTCGAGCGGGCGCAGATGGAGCGCGACATCCTAAAAAAAGCTATCGGCATCTTCTCGGGCCCGCCGAGATGAGGTTCCGTTTCATCGAGGACCATCGCGAGATGTTCCTTGTGCGGGTGATGTGCTCGGTCCTGGAGGTGAGCGCCAGCGGCTACTATGCGTGGNAGCCATCGATGCTGCGGAACTGGCGGGCGCGAGGTCATGGACCAGCGGGATTGGCTGCAGGGCAAGGGGGCACTGGCAAGGTAACGCTGCCCGCTTCACCGGAGCAGGCCGAGATCCGACAGCTTCGGAAGGAGCTCGAGCGGGCGCAGATGGAGCGCGACATCCTAAAAAAAGCTATCGGCATCTTCTCGGGCCCGCCGAGATGAGGTTCCGTTTCATCGAGGACCATCGCGAGATGTTCCTTGTGCGGGTGATGTGCTCGGTCCTGGAGGTGAGCGCCAGCGGCTACTATGCGTGGAGGGGCCGGTCCGAGAGCATCCGCTCGCAGGCCAACCAGGCCTTGCTTGGGGACATCCGCCGTGTGCATGCCGAGAGCCGACGCCGCTACGGCAGTCCACGGGTCCATGCGGCCCTGCAGGCCGAGGGGCAGCGGGTGGGCCACAACCGGGTGGCGCGCCTGATGCGGCAGCACGGCATCGGAGTACGGACCAAACGCCGCTTTCGGGTGACCACCGATAGCAAGCACAGCTTCCCCGTCGCCCCCAACCTTCTGGACCGCCAGTTCACCGCTTCCGGACCCAACAGGGTGTGGCTGGCGGACATGACGTACATTCCAACTGGTGAGGGCTGGCTGTATCTCGCCGTCGTGCTGGATCTCTTCTCACGCAAAGTGGTCGGCTGGGCCATGCGCGAGACCATGGCCCAGGAGCTGACGATCGCTGCCCTGCAGATGGCGATCACCAACCGCCGACCAGGTCCGGAACTGCTGCTGCACTCGGACCGCGGGAGCCAATACGCTGCGCACGGCTACCGCCGCCTGCTCGCCAAGCACGGCATGCTCTGCTCCATGAGCCGAAAAGGTGATTGCTGGGACAACGCCCCCATGGAAAGCTTTTTTGGCAGCCTCAAGACCGAACTCGGGGAGGACGAGCCGTTCCCGACCCGACAAGCCGCAAGATCTGCCCTCTTCGCCTTCATCGAAGCCTTCTACAACCGAACCCGCGGCTACCGCCGCCTGCTCGCCAAGCACGGCATGCTCTGCTCCATGAGCCGAAAAGGTGATTGCTGGGACAACGCCCCCATGGAAAGCTTTTTTGGCAGCCTCAAGACCGAACTCGGGGAGGACGAGCCGTTCCCGACCCGACAAGCCGCAAGATCTGCCCTCTTCGCCTTCATCGAAGCCTTCTACAACCGAACCCGCCTCCACTCAGCGATCGGCTACAAAGCCCCAGCTGAAATGGAACAACTCGCCGCGGCCGCGTAGGCCGTAACCCCTGTCCACTCGTGCGGGGGAAGGTCACGTTTCTACATCCTTCGTGGGTCGGACAAGACCAGCAATGCCGGACTGTGGGTGTGGACCCAGCCGCAGGCCCATCCAGGCGCAAGGCTAATCTGCGCCCGGCTACGTGCCCTGTACCGCGGCTGACCCTTATGCCTTGAAAGAACGAGCGTAGAGTACTGTTCGACAGGCGGCGGTCCCAGGCTTCTCCAAAACCCTGGTGCTGGTCGACGCGGCGTGTCGCCGCTTGAGGATGGCCTGCTCCGCTACTTCAGCGAGGGTGGGATTGGGGGCAGCGTCATTGTTTTGGTCAGTTCAAGACCGCTGATCTGATGTTCCAGTGCGGCTAGACCATCGATCGGCCGGGTGACTTTGCGGATGAGGCGAGGATTCGTCCTTTCCAGCCGGTGTGCCCGCTCTCCGCAGCAGGACGGACCAACGCCTATCTCGATGCCGCGCCAAGCCACACAGAAGCCCGTGGAGCCCCTCAATCTAAAAAGTGCTGGGGTAGGAGGCTTGGCCCCGAGCAAGGCCTCAGCGAGGATCCTAGGACACTGAGCAACCGCTGCATTTCTCCATGCGGTTTCAACCTGGATCAGGGCTTGTGACCGGAACCATCCTAACCAACGGGTCATGAACAGCAGGATGATTTTTTCTCGAGCGCCCGGACATATTGGAAACGCTTACCCCTTCCGTCCTCGCCGAGCGACGACTGTTCATGAACATCGTGCGTCTGACCCTACCGACGCGTGCCAACCCTGCTTGCCTGGCTCCAACCTTGCTCCCGGAGGAAGGATTGATCCGAGGGTCTTGGCACTTGCTTTCGGTGCGCCAGCATTCCGATATCGGCGTAGCAAGCATGGAGGGGCGGTGCCGAAACGCCTCGTACCATGACGCAAGGCGCGACCGTCCCCGACGAAAATCATCGCCGACGGCGCGGAACTCGATCCAGCCGAGCGCTGTTCCCAACGCGACCTGGCCGATCCCAACAGGGCCGTCCAGGAGCATCAAGTCTCGCTCCAGCAAGTCATAGGTCCGATTGAGTTTGCTAAGGTGGGCTCGTTCCTAGTCCGGCCATCGCAGTTCGGGCGGCCGGTTCCGCTCGCGGCGGACTGCGAGCGCCGCGTCGCACAGCCCGTCCGCAAGGGCATGCATCCGCAGAGAGCGCCATCGCTCCTCCCCAGCCTGCGGGAAGAGCTTCGAGCCCGCGACCAGGCTGTCGAGGTACTCGCAGATAACGGCAGAGTCGAAGAGGTCCGGGCCGTCCTCCCGCAGGAGGACCGGCACCTTCCCAAGAGGATTGGCCAAGTTGACTTCGGAGCTGGACTGGATCGGGCTGGTCTCGACCGAGACGACCTCGAACTCGCTCTGCAGTCCAAGCTCATGCGCGCAGACCAGCGCCTTGCGGGCGTAGGGGGAGGACGCGAGGTCGCCTTCAGCGGTGACGTATGAGAGCCTGACTGGGTGACGCGAATGCCACCTTCGGCATAGCACAAGATCTGATTGTCAGAAGGGAGACGAGTCGCTCAGCCTTGAAAGGCTCGATGAGGCCGTGCTCCTCGAGGTCGTCGGATGTAACCAGGGTGCAGCCTTCGCCCTCGTTGGTTTCGGACTCCACAAAAAAGCTCAGGGTGCCCTCGGAACCGGTAACAGGTCCCGGCCAGATCAGGATGATCTTGGCTTGGCTTTCGATTGGGATGTTAGTCACGGGCGAGCCTCCCTTCCTCGCGACCAGTCTTCTCATGCTGAGTATGTGTTGAGGTTGACCCCGCCCGAGTGACCGGCCTCGAAGGCGACATGGTGAAGTCCCAGTGCTTGGATAGGGTAAACGCCAACCAGAGTTGGAGCAGGCGCCGGTTGAACTCTGGCTTTTCCTGAACTGCTTGCATGGGCACTTCTCGTCCGATCCGGCTCAAGGGCTGCTCTCACCTATGTTGCTCGCTGCTCGAGCCCGGGCCAGCGTCGATTGGTAACCTGCTGTGGCGGCCTGAAACTACAACCCGGATGATCGGCTTGGTCACCCGAGAAGCTGACGCTGCAGGCCGACCGCATGGCATCGCTCCGGTCGTAGCGAGGCCCGATCTATGGCGACCTGTGGGGGATGGAGAACTGGTACCTGGTTGGGCGCCCATTAGACGGTCCGTCCTGCACGATAACGACGCTCACCGCGCCGCCCCCTTGTTCCAGGAAGGTCACACCTTCGTACTTGGCACCATTGGATTCCGGGGCAGGAAGCTTGGCGATCTCTACGAGGGAGGCAGCACCGATCCTGGGATCGAATGCCATGAGCCGAGGCTGGACATCCGCCTTGTCCGGTGCGGGGCCGGTAAGGACGAGCACCCGCCCATCGGCCATTGAGGCGAGGTCGCGGATGCCCTCCTGTCTTTCCAAGGGAAGCTCGATCGGCTGCTCCGGGACCACAGCCCATTCCGTTGCGAACAGCGGTCCCAGCGGCACGGGGAGGATGAATGCCCTTCCGTCAATGTTCGGCGCCCGGAACCCGACGAGCAGACGATCGCGATCGACGGCGATTCCCTCGATGTCGAGACCGCCGTCACCACCTGTGTTGTCGAGGGGATGACCGAACCGTGGCCCGAGGATTGCCGCTGTGTGCAGGGCTTCGGAGAGGCGCCAGGTGCGGACGACCGCCCCAAACCTGTCGGTCGCCGCATCATAGGGAATGCGGGCCAGGATGAACTGGGATGGCCGCTCCTCTCCGGAGTTCCGCGAACAGCCATGGGAACCGCTCACGTAGAAGAATCCGCTCCCGTCCGCACCCGTCTCCTGGAACGCGATACCCTCGCCGTCGAGCTGAGTGAACTTGCCCGTGTGCACTGGGCAGCCCAGGCCGGTGGGACGTCGGCCTCGGATCTCTGGGTCGTCCAGGCGCGTCAAAATCGGGACCGAGTTGGATGCCCGACTACCAGCGCGGAGCACATTTCCGTCCAGGGTCACACGCTGGGCGAAGCCCACCTCGTCATCGACCATGATGCAGGTCCGTTGCCCGCTTGGACGTGGGCGCGCACATGAGATACCGCTCACGTTCTCGGCAGGCCCTGATTTCTCGCCTTCGATCACTCCGTCAATGGCAAGGAGGGTGGAACTCGGCGTTCCTGAGGCGCCAGGCTGGGCGTAGGTTGCCCCGGCCCAGGCCATCGCGAGCAGCAGAAAAGACGGCAGAGCGCTCGATCGGACCGCCCGGCAGGACAGGACATTCATCATCGTGATGGTTCCTTACGGGGTGGCGCTGGCGGCGCATCGGTAGCAGCCTCGCCATCCACGGCCACCATCCTGGACGGAAGCGATCTCCCCTTGCGAGGCATCGCGGAACAGCTTTGCAGTCATCGCCGGGAACAGGCATCCGGTTGAGGAAGGGAGATCAGTGTCGGGCATGGTCACCGCGACCCGTCCTGCAGCTTGACGTAATCGGCGTAGTAGGAATCCTTCCAGGGAGCGGCGAGGAAGGCGCGATGGACGGCTTTGGGGAATCCGTAACGGGAGTAGGCGCCCGACCGCGTGGGCGCAGCATACGCTCGGAGGCCGACGCAACCGCCATGAAGAAGCGGGTAGGCGGACGTCAACCCAGACACAGTGCGGGAGCAGGTGGCGAAGTCAGGGCTCGTGGGCCTCGCTTGTCTCTACCGTATCGTCGAGATCTGCGATCCTTAGAGGGGATACGACCGACCTAACCTCCTGAGCCGTCCCCTGGATGCCCAAAGCCCAGAACGACTGAAGGACCTTCGGCGCGATTAGGCCATCGAACTTCCCAGAAGCAAGCGCGCCGACGTCCGCCGCCACAGCTTCCAAATCGGGAACTCCCTCAGCCTCCAGCTTTGCCAGTCTTCTAGCCAGTTGGTCTAAGTCGGGCTGGAACACGACAATGCCAATGTCGTGCGCCCAGCACTTGAACCCCTCGGCACCGAGAAGGATAGCGAGGAGACCGTTTGAGCGGGTGCCCCGCCAAGTCATGAGGTGGACGTCGTTCCCGGCACGCAGGGCACGCTTGGTGCCCAGTGAGAGACGGCGGAACTCTCCCCTTCCCTGGGCGAGTAGGCGCCCCATTGTGACGTCCACCCACCCGGGCTCGCCGTCCTCCATGTAGACCGAGAGCATCTCCGCTGAGAGGCGGTCGTCGACAGCTTCCGGCGATCCACCAAAGAGCGGTGGCTTGCCGCCCCTGTGAGGGTCGACATTGATGACATGAGCGGCCTCGTCGACGTCCCGCACGATCCAGCGACGCCCCGCAAAGACCGTAAGGTTTCCAGGCAGAACCGGATTGTTCACAGGGAGGGATCCCAGCGACTTCCCCGAGGTGACGATCTGCCACTCCTTGCCACTCTCGAACAGCGCATAGAAGTCCCGTGAGGACGACAGGCGCTCACCGGCAGCGCCAAGCATCAGCGTGCCATCCGACGCCTGTTCGATCAGCTTGGACTCCTCCGTTCCCATGCTCCGTAGGAGATCCAGGAAGAGCTGGGTTCCCACACCGGAGAAGGGGCCAGGGCCACACAGGACCCGGTGGAGCGTCTCGGCCCGCGCACCTCCCCGTTCGCAGATCACTGATAGCACCTGGTGCAGCAGCGCCGACCCAAGGCCTTCCACGCTGCCGGGAGACTCGATGAACCCGCTCCCGAGCAGCCGTATGGCCGCGACCGCGCGCACCGTCTCCTGCCGGAGGGCATCAAGCAGATTGGGGTCCGAACCCAGATCTTCCTCAATGACGTAGATGCGGAGGATGGCTGGCATGCCCACCCTGCGCCCCGAACGACCTAACCGCTGCCGCAGGGAAGCAATTGACCTCGGGGCACCGATCTGCGCTACCGAGACCACCGAGCCGATGTCGATGCCGAGTTCCAGGGTGGAGGTGCAGACCGCTGTCGTCGGCAGCCTTCCCTCCTTGAGCCGCACCTCCAAATCTTCCCGAATCTCCTTCGACAGATTGCCGTGATGAGGGAAGAACTCGTTCGGAACCCTGTCCGCCTCGCACTTCCTCCGAAGGAGATCGGCGAGTACCTCGACCCGCTGCCGCGAGCCGCCGAACACCAGAGAGTTCGTTCCCCTCATGGTTGTCATCAGGTGCCCCGCCACTGCACTGATGGCCATACCCGCGGCTTCTTCGGCTTCGTCGACCTCCCCTTTCTCACCAGCTTCGGCGGGTTGGAGCGGCTCGATGTAGCCGCGGACCTGGAGCTGGAGCTCGCTTCCTGGCAGGGTGGACCTGACCGTCCGGACCCTCGCCGGATCGGTGGGCCGCAGCCAAGCCGCCGCCGCGCTCAGGTCGCCCAGGGTTGCGGACAAGCCAATCCGGCGGGCGGGACTGGCAGCCGCGGTGTCAATGCGGCGGAGAAGGGATGCAAGGTGGATACCCCGCGGCCCCGCCAGGAAGGCGTGCAGTTCGTCGATGATGATGAAGCGCAAGTTCCCGAACAGCGTCCTGGCGGCAGCTGGCCGACGGCAGAACAGAGCCTCAATGGATTCCGGGGTGATGAGGACAACGCCGTGTGGCTTGGCCAGGAGCTTGGTCTTGGCGGAGCTGGGAGCGTCGCCGTGCCATCGTACCACCGGCAGTTCCAACCGCTCACAGAGTAGCTCCAGCCGCCCGAACTGATCGTTGATGAGGGCCTTTAGCGGGGCAACGTAAAGCACCGCGAGGCCGTGCACCGGCTCGTCCGCGACCTCCGATAGCACCGGCAGAAAAGCCGCCTCCGTCTTCCCAGCCGCCGTAGAAGCGGAGACGAGAACGTCGCCCTTTCCCTGCCGGACCTCTAGAATGGAGCGGGACTGGATCTCGCGCAGCCCGGCCCAACCCTGGTTATGGACCCAGCGCCTGACCTCAGGATGGAGAAGGTCATAGGCCTGCGCTGGGTCAGAGACGGAAAGCGGTGAGTTCGCCGTCACGCGAGTCCTTCCCGTCTGTAGCGCCATCACTCATCCCTCCGGCTATGGCGCTCTCCGGCTCCAGGATGTCGCTATCATCCTCGGGCACGTCCGGCGCGACCTCGACGGTTCCCAGCAGGGTGTGCCAGTTAGCCTCGGGGTTCTGCTCCAGCACGGATAGCAGCTGGCAGAAGGCCTTTACCGTATTGCGCGGGGTCCGGAAGTAGGCCTCACCGATGCGCTCGCTGCAGTGGACCATGAAGGCCTGAAGCGCTTCATCCGGAACGAGATGCCGGGATGGATCGCCGCCTGCGAAAATGTTCCTGACGTTCATCAGGAGAATCATTAGCTCCTCGGGCGTCAGGCTCTGGAGGCGCAGCACGGGGCCGGACAGGTCTACGAGACCGTCGCGGGCGAAGGAGTTCTCAGCAAGACGGGAATGGAGGGCCGTGTAGCTGTAGAGGCCGCGGCGAGTGTCCGTAAGGAATTCGGGGGTGCCGCCCATGACGAAGCCGATGCCTCCGGTGTTGCCCTGGAGAACGTCATTCAGAATGGCCAGGATCTGCTCGTAGTTCTGCTCGCGCGCCTGCTTGTTCTGGAGCTTGTAGAGGTTGACCATTTCGTCGAACACGACCAGCAGTCCAGCGTATCCAGTGAGCTTGGCCAGAGCCGACATCAGCTTCAGTCCTTCGTAGAGGTCCTGGTCGCCGATGATGGTGCGGACCCCCAGCGCCTGCCGCGCCTCGGTCTTGGTCGAAAACTCGCCGCGGAGCCATCGTAAGGCGTTGGCCTTCAGTTCCTCGTTGCCGTCCTCGCTGCCCCGCCAGTAAGCCTCGACCACTGTGGCGAAGTCGTAGCCACCGCCCCCCTCCTGCAGATGGACGAGGCGCTCGTCCAGGATGCGCTTGACTGGGACACCTCGTTCGTCTGCTACTTTCACAAGGTCGGCGACGAAGCGCTCCAAAACACTGGGCAAGGCACCACCATCCGGCTTGGTGCGGGTCGCCATGTTGCGGACACTCTCGCCGTAGAGGCCGCGCGCCTGACCGTTCGAGGCCTGGAGGCGCCGGTCGGGGCCGAGGTCCGCATGGACCGTCAGTAGCCGCTTCTCCAGCGCGACGAGCCGGACGAGACTCATGAAGAAGCTCTTCCCCGCGCCGTACTCGCCGATGATAAACCGAATAGAGGAGCCGCCCTCAGCAATACGCTCGACGTCCCGGACCAGAGCCTGGAATTCTCGTGCCCGTCCGACCTGGACGTGCTGTAGGCCGACGCGTGGGACGACGCCCGCCGACAGAGCCTGGATGATGGTGTCGCGGTCACGGGGACGGATCTTTGCTTGGACGGTCATTTCTCTTCTTCAAGCAGGAGTTGGGCGCGCAGGTGCTCCACGACGATCACGAGGTCGCCGTCTGCCTCGAGGACAGGCTCCTCGTAGTGGTCGAAGGCCCAGTCGTTTATGGTCTCGATCGCCCCTTCCGGAAACAAGCGCAGTTCTTTCGCCCGGGTCTCGAACTCGACTATCGTTAGTTCGCTAGCAACCAGCACTGTTTCGAGCAGGGCTCCGTGAGCGCTGTCCAAACCACTGAACCGGGCGGCCATCTCGGCAGGCGGCGCGAGCACGGGCGCCTC
Organism: Muricoccus nepalensis; assembly: GCF_006438825.1. Classification (GTDB taxonomy): domain Bacteria; phylum Pseudomonadota; class Alphaproteobacteria; order Acetobacterales; family Acetobacteraceae; genus Roseomonas; species Roseomonas nepalensis. Next base: position 27,407 of record NZ_RCZP01000015.1, read on the forward strand.
ATCGTCGGTGGCTGCCACAGGCTCCGGTTCGTCGGCGAAGATACCGGAGAGAAGCGAGGAGACCTGCGTTGTCTCCTGGCGGATGCGTGCAAGCCGCTCAGCATCGAGAGCAACGCCTTGGCGGGTTCCAGGCGCGGCAGGGGCATGCACCCCCGTGCGGGATGCCCGCACATCGGTGCTCGTTCCCTGGTGGAGCGCGGAATGTACGGTCTCGGGTGGCAGTCCGAGGGTCCGGTATAGTCGCTCAAGGAATGCGACCTCGATTCGAGATGCCTGGCCATCAGAGAGTACGGCAGCGATGGCCGAGCGTGCGATGGCCTGCCGGGCCTCGAGGGGTAGGCCCGCGAGACGGCGCAGGGCATCGCCACCTTTGGCGCGAATACGCAGTGACCATGTAAAGGCCTCTAGACGTAGGGCCTCCGCAGGGCTCAGTCCGGAGATCGCCCGAGCGTTGCGGATCACCGCGTCGAACTCCTGGTCGGAGACATCACCATCGGCCGCCGCGGCAAGGATCGCGACCTCTACTGTGACCTTCGCATGCATGAAGGCGGGGCGCTCGGGATCGACGGGCGCGCCTTCAGGTGCCTCGAAGAGCACCATGTCTGCGGCGACCGCCACCGCCTCGCTGCCGTAGCGTCTATCAGGCTCGAAGCCAAAACCGAGCACATCTAGCCGTTGGGTAAGCTGGGCGAGCACGGTTGCGGGGGGTCGCTTCGCGCCTTCATCGAAGGTGATACCAAAAGCGCTGAACAGGGCCCGAGGGGCGATGGTCGTGAGGGCCCTGCCCTCCAGCAGGGGCAACAGGACTTTGCGGGTCTCCTCCGCGGCCTTGGCCGTTGCCGCTTCCCGAAGGGGTGCGGGCAGCAGCACCGCAGCCTCTAGACTGCCGCGTGCCTCGGGCCTGCGTCCAAGAAGGCGGCTGTAGGCTTCAAGATCCGTCTGGCTGGCCTCCAGGAGGTCTCGCAGTTCCCCCAGTGGGGCGCTGATCCCGGAGATGTCTGGGAGGTTCTCATGGGCACCGGGGATGACAGCAGTGAAGGAACCGCTGGCGGCGCGGTAGGTCGCAGTGATGCGGCGCTTGGGCGTGCGGAGAGCGAGGCCTTTAGGATGCCTTCCGCCGAAGCGGGCAGCGAAGACTTGGCGAAGTTCCGGGAAACAGCGCTGGCCCGGAGTCCTGAGGCGTGCCTCGGGCGTACCGAGTACCCAGAGGAGCGCATCGTCAGCATCAAGTGGCCTTCCCTCGGCCAGCACTGCCCCGAGATGCAGCAGCGTCGCGAGGGGGATCTCGGTCAGCCATTCTGTCGCAGGTGCCGGTTCGACCCTGCCCGGTGCCTTGCCCACGAGGAGAGCTGCAGCAGCTAAGAAGTTAGCTGCGTGGTTCCGGAACGGTCCCTGGGCTCCGTAAATGGTGAGCAGGCGCTCCACCTCGGCGACCAGCACTGGCGCCTCCGACACCTCCCGCTCATGGAAGAGCCTTCGCTCCAAACCGTAGAAGAACAGGAGGACAAGGCCACTCTCAGCCTTTGGATCAGATCGCCCTTCAGCAAGCCAGTCGATGTATGCGCGCCGCCCAGCCGAAGTCAGGTGGGCGTATTCGGGCGAGTGGAATACCCCGATATCATCCCCGGGCTGGTACTTCCTGGCGATTGTAAGCGAGGGGTTGATGAGAGCGTTGTCATCCCCCCAGCCCCTAGGATTGGGGAGGCTTTCGCCTACGTAGATCATCCCGCCGGAGATGCGAGTATGCCGTATGGTGATCTCAGCGCCCGGCGCTATCCAGACGGCCCCTTCTGAGGCGCTGCGTGCCTGCTCGGACGGGCGGGTTGGTGCATCGTGACCGGCCAATGGCGGACGGGGCGTACCGGCATCCCAGGGAGATCGAAGCGAAAAGTTGGAGAGCGCATTGTCGTCCCCTGAAGCTCCAGACCCGTTTTCGGGTTGGGGAGCATACGTCCCGGGCGAGGCCGGGTTCTCGGTCTCACGAATGAAAACTCTTGAGAGGCCGGAATCGTCCTGCTTCTGGGCGATCTGGCGCTCAGGCACGGTTGCTGCTCTCCCCAGAGCTTGCGGATTGGCAGGCGGCAAGGCAGCGAGAACCTGGGCGACAATCTCCGCAGCGGTCGGGCGTGGTGAGGCGGTGGGGGCCTGATTGACCTTGGGCTGTGAGGTGGCCTCGTCACGATACTCCCGATCCAAATCATGAATTTTGAATACGGTTGCCGCGAGGTTCGGCCGCAGGTCTGGCGGAGCAATGTTCGAAATGCCTGATTTCGTACTGGCCGGAACCACGTCACTCGGCTGGGCAGGAGCAGCAGTCGGGCTTGGTGCGGTCTGTTTATCGGGCCGGATGGAATCGCCGTCTGCCCGCCCCCGGATCGCGTTGAGCAATCGTTCAGCAGGTGCTGCCACCTCTGGAAGATGCACTATCGGGTGCCCTTGCGATGGTGCCGGTGCCGCTTGGACCGGAATGGCCTCCTCGGGCTGGAAGGTGGCCTCAGACTGCTCTCGAGTACCCTCGTCGTCTGAACCGCGAGGCTCTTCCGGATGCGCCACCAGGGATGACGTGTGAAACTCCCGAGAGTACGGCTGTGCCAGGCGGGGCGTCACTGGTTCGGAAGCTGGGGCGGCGGTGCGTACGGTTAGCGGTCCCACCGTAGGCAAGGACTTCTCCAGCCGGACCAGTTGATCCAGTGTCAACTTGGCACGCTGCTCGGCATCGTTGTGCCATTGCTCGGCAGAGCCGATGAACGGGACTGCATCTCCACGGAGTGCGTCGGTGCAGGATCGATCCCGTGAGCGGCTGACAGCTCGAGCAATCAGGAAAACCGACCCGGAAAGTAGGGCACCGCCGACGATCTGGAGGATGGCGAGGTCGGACGGCATCAAGCGCCTGAAGATCGAGAGCTGAGAGGTGGCAGCCTGTGCTGAGCGAGGCCAACCCGTCCAGGAACGTGACCGATGTTTGGGCCGGTGATCCTCAACGCGCGGTGTCCAGGAGGCTCGAGTGGATCCAGCCCCATGCTTCCGTCCCTCCAACCCGGACCCATCCTGCGGATCGCCCGAAGACATTGAGGCGTGTACCGCTTGAGGTCGTCCGCAACACCTCGGCTTCCCCGTTCGGCGCCGACCGTATGTTCGCGCCGCTCTTGGTCACGATCTGCTCGCGAGCGGGCGGGATATTTCTGGTGGCCGGAGACGTGACCGAGACGGACGCTTCAGCTGTCGGCAATGGTGAGCCTTCCAGGACTGGAGACGGCAATTCTGGTTGGCCCAGTATGGTGGGGTGAGTGGGCTCCGGCGAAGCCGAGTGCTGTGCCGGGGCGATCGATTGTACTGCCAAAGCGGGAGGCGCTTCGCTGGTCGGCGAGGCCGCGCGATCTGGCAACTGACGGGACGCCCAGGCCGTGGCCTGCCCGCCAAGGGATGGATTGCTCAGGACGGCCCAGGCGCAGACGGCAGCGACGGCTGCAGCCGCCGTGTATTCGTGCGCTCGGCCCGTCTGAGGCGGGGGAGGAACCGTGACCACAGGGCGGTTATCGGCGCGGAGGCTGACTAGCTCAGCTATTGACGTCCGTCGATCGGCGACATCCCTTGGAGCCTGTGCCTCCTCAGTCAGGACACGCTGATAGTCAGCGAAGGCGGTCGCGAAGCCCTGTGCGGACTTGAGGTTGCTGATCAGATAGCTTCGCGGAGAAAAGCCTGGCCCTCTGACGATGATCAGGCCGTACCGAACGAAGGGGACGCTCCGGTTGTTGACGTATCGTTGGTCTGGGCTGCCATCCTTGTTGGCGCGTTCCCAGGCAAGGTGCTGGATCGTGGCATCCGCCGCTGGTGAGATCGCCTCGGCGACAGCCCGCTCGGAGTATTCCAGCTTCGTCTCCAGCACGCTCACGAGCGTTGGGTCATCGCCTGAGCGCAGCATGACAAAGCCGGGGTAAAGTTCAACCACGGAGCCGTTAAGTTTCCGAACCGACAGCCCAGGCCATCCGGCGTCCATGAATGCCTGGAAAGTGGGGGCGAACTGTACTGCGTCTCGTTGGATCTGCGGGCCTGCTAAGGGGTGGGATGGTGGGGTTGCAGGGAGTGAGCCAACCTCCCAGGCTGTCCCTGTCCTGCTAAGTTCATCGAACGCAGCGACAACCGCCAGATATGCTCGCGTAACCCGCTTTCCGAAGGCGAAGCGGACAGTGATCCGGCATGCGTTCCGCTGGGACGCGGCTGATTGGAGTTCGGCCTCCGCGATGGCGGCGGCCGACCGGAGCGCAGCCAGGCGCCAGGAGAGAAAGGGGGCAAGCGGAAAGCGCGATGCCCTGGCCCACCTGCGGGACGCTCGGTCGCGACGTGCCAGATGACCGGGCAGTTCAGTTTCAACGCGTCGAGCGGCCTCCGCCGCCAAACGTATTAGGGACCCCACGTCGCCTGAAGAAATCTGCGGTGGCGAATGCGCAGTAGAAGGCTCGGCACGGTCAGAAACGCTGACGCCCGGAGCGGATGCTGAGACCTCCATTCGTCCATCGGCCAAGCAGAACTCGATCCTTGGGAACTTGAACCCGTCTAGCTGGGCACTTGATGTCATGTCGCCACCGTACCAGACGCCTTCCCACACCGTAAGATTCGTCTGACAGCCTGCGCGACTGTCTAGCCTTAGGCAGGTTCACGGTTGCGATAGGACCAAGGCATTGCCATGCCAGGAAGGGATCTAGGTGGACCGTGAGCGGTCAGGGAAGGCTAAGATGAGAGCACCACCCCTGGCAACCGAGCAAGCTCCCTGTCCAGGGTGTACCGCCCGCAGTTTCTGAGACACCTGATTGAAGCCTATGCGGCGAGAGCCACGGGTGGAAGCCGATCCTGGCGGACAGCGTCCGGCGTTCTGAAGCCGTGACGCTCGATGAGCCAGGTTGAGTTGTACGTCTGGCGGAATTCGAGCAGCGCCTGGCGGAGTTGCTCGACGGTGTCGAAGGTCCGGACCCACAGGAGGTTCTCCTTCAAGGTTCGGATGAAGCGTTCGGCGCATCCGTTCCCCTCGGGTGCCCGCACGAAGGCGGGCGAGCTCTCGATGCCGAGGAACGTCAGCTCGCCCTGGAAAGCATCGGACATGTACTGCGAGCCATGGTCATGTCGCATCGACAGGCCCGCCGCGATGCCCTTGGCGAAGCCGCCGAAGTGCTGGCGCACGCCCTGCCGGAGGGGCTCCAGCGCCTCGAAGCGGGTGCCGCGCCGGGCAGCATGCAGGCCGACGCAGCCGGCGCTGTGGTGATCGACGGCAACGAACACCGCCGCCTGGCCCTCGCCAGTCCAGGTGGTGGTCATGTCGGTGCCCCAGATGGTGTCCAGGGTGTCGGGAATGATGGTGCCGTCGTGGTTGCGCGGGCCGCGAGGCGCTCCGACACGGGACGGGGCGAGCAGGTCGTGCTCGCGCATCAGCCGCAGCACTCGGCGGCGGGAGGTCCGGACGCCCTGCACGCGCAGCCTCGCCCAGACCTTGCGGTGCCCCTCGCCATGGAAGGGGCTAGCCGCGAGGACAGCCCGGATCGCCTCCAGCAGCGCCAGATCTGCCATTGGCCCGACCGGGCCCGGTCGCCGGGGTGTCTCCGTTCGGGGCGGCAGGCGATGGCGGTAGATCGTGGCCCGGGCGGCCCGCCAGATCCGGCACACCCGGGCCAGGCCGTAAGGCCTGCCGCTGCTCGGCGAGGTGGTCAGGCTCATGGCCGTGACCTCCGCCGGACCAAAGGGCGGCCATCCTCGAGCGCCGCCACCTTCGCCTCCAGCAACTCGCGCTCGAGCAGCATCTCGCCCAGCCGCGCCTTGAGCCGCTCGCTCTCCAGCGCCTCACCATCAGCAGGCCGCGTCGCCAGGCTTGCCTCGCCGCCCGCCAGAAAGGCGTCGCGCCAGCCGCTCAGGGTCGCCGCGGTCACACCCAGCGCCCGCGAGACCGTCTCCAGGTCCTCGCCCCGGAGCAGCCGAAGTACCGCATCCCGCTTGCGTTGCCGCGACATCCGACCACCCCGGCCAGGACCAGCGGCATCCGTCGTCTGTGTCGTCATCGTGCACCCCATCGGCGGATACCGTCCGCTTGCGGGGCGTCTCATTCAACCGTGGGGCGGAGGAAGGGTGACCTTTCGGTCGTGCATAATGCCCTCCGCAGCGGACGTAAGGACCGCTGGGCCATGTACCTGATCACCGAATGCGAGAAGCCAGGCTACGTACAGGAGAACGTGACGGACTTCACCGAGGAGAGGCAGGAACCTGCTCCTTCGATGAGGGCCATGGCGCCCTGGACGCGCCAGAGCGATTTACCACTAGGTGGGAAGTGCGACCCCGCTTGCGTACCAGATACCGCACACGCATAAGTAATTGAAGATGCACGGAACTCGCTCATGAAATCGGACCCTGGCGCCAGTGCACCAGTCCCGGATGCGTCCAGGGGAGCAAAGCGTTCCTACTCGCCTAAGCCATTCCCGCCACCCCGTTCGGACGGAGGCCTATGGCTTCGCGTAGACTATGAGGAGCGGGACTTGGCGAAGTCCGCCGGTGCGCGTTGGGACCCCACAGCCAAGTTCTGGTACGCTCCACCTAGCGCTGATGACCTGCGCCTTATGCCTTGGATGCCACTCCCCGGGCGGGTGGCACGCAAGGCGCTCGGGGCTGGAAAGATCGTCGGGTACTGGCGCAACGCCATTGGCATCGAAGACCTGGATGCGCTCCTCAAGGAGGATCCAGTTGGTGACGACATCCCCCTCCAGGTACCGACGCCGCTTCCCGATGCTCTCCCAATCGATGTGCACGATCCCAAACCGTTCATGCTCCTGATCGGACGGACCGAGCCGCCCGCCAGAGTCCTGCTCGCCATACCGTTCGGCATTGAGCCGATACACGACCGCAGGGCGTGGGGGCGCCTGACCATTCCTGAAGAGGCGCTGCCGCGCCTGAACGATAGGCTTCTAGATCGTCCGGGAGCGCTAGCCAACGACAGCTTCATCGGACAATCGGACGAGGCCGAAAGCTGGAACCGGGACCAGCTCCAGGCAGAGACCACGGCAGATGTTCAGGAGTGGATTCGGCGTGGGATCAATCTCCTGTCTGTCGTGTCGAGGTGTGACCCGCTCTCCTCTGACCTGACGGAAGCTCCAGGCGCCATGGGCGGCCGCACGCCCCTGGTGGCGCGCCTGGTTCAATACCACGACAAGAGCGGCGCAGCGCAGGGCATCGCCGAAACCTACGACCGGATACTGCAGTACCAGCTTGGCGCGCCGCTGCCGGGATTGATGGACCGCTGGACCGAGAAGGCTGGGCAGCCCCTCGCCCCTCTGGGCGTGGAGAGCCTGATGGCAGCGGCTGACGCCCATCTCGGCCACATGGATTCGCCCGACGACACGGATCGCTCCCGCCGCAAATGCTATCCGCTCGATCCATCCCAGCGAGAAGCCGTGCTGACAACATCGGTCTCCGACATTATGGCGGTTCAGGGACCGCCGGGCACGGGCAAGACTTCTATGATGAAGGGGGTGGTTGCTTCTGCCATTGTGGCACCGCTGCTGCGGGAGGAGGCGATGCCCGGTCCTGCCTTCATCCTGGCGACCGCCGCTACCAACAAGGCCGTTACCAACGTGATCGATGGCTTCGGCGACATCGCGGCCGAATTTGCCATGAACGGACTTCTCCACGCACGCTGGCTACGAGGAGTGCGCTCATTTGGCTGGTTCTCCCCCAGGGCGCAAATCGTGACGGCGTGTCAGGCCGTCGCAGCAGCACTAAAACCGGGCGGAAAGCCTGCCTTAAAGCAGCATCAGGACATTGCCGCCGAGTGGGGACGCTTCCAGATCCTCGCTCGGAGAACTGCGCCTCAGAACGCGCCGCCTCCTATCCCCGAGTATCTCGGTGCGGCATCAGGTCTGCTGGCGCACGGCCTGGGGAAGGCGGAAGAAGAGTGGCTGGCCTGTTTCGGCGTCTACACCGGCCTCGGGGGGCTGTCGGTCGATCAGGCCGCTGCGGAACTGCGGAAGCGTGTGAGAGAGGTGGCTAAGGCCCAACGGGATGCCCGTCAGGCCTTGCGTTTCATCCTGCCGCTGCTGAGCGAGGCCGCTCGTCAACGGGGAGAGTGCAGGCCTGGCGATGTCGGTGCGGAAGCGCGCCTTCCCCAGGTTCAAAGCGACGCGGTGCTCCTGCGCGACGACATGGCTGCTTGGCAGAAGCGCGTGGATGGTCTGCAGGAAGCGGATCGCACGCTTAATCGGGGTGGAATTTTCGGCTGGTTCGCTCGACTGACGGGGCAGCGCGCGAAAGCCGTGCGACTGGTGTGGGATGCCCATATCGAGATGCCAGAGACAGAAGGCGGCGCTGATGATCCGGCACGTCTGGCTCCTGAACTGCTAACACAAGCCCGCGCCAAACTTGTAGAGGCGACCGGGAAGCTGGTGGCCGGTCGTGCGGAAGTCGCACGGCTCCAGGCTGCCGCTGATCGTTGGCGAGCCTACCAGGCCGCTCTGGACCGCCTGAATGCCTGTAAGCGGCCAGTGATAGCGGCTGTCCGCGCGGCCATCTCAATCCGGCGCGCTCCGGGCGCATCGCCCATATCGGTAGATGCGCTCACCGAGATCCTGAACGGGACAGAGTTAGTCACCCCGTCCCAGGTGTTCCATGCCTTCGAGGACCTCATGGACCTCGGACCCCGCGTCATCGCCTTCCATCTGGCTGCGCGCTACTGGGAGGCGCGTCACCTGATGTGGCACCGGGAAAGGACGTCCTCGCCTAGCGGCCCTGTCTTCGAACCAGGGAAGGCACTCCGAGCCGAAATCGATGGCGCCCTCATGATCGCTCCATGCGTAGTGGCGACCGCTCACCGTATTCCTCGTGTTGCCATGGTCATGCGAAACCCCGTGAATGGGATGGCCTGGGGGGTGGCAGACCTCCTCATTATCGACGAGGCGGGGCAGGCGCAGCCCGAGATCGTGTCGGCCGCCCTGGCTTACACCCGGCGCGCCCTGGTCGTGGGAGACATCCTGCAACTCGAGCCGGTCTGGAGCGAGACGGCTGCCAGGGACGACCTGCTGCGCCGCGCCTGCCGCCTCAAGGGGGTGCCCCTGGAGATTGCGGAGGGGCCAGGTTCGGTGTCGCGTGGGTCGGCCATGCTGCTAGCAAACCGGGCGAGCATGCACGAACCTGTCATGCTGTCCCGGCACTACCGCTGCCTGCCAGCCATCATCGAGTGGTGCAACAAGGAGGTTTACGGGGGCCGCATGATCCCTGTTAGGCAACCTGAGCCAGACAACCATATGATGCCGGTGGCCCATGTGGCGGTGGCAGGGCAGATCGAGAGACCCAGGGAAGGATCCCTGCACAATCGTGCCGAGGCAGCGGCCGTGGTGGACTGGATTCGTAAGAACGAAACCGCCATCAGGTCGGTCTCGCGCGGCAAGCCGCTCGGCAGGTCGCTCGTGGTAATCACTCCCTACCGTGCCCATGCCCGGTTGCTTGAGCAGTCGATCCGCAAGGTCCTGTCCTCGGCCGAGTTCGACGGCATGGTGATCGGGACCGTGCATCGTCTCCAGGGTGCAGAGGCGCCTGTTGTGCTGTTCTCGATTGGCGCCACCGATCCTGGTTCAACGGCGTTTTTGGACGAGAAGCCCAATCTGCTGAATGTGGCGGTGTCACGCGCAAAGGAGAGCTTTGTGGTCTTCGCCCATCCCAAGATGCTGGCGCGGTCGGACGACCGACCCGTGGGTAGCTTGGCGCGATGGGTGGCCGCTTACCCGTTCATCGATTGAGGATCATCTGTTTGGCATGGTGGTCCGTGCGGCTTGCTTCTGACGCCAAGGCCAGCTTGCCGGGAATGGCGTGGCTCGACGCCCCTAGCTCACATGACGTCGATGCGGCGACGTCGCTGCAGCTTGCACGCTCCCGCCAGGACCAGAGCGTCAGTATCGTCACGGCTGCTTTGAGCCAGGAGTTTGGCGGCGGCCCCTGGAAAAATTGGATGAGGCGTCCATTGGGATGATTGCGACCTTCAGACGGCTTGAGGCAGCTTTGCGGGAGAGGGCGCCCGCTTCCTACGATCTTGCACAGGCTCTGGCGGACAACACGCGCGATGCCCTAGTCAGCGGTCCCGCGAGTTGCTGGGAGATCCTCTGGGACAAGCCGGTCTTTGCGAACGCGCGAATCTCCTCCGCGGAAGTCCGGGTACAGGCGGCAGCCCCGCACCTGAGAGATGCCTGGCACACCATTGGGCTTCCGGACTCATCCTTTCACGTGCGCCGGGTTGAACCTGGGAGAAAGCGAAAAGCATTCGAGTTGGATGGGGAGACAGCAAGGCTTCTGTATTCCGACTTTGGCATCGCAGCCCACAGGATGCTCGCCATCCAAGGCGCGGCGGCGGCTCTTCGAAAGCGAGTGGAGCGCTCGCCGAGGGCGCCCTATGCCGACCTGGTTGGGGCGGACCTCCTCACTAATGTCGAGACCTTGCGAAAGGAGAAAGGGGAGTACTGGGGCACGATCACAGTGCTTCATTTGCTTACCGACTTTGGCCTAGCATGCAAGCCGGACATTCATCTCGTCCGCTCATTCCAATTTCTAGGGATTGCCCCGGAGATTCGGCTGCGGCCGGGCGAAGTGCCTAACCTGCGAAAAGCCGTGGCGATCGTGGAAGGCGTGCGTGAGCTGGCAGTGAGGCTTCACCCCGCAGGCAACCCGACACCCCAGGATCTCAGGCGCCTTGACGGCCTGCTCCTGGGCTTTAGCAGAAATGGCCTTCTGGAGGGCTAGCGAAACTGGCTTAATATTGGAGTTGCACCCGGCCGAATGAGTGCGCAGCGAGACGCGCCTGAACGCGCATCCTTGCGAGGTGGCAGAGACGGCGAGGGCTGAGCATACCTCACCGTCTCCTGGCCTTCATGAACAGACCCCAACAGGCTTCAGCATCACACTAGGAGGTCTAGCGTGACGATCGCTCATCACGGGACGTCTTCCGAAGTCCAGGTCGAAGCATGCTTATCCGCGCGAGGATAGATCTGATTTTCCGATCGTCTTTCTCGTGCACCGACACCACAACGTACTTGGTTTAGATTTAAGAACAAAGCACGAACAATTACTTAATGATGGTAGTGCGTGCATTCCTCCTGGACTTACAGGTGTCGCTCACGAAACCCTGCGCCCCTGTAGTGGGGAGGTCGCCCTGCTCGGTTGACTAGGGGCCTCCATGCTCAGGCGCACCATCGTCGTTGCCGCGCGTCCCCAGTTCGAGGCGGCGAGGCTGGACCTTGCACGATCGGGTGCGGGTAACGGCGCACGCGTCACCCCGATAGAGGGGCTAGCCGCGCGCCTAGCAGGCGGGCTGCTCAGCCCGGTTCAGCCCGATCTGCTGGTCGAGTCCGTGTCCGACGCTCTTCGGGCCGCGACCGACGAGCAACTCGGCGACCTGGCCGAGATCCGGCACCTTCCCGGCGTTCCCAAGACGCTGGCCACCAGCTTGCGCCGCGCCTGGGACGCGGATCTCGACCTGGAGGCACATGCCGGTCGCCACCCGCGCCTTGCAGCCCTGGCGCGCATTGAGGCAGCGGTGCTCGATCGGTTGCCCAAGGGGCAGTTGAAGCCCGCTGATCTCGTCCGCCGAGCGCTCGGCAGGCTGGAGCATGCGCCAGCCATGGTCGGCGCTGTCGAGCTGCGGCACCTTCCGGACCTCGCGCCGTGCTGGCGCGGGCTAGTCGAAGGGCTCGCCACCGTCGTGCCGGTGTGCTGGGACGCCGGGCCATTCCCCGTGCCGACCTGGATCGTCTCCAGCGGCGTCGAGGTCCGCCGCGCGGCACCCAGGCACCCGGCAACACGGACGGTGAGCTGCGCGAGCCCCCGCCACGAGGTAGTCGAGGCGATGAGGTGGGCCCGTAGCCTCATAGCGTCCGGGGTCGCCAAGCCTGACGAGATCGCGATCGCGGCCGCCTCCACCACTCCTTACGACGACTTCGTTGCCTCGCTCAGTGAGGAGTGCCTGATTCCTGTCCACTTTGGGCACGGCCGTAACGCGCTGCACACTCCTGACGGCCAGGCCGCGGCGGCGCTGGCCGACGTGCTGCTGCGCGGCCTTTCCCGCGAACGGGTGCGGCGCGCCGTCTCCTTGTCCGGAGCCGTGGGCAGTCCGGAGTTCAAGGACCTGCCCGCTGACTGGTCACGCAGGCTGCCCCCCTCGGCACCACTGGGCGCTCCGGAGTACTGGCGGCACGCGCTCGGGCGCGACGGCGACGAAGCGGTCGCTTCGGTCATTCTGCCGTTCGTCGAGAAGCTCGCGGCGGGACCGGACGGCGCCGCCGAGCTGGGGGAGCGGTTGCTCCGTGGGCCATCCAGGGAACTCTGGCGCCGCGCGCTGATGCAGGCGCCCGCGACGGCGCTGGACCGGGAACTCGCCAGCATCCGCCTGCCCGAGGACCGCGAACGCGACCAAGCGGCCTGCGTCATGTGGATGCCAGCGTCGGCGCTCGCCTCCTGCCCACGCCCCTACGTCTGGCTGCTCGGGCTCAACGCCCAGTCCTGGCCTCGTCCGTCGACCGAGGATCCGCTGCTGCCCCGGCGCGTGCTCGACGGCTTTGTCCTGGAGGAGACCACGATCTCCGCAGCTGACCGGCGCAGCTTCCTGGCAATCCAGGCATCGGCCGGGGCGCAGGTGGTCCGTTCCTTCAGCCGCCGCGAGGCAGGCGGCAGGCGGCTCGGTGTCAGCCCTCTGGTTACCGAGCAGGAGCCGGAGCTCCTCTACCGCACCGGCATCCCGCGGCACGCCATGAGTGAGCCGGACCGGCTGATGGCACGGCCGGACGAGTTTTCGGCCACGGAAGAGGCAGGGCGCGCCGACGAATGCTGGCGCGCATGGCGTCACCCCAACATTACCACGCACGACGGCCTCGTCGCGCGCCGAAGCCATCCCGCGATCGTGGCCGCGCTCCGACGGACGCAGTCCGCGACCTCGTTGGCCATGCTCCTGCGCAACCCCATCGGGTTCATGTGGACATACGCCCTCGGGATGCGTGCACCGGAGATCGACAGCGCACCGCTCGAGATGGACGGACGCGCATTCGGCGATCTGGTGCACCAGGTGCTTGACGCAGTGGTGCCGGACCTGCCGCGTGGCAGCACAGCCCTGGATTCGGGGACCGTCGAGCGTCTCGTTGCCGATAAGCTGACCGAGCTCGCCATCCGCTGGGAGCAGGAGCAACCGGTCCCGCCGATGCTCCTCTGGCGGCGGACCCTGGACGAGGTTGGCGCGGTCGCGAGTAACGCGTTGCTCTACCCTCTCGACCCGCTGCCGGGCCAGCGCTCCTACTCGGAGGTCCCGTTCGGGTCGCTCGCACGGCCCGAGGGCAAGGAGGCGCCCTGGGACACGACCGCAGCCGTACCGGTCCCCGGGACGGGGCTGACTGTGGGCGGGCGCATCGACCGTGTCGACGTGGCCGGGGACGGCTCGCGGGCACGGGTGGTCGACTACAAGACCGGCCGGTTCAAGCGTCGCTACGAACTCCGCGGCGGACGCGAGGTGCAGCGGTGCCTCTACGCTTTCGCCGTCGAGGCCTTACTCAGCGGTGAGGCGATCATCGACACCGGCCTGCTCTACCCTTCCAAGGAAGCTGGCGCTCCCACGGAGGGAGAGTACGACCCGCTGGACGATCCGAAGGCCGCGATGGGCAAGCTCACCCAGGCCCTGGCAGCCGCCGAGGCCAACATGCTGAACGGACTCGCGCTTCCCGGCGTGGCGGCGGGCTCCCGCTACAAGGACGAACGCAATCCCAAGAGCAATGCGCAAGGCGAGGTGGACGACCTCGGCTTCGCCTTGCCCGTCGTCCCCGGCACCATGCTCGGCCCCAAGAAATCCGCCGCGCGTGAGCTGCTCGGTCCAGACATCACCGCCTTCTGGGACGTTCCCTGATGCCGCTCGACTCAGCCCTCCTGGAGGATGCGGCCGCCCGCTCCACCGCGCTCACCGCCATCGACCGGACCCTGCTGGTGCAGGCCGGTGCGGGATCCGGCAAGACCTCGGTCCTGGCCGGGCGGGTGGTGGTGCTGCTCGCCACAGGCAGGCACCCGTCCGAGATCGCCGCGATCAGCTTCACCGAGTTCTCCGCGAGCGAACTGCGGGAGCGAATCGTACGGTTCGTGGACCTGGTCGCCGACGGGGCCGTACCACGCGACCTAGAGGCCGCCTTCCCCAGCGGGCCGGACGAGGTGCAACGCGCGAACCTCAGGCGGGCGAGGGAGGATCTGGACTGCCTCGCCTGCACCACCATCCACGGTTTCTGCCGGATGCTGCTGGCGCCGTACCCGGTCGAGGCCGGTATAGACCCGGGCGCCGCGCTGCTCGACCAGGACGCGGCCGAGCTGATGCTCGACGACGAGTTCGCGGGCTGGTTGCGAGACCGCCTATCCGGGGAGCCGCAAGCCGACGACGCGTTCGCTGCGCTCTACCTCGCAGATCCGTCCGGCACGGCCGACGCGCTCCGCAAACTCGCCGGGGCCATGCGGGCCCGCCGTGGCGCCGACGTCGAGGACTGCTCCTGCGTCGCCGCCGAAGCCCTGGACGGCTTCCGATCCGCCGTGTCCGCCCTGCGGGCCTTCGTCGCCGAACTAGCGCCGGGCAGGTGTATCGAGAAGCTGCCTCTGATCGTCGACGCCTTGGAGGAACAGCTCGCCGCGCTGCCCACTGAGGAGACCGCATCGCTCCCCTGGTTCATCGCGCTGCGTCCCCCGGGGTGCTGCTCCACTGCAGGCGGCGACTTCAACGCCTCTTCGCGGGTCAGCAGCAGGACCGCCTGGCAGAAGATCATCGGCGGAGGCAAGGGCACCCAGGCGCACGCCGACGAACTCAGCGACCGGACCATCAAGCTCTACGAGGCGTGCCGGGACGCGCACGGCGAGCTTCGATCGGCCGCCGCTGGACGCATTCTCCACATCCTGTCCGGCGAGGCGCGTCAGATGCTGGAGCGCTTCGATGCGGCCAAGCGGGACGCGGCCGCGCTCGACTTTGATGACCTGCTGGAGAAGACCCGTCTCCTGCTGGCTCGGAACCCCGAGGTCCGCGCCGAGCTAGCAAGCCGCTTCCGGGCCGTCCTCGTCGACGAGTTCCAGGACACGGACCCCGTCCAACTCGAGATCCTCTGGCATCTCTGCGGGGATCCGGCCAGCGCCGAAGCGGGCACGTCCTGGACGGACATGTCCCTGCGTGGCGGATCGCTGTTCCTGGTCGGAGACGCCAAGCAGTCTATCTTCCGCTTCCGCGGCGCCGACTTGGCCGCGTTCCTCAGGGCGCGCCAGTTCCTGCTGCGCGACGACCCGTCCAGCGTCCTCTCCATCTCGCGGAACTTCCGGTCGCGCGTGGGCATTCTCGAGTACGTGAACGAGCGGTTCCGTCCTTGCCTCTCCGCCGACGGGCAGGCCGGGTTCGCGGACCTGACGGCCGACGGCGACGACCTCCTGGAGTCCCCCGGCGTGGCTGGCCTCTTGCTCGAGCTCGAGAAACCCAAGGCGGCCGAGGTGCGCGACAAGGAAGCCGACGAGGTCGCCAAGCTCTGCTTGCGGCTCGTCGGCAGTGCCATGGTTCGCGACCGCGGGGCCGAAGGCGGGCTGCGGCCGTGCGAGCCGCGCGACATCGCGCTCCTCTCGCCCACGGGCACGGACCTGTGGCGCTACGAGCGCGCGCTTGAGGATGCCGGGCTGACCGTGGCGACACAGGCGGGCAAGGGTTTCTACCGCCGCCAAGAGGTGCAAGACCTCATTGCGCTCGCGCGCGTGTTGGCGGACAGCCGAGACCGCCTAGCGCTCGGCGCCCTTCTCCGAGGACCGATGGTGGGCTTCCCAGACGAGGTGCTGCTTGACGCGGTGGCGGCGCAGCCGCCGACGACGGACAATGCCGGGCGTCCTGTCCCGGCGCAGCTCGGCCTGCACATGGACCCTGACCTGGTGCCAGACGAGGGCCTGCGGGGCACGCTGGTCACGCTTGCCTCCCTGGCGAGACGCAAGCGCATCTGCTCCCCGCACATCCTGCTCTGCCGTGCTGTCGAAAGGCTGAACGTCCGGGCCAAGCTGCGGCAGCGCGGGGGACGCGTCGCAGAACTTGCCCTCGCCAACGTCGACCTGTTCTTGGAGATGTCGCGGGCCTACGACGTGCGCGGCATCCGTGCCTTCGCCGAGCGCATGCGCCAGCGATGGGAAGCGGCCGACAAGTCGCCGGATGCCCGCCCCGACGCCGATCTGCGGTCCGTGAGCTTGGTGACCATGCATGCCGCCAAGGGCCTGGAATGGCCGGTAGTCATCCCGGTCAACACCTCCTCCGAGCTGTCCGGCACGGTCGACTACGCCTGCGACGAATTGGGCCGTATCCACATGGCGGTCTACGGCATCCACCCCTGGGGCTGCGGCGATGCGCTGACTCGGGAGGAGCGCGAGGTGCGCTTTGAGCGCGAGCGCCTGTGGTACGTGGCGGCGACCCGTCCGCGGGATCTCCTCATGGTGCCCCGGCTGCCGGGCGGCCCCCAGCCGAAGAGCTGGGCCGCCTTGCTCGAACTGGGCCTCACGGATATGGCCTGCTTCGGCGATGAGTTTCCCTTGGCGAATATCGAGATGCCGGAAGCTTCGCCCAACCTCCAAGACCGGACGACCTTCGACGCCGAAGCCGATCGCATAATGGACGCGACGCCTCGTCTCCGGCGGCTGACGCCCCACCTCGCCGAGCAGGCCGATGCGGGGAACGTCGCGACCTTGGTCGGAGAGGAGCTTGGTGTTGCCGAGGTCAGTGCAACGCGGGGCGGTCTGGCGCGCGGGCTCGTGCTCCACAAGCTGTTGGAGGAGGTTCTGACCGGGGAGACGTCAGAGACCAAGGAAGCGCTTGCAGGACGCGGCGCCGAACTCCTCGCCCAGGTTGCTTTGGCGCCGAACGATGCCGACACCTTGGAGATGGCGGACGCGGTGATGCGCGGGCTTGCCGTGCCGGAGATAGCGGCCGTCCGCTCCCGTCTCGTGCCGGAGTGGCCCGTTGCGGTGAGTCGGCTCCTCGATGGAGCCGAGACGGTGATACTCGGGGTGGCCGACGCCGTGGTGCTGGAGCCGGACGGCGGCTGCTCGCAAGTGATCGACTGGAAGAGCGATGTCGCGCCGAGCGAGAAGGCCGTGACGGAGTACTGCGGCCAACTCAGCCAGTATCTGGGGAGCACCGGTGCGACGGAAGGGCTGCTGGTTTTCCTCTCGCCGACGCCACCGCTCGTGGTCCGGATTAGACCGTGACCACCGGCCCCCCAAGCTTCCACGCGTGAGTGAGCTGGCTGCCTGCGCGGCCGCCTTGGCCGGGCTCTCGGCTAATTGGGGGGGCAGATGCCGTCCGCTGAAACGTCGGGACTGGTCGGAAAGCGGCTTGCTTGTTACGAAACCAGTCATTTCGTTCGCTCTCTGGAGATCTTATGGAAGCTGATACGACCAGTTGCCGTGATCCTGGCGGCCGCAAGCCGATCACGCCCGAAGCCGGTGCATTCTACCTTGCCGCTTGTGACGCCTTGTTGGAGCTCGCCAACGGAAGGACACCTAACGCGGACGACCTTTATCATGTGTCGGAGGCGCAGGGCATGTTCGGCCGTCTGTTCATCCTGGGCCAGCCGGACCGCCTAGCCGTCGAGGAAGCGTTAGGCGCTCCTTCGAAGCAAGTGGCGATGGCGAGCCGCAAGTGGCTCCGGGAGGTGCGCGCCGCCATCAAAGCCAATAAGGACATCCAGCCACTGATGGTTGATCGGCGGGGGGACGATGCGCTGAACGCCCTAGATCTGGCTGCGGAACGCCTGCGAAAGGCGGGCTTCAAGCCCTCACCGGAACCACTTCGCGGCTGACATTTATGGCTGTGTCGTCACGACACCACTCGATGATGCGACCCGTCCGGTGCCGATCCCTGAGTAGCGTGCCTAGTAGTCCTCCCCTGAACCTTCGACTATCCTCCTCCCAGCACTGAAAATTGTCACGATCGGTGCCAATCGGAACCCCGGCCTGACGTGAGTTTTCTGCGTTGACCCAGGGACATAAATCAAGTTTGGGAAGGTTCCAATTCAGCGCTTTTTGACGCCTTGTGGACGTCAAAGCCGCAGAGAAAGAAATCCAGGCGGTGGGGAAGGGATCTGGGCAGCGCTGGCTGCGAGGAAGCAATGCGCCCGTCTTGCGGCCGGGATCCAGCATGTAAAGAGTATTCTGGGTGGATAGGAGGAGAAGGAGCGCAAACTAGATGTGCTCATCTGGTAAGCCCAAAAGGTAGACGAGGGGGCGCGCTCGCTGAAGTTGAGGCGGCGCGAAATGGTATCTAGGATAGCCACGGCGAGAGGCGCGCTTGAACTGATTGGCCCTGAAGGGGAGGGCCCGGTGGCTGTAGTGTGACTTACACGTGGAAAAATCTGCCTTCGACCGTTCTGTTCGCCAGCATGCTCAGTCTGCAGCACCGCAGGAGGCTTCACCTACCTGCTTCTTCAGAGGCTAAGCCGCTGGCGGGGATGCCGATCAAACGGCAAAATCTTGCTTCTTCGCGCCGCGTTCAACAGCTTCTGTGAGCCAGCGAGGCATTCTGCCGCGGCCAGTCCACGTCGCGTCATTTGGTCCCTTGTACTTGATGGCCACTGACTGCCCCGTGTCACCACGTACCTTACGTACCGTGGTCTGTGGCGCAGCCTGCTTGCCAAGAAGCGCATCGAGGCTGAGCCCAAGCTCGGCGGCCTTGCTGGTCATCTCCTCTATGAGGGCTGCCCTCGCGCCCTCCTTCTTGGCTTCAAGGCGAGCTTTAGCTTCCTCTATCAAGCTGTTGAGTTCGCCGACGCTGAGGGAGTCGAGATGAACGCCTATTTTAGCCAACTACGTTCTCCTAGCATACATAGCGCTACGGGCCGCATACCTCGCATTGACCATCACGTAGAAGCCGTTGATAGCTGTTCAAGCTTTAGTAGGAGGGCTGCCAAATCCTGCGCCCAAAAGCCAGCCCCTCGAGCCGAGGGTGGTCAGATGCCGAGGCTCCATTCTCATGAAATGCAATGCCATCATTTCCTGAGCTCTACCCGCGCCAGGAAAGTTCAAATTTTCTTGCACAAAACGCTTGTGTTCTGCAGCACCCGCAACTCACACTTAGAGATTCAAGGAGAGAGTCAATGCCGATCGACCAGGCCGAAGTATCGCAGCTCACCGCACGTTTCTCCGAGGCCCTCCAGGCGGGGCAGATCCGACTTGCCGAAAAGCAGCTCGGTTGCCTTTCAGACATTCTTGCGGAGGCCATTGCGGATGATGAGTTGTCGATTCAACGGCTCTTAAAATCCACACTAAACGAGGCACACATCGTGTTCTCCCGACAAACCATCCCGACACCGGGCACCAGCATTGCACCCGGGGATGCCCTCATGCTGGGCACAATCAGTGCGTTGGGCGGAGTGGCCAACAGCGGAGTTCGTAATCAGCGAATGAAAGAGTTCTCGTCAGCTGGCAGAGATGCTTTTGCTTTTACAGTCCTTCAAGAAGTCGGCCGCTCAAGTGGTCCAGTTTCCAACCACGATATCGCTAAGACCCTCGAAGTTTATGCAAAAGATCTGCGGCCAACGCTTAGCCATCTGCAAGATGCTGGCTTGGTGCGGGTAACGCCCTCCGCCGTTTCGTCTCAGTATACGGTGTCGCGTCGTGGTCTGAGTGCTCTCCAAAACGGCAGCGTTCCCGTGGAGGTCGCTACCGCAGACACCCCGGGGGAAGACGACAAACCGCTCCTTGGCATGCGGAGGTAAGGAGTTGGCTGCGCGACGGGTTGAGGCCTGCCTCAAGCGGGTGGCCGTCGCCGTGAACGACGTCTTCGGCTTTGTGGTTCGACCTCAGCGCATTGAGATGGTCTCAGACGAAGTGGACGACTTGGGCCCTAGCAGTAGGCATTTTGCTCGGGGGCGCGTTAAAATCGCCGAACGTCCTTCCTACTGCTCCGCGGTAGAGGCGGAATACGGCCCCGCGCCGGACCGCAGCAAGGCGCTCAGGATAGTTCAGGGCACCGTAACGCCAAACGCATCCACTCGGAGGCGGTCCCGGTCCAACCCCGCGGCGCTCCACAGGGGCAGGCGTGTCTTGCGGTTCGCAGTGAGCAGGCCTTGAACGCGAGACCTCTACCGCACGTCTCCGAGATAGGAGGCGCTTTGCCAAGCTTCGTACCGTCGAAGAATCCTTGGCGCCCTCGGACCACTCGGTCAGCAGCCACTCCTCGTCCTTGAGTTTCGAGCGCAGGGTGTCATGGTGCGCGGGCCGGATCCGTTAGCACCTCATAGTCGTGGTGCTGCAGAGGCTGCGGGAGCAGGTGCCGTCCTCGGGGAGGGATCCACGTATTCCTTGATTTCCATCCCAAGAATCGTCCCACCACCGCGGCGGTCAACGATACGTGCAACGACTACCACAGCAGAGCTGTCCGCCCTCGTAGGATCGCGCCCGATCCATTGTAGAGTACGTCCCTCGTGCAGCGTGTAGGTGGGCTGACCGAACTTGCTTTGGAGTGCGGTCCTAAGCGCTTCGACACTGGTGCCAGGCAGTCTTTGCCCCGAAGTCACACGGGAGAGACGGCCGGTAGAGGTGCGATTGTTGGCACCCCCCGTACCGGAATCGAGCCCAACACAGGCTTCCGACACGTCGCTGACAACGGCCGGAGCATTCGGCCCGCCGCCAAACAGGACAGACTCCTGGGAGGCATCAGAGGGATCTACCCCGTCGAGACCGCAACGGACGATTGAGCCGTTTATCTCGCGCTTGTGCACGGCGGAGGGAAAGTCGGCCACTGGAGCGGCGGCGTATGAAACTGGCTTGGCTGCAGGACGGGTCACGACACTGCCCACCATTGTTGGCGTATGCCGATATTAGTGGTCATTGTTATCCGTAGCGAGGTGGGTCCCGCAACCTAGCAGACCTCGGCGGCCGTGGTGCTCGAGTTCTGCGTCCGTTGAAGGAGCCGTTTAGGATTGTCGATCCCTAATGATTCAGGGGCGATTGTAATCACCGAGCGTCAGGACGACCTTTTGAAGGTCTGCCCGCGTCTCGAGCGGAGGAGGTCGAGACACCTCGGTCCTCATCCAAACCGTCGTATTTTGGAACATGGCGCCCCCGTCCGGAAACGCGGCCTCATCGCTCGCCAATACGTTGCTGCCGTGCCCGCCCCACCAAAGGCCATGGTGGGCCAGATGCACTCACCACCATAGCGAGGATGCCGGAAGTCCGATCAGGCACGTGAGGAGCGGGAGGGTCCGGCGCATGCGACACACGTCCTGCACTGCGCCGGTACCCATGCGGTGGTAAAAGTCGCCTCCTCGCTTGTGATCCTTCTTGTCCCTGGGACAGTACCAAAGGTGGCCCGCTCGCGGTGAGGTCACGCCATCGGGCGCATGTGTGACCTGAGCTCGCACGAAGCCAGCCATGTGCCTGCTTGGAAACTCAAGGGGAGGTGTTGGTGCTCAGGCAACGCGATCTGTTGTCTTACGAGAGAGCGCTCGATGCCTGAACCTCACATGGAAACGCCTCCTCCTGCACGAGGGCTCGGCCGATGAGCCTTACCGACTTGTTCGGACCGACTGGTCAGGTCACCTGGTGGCAGGAATGCGCCCGTGCCTTGGTCGTCTTCGCCTACGGGCTAGCTCTCGTCCGCATTGCCGGGCGGCGGGTGTTCGGCAAGTGGTCAGCCCTCGACATCATCGTCTCGGTGATTGTCGGCTCAAATCTCAGCAGAGCTCTGACCGGCAGCGCCCCTCTCGGCGGCACCCTGGCTGCCACCACCCTGTTGATGGCAGTGCACTGGGTGCTCGCCAACGTCGCCGCTCGCTCTGCTTGGTTTTCCGGCCTCGTGGAGGGCACCCCGATCGAGCTCGCACGCGACGGGCGGGCAAAGGCGCCCGCCCTGCTTCGTGAGTCCATCAGCCACTCCGACCTCCAGGAAGCCCTGCGCCAGTCGGGCGTCGAGGACGTAGCCGACACCCGGCTGATAGTGCTGGAGCCAAGTGGGAAGATCACAGTCCTCAAGGGCGGGCAGGGATCATGACCGAGACGATTAAGCAACTTACGCGGTCGTGCCGAATCACGGGGATCACCAGTTCCCAGTTCAGGATGGCCACATCGGACGGCTGGGCACCGCGGATCATCCAAATGCCGCTAACGATGTCGAAGTCGCTGCGAAGCCCTGCATTCCCACCCATTCCGGGTGCCCTGAGGCGGATACCAGCGGCTCCCACCAAGGGAGCGCCGTTGGAGTAGTGGCATGCCGTAAGGACAGGAGGGTTGCCGCCGTAGGATCAAACTGGAGATAGGGGCCACGCCATGAAAGAGGACCGGCTGGCCTGCCTCTAACCAGGGCAGGTCAGTGCGAGACGCGGTGTCCTCCTGTCCGACGTCTTCGGGAGAGGGCCGCCGCCGACCTAGAGAGGCTCGGCGACCCGACGGGATGCTGACCAAACCGAAACGAACTCGGGGCGGTCGATTCGAGGCATCCCTGCCCGACACGCGACCAGCGTTGCCGACCGACGTCGCGATCGGATCGGGGCGCCCATCGACCCCGCACGCCCGATCTGTCGCCCACCAGGCTAACCGGCGCGACGGACGACGGGTCGCCTGGACGAGGCGTGGCCGCTCGTCTCTTCCACGGCGGCGTGACCTGTTTTAGTGGGGTGACGTGCGTCTGATCACCGCGAGCCACATCACGACCTGGGCGGAACACGAGAAGCGGGACTGCCAGGGTACGCTGCCCCTTCTGATGCGTCGTCTCGTGTTGGCGACGGCGGCATCCGTGTCGACCATCGATTTTCCCGGTGGAGACGGCGTGTCCGACGAGGGCTGGGACGGTCGCCTCGTCTGCGTGTCGAACTCTCCGCACCTTCCGGATGGCGCGTCCGGCTGGGAGATGGGGACGGATCGGTCCGCCAGCGGCAAGGCCGAAGACGACTACGTGAAGAGGTCGGGAAGCCCCCTCGACCTGGATCCGGCCGTCGCGACCTACGTGTTCGTCACGCCGCGATCCTGGCCCAAGCGTCACGCCTGGGTCCGGGAGAAGAGGGCCGAGGGGCGCTGGAAGGACGTGTGGGTCGTCGCCGCGGGCGAGATCGAGCAGTGGCTCGAGGGGGCTCCCGCGGTCGCGTTGTGGCTCGCCCGGCATCTCCGCATCGCGCCCTCCGCCGCCTTCGATGGTCTGGAGGGCTGGTGGGCGTCCTGGGCCGCCCGTACCCGACCAGCGACGACGGCGGACATGCTGCTCGGAGGCCGGGGCTGGGAAGTCGCCACGGTCCGTGCCTGGATCGAGGGAGCGGCCGGACTCCTTGAGGTCCAGGGAGACGTTCCCGACGAGGCGATCGCGTTCCTCCTCGCGGCCTCCACGCAATGGCCGGACGCGGCCCGCGACCGGCTCCTCGCCCGCTGCGTCGTTGCCACGACGGAAGAGGCATTCCGCGCCGCGGCGGACTGGGGGCAGCCGCTCGTGATCGCGGCCATCGCGGACGCCGCCCTCTCCGACGCGGGCCTCGCCCTCTCGCGGGGACATCACGTCTATCTCGGGGTCGGCCGGGACCTCGCCAGAAGGGGAGCGGGGGTGATGCGCCTGCCGCGCCTCGACCGGTTCGCCCTGCGGAAAGCCCTGCTGCATGCCGGTATCCGGCCCGAGGACGCGGGTGGCGTGGCGGAAGGATGCGGACGCAGCATCGCCGTCCTGCGTCGGAGGCGTTCGGTGACGGCCTCGGTGCGTCGACCGCCTTGGGCGTCGGGGAGGCGCGGCAGAGCGCTTGTCCCGGCCTTGCTGGCGGGAGCCTGGAGCGACATCGTCCGGTGGACCGAACTAGGCCCTCTCACCACCGCACCGACGTCTCTCCTCGATCGCGCCGTCCTCTCTGGCCTCGCGGGCGGCGCGGACTACGCGGACGTCGTCGCGCCGATGACCCCGGCGGTCTCTTCGGACGACGCCCCCCTCCGGCGGGCCGGGGACGTTTGGCGCCTCACCTCGCCCCTTGATGCGTGGTACCTTCTCGGAGAGCACGTCGGACAGGACGACCTGGTTGCGATGGGCAGGGCGGCAGCAGCGGTCTTCATAGAGCGCGATCCTAGATACGACCTCCCCGAGGACCGGCAATGGATGGCCAGCGTTTTTGGGAAGGATCGTCCGCACTCGGACTGGCTCCGCCAAGGTCTAGCGACTTCGCTCGCGGTCGTGGCACACCACGGCGACGGGATCGGGCTGACTGCGCCGGACGGAACATGTGGTCGCTCAATCGAGTTCGTGGTGGAGCGGGTCTTCGCCGGGTTCGCGGCCTGGCAGGACATGGCCTCGATCGACGGCGTGGTTCCCCTGCTGGCTGAGGCCGCGCCCGAGGCGGTGCTGTCCGCCCTGGAAACCTTTGTGGTCGAGCATCCGGACGAGACGCGGTCGCTCCTGTCGGACGGTGGCGGAAACGCCGTGACCGGGCACTGTCGGCACGCCGGTGCGCTCTGGGCGCTGGAGCGCCTCGCCTGGCATCCCGCGTATTTGGAGCGCTGCCTCGTACTCCTTGCGCGGCTCGACGTCCTCGATCCTGGAGGGAGGTGGGGCAACCGCCCCTTCGCGTCGCTGGCCGGGATCCTCCTGCGGCCCAGTGATCCCCATACCTACGCTGATCCCGCGGCGTGCCTCCTGGCGGTCGAAGCGGTGATCCGGGAGGCACCAGGGACGGCCTGGAGGCTGTTTCTCCGCTCTGCCGAAGGGGTAGGCTTCCGGACGTTGCACGATCCGCCGGTCTATCTGCCCGCGAAGCCCGAAAGGTGGATGTCCTGGACCGGCGAGGATCGCGCCGGGTTCCAGGAGGCCCTGCGCAGCAGGCTCCGCGACCTCGTCGAGACTGGCGGTGTCGATAGGGTGCTGGAGATCCTGCCGCGGCTGGAGTTCCTGCCGGGGGAGATACAACACGCGGTAGTCACGCGCCTCGGCCTGCCCGATCCGACGATGGCGGCGCTGCACCGGGTCGCGACCTGGAACGCGGTGCGCGGGGCCCTCCATCGCCTTCGTTCCCGTCGCGGCGGGCGACCGCTGGCGGAAGGCGTGGAAGCCGCTCTCGAAAGCCTGCACGATCGGCTCGCCCCCTCCGACCCCTTCGGCCGGGTCGAATGGCTATTCCAGAAGGGTCAGCCGCAGCTCGCCGAGAGCCGGGCGCCGGACTGGCGCGAATACGAGCGGACCGTGCAGGCGCGGCGTTCCGACGCCGCACGGTCCCTGCTCGCGAGCATGGAGGCCTCGGCCCTCACAACGTGGGCCTCGGCGCTACCTGCCGCGGCCGCATTCGGGGCAGCCCTGGCGGACGCGACGGACGTCGCGCAGGACGCGGCGCTGACGGATGCCATGCTGGCTTTGCCGACAGCGGATCTCGGTGGCGTGCCCCCGCTCCTCGACGGCTACGCGCGCCGGAAGTACGCGGATCTCGGTTCCGCGTGGCTGGACCGTTGGGTAGCGGTCGCCTTGGCACGAGCCTTACCGGCCCCGGCGCTGGCGGCCCTTCACTGCGTCCTGCCCGAGACGGCCGACACATGGCGTCGACTGGAGGCGTTCGGACCGGAGGTGGAGAACCTCTACTGGCGGTGGGCATGGGCAATCCCCGAGGCTGGTGCGGTTGCGGCCGACCATGCCCACGCGCTGGAGCGTCTCCTGGAGGTTGGGAGGGCGAGTACGGCACTCATGCTCGTTACCCGGCCCGATGCGCCGAACCTGCCGGGGCCGCTCCTCGTGCGCTTGGCGAAACGCCTCGTCAACGAGGTGAACGACGCGGGGGCGGATGCCTTCCTGAACCTTCAGTGGGAGGTCGAACAGCTCTTTCGGCAGATCGACCGCGCCCCGGGCGTGGACGGTGACGCGGTGATGGCGCTCGAGTGGGCGTATCTCGAACTCCTCGTCGGGACGGAGCGGGGACCGCGCCTGCTGCATGCGGGGCTTGCCGCCAATCCGTCCGTGTTCGTGAGCCTGATCCGAATACAGTTCCTGAGGCGGGACCGGGCGGTCGAGCCGGACCTCGGCGCCGCTACCCTCGAGGTACGCGCTGCACGGGCCCGTCAGGCCGATGAACTGCTCTCCTGCTGGATGTCGCCGCTGCCGGGACAGGCCTCCGGGGACATCAATGCGGCCGCCCTGAAGGAATGGGTCGTCGAGGCGAGGCGCCTGTGCGCCGAGGCCGATAGGGCCGCGGTGGGCGATCTGACCATTGGCAGGCTCCTGGCCCAGTCGCCGGACGATCCCGGCGACGGCGCGTGGCCGCACCGGGCGGTTCGACAGGTGCTGGGGGCGATGCGGGCCGAGGATCTCGACCGGGGCTTCCACACTGGCGTGATGAACGGACGCGGGGCGACATCGCGAGGCCTGCTTGACGGAGGCGCACTGGAGAGGGCGGAGGCGGCCCGATACACGGAGTGGGCTGCGATGATGCGGCGAGACTTCCCGCACGCGGCGCGTTTGCTTCGAGGGATCGCCGAGGACTACCTGGGACAGGCCATCCGGCAGGACGAGCAGGCGGCGAAGAACGATCTCGAGTAGGCGACCCAGCGTGTGCCCGGGACGGGATGTCGTTCCTGCGAGAGCAAAAGCGGACGAGGGGAAGACGGGGCTGGACGGAGGACCAGACTGATACAGCGCAACAGGCGGCAGGTCGTCCCGCGCGTCCCGATCCGGTCAACTCAACACCGGTCAACCTCTACAAGGGATTAGGGTTAGCCTGGATCCGGAATCACCGAAGCGGCAATGCGTCGGCTTCGTTCAGCGACCGGACGTACTCCATCGCCAGGAGCCGGTCCCCTTCGGTCACGGGGACAGGCTCCTAGCGGTCCAAATCCCGGATCTGCCCGACTAGTCAGGCGATCTCCCGCTCCACGGAGTCGACGAGCTCGCGATCGTCGGCGCTCGAGGACGGCCGGGACTAATGGTATGGTCCGTCCGGGCAACGTCGCTTCGATTCGCTGCAACCGGCTACCAGGGTCGCCTCCGTGGATGTGATACTCAAGCGTCTCGATCCAAAGGGCATTCATCCAAGGGAGGTCAGCGGCGTCAAGGCGATCGAGGACGCCCTCTCCCAAAACGCCTTCTGCCGTAGCTGGTTCGGCTTCACCAACCTGTCGATCCGCAACGACACGCCCGACGGGCAGCGACGCGAGCTCGACGTGGTCTTGGTAACCCACGATCGGATTCTCGTCATCGATCTGAAGGACTGGGACGGGGCAGTCACGAGCAATGGCGGCATTTGGTATCTTGGCTCCGCTCGCCGGAAACGGTCCGCTGCCACCAAGATCAACGAGAATTCCGTTGTCCTCAGGGATCTGCTCGCCCGAGAGGTGAAGCCCCTGTCACCGACGCCTCACGTCGAGGGTCATATCGTGTTCACCCATAAGGGCGCAGACATTTCGGGCCTACCGGAGATCGACAAGGCTAACACAAGGCTGCTTCGCGACTTCCTCCATGTGATCACCAACCAGGCTGCCTACGAAGCGGTGTACCCTTTGAAGCCGCGAGGCTGGCGTTTGGACAAGCCGCTCACGTGGGAGGAGCCCGCCGGTTGGCTTCGGAAGTGGTTCACGGGGGGCGGGGCGGTCATCCCGCGAGAAGCATCGTTCGAGGGATACGTCGCAGACGGCCCTGCCCTCCAGGACCACGGCCCGCCCGCCTGGAAGGAGTACCGCTGCGAGAACAAGCAGTCCAAACGCCACGGCCTCCTGAGATATTGGGACTGCGAGCGCCTCCCCACCCCAGTCTCTGCCGAAGGCCACCGGCGTGCGGCTGTGGGGAGGGAGGGCGACGTGCTGGCCTACCTCGAGGCAGGCGACGACGATTTCGCGGCAAAGTCGACGTTGCCGCTGCGGCATTTCGATCCGGACTACGGGATGGAGTTCTGGCAGGTGTTCGACCTGCGTAGGTCGGCTCGCAGGCTGCTCGATCACCTGGGCAGGGGAAACCATCGGCCGATCGCCGAGCGCCTGGAGCTCCTCGCCGTTCTGCTGACCGTCGCCTCGGGGCTCCACCGGCTGGGCGTGGCTCACCGTGATCTCGGACGTCACAGCCTGTGGTTCGAGCCCGACACCGGACGGATTCGGCTCTCGGCATTCGGCGCTGCGGCGGTTCCGGGGCAGGCAGACCGTCCCGTGCCACGCGCCGATCTCCTGCTCGGCGGCGCGGCGCTACCCGGAGGAGGTCAGGGGACCGAACCGCAGCCACTCTCGGAAGACGTCCTCCTCCTGGGTATGATCGCGTGGCGCATGCTCACGGGCGAGGACATCCCCTCCGATGGGGGACTGCCGCGGCTCCCGGCTGAACTCCATCCGGAGATCCCCCCGGAGCTGGCACCATGGTTCCGACGGGCCCTCGAGCGGGATCCCGACCGGCGCTTCACCGATGCGCCGGAGATGCACGCGGACTACGACGTCCTGACACGGCAGGCGGACGTGGCGGGGCTCTGGAGCGCCCTGTCGGTCTGGCATGTCGAGACCCTACCCTATCTCAGATGGATGCCGACCGCGCTCGTCCAGGTGCCCGAAGGGCATGGATGGGTCTCCGGGTCGGATGCCGAACGCGTCGTCGTCGTGGTTTGGGCGGGCGTCGAGCGGGACGAGGCGTCCGGTGTCCGCCTCCTGGCGTTGATGTCCAGGGCCGATCGGCTGAGGCGGCTCGGAACGGGGTGGACCCCGGAGGTCGTCGATTTCGGCTGGGGAAAGGCCGGGGCCTTCGTGGTCACCCGCCAGCCGGACGGTCGTACCCTCGACCAGCTCCGCGACGACCCTCCCGAGGAGGTCATCGCGGTGGCGGCGGCACTCATCCGATCCGTTCAAGAGATGCACGGCTACGGGATCGTCCACGGATCGCTGTCCTCGGAGAAGATCCTGGTCGTCGGGAGGGGAGATGACGCCCGTCCGGTCCTGGACGGCCTCTTTCGCCTGAGCGCGACGGAGGACGGCGCCGAGGGACCGTCACCCGTCGCGCGCGATGCGCTCGCGGTCGCGGCGATCGTGGCGGAGCTGCTGGCCAGGGCGGGCTTCTCCCCCGAGGGACCGTCGTTAGGGAGCCGCCTGATCCAAGCGGCCGGTCGGGTCGAGCAGGGCCATCAGGCGCTGGACGGCCTCCTGCGAGAGCTGGAGCGGACGATCGATCCCAAGGCTCCCGAGATGACCCTCGCGATCGGGGTGATTGATCTGCGGAATAGGGCGGAGTTCCTCGGGGACAACCGCGAGTTCCATGTCGTCATAGGCCACGGCGAGGGCACCCTCGAGATCTTCGGCTTCGACCAGAAGTTGCGTCTGCGCTTCGAGAGTGATCGGCAGCCCTCCTACTGCGAGCTGGTCGAAATACAACCGCACCACCTGAACTGGGCGAAGCGATACCGGGTCGCGACGATCAGGGGCGTGATCCAGCTCCAGCAGGCGGACCGGTGGACCGAGCAGGGCCTGTATCCCCTCCTGGAGCTTCCGGCGGTGGCGGAAGCGCTCGACGCCAGGCGACCTGAGGTCGACGTGGCCGAAGTGGCGGAGGCGGGCGATCCTGCGGCCGAGGAGGAAATCGGGTCGGAGGTCGAGGCGCCACCGCCGCTCACGGCGGAGGCGTCCTCCCGCGATCGATGGCACGCGGTGATCGCCGCCGAAGAGGAGGCCCTGCCATATGTCATCGCGACGGGCGGACTGTACGAGGATCAAGCGACCGGCGCGCAGGTCATCGACGTCGAGCCTGGCGAGTTCGCGTACGAGTTCGCGAACCGCGATCGCGTGAAGGTCACCCTCGGGAGCCGCCGGATCGGCGACCTCGACGTCAGCGCCTCCAAGCCGACCCGGCTCGTTCTCAGGCAGGTCCATCACAGGGCCGCCGTCGCCAGCGGCGATCGCCTGGAACTCAGGGAGGCGAACAGCCGCGCCAGCTTCGAGCGGCGACAGATGGCGGTCACCCGCATCGTGGCGGACGCCGCGCTGATGCCGCGCCTCGTGGACTACTTCGACGAGCGCCTGCGCCTCGATCCCGTGGAGTTCCCAACTCCCCTGCCCGATAAGGCCGAGCTCGAGCGCTACAGGCTGAACGACGAGCAGGGTTCCGCGCTGAGGGAAATCCTCCGCCGCGGCCCCGTCGGGCTACTGCAGGGGCCTCCCGGGACGGGGAAGAGTCTCTTCATCGGCGCCCTCGTCCACTGGGCGGTCCGGCGTGGCGGCATGCCGCGCATCCTCGTCGTCAGTCAGGGCCACGAGGCCGCCAACAACGTCGCCGAGCGCATCCTGAAGGTCTCGGCCGACCTCGACGACCCGCTGGACCTGCTCAGGGTGGGTCAGGCGGAACGCCTCACGGGAGCGCTCCTCCCCCACCATGCCGACCAGATCCGCGAGCGACTCGACGCGTCGCTGTCGGCCCGGACGGCCAGGAGGGTGATCCGCATCGGTGCGGACTTCGGTCTTCCACCGGGGTTCTGCCGCGAACTCGTCGAACTGGAGTCCTCCGTTGGGCGTCTTGAGCAGTCGCTGGAGCGGCGACGGGCGGACCTGGAGGTCGATGATGCCGAGGATCGCTCCGTCACGGAGCGGACTCTCGCGTCCCTGACCAAGGCCCTGGAGGGGGCCGCGAGTCGCTGGACGTCCACCTTGCCGACGGCGACAGGGAGTATCCTCGCTTCCCTCGTCCGCGAGCTGATGCGCCGTCACGATGTGGACGACTTCGACGCGGTGGCGAGGCTGTCCGGCGTCATCCGCCTGTCGTGGGAATGGTCCCGGTCGCTCGCGGGCCGAAGTCCTGGCATGGAGGAGTTCCTGACCAGGACGCGATCGGTCGTGGTCGGAACCTGCGTGGGCATCGGCAGACCTGCTATCAATGTGGTCGGTACCGAGTTCGACCTAGTCGTTATCGACGAGGCCGCCCGGTGCGACCCGGGCGAGCTGGCAGTCGCGCTGCAATCGGCACGGCGAGCGATCCTCGTCGGCGACCATCGCCAGCTCCCTCCGCTCTACGAACGAGAGGTGGCGGAACTCGCCGCCAAGCGGCTCGGCTTGGTGGACGCTCCGGGCACCGCCCACGAAGTCTTCGCGACGAGCGAATTTGAGAGGGCGTTCCGGTCCGCATACGGCAGCGCGTCGGGCCAGCGCCTGCGGCGGCAGTACCGCATGGCGCCCGCCATCCGGAAGCTGGTCTCCGCCTGCTTCTACCCGGACATCATGCTGAAGGATGGCCGCGGACCACCACCCGCCCATTACGCCAGGCTCCCCGCCCCCCTCGATCGGGAGGCCGTCTGGCTCGACACGTCGCGCGAGTCAAACGTGCGGGACAGGCGCGAATCGGGTGGGTTCAGCCGGTCCAATGCGACGGAGGTCCGCATCGTCATGAACCTGCTTCGGGAGCTCTCGAGGCAGGGCGGATTCTGGGGAGCCGTGTC
The DNA here is from genome assembly GCF_006438825.1 of Muricoccus nepalensis. Taxonomy (GTDB): domain Bacteria; phylum Pseudomonadota; class Alphaproteobacteria; order Acetobacterales; family Acetobacteraceae; genus Roseomonas; species Roseomonas nepalensis. Next base: position 58,777 of record NZ_RCZP01000015.1, read on the forward strand.
CGCGGCGGGCGAGCTCAAGAGGGACGAGCCCGCGATCGGAGTCATCGCGATGTACGCCGCCCAGAAAAAGGCCCTTCAGGCGGCCTTCGAAGCGGAGGACTGGTCCGACGAGTTCGGTCGCCTCGTCCGGATCGACACCATCGATTCCTACCAGGGCAAGGAGAACAGGATCGTGATCGTCTCCCTCGTGCGCCATGCGCCCGGACGGGTGACCGGCCACCGGGGCAGCGTCAGCCCCCTGGCGCATGCCTCGGACTTCCGACGGGTCAACGTGGCCCTGTCGCGGGCCATGGAACGCCTCGTCATCGTCGGCTCCCTCTCGACGTTCGAACGTCCGTTCGAAGGCAACGCGCTCCTGCCGGTGGCGCGGTACCTGTGGCGTCAGCGGAGAATACTTCCGGCCTCGACGGTGCGGTCTTGAGCGACGGCGTCCTTCGCCTTGGTAGCGATCTCCCGGCTGAAGGAGTGGAGGTCGACACGCTGTCCTTCGGTCTTCCATGCCAGAACTATCGCATCCGATATGAAGCGATCGTAGGCGAACGCCTGCCTGCGCCCTACGACTTTGCCCTCCGTCTCCTCAGGATGGCCGAGCCGATGCGGATGGAGGACTTCCAGGCCTTCTTCGGCTGGAACGCGACCGAGCTGTCAGTGCTCCTGAGCTTCCTGTCCGACAGCGAACTCGTGGCAGAACGGAGCGGCCGCCTCTCGCTCGGTCGTGCCGCGGTACGGGCCTTCACCGGTACGGACGACGAGCACGACACCCCAATGCTGTCCTCTCCCTCGCTGCAGGTCGAGACGGTCGCCTTCGACAAGGTCTCCTTCAACCTCCTGGATCCGACGCTCGGCAAGGTCCATCCCGCGGCCGCGCTTCCGCTCCTCTCGATTCGGGAGCGTGAACGCGCGGCCAACGGCGCCCAGGCCGCAAGGTCGGCGTTCGAGCGAAACTTCACGGAGTTCTGGCACGGACGTCCACAGTTCAATCCAGAGCTTCCCCTGCCCAAGCAGCCTTCCGTAATAGAGGTCGAGCCGAAGGCGATCTTCCGGCGCGAGCTGACCATACCCGTCCGGCTCGGGGGTGGCCCGGCCAGCTGGGTCGACCTGGACTTCGCCGACCTCGAGCGGACGGGACGACAGCGCTCAAGGGACGAGCTGATAACAGCGGTCAGGCGGGAGGTGGGGGACGATCCCTCCCCCGGGGACGAACACCTCGCCTTGAGATGCCTCGAGGCCACAGGCTTGCCGTTTGCGAAGCATCTCTCCCGGTATCGTCCCTCGCAGTGGGCGAGGCTTACGCTCTCCCAGCCGAGGATTGAGGATGCCCAGATGCCAACGGTGCTGCTCTGCGGCTCCGCCATATCCCCTCAGGTCCGACAGCAGCTCATGGAGGCGGCCGTCGAGCGCGAGGGCGAAGTCGCCCTTCCGGATGCCCCGCTGCTCTGGCTACGGCCGTCGATGCCGCTATGGGGCGTGGGGTCCGCCTTCGCCCATCTCGGCGCGGACCTGGCCCGGAGGGCGGCACACAGCGTGGACGGAGCGATCCTTCTCTGCCGTGCCCGGGAGGAGCGTCTCGGACCCGAGGCCGTCCAGCGTAAGGCGCGCCATACCTTCGATGCCGTGATCTCCTTGACGGGCGGGTCGCTGCCCGGCGCTCTCGAGATCGTCCTTCGTCCCAAGATCTGGGCGCTGGTCCTCGTGCATCGGCCTGAGGAGGCAAAGGGCCTGCCCGTCGGCACGGGAATGTGGACAGGGGCACCAGGCCTCGTGACCTCGGTCGAGCGGGTGCTCCTCGACTGCCTCAAGGGCGCCAAGGGGCATTGGACGCGGCGACAGCGGGCGTCGAGGTCGGACCCGATCCGGCTGCTGCGAGGCCTGCTCGCCTGAGCGGATGCCCGACCGGGGGCGCGGCTCCTGGACGGTAGGGCACTGCGGCCTCTCCCGCCCGACGGCGGTTGGCTGTATCGGAGGTCCCGTCGCTGCACAGGAATGCCGGGTTGGGTCTCGATATATCGCCTCAGAAGGTGGTCACCCTGACCGATGCCCACGAGCGGAGGCTGGTCACCGATGCGGGTGGACGCTGCTACAACTTCTCGGTCGGCGACAGTGTGATTGTCGAGTGCGTCTTCCGTCGCAGCCTCAGGGGCGATGCCCAGGACGGCATTCCCCTGATGTACGCGCTCAAAGGCACCAAGGGGTACAAGGTCGAGTCCCGGAGCCTTCTGGAACTGCAACGCCGCGGCTTCGCCATCGCGGCACGCCGATTCGCTCCCGGCTCGTTCGACGTCGTCGTTCCGGCTCCCTCCTCCTCCGGTGTTCCCCTGTGCCTGGCACGTCTCGCGGTGGGGCTTCTCGGGCCGGGAGCGATGCTGGTCGAGGCGCTCCGGAAGAGGACGATCGGAGCGGTCCTCGGTAGCGCGCCCCTCCCTGGCACGGGACCCGGAGGGCGGCAAGCCAAGTATCGCGGAGCGCTCGGTCGCCTTCGCAAGCTGGATCCGAACCTTGAAATCGCGGTGAAGGCGCTGCCGAGTGAGGTAAGGGAATACTTTCGGACGGTGGAGGCAAAGCCAGGAACCACCCTGCCCAGCGGCCTCCGCTTCCTGGTGGTGGACGATTCCGCGTCGACCGGAAGCACCCTAAGGGATTCGGCGCTCTCGCTCCGGGAGGCGTTCGGGCCAGTCTCCGTAACCGGGCTGGCGCTCGTCGGACCTCAATAGATCTTGACTCGCAGAGCATGACACGCCACCTCTCGGTGGTGGATGGCGACGTCCGCGGACCGTGCGCACGCCTCACGGTCCTTAAACATAGGATGCCTAACCTATTGGAATTTGGGGGAGGCATTGGTCTGGGCGAGCGCCGTGGCACGAGGCCAGTCCCGTAAGGGGAGAGTATCGTGTAGCTGGGGACCAGTCAGCGACCTTTCCGGGGGCGTACGGCGGAAAGTCGTACGCCCCCGAACTTCCTCTGATCCCGCTTTGTCAACCGTAGTGATCGGGAGCGGCGCGGTCACAGGTTGGCGCCGCGCGTCTTCGGGACGCGGGATGTGAGCGCCCAGCTTTCCCGGCGCTCCGAAGACCTCCGGGCAAAGGTGCACGGCTTCCTCGCTGGTATCCGCGCGGCCTAGGAGAGCCGACGGCAGTGCTCCAGCGCGAGAGCGCCGGAGCACCACGCCCTGCCAGGGGGCAGGAGATCTACAGGCGAGGGGACGGAGCCTCGGTCAGGCCACTCATCCCTTCCAGGAGGTCGAAACCAGGAGGCACGAGGTTCTCCTTGAGAGCCGAGGGCAGCCTCCGTGTGGGCCGCGGCGGTCATGTGGCCTCTCACCGCCGAAGCGTAAGCCTCGATCTCCCAGGCTTCCGATGTGTCTGCCAGGTAGCCGAGGGATAACGGCGGCGTCCCGAAGGCGCACTCAGGCGCTGGCGGCCGCGTGCTGCTGCTCAAGTTTCATGTGCTCGTCCCTCAGATCATCTAACGAGCGCCCCTCCTCAGTCACGGTCTGCAGGTAGATGCCGACGGCGGACCACCCGGTCACCATCCGACCCCATTCGTTGAAGGTGATGTCCTGGCCCTGGAAGGAGACCTTCTTGGCGCCGAGGACCGTCGCCTCGGACCCCGGATGCCCCTTGATTGATAGGATCTGGCCCTTTCTCACGATGCCCCACTCGATGAGCTGGGCCATCTTGGGTTTGCTCGTGCGCTGCCTCCTCGTGGTGCCCGCGGCGATAGGCACCCCAGTCTCCGACGTGGAGGTGAACCCCACCAGGAGGTCCGAGACCTTCGGCAGCGGGACCAGCCGTTCCACGGCCAGGCACAGGGCGCCCTCATCCCCACCGATCCGGACTGGGTTGAGCGAGAGGCACTCGATTTCAATGCCGTTGGAGCTGAGCCAAGCTGCCGCCGACAGCGTCTGGGCGTCAAAGGAGGAGGAGACCAGCATGATGGACTGCTGCCTGTTGAAGGAGGCGCTAGCGCCGTTCTGGGCCAGGAACTCGTTTACCTTCCGGCGGCCCATCTCCTCCGGCGTGAAGTCGCCGAGCTTGAACTCGTCCGCGTGCTTCCGAATGTAGCGGGCGAACAGCTTCTCCACGAGCGTATCGGGGTCGGCAATGGTCGCCAGACTGGCGGCGTAGCGGATGGCCTGGAACTCCAGCGCCTCGGCCCTCGCCACCATGTCCTTGGCATCGCGCTTAACCTCTATCAGGACGAGGTTGCCCCGGCTGTCGAGGGCGACAAGGTCGTTCCGCGCGTTCTGGGCATTCTTGACCTGCTGGCCGACGATTAGGAGAGATCGCTCCTCGTCGTCCTCGAAGAGCAGCTCGATGTGCTGCCTCAGGAACTCCTCGAGGTGCGCCTCTTGGAGAGCGAGCGACGCGAAGGTGACGGGCTCGACGTCTTCCATAGGGAGAATGTCGCCGCCTGCCTTATCAGTAGTGATGTGGATGAGCATTCGGACGGACCCCGGCGGCTAGCCTGCGACAGAGGGCTTGTAGCAGGCTACAGCAGGCCGGATACCCGGCCGGTCCAGCAAGCAAGCCCTGTCCTACGTCGCAGTTGCCAGTCAGATCCGACGGCCTGCCGTTGAGGTGGCAGTCCGAACTTCTTTGGGCTCGCGGACGGTACATCCGATGTGCACCATCGAACCGGGATCAATCCAGCAAGGCGGCGCCTAGGGCACGAAGTTCTTCTGAACATCTGCCGCAAAAGTGCTCTTTTTTCCCCATGGACGGCATCCTGCCCTTTCAGGGCAGCCCTCGACGCCGAAGTCAGGGGCCATGATGCCAGCCTCGGTCAGCTGACCCAGAGCCTCGCACCCGCGCTGCTGCAGGCCCACGGCATGGGCACGGGCACCGCGGCCGAGATGCTCATCCTCGTCGGCGATAACCCCGAGCGCATCCACTCCGAGGCAGCCCTGGCCAAGCTCTGCGGCGCCTGTCCCGCCCCTGCCTTCAGCGGCAAGACGACCCGCCACCGCCTCAATCGCGGCGGCAACCGCCAAGCAAATGCCGCCCTCTACCGCGTAGTCATCGTCCGCATGCGGGCCCACCAGCCCACCCTCGACTACGTCCGGCGCCGCACCGTCGAGGGGAAGAGTAAGCCGGAGATCATCCGCTGCCTCAAGCGCTATGTGGCACGCGAGATCTTCGGGTATCTCTGCCGCCCGACCCCTCCACTCCAGGTGGCTATAGCGACCCCTTGACCGCTATAGGAGCTTCAACGCCCCTCACAACTACCAAGGATTGGCCAACGTTTCCTGTAGCGGGAATCCTTCAACGTATTCCCGCGGCAAGGAATTCACGTCCCACAATTACCGTTTGCACGTCGGTAGGACGGCTAGCCGGACGTAGCAGCTCCACGCATCCGATTAGAAAATGCATGGAGCGCCTTGCTATACTGACGAGGCCTGCCCCGTCCAGACGATCGTTGTTCCCACATGGCTCCAATCGTTCATGATGGAACAGGTCACCGTGGCCCCTGGATGCGCTGCACAACCAAGGCGGGCTGCCTTCTCATGATGTAGCTGGGATGCGACATAGAATTTCCGATGTAAAAAAAGACTCGACTCGAGAGAGTTCATCTCGGCAGCCTCCCAATTGCTGCATTCCGCAGCAAAGGAGACTTGAGATGCTGTTAGCGGACGGTTCGGTCCGGAGGTCCTCGGACCTCCTGGCGAATGGGGTACGCCCGCAGGCGATTGCGAACGCCCTCAAAGCGGGCGTGATCGCGCGTGCCGATCGCGGAACCTATCACCTCGTGCGCGGGGCCTCCTCTCCAGAGGAGGTTGCCCTGGCTGCGGCCTGTGCGCGCATGCCGGAAGCGGTTGTCTGCATGCTCAGTGCGGCATGGATGAACAACCTATTGGACGATCCTCCACCAGTGACATGGATTGCCCTGCCGCTGCGCGTGCACGCCGCAAGGGTTGATGGCCCACCCCGCCGCACTCTCCGCTGGAGCTACGAAGGAGCGTTCGACATCGGCGTTGAGGTAAAGGAGGTCTGCGGCGTCCCTGTCAGGCGGACAAATGCCGCCAGGACATTGGTGGATCTCGTCCGATACGAGCGCCACTTGAGCGGCAGAGACATCGGGCCAAGGGCAGCAGCTCGCTTCTTCGCCGCAGGAGGAACCTCAACCTCCGTCACCGAGATCGCCGAAGCAGTCGGGATGCCCCGGAAGTCGCGCGAAATCCTCGACATCGTCCTTACCACCTTGGCGGTGCAGCCGTGACGCCCCGCAGGTGGTTCTCAGGCCATCCCTCTCATCGCAACCTGTACAAGCCCGCCTCCCCCCCTTCCCTGCAGCTTCGGCACCCTCCTCAGTCGGGAGGGCTGCGGCCATGACAGCGCGTGACGAGGGAGCCTCTACCTACAATGCCTTGCTCCGCCATTCACGGCTCAGGAATCTCTCGGCGACTGGCGTCCTCGAACGCTTTGTCGGCGAAAGCTTTATCTCCGCGCTAGGCAGCTCTCCATTCGCTGCACGCTTCCCGCTCCATGGAGCCTGGTGTCTGGGTGTCTGGTTCGGAGAACTAACGCGCCCGACCTGGGGCGTTGACCTGGTCGACCTCGAGCGCTCTTCAGCCAGTGAGGTCATCTGCATCCTCCGGCAAGCCGTCGGGGATCACCTCGCGGGAGGTCTGCATCTCAACTGGTACAGTGCCCGTATAGCGACGTACCAGGAGCGCCGGTCGCCACTACAACGGATTTCCCTCCAAGGGCATCTCGGGCCCGCCACCCTGCCGATCCGGGTCAACGTCACCGCCGCCCGGCAGCCTGAGCCGGAAGTCGAATTCCGTCACCTGGGCCGGACGCTGTCCGAATGGAGCCGCGCACCGGTCGCAACCTGTACACCTGACGAGATGGTCGCCGAGAAGGCAGCGCTTCTCGTCACCTATGGTCCTCATCACTCGCGGTCAAAGGACGTCCGCGACCTCAGAACACTGGCTGACGGCCTGCCATTCGACGGAGCCTCTCTCCTCAAGACAATGGCAGCCGTGTTCAACGGACGTGATGCCGCCCGCATGCTGGCCCAGGAGGGCTACTGGGAGGCGGCACTTGATCCGGGGCGTCTGGACGCCAACGCACGAGCGGGATGGATGACCGTCGAGCGTGATTGCGGCACTGCTTGGCCCGCCGCCGGGCTAGCGCAGACAATGATCAGGGTCAGGGCTTTCCTCCAGCCGCTTCTGGCAGCTCTGCGCCAAGACCAGGAAGTGGCCGGGTCTTGGCAGCCAGCGGTTGGGTGGGTTGAGCCCCAAACAAAGAGCACGGCTTCCCAGGTGCACCGTCCCGCCCCCCTATTCCCAGACGCATTAGCGGCCGCGGGGTCCGGGAGGGCACCCCCATGAAGGTCGGCGCCACGCAAAAAACTTTCGGGAACCCCCTCTCATGGTTGTTGCCGACAATTAGGATCCATGACATCCCCTTCGGCATGACGCTGCCCCTCGCCCTCGCCGGAGCTAAGACCCCCGATCTCGATCGGGCTGTCGACGCGCGTCTCTTCCGGACGGCCATAGCGCGCGGGTGAAGCCTGACCGCCCCACGCGGTCCCCTTCACCCACGCCATGGCGACGTCAATCACTCCGATGTTCCCTCTGACTCTCGGTGAACTCCGCGCCCGCTGACGCGTGATCCACCGCGATCGACGGTACACGAATACGTCGCCTCCGATCTCAAGATCTCAATGGGACCGCCTCCTAACCTGGAGGCGGACAGGAGGAAGTATGCGCTCCAGCACCCACATCGTCGACTGTCGCTTTGTAGGCGACGCGCTGGCTCAACAGCAGGTAGTCGTGGACGCAATCCGTCGGGGCGACGCGGCGCGGACGATGTCGTCGCGCTCCCACAGGAGCGTGGTCGGCACTTTTCCAAGCCGGAAGATGCATTGCGCGTTCCGAGCCGAGTCCGGGCTGGAGTGGCTCGCAATGCTCCATTGCGACGTACTCGAGAGCGTGGTCGCGTTTCGACCGAACGCTGTCGAGGTCCGGTTCGAGCACGACGGCCGGGCACGGACCGCCTATCCAGACATTGCAGTCCTTCGGCGTGACGGGCGCCCCGAGTTCTGGGAAATCAAGCCATCGATCCATCCCGGAGCGGAGCGCCTGCAGCGCCTGCGCGCCCTCGCCCGTGGGCTCAGCTTGGTTGGAATCCCCTACATGGTGCGACAGCCCCATTGGTTGTGCCGGGAACCCGCGCTGAAGAACGCGCGCGCAATCCATCGTCACGCTGGTGTCGCCCCGCCCGGTTGTCACCTCCTGAATGTTGCTCGTGCCCTCTCCAAGCGGGGCGGTACGACACTTGCGGGGATGGCACAGGCACTCGAGCTACGGTCCGCCGATCTGCTCGGTTTCGTCGCACGAGGGATGATTGCGCTGGATATCGGCGCCCATCCGATCACCGGCAGCACGCCCATCATGTTGCCTCTCTCCAACGCGACCTCCGGCGCGTTCGACAGCACCCTTTCCGAGGATCGCTGACATGCAAGCTTCCGCGCTCACCCTCCGAATACGGGTTTCCCTTCCGCGTGCTGCCCGCTCCCGCCTGGGAGATTTGAAGCCTGTCCCGAGAGGACCGCCCCGTGTCGTTTGCCCTTCCGCTCTACGCCCCGGTCACGCCCCCTGCCCCGGACCTCATCCCTGCCTTTGTGCGGCGCACGGAGCATCGCGGCTCACGGGGCACGCTGCCGAGCGAAAAACATCCCGGCGGCGTGGGCCACACCACTGCGGCGCAGCACAACGCCATGCTCCTCCTGGAGGTCATGCATGGTGTCGTCGACTACTCAGCCTATCCTTTGGGGGTTGAGGTTCGCCCTGACTGGGGTGTTGGTTTCACCTACTGGCCAGCAATCGGCTTGGACCTCCTGGGCGGCCGTCGTGCCGTCTTGGACATCGTCTATACCGATGACCATGACGACCGCCAGCGCCTGGGCTTCGACGCCGCCCTGAAGGCGCAGCTCGATGCCATGGGCGTTCAATCCATCCAGATGTCTGAACCGGTGCTACGTGGGGATCCGCGTCTCCGGGTTGCCCGCGAGATCCGCCGCGCCTGTGGAACCCGCTTCACCGAAGCCGATGTCTTCTCCCTAATCGGTTACCTTGCTGAGCAACCTGGGCCAACTCCGCTCGGCCATCTCCGGCGAGATCACGACGATGGCGACCAAGTCGTCGCAATGGCCTGTGTGCTCGGCATGCGGCGCCGCCTCGTTCTCCAGCTTAACGGAGCATCGCTCAACGCCTGTAGCGTGTCCCTTCCCCGCAAGGAGGCCGTGTAATGGCCGCCTCCCTCCTCATCGAACCCGGCCGCTGGTTCCGCTACGACGGCCAAGCCATCGTGTTTCGCAAGCGTGCCCGTGACGCTGCAACCACGCACATCTTTGAGCGCCCGGACGGAGTGCCTGTGGTGCTCTCCTCCGAGGACCTCCGGACCGCACGTTACGAGAACCGCCTCGTCGACCATATCGACGCGAACCTCGCCGTCGGTGAGGCCGATAAGGCGACCCGTGCCCGGACCACGATGGACAGCGCCGACCCAAAGACCCTGGACGAGGCCGACCGCTGGCTCGACTACATCCAGGAATGGCAGCTAACACAGCTGCCGCGCTCCGAGCGGTACCTCGGTCCGCTTATTCAGACTGTACACGCTCGCCGCGTTGCCGAGCTGGCCAAAGTCGGCCGGACGGAAGCGCCGGTCTCCGCTTCACAGTTGAAGAGGCGGATTGCCGATTATCTCGCGTGTGGAAAGAATCCGGACGCGGTCGTGAACCAGCATAGGCGAAAGGGTAACCGTCGCCCGCGTCTCACGCAGACCATCCGCAGCATCATCGCCGAGCAGATCGACGAGAAATATCTCGTTCGGCATGGCTGCGGCATCGCCGCCTTGCACCGCGCTATCGGCGAGGCAGTTCGAGCCACCAACAAGCAGCTCTCGGCCGAGGCGCAGCAGAACGAGCCAAGCTATGATGCGACCTCCGACGCTGTGGCGCGGCTCTGCCCTTTTACGGTCGACTACCATCGAGAAGGACCCCTGGTCGCGCGTGAGCGCTGGCGCGGAATCGGCTCGGGCATCGTCACTACCCACGCCAATGAGGTCTGGGAGATCGACGACACAAAGATCGACCTGATCTGCCTCGCCGAAGATGGCGTGACGGTAATTGGTCGCCCGTGGCTGACGGTCGTCATCGATCGTCACACGCGGATGATCATGGCGTTCGTGCTTTCCTTCACGCCGCCGGATACCCACACGGCAATGGAGGTCATGCGGCGGGCCATGCTCCCCAAGGAGGAGTGGCTCTCAAAATACCCGAACATCAAGAGTCGCTGGCCAGCAGAGGGCGGCCCGATTGCCGTACACGTGGACAACGGCAAGCATTACAACTCTCACGCCTTCAAGCGTGCACTGACGCGGCTAGGCATTGCCCATCGGACAATGCCGGTGCTGCGCGCCTGGTACAAGGGCGTGGTCGAGCGCCTCTTTGGCACCATTGCGCGGCAAGTGTTCCACATCGTTCCTGGGACGACCTACGCCAACATTTACGATCGGGACAAGGAACAGCCCCCCGAGGAGGTCGCGGTTGCGACCGTGGTCGAGATTGACGCCAAACTCCTCGAGTGGGTCGTCGAGGACTACCAGTTTCGCCACCATAAGGGGATTGATATGACCCCGAATAGGCTTTGGCACCAGAGCGCCCGCGAGCACCCCTTCCCGTTGCCGAGGACCCGCGCGGACATTGAAGGGGCGCTGTCACTCGTGACTGCCCGCACGCTGCGAAAGGATGGCCTTGAGTTTTTTGGGCTGCTCTATACCTCGGAGCATGTTGTCCGGCTGAGGATGGTGCCGAAGCACGATCGAGTGCGAGAGGTGGTCATCCGGATTAACCGGGAAAACCTCGAGGCCATCGAGTTCCTCGACACAGTCACGGATGTCAACGAGGAACACTGGCGCCCTGCCTACGTCAAACGGAGCCAGCTAAAGCAGGTGGAGGGCCGCAGCCTAGAGGAATACCTCCTCGCGCGCGCACTGCGGAACGCCAACCCAGAGGAGTACGGCGATCGGGATCCGGACTTTGAGCGGACCTACGAAAAGCTGGACGAGAACCGGCGCAAGGCTACGGCCAGCGACCGACTTGCAGACCGCGCGCGCGCTGAGGCCGAGCGTGAACGTCTTTTGAAGGATGCCCGCCGTAACTCCGATCCGAGGGCTAATCCTGCTGTGGCACCAGATCCTGGTCAGGATCTGCAGAGCCTGATCGACGCGGAGCTGCCCCGGCAAGTCGTAGCAAGGGCAGACTCAGCGGCCTCAGCGGCCTCAGCGGCCTCGGCATCGGTTCCGGCACCAGCGGAATTCACGGCATCCCAGCGCTCCCTCACATCCACCACCCGCCGCAAGCGGAAGGAGTAATCTCCATGAAGGACATCTTCCTCGACGACGACGCCCCCGATGAGGCTCTCGGGCGCACGTTCGTGGACACCGAGCAGACCAGGGCAGTCTTTCGCCGCCTGGATGCCCTTATGGAGGTGCGGCGGACCACAAATCACGCCTGGGGTGTCGCGCTGCTTGGGCCCGCACGCTGTGGGAAGACAAGCATCTTCCGCGAGTACCTCACGCGCTGCAACGAGGGGAATGTCCAGGACCGGATGGAGAACGGTGCTACCGACGCCGTTCGTCGGCCTATCCGGCATCTCTACCTGGAGCTGGAGCCCCAAACGCGACTTATGAACATCGCTAGCCAGACGTTGGAGGCCATGGGTGATCCCGACCCCACCTTTGGAGACAAGGGACAGCAGGGCAACCGTGTCATCGAGAACCTGGAGAGTGGGCTGTACGACCTCGTTATCTTTGACGAGGTCCATAACTTGGTGGACACCGACACCCTGCGTGTCGAACAGAAGGCGGCGCAATGGCTCTCCCGCCTCCTGGACGTTCGCGCCTGCCCCATTGCTCTGATCGGGTATGAGCGGTTTGCAGACATTCTGGAACGCAATGAGTTCCTGGAGGGCCGCCTGCTGCCGATGCCAAGGATCGTCCCACACCGCTGGGACGATCCAGGGGACATGGAGGAGTTCGCCGCCGTGCTCTCGGTGCTCGACAGTGAGCTGTCCATGCCGACGCTCTCTGGCCTTGGCGAGGTCAGTCTAGCCCGCCAGATCTGCTATGCCGTGGGAGGGCGGTTCGGACTTCTTGAAAAGTTGCTGACCCACGCGCGCCAGCTTGCCCGCGAGCGACGTCACTCCTGTTTGACCCGGCCAATCCTGAGGCAGGCGGTAGAGGACTGTAGGGCGGGCTGGAAGTCCCTTCGGTTCAATCCAATCGGCATGGACAATTTCGAGGAGGAGGCCAGGAAGACACCGTCTGGGGAGGCAGAGCGCTCCTCCTCGCGTGGGCGGGGCCGACGCAAATGACGGGCATTCGAGCCCTGCCCCGCACCCTGCCTCCTTTCGAGGACGAGAGCCTGTCCTCGCTCATCATGCGGAGTGCCCGGCTCTACCACTTCCGGGCTCCTATGAGGGTGCTCAAGCGCTCGAAGGTCCCTCACGCCTGGCTCGAGACCTTGGCAGCAATCAGGCCAGCTCCCAGGCTTGCGGAGGGGATCGCCTCGGTGCTGGGTGTTTCCGTCGCGACCCTGGATCGCTTGAGCGCATGGGGACCGTCTGACCGGATGGCATCCATTCGCGGTGTTGAGGTCGGGCGGAACTATCTTCCCCACCGGTCGCGCCGCTCGTGCTCTGCCTGTCTTGCGGAAAGCCTGCACCACAGAGACTGGTGGCAGGTCGGGGTAATCACGGCGTGCCCGCGGCATGCTCAGCCCCTTCTCCGAAACTGCCCGGGTTGCAGTAAGCCAATCTACTGGAGAGGCAGCGAGCTTGAGCGGTGCGGTTCACGGGAGTGCCGCTACGACCTCCGCTCGCATGTCTACGGTGGTCGTCCGGTACAGCTAGCCTGCTCCACCGGGTTGCTGGACCTCCTATCAGAGGGTAGCGGGGCAACCTTGGAGGGAAGCGGCCTCCCCTTTGGTCGGACGGTTGAGGTGGCTCACGCGGTCGGCACCTTCGTGCTGGGACGCCCCCGTCTGGGCTACGCGAGCTCTTTCGTTGCCGGTGACCCTGACCGGATTGCGGGGACGATGGAGATTGGATGGGCCGCCCTTCAGGACTGGCCGCAGGGCTTCCATTCTGCACTGGACCAGATGCGGGTCGGGGCCGAGAACCGCGGCAAGCATTTTGGTTTGGAACGGGAGTTCGGCGGTTTCTCAGAATGGCTGTCAAAGACGTCATCGGAGGAATGGGCACGGCCACTTCGTGATGCCTTCGGCCAATACCTCTCGGCGCAGCCCAGTCTTCGGACCACGCGCAGGGGATTGGTCCGATATGGCGACCCGGAGGTGCTGCGGGGTGGCTACATGACAAGGAACGAGGCCGCGGATCTGCTGGATGTATCTTCCCAGACGATGATTGATCTCGCCGAGCGCGAGAACCTGTATGCGGTCGCACCGGTTGGAGCCGGAGTTCCGTCTCTCCTGAATGCCCGAGGCGTAGAGGAACTCCGGGCAAGGAAGGCGGCAACCCTGTTAAAGGAGGAAGCCTTTGCGCTCCTCGGAGTAGGCGTCAAAGCCTTTGACGGAATCCTGGGGCTCGATGTCCTAGAGATCCTACCCGAAGGAGAGCGCATCACTGTTCAGCGGATGTTCGTCAAATCGAGCATTGAGGGGCTGATTGCTCGCGTGAAGAGTAGGCTCACCCCAGCCCGAGCCGGAGCCAAGCTCCTCTCGTTCTCCCGGTGCGGTGGAGGTCGCGCGACAACAGATCTCCTCCGAGCTGTACTAGACGGCCGCCTTCGGCCGAGCGGCCTTGCTCGGAAGGCAGTGGGCCTCAGCGCGTTTCTCTTTGATCAACGTGACGTCGCAGCGGCTTTCCCGGCAGAACGGTCGACCCTCAACCTGTTGGAAGTTGCCGCCGAACTCGGCGAGAATGGCCGAAGCGTGCGCGCATGGGCGCGCGCCGGGCTGCTACCCACGGAGAGGCGGGCGGGCTCGCTGGAGGCGGGTAGCCGGGTGACCTCCGAAGGCATTGCTCACTTCCGCAGGGAATACACGACGGCGACCGAGATCTCAGAGCGCGCAGCGACAACTCCGCGCTGGGCGACTCATCGCCTAGCTTTCCATGGCATCCAGCCCCTACTTTTCGAGGCCCGGACGGCCATTTACCCTAGGGACGTCATTACGGAAGATTTGCTTTCGAAGCTGAATGTTAAGAAGGGTGCCAGCAGTCCGTCGGAGCGCGCCGCCAAGTCTGCGGACCTCACCTGGCGGGTTGGTGAATGTGTGGCGGAGGATCTGGGCGTCCCACTTCAACGGGCTCGGAGTTCGCTTTTCCACACCGAGACAGGCACCTTGGTTCAGGTCATGGTGGGCCGTAGCCCACGCATTGGGGCGAGCTATGCTTTTCGCTTCAGCCTTGCCATGCGGCAGAGTCTCGATGGAGCGCGGAAGGCTTGGTTAGCGCTCGCCCTGGCCGAGGGAAACTCTTTTATTCTGCTGCCCTGGTTGGAAGCGCGGAAGATCATTGGAGGGGGTGAAAAGCCGCGGACGCTGTTCTTCCTCGCCGCGGATGGCCAGGGACGGGTGCGAGATGAACAGATGCGCTCCAGGCAGAAGTGGTTGCCTAGCCTCTCAACGGGTACCGAGAACCAACCAGTTCCACCGTAAGGTGCTGAAGACTGTGTTGCCTGTTATGGAGATAGGATGGTTGTTGCTTACGATTTCCCTAGCTTCCGGAGCCGATATCTGATTCCGGACCAGACCTTTTCTTCAATTTCCTATCCGCACAAGCGGGTCACGCGGAGGCTCATTGCGAGTTTCCGATCCCGGCTGGCATGGCCATTCTTGGTGGGGGGTGGCAGGACTTCTGACTTGGCACGGATCGCGCGAGTGACAGTCAGTGGTAGGCAGCTTGCTCTTAGAGCCTGTTTGAGCGGTGTTATACTAACCGCCTTGGCCGTTAACCGGTTCCGACCCAGAGCAGTCCTTCAGCCCAAGCGGTTGGCTAGCTCCAAAAGGTCCAGACGGTGCCTAGCAAACCGATGCCGACAAGGCTCCAGCCGCATCGCCGGTAATAGCGCATGGGGGACCGGTTACGATTTTCGGCCTCTTGAGTAGCGGCTCGCTCCTCTGGTGATCGCCCTTTCACCCCACGGGCCTCAAACACCGCCCGCCCCCAGGTTGGCGCATGGTCGGACAGTTCTGCCCGCACGCAGATCATGGTGGTGAGAAGGCCAAGGATCAGAACACCAGGGAAGCCCAGCGCCCACACGACGCAGAAGGCGAGGGCGATCAGAGCAAAAATACCAATCCACGCCATACCATTGCCGATGTCCTGCGATGTAAGGCGCATTGGATCGCTCCTTAGAAACCAGCGGAACTGTGGAGGAGCGAGCAATATCGGTGCAACGCCTGCTCACCACCCTACCCAGTGTTAGCCCTCGGTCGAGCAGGGTACCGCGGCAGGCGACCCGGAGCAGACTTACGTCCGACCGCCGTGTGTTTGCTCCTGCTGCATCGCGAAGGCATCTACAGCCCAAGCTTTTCCCGGTTTGAGATACAGCTGTGTTGCATCAAGCCAGTCTGCCAGAGACATCAGCCGGAGGCCGCGCGGCTCGGACCATCCTTGGGCCTCAGAGACGAATGGCACACCGTCATCCGGACGGCGGACGATCTGAACGACATGCGTGATCCCGCGAGGACGAGGGTGATTAGCGGCCCAAGCACCGCCACCCTGTTGCAGCCCTACCGTGGCGTAGGGCGGAAGAGTATCGAGGCCGATCTCGCCACCTTCCAGGATAGAACCGGACCGGCGTTCAAGCACCTCGGTCATGCGGTCCGACCACGTGTGGACGTCGGTGAAATCCTGAGCGCTGAACGCTTCAGCGCCTGTTGTGACGTTCACTGCCTCCATTCCTGTGGAGAGAAGCAGCGCGACCCAGCCCGAGCAGTCAATAACTGGGGGAACAGCATCAAGTCCGTTTGCCTTAATTCCTGCCTTATAACCTACGCTGCCGGTGTGGCGCTCGACGAGCCTCCACATCGCAGTACCCGCGGCTGCGAGCCTTAGGGATCGTCTCATATCGGCGCTCCGTCCTGACAACTGCGTCCTGACCCTACGGCCGCAAAGGACCGCTCCCCACCCTGCCCAGCGCTATCTCCGGCAGGGGGAGCTATCTTTGGACCCGACCCAGAACTGAGTCTTGCACCGAAACAGCGGGGTTGCCCGGCTCGTTGCCAGCGGGGCATGCTTCTCTTCAGCGGGGCAGACCAGAAGGATTCAGCCGCGATGAAGTGCCTGCGCATCTACGCCAGCGCCGATGGGGAGTCGCACTTCGACGAAGTCGAATTGCCAACGACGAAGAGGTCGGTTCATCCTGATGCTGTGCCGTTCGACGTTACCACCAGTTATCCGGCGTCTCGCGTCCGCATCACCCATATCCCAGCGGGCATGCGCGAGGTTGCTTGGCACAGGGTCCCGGACCCGGTGCTTCCGATTCGGCTGGATGGTTCGGTAGAATACGAGACGAGCGATGGAGAGGTGCGCCACGTTCAAGCTGGTAGCTTCGTGCTGGTAGAGGACACGCACGGCAAGGGACATCTGTCACGCCACTCCCAAGAGGCGCAGACTGTTATTTGGATCTCGCTACCTAATGGCCTTGAGTTGCCGCCCGCCTAATCAGTTCGTAGGGCTACTGCTAGCCTCACCCTTAGCGGTCCTTAGACTTGCGGCGCATGGCCTAGCGTTCATGATCTATCCATGAGGATTTGCTTCTTCGGCGATAGCTTCGTGAACGGCACGGGCGATGATGACTGCCTGGGTTGGCCCGGTCGTCTCTGCGCCGAGGCACGGTCGCGCGGTCGCGACGTCACGATGTACAACCTCGGTATTCGTCGAAATACCTCTGGTGATATAGCCGGTCGATGGGAAGGTGAGGCCGCAGCACGCCTTCCGCCCGAGCACGATGGCCGCCTAGTCTTCTCCTTCGGAGTGAACGACTGCGTTCTAGAAGATGGCCGTCCCCGGGTGCCCGAGGAGCAATCACTGGCAAACGCGCGCACGCTCCTGACACGGGCTCGGGCAACGCGGCCCACCCTAATGATTGGCCCGCCCTGTACCGGTGAAGCATCCATGAACGAAAGGGTGGGACGTTTGTCCGACCGCTTGGGACCGATCTGCCAGGAGCTATCCGTGCCCTTCCTGCCGATCTTCCCTCGCCTGACGGGCGTGGAGGTCTGGCGGGATGAAGCGCGGCGGGGAGATGGCATTCACCCCAATCGCGGCGGCTACGCGTTGATCTACGATGCTATCCTTCACTGGCAGCCCTGGCGCGAGTGGGTGGTCTAGGTCCACTCACCACCCTGAGCGGTCATCCACCAGGGCGATTGGTATTATGCTGGATTGATCAAGGCTTCGGTGGCGGCGAAGACGGCCGCGCACTCAATCCTGGCGGTGGCCACGTCCAGGCGCCCTGCGCGGTCGCGTAGCAGGCCATCCCAGTGGGTGAGCCAGCCGAAGCTGCGTTCCACGACCCAGCGTCGCGGCAGCAACGCAAACCCCTTTTGTCCTGGCGTTCGGGTGACGATCTCGTGGCGCATGCCGTGCAAATTGGACCAGACCTGACAGCGTTCCGCGGTGAAGGCGCCGTCGAGGATCGCCACGCGCAATCTCGGCCACGCCGCTTTGCCGTCATCCAGTGCAGTCAGTGTGTCCCGCTCCTGCACAGAGGCCGGAACCACGGCGACCGCTAGCCAGTGCCCTTCCGCGTCGACCAGCGCCACGCGCTTGGCAGCGTCATAGCCGCACGCCCCGCGCACGGGGAGGCACTTCACCGTCTGTGTGTCGATGATCGCCAGCCGTGGCTGCGGCCTGCGCCCCACAGCCCGGCGGCGTAGCTGTGCCAGATCGTGCATCATCCGCTCGAACAAGCCCAACGACTGCCAGCGCCGGAACCAGCCATAGACCGTCGGCATTCCAGATGGCAGCGCCCGCCACCCGCCGCCCACCCGAAGGTGCCAGGCGATTGCCCGCACGACAGCCACCGTCGGCGTTGCTCCGCCGCTTCTCGGTCAATCCGCACGCTCCAGCCAGCGCGCCACCTCCCGCACGGCATGCCAAGAGACTACCTGTTTCAGGCACGCCGCATGGCGAGCCCGATGGTTGATCCGCTTTGCGGCTCAACCCGTCCACATCTCTCCCACCCTTCCGCCCCGCCAGGCAGCTCACGGTGTTCACCTTAGGAGAAGATGGGGGCGGACGGCTGAGGGCCGCTCAAACAGGCTCTTAGATCGCGAACTGGTCGTTCCTGCTGCTGGTCAGCATGCTGACGGACGAGCGGCAATGGTGATGACGCCGCAAGGAGCAGGGGGGCCGTCGTCGGGCTAACCCCAAGTAGCCCTATGGTCGGCGAATTTCGAAGTAGGTCTTCCCTCCTCGCTGGAACCCAGCGGCTTCATAGAAGCCCAATGTAGCTTCCATTCTCGAACTGGTCGCGAGCATGACCTTGTAGCAGTCGGCGCTCCATGCCCGATTGATCGCAGCATGAAGCACGGCGCGACCTAAGCCGGTCCTGCGATGGTCACCGTGGGTCACGACGTTCTCTATGACGCCATAGGGTCGAGCCCCACGGGTTAGATTGGGGATGATCGCGAGCGTGCAGGACGACACGAGCACCCCTCCTACGTCCGCCACAAAGGGGATGGTCACGCTCGATGAGAGGAGAGCCGACCAAGCTGCCTCAGCAGCGGCAGGCTCTGCCGGTGATTCATCAGGATGCAAGTAGCCGTACAGGGCAAGGACTCCGGGCAAGTCGGCCAGACGTGCAGGACGGATATCAGGCTCAGACATAAGCCGGATGCTACAGAGACGGACAGGCGAAGTCTGCAAGCTACTCCACCCGGCGCGAGAGCCCTGCGGCCGGGAGGCTACCTTGGCAGGTGCCCCCGAGCAGACATCTTATCCACCAAGGTTGGTGAAATTGCGAAGCCGCACCGAGCGGTTTAGTAGCAGCATCACATCAAGAGTTGGGTAGACGCCCGACGCCAATCCACCTGCCCAGGCAAGGTGGCGCTTCCGCGAGGGGGGATGTGGCCAGACCGGCAACCAAACGGGTCACAGCCACCGCGTCTGCCCTGCTTAGTGCAACGGAGGGTGGAGTGGCACGCGGAACTCAAACTTCTTTCGATGTCCTCAGTCACAGCCCGGCCCGGCATGCCGAAAGTCTGAGCGGGACCGCATCGATCCTCGTCCGGAAGCCATGCTGATGCGCATCGCCGTTCTCGCTGACGCCCACGGCAACCTGCTCGCCCTGGAAGCCGTGCTGTCTGACCTGCGCGCACAAGCACCCGACCTCGTCGTCAACCTGGGCGACTTGGTCACCGATCCCTTCGACCCAGTAGGCAGCGCCGACGTGCAGATCGCTCTGGGATGCCCAACCTTGGCTGGCAATCACGAACGCAACCTCCTGGAAGGCGATGACGCCAGCAGTTCGGTCGCCTTCGCACGCCCTCTGCTGTCGGCGGCGCACATGGCCTGGATTGGAACTCTGCCGACGACCTTGCGGCTTGCTGATGGTGAGGTGTTCGCCTGCCACGGCAGCCCCGCTGGCGGCGATCTCGACTACCTACTCGAGGACGTGGGGAGCGGCCAGGCAGTTCTCGCTCCTGAGGACGCGATTCTGACGCGGCTGGCAGGCATCGGCTCCGCATGCCTCGTCCTGTGCGGCCACACGCACGTGCCCCGCGCTGTTAGGATCGGCGACGTCACGGTGGTGAACCCCGGCAGCGTCGGGATGCCCGCCTATACGGATGATAGCCCAGTCCCGCACGCGATCGAGACCGGAGCGCCGCACGCCCGTTATGCCATGGTTACGCGCGAGCCAGGTGGGGCATGGTCGGCCGACCTACGCGCCGTCACCTACGAATGGGACCACGCAGCGCAGCAGGCACGGATGAATGGCAAGCTGAGCGTGGCACGCTGGACAGCGACAGGGCGGGTTTAAGAGATGCGAGGGTGATGCTGACGAGTCACGGAGAGCTTGCTCACCACTTTACCTGACTTGAGGCCCAGTCGGGCACCTAACGCCGGTCCAACCCGCTGCAGGCCTTCCGAGTGCATCTCGCGCAATCCGCCTCGATGACGGCATGATCACCGCTGGACCAAGCCAGTGGATAGCTATGCACACGCTGCATTTTATCACACACCCGGAAGCAGTCATTGACCGTCCATCCCGGTGCCGGACTGTCCGCTGTCTCCAGAGGGCATCCGCCGGATGGGCGTGGCGCTGGAGCGGCCCTGGCTGAGCCGAGTGGGCTCGGTGATCAGCAGCGCCGAGCGCAAGGCCACGGATGCCGTTCGGCTGGTGGCGGATCACTTCGGCCTCTCGCCGGTGGTTGTCGCGGAAATGGGTGAGAACGACCGCTCGGCGACTGGCTATCTACCCAAGGCAGAGTTCGAAGCGACCGCCAACCTCTTCTTCGCGCACCCAGAGGAGAGCGTGCGTGGGTGGGAGCGAGCCATCGATGCGCAGCGCCGGATCGTCGCCGCGGTGGAGCGCGTCGTCGCCGGGGCACCCGAGAGCGGGGACATCGCTGTCATCTCCCACGGCGGGGTTGGGGCGCTCCTTCTCTGCCATCTCAATGATGTGCCGATAAGCCGGTCCGAAGAGGAGCCGAATACAGGAGGAAGATGTGTCTACTCCTTTGATATGGACACCCGCACCCTACTCTCCGACTGGCGCCTGATTGAAGATTATACCAACCGCCCTGGTGAATGATCAGTCGCGACCGATGCTGTTGAAAAAGGCGCTGCTGCCTTCCGGCTGAGCCTGCCGCCTTGATTGGCTACCGCCCCGAAGGCTGCTCGCGCATCAGCCTGGCAGGGCTGACGGCACGCCGGTGGGGATCAGCTTGGCGAGCTTGCGCAGGTTCTGGGCGGCGGCTGCGAGGTGGAACTCGTCGCGGGCGCCACACGGGCCTCGCAGCCGCGATCGGTCGAGGCGCAGGATGCGCTTGAGGTGGGCGAACAGCATGTCGACCTTCTTTCGCTTACATCGGGAGACGGCATAGGCGTCGGTCTTGGCGATGTCGCGCGCCATGTCCCGGGCGCCCTCGTTGATGGAGCGCAGAACCTTACGGGCGGACTGCTTCGGGCAGCAGCGCTCCTTCAGTGCACAGGGCCCACAGTCGTGCTTGGTGGCGCGGTAGCGCATGAGGCCTTCGGCTTCGACCCCGACCCGAGGCTGCTGGAACTGACGCCGGTAGTGCATCAGCTCCTTCCCGGCAGGGCAGACGTAGAGGTCGCGCTCGTGGTCGTAGGTGAAGTCGGAGCGGCTGAACGTACCGTCCTTGCGGGTCGACTTGTCGAACACCGGTATGTGCGGCTCGATCCCCTGCTCGTGCACCAGCCAGTCGAGCATGGCCGCCGAGCCGTAGCCGGTGTCGGCTACCAGGCGCTCGGGCCACAGGCCGAACGTTTCTGCCGTGCGGGTCAGCATGGTCTGCGCGGCGCCCACTTCGGCCTGGCGCACGGCCGTGGTAGCCTCCACGTCCACAATGACGGCGTGCTCCACGTCGATCAGATAGTTGTCGCAGCAGGCGGGGCCACCGGCGGCGGCCGTCCAGCGCGCTGCCGGGTCGGTCGGCGAGATGAACTTGGGTTCGACCTCGGTGGCGGCACCGAATGCGGCATCGTCCAGTACGGTCAGGTACTCGGTCACGGCGCGGGTGGTGCTCTCGGGGTCCAGCTCCTCGCGGCTGGCGACGCCCTTCTGCCGGTGCGCATCGGCCCGGATCAGGCTGGAGTCCACCGCGAAGCCCTGGCCGCCCACGATGCCCTCGGCCATGCAGCGCCGCACGGTCGCCTCGAACAGCTGACGCAGCAGGTCGCTGTCGCGGAAGCGGCCGTACCGGTTCTTGCTAAACGTCGAGTGATCGGGCACGGCGCCGTCCAGGCCGAGGCGGCAGAACCAGCGATAGGCAAGGTTCAGATGACCTCCTCGCACAGCCGCCGCTCCGAGCGGATGCCACAGCAGTAGCCCACCAGCAGCATGCGGATGGTCAGCTCGGGGTCGATCGAGGGGCGGCCAATGGCGCTGTAGAAGGGCTCGAGGTGCTGGCGGATGCTTCTCAGCTCGACGAAGCGGTCGATGCTGCGCAGCAGATGATCGGCGGGGACGTGCTCTTCCAGGCTGAAACCGTAGAACAAAGCCTCCTGCCGCACCGGCCGCTCGCCCATCATCGCCATGCTCTCCGCCGTCCGGAGAACTGAATCAGTCCTGGCCCGTCGCCTCAACCAACTTTTTCAACACAATCCACCCTGAGCGGACCTTCACGCCTCTGGAAGGCAGGAAGGCGGAGTGACCGTTCCTTAACCGGGTGCCTCGCAAGATAGGCTGGAAGGAGTTGTGTCGTGACCACCATCGCCACGATGAGCCCGGTTGTCTCGCAGCCTAGCCTTGCTGTGCAAGCCTCAACGGGCGCCGCTGCGGCTCCCTCCATTCCCTTGGCGGCGCCGCCGTCGCCCGCCGTGGTGATCTCGATCAGTCCGGGCACCCAGTCCGCCGTCTCCCACCCCAGCGACAAGACGGCAGAGCAGCGCGTCAGCTCGCTGGTGGAGGCGGTCAAGACGCACAACGACATCGCCGACGCCGTGGCGCAGATGGATTGGAAGAAGTTCGCTGAGATCGCTGGCCCGGAAAGGGCCGAGGCCGAAAAGATGGCCTCCATGAAGTACCTCTCCTACTCGGCGACCCGTCTTGGTCGGGAGTTCGGTGAGAGCAGGATCGACGTGCGGGCGGTGACCGATGAGCAGGCCGCCGTCACCGGACAAGCTCCGGGCACGCTGAAGGTGGCGTCCTTCGCCTTCAAGTCCGGGGGCTCGTCCTACGCCGTCACCGCGAAGGAGGACGGAACGCTCGTTGGCACTCGCGACGGCGAGGCGTGGAAGACTTGGAAGACGATCCCCTCCCACGCTGCCCGCGCCGCCTCTGATGCTGGGGCGGCCTTGGCGACGCTCTAAGGCATCCTCTCGCCGTCCGGTGCAGGTGCGGTCGCTGGTTCGCTCGGGCTGCTCTCGATGAGCGTTTGACCGAAGGTAGTGCCGGAAGAAGCTTTCCTTGAAGTCCTTCGACTTCCTTGAGTTCAGGTCATTCTAGCCTTTGCTGGACCCTGTTGAACCTGCCTTCCTCATCAACCGACGCAGGTGACCTCGGAGGGACGTTTTGTCGGGCTTCTCAGCAAAAGCTCGAACTCTGCTACCCAGGTCGTCCTCAAGCTGCTGCACCAATCCGAGATGAGCTTGGTAACGGAAGCCGGACATCTCCTTCGCCGCTGCGACCAGCGCCCGTTCGGCAGCCGCTTTCGCCTCTCCGGCATCTCCAAGTTCTTTCAGGATCAGCGCACGAGCCGCGTTCCATCGGTATTGCTCAAGCGGAAAAGTCGGCCGAGATCGGCTTCTATCCAAGATGTTGAGTGCACGGTCGTACAAGTCAGTTAAACACTGAGTGGCAATCAGAACCGGAAGGTCAACATAGGCTTGCGTTAGGAGGTTAGGGGATAAGCCTTCCCTTGCAAGGGCGGCTTCATAGCAAGCCACCGCCGCACGAACCTCACCAAGGACGAGGTAAGATTCAGCACGCTGAACATGAGCTTGAGCATGCGCGGCATCCTCTCCCAAAGCAAAATACTGGTCGAGAAGCCGTAGCGCCACCTGTGGATAATTCTTCGTCAGATAGGATGCTTGGATTCGAAGGTAGTCAGCCTTCTTCGTTGCTCGGCCAAGGCGATCAGCAAATGCTTCTTCGATGGTCTCGCTCCACTCCGTGTTCCTGAACCACCTATGTCGGGTCATGCTTCCTGCTGCATCTCTGACCTTGATCCTCATGTTGAGAGCATAGACCTTGATTGCGGGATCCAGGTGGAACTCACTTGGATCGGCTCGTAGGTGGTCCGGATTTGGCCGAGTGTGCGTTGGAACAACCATCACCTCCGGCATCATCGTGGACAGCGGTTTTCCCGCGCCGCCCCGGCCAGCGGGCGTGAAAGAAGGTTTTTCTCGGCGGACTGCTCGACGTTGAGGGGCTCTTGATCCAGGTCGGCTCTGGGCACGCTGAAGGTGAGGGACTTCACCTTCAAGGCCGGGGGCTCGTCCTACGCCGTCACCGCGAAGGAGGACGGAACGCTGGTCGGCACCCGCGACGGCGAGGCGTGGAAGACTTGGAAGACGATCCCCTCCCACGCTGCCCGCGCCGCCTCCGATGCCGGAGCGGCCTTGGCGACGCTCCAAGGCATCCTCTCGCAGTCCGGTGCAGGTGCGGTGGCGGGATCACTCGGGCTGCTCTCGATGAGCGTCTGAACGAGGCTGGTGCAGGAAGAAGCTCCCCTTGAAGTACTTTGGCTTCCTTGCGTTCAGGTCATGGAACCTGCCTCCGGTCACTGCCCTATTGGTCGGTCTCCCAGAGCCAAGCGGACGCGAATTTCCTCCGCGATGATCTCCGCGCAGCGAAGCATCTCATCTTCGGTCAGGGAAAGGATTTGGGGCCTCGCGGCGACTAGAGTTGCGATCACAATACCAGCTACTCTGTCGCTCCATTCCTTATCCAACTGATCTCTTTTCTCAGTAGCCATCAGTCTTCCCGTCGCGATTGTTGAGCAGTCTGCTCTCTAACTCGGACAACCCATCACCGGCAGGATCACCACCGTAATCTCATGCCTTTCCTCTATTAAGGCCTTGGTAGCCAGGGCGACCAGTGTCGGCGGGCGTGGCGCGGCCGAAGCCCAGCTCGGCAAGGTCTAGCTCATCCACGAACACGTCGACCATCCGCGCGGGATTGTCCTCGCCCAGGTAATCGTCAACGCTTTCGGGCAGCAAAAAGCTTTGGTTCCGGTTCCAGCCCTCGACGTAGCGCGCCACCGTGCATCTCCTGATCTCGCAGAAGTAGGGTAGCTTGCCGTCTTGCGCCTGAGAATCAGCATCAAGGTGCTGTGCCTGTTAATCCTGGAGCAGGCTGGCCGACACATGCCCGTGCTGAGCAGGACCATGGAGGTGTATCTCGTCAGGGACCGGGGCACTGTTGACGTTCACGCTCACTTCGACAAAGGAAAGATTGCCTGATCCGTCAACAAACAAGAGCACTTCCAGGCGGTCACCTGAAGCGAGGCCAAAGTCAGCTTCGAAGAACATGCCTCCTGTGCCGGTCGGCTCCGTGAGGGGCGGGACATCAGAGCTAAGCGGGATACGGACATCAAAGCTGTTGCAGCCGCAAGGACAGAACGAGTGGAACTCGGCGACTGCTAGTTGGGCACGGAGCCGATCGGGGGCAGGGTAACCACAACGGTCGGCGATGAACGACCGCCACATCTCTGCCCGCTCAGGTCCATTCGGCACAGCTAAATCCTTCAGTAGGCCAGACGATACCATGGCGACGCAGCTTGGCTGCCAATTCAAGGCAGAGAAGCCGCTCGTCACGTCTTTCCACACAGCCTCCACCCTTTGCGGTCCTAGAGGGACGCTGCCAAGCTCGTATCATGCGCCTCAATCCAGCGGATTTCGGTCGTTTGATAGGTCAATGCTGGTCGCTCGACACGGCCAGCACCTACAGTCTTGCGAACCCTGCTAGCGGCCAATGCAGTGTGACTGCCCTCGTCGCACAGGATCATCTTGGCGGAGAACTTGCCAAGACCCGCGTCGGGGATGCTTGGCACTTTTACAATCTCATCAACGGTGAACGATTCGACTTCACTGCAAGCCAGTTCAACCAGCCTATCAGCTATGACGACACGCTCACCGGGCGCGACGATGCCCTGACCGACACGACACCGGGGCAATACGAGGCGCTAGCAGAAGCACTCTATAGGGTCCGCTAGCTACCCCACCCAGCGTTAGCCCCCGGTCGAGCAGGGTACCGCGGCAGGCGATCCTTTGCAGACCTTTCAGGCGCGGCTGGTGTCGTCTCCCTCAGAGACGGCACAATCTCTGCTGAACCAAGCCAATGGACCGCAATGCCCCTCCTGCACTTCATCACGCACCCGGAAGTCGTCATCGATCCATCCGTGCCGGTGCCGGAGTGGCCGCTCTCCCCGGCGGGCTCCCACCGGATGAGCCTGGCGCTGGAGCAGCCCTGGATGAGCGGGTTGGGAGCCGTGTTCAGCAGCGCCGAGCGCAAGGCCACGGATGCCACCCGGCTGATAGCGGACCGCTTCGGCCTCTTGCCGATCATCGTCGCAGAACTGGGTGAGAATGACCGCTCGGCTACGGGCTACCTGCCCAAAGCGGAGTTCGAGGCAACGGTCAACCTCTTCTTTGCGCACCCGGAGGAGAGCGTGCGAGGGTGGGAGCGTGCTGTCGATGCCCAGCGCCGGATCGTCGCCGCGGTGGAGCGCATCCTCGCGGAGGCACCCGGAGATGGGGACATCGCCATCGTCTCCCACGGCGGTGTTGGCGCGCTGCTG
Source organism: Muricoccus nepalensis (assembly GCF_006438825.1). Lineage (GTDB taxonomy): Bacteria > Pseudomonadota > Alphaproteobacteria > Acetobacterales > Acetobacteraceae > Roseomonas > Roseomonas nepalensis. The sequence continues at coordinate 85,246 of NZ_RCZP01000015.1, forward strand.
CTCTGCCACCTGAAGAACGTGCCGATCAGCCGCGCCGAGGATCAGCCCGGTGCCGGAGGAGGGTGCGTCTACTCCTTCGACCGGAAGACCCGAGCCTTACTATCCGGCTGGCGGTTGATCGAAGATTAGAAAGTCTGCTCGCCACCCCACCCAGCGTTAGCCTCCGGTCGAGCAGGGTACTTCGGCAGGCGACCCTGAGCGGACCTTCACGCCTCTGGAAGGCAGGAAGGCGGAGTGACCCTTTCTTAACCCGGTGCCTCGCAAGATAGGCTGGAAGGAGCCTGTGTCGTGACCACCATCGCCGCGATGAGCCCGGTCGTTCCGCAGCCCAGCCTTGCGGTGCAAGCCTCGGCGGGCGCCGTTGCGGCTCCCTCCATTCCCTCGGCCGCGCCGCCGTCGCCCGCCGTGGTGATCTCGATCAGCCCGGGCACCTTGTCCGCTGTCTCCCACCCCGGCGACAGGACGGCGGAGCAGCGCGTCAACTCGCTTGTGGAGGCGGTCAGGGACCACAACGAACTGGCAGATGCCATAGCTCGTTTTAGGTGGTCCAGCCTTGCTAAGTACATTGGCGAGGAAAAGGCTGCTGCTGCGAAAGTTGAGTCCGATAAGGCGGTCGGCTACTCGGTGTCCTACGTCAGTCGCCAGTTGGGCGAGAGCGGCATCGACGTGCGGCCGGTGACCGATGAGCAGGCCGCCGCTACCGGGCAGGCTCCGGGCACGCTGAAGGTGAGGGACTTCACCTTCAAATCCGGGGGCTCGGTCTACGCCGTCACCGCGAAGGAGGACGGAACGCTCGTCGGCACTCGCGACGGTGAGGCGTGGAAGACTTGGAAGACGATCCCCTCCCACGCTGCCCGCGCCGCCTCTGATGCTGGGGCGGCCTTGGCGACGCTCCAAGGCATCCTCTCGCCGTCCGGTGCAGGTGCGGTCGCCGGTTCGCTCGGGCTGCTCTCGATGAGCGTCTGAACGAGGCTGGTGCAGGAAGAAGCTCTCCTTGTTGGCGCGCGTGGCCGCCTAATGGGCGCGGAGGTCCAGCGCCTCCGGGCGCTTGTCGCGGAGCCCGAGGCCGAGATCGCCCGGCTCGGGCGGAAGGTCCGGCGGCTCGAAGCCCGGCTTCCTGCCACCGCGCAGGCCAATGCGGCCCGCCGCGCCGCCGCCGCCGCCGCCGCCGCCGAGTTCGCGCAGAAGGTAGTCCGGCATGTCCAGCGGCTGCGGCTGACGAGGGCCAGTACCATGGAGATCGCCGCCGCCCTCAATGAGGCCGGGATCGCCACGAGGGAAGGCGGGGAGTGGTCCCACCGCCAAGTGCAGCGCCTCTTGGGTCGGCTGGATGGCTCGTGGGCGCCGCCGAGGCGGTTCCGGACAGAAAAATGAAGCGGCGCTACGTCGTCAGCATCGGTGTTGCTGTGGTGGTGTTGCCACTTTGGTCTTGGCTCTCGCGTGAGCCGTCTCTAACCATGGAAGCGCGGAGGATCGAGGATGAGTTAAGGGAACAACTTCCGCTCGGCTCATCCCGAGTAGCAATCGAGAGCGCACTCCGCCAACAAGGATGGAACTTAGAGTATTCTCCAATACTCCGAGGATATTACCATTACATTCGCCGAGGACGGGACGGTATTCTTGTTCGGTTGAATGTTGACGACGATGGCCACCTGATTTGCTTAGAAGTAAAAGCTGTTTATTCTTCGGGTTTGGGATGACTTCTAGGGCCCGTTAGCACGTGAATCCAATGCACCATGCCTGCGTTCTCTGGCTGTTGGAGAACGCGATGGCGCTGACAAATGGGCAATGGGCGGTGCTGGAGCCGTTGGTCGAGGCGTGCCGTCCGCGTGCGAAGGTGCCGCCGCAGCACCTGCGCCGAACCATCGGCGCGATCCTCTGGCGGCACAACAGTGGAGCGAAGTGGCGAGCCCTCCCCGCAGAGGAGGGACCATGGTGGATAGCGGCGCAGACATTCATCCGGTGGTCGCGGCTGGGTGTCTGGGAGCGCCTTCTGAAGATGGCGCAGGAGCGAGGTGTAGGGCTCGGCATACCTTCCTCCACGGCACCTCAATCCGGGCCCACGCCAAGGCAGCAGGGGCGGCTAAAAAGGCGCGACAGGGTCGGAGCGCGACAAGCGTGAGGCGCTTGGCCGATCTCGGGGCGGCTGCGGCACCAAGGTCCGCGTGATCGCAGACAGCACAGGCCGCGCCGTCTCCTTCTCGATTGCGCCAGGGCAGGCGCATGAGCTGCCACATGCCATCCCCCTCCTCGCCACCCTCCCCGGCGTGCCGTTTTGGGTCGTCGGTGACCGCGGCTACTCCAGCCACGCCTTCCGCGAGCACGTCTGAAACCTCGGCGCACGCCCCGCCATCCCATCGAAAAGCAACGAGGCCCCGGTCACGTGTCCGAGTTGGATCTACACCAATCGCAACCGCGTCGAGCGCCTCTGAGCAGACTCAAGGAGTGGCGCGCCGTCGCCACACGCTATGAGAAGACCGCCTCGTCCTTCCTCGGCGTTCTCCACCTCGCGGCAACAATGGATTGGATCAAGAGCCAGCCCGGAGGGTAGGCTAACCCCCATGCGGTTCGGCGAATTGCGATCCATTGCCCACAACGTCGCCGACTCTCTCGCGAGCGGCTATAGCCAACTCGTCGGCATGTACGAGTTAGACGTCTTCGGAGAGGCAGGGAGCAGTCCGCAGGGCTTTATCGACGTGGATTTCCTCGCTGGGACAGCACCCAGCGGCCCAGTTTCCACAACCTTGGATGAAGCAATCAGCCGCTTTCGTGAAGCGCTGCCGGACCTCTGCAAAAAGCACCATGTGTCGGAGGCTGCCTTTCGGCAGCTTAGAGCGCGCTATTCCACCGATGGGGCCTCAGCAACCTTTGTCGTCACCGTTGAGGACGTCTATGGTCGGACTGCGACGGATACCTACGTCGGCAACCCGGGAGCACGGCCCCGGATCGTCGACAACCTGGGGCGCATCCGCACCTCCCGACCATCGGCAAAGCTCGTCAGCCGCTAACAAGCCCTAGCTCTCGGGCTTGCCAGCTGAACATATCTAGTGCGCACTCGGATCGCCGCATCCGTGAGGACCTGAGGCCGACCCCGCCGCCCCGTCCTTTTGGCGTCATGCCAATTCAAATCGAACGAGATCCAGGCGCTCAGGTCACCGCGGGCGATCAGCCCTCTGTCGTACTCTCGCCAGTTCCGAGTTCGATAGCGCGTCGTAGGGCGCTCGCCCTGCGTCGGTGCCTTGCTCACGCAAGCCTATCCGCAAAATCTACGCAACAACGCCGCTTGGAACTACAAAATAAGTTTACATGTCTAAGGTTGCAAGCTATTACCAAACCACCTGTACTTTTACCCTCCGTTGAAAATCTCCCGCAACGAAAGTTGAAAACTTCGAATTTCTGTCCGCTGAAGCGCTGCGCGCCGCATGGCTCTAGCCTTGGATAGGAAATCCACGTGGACAAATTCACGTTCGCAAGTCATGTGATTGCCGCGCTGGCATGGCCAACCACGGCACTAATCATTCTGCTCACATACCGCAGACCGATTACTGGAGCTTTGGGTAAGCTGGTCAAAGCCAAGATGTTCGGCGGAGAAGTAGAATTCTCTAGGGAGCTGGACAAAGCAGAAGCAAATCTCGCAATCGAAGGTACGGGTGTAGTGTCCGGCCCGGTGGCAGGATCAACTCAGCCTAGTGAACAAGGTTATGGTTCGGCTCCAGCCAGTGCTCAGCTGTCCCCTCCAGTAGATGACTCCCTCGAACCGGATCACTATCGGCAGGAACAAAAACCATCACCTACCGACGATACACCGCTAAGGCGCCTTGCTGTTGCTTATCACATGGTCGAACAAGCTTTTGCAGAAAATACCGACTCTTTGTTGGAGAACGCAAGGCGATCGCCGGACATGAAGGATTTGCTGGACAGTGTGCTGAGCCTTCGCACGCGGTTCAACAAACTCAAAGAGCTGCGCAACGAGGCTTTTCACAACAACAATATTACCAAGATCGACGCTACTCGCTACGAAAATTTAGTCAGGGAATTACTAAGAGATCTGTTGAACACAAAGAGGAAAGCGCAAAGCAGCGTGGGCGCACCATGACAAACAGATTAATGGTCCCTTAGCTCACTGCCGGTACATCGGCGCTCCGATTGTACCGCAATTTTCTACACCTGCGATCCGCTATCCGTCGTCGAATGCTTAACAGCCTGGACCCATAGTGGCCCTAGCGGGGCAGGAGGATGACTGCAAACCTCATTGACGGCTATTCGGGCAGACTACTAACGTCCGCCCCATGGGTGGCTTTCCTCTCCGCACCGCGAACCGACGCCGTCGCTGCTCTTCAGCGGCGGCTTCCGTAGCTGCGTGCAGACAGGCCCCTCCCCCGGTGACGTCCGCCCCTTAGCGGCCCACCCTCGAGGCGGCATCAGCCCGCATCTCCGAACCCCCGCAGCCCCCGGCTTCGGGGGTTTTTCTTTGCATTCATCCCAGGAGAAGATCGTGCAGCAAAGCTTGAAACTGGCAGGCCAAGCCTCCTCTGAGGCGATCCGATCGGCGCTACGCCGGGCAGCTCCGGGCGATGCTACAGCTATTCGGAGCCTCACGCGCGAGGCTTACGCGAAATGGGTCCCCGTCATCGGGCGAGAGCCGAAGCCGATGACCGCCGACTATGACGCGGCTGTCAAAGACCACCTTGTGGACCTGCTGGAGCTGCAGGAGGAACTGGTGGCACTAATCGAGATGCGTGCTGAGGTGAACCACCTATTAATCGTGAACGTCGCGGTATCGGCCGTCCACCAAGGAAACGGATATGGGCGTGCCCTTTTGGCCCACGCCGAGGATCTTGCCCGGTCGCTGGGTATGGACGAGGTACGCCTCTACACGAACGGTTGCTTTACCGAGAACCTGAAACTTTATGAGCGAGTGGGCTATCGGGTGGATCGGGAGGAGACATCACATCTCGGCATCACCGTCTACATGAGTAAGCGCCTGTAATGTTCTGAGCATGATCACCCGGGGTGGGGAGCGAACGTCTGTTGTGCACCCCCCCGGCGATTAGACGGGCCGGGGTAGCCCTCCGGCCGCACCCGATCCTAAGGGGCTGTCAGTCTCCGGAAGGAGGTGGGGACCGAAGTCGCATTACATAGGCATGGGAACGAGGCACCACGTGGTGCAGGAACTGCTGCAGCTCGTGGAGCCATAGCCAGATATAGGCCTTCGAAGCCGCCTCTGAGACGAGCCGTGGCTTGAAGAGGGCTCACAACCTTCATGCGGGCGTCTTTGATCCGAACCACAGGCAGCCGAGAGTATCAGCAACCTCGGTGAGGCTTTTGTGCTGCCGCATAACCTACATGCGAAGCGCAACGAACTGTTACCCGAACAGGGAAGCGGGGTCGTAGGCAGCACTCGGTGCGTCTGCCACTGTCAGTTCCATAACCGGCAACAGAAGACAGGCCAGTGCGACGATCTCCTACCCTCCTAAGTTTCTTGCTCGTGTTCGTCGCAATGACATCTGTCCTTGCGCAACCCGTGGACTATCAGGCTCTGCAGATCACCAAGTCCGGCGGCGAGACCAGCTTGCTGCTGAGAACCATGCACCAGGGAGATAACCGGGTCCCGCTTCCATTACCGGTAGTGGTGGCGCAGGCCCTGCGCTTGGTCGTGGAGAGTGATCTCGGAGCAAGGCCGTTGCCGCCGCGAGTTGGCGGCCCCACGCCCGACCTGTCACCCAGGATGTCCTTGGGCTCCCTCCTGGATGAGGAGGAGAAAACGACTCTGCGCACCCGGGTGCGATGCCATCTACCCCTCGTTTGGCTTTGTCGTCGTGCTCTCGGCACAGGGTGAACCGATTGCACGGATCCGATCCTTCGAAGGGGCGACGACCACCAATCTTGCTTTCGGACTGGAAGGTAAAACAGTTTTCATTACGGAGTCCGAGACGGGGTCCGTGCTGGTGGCGAACTGGGAAGCCGCATTGGCTTACCGATGAAGAACTGGCGACAGGATGGATGCCAGACGCTTTACCGGGCGGCGCTTCCTCCATCGTGAGGCATCTCCTCCGGCTTGACGCCGGTGGCTGTCGGTGACCTCCTGACCGCAAGAAACATGGAGGAAACCATGGGCTATTCGCGCCTCGGCAACAGGGCAGGATTTCTTATGGCCCTCCTCGCGGGCCTGGGCGTGCTGGAGTTGCCGGACGCCGCAGCGCGCGTTGCCCGGATCACCATCGACCAGACCGAACCTGTCGGCGGGACGATCCCACAGCTGCGCCTGAGCGGCCGCGCCTTCGGCGAGCTGGATCCCCAGGATCCAACTAACGCCATCATCACGGACCTGCGGCTGGCACCCCGTAACGCCAGCGGGCACGTGGAGTACGTGGCTCGGTTCAGCCTCACTAAGCCCGCGGATATGGCGCGCGCCAGCGGCGTCCTCTGGTACGACTTGGTGAACCGCGGTGCGCCGGTGGAGCTAGGCGAGGGTGCCACCAGCCCCGGCGACTTCGGCCATGTAGCCCTCATCAGCGGCTGGCAGGGTGACCTCGCGCAGACGGAACGCAACTGGGCGGTGCAGGTGCCCACCGCCACCAACCCGGACGGCTCGCCCATCACCGGGCCGGTTATCGCGCGCATGGCCGATTCCCGCCCGGGCACGCGATCTCGCCCGCTGGTCGTGCTCGGCGCGGCTGTGCCGTACGACGCCGCCTCGCTCGACACCGCCCGCGCCCGGCTCGTTACCAAAGCGTCGGAGACGCGTACCGGGCAAGTGGGCGGGGTGCGTGAGGTGCCCTCCTCCGACTTCTCCTTCGCGGACTGCACGAGCACGCCGTTCCCCGGCACGCCAAACCCGCGGATGCTCTGCCTTAGGGACGGCTTCGATCCCGCCCTGCTCTACGAGCTGACCTACGAGGCACGCGACCCAAAGGTGCTCGGTGTCGGGCTTGCCGCGATGCGGGACGTTGCGGCCTTTTTCCGTTACGAGGTGCAGGACGACAACGGCACAGTGAACCCGGTGGCGGGCCGGATCACTCACGCAGTCACTCAGGGCATCTCGCAGTCCGGCAACGCCCTGAAGACCTTTCTCCACCTTGGCTTCAACCGGGATGAGGCGGGCCGCCGCGTCTTCGACGGCGCCAACCCGCACATCGCCGGGCGGCTGACTGCGGTGAATGTTCGGTTCGGCATCCCGAGCGGCAGCGGCACCCTCTATGAGCCGGGCGGCGAAGGCGTGCTGTGGTGGGAGCGCACCGAGGACACGGCACGTGGCCGGACGGCCGCCGGGCTGCTGGACCGCTGCCGCACGACGGACACCTGCCCGCAGATCTTCGAGACCTTCGGGGCTACCGAGTTCAATGCAAGGCTGATGACGGCGGCGTTGACGGGGACGTCTGGCGGACGAGACCTCCCGCTCCCATCCAACGTGCGCCGTTACTACTTTCCGGGCACCACGCATGACGGGGACAAGAAGGGTGGCTTCTCGCCTGCGCCTGTCTCCGCGCCCGGCTGCATCATGCCGCGAAATCCAAACCCCGAGACCGAGACGATGAACGCTCTCCAGGTCGCGCTGGTGGAGTGGGTGGTGCGCGGGACCGAACCGCCGCCGAGCGCTTACCCCACCCTTCGCGAAGGACAGCTTGCCGTGAATACGGCGGAGGCCATGGGCTTCCCCCACATTCCCGGCGCAGCGCGCCCCGATGGGATGGCGGTGGGCGTGATGGACTACGATTTCGGAGCCGAGCTGAACTACAACGACTTTTCCGGCATCATCACGCGCCAGCCGCCCGGCATCCGGGGCATCATCCCGGCGGTGATGCCGAAGGTAAACGCGGACGGCAACGAGACGGCGGGGGTGCCATCGGTTCTGCACCAGGCGCCACTCGGCACCTACACCGGCTGGAACGTGGTGGCGGGCGGCTTCTTCCGAGGGCAGCCTTGCGGCGGTGGGCTTACGGGGGGCTACATCCCCTTCGCCCGCACCCTGGCCGACCGTGAGGCAAGCGGCGACCCGCGGCCCTCACTTACGGAGCGCTACGGCAGCCAGGAGGGCTATCTCTGCGCTGTGCGGGCTGCCGTGCGGCACGACGTCGCGGCACGGTTCCTGCTGCGTGCCGATGGCGACCGGCTGATGCGGCAGGCGTCGGCTAGCCGCAACCTGCCCGATGCCGCGGCCGACGAGGCGGGTCGCGCGGTGACGGAACGCCTCTGCCGCGGCTGAATGGACGGTGGAGCAGGCGGGCATGCCCGCCGCCGCTCCGGACCTGACAGATTGTCATGTGCCAGCTGGCATCCTGCGCGCAACGGAACATCCGGAGGAGGGCGTTGGCGGAACGACCGTGCTTGAGCGGCTGCCGTGCGAAGATGGAGGTGGCCGTGGTTGGGAAGGTTGGCCGCTCCCAGCGCGAAGCGGCATCTTGTCGCAGCAGTCGACACAGGGCGCGACGGCGCCTGTGATCGCCATGGTGCCGAATTGCCGAAGCTCAGGCCCATTCGCCTGGTAGGGCGAGCCCGAACAAACCCGCGGGCGACCGACGCATTATGGTCGAATGACCTGTCCCGACGCCGCGCGTACCGAAACTGCCGCCATCTTCGCCAGAGCCATTCAGGGATTCGATCGAACCAAGCCGGTCTGGATCCTTGGCCACAACGACGCGGATGGCCTGTCTGCCACTGCTCTTTTCGCGCGAGCGTTCGGGCAGGCAGGATGGGCGGTGCGGACGCGCATCGTGGGCCGAGGCGAAAGCCCCTGGTCGGACGCGATGAGGGCGGAGCTGGCGGATGAACCCGCGGGGGGAGTGATCATTACCGATCTGGGCGTGCGGAATGCGTTGCCGAAACCCGGCGTGCCCACCGTGGTGGTGGACCACCATGTCCCGGGCGACCCGCCCGCCGGTGCCACGGTGATCAGCGGCCACGGGCAGGATCCAATCCCCACGTCTTCGCTGCTGGCATTCTGGTGCGCTGGGGCGGTGGCGGATGTGGATCCGTGGCTGTGGCTGGCGGCGTTGGGCTTGATCGGAGACATGGCCGAGAAGGCCGGGTTCCTCGAAATGGAGGCGGCACGGCGCTTCGGCGTGACCGCGTTGCGGGATGCCGCGGCGCTGGTGAACGCGCCGCGGCGTAGCGCATCGGGCGATGCCACCCCGGCGCTGAGACTGTTGATGGCGGCGGGCGGCCCTAAGGATGTGCTGTCGGACAAGTGGCCGGAGGCTGCGGCCGTGCTGGCGGCGCGAGCGGAAGTGAAAAGCGAGCTGGAGGCGGCACGCCGGGTCGCACCCCTGGTGCGGGGCGAGGTGGCCCTGATCCGGTTTGCGTCACCCACGCAAATTCATCCCCTGATCGCCCAGCAATGGCGGGGGCGGCTGTGGGACAAGATCGTGATGGCGGCCAATACGGGCTATCGGCCGGGCTGGGTGCATTTCGCCGTGCGCTCGGGTGAGGACCGCGACCTGATCGGGTTCCTGGCAGAGCACCGGCCACCGGGCGCGGACGAGATGTACGGGTCTGGCCACCGTCAGGCGACGGGCGGAGCGCTGAGGCCAGCGGACTGGAACGCGTTCATCACTGGGCTTGGCTTCGGCGCCGAAGCCACCGTGCTTGATGTGGCTACCTCCCGGTCCCGGGCGTAAGCGCCGCCGCAGCACGCGATTGCCGTCGCTTTCGAGAACAGGAGCGCGCGCTGGCGCTGATCTATGCTCAGAAAGTAGATCGCGCAGCACGCAACCTGACCCCATTCCATGCTGCGCCATATTCAGGTGCATAAGTGCCGCATCAGTGCTTCGTAAATCCCGTTGGCTCGCTCTATCTCGCTCATGGGGCAATGCTCGTCTGTCTTATGGCACTGCGCAGGGTGACCAGGACCGATGACGACCGCCGCCACATGGCCAAAGCCGTGCACAAGGGCGGATGCATCGGTAAAGTAAGGTGCACCCAGTGGAGTCGGAGGCGCGCCGGAGCCGTCAGCAAGGATAGCAAGCAAAGGAACGATGGCTGGGTGGTCCGGATCGGTAGCGAAGCCGCTGAAGTCGGTGATGACCTCGAGCTGAGCCTCGGGACCGAACAGCTCTTGTAGCCAAACCAAGATACTCCCGTGGTCGTCGTCCGGCAGGGTTCGGAAGTCGGCGGTGAACCGAGCTATATCGGGGACCGAATTGATGTTCTGCCCACCGCTGATGGTCGTTGTGACGGCTGTCATACTACCAAGCAGCGGGTGTTCCTTCTCGAAGCGGTGAGATTCGAGGCGTGAGATCCAGGCCACGATCTTCGAGATCGCGCTCTCGCCTTCCAGCGGCATCGAGGAATGAGCGGTCCTGCCGCGGGCGGTCACCCCGACACGAAGTGAGCCCTTGTGAGCGACGACGGGCTGGTTGCTCGTCGGCTCCGCGACGACAAGGAGTTCTGCCTCGCCAAGAACATTGCGCCGTGCCAGGTCGAACGCTCCCTGGCATCCTGTCTCCTCCCCAGCCGTGAGGACGAAGACGAGCCCCCGCCGGAGCGAAACTCCGGTTTTAAGGAGCCGCGCCGCCGCCGATACGAAGGCGGCCACGCCGGACTTCATGTCACAAGCTCCACGACCATGCAGCAGACCATCGACGATCACGCCATCAAAGGGCGGAAACGTCCACTTCGCTGCACCGACAGGGACGACGTCGAGGTGTCCGGTAAAAGCCAGGGGCTTCAGCCCCGGCAATCCATGAAGACGCGCTATGACAGAGGGGCGGCCAGGGGCGAATTCGTGGGTCTCGACGGAGAAACCCATCCCAGCCAAAAGCTGTGCCAGGAACTCAATGCAGGGCTTCTCGTCGCCCGGCGGGTTGAGAGATGAAAAGCGGACCAGCCGCTGGGCCAGGGCGACAGCGTCGTGAGAAATAATGTTCTCGGGCATGGACAGCTCCGCCTTCAAGTGAGTGGTGCTGTTCTTAGCTCAGCGTGCTCGTGACCGCAGCCCACAGGAACAACGCGAAGGCCAGAACCCAGGCCGAGCCGAGCCAGATCAGAGGAAGCAAACGTCTATGTCGGCTAATCCGACTGGCCCGAACAACAAGGTCACGTCGCTCATACCAACGGAGCCAAGCACGCTCGTCTTGCCCTCAGCGTCGATGATCTCCTTCGACGCAAACTCCGCCGCGACCAGCCTAGCCGCGATGGATCCCGCAGAAGTTCCAGCCGTGCCGACAATATTCAGGCCGAAGCGGGGATCCTCCAGGGCCCGTAGCGCACCGATGTGGATGATCCCCTTCGCGCCACCTCCCTCGAATACTAGAAGCGCGTGCCTGGACGGAGGTGCGACGACCGGATCCAGCGCCTCCGCAGAAGAACCACCCTCTACTTCAACTAGCTCCGTCAATGCCCAGCCCCCCAACTCGCCCTGCTAACACGTCTGCGTTTAGAACGCAGGCTTCGTCAGCAGGTGTCGTGCGGTTAGGCTCGGCTGATCGTCAAGATGTTGGACGGCTGTAGACGAGGGCGAGACGCGCCGAACGACGGTTCTTGGGGTTAGGCGACACCAAGGAGATTCTGGCCCTGCCTCTCTAAACTGGTCCGTTAGAGGTGCAAGTTTTTCGGGCACTGCAAGCCTCAAAGGAGAGGAGAGGAGCGGTGCCATGAATCAGAAATTGTACACGGACAAGCAGATCTCCGTGGCGTACGCCGAGTTCTGATTGGCCTCAGAGCAGCCGTAACGGCGTGGGAGCACAACTACAAACCCTGGTTGACAGATGTTCAGGCGGATTACTACCGTCTGCTCCATGGGTAATCCTCGCCTCTGTACCGCGAACCGACGCCGTCGCTGCATCTCAGCGGCGGCTTTTATGGCTGCGTGCAGAAAGGCCCCCTCCCCGGTGAGGTCCGCCCCTTAGCGGTCCACCTAGAGGCGGCATCAGCCCGCATCTCCGAACCCCCGCAGCCCCCGGCTTCGGGGGTTTTTCTTTGCCCTTACGCCAGCAGCAGGACACCACCATGAGCATTCGCGTCGGCATCGTCGGCATCAGTGGTTTCGGCGGAGGTGAGGCGATGCGCCTCATCGCGAGCCACCCGTTTTTCGAACTGGTTTACGCCGCGGGCGACGGTAGCGCAGGTAGCCGCTTGGGGGACCGCTTCCCCGGTGTACCAGCCAAGCTGACCGAGCTGGTGATTGAGCAGTGGGACCCTATGACCCTGCCGAGGCTTGACCTGCTCTTCGCGTCGCTGCCCACGGGCACCTCGGCCGAGGCGCTGGCGCGCGTTCCTGGCGCCGTGAAGATCGTCGATGTTGGCGGCGACCACCGTTACGTCGAGGGTTGGGCTTACGGCTTGGCCGACGTTTGGCCATCTCAAATTGAGGGGCATACCCGCGTTGCTAACCCTGGCTGCTTCCCCGCGGCAACGCTGACCGCACTGGCGCCGTTGCTCGCCAGCAAGCTGATTGAGCCCGGTAACATCGTGGTCGACGCGAAAACTGGCATCTCCGGTGCTGGCCGGGGCGGCGCCGACAGCCGGTTTGGCTATGCCGAGAGCAACGAGAATCTATTGCCCTACGGTCTGCTCAAGCACGTCCACATGCCCGAGATGGCCAAGACGATTGGGCGGCTAAACGGCGGCAGCGCGGCAGGGCTGGTGTTCACGCCACACCTGGTGCCGATGACCCGTGGCGTACTCGCCACCATCTACTGCCGCGGCCGCGCCACCACGGGTCAATGCTTGGACGCGGCGCGGCACTTCTACGCGGGGCGGGCCTTCGTCCGCGTGACCGAGAAGCCGCCGCAGACTAAGTGGGCGACCGGCTCGAACCTCGCCTTCGTGAGCTATGCGGCCGATCCGGAGCGCAACCTGGTGATCGCGATGGGCGTGGTCGACAACCTTGGCAAGGGAGCAGCAGGCCAAGCGGTGCAGAATGCGAACCTGATGTGCGGCCTGCCGGAAACGACGGGTCTGGATGGCCTGCCTGTTTGGCCATGAGCCGCACTATTCTGCGAAACACCAGAGGCGATCATCTGCCGCGGCGACTGGTGTTATGGGGAGACCAATCCTCTGTGATGAGACCTGTGCGCGGATGTGTGTGGACCCGGCGCGACGTGGGCTGATTCACTGCCTGTGTAGACGAGGGAGGTCGACATGGCGCGGCGGCGGATCGGTCAGGAAGATCTCATCGCACGGGCCGAGCCGCGAGCGGCACTGCCGCTGGTGGAACTCGCCGCGTTGCTGGATTGGACGGAGATAGATCGTCACCTGGTCGATATCTCGGCGGCGGCAAAGGGCGAACGTGGCTGGCCACCACTGGCTCTCTTCCGTGGCTTGTTGCTGGCCACCTGGTATGACCTGTCGGACGTGAAGCTGGCCGAGGCGCTGGACGACCGGACCAGCTTCCGCCGGTTCTGCGGCTTCGCTGCCCACGAGCCGACGCCCGAGCGCACCACCTTTGTCCGGTTCCGGCGGGAGTTGGTGCGGCGCAGCCTCGGCCGCGGGCTGTTCGAGACGGTGACCCGCCAACTCGAAGCCAAGGGCTTGATGGTGCGCACCGGCACGCTGGTGGACGCGACGCTGATCCCCTCGGCCAGCATCCAGAAGGACGAAGAGGCGCGCTGGGCCGGGCATCGCCGCCGCAAGCCCGTGCACGGCTACAAGGCGCATGTGGCGACCGATGAAGGTGCAGGCCTGATCCGCGGCTTGGAGGTGACCACGGCCAACATCCATGACGCCGCCGAACTGGAAGCCGTGCTGCCGCCCGAGGCGGGAAACGTCTATGCCGATAGAGCACTTCAAGCTTGCATGGACTCGTGGGTTCTGATTCGACGCTGTTGATGAAGCAGCGAGGCTGGTGATGACGGCACCCCTGTCACAGGACCTGCGCAAGCGCCTGGTTCGGGCTGTGGAGGAGGGCGCCTCGGCACGGGAGGCAGCGGCCCGCTTCGCCGTCAGCGCGTCGGCAGCGATCAAGCTGGTGCGGCGAGTACGCCAGACCGGCAGCACGGCTCCTGCCAAGATCGGCGGCTACCGCAAGCCGTTGCTGGCCGGGCAGGAAGAGTTCCTGCGGGAGCTGACGGCCAGCCGGAAGGGGATCACCTTGGCCGAGATCCGGGCAGCCCTGATCGAGCGCGGCGTGGCGCCTGTGTCGCTGATGACAATCTGGACCATGCTGAAGCGGCTCGATCAGTCGCATAAAAAAAGAGCCTGAGGGCGGCGGAGCAGGACCGGCCCGACGTAGCGGCCCATCGACACCACTGGCGTGTCTGGCAGCGCTACATGGACCCCGAGCGCTTCGTCTTTCTCGATGAGACCGGCGCGGCCACCAACATGATCCGCCGCTACGGCTGGGGACCACGGGGCGAGCGCTTGGTCGATACCACGCCGCATGGCCACTGGCGCACCACCACCTTCATCGCGGGCCTGCGCAGCACCGGCCTTGTCGCGCCTCTCGTGCTGGACGGCCCGATGACCGGTGAGGCCTTCCTCGCCTACATCGGACAGTTCCTCGCCCCCACTCTCTCCAAGGGCGACGTCGTGGTTCTCGATAACCTCGCCGCTCACAAGGTCACCGGTGTGCGTGAGGCGATCCGCGCCACCGGTGCCAGCTTGCTCTACCTGCCGCCCTACTCCCCCGACCTGAACCCCATCGAGCAGGCCTTTGCCAAGCTGAAGGCGCTGCTCCGAAAGGCTGCCGCCCGAACCCGAGAGGCGCTCTGGACCACCATCGGCCGACTGCTCGGAAACTTCACCCCAGCCGAGTGCAGGAACTACCTCGCCAACTCAGGCTACGCGTTCGAGTAAGATGGAAAAGCTCTAGTGCCTTCAACGGCGACAAGCCTTGGAAAGCAATCCGTGCGCGTGGCGGCATCCCGCAGGTCGTGCAGACGGGTACCTGGGGCGGGGCCGCGGCGCTCGCCCGGCTGAAGAAGCACAACGCCCGGGTCCGGCGCATACGCTGCTGGATTGAAAAGGTGTTCGGCACCTGCAAGCGCTCCTATGGCCTGCGGCGGATGCGGTGGCTCGGTCTGGCCAAAGCTGGACTGCAAGCCCGTCTCACCGCCATCGCCTACAATCTCCGGCGCACGGTCACCCTGCTGCACGCTGCCGCTTGAGACAGGAGGAGTCTGCCTGGATCACGCCAGCAGGCCGCACCACGCTGCCATTCGGGCACACCTGTCGCCTAGACGGCGCCCAACACAAGGAAAAGCAGGTAACCGTCGCCTACCCGCACATCCGCGCACAGATCTCATAAGAGGGAGAACCCGACAGCCGCGAGTTAATTCTCGAAAGGGTGTCCTTTCGGGACCACAGCTGTTGGAGCAGGGCGGGTCCGTGGGCCTTTGCAAGCCACGATAAGCCGAAATGCCGGGCGACGGCGCGAAGGGCGTCCCGGATCTTCTCGTCTTGCTCCGGCACTGGGTTCTGGCGACCACTCAGTGGGTCATCGCTGAAAGAGGGACGGGACGTCGGGATCACGCGACTTCTCTCCAACTAGCAGCATCTTGGGGAGCCCCACAGCTTGTATGCGAACCTTTTTGACTCGGACATGGTTGCCGAAAACATCAGCAATCCCAGCGCGGCGTTTGGTGCCACCTGAGCTAACCCGCGACCGCTAACAAGCGGTTGTCGAAACATAAAGACGATGTCGTAGGCAGAACTGGACGCGTCTGCCACTGTCCGGTTGATGACCGGAGGCAGATAGTAGACCAGTGCGACACTCCCTTACCTCGCTAGGTTTCTTGCTCGTGTTCGCCGTAATGACGCCTATTCACGCTCAGCGGGTGGACTACCCGGCTCTGCAGATCACCACGCCCGACGGCGGAACCAGCTTGCTGCTGGGAACCATGCACCAGGGAGACGACCGCGTTCCGCTTCCATTACCCGTAGTGGTGGAGCAGGCCCTGCGATTGGTCGTGGCGAGCGATCTCTTGGCGCGGCCCCTGCCCCCGCGCGCTGGTGGCCCCCCGCCCGACTTGTCACCCCAGATATCCTTGGGTTCCATCCTTGATGAGGGCGAGAAAGCAACTCTGCGCACCCGGGTACAATGCCATCTACCGCAGAACTCCACCCCTTCAGACATCGAGGTCGTCACATCGTTTGCTCTCTCGGGACCAATCCGGGTCACGGCCGATTTCGCGGCACTCTGCCCCACGCCTGGACAACCCAGCGTCGAGAGTTGGCTCAAGAAGGCAGCCGCTGCCCGTGGGGTGCCCCTCGATAGCCTGGAGGGAACACAGGATTCCTCAATGCAGCGTGCCGCCTTGCCCGATCGAATTTTCATTTCCAACGTACGGCGCATTCTCTCCTCCCAAGGGAGCGATCTATTTGCAAGGCTGACCACGTTTCTGAACACAGGGGACTACGAGGGAATTTGCGGGTTGGTTCGGGAGAACTTCGCCAGCTCTGCCGATTGGGACCTCTTCGAGCAGCGGCTAGTCTCCGAGCGCAACGCTCACTGGATGCCGGTGCTTGAACGATATCTGGAGGAGGGTCAGGCCGTCATTATGGTTGGAGCATCGCACCTGTGTGGGGAGAACGGGTTGCCTGCCCTGCTCAGCAAAAAAGGGTATCAAATCGAGAGCATCCGGATTCCTGCAGTGGGGCGGCCTCCTACTCCGTAAAATCAAGTACAACGTTCGTCGGAGCGGCACCTTTAGGTATTTAGCGGCCCACCAAAGCATGGACGCAACTCTCAGGAGATGTGATGCCCGCGGGAGAGGAGCAAAAAACTTGATACAAGCGACCACGTCCACTCTTCGTGCGTGACGAATTTACCATTGAAGGACGCGACATCCGTCGGTTTAGCACCAAACAGTATCTTTTAGTCAGAGGAAGCAGATGTCTACGACAGACCAGTTTGCGTAGCGCAGAATCGGATTCCCTTTTCTACATCAGTCGTCTCGACCTTTTTTGAGGCTGCTAACATCGGAGGCACCTGGCGGCAAAGGTTGATAGCCAGCAAAACCCGGATAACCGGGATATCCAGCGTATCCCGGGTAACCTGGGTATCCCGGGTACCCGCGGTATGGACGGCCAAAAGCAACCAATCTGTTGCCGACAATCGTGCCAAGGTACTTACCAGCCTTGTCTACGACTTCAGCTTCATTCCAAGGTAGCCAGCCTATCCACTGGCCGTCCTTGCCAAAAACATAGTTATCCTTGGAGCTCCGCCTGAATGCGATCCAATTACCTGATGAGTCAAACAGGAAATCAGTCATCTTGCGCTCCGAATTCAGAAACAAGCAGCATCGCAAGAACGAACACCAACGCCTGCCGATCTAGCAACGCCGGTAGTAACGTTCAAATTCGGATATCATAGCTCTTCCCCCGAGTTTCAAGCGGGGGAGGGAGCGCAATCCTGGGTAGCTCACTCGAGGAGGCTCTCTTCCTTGTCAGTCCAGCTTTTAGCGCGTGCAGGATACAACCTGACAAAACTAAACTCAGGCTTCCGATCATACCGGTTTGCCAGATTTCTGGCATTCTAAAATGGCGCGCCGCCCCATTCAGATGACGTGACCGCCTCTGAAATACCCGAAGTCAAGCTCACCTAGCCGTTCTCTATTCGCCAGTCGTCTAGTTCAAAAAAAGCCGCAGCCTTGGTCAGCGAGAGCATGCAGCTGTTGCTGCGCCTCAACGTCTGAAAACCTTGGCGGAGGCGCTCTCTAATGTATGGCGTCTATCAGCGCCGCACCGGCGCCCTGCAAGCTCTCGGTATCACCTCGGCCTCCCCTTGAAATGAGAAGCGACGGTCTTCGTTACCGCAATCTGAATTGCTCCCTTAGAAAAGCCGTCGCGCCCGTCATCCATGACGACCTAGAAGGCGCTACCTCCGTCCGCCACTCCGTGCAGGCGGTCCCGCCAGTCCATTAGGCGCCCCCTCACCGTACACGTCCGTTCCAAACGTAATCGTGCAGCCCGCACCTCCGTTGAGTAGAGCGTGCCGTCCATACGAAAGCTGAAATCTTGGCTTGCATCGACGGTTCTGGGCACCATCGAACTAAGCGAGGCGTCCCTGATGGCGGTGACGCCCTGATCTCAGTATTCGCTGCCGGGTGACCGAGTATTCAGAGGCCGCCCTCCATACGCCTGATGATTTCTACCCGCTTATGGGCGGCAAACCCGCTGTAAGCTCATCATTCAGGGGGGAGACGATATCCTAGGCCTGGAGTAGGTTTCGTTTTTTTGCAACGGGTTACGGGGGTGGGAAGGGGATCAACTTATTGCCCCCCTGACATTTTCGTAGAGAACAGCAACGCGTGACACTTAACAGCATTGCTTGTCATTGACACGGCAAGTCATTGGGATAGTAGCAGCAAAAAATCATTAACTTAATGCAAGTTGAATTGAGTTCGCTTTCGGCATCCAGCGTTGTCTCATACTAGAAAATAAGTACTTCAAAAAAATTCGATGTTATGGAAATGTGCTCGTGACTGCGAATTTCTGCTCAACATGGCTCGTGAAGTTTGCGGGTTCGAGGTATGGCACTCATGAGGGAAGGTGTGTCGTCTCGTGCTGCCCTTCATCTCGTCTCACCCATGAAGCAGCGATGGGGAGGCGCTCAGTTGATAGAGGTCGATTATAACTGTGCATCCGTTTAACTGAGCGGTGGGGTACCCGCCTGCAAACGCCCCACCAGGTGCTCCTCGACGCTCCGACCTTCCTGCCGCGGCCCCCTTCCCCTATCCGCCCTCCGGCTAGGGGAAGGTTCGTGCGACGCTTCGTCAAAAGCGATTTTGGAGACGCATAAGGACCCGCGTCTCATCAAAGTTGGCCGCCTTGTCGTATCGGATGGCCCCTCCGAGGGTCAGGGCGGGGTTGATGGCCCATTCCAGTTCGGCCCGCACACCACCCACGAAGCCGCTCTGCGACTGGCCGGGGTAAAAGGCATTGACGGGTGAGGCACTGCCGGCCGTCACGGCAGCCAGCGCTTCCGCCTGCCCCTGCAGGCCCGGGCTGTTGGGAAAGAGCGGCGCCCGGTCCTCGTGGTAGGCGGCGTAGCCCGCGGTGGCGCCGATCCGGTAGCGGACATCGCCCGCGCGGCCCCGGTAGTCCACGGGAATGTTCAGCGCGGTGTATTGCTGCGGGCTGAAGTAGCCACCGTGGCCGAGGGTGAAGTAGCGCAGGTTGCGGTCGTAGCCGAGATAGACGAGGTCCACGCCGGCGGTCAGCTCGCCGCTCTCGGTCTTGGTAATGGGCAGCGAAACGCCGGCGCCGGCCTCGATGCGGGTGTTGCTGGCGACGTTGTCGCCCTCGAAGCTCGAGTAGCCGCCGCCGCCGTAAGCAAAGCCGGCGCCGATCGGCACCTCCAGCTGGGCACGGCCGGTGGTGCGCATCACCGGGCCCATGCTGGCGCCGGTGCGGTCGTCCACGGCGCCCGCCCAGGACAGAAGGCTGTCCGTCACGGCGCGCCGCTCGCCGGCGACGCGGAGGCGCAGGCGATCCGTCAACGCGGGCGACAGTTCGAGGCCACCGACGACGTTGCTTCCGCGGAAGCCCAGCGGCGTGCTGCCGATGTCGAGCTTCAGCCAGTCCGCCCGCACGTAGTTGACGGCGAGCGCGACGCCGGCAGCGCTGGTGTCGCGCCGCTGCGCGAGGCCAGCGGCGCTGCCGGTAAGGGAGGTGTTCAGGGCATTCGTCCCGAACCGCCGCAGCGCCTGCACGTCGGCGCTCGGCGAGCCGGAGTCGATGGCGACGGGCTGCACCGACCCGGTCAGCCGCCCGCCGAGTGTGCCGGGCGAGATCTCCGCCTGGAAGACCGCGCCGAGCTCCCGCAGCCGATCGAGGCCGGGATCACCGGAGCGGAGACGCGCGGCGATGCCGCCAGCGAGGAGCGTGCCGGCCTCGTTCCGCAGCGCGTCCGCCTCGGCCTGGATGCCGCGCAAGACGGGGTCGCTGGACTGGGCCACGGTGAACGTAGGTCCGGCACCCGACGCGGTGCGCAGAAAGGGGTTGGAGAGGCCAGGCGTTGGAATCGCCCCCGGCGCGGCGACGGTGCTGGCACGCGCGCTGCCGCCGAGCTCCGCGCTGCGAAGGCTGCCCGCCAAGTCCAGCGCGCGGCGGGCGCGGGTTTCGTCACCGGCCGCACGGGCGACACGGGCCTCCAGCAGCGCCACGCGGGAATCGCGGGGGCTGCTTGCCTGGGCGGCGGCCAGCAGGCCCTCGGCGCGCGAGCGGTCTCCCAGGGAGAGGGCCGCCTCGATCGCCGTGCGGCGGGCATCGAGGTTGCGGGGATCGCGGACCAGCACCGCCTCGGCCACGCGCAGCGCCTCCTCCGGGCGGCGGGCGCCGAGGTAGAGGCGGGAGAGCGCGAGGCGGGCATCGCCGTTGTTCGGGTCCTCGGCAAGGACGGGGCGCAGGCGTTCGAAGGCGTCGGCCTGGGAGCCGGCCTCGTTCAGCCGGTCGGCGGCGCGCACGGCGACGCCCGCCCGAAGCTGGGCGAGGTCGCGCCGCTGCTCGGCGGTGGCGCCCGCCCCCTCCGCCTCGGCGGCCAGGGCCGTGGCCTCGGCGTCGAGCCCGGCGCCGAGAAGGGCGCCGGCGATGGCGATTCGCGCGGCCGCACCGCCCGAGGCGCGGTTCGCGACGGCAACGCGGGCGGCCTCCGCCGCGCCCGGACGGTCGTTCGCCTCGCCGAAGGCGCGAATCACCGCCACGGCGGTGCTGCCCGTGGGGTCCGGGCGAGCCGCGAGGGCGAGCAGGCGGGAACGCCCCTCAACGGGGCTCAGCGGCAGCAGGGCGGCGGCGGCCTGGACGTCGCGCTGGCCGCGGATGCGGGTGGCCAGGCGCGACATGTCCGGGCTGCGCCGATTGGCCGGGACGCGGGAGAGGAGAGCATCGGCGTCGGCAACGCGGTTGTCCTCCTCGGCGAAGAGGGCGGCGGCGTAAGAAGCGTCGGGCAGCGTCGAGCGGGCGGCGAGCTCCTCGACCGCGGCGCGCGCCTCGGCACCGCGGCCCTGGCGGCGGAGCGCGCGGGCGAGGTCGAGGCGGATCCATGGATCCTCGGGCGCCGCGGCGACCGCGTTGCGAAGCAGGGCGGCCGCCGCGGCGGGGTCGGCCACGCGGGCGGCTTCCGCACGGTAGGAATTGGCCTCGGGACTCGCGGCCCCCGTGGCGGGACGACTGGTCGAGGCGGGCTCCGCCAGGGCGAAGGCGGGCGGGCGCCCCTGGGCGCGCAGCGCCGCGTTCAGCCCCTGCTGCGCGACGCCGAAGCCCGGGCGACGGCTGAGCGCGGCGCGGAAGCGGGCCTCGGCGCCCGCGGCGTCGTTGCGGCGCAAGGCCAGCTCGCCCAGCAGGGCCTCCGCATCGGACCGGTCGTCCACCTCGCGCAGCGCGGCGCGCCGGGCGGCCGCGTCGGCACCCTCGAGGTCGTTCCGGCGCAGGCGCGCCCCCGCCTCGGCAAGATCGGTGGAGTAGGAGGCAGCATCGAGCGCCCGCTGCCATTGCGGCGCCCGGGACGGATCGGCCGCGACCGCGCGTTCGAGGAGGCGGCGAGCCTCCGCCTGGTTGCCCTGGCGCAGGCGCACGACGCCAAGGCCGCCCAGGGCATCCGCGTCGCCCGGGTTGGCGGCGAGAACGGCCTCGAAGGCTCGCGCGGCCTCCGCCGGGGCACCGGAATCGAGGCGGGCAAAGGCGGCCTGCCGCGCCGCCGCGTTCGGGTCGGCCGGAGCGGGAGGCGGCGCCGCGCGCAGCGCCTCCAGCCGGCGGCGGAGCTCCGCGTCGTCTTGGAAGCGCAGGAGGTAGGCTTCGATGCCCGGCGCGGCCGCGGGGCTGTTGCCGAAGAACCCCAGGGCAGCGCGCCAGGACTGCCGCGCCTCCTGCGCGACCTCCGGGCGGTCGGCCAGCTCGGCCAGCCGCCGGATGCCCTCGTCGCGGGTGGAGGCGCTGTAGGTCAGGCTCTGGGCATAGGCCAGGCGCGTCCGGTCGGTCGCGCCCGGGCGGGCGGCCAGGGCCGCGAGCCCGCGCTGCCCCTCTGCGCGGCCGGCCTCGGTTCCAGAAAGGGTCTGGTAGTACTCCTGGGCAAAGGCGTCCGTCGGGCCATCGGCGCCGAAGGCCTGGCGATAGCGCTGGACCGCGGCCTCGGCCCGGCCCTCGCGCGCGAGGCGCTGCGCCTCCCCGATGGCGTTGCGGTCGATGGTCGCGCTGCGCAGGGCGGACTCCGCCTGGGAGCGCTGCTCGGGCGTGGCGCCGACGGCGCGGAGGCGGGCCAGGAAGGTGTTGGCCGCGTCGCGGTTGCCGCGCGCCACCTCCAGCCGCGCGGCCACCGAGAGGACGGAGGCGCTGTCCGGGGCAGCGGCCACGGCGCGCTCCACCACGGGGGTCGCGAGGTCCACCCGGTCCTGCGCGAGCCAGCGCTCGGCCTGGCGGACCAGCACCTCCACCGCGGCGGGCGACGTGGGGGGAAGCTGGGCCGCCGACAGGCCGGGCCAGGCCGCGAGAAGGGCGGTGCCCAGGGTGACGTGCAGCGTGGCGCGCAGGGACGCCCGACGAGGATGGCTCATCGCCTCAAAGCTCCTTCGGGGTTCTGGCACGCAGCCGGATGGCCGCGCGGCGTCGCAGGAGCCAGTAGAAGGGAAGGCCGAGCAGCAGCGCGGCGGCGATCATCAGTCCCGCCACCCGCCAGGGGCTGCCGCCAAGCCAGATGTAGGGCAGCAGCCAGAGCGGCGGGTTGCCGACGCCGTAGGTCGCGCCAGTGCGATAGCCGGTGGCACGACCACCATTGATGATGACGAGATCGCCCTGCACGCGGGCCGCCGCCTCGGGGTTGCGCAGCGTGGCGACGACATCCGACAGCGCCGCCGGGGTCGCGCCGAGCATCGCCACCAGGGACTTGCCCGGCGTCAGCGGGTTCTC
This sequence comes from Muricoccus nepalensis, assembly GCF_006438825.1. GTDB lineage: Bacteria > Pseudomonadota > Alphaproteobacteria > Acetobacterales > Acetobacteraceae > Roseomonas > Roseomonas nepalensis. The sequence continues at coordinate 108,025 of NZ_RCZP01000015.1, forward strand.
GGCCGCGACGAGCACCGAGACGCTCTCGCCAAGGTCGGCGAGGGCGGCGGAGGCGCGGGTGACCTCGGCGGCGCCCGGACGGTCAAGGAAGAGGGCCCGGATGTCGGCCAGCGCGTCCGGCGCCGCGATGGTCAGGCGGTCGTTCTGCACAGTCACGGCGCTGTTGCGGAGGAGCGTCGCGGCCGCGGGCTGGCGCCCCAGCGTCCCGATCACCAGAAGGTCCTGCGCCGCCACCGTATGCAGTAGCGGCGGGAAGACGACGGTCAGGCCGGTCGCGGGAAGGCCGACATTCGCCGCCAGCATCCCGATGGTGTCGAGGAAGGCGCCGGTCTCGAGCGTGTTCGGCCGCTCCGGCAGGACGACGGCGGTGCCAGACAGGTCGGCCAGGCGGGTGAACGGAAAACCAGCCGAGGCGAAGAAGCCGAGGCTGGGAAGGCGCGCGTAGCGCCAGGCGCGCGTGAGGTCGATCGTGCTGTCCGGGTCGACGGCGGCGTGGATGTCACCGGGCACGGCGGCGCATTCGCCGCGGTTCATCGGCCGCATGTCGAAGCGCATCTGCAGCTCCTCCCGGCCGAACAGGAGGTAGGTGGGCACCATGGCGCGGCCGTTGCGCACCGCGGCATCTGGGGCAAGCCAGCCGGTCAACTGGTTCAGCGGCCAGACCCGCTCGCCCGAGCCGAGCGGGAACGACTTCAGGAACTTGTCGGACACCAGCACGTCGAGGCGCGCCGCGGCGGCGTCCACCGCCTGACCGTTGGGGCCGCGGAAGCGGATGTCCGTCGGAATGCCCCGGTCGGACCAGGTGAGGAGATCAGGCGCCGTGCGGAGGGGCACGCGAATCGTGCCAGGGGTGTAGCCGTAGGCCTGGAGCTCGGAGCGGTCGACCAGCGAGCCGAACTGCACCGGGCGGTCCGCCGGCAACCAGCGCGGAGCATCGTAGGGCGCGCGCGGCAGGAGGCTGGGCGGGGAGACGCGGGCGACCTCGCCGCCGACGCTGCCCCGGCCGGCGGCGAGGGACAGCGCGGCCTGCGCGACCTCGGCCTCCGACCGGCCGCCAAGCACGAGGAGCGTGCCGTAAGGGTCGGAAGGGTTGGGCACCAGGGCCAGGGTCGGCCCCTCGAAGCGCGGCAGGGCCAAACCCGGGACGGCGTCCGGCCCGGCGGCGATGACCAGCGCGTTTCCCTGACCCGACACGCCGCGATCCACCGGGAAGCTGGCGCCGCGATAATCCGCCGCCACCGCGAACCAGGAGGCGGCAATCGCCGCAGCGCGGAGCCCCTGCACCCCTGTCTCGGCGGGGATCACCACCGGAAGGGTGAGGGCGCCGCGCAGCACGCGGCGATCGAAGAGAGGCTCCGGAAGGCGGGCCAAGTCGCGCTGCGGCGGCAGGCGCTCGATGGTCAGATTCAGGGTCGAGAGGTCGGAGATGTTGGCGTAGAGCAGGCCGGAGAGCGGGTCGTTGCAGTCGGGCGCGTAGCGGCCGGCGAAGCGGAAGTTCAGCCGGTTCACCTCCGCAAAGCTCACGGGATCGATGTCGAAGGACAGCGGACCGAAGGCCTGCCGCGCCGGATCAAGGGCGATGTTGCCGACGAACTGCTCGTTTAGCGTGACGGCGATCTGGCTGAGGGAGGGAATCAAGGCCGCGGAGGCGCCGCCCTGAACGGTGAGCCGCGCGGCGGTCACCACCTCGTCGCGGGAGAGGCCGAAGAGCACGCCCTGGAGGTCCGCGGTGCCGCGGAACTGCATGGGCCCCGTGAGCCCGAGCTCGCGGAAGGTCAGCCGCGCCTCGCGCACGCTGCCGGCAGGCGCCGGGGAGACGGCCGGCGACGGGGCGACCTGAACCGGAGCGCCCGGAACGGGCGGCGGCGAGGGTTCCGCTACAGGAAAGGGCTGGGTGGCCGGCAGCGCCAGGGGCTGGCCGGCGGAGGGCCGCACCTGAGCCCCCCGCGCGCCAGGTGCGGCGCTCGCCTGGGGTTGAGCTCGGGCGACGCCCGGCAGCAGCACGGCGATCAGCGCGAGGGCTGCCGCGGTGGTCTCCTTCACGCGCGGCCTCGGCGCCGCGACCTGCACCTTCGGCCGGACCACGTCGGACTTGCGAATCTGGTCGGCGGATATTGGCTTGCTCACGCGACTGGTGACCTTCGTCATCTTGAAACGGTACTTGCGGAAGACCGCGTCCTTGGTGGCCATGACCACGTCGCGCAGCGCCCGCAGAGGGCGGTCCTGCGGCCACTGGTCCCAGTGCAGCCAGGCATCAGGGCGGCCGAAGAAGACGCGCACCATCGCGGCCTCGTCGGCCACGTTCTCGATGTTGAAACGCAGCAGGGCCTCACCCTCGTCCCAGTGGAGGAGGGTGGAGCGGACCTCCACGACCTCGTCGCCGAGGTCGAAGGCCACGGTGCAGCGGTCGCCGTCCGCGACGCCGAGGGGGCGATCCAGGAGGAGACGGGCGCCCGACATGGAGATGTCAGAGGACCGCGCCGTCGCGCGGCACCCGTCGGGGAAGACCAACTCGGCCGGCAGGTTCACCTCGACGCGGGCACGATCGCGCATCTGCTCGCGCTCCAGCCCCACGGCGATGGCGGCCGAGACGGGCACCAGGCAGAGGGTGGTCCAGAGAGTATTCAGGAGATACGCGTGGAACTCGAGCGATCCCGGCTCCGTGGTGAGGGTGCCGTAAAGGCCGATGCTGACGGCGACGATCTGTGCGCCAAGGAGAATAAGCGTCGGCAACACGGCCCGGACGTCGAGATAGCCTTCTTCCAGCCGGCCGCCCTTGTCCGTCACGTTGAACTTGCCCTTCCGTGGATTCCACAGCGTGGCGAGCGTGACGAGGATGAGGGGCGCCGCCATGCAGGCCTCGTAGATCTCGGACCAGAAGGAGTGCCGGTTCTTCCCATTGAGGCGTGAGGCGGTGCCGAAAGCGTGGAACATGTGGCTGCCGGCGTAGGCGATGATGGCCAGTGGGGACGCCGCGATGATGTTCTGCCCGAAGAAGAGGAAGGCGAAGGGCGAGGTCAGGAAGACGATTCGCGGCAGCGCGAAGAGGAAGGAGAAGCCGGCGGTGAAGTAGCAGAGCCGCTGCGCCCAGGTCAGGCCGGGCGCAAAGGGCGTGTTCTCCAGCCGCATGATCTGGATCATGCCACGGGCCCAGCGCATGCGCTGGCCGATATGGATGGCCAGCCGCTCCGTCGCCAAGCCGGCCGCAAGCGGCAGGCGGATATAGGCGGTGTGCCAGCCCTTCTGCTGCATCCGTAGGGAGCAGTGGCAGTCCTCCGTCACCGTCTCGTGCGGGACGCCACCGACTTCCATGAGCGCGGTGCGCCGGATGAGCGCGCAGGAGCCACAGAAGAAGGCGGCGTTCCAGAGATCGTTTCCGGGCTGGATGGCCCCGTAGAAGAGCAGCCCCTCGTTCGGCACGGGGCGGCTGCGCGCGAGGTTCCGCTCGAACGGATCGGGCGAGTAGAAGTGGTGCGGCGTCTGCACCATCGACAGGCGCTGGTCACGGACCAGCCAGCCCGCCGTCATCTGCAGGAAGGCGCGGGTGGGCGCGTGGTCGCAGTCGAAGATGGCGATGTAGTCGCCGTCCGTGTGGCGCAGCGCGTGGTTGATATTGCCTGCCTTGGCGCCCTTGTTGTCTGGACGGACGATGTAGCCGCAGCCGATCTCCTCGCAGAACGCGCGGAACTCCGGGCGGCGCCCGTCGTCCAGGACATAGACGTTCATCTTGTCGCGCGGCCAGTCCATGTTCATGCAGGCGAGCACCGTCGGCCGCACGATCTCCAGGCTCTCGTTGTAGGAGGGAACGTAGACGTCCACACTCGGCCAGTCCGCGGGGTCGCGGGGCAGCGCGGTGGGCTTGCGGTCCAGAGGGTAGGTGAGCTGGACGTAGGACAGGAAGAGGAGGGCGCCGGCGTAGAACTCCGCGGCAAGAAGGCCGATGGAGAGGAAGCCTTGCAGGAAGCCCTCGAACTCCAGCGTCTCCGTCAGCCGCCACCAGAGATAGCGGGAGGTGACGGCGAAGGAGAGCACGACGAGGAGCACGGTCGCGCGGCGGGACTTCGATCGGCCGATGAGCAGGAAGGCGGCAATGCCGGTCAGGGTGAGCACCACCTGCTGCTCCCCGCTGAGCGGCACGGTGACGACGAAAAGCGTGGCGAGGGCTCCCAACAGGATGCTGGCCATTCTCATGGCGCGCCCGAGGAGTGGAAGGCGGGCGGTTGCCGCGGTCATCCGCATGGCCGTCACTGGCGAGCCCTCCAGTCCTGCAGAACGGATTCGTGCGCCGTGGCGAGGGCCGGCGGCTCAAGGCGTCCGAGCAGCCCCTCCGCCAGCAGGGAGAGATCCTCGGCGGCGCGGCCGCCCGGCATCTCGACGGGCAGCCGACGGTCGGCGAGCGCCTCGGCCACCTCCGGGTCTCGCCCGACCACGCCGAGCAGGCGCGACCCCATCGACGCGCGGGCGAGGTCGAGAACGGCGTCGGAGAGCGGCTGGTCGAGTTCCAGCTGGTTCAACGCCAGCACGGCCTGCCTGGCTGCCCGCACGGCCAGTGTTCCACGACCCAGGAAGGTGCCGTCGGCGACGCGGGGAATGAGCGACACGCTGCCGCCATCGGCGAGGAGGACGACCACCGTGACGTCCAGCAACGGGAGGAGGGCCGAGAGCGCCGGCGACGGTCCTGGCGGGGTATCCACGACAAGGACGCGGCGGGGATCGGCCAGCATCTCGCCCACGGGGTCCGCCAGCGCCTCCGGGCGATCGAGCAACAGGCGCCCGAGTTCCATCGCCTGCCGCGGCTCCGTCGCGCCGAAAGGCAGGAGGGAGACGCCGTAGGAGGTGGGCCGCAAGGCCGAGCGCCAGCCTCTTCCCTGAGCGAGGCCCGAGAGGAAGCCCTCCTCCTCCCGCAGGGAGTGGCCGAGATGCAGGCGGAGGGCGTTCTGCGGATCAAGGTCGAGCGCGACGACGTCGTGGCCGCGGGCGGCGAGGAGCGCGGCCAAGTTCGCGGCAAGCGTGGTCTTCCCCACGCCACCCTTGGGCGAGACAAAGGCGACGAGCGGCATCAGGTTTCCCTTTGGGGTCGGACCGGCCTTCGAAGGCGCACGCGAAGCCGGGCGGCGGGCGGATTCGCAAGGGAAGCAGGAGGCGTCGCTGCCTGACGGCCGAGGGGCGAGAAGCGGGGTGCCGCGACCTCGGCCGCAATCTCGTCGAGCAAGGCGAAGCGCCGGCCGGGATGGGGTGGGGAGAGAGCGCTGGGCAGCGGAACGAGTCGGGGCCGCGGCGGACGGCCTGTCAGCGGCAAGGCGTGCAGCACGCCGGAGGCGAGGGGGAGATCGGGCTCGGGAGCAGGAAGCCCAGCCGCGAGCGCCCCGGAAGCAGACGCCGTGCGGCTTGGCCTCCCCTCCGACCTGCCGGGCTGGATGCCTGGCGCCGCCGCCTCCTCAGGACTTGCGGCCTCCGTCTGGTCCTGCCCGGTGGCCGCGAGCGGTTCGTCGACGGGGTCGGCGCCGCCTTCGACACGGAAGGGCGGGTATCGGAGATAGACAAATTCGCGCAGGCCGCAGGTGCGCAGGAGGCGGTTGATCGGGTCTTCCACGCGCGAGTGAACCTTGCTGGCTGCCACTTAAGGTTGATCGTAACGATTTTCTCCGAGGTTTACTAGGTGAATCACGATGGCGCGATTGGTGCTCTTCTGCTGCTTGAAGCAACCGCATCGGGCGACGTCCACACCGGCATGCCCCTCCCCAGGGCAGCACAAGACCTCGCAGGGTCCGCCAACCACCATCGTGGACGCCCCAGGGTTCTGTCCTCTGAAGCTGTTGCTTCTAAGGGCCACCCTTCCCTGCCCGTTGTTTGGCCGTGCACCGCACGGGGTGCGCCGCAGCGCTCGCCTAAACTAGTCGCGGCCGCCGGGCCTCCCGGCACCTTCTCCTCGGCGCCGGGTGGCCAGCGCCTTCCCTGGCACAGCGCCCCGAACCCAGCGGACACGAGCGTCCTCGTGCCGCACCAGCCCGCCGTGCCGCCGGAGGCGGGCGCGCTGCTGGCCGGACCCGGCGAGGGGACCCGCGCGATGATCGAGGCCCGGCACAGGTTTTGTTCCGAGGTTCAGAAAGGAGGATGCAGGACGAGGGCTGAGGCTCGCGTGGAGGCTCCTTTGCGTCCAAAGCCTTATCGGCTGATGACACGCCTTGCTCCAACCCAATGACAGGCAATGCTGAGGAAGGGTGTCCAGATTTCAGGGGTCAGGGTGCGCCCGAGGTCTGGCGTTGCTGATGCCTCGACAAGGGGAGGCACCCCGCTCGCTCACCGGCACGCCGCCCCTTCCGCGAGGGGCGCGCGGGGTCGCCGACGGCTGGGCGCGCTAGATGTCGAAGAAAACCGTCTCGCCCTCGCCCTGGAGGCGGATGTCGAGCACGTAGGTCGGCACGCCGTCCCGCTCCTCGCGCCGCGCGACGAGGGTCTTCCGGCGTTCCGGCTGCTCGATGATGTTCAGCACCGGGTCCTCGGCGTTCCGCGCCTCCTCGTCGCCGAAGTAAAGACGGGTGTGGAGGCCAAGGTTGATGCCGCGGGCGGTGATCCAGAGGCTGAGATGCGGCGCCATCAGCCGGTGCCCGCGGCGCCCCTCGACCGGGCCGGGCTTGATCGTGTCGAAGAACCAGAGGCCGGTCGCGAAGTCGGTGCCGGTGCGGCCCCAGCCGCGAAAGGCCGGGTCGGCGTCCTTGCCGCCCTGCTGGTCCGCGGGGCTCGCGTAGCGCCCCGCCGCGTCGGCCTGCCACAGCTCGACCATGGCGTCGCGGACGAGCGCGCCGGTGCCGTCAAAGATTCGGCCCTCCACGCGGATGCGCTCCCCCTTGGTCTCCGGCGTCACCAGCGCGGTGCCGAGGTCCGCCTCGAAGATCGCGAAGCCGGCCTGGCGCGGGATGAGGCCGATATGCACGTAGGGCCCCGCCGTCTGGGACGGCGTCTCGGGCAGGTATCCCAGGGCGTCGGGGGTGAGCACCATCCTAGTTTCCCTCCAGCCGGTTCTCGAACAGGGTCGAGCGGGAGCCCCGCAGCACGATGTCCCACCGATAGGCGAGGGTGTGCAGCGGGATGGTCGCGCCGAGGTCGAGCCGCGCCACGAGGCGCTCCCGCGCCGCGGGGTCGGGGATCGTGGCGAGAATGCTGTCATGCGGGATCAGCGGGTCGCCCTCGAAGTACATCTGGCTGATCAGGCGCTGCGCGAAGCCCGTGCCAAAGACCGAGAGGTGGATATGGGCGGGCCGCCAGTCGTTGCCGCGGTTGCGGTAGGGATAGGGGCCGGGCTTGACCGTGCGGAAGTGGTAGCGGCCCTCGGCATCCGTCAGGCAGCGCCCGCAGCCGCCGAAGTTCGGGTCGATCGGCGCTTCGTAGCGGTCGTTGACGTGGCGGTAGCGCCCGGACGCGTTGGCCTGCCAGAACTCCACCAGCACGCCCGGGACCGGCCGCGCGTTGCCGTCCAGCACGCGGCCGTGGACGATGATCCGCTCGCCGATGGGGTCGCCGTCCTTGGCGAAGTTGCGGAACAGGTCGTTGTCGAGCGGGCCGAGCTCGTGCTGCCCGAAGACCGGCCCCGTCACCTCGGTGAGCGAGTTCTGCAACGAGAGAAGCGGGAAGCGCTGCGACCGGAAGACGCTCGTCTTGTAGACTGGCGTGAGGGACGGCGGGTGCGCCGTCATGTCGCGCGGGATGAACTCGGAGACGTGGTTCACGTCGGGCCTCCTCTCGGTCATGGCGAGCCTCCCCTCAGGCGGCGGGCAGGCCGAGCAGCGCCCGCGCCTCCGCCGGCGTCGCCGGCCGGCGCCCCGCCGCACGGATCATCGAGGCGGCCAGGCCCACGAGCTCCGCGTTGCTCGCGGCCAGGCGATCCTTGCTGACGCGGATGTTGTCCTCGAGTCCGGTCCGCACCCCGTCGGCGCCGCGGGCGAGCGCCCATTGCATGACCCGCGCCTGCTCGCGCCCGATGCCGGCGGCCGTCCAGGTGGCCCCGGGCAGCACAACCTTTAGCTCGGCCAGGAGGATGTCCAGCAGCCGTTCCTCGGCGGGCATCGCGTTCTTCACGCCGAGGACGAACTGCACGTGCGGCCGGTCGTGCATCAGCCCGGCCTCGACGAGCCGCTTCGCGCCGTGGAGGTGCGAGAGGTCGAACACCTCGATCTCCGGCAGTACGCCATGCGCCCGCATCTTGGTCGCGAGGTCCGTCACCAGCGCCGCCGGGTTCTCGTAGACGATGGTGGGGAAGTTCACGGAACCGGTGGAGAGCGAGGCCATGTCCGGCCGCCGGTCCAGCGCGTTGCCCCTCGCCGCCGGATCCCGGCCCCGCCCGCCTGTCGAGAACTGCACGATCATGCCCGGGCAGTGCCGGCGCACCCCCTCCTGCACCCGCGCGAAGAGCGCGGGGTCGGAGGAGGAGCTCTCGTCCGGGTTGCGGACGTGGATGTGCACGAGCGCGGCCCCGGCCTCGTAGGCCGCCCGCGTGCTCTCGACCTGCTCCTCGGGCGTGGTCGGGACGGCCGGGTTGTCCTTCTTGCGCGGAACCGAGCCCGTGATGGCGACCGCGAGGACGCAGGGTTGGGTCATGTCGTCCGTCTTTCCTTCCGGCCTTCCTTCCGGCCTTCCGCGCCGCGCGTCCCTACTCCGCGGTGATGCCGCGGGTGCGGATCACCTCGCCCCACTTGCCGCTCTCGGTCGCGAGATAGGCCGGGAACTCCTCGGGCGTGCCGGGCGTCACCGCGTTCGCGGCGGCGTTCAGGCGGGAGAGGATGTCAGGGTCCTTCAGCGTCGCCAGCATGGCCGCGTTCAGCTTGCGGATCACCGGCTCGGGCGTGCCCGCGGGCGCCAGCAGCGCGAACTGGGAGGAGCACTCGAAGCCGGGCAGCCCGGCCTCCGCGATCGTCGGCACCTCCGGCGCCAGCGGCGAGCGCTGTAGGCTGGAGACGCCGAGCGGGACGACGCTCTTCGCCGCGATCAGCGGCAGCGCCGTCACGGCGTCCACGAAGGCCATCTGCACCTCCTTGGAGAGCATCGCCTGCACCGCCGGGGCGCCGCCGCGGTAGGTGACGTTCAGGACGTCGATGTCGGCCATCTTCAGGAACAGCTCGGTCGCGAGATGGGCGGAGGAGCCGGCGCCGGAGGAGGCATAGGAGAGCTTGCCGGGCTGGCGCTTGGCCAGGGCCACCAGCTCGGCGACCGTCGTGGCGCCGGTCGCGGGCGTGGTGCAGAGGAAGATCGGCGTCTCCGCGACGCGCCCGATCGGCGCGAAGGCGCGCGCGTCGTCGTAGCCCTTGTTCGGGAAGAGGTGCGTCGCCATCGCGTAGGTGGAGTTCACCCCGAGCAGGATGGTGTAGCCGTCGGGCCGCGCGCGGGCGACGGAGGCGTGGCCGATGGTGCCCGAGGCCCCCGCGCGGTTCTCCACCACCACCTGCTGGCCGAGCTGGCGGCTCATGCCCTGGGCAAGGAGCCGGCCGACGAAGTCCGTGGACCCGCCCGGCGCCCAGGAGACGACGAGGGTGATGGGGCGGCTGGGGTAGTCGGCCTGCGCCCGGGCGGGCGCGGCCCGGGTGGCGGCGAGGGCGGCGAGGCCGGTGCCGAGCAGGCGGCGGGTGATGGTCATCTTGATGTTCCTCCTTGGGCGCTCGAAGCGCGTTGAGGCGTTATGTACTAAATGGTACATTGGAAGCTCAAGAGAAAAAGGAACGTCCGGCATGGCCGATCCCACCCCGCGCCACCCCGCTGCTGCGCCTTACACGGAAGGCAACTCCGCCCTGCTCGGGCTGATCGGCGCGGGGATCGGCCTCTCGCGCACCCCCGCGATGCACGAGGCGGAGGCGCAGGCCCTCGGCCTCCGCTGCGTCTACCGGCTGATCGACCTCACCCGCCTGGGGCTCGGCCCGGAGGCGCTGCCGGAGCTGCTCGCCTCGGCCGAGCGCATGGGCTTCACGGGGCTCAACATCACCTTTCCCTGCAAGCAGGCGGTGATCCCGCTCCTCGACGAGCTGTCGGAGGAGGCGAAGGCCCTCGGGGCGGTGAACACGGTGGTGCTGCGCGACGGGCGGCGGGTCGGCCACAACACAGACTGCCCCGGCTTCGCGGAGGGCTTCCGCCGCCAGCTTCCGGGTGCCGCGCTCGGCCAGGTGGTGCAGCTCGGCGCCGGGGGCGCCGGCGCGGCCGTGGCCCACGCGATGCTGGCCATGGGCACGGGGTCCCTCTCCCTGTTCGACCAGGACCCCGCCCGGGCGGCGGATCTCGCGGCGGCGCTCTGCGCGCGCTTCGGCGCGGGGCGCGCCGCGGCCGGCGCCGACCTGGCGGCGGCGATGGCGCGGGCGGACGGCCTCGTCCACGCGACGCCCACGGGGACGGCTGCCCATCCCGGCCTGCCGCTGCCGGCGGCGCTGCTGCACCCGCGCCTCTGGGTCTCCGAGATCGTCTACTTCCCGCTCGAGACGCCGCTGCTGCGCGAGGCGCGGGCGCTCGGCTGCCGCACGGCGCATGGCGGCGGCATGGCGGTGTTCCAGGCCGTCCACGCCTTCCGGCTCTTCACCGGGCTGGAACCCGACGCAGCGCGCATGGAGGCGCACTTCGCGGCGCTGGGCGAGTCCAGCGCCGGCTAGGCGCCGCCGTCAGCCCGGCTGGAGGAAGGCGAGCACGGCCTGAACGAGCATCCGGCGCTGCGCCTGCGCCACCGCCGGGTCCCCGAGGTCGCGGCCGAAGATGGCCTGCAGCGTGTGCCGGTTGCTCACCCGGTGAAAGCTGACGCCGTTGATGAGGATGTGGAGGTCGAGCGGGTCCACGCCGGGCCGGAAGCACCCCGCGCGCTCGCCGCGCTCGAGCAGGTGGCGCATGGTGGCCACCACCTCGGCGTTGCGGCGAACGATGGTCGCGTTCGCGCGCACGTGCCGCGCCTGCTCGATGTTCTCGGCGGCGACGAGGCGGACGAAGGCGGGGTGGTCGTGGTGGTAGTCGAAGGTGCTCTCCACCAGGCGGCGCATGGCCTCCGCGGGCGGAAGGGTGTCGAGCTGCAGCGCGCGCTCGACGTCGCGGATGCCGGCATAGGCGCGTTCGATCACCGCGCGGTAGAGGCCCCCCTTGGAGCCGAAGTAGTAGTAGATCATCCGCTTCGTCGTGCGCGTCCGCGCCGCGATCTCGTCGACCCGTGCCCCGGCCAGCCCCCCCTCGGCGAAGGCGAGCGTCGCCACCTCGAGGATCTCCTGCCGGGTCTGCTCGGCGTCCCGCTGGCGGGCCTCCCGCGGCGGGTCCGCCTCAAGGCCGAGAAGGTCCGGGGGGGTCTCTGCGGTCATCGTCGGTGGCCTCGGTGGTCCGTCCCCGGCCGTCCGCCATCCCGCGGGAACGGGGCGGCGTGCCTGCAGTGCGTCGTTGCGGAGGGCGGCCGCACCACTATACCGGGGGGTCATAGCACGCAAAGAAAATGCGATAGGACGCGCCGTTCCCCGGGACGCTAACACGCCGCCCTCCGGCGGTGACCGGGAGGGAGGACGCATGGCGGACGACGAGCCGATCTTGGACATCGCCCATCTGGGCCATGTCGAGCTCCTGACGCCGAAGCCCGAGGAGTCCCTCCGCTTCTTCGTCGACGTCATGGGCATGACCGAGAGCGGGCGGCGGGGCGACAGCGTCTATCTGCGCGGCTGGGACGACTACGAGCGCTACTCCCTCCAGCTCACGGCCTCGCGCACCTCCGGCCTCGGCCACGCGGCCTTCCGCGCGCGCTCCCCGTGGGCGCTGGAGCGGCGCCTGGCGGCGCTGCGCGCGGACGGCGCGGAGGTCTGGGCGCAGGAGGGCGAGCTCGGCCACGGCACCGGCTGGCGCTTCCGCGATCCCGACGGGCACGTCTTCGAGCTCTACTACGACACCGAGTGGTACGAGGCGCCGCCCGAACGCCGCCCGGCGCTCAAGAACCAGGCGGAGCGCTACCCCGCGCGCGGGGTGAACGTCCGCCGGCTCGACCACTTCAACTGCCTGGCCGTGGACGTGCGGGCGAACCGCGCGTTCTTCGAGCGCAACCTCGGGCTCCGCTGCACCGAGCGCATCGAGCTCGACACGGGCGAGGAGGCGGGCATGTGGCTCACCTCCAACAACAAGTCCTACGACTTCGCCTTCACCAAGGAGGCGCACGGCATCCCTGGCCGCTTCCACCACGTCACCTTCGCGCTCGACAGCCGCGAGGCGATCCTGCAGGCCGCCGACACCTTCCTCGAGGCCGGCGTCTTCATCGAGACTGGCCCGCACAAGCACGCGGTGCAGCAGACCTTCTTCCTCTACGTCTACGAGCCCGGCGGAAACCGGGTGGAGGTCGCCCATGCGGGCGCGCGCCTCATCCTCGCCCCCGACTGGAAGACGATCACCTGGACGGAGGCGGAGCGGCGCCGGGGCCAGGCCTGGGGGCTCAAGACGATCGAGAGCTTCCACACCCACGGCACCCCGCCGCTGCCCGATCCCGAGACCTCTGGCGGGGACCTGTCCGGCACGGGCATCGCGTCCTGACATCGGGCCGCAGGGCGCCATGATCCCCGCGGCCCAGGATGGCCGCTGGGGGTGGCCGCCCCAGCCAACGGACCGGGGCGGCCGGTCGGCTCAGGCGAGCCGGTTGGAGCGGACGGAGACGGAGTCGCGGGTGCCGCGGCGCGCGCCGACGACCGCGACGACCAGGCCGAGCAGCATCGTCAGGAAGATCGAGAACGAGGCCACCGAAGCGCCCTTGGCCGTGGCGTCCGCCGCCTCGCGGGCGCGCTGCTCGGCCTGCTGCAGGGCCTGCTGGGCCTGCTGCTCGGCCTGGGTGACGCGCTGCCGCGCCTCGTCCGGGCTGATGTTGTACTCGGCGGCCACCAGGGTGTTCAGCCGCTCGCGGTCGCCGTCGGACAGGTTGCCGTTGGTCACGCGCCGGCCCGCCAGGGTCGCGATCTCGGCCTTGCGCTGGTCCGAGGTCATGGAGGCGGGGGCGTTGCCCGTGCCGGCAAGCGCGCTCTGCACCCGGTCGATCACGCCCTGCGCCGCGGACTGGGCCGCGCCGGTGCTGGTGCGGTTGGCCACCTGCTCGCCCGCGGCCGAGGCCACCGAGCCCGCGCCGCGCGCGATGCCGCCGAGGGCGCCCGTCACGCCGTTGGCCGCGGTGGAGGCGACGCCGGCCACCACGTTCCCGAGCAGCACCGCGGAGATCAGGAAGGAGGCCGCCCACATGGCCAGGCCGTGCAGCGTCGCGTCGGTGCGGCTGGCGGTGCCGGACAGCCGGGCCGCCGCGTAGCCGCCGACGCCCAGGCCGATCAGGTTGGAGACGAGCAGCCACACGCCCGCGCCGATGCCGAAGCTGGAGGCGTTGGGCGTGTCGCGCGCGGTGGCGTCGACGAAGGTCGCGCCGATCGCGGCGCCGAGGACGTTGAGCATGAGGCCGAGGGCGAGCGCCACGATGGCGCCGGCGAAGACGGCGCCCCAGGAGATTCGGGGCAGCGGGGCGGCGGCCACCGGGGCCGGGTTCGGGTAGGTCGAGGACATGGGTCTCGTCTTTCAGGCCGCGCGGGCCTTGGGGAGGGAGGCGGCCCGCGTGGCAGGCCGCGAAGGAGGTGGTGGAGGGGGGGCTAGCGCCCCGTGGCGTCGCGGAGGGTGTCCTTCGCGCCGCCGGCGGCGTTCTGGATCTTCCCCTCGGTCTTCTGGGCGGCGCCCTCGGCCTGGGCCTCGGCGTTGCCGGTCAGCTTTCCGAAGGCCTCCTTCACGGAGCCCGCGGCCTGCTTGGCGGCGCCCTCCAGGCGGTCCTTGTCCATCGTTCTGTCCCTTGGCATGGCTCCCGGCCGGCGTGGCCGGGATTACGGGCCTGCAACAAGGAAGCCGGTCGCCGGTTTCAGCGGGCCCGGCCACCGGCCAGTTCGGACGCACCAACCCAGTGGTGAAATCTGCACGCCGGGGCGCCGGTCAGGCCCGGTCGGCGCCGATGCCCCGCTGCCGTGCCCAAACCACGAGCTGGGCGCGGGAGCCGACCCCCAGCCGGCGGTACAGCCCGTTGACGTGGTTGCGCACCGTGGTCCGGCTGAGGCCGAGGCGCCCGGCGATCGCCGCGTCGTCGAGGCCGCGCGAGACGAGGTCCAGCACCTCCCGCGCGCGGGCGGGCAGGGCGGACAGGCCGGGCGAGACCTCAGTGGGTCCCTCCCCGGGAACGGGGTGGGCGAGGCGGTCCAGCACGGCGGCGGTGATGGTGCCGGCGTCGGTCATCACCGCCGCCACGGCGGCCGCAACCTCGGCCCTGGCCCTCGCCCGCTCGGGCGCGCGGGGCGCGACCAGCAGCAGGCAGGGCCGCCCGGCCAGGTCCACGGCCGCCGCCGAGACGGCGCAGGCGAGCGGCGGCCCGCCCCGCACGTGCAGGAGGGCGTCCTCGTCCGTCAGCCGCCCCTCGCGCCGGAACCGCGCGACCAGGCCCTCGGCGGCCTCGGCATCGGCCCAGAGGGGGAGTTCCGCGGCGGTGCGACCGACCACGTCGGCCTCCCCGCGGTTGGTGCCCCGGCAGAAGGCCTCGTTGGCCAGCAGGACGCGGAAGTCGTCGGTCGTGGCCATGATCGCCGGCACCGGCAGGGCGCGGAAGGCCAGCGCGAAGCGCTCCTCGCTCTGTCGCAGGGCCTTCTCGGCGCTCCGCCGGCCGTCGAGGTCGGCGAAGGTGAAGAGCATGCAGGCGGTGCTGCCGATCTCGATGGGCTGGCCGGCCAGCACCACGCACTTCTCGCGCCCGTCGGGGAGCTGGAGCGTCGCCTCCATCTGCGGGATGGTGCGGCCCTCCCGAAGGCGCTCCACCGCGAGGTCCCGCCGCGCCGCGCCCTCGAGCACGTCCACGTCGTAGGCGGAGCGGCCGACCACCTGGTCCTCGCGGTAGCCGGTCATCTCCAGGAAGCCGCGGTTCACGCGGACGTGGCGCAGGTCCGAGAGGCGGAGGATCAGGGCCGGGGCGGGGTTGGCGTTGAAGGCGCGCTCGAAGCGCTCCTCGGCGTCGTAGCGCTCCGTCTCGTCGCGCAGGATCAGCACGAGAAGGTCCGGCATGCCGGCCTCGTCGGTCAGCACCAGGCTCCGGATGCGGTGCGTCCAGCGCGGGTCCGGCTCCCCGGCGGGGGCGACCTCCACCACCACCTCGTCGAAGGCCTCCCCGGCCATGACGCGCTCCAGGGGGTACTCGCCCTGGGGCAGGCGGTGGCGGTTGCGGTAGCGCAGCTCGAAGCGCTCGCGGTAGCCGGTGGCGGTGCCGCCCAGGCCGGCGAGGCCGTCCACCCCGTGCATCGCCAGGGCGGGCTCGTTGGCCCAGACGATCCGCTGGTCGGGGGCGAGCAGGATCACGCCGTCGCTCACGCCGGCGACGATGGAGCGAAGCTGCTGCGTGTCCGCGTGCGCGGGGGGCTTGGACGGGTCCATGAGGGCATCAACGGGAAAGCGGCCGGTGGGTTGGTGCGACCGCACCATCCCGCTGGTGCGGCCGCCTTGATCAGGGCCGGAACCTTTCCGCCCCTTCATCCGTTGGTGCAGCGCGGCCCGGACCGGGTGGCCGAGGACACACAGGAGAACGAGACAATGGACGAGGATCGGGTCGGCGGGATCGTCGACAAGGCGACGGGCAGCATGAAGTCGGCGGCCGGGAACCTGACCGGAGACACCAAGCTGCAGGCGGAGGGGACGGCCGACAAGGCGGCGGGGACTGTCCGGAACGCCATCGGCGGCGCCAAGGACGCGGTGGACGACCTCGCCGACAACGTCTCGGAGAAGGCCTCCGACCTCGGGCAGCGCGCGAGCCGCGCCCTGGACGAGGGCGCCGGGCCGGTTCTGGACCAGGTCGGGCGCAAGGCTGGCGAGTACGGCCGTGAGGCCCGGGCGGCGGTGACCGCGGGGGCGGAGAGCGCCTCCAACGTGGTGCGCGGCTACCCCCTGGCGACGGTCGGCCTCGTGGCCCTGCTGGCGTTCTTCCTGGGCCGGCTCAGCTCGCCCGAGCCGCAGCCCTGGTACCGCCGCGACTGGCTCTGACGCCCGGCGCGACCTGAACAGGCACGAAACGGGAAGGAGGGCGGCCATCGCGGCCGCCCTTCGCTGCGAATCGAGCCCTTCTCCTGCCGGATCGGCCCCGTCGAGGCATGTCCCGGGCGGGCGCTGCGCCGGGGAGACCCGGGGATGTGCCACGAGGCTTCTGGCATACCGGCGTGAACGGCCTCTTGCCCGCCGTGGTGGATGGCCCCCTCCGGAGAGAGACAAACGGCGGCCGTCCTCCCCGGATCTCGCGGGCCCTGACAGCCTGTGCAGCGGCGAGGCGGAGCGAGCCCCTCGACCAAGGCCAGAGCGGCGTCCACCACATTCTACGGCCTTGAGGGCGTCGCCGGCGAGCGCTTCGACGTATCGAGAGACCGGCGTTGCGCTCGCATCCAGCCGCGATCCGACTCCGGACGGGCGCCGCGCTCCCGCTCCAGGAATGAACGCCCGGGGTGCATCCCAGGGGCTCGAATCATCGCGGACTCGCCCCCGGCGATAAGCAACGGCCCGGCGGCTTCGAGAGCCTTCACGCCGCAGGATCTTCCCCTCTGCCGGCAAAGCGCGCATGCAATTTGTTGCTATATCGATATATTATCTCCAGCCGCCGCCTCCGCGCTCCGCACCCGCGGCAGTTGCGGCCGGCTGACGCCTTAAACCTTCCGAAATCATCGCTCCGCTAGCTTGAGCGCAGAGGATTGCAACCTGCCGAGGCGCACCTGAAGGCCGGTCGAAGTCCAAAGACAGCGAAGGCTGGGAGCAAAATGATGCGGGTCTGGTCCACGCGGGATGTCAGTCGAAACGGGATGATCGGCTGCCGGAAGGCGCAGGCCGAGGGAGGTCGGTCATGAGCGGCATTCAGGACTTCCTGCCAAGCCAGATCGCCATGCTGACGACGACGACCCTCGCCGGGTTGTCGACGACCACGCTTGGCCTGCTCTCCACGACCCAGCTCGGCGTGCTCTCCAGCACCCAGCTCGGGGCCCTGAGCACCACGCAGCTCAACTCGCTGACGACGACGCAGCTTGGCGGGCTGAGGTCCACGCAGCTCGGCGCCCTCACGACGACGCAGCTCGGCGGGCTCGATTCGACGCAGCTCGGCTCCTTGAGCACGACCCAGCTCGCCGGGCTGACGGCGACCGGCCTCGGTGCGCTGGACACGACGCAGCTGAGCGGCCTGTCGACGACCAAGCTCGGCGCGCTCACCACCGTGCAGATCGGGGGCCTGAAGGCCACGCAGCTGTCGGGCCTTGAGACCACGCAGCTCGGCGGTTTCACCTCGACCCAGGTGGGCGTGCTGAACACCACCCAGCTCGGCGCCCTTTCCTCGACCCAGTTCGGCGCGCTGGACGGAACCCAGATCGTCGGCCTCAAGTCGACGCAGCTCAGCGCGCTGACCACGACGCAGGTCGGCGGCCTCAGCACCACGGGCTTGGCTGCCCTCACCACGACGCAGCTCACCGGCCTGCGCTCGACGCAGCTCGGCGCGCTGGACACCACCCAGCTCGGCGGCCTCACCTCCACCCAGCTCGGCTCCCTCTCCACCACCCAGGTGGTTGGTTTCACCACCACCGAGCTCGACGCCCTCTCCACCACCCAGCTCGCCGGCCTCAAGTCGACGCAACTCGGTGCCCTGACCACGACGCAGGTCGGCGCCCTGAACGTCACCAACCTCGGCGCCCTCACCACGACGCAGCTCACCGGCCTGCGCTCGACCCAGCTCGGCGCGCTGGACACCACCCAGCTCGGCGGCCTCACCTCCACCCAGCTCGGCTCCCTCTCCACCRCCCAGGTCGGTGGCCTCACCACCACCGAGCTCGACGCCCTCTCCACCACCCAGCTCGCCGGCATCAGGTCGACCCAGCTCGGTGCCCTGACCACGACGCAGCTCGCCGGCCTCAACACCACCAGCCTCGGCGCCCTCGCCGCCACCCAGGTCAGCGGCTTCACCACCACCCAGCTCGGCGCGCTGACCACCACCCAGGTCGGCGGCCTCAGCACCACGGGCCTCGGCGCCCTCACCACGGCGCAGCTCACCGGCCTGCGCTCGACCCAGCTCGGCGCGCTGGACACCACCCAGCTCGGCGGCCTCACCTCCACCCAGCTCGGCTCCCTCTCCACCACCCAGGTGGTTGGTTTCACCACCACCGAGCTCGACGCCCTCTCCACCACCCAGCTCGCCGGCCTCAAGTCGACGCAACTCGGTGCCCTGACCACGACGCAGGTCGGCGCCCTGAACGTCACCAACCTCGGCGCCCTCACCACGACGCAGCTCACCGGCCTGCGCTCGACCCAGCTCGGCGCGCTGGACACCACCCAGCTCGGCG
>NZ_RCZP01000150.1 GCF_006438825.1 Muricoccus nepalensis
GGCCTCGATCACCGTCACCGCGCACTGCGCGTCGAGCCGGCGCGCGAAGGACGAGGTGAAGCCCGCCGGCATGTGCTGGGTGACAAGAATCGCGGGCGCGCTCGCCGGGAGGCGGGTCAGCATGCGCTGCAGCGTCTCCACCCCGCCGGTCGACGCGCCGATCGCGACGACCCGCCCCGCCGTCGAGAGCCGCGGGTCCACCGTCAGCAACGACGGCGCCGCCGGCTCCTCCCGCCGCGCCCGCGGCCGGGCCTGGGCCGCGAGCTTGACCTTGGCGACGAGCTCCGCGCCGAGCTCCTCCATCCCGTGGCGGATGTCGAGCAGTGGCTTCGCCACGTAGTCGACGGCGCCGAGCTCCATCGCCTGCACCGCGGCGTCCGTGCCCTTCTGGGTGAGGGTGGACACCACGACCACCGGCATCGGCCGCAGCGCCATGAGGCGCCGCAGGAAGCTCAGCCCGTCCATGCGCGGCATCTCGATGTCGAGCGTCAGCACGTCCGGCGAGAGCGCCTTGATCCTCTCCCGCGCGATGATCGGGTCGGGCGCGGTGCCCACCACCTCGATCCCTGGGTCGCGCCCCAGGAGCTCCGTCAGGAGCTGGCGGATCAGCGCGGAGTCGTCGACGACAAGAACCTTGATCGGCANGCGCCGAGCTCCATCGCCTGCACCGCGGCGTCCGTGCCCTTCTGGGTGAGGGTGGACACCACGACCACCGGCATCGGCCGCAGCGCCATGAGGCGCCGCAGGAAGCTCAGCCCGTCCATGCGCGGCATCTCGATGTCGAGCGTCAGCACGTCCGGCGAGAGCGCCTTGATCCTCTCCCGCGCGATGATCGGGTCGGGCGCGGTGCCCACCACCTCGATCCCTGGGTCGCGCCCCAGGAGCTCCGTCAGGAGCTGGCGGATCAGCGCGGAGTCGTCGACGACAAGAACCTTGATCGGCACCGGCTAACCTTTCGTGGATGGCTCAAACAGCTCGACGTCGCCGTGCCGGGGGTGGGGCATGGCGTGGCCGAGGCGGGTTTCGAGTTCGGCGATGCGGGCGCTCTCGGCGGGCAGTTCGCGCAGAAAGGCGCGCCCGGTCGAGGGCACGTAGAGGAGCCGCCGGGCCAGCGTGCCGCGGAGCTGGCGCACCACGGGCGCCATGCCCTCCGCGCGGAGGTAGCCCTCGACGTAGTCGGCGTTGCGCGGCCCGATGGCGGTGTGGTCCGGCGCCAGGCGCGCGCCGCCGAAGAGCTTGATCTCGAGGCGCGAGCG
>NZ_RCZP01000153.1 GCF_006438825.1 Muricoccus nepalensis
CGGCGGCCCATCGCGAGGCGCTGCGCCGCGCCGACGAGCACGAGACAGAGCTGACCAACATCTTCACCGGCCGCCCCGCCCGCGGGATCGTCAATCGGGTCATGAGAGACCTCGGGCCAATCTCACCGCTGGCTCCGGCCTTCCCGACAGCCGGTGGCTCCCTGGTTCCGCTCCGTGTTCACACGGAAGCACTGGGCTCGGGAGACTTCATGAGCCTGTGGGCAGGCCAGGCGGCCGCCTTGGGGCGCGAGATGCCCGCGGGCGAGCTCACCCGCAGGCTAGCGGCGGAGACGCTGGCGATCCTCTCTGCGAAGGAGAGCATCTGAAGAGGCCGCGACAGCCCTCCTGGCTCAGGCAGTAAGCGGCGCAGAATGCCCTGACCAACGGATGGAAGGGTCCCACATGGCGCACATGCTGGACCCCGCCGTACTCACCCGCACCGCAGCCCTCGAACACCTGGCCTTGGCCATTCCGCGAGCCGGTCGCGCCTACGCGGAGGGACGCAACACCGACCGCGGTCCCGGGACGGCACCGTCCACCACGGCCCTGTCGCCTTACCTGCGGCGTCGCCTCCTGCTGGAGGAGGAGGTGATCGACGCCGCCCTCGCCGCCCACGGTTC
>NZ_RCZP01000154.1 GCF_006438825.1 Muricoccus nepalensis
CCGAATTCGGTTGTGCATCGGGGATCGAACCACGAGCGGACACGCGTGGGACTAACGGGGCACTATAGCTGGTTTTATCTTGGACGTGAGAGCTGAATCTTGCTGCCAAGTTGGCAGCAAGATTCAGCTCTCACGTTCACATCTCCTTCATTAAGCAGCTTTGCGGATGCCGTTATCATTCACTTGTATCGGAACCCGCAAAATCGATGGAGCCGTATGTCCCGCTATCGATAAGCAAAAGCAAAGTAAATGGCACATTTGACGGAGGAAATCTCGGGGCAACGTCTTCCTTGGCCGCACAAGGGTGGGAAAACTGCGCTCCGTTGAGGAAGTTGGCCAGTTATTCTTGAATTGTTGGCCATAGCACGCAAAAAGGTAGAAGCCACTTTTTTCACACCTGCCTGCAACCTTCTCGCCTTCAACCGTGAGACGAAGGGGGGGCGCTATTTGCGCAGCATCGACAGAGCATGAGACTTGCACATGAAACGAGACAGTTGGGACCCCAGGCGTAGATGGTGCTGTACTTAGTGAGGGATGTAAGAAGCAAATTCGGGGCCACGTACCTCATGGCACCTATCCGATGGCGAGTTCGCGAGTTATCCGCGTTAGTGTTGGCGT
>NZ_RCZP01000155.1 GCF_006438825.1 Muricoccus nepalensis
AGATGCCCTGGCCCTTGATCTCGTGGGGCATGCCGACGACGGCGGCCTCGGCCACCTTGGGGTGGGAGACGAGGGCGCTCTCGATCTCGGCCGTGCCCATGCGGTGGCCGGAGACGTTGAGGACGTCGTCGACGCGCCCCGTGATCCAGTAGTAGCCGTCCTCGTCGCGCCGGGCGCCATCGCCGGTGAAGTACTTGCCCGGGAAGGTCGAGAAGTAGGTCTGGATGAAGCGCTCGTGGTCGCGGAAGACGGTGCGCATCTGGCCGGGCCAGCTGTCGGTGATCACGAGGTTGCCCTCGACGGCGCCCTCGAGCAGGTTGCCCTCGTTGTCGACCAGCGCCGGGAAGACGCCCGGCAGGGGGAGCGTCGCCGAGCCCGGCTTCTGGGCAACGGCGCCGGGCAGCGGCGAGATGAGGATGCCCCCCGTCTCGGTCTGCCACCAGGTGTCGACGATCGGGCAGCGCTCGTCGCCGACCACGCGGTAGTACCAGAGCCAGGCCTCGGGGTTGATCGGCTCGCCGACCGAGCCGAGCACGCGCAAGGACTGGCGCGAGGTCGCCTTCACCGGCCCCTCGCCCTCCCGCATGAGGGCCCGGATGGCGGTCGGCGCCGT
>NZ_RCZP01000156.1 GCF_006438825.1 Muricoccus nepalensis
CATGTTGGTCTTGAGCAACAGGATATGATCGTCGGTCTTGGTCGCGCGAAGTTTTGCGGCCCATTTGGCGGGTTCCCAATAGGTGACGCGCGGATCGTTGAGCCCGCCCGAGATGAACAACGGCGGATAATCCTGCGCGGCGACATTGTCGTACGGGCTGTACGAGCGGATCAGGTCGAACGCCGCCTTGTCCTCGATCGGGTTGCCCCATTCGGGCCACTCGCCCGGGGTGAGCGGCAGGTCGGGGTCCATCATCGTGTTGAGCACGTCGACGAACGGCACCACCGCAACCACCGCGCCCCATAACTCAGGGTTCGAATTGGCGACCGCGCCCATCAGTTCGCCGCCCGCCGACCCGCCTTCGATCGCGATTCGTCCGGCGCTCGTCCATCCCGCGGCGATCAGCCTCTCCGCCACATCGACGAAATCGTTGAAGGTGTTATTGCGCTTGTCGAGCTTGCCGTCGTGATACCATTGCTGTCCCAGATCGTCGCCGCCGCGGATATGCGCGATTGCATACGCGAAGCCGCGGTCGAGCAGCGACAGGCGCCCGGTCGAAAACCCCGGCGGGATTGCGTGTCCGTATGCGCCATAGGCATAAAGGTACAACGG
>NZ_RCZP01000157.1 GCF_006438825.1 Muricoccus nepalensis
CCCTTGAACAGCGCGAGCAGCCCTTCGTGCTGGCGATCCGCAGCAACGAGAAGCTCTGGGCGGTGCTGAACGACCATCTCGGTCAGCACGCTGCCTCGCGCCTGGCCGCTTGTTTGCCGGCCCAGGCCTGGCGACGTTTGTCGGCCGGGGCGGGCAGCAAGGGCGAGCGGGTCTATGACTGGGCGCGCCTGCGGCTGACCCGGCTCCAGCAGCCCCCCTGGGACCACTGGCTGCTGGTCCGGCGCAGCCGCACGGATCCGAAGGATCTCGACTACTACGTCGTCTTCGGCCCCGACAGGACCAGCCTGGCCACTCTGGCGCGTGTTGCGGGCCGGCGCTGGGCCATCGAGGAATGCTTCGAGGTCGCCAAGCAGGAGGTCGGCCTGGCCGACTACGAGATCCGCTCGTGGCACGGATGGTACCGGCACATCACACTGGCCATGCTTGCTCTGGCCTTTCTCGCCGGCATGCGCGTGAGGCTCAACGCCGCCTCGCGGCAAAAAGGGGGACCAGCAAACCCCCTCTCCAGTCGACTTCAGCACCGGCGAGATCCGCCATCTCATCAGCGACCTCCGACGCGCCGCTGGCCTCGTGCTGGACCGCCTCTTC
>NZ_RCZP01000016.1 GCF_006438825.1 Muricoccus nepalensis
CCGGCCGCGCCGGCGCCGGCGCCCGCGGCGCCCGCCGCGCCGCGCGCCGCGATCTCGCCGAGCTACAGCGCCCTCATCCAGCAGGCGCTGGCGCGGGTGCAGCGCTACCCCTCGGGCGCGCGGTCCCGCCGGTCGGAGGGGGTGGCCATGGTGCGCTTCACGATGCGGCGCGACGGGTCGGTGGTCACGGCGCGGCTCGCCCGCAGCTCGGGCGACGGCGAGCTGGACGCGGAGGCGGAATCGATGCCGTCCCGCGCGAGCAGCCTGCCGCCGCTTCCCGCGGACTGGCCGGACGCGACGATGGAGCTGGTGGTGCCGATCCGCTTCGTGCTGCGCTAGGCTGCCGTCCCGTCCCCGCAGAGCCGCCGCACCTCGGCCAGCAGCGCGTCGCCGTCCCAGGCGGCGCCGCCCTCCAGCCGGGCGCGCTCCCGCCCCTGGCGGTCGATCAGCACCGTCGTCGGCAGGCCGCGGGCGCCGAGCGCGCGGGTCGCGGCCGAGTTGGGGTCGAGCCAGACGCCGAGGTTCCTCACCCCCGTGCGCGCGTAGAAGGGCTCCACCATCGCGCGCCCGCCGCGGTCCGAGGAGGCGGGGACGACGAGGATGCCGTCGCCGGCCACCAGCCCCGCGAGCCGGTCGAGCGCCGGCATCTCCTCCACGCAGGGCGGGCACCAGGTGGCCCAGAGGTTCAGCACGATTCCCTTGCCCGCGAAGAAGGGGATCTCGCGCCTCGCGCCCTCCGGGTCGGTCAGGGCGAGGGCGGGCAGGGGCTTCGGCCCCTCCACCCGCAGCGTGCCCGTGCCTTGCGCCCGCGCTGGACGGGGCGCGAGGCCCGCGCCTAGTGTCCCGCCCGAGAAGAGGCCCGCTGTGAGGGCCAGATGGCCGCGACGGCCGTAATCCATCACCGAGAGACCTCCTCGCCCGTGCCCGACGACCAGCCGAACATCGCCAACGCCGCCGACGTTAACTCGGCCTGGGGCGGCCGCTACGCCGCCGGCCCCTCCGCCATCATGCAGGCGATCAACGCCTCCATCGGCTTCGACCGCAAGATGTGGCGCCAGGACATCCGCGGAAGCCTCGCCCATGCCGCCATGCTCGCGCATGTGGGGATCATCTCCGCGGACGACGAGGCCGCGATCCGCGAGGGGCTGACGGCCATCGGCGCCGAGATCGAAGCGGGCGGCTTTCCCTTCAGCGAGGCGCTGGAGGACATCCACATGAACATCGAGGCCCGCCTGACCGAGCGCATCGGCGAGGCCGGCAAGCGCCTGCACACCGCGCGCAGCCGCAACGACCAGGTGGCGCTCGACGTCCGCCTCTGGACGCGGGACGCGATCGACGGGCTGGACGCCCAGGTCGCGGACGTGATGCGCGCCTTCGCGGAGCGCGCGGCCGAGCACGCGGGCACGGTGATGCCGGGCTTCACGCACCTCCAGCCCGCGCAGCCCACCACCTTCGGCCACCACCTGCTCGCCTATGTCGAGATGCTGTCCCGCGACCGCGGGCGGCTGGCGGATTGCCGGGCGCGGCTGAACGAGAGCCCGCTCGGCGCCGCCGCCCTCTGCGGCACGGGCTTCCCGATCGACCGCCACATGACCGCGGAGGCGCTCGGCTTCGACCGGCCCACGCGCAACAGCCTCGATTCCGTGGCCTCCCGCGACTTCGCGCTCGAGTTCCTCTCGGCCTGCGCGATCTGCGCGACCCACCTCTCGCGCTTCGCGGAGGAGGTGGTGATCTGGACGAACCCCTACTTCAACTTCGTGAAGCTGAGCGACGCCTTCACCACCGGCTCCTCCATCATGCCGCAGAAGCGCAACCCGGACGCGGCGGAGCTGGTGCGGGCCAAGCCCGGGCGGATCACCGGCGCGCTGGTCGGCTTGCTGACGGTCATGAAGGGCCTGCCGCTGACCTACGGGAAGGACATGCAAGAGGACAAGGAGGGCATCTTCGACGCCGCCGAGAACCTCGCCCTCGCGCTGGCCGCGACCGCCGGCATGGTGCGGGACCTGCAGCCCGTGGTCGGCCGGATGCAGGAGGCCGCCGGCGCCGGCTTCTCGACGGCCACCGACCTCGCGGACTGGCTGGTGCGGGAGCTGAAGCTTCCCTTCCGCGACGCCCACCACGCCACCGGCCGCCTCGTCGCCAAGGCCGAGGGCATGGGGGTGGACCTCGCGGGCCTCACCATCACCGAGATGCAGGCGGTGGAGCCGCGCATCACCGACGGCGTCTTCGGCGTGCTCTCGGTGGCGGCCTCCGTCCGCTCCCGCACCTCCCACGGCGGCACGGCGCCGGGGAACGTGGCGGCCATGGCGAAGGACTGGCTGGAGCGCCTGGCATGAGGGCGCGGCCGGCCCGCGCCGCGGCCCTGCTCGCGCTCGCCGCCGCCCTCGTCCTGCCCGGCTGCGGCCGCGTCGGGCCGGTGCGGGCGAAGGGGCCGCCGGAGAGGATCGTCTATCCCCGCTCCTACCCCTACTTCCCGCCCGCGACGCCCAGCCCCGCGCCCGCCAGCGGGGGCGAGCTGCCGCTGGAGCGGCCGGGCATCACCCGCTAGGGCGCGGCCGTGCGGAGCCTCGCGCTGCTGCTGATGGCCGCGGGCGGCCTGGGGGTGGTGGCGACCCTCGTCCTCGCGGCCGCCGGCGACACGCCGCGGGCGGGCCAGGCGGCGGGGGCGGCCTCCTCCGCGCTCGTCCTCGGCTTCGTGCTCTACCGGCGGTGAGAGGGGGGCGCCGGGGCGGTTTTCGCGGGCTTGCAGGGCTGGGATGCGAAGCCACCGGTTGTTCCCGGCGCGTGAAGGGCCGATATGGCGGCTTCCGGGGAGGACACTCGCCCCCGGCCCCCGAACGCGCCGCCCCCCCGCGCCACGACGTGCCCTGACGCACGCCGGAGCCGCGATCAGGCGCCCCTTCTTCATGGACGCCTGACGATGTCATTCGATTCCCTGCCCCCGCCGCTGCGCGACGCGCTGTCCGCCCGCGGCTACGCCACCCCCACCCCGGTCCAGGCCGCGGTCCTCGCGGACGGCACCGCGGGCCGCGACCTGCTGGTCTCCGCCCGCACCGGGTCCGGCAAGACCGTCGCCTACGGCCTCGCCATGGCCGGCGACCTGTTGGGCGAGGCCCCGCGCCTGCCCGCGCCCGGCCACCCGCTGGCCCTCATCGTCGCGCCGACGCGCGAGCTGGCGCTGCAGGTGAAGACCGAGCTCACCTGGCTCTACGGCCCCTCGGGCGGGCGCATCGCCTCCTGCGTCGGCGGCATGGACCCCGTCGCCGAGCGCCGCGCGCTGTCGGCCGGCGTGCACATCGCGGTCGGCACCCCCGGCCGCGTGCGCGACCACATCGAGCGCGGCAACCTCAAGACCGAGGCCGTGCGCGTCGTCGTGCTCGACGAGGCCGACGAGATGCTCGACCTCGGCTTCCGCGAGGAGCTGGAGGCGATCCTCGGCGCCCTGCCGGAGGCGCGCCGCACGCTGCTCTTCTCCGCCACCGTGCCGCGCCCGATCGCGCAGATGGCGAAGCAGTTCCAGCGCGACGCGCTGCGCATCGAGGCGACCTCGGGCGACGAGCCGCACGGCGACATCACCTACCGCGCCGCCCTCGTGGCCTCCGGCGACGTGGAGCGCGCGGTGGTGAACGCGCTGCGCCTCGAGGACGCGCCGATCTCGATGGTGTTCTGCGCCACCCGCGCCGCCGTCTCCCGCCTGCACGGCAACCTTTCCGAGCGCGGCTTCGCGACCGTGGCCCTCTCGGGCGAGCTGTCCCAGGCGGAGCGCACCCGCGCGCTGCAGAGCCTGCGCGACGGGCACGTGCGGATCTGCGTGGCGACCGACGTGGCCGCCCGCGGCATCGACCTGCCGGAGCTCGACCTCGTCATCCACGCGGAGCTGCCGCGCGACCCCGACACGCTGCTGCACCGCTCCGGCCGCACGGGCCGCGCGGGGCGCAAGGGCACCAGCCTGCTCATCGTGCCGCCCTCCCGCCGCCGCATCGCCGAGCGCCTTCTCTCGACGGCCCGCGTCGAGGCGGTCTGGGGCCCGGCGCCCTCCGCCGAGGCGGTCCGCGCCAAGGACGCCGAGCGCATCGCCGCCAAGGCCCGCGACCTGCTGACCGAGGAGCCCGCCGAGGAGGATCTCGCGATCGCTCGGAGCCTCGTCGGCGCGGCCCTGCCGGGCGCGACGCTGACCGGCGCCCCCGCGCCGAGCAACGACGACGCCTCCTGGAGCCGCCCGGCCGGGGAGGCCCCCGCCGAAAAGCCCGCCGCCGCCGACCCGCTGGCGCTCGCGACGGCGCTGGTGAAGCTCATGCGCGCGCCCCTGCCGGCGCCGGAGGAGCTCACCTCCGTCACCGCCGAGCGCGCCCGCCGCCCGGTGGACGGCCCGCGCGACGCCGGCGGCCCGCCGCCGCCCTCCGAGGGCGCGTGGTTCCGCCTCAACGTCGGCCGCGACGGCCAGGCGGACCCGCGCTGGCTGCTGCCCTTCCTGTGCAAGCGCGGCGACGTCTCCCGCGCGGAGATCGGGCGCATCCGCATCCTCGGGCGCGAGACGCAGGTGGAGGTGGCCCCCTACGCCGCCGCGCACTTCGCGGCCAACGCCCGCAAGCCCGGCGCGGACGACGCGCATATCCGGGTCGAGGCCATGCAGCCGCTGCCGCGGAGCAGCGCCCCGCGCGCGCCGAAGCACCGCCGGGCCTGACACCGGGTTCTGATCGAAGGGGCGGCGGGGAGACCCGCCGCCCTTTTTTTGTGCGCGGCGTCCTCGGGAGGCCGCGCCTCTCTCAGGCCGCCGGCGCCCGCCGCAGCCGGCTGACCCGCAGCAGCCCCTCGCGCTCCAGCAGCGGGTGGGCGAGGGCGGCGAGGTGGCCGGCGATGCCCTTGAGGTCGCGCGTCACGTCCAGCGCCAGGCGGGCGGTGGCGGCGGAGGCGTCGTCGGCGCTGCGGCCGAGGCGGTCGGCGGCGTCGCGCTCGGCCCGGCGCCAGGCCTCCTTCTCCACGACGAGCTGGCGGGCGGCCGCCGTGTCCCCGCCCATGAAGACCGCGACCGCGAGGCGGAGCTGGGCGATGGCGCGGCCGTAGAGGGCGGCGAGCTCGTCCGCGAGGGCGGGCGGGAGCTGCGTGCCGCGGCGGGCGGCGCGGGTGGCGTGGCGGGCGAGGCCCCGCTCCACGATGTCGCCGACGTGCTCGAGGACGATGGCGAGGTCGCGGATCTCCTCGAGGCGCGTGGCCTCGGCGGGGGTGAGGTCCTCCCGCGGCAGGGCCGCGAGGTAGGCGTGGACGGCGTGGTGGAGGTTGTCCACGACGTCGTCGCGCCGGGCGGTGGCGCGGGCGCGCTCGATGTCGGCGCGGCGCAGCGCGGCGGCGGCGTCGCGCAGCATGGCCTCGACCTCGTCCGCGATGCGCAGCGCCTCGCGCGCGGCGTTGGCGAGGGCGACGGCGGGGGTCGCGAAGGCCTCGGTGTCGAGGTAGCGGGGCGCGGCAGCGTCGGCCGCGGCGGGCGGCGCGGGGAGGAGGCGGGCGAGGGCGCGGGCGAAGGGCGCGAGGAGCGGGAGCGTCGCGGCCGCGAGGAGGAGGTTGAAGGCGAGGTGCGCGTTGGCGACCAGCCGCGCCGGCGCGGGGTCGAGCGCGTGCAGCGCCGCGGTGAGCGGGCCGAGGAGCGCGAGGGCGAGGAGGGCTCCCGCCGCGCGGTTGAGGAGGTTGCCCAGCGGCAGGCGCTGGCGCGAGAGGTCCCGCGCGTCCCCGCGGGCCGCGAGCACGGGGGTGACGGCGCTGCCGAGGTTGGCGCCGACGACCATGGCGACCGCGGCCTCGGGCGTCAGCGCGCCGGCCCCGGCGAGCGAGCCCACGAGGAGCACGGCCGCGACCGAGGAGTGCATGGCCCAGGCGAGGGCGGCCGCGACGAGCAGGTTCAGCAGCGGCGACCCCGCGAGGAGGTGCAGCACCTCCCGGAAGGCCGGGGAGGCCTGGAGGGGCGCCATGCTGTCGAGCATGAGGTGCAGGGCCGCGAGCATGAGGCCGAGCCCCATCACGGCGCGCCCGGCCTCGCGCTGGCGCAGCGCCTGGCGGCGGTAGGCGGCCCAGCCGAGAAAGAGGAGGGCGGGGAAGACCGCGCGGACGTCGAAGGAGAGGAGCTGGACGATCAGCGCCGTGCCCACGTTGGCGCCGAGCATGGCGGCGAGCGCGGGTTCCAGGCCGAGGGTGCCGCGGGCGGCGAGGCCCCCCACCATGAGGGCGGCGGCGGTGCTGCTCTGTAGGGCGGCGGTGACGCCGAGGCCGGCGAGGAAGGCGCGGGGGCGGGAGCCGAGGGCGACGCCGACCGTGCGGCGGAGGTTGGCCCCGAAGGCGCGCTCCACGCCGCGCTGCACGAGGTGCAGGCCGAAGAGGAGAAGGGCGGCCTCCCCCGCGAGTTCGATCAGCAGTCGGAGTGCGTCCAATCGGGCCTCCCGGTAAAGCGTACCATATAGGCGCGCCGCCCGCCGGATTGCACGCGGGATGTGGAAGGCCGGGCATGGCGGCGTGGAAGGCTGCACGCCGCCCGGGCTTCCCCCGACGCCGCCCCTGCCGATAGGCTGCGCCCCTCAACCCCGGGGAGCGGCCATGAGCGGGACCTATGACCGGGCGGGCGCCAAGGAATTCGCCCGCGCCCACCTGCGCGGCCTCTGGTGCGCGGCGCCCACCCCGATGCGGGCGGACCGGTCCGTCGACGAGGCAGGGTTCCGGGCCAACCTGCGGCACTGGTTCACCGAGCTGGGCGTGGACGGGGTCTTCGTGGCGGGCAAGCAGGGGGAGTTCTTCTCGCTCTCAGTCGCGGAGCGGAAGCGGCTGTTCACGGTGGCGGCGGAGGTGGCGCGGGCCTGCGGCAAGGGGACGATCATGTCCTGCTCCGACCAGAACCTCGACACGGTGCTGGAGCTGGCGGCGCACGCGGAGGGCTGCGGCGCCGACTTCATCGTGGTGCACGCCCCGGTGCTGCACTTCCTGCACGATCGCGACGAGACGCTGGTCGCCTACTACCGCCACATCGCCGAGCGGACGCGGCTCGGCATCGCCCTGTGGTCGCACCCGGACAGCGGCTACCTGATGAGCCCGGACCTCTGCCTGCGCATCGCCGGGATCCCGAGCGTGGTGGCGATCAAGTACTCCGTGCCGCGGGCGATGTACTCGGAGCTGTCCCGCCGCGCCGGGGACGCGCTGCTGGTGAGCACGGCGAGCGAGGAGGAGTGGCTGGACAACATCCTCGAGCTGGGATGGCGGCTCTATCTCTGCTCCTCCCCGCCCGCGATGCTCCAGGCGGCAGGGGATACCCGGATGCGGGAGTACACGGACCTGGCCTTCGCCGGGCGGGCGGAGGCGGCGCGGCGGGTCTTCGACAGCCTGGCCCCGGTGCGGCAGGCCATCCGCTCCACCAAGCCGGGCGGCAAGCCGCCGGCGCACACGAAGTACTGGATGGAACTGCTGGGCCAGGCGGGCGGGCCCGTGCGGCGACCGATGCTGGACCTGACCGAGGCGGAGCGGGCGGCGACGCGGGCGGCCTTCGAGGGCTGCGGGCTGCGGCCGGTGCGGCAGGCGGCGGAATAGGGGAGAAGCGATGAGGAAGCCGTTCGACTTCAAGGCCTGGATCGCGGCGAACGAGCACCTGCTGAAGCCGCCCGTCGGCAACAAGCTGCTCTTCGAGGACGCGGAGACGGTGGTGCAGATCGTCGGCGGGCCGAACCAGCGCGTCGACTTCCACGACGACCCCGTGGAGGAGTTCTTCTACCAGTTGCGCGGCGACATGGTGCTGAAGGTGTATCTCGACGGCCGCATCCAGGACATCCCGATCCGCGAGGGGGAGGTCTTCCTGCTGCCCAAGCACACCCCGCACTCGCCCCAGCGCCCGCAGCCGGGGTCGGTGGGGCTGGTGGTCGAGGGGCGGCGGCCCGAGGGGTCGAAGGACGCCTTCGAGTGGTACTGTTTCACGTGCAACGGCCGCGTCCACCGGATCGAACTGGTGGTGACGGACATCGTGAAGGACCTGCCGCCGCTCTATGCCGAGTTCTACGCGAGCGAGGCGAAGCGGACCTGCCCGCGCTGCGGCGCGCTGCACCCCGGCAAGACGCCGCCGGAGGGCTGGGTGAGCCTGTGATCCGCCACCCCGACGGCAGCGAGGCGCCGCCCCTGCCCGAGACGCGCTTCGCGGAGCTGGACGCGGGGGCGCTCGGCCTCGAGCACGGGCGGATGTCGTTCATGGAGGCGGGGGAAGGACCGGAGGCGGTGCTGCTGATGCACGGCATCGGCTCCAACGCCACGGGCTGGCGCTTCGTGCTGCCGGCGCTGGCGCGGCGGGCGCGGGTGATCGCCTGGAACGCGCCGGGCTACTGGCTCTCCGCGGATTTCGCGGCGGAGGCGCCGGCGGCCACCGACTACGCGCGGGCGGCGGTCGCGCTGCTGGACGCGCTGGGGATCGGACGGGCGCATGTGGTGGGCTCCTCCTTCGGGTCGATGGTGGGGGCGGTGATGGCGGCGGAGCACCCGGCGCGGGTGGGCCGGCTGGCGCTGCTCGGGGCGTCGCGCGGGCAGCGCTGGAAGCCGGAGGCCGAGCGGGCGCGGATGCTGGCGATGCGGGCCGAGAGCGTGGCCGAGGGCGGCATGGCGCTGGCGCGGAAGCGCTGGGCGAACCTCGTCGCGCCCGGCACGCCGGAGGCGGTGGCGGAATGGGTGCGGGGGTCCCTGGCGGCGACCCACGCGAAGGGGCTGATGCGCTCGGCCCGGGCGAGCGACGCGACGGACACGCTGGACTTCGCGCCGCGCATCCGGGCGCCGACCCTCGTGCTGGTGGGGGCGGAGGACCGGGTGAACCCGCCCGAGGTCAGCCGGGCGCTGGCCGACGCCATTCCCGGCGCGGTGCTGGCGGTGCAGCCGGGCGTCGGGCACCAGGCGAAGCTGGAGGCCCCCGCCGACACGGTGGCGCGGCTGGAGCGGCACCTGTTCTGACCGCCCGGCTTCTGACCGCCCGGCGCGGGGCGTGGCCCGGAACCTGCAGCGCTGGATTGTGGAGGACCACCGCGATGCTCCCGAGGCGCCTTTTTCTCGCCGCGCCCTTCCTGGCCAGGCCCGCTCTGGCGCAGCCCGCCTGGCCCGACCGGCCCGTGCGGATCGTCGTGCCCTACCCGCCCGGCGGCGGGCTGGACGCGCTGGCCCGCGCGCTGGCGGACCGCCTCTCGGTGACGTGGCGGCAGACGGTGACGGTGGACAACCGGCCGGGCGGCGCGACCATCCCCGGCACGGACGCGGTCGCGAAGGCGGCGCCGGACGGGCACGTGCTGCTGATGACCTCCGATTCCTCGATCACCGCGAATCCGCATATCCACGCGCGGCTGCCGCACGACCCGATGCGCGACCTCGTCCCCGTCTCCTACCTGCTGGACGTGCACCAGATGGTGCTGGTGAACCCCGCCGTGCCGGCGCGGGACCTGGCGGGGCTGGTGGCGGCGGCGCGGGCCCGTCCGGGGGCGCTGAACTACGGCTCCTACGGCCCGGGCAGCCAGCCGCACCTGCTGTTCGAGAGCCTCAAGGCGCGGGAGGGGATTGAGATCGCGGGGGTCGCCTATCGCGGGCTGACGCCGGCGGTGCTGGCGACGGTGGCGGGCGAGGTGCAGGGGACGCTGGCCGGCGTCGCCTCCGCGCGCGAGTTCCTGGCGACGGGGGCGCTGCGGGCGCTGGCGGTGGGGCGGCCCACGCGGCTCTCGCTGCTTCCCGAGGTGCCGACGCTGATCGAGGCCGGCTACCCCGAGGCCGACCCGCGCACCTGGTTCGGCCTCTTCGCGCCGGCGGGCACGCCGGCGGCGCTGCGGTCGCGCATCCAGCAGGACGTGGCGGCGGCGCTGGAGGAGCCGGTGATCCGGGACCGGCACCTGGCCCCGAACGGCTACACCGTCCACGCGGCGACGCCCGAGGTCTCGGCCGAGATGATCGCGGCGGACTTCGCGGCCAAGGGGGAGCTGGTGCGGGTCTCGGGCGCGCGGGTCGAGTAGGGGGCCGAGGTTCCGATGGACGGGCCGCGACGAAGTCCTTTAAGCTTCAATGAAACGAACGGAGGCTTCCCATGACGATCCATCGCCGCGGTCTTCTCGCCTCGGGCGCCGCCCTCGGGCTCGCGCCGATCGCCGCGTCCTCCCTGTCGCGCCCGGCGCTGGCGCAGGGGGCGCCGCTGAAGATCGGGATGATCACGACGCTCTCGGGCGCGGGAAGCTACATCGGCGCCGACATCCGGGACGCCTTCCAGCTCGCGATGGCCATGGAGGGCGGCAAGCTCGGCGGCGCGGCCGTGCAGCTGCTGGTCGAGGACGACGGGCTGCGGCCCGGCCAGGGCAAGCAGGTGGCCGAGCGCTTCATGAAGAACGAGCGCATCAAGCTGCTGACGGGGATCGTCTTCTCCAACGTGCTCGGCGCCGTGGCGCCGGACGTGCTGGACGCGGGCGGGATCTACGTCTCGCCCAACGCCTCGCCCTCGAACCTCGCGGGGAAGGAGTGCAACAAGAACTTCTGGTCCATCGCCTGGCAGAACGACAGCCTGCACGAGAGCGCGGGGCAGCTCGCGACCAACCTCGGCCAGAAGCGGATGTTCATCCTCGCGCCGAACTACCAGGCGGGGCGGGACGCGCTGACGGGGTTCAAGCGGCTCTACAAGGGCACGATCGCGGGCGAGGTCTACACGCGCCTCGACCAGACGGACTACGCGGCCGAGATGGCGCAGATCCGCGCCGCGGCGCCGGACGGCGTCTACCAGTTCCACCCGGGCGGGCTCGGCATCGCCTTCCTGCGCCAGTACATCCAGGCGGGGCTGATGGCGAACCTGCCGATGACGCTCGCCGCGCCGTCGATGGACGCGACGACGCTGGCGGCGGTCGGCGACGCGGCCGTGGGCGTGAACCTCACCAGCCACTGGAACAGCGACTTCCCGAACGAGCCGAGCAAGCGCTTCGTGGCGGCGTTCCAGGGGAAGTACAACCGGATGCCGACCTTCTACGCGCAGCAGAGCTTCGACGCGGCGCTGGCGATCGGCGCGGCGCTGAAGGGAACCGGCGGCAAGGTCGACGACACTGAGGCCTTCTACCGCGCGATGACGCCCGCGAAATTCGAGAGCACGCGCGGCAAGTTCACCTTCGGGCCGAACAACCACCCCGTGCAGGACTGGTGGGCGCTAAAGGTGGAGAACGTGGCGGGCAAGCCGGCGCTGGTGACGAAGGACCGGGTGCTGACCGACCACGGGGACGCCTACTCCGCGCAGTGCAAGTTCTGAACGGGCACGTCCTGGCATGACCCCCGGCGTGGCGCTGCTGCTGGAGCAGTTGCTGAACGGCGTGCAGCTCGGCGTCACGCTGTTCCTGCTGGCGGCGGGGCTCACGCTGGTCTTCGGGATCATGGGCGTGATCAACCTCGCCCACGGCTCGCTCTACATGGTTGGCGCCTACGCGGCGGCGGTGACGGCGACCGCCACGGGCTCGCCCTGGCTGGCGCTGCTGGCCGGGCTGGCGGCGGCGGCCCTGGTGGGGATGGTGGTGGAGTTCGCGGTGCTGCGGCGGCTCTACGCGCGCGACCACCTCGACCAGGTGCTGGCGACCTTCGGGCTGATCCTCTTCTTCAACGAGGGCACGGTGCTGCTCTTCGGGCGGCAGCCGCTCTTCGTGAACGTGCCGGAGGGGCTGCGGGGCGCGGTGCGGGTGCTGCCGGGGGTGGACTACCCCGTCTACCGGCTGCTGATCATCGCCGTGGGGCTGGGCGTTGCGCTCGGGCTCTACCTTCTCATCCAGAAGACGCGGATCGGGATGCTCGTGCGCGCGGGGGCGACGCACCGGGAGATGGTGCGGGCGCTCGGCGTGGACATCCGGCTGCTCTACACGCTCGTCTTCGGGCTGGGGGCGCTGCTGGCGGGGCTGGCCGGGCTGATGGCGGGGCCGATCCTGTCGGTGCAGGTCGGCATGGGCGAGAGCATCCTCATCCTCACCTTCGTGGTGGTGGTGATCGGCGGCATCGGCTCCGTGCGCGGCGCGCTGTTCGGCGCGGTGCTGGTGGGCATCGTGGACACGCTCCTGCGCGCCTACGTGCCGGGCCTGCTGCGGCAGGTGATGGCGGGGTCGGAGGCGGACGCGCTGGGGGCGGGGCTCGCCTCGATGGGAGTTTACCTGCTGATGGCGCTGGTGCTGCTGGCCAAGCCGCGCGGGCTGTTCCCCGCCCATGCGTAGCGTGATGAAGGACGAGCGGGCCTGGGCGGTGCTGCTGCTGGCGCTGGCCGCCTTTGTGCCGGTGGTGGCGCCGATGCTGGACAGCCCGGCGACCGTGGCGCTGGCCACGCGCATCGCGATCTACGCGATTGCGGCCTCCTCGCTGAACCTGCTGCTGGGCGGCGGCGGGCTCGTCTCCTTCGGGCACGCCGCCTATTACGGGTTGGGTGGCTACGTGGTGGGCATCCTCTACGCGCATTACGTCTCGGGGGAGGCGTTCCTGGGCGTGATTCCCGGCAGCAACGACCTGCTGGTGACGCTGCCGCTGGCGATCCTCGTGGGCGGGCTGGGGGCGCTGGTGATTGGGGCGCTGTCGCTGCGGACCTCGGGCGTGCAGTTCATCATGATCACGCTCGCCTTCGCGCAGATGCTGTTCTTCCTCTTCGTCTCGCTGAAGGCCTATGGCGGCGACGACGGGCTCGCGATCCGCCGGGTGGCCCCGGTCTTCGGCCTGAACCTCCGCGATCCCGCGACGCTCTACTGGATCTCCCTCGGGCTGCTGGCGGCGTGGCTGTTCCTGATGGACCGGGTGTCGCGCTCGCGCTTCGGGCGGGTGCTGGCGGGCATCCGGCAGGGGGAGCGGCGGATGGCCGCGATCGGGGTGCGGACCTACCCCTACAAGCTCGTGGCCTTCGTCATCGCGGGGATGGGGGCGGCCATGGCGGGGGCGCTGATGGTGAACCAGGCGCGCTTCGTCTCGCCGGACATGATGCACTGGACGAAGTCGGGCGAGCTGATGGTGATGGTGATCCTCGGCGGGCTCGGCACGCTGGTGGGGCCGGCGCTGGGCGCGGCCGCGCTGGTGACGCTGGAGTACACGCTGTCGGGGCTGACGGAGCACTGGCAGTTCATCCTCGGCCCGATCCTCGTGCTGGTCGTGCTGTTTGCGCGGGGCGGGTTGATGGGGGCGGTGCGGCGGATTGCGGGGATGCGCGGGCGCGCGCCGGACGCGCTGCCGGCCGGGGAGTTGCCGGCCGGGCGCGTGCAGCCCGGTGACCGCGCGGCGCCCGACCTGCCCTTGCGCGAGGGGGCGGCGCCGCATGGCTGAGGCGCCGGTTCTCTCGGTGGCGCGGCTGGTGAAGCGCTTCGGCGGCCTGGTCGCGACCGACGACCTCTCCCTCGAGGTGATGCCGGGGGAGCTGCACGCGCTGATCGGGCCGAACGGCGCGGGCAAGACCACCGCCATCGGGCAGATCATGGGCGAGATCACGCCGGACGCGGGCGCGATCCGCTTCCTGGGGGAGGACATCACGGCGCTGTCGACGCCCGCGCGCGTGCGGCGCGGGCTGTCGCGCACCTTCCAGATCACGCAGCTGCTGGAGGACGACACGGCGGAGGGCAACGTCGCGCTCGCCGTGCAGGCGCGGGCGGGGCACGGCTTCCGCTTCTGGCGGAACGCGGCGCGCGACGCGCGGCTGCGCGAGCCCGCGCGGGCGGCGCTGGCCCAGGTGGGGCTGGCGGAGGCGCGGTGGGAGGTGCCCGTGGCCGATCTCTCGCACGGGGAGCGCAAGCAGCTTGAGCTCGCGGTGGCGCTGGCGACGGGGCCGCGGCTGCTGCTGCTGGACGAGCCGATGGCCGGGCTGGGCGCGAGCGAGAGCCTGCGCATGACGGAGGTGCTGCGCGCGCTGAAGGGGCGCATCCCGATGCTGCTGGTGGAGCACGACATGGACGCGGTGTTCAGCCTGGCGGACCGGATCTCGGTGCTCGTCTACGGCCACTGCGTCGCCTCGGGATCGCCGCACCAGATCCGGCAAGACCCGCAGGTGCGCGCGGCCTATCTCTCCGAGGAGGAGGGGGTCTGATGCTGCGGGTGGAGGGCCTGCAGGCGGGCTACGGCGCGGCGCAGGTGCTGTTCGACGTGAACCTCGCGGTGGGGCCGGGCGAGGTGGTGACGCTGCTCGGCCGCAACGGCATGGGCAAGACGACGACGGTGCGCGCCATCATGGGGCTGAACCCGCCGCGCGGCGGGCGCGTGGACTTCCGGGGGAAGCTGGTGTCCGGCCTGCCGCCGGAGGGCGTCGCGCGGCGGGGCATCGGGCTGGTGCCGGAGGGGCGGCAGGTCTTCCCGACGCTGACGGTGCGCGAGAACCTCGTCGCCACGGCCGCGGACCGGGAGCGCGCCGCGAACCCCTGGACGCTCGCGCGCGTCTTCGCGCTGTTCCCGCGCCTCAAGGAGCGCGCGGGGCAGTCGGCGCGCACGCTCTCGGGCGGGGAGCAGCAGATGCTCGCGATCGGGCGCGCGCTGATGACCAACCCGCACCTGCTGATCCTCGATGAGGCGACGGAGGGGCTGGCGCCCGTCATCCGCGCGGAGATCTGGTCCACCCTGGCCGCGCTGAAGGCGGAGGGGCAGGCGATCCTGATCATCGACAAGACGCTCGCCGCGCTGCGGCGGCTCGCGGACCGGCACACGGTGCTGGAGAAGGGCCGCACGGTCTGGAGCGGGAGCGGCGCCGAGCTGGACCGCGATTCCGAGCGCGTGCGCGCCTGGATCGGCGTGTAGCAGGGGGCGGAGCATGGACCTCGACCGCGAGTACAACGCGCGCGCCACCACGCCGGAGGTGGAGGAGATCATCGCCGCCTACCGCGCGCGCACCGACGCCGCGAAGGCGGTGCTGCGCTGGTCCGCGCAGTCCTACGGCCCGACGGAGCCGGAGCGGCTGGACGTCTATCCCGCGGGCGAGGGCGCGCCGGTGCTGGTGTTCATTCACGGCGGCTACTGGCGCGCGCTGGATTCGGCCGACGCGGGCTCCATGGCGCCGGCCTTCGTCGCGGCGGGGGCCTGCGTGGTGTCGGTGAACTACACGCTGGCGCCGGCGGCCAGCCTGGACCGGATCGTGGACGAGTGCCGGCGCGCGCTGGCCTGGGTGCACGCGAACATCGCGCGCTTCGGGGGCGATCCGTCGCGCGTCCATGTGGCCGGCAGCAGCGCGGGGGGGCACTTGGCGGGGATGCTGCTGGCGGGCGGCTGGCAGGCCGCGCTCGGGTTGCCGGAGCCCGCGGTGGCGGGCGCCACGCTGCTCTCGGGCCTGTTCGACCTCCGCCCGTTGCCGGCGACGCACATCAACGCGTGGATGAGCCTCGACGACGCCTCGGCCGCGCGGAACAGCCCGGCCCTGCTGCCGCTGCCGGGCGGCCTGCCGGTGGTGCTCGCCTATGGCGAGACGGAGACGGGGGAGTTCAAGCGGCAGACGGAGGACTTCGCGCGGTCCCTGCGCGAGGCCGGCTGCGCGGCGGACGTGGTCCCGCCGCGCCCGCGCTCGAACCACTTCGACATCGTGTTCGACCTCGGCGAGCCCGGGGCGCTGCACGAGGCAACGCGGCGCGCGATGGGGCTCTAGGGCGCTGGACAAGCCCGCCCGGGCGTCGCATGGGCGGGGGCATGCGCCGAAGGGGTTCTTGATGGTCGAGCAGATGATGGGAAGCGCGGTCTACCAGGAGGCGCTGCGGCACCTCTCGGCCGGGCACGAACGCTTCGTCGAGGAGATTGTCCGGCTGACGGAGATCCCGGCCCCGTTCTTCGGGGAGGAGGAGCGCGGGCGGGCCTATCTCGCGATGCTGCGCGAGACGGGGCTCGAGGACTGCGAGATGGACGCCGAGGGCAACGTGATGGGCCTGCGGCGCGGGCTCGGCAACGGGTCGCTCGTCGTCGTCGCCGCGCACCTGGACACGGTGTTTCCCGCGGGCACGGACCTGACGGTGCGGCGCGAGGGCACGCGGCTCTTCGCGCCGGGGGTCGGGGACGACACGCGGAGCCTCGCGATGAACCTCGCCTTCCTGCGCGCGATGAACGCGGCGGGGATGCGGACGAAGCACGACATCCTCTTCGTCGGCAACGTGGGCGAGGAGGGGCTGGGCGACCTCCGCGGCGTGCGGTTCCTCTTCACCAAGGGGCGCTACGCCGGGCGGATCGCGGCCTTCCTGTCGGTCGAAGGGCCGATGGGCATGGGCACGATCGTGTCAGGGGCCACGGGCTCGCTGCGCTACCGCGTGACCTTCCGGGGGCCGGGCGGGCACAGCTTCATGGACTTCGGCATCGTCAGCCCCTCCTTCGCGCTCGCCGAGACGACGGCGGGGCTGTCGCGCCTGGAGGTGCCGCGCGAGCCGCGGACGACCTTCAGCGCGAGCGTGATCGGCGGCGGCACCTCCGTGAACTCCATCCCAAACGAGGTCTGGGTCGAGGTGGACCTGCGCTCGGATTCCGCGGACGAGCTCCAGCGCCTCGACGCCGCCTTCAAGGCGGTGGTGCAGCGGGCGGTGGAGGCCGAGAACGCCGCGCGCAGCACGGCCAAGGGCCCCGTCACAGTGGAGCTGACGAAGATCGGGGACCGGCCGGCGGGCGCGATCGACCGGGACAGCGAGCTGGTGGCGAACGCGACGGCCGCGACGCGGGCGCTCGGCTTCGCGCCGAAGGTGGTGGCGAGCTCGACGGACGCGAGCATCCCGATCTCGCTCGGCATTCCCGGCATCGCCGTCAGCGCGGGCGCCGGCGCCGGGGCGCACACGCTGGACGAGTGGGTGGACGTGGAGCCCGCGCGGACGCTGCACGACATGCAGCTCGCCTTCGCGACGCTGCTGCAGACGGCGGGGCTGGAAACCTAGGCGGGGAAACGGGGGAGGCGGTGGCCTCCCCCGTCCTGGCTCAGGCCGCGGCCTTGATGGCGGCCTTCTTGACGTCCTCGCTGACGGCGCCCGCGAAGGTCTCGAAGTTCGCCTCGAAGCGGGACTGCAGGTCGCGCGCGGTCTTGTCGTAGGCGGCCTTGTCGGCCCAGCTCTCGCGGGGGTTCAGCACCTCGGCCGGCACGCCCGGCAGGGCCTTGGGGATCGAGAGGCCGAAGAAGGGCTCCTGCACGAATTCCACCTTGGCGAGGCTGCCGTCGAGCGCCGCGCGGAGCAGGGCGCGGGTGTGCTGAATGCTCATGCGCTTGCCCGTGCCGTAGGCGCCGCCGGTCCAGCCGGTGTTGACCAGCCACACCTGCGCGCCGTCGCGCTCGATGAGTTCCGCGAGCATCTTGCCGTAGACCTCGGGGTGGCGCGGCAGGAAGGGGGCGCCGAAGCAGGTGGAGAAGGTCGCCTGCGGCTCCTTGCCGAGGCCCTTCTCCGTGCCGGCGACCTTGGCGGTGTAGCCGGACATGAAGTGGTACATCGCCTGGGCCGGGGTGAGCTTGGAGATCGGCGGCAGCACGCCGAAGGCGTCGGCCGTCAGCATCACCACGTTCTTCGGCAGGCCGGCCATGCCGCCCGGCTGCGTGTTCGGGATGAACTCGATCGGGTAGCAGGAGCGGGTGTTCTCGGTCAGCGAGCCGTCCTCGAGGTCGAGCACCCCGCGCTCGTCGCCCACCACGTTCTCCAGCACCGCGCCGAAGCGGTGGGAGGCGTCCCAGATCTGCGGCTCGGCCTCGCGCGAGAGCTTGATGACCTTGGCGTAGCAGCCGCCCTCGAAGTTGAAGACGCCGGTCTTGGTCCAGCCGTGCTCGTCGTCGCCGATCAGCGCGCGCTCGGGGTCGGAGGACAGGGTGGTCTTGCCGGTGCCGGACAGGCCGAAGAAGAGCGCGGTGTCGCCGGCCTTGCCCACGTTCGCCGAGCAGTGCATCGGCAGCACGCCCTTGGCCGGCAGCAGCCAGTTCATGACCGTAAAGATGCTCTTCTTGATCTCGCCGGCGTAGCTCGTGCCGGCGACCGCGATGATCTTCTTCGCGAAGGAGAGGGCGATCAGGGTCGTGGAGTTGGGGCGGCCGCCGTGCTCGGGCTTGGCCTCCATCTCGGGCGCGTGAAGGATGACGTAGTCGGGCTCGAAGGAGGCGAGCTCCTCGACCGGCGGGCGGATGAACATGTTGCGCGCGAACATGGCGTGCCAGGCGTTCGGCGTGACGAGGCGGACCTTGATGCGGTGCGCGGGGTCGGCGCCGGCGTAGAGGTCCTGGGTGAAGAGCTCGGGCTGGGCCGCGAGGTAGCCGCGCACGTCGGTGGTGAAGGCCTCGAACTTCGCGGGGTCGAGCTTCTGGTTCACCTTGCCCCACCAGATCTCCTTCGTGACCTCGGGATCGTCGGCGACGAACTTGTCCTGCACGGAGCGGCCGGTGTGCTGGCCGGTGATCGCCATGAAGGCGCCGTCCGCGGAGAGGCGTCCCTCGTTGCGTCGCAGCGCGTGGGTGGTCAGGCCGGGGGCGGTGAGGTTGGCGTGGACGGTCGCGGGCGCGGCGACGCCGGTGCCGGAGAGGGCGCCGGACGCGGCTGCGGCGTTGCGGGAATCGGTCATGTTGGGCGTTTGCCTCCGGCTGGCGTGGTCCGCGGCGCGCGGCGGACGAGGTATAGCGTTGCCGGGATATCCCCGGTTCCAGGGACCAAATTAGGGCGAAAACGGCCTTCAAGCAAAATAACCGGGCAGTTACTTATTCCGCTAAGCCCATGTTAATTTTCCATGCCTCGCCCTTTTATTGCGTAACATTTACGTTCCCGGTGCCCCCGCGAAGGGCGGGCGGGCGCGCTGGTTCGTGATAGGGATCGCGCAAGAAGACAGGGAGCCCGTCCATGACCCAGCCCAACCGCCGCGCCGCCCTCCTCGGCGCGGCCCTGCTGCCCCTTCTCGCGCGCGGCGCGGGGGCCGCCATCGGCGACCGTCCGCTCCGCCTCGTGCTCGGCTTCCCGCCCGGCAGCGGGCCGGACCTGGTCGCGCGGCTGCTGGCGGAGGGGCTGCGGGAGGCGCTTCCGGCCGGGGTGGTCGTGGACAACAAGCCCGGGGCCGCCGGGGCCATCGCGGCGCAGGAGGTGGCGCGCAGCACGGTCGCGGACGGCTCGGTGCTGCTGCTGGGCGAGGTCGGGCAGCTTGCCATGGCGCCGAGCACCTACGCCCGCCTGCCCTACGACCCCGCGCGCGACTTCGCGCCCGTCGCGGAGGTGGCGGCGGTGGACTTCGCCTTCGTCGTGCCCGCCGCCGTGCCGGCGCGGACGCTGGCCGAGTACCTCGACTGGGGGCGGTCGCAGCCGGCGGTGTTCCTCGGCACCTTCGGGGCCGGCACGCCCGGGCATTTCGGCGCGGCCATCCTCGCGGCGCAGGCGGGGCTGAAGGGGGAGCCGACGCATTTCCGCTCCACCGGGGACGCCATGACGGCGGTGCTCGGCGGCGCCGTGCAGGGGATGTTCGGCACCGTGGCGCTCGTCGCGCCCCAGGTGCGGGACGGGCGGCTCAGGGCGCTGGCGGTGACGGGGCCCGTGCGCTCCGCCCTGCTGCCGGAGGTGCCGAGCGTGGTGGAGCTGGGCCGGCCGGACCTCGCCTTCGACGCCTGGTTCGGCCTCGTCGCCCCCGCCGCGACGCCGGCCGCGGTGCGCGGCGAGCTGGAGGCGGTGGTGCTGCGGGCGCTGGCCGCCCCGGCGCTGCGGGCGCGCCTGCAGGAGGCGGGCTTCCGCGTGGCCGCGCGCGGGGGCGCCGAGTTCGGGACCCTGATGCGGGAGGAGACGGTGCGCTGGGCCGGGGTGGT
Source organism: Muricoccus nepalensis (assembly GCF_006438825.1). Taxonomy (GTDB): domain Bacteria; phylum Pseudomonadota; class Alphaproteobacteria; order Acetobacterales; family Acetobacteraceae; genus Roseomonas; species Roseomonas nepalensis. Next base: position 19,727 of record NZ_RCZP01000016.1, read on the forward strand.
GAAGGCGACCGGCTTCCGGGCGATCGAGTAGCCGCGCCCTCAGACCGAGAAGATCCGCACCCGCACGCGGTCCGGCTGGCGCTCGCCGAAGCCGACGAAGAGGCTCCGGTGCAGCCAGGCATGGGCAGGGGAGGGGGTCTCGAAGACGGGCGCGGTGCGGAAGTAGACGCGCCCGGGAGGCACCGGTTCCCCGCGGAGGAGACGGGCCATGTCCTCGGGGGCGGCGTGGCGGAGGCCGCGATTCACGACGTGGACGAGGGCGCCGTCGGCGAGGCGGATGGTGTAGCGCGCCTCGATCTCCGTGACGCCGTCGGGGCGGATAAGCTGCGTGTCGAGCCCGCCCGGCAGGAGCTCGCCCTCGAGGCGCGGCCCGGCGACGCGGCCGCCGAGGATGGGCACGACCCGCCGCTCGCCCCCCGGCACCGGGCCGATGACGACGGGCGGGGCGACGGTGCAGTCGAGCTGGCCGACGAAGTCCGCGGCGCGGCCGGTCATGCGGAGTAGCGGGTCACGGCACGCCCTCGGGGTCCGGGCTGGGGGCCGGGGCGGGAGGAGGGGTGGCCTCGTCCGGCCCGGGGCGGAGGTCGGCGGCGCGCAGACGGTGGGCGCGGGCGAAGCCGAGCACCATCTGCCCGCCCATCGGCATGATCCGCCAGAGGCCGAAATCCGCGAAGTCGGCGTAGAGCTCGGCGTAGGGGTGGCGGGCGAGCCAGACGGCCTTGAGGCCGGGGTCCTCGATCCGCTCGGCGAGGCCGGTGACGGTGACGCGCGGCGCCGTCTGCGGGTTGGGGCCGTCGGGCTCGCCGAGGAACATGAGGGCGCAGCGGGGCTCGCGGGCGAGCTGGCGCGTGTGCTCCGACAGGGTGGAGAGCCAGAGCAGGACGGCGCCGTCCGGGGCGATGGCGGGGGTGACGAGGGAGGCGAAGGGCTGCCCGCCCTCGGCGACCGTGGCGAGGGTGGCGGCGCCCGCCGCGCGCATCAGGGCGCGGGCGGTGGGGCCGGTCCCGCCCTCCGGCGGCATGGGGCCCGCGAAAGGCGGAGCCTCCTCCGGCATGGCGTCTCCCGGTTCGCTCCCGGCCATGGCATCCTCCCGCCCTCTTCGAACCCCATATGGGTTCCCCGTCCAACCGCCTCGACAGGCCTGCAAGGACATCCGATGCCGCACACCATCGCCCTGGTGGATGACGACCGCAACATCCTCACCTCGGTCTCCATGACGCTCGAGCAGGAGGGGTTCACGGTCCGCACCTACACCGACGGGGAGAGCGCGCTGCAGGGGCTGCTGGCCCGGCCGGTGGACCTCGCGGTGCTCGACATCAAGATGCCGCGCATGGACGGGATGGAGCTCCTCCAGCGCCTGCGCCAGCGGAGCGGCATGCCCGTGATCTTCCTCACCTCCAAGGACGACGAGCTGGACGAGCTGATGGGGCTCCGCCTGGGCGCGGACGACTACATCACCAAGCCCTTCTCCCAGCGCCTGCTGCTGGAGCGGATCCGGACCCTGCTGCGGCGGAACGAGGCCAGCCGGGCCGAGGGCTCGGGCACGCCCCAGGGCGGCGTGATCGCGCGCGGCGACCTCGTGCTGGACGAGACGAAGCACACCTGCACCTGGAAGGGCGAGCAGGTGCAGCTGACGGTGACGGAGTTCCTGCTGGTCAAGGCGCTGGCGACGCGGCCGGGCATGGTGAAGAACCGCGACCAGCTGATCGACGCCGCCTATGGCGAGAACATCTACGTGGACGACCGCACCATCGACAGCCACGTCAAGCGCGTGCGGAAGAAGTTCCGGGCGGTGGACGACAGCTTCGGGCAGATCGAGACGCTCTACGGCATCGGGTACCGCTACAAGGAGGCGTGACGGACGGCGCCACAGGGCCGCCCCTATCCCGGCCTCACCCCGCCACGGGTTTCGCTCTATGCTGGGCCCATGCCGGATGCCAGCGGACCCGTCGCGACCGAACTCCCCCCGCCCGTTCCCATGGAACGGCGACGGACGAGCCGGCGCGTCTCGCCCCTGCTGCGGCGGATCCTGCTCGTCAACATGCTGCCGCCCTTCCTGCTGGTGGCGACGCTGCTCTACCTCGACCAGTACCAGGACGGGCTGCTGGCGGCCGAGGTGCAGGGGCTGCGGACCCAGGCGCGGATCTACGCCAACGGCATCGCCGAGGCCGGGGTGCGCATCCAGGACGACCGCGCGACGCTGGTGCCCGAGATCGCCCGCCCCCTGCTGCGCCGCCTGACCGAGCCGAGCACGGGCACCCAGGCGAAGCTCTTCGACAACAACGGGCTGCTGGTGGCCGACAGCCGCGTGCGGGAGGGGCCGGGCGGCGCCATCGTGACCGAGCCCCTGCCGCCGCCGAGCCAGCCCGGCCCGGTCGCGGGGGTGATCGGGCGCGTCTACGAGCGGGTGCTCGACTGGTTCCCCCGCCCCCGCGTGCGCGGCCCCGCCGTGGTGGTGGACGAGACGCCGGGCGCCCCCTCCTTCGACTGGCAGCCCGACCTCGGCCCCGACCGGCGGGAGGAGCTGCGGCTCGCCCTCGAGGGGGGCGTGAACCCCTATGTCCGGCGCACGGCGGACGGGCGGCTGCTGGTCTCGGTCGCGGAGCCCGCGCGCCGGGCGAACCAGCCCGTCGGCATCGTGCTGCTCACCCGCGAGGCGCGGGAGGTGGACCAGCGGGTGATGGAGATCCGGGGATCGGTCCTCGCGCTGTTTGCCATGGCGCTCGCGATCACGGTCGCCCTGTCCCTCTACCTCGCGCGCACCCTCGCCTCGCCGATGCTGGAGCTGGCGGGATCGGCGGCCGCCATGCGGCAGGGCAAGGGGCGGGGCGGGTCGGTGCCGGCGCCGCTGATGGCGCGGCAGGACGAGATCGGCCTTCTCGCCCGCGCGCTGCAGAGCGGCACCAACGCCCTCTGGGCCCGGGTGGACAGTAACGAGCGCTTCGCCGCCGACGTCGCGCACGAGCTGCGCAACCCGCTGACCTCCGTGCGCTCGGCGATCGAGACGCTGCGCCGGGTGGAGAACCCGGAGCAGCAGCGGCGGCTGCTGGCCATCATCGCCGAGGACGCGGTGCGGATGGACCGGCTGATCGGGGACATCGCCGACAGCTCCCGCGTGGACGCCGAGCTGTCGCGCACGGTGTCGGAGCCGGTGAACATCGCGCCCATCCTGGCCACGCTGGCCGAGCTGCACGCGGCGACGCGCGGGGAGAACGACCCCTCCGTGGAGCTGGACGCGCCGGTCTCCCTCGTGGTGCGCGGCGTGGAGGGGCGCGTGGTGCAGGTGCTGCGCAACCTCCTCGGCAACGCGCTGTCCTTTTCGCCGCCGGGCGGGAAGGTGCGGGTGCGCGCGCGGGCGACGGGCGCGGTCGCCGAGATCGCGATCGAGGACGAGGGGCCTGGCATCCCCGAGGCAAAGCTCGAGGGCATCTTCGACCGCTTCTACTCCGAGCGGCCCCAGGGCGAGCGCTTCGGGCAGCACTCCGGCCTCGGCCTGTCTATCTCGCGCCAGATCGTGGAGGCGCTGGGCGGGCGGATCATGGCGGAGAACCGGCGCAACCCCGACGGCAGCGTCGCCGGCGCGCGCTTCGTGGTGCGCCTGCCGGTGGCCTGACGCCCGCGGCCGGGAAGCGGCTTCCTCAGGGCCGAAGGATCGGCAGCGGCGTGCGCGACGGCGCGCTGGCCTCCGCGAGCGCCGTCCAGTCCTCCGGCGACCAGCCGCCGCCGAGGGCCTTGTAGAGCGAGATCACGTCGTTGGTGACCGACAGCGTCGCGCGGATCTCCGCCTGCTGCGCGCCGACGAGGGAGCGCTGGGCGTCCAGCACCTCGATGAAGCTGCCGAGGCCGTTGTCGTAGCGGTCCCGCGCGAGGGTGAGGACGGTGCGGGTGGAGGCGACGGTCTGCCGCAGCTTGTCGCGCTGAGTCTGGTCGGTGCGGTAGGCGACGAGGGAATCCTCCACCTCGCCCAGCGCGCCCAGCACCACCGCGCGGTAGGCGAGCGCCGCCTCCACCTGCTGGGAGCGGGCGAGGGCGAGGTTCGCCGTCAGCCGCCCGCCCTGGAAGATGGGGAGCGAGACGGTGGGCCCGGCGGAGTAGAAGTGGTTCGCCCAGGAGCTGAGCGCGCTGATCTCCGTGCCGCGCAGTCCGAGGTTCCCGGTGAGGGAGACGGAGGGGTAGAACTGCGCGACGGCCACGCCGATGCCCGCGGTGGCCGCGTGCAGCGTCGCTTCCGCGCGGCGGATGTCGGGGCGGCGCCGGGCGAGCTCCGACGGCACGCCGACGGGCAGGCGGGGCGGCGCGGGCGGGATGGGGCGCGGCGGGCCGAGCTCGTCGTCGAGCATACCGGGCGGGCGGCCCATCAGCACGGCCAGCCGGTTCATCGCCTGCTGCGCCTGGGCCGCGAAGGGCTGGAGCTGCGCCTCGTAGCTCGTGAGCTGCGCGCGCTGGTTCTCCACGTCGATCTGGGGCGAAAGCCCGTCGCGCTGGCGCCGCTGGGTGAGGGCGAGGAGGTTCCGCGCGGCGCCGATGTTCGTCTCCTGCGCGCGCGCCAGGGCCTGGGCGGCGCGCAGCCCCGAATAGGTCTGCACGACCTCACCGATGAGGGTGACGAGCGCGTCGTTGCTGCTCTCGATCGCGGCCTCGGTCTGCGCGCCCGCCTGTTCCTGCCCGCGGCGGATCCGGCCGAAGAGGTCGAGCTCCCACTCGGCGTCGAAGCCGGCCTGGAAGAGGTTGATCGGGCGCGTGAGGGCGTTGAGCCCGTTCGAGAGGCTGTCGGCCGCGCGGTTGGAGAGACCGGGGTCGGCGTTCTCGAGCGTCTGGTTGCCGCGCAGCCCGTTCGCCGCCCCGAAGGCGCCGCGGGATTCGAGGAGGCCGCGCAGGCCGAGCTGCTGGCGCGTGTAGCTGCCGCTGCCGCCGAGACTGGGCAGCCCCGCGGCGCGGGCCGTCGCCTCGCCCTGGCGCGCCTGCACCACGCGCTGCACGGACTGCTGCAGCGTGAGGTTGCCGGCGACCGTGCGGGTGACAAGGCTGTCCAGCACGGGGTCGTGGAACTCGGACCACCAGCGCGGGTCGGGGCGCGATTCCATGATGACGCCCCGCGTGCGCAGCGCCTGGTTGTAGGCGTCGAGCCGCGTGGCCTCGGGGGACTGGAAGTCGGGGTCGAGCGTGCAGCCGGCCAGGGGGCCGGCGAGCAGGCCGGCGAGCAGGAGCGGAAGCGTGGCGCGCATGGTCAGTGTCCTCCGCCCCCGCCCTTGACCTTCACGCTCGAGAAGAGGAGGCCGAGGGGGACGATCAGCAGGGCGAGGCCAGCCACGATGAGGAAGGCGTCGGAATAGGCGAGGACCGCGACCTGCGCGCGCAACGTCCGCTGCATCTGCCCCGTCGCCAGCTCCGCCGCCTGGGAGGCGGAGTAGCCGTAGTCGATGAGCGACTGGCGGATCGCCTGCAGGGTCGTGTTGAAGGGCTCGTAGAGGGGCGTCATGTATTCGGAGAGGGTGCTCGTGCGGATCTGCTGGTGGTTGGCCACGATCGCGGTGGAGACCGAGATCCCGACCGAGCCCATGACGTTGCGGATCATCGTGAAGAGCGCCGTCGCGTCGCCGTTCAGCTCGCGGGGCAGGGTGGCGTAGGCAATGGTGCTGATGGGCACGAAGAGGAAGGCGAGCCCGACCGTCTGCGCCGCGCGCATGACGGCAAGCTGGGTGTAGTCGATGTCCGGCGTGAGCCCGCGCGAGTAGAACAGCGCGCCGCTGAGCAGCAACCCGCCGAAGGCGACGAGGTACTTCGCGGGCATCACCCCCATCAGCCGCCCGGTGAGCGGGATGAAGAGAAGCAGCACCACGGCGCCGGGCGCGAGGATGAGGCCTGACCAGAAGGCGTTGTAGCCGAGCTGCTGCTGCGCGAGCTGCGGGATGAGCACGGCCGAGCCGTAGAGCACGAAGCCCATCAGCCCGATGGCCGCGCAGCCGATGGCGAAGTTGCGGTCGAGGAAGACGCGCAGGTCCACGATCGGGGCCTTCGCGTAGGAGAGCCAGTAGACGCCCCCGATGAAACCGAAGGCGGAGACGAGGGCGGCGTTGCGGATGAAGCCGGAGGAGAGCCAGTCGTAGTTCTCGCCCCGGTCGAGCGCCAGCTCCATCCCGGCGAGCGCGAGCACGATGAAGCCGAGGCCGACGTAGTCGAAGCGGAAGGGGCGCTTCGCCTCCTCCGTCACCCAGGGCGGGTCCTCCACCACCTGCAGCACGCCGAAGACGGTGGCCGCGCCGATCGGCACGTTGATGAGGAAGATCCAGTGCCAGGAGTAGGTGTCGGTGAGGTAGCCGCCGGCCACGGGGCCGAGGATGGGCGCGACGACGGTCGCGACGGCGGTGACGGAGAAGGCGGTGCCACGCTTCTCCGGCGGGAAGGTGTCGAGGATGATGGCCTGCTGCGTCGGCTGCAGCCCGCCGCCGAAGAAGCCCTGCAGCGCGCGGAACAGGAGAAGCTGCCAGAACTCGTTCGCCAGCCCGCAGCCGAGCGAGGCGAGGGTGAAGACCGAGATGCAGATCAGGAAGTAGCGCCGCCGCCCGATCATGCGGCTGAGCGCGCCGGAGATGGTCAGGACGATGCCGTTGGCGACGAGGTAGGTGGTCAGCGCCCAGGTGCTCTCGTCGTTGGAGACCGAGAGGCTGCCGGCGATATGGGGCAGCGAGACGTTGACGATGGTGGTGTCCAGCACCTCCATGAAGGCCGCCAGCGTCACGACGAGGGTGATCACCCAGGGGTTGGAGCGCGGCTTCCAGCCCGCCTCCGCCCCGCTCATTCGCCCGTCCTCATTCGACGGTGACCGTCGGCACCACGGAGAGGCCCAGCGGGATGGGCCGGTCGGCGGGCGGGCTGTCGATGACGATCTTCACGGGCACGCGGCGGACGATCTTCACGAAGTTGCCCGTCGCGTTCTCGGAGGGGAAGGCGCTGAAGCGGGCGCCGCTGCCCATCTGCACGCTGTCGATGTGGCCGCGGAGCTTCATGTCCGGAAAGGCGTCGATCTCGATCTCGACCGGCTGGCCCGGGCGCATGCGGGCGAGCTGGTTCTCCTTGAAGTTGGCGGCGACCCAGACCTCGGGGGTGACGAGATTCATGACGGTGGTGCCGGGCTGGAGCAGCCCGCCGCGCTCGACGTTGCGGCGGGTGACGCGGCCGTCCTGGGGCGCGCGGATCTCGGTATAGGAAAGGTTCAGATCGGCCGCCGCGAGCTGCGCCTCCGCCTGGGTCACGGCCGCGCGGCGCTGCTCGACCGTGGCCGCGGCGAGGTCGATCGTCTGCTGCGTGACGGAGGCGACCTGCACCTCCGCCTCCGCCTGCGCGACGGCCGCGGTGCGGACGCGGAGCGCGGCGGTCGCCGTGTCGATGTTCGACTGGGTGGTGGCGCGCGGGTCGACCGCGCGCTGGCGGCGCTCGTCCGCGCGGGCCTGCTCCTGGCTGGCGAGCGCCGAGGCGCGCTGGGCCTCGGCCTGGGCGAGCTGGGCCGGGGCGCGCACGCGGGCCACGTCAAGGTCGATCTCCGCCGCGCGGAGCTGGGTGCGGGCGAGCGCCACCTGCGCCCGCGCCTGGTCGCGCTGCACGGTGTAGTCGCGCGCGTCGATCCGCAGCAGAAGGTCGCCCGCCTTGACCATCTGGTTGTCGTTCACCGCGAGCTCGGTGACGTAGCCGCCGACGCGGGGCGCGATGGTGACCGCGCGTCCCTCGGTGTAGGCGTCGTCGGTCGATTCGAGGTCGCGGTGGCTCCACCAGTACCAGCCGCCGGCGAGGATCGCGACGAGGAGCACGACGCCGCCGATGATCAGCGGCCAGCGCTTGCCGCTTCCCTTCTTCCCGTCCTTGCCGTCGTCCTTGTCCTTGTCGGCGCCCTTCGCGTCGCCTTCGCCGTCCTCCTTGCGGGAGGAGCGGTCGTCCGCGTCCCCCTCGCGCCGCGTCTTCCCGTGCGCGGGGGCCTCGCCCTCCGGCCGGCTGCGGTTCGCGGGCTCGAGTTCGAGAAGGTCGCGCCGCGCCGCGCTGCTGTCACCGTCCGCCATGCTGCCCCCACGGGTCCGGTCCCGCGAGGGCACCCGAAGATTTTCGCTGATCCATGAACCGCGATATAAACAGCGATCCCCGCGCCGCTATTGCCGCGGCCGGCCACGTGACAGCGATTTCATGGGGCGGCGCGCGCCTAACCGCGAGTTGATCGGCGCGGCGCGCGCAACCGTTTCGGCGCCACCGTGCCGATCAGTCCACGCGCGCGCCGGAAGCCCGCACGATCGCCGGCCAGCGCGCCGCCTCCGCGCGGATCAGCGTCGCGAAGCTCTCGCGACTGCCGTCGGCGAGCTCGAAGCCCTGGGCGCGGAGGTTGTCGGCGACCTCGGGCCTGGCCATCGCCGCGCGCGTCTCCGCGTGCAGCCGCGCGAGGATCGGCTCGGGCGTGCCGGCGGGCGCGAGCAGCCCCTGCCAGGTGACGACCTCGAAGCCGGGGAAGCCGCTCTCGGCCACCGTGGGCACGTTGGGCAGCGCGGGGCTGCGCGAGAGCCCCGTGACGGCGAGGGCGCGGATGCGGCCCTCGCGGATGTGCTCGATGGCGGCGGGCAGGGTGACCAGCAGGCTGTCGATGTGCCCGGCCACCAGGTCCACCACGGCGGGACCGCCGCCGCGGTAGGGCACATGGGTGGTGGAGAAGCCGAGGGCCTGGCCCAGCAGGATGCCGCCGAGATGCCCGATGCTGCCGTTCCCCTGCGAGGCGAGGCTCGTCGCGCCCTCCGTCTCCTGCGCTAAGCGGCGATAGCCGGCGAGGTCGCGCGCCTCGAGGCCGTTCTTCACCACCAGCACCTGCGGCGCGCGCACCAGCTCGGCGATCGGCGCGAAGTCGCGCACGGGATCGAAGCCGATCTTCGCGTAGAGCGAGGGGTTGATGGTCAGCGGGTCGGAGCCGATCAGCAGCGTCAGCCCGTCGGGCTTGCTGCGCGCGGTCAGCTCGAAGGCGATGTTGCTGCCGGCGCCGGTGTGGTTCTCCACCACCACGGGCTGGCCGAGCGGGCCGGTGAGGGCGCGGGCGACGCTGCGGCCGAGGATGTCGAGGCTGCCGCCCGGGGCAACGGGCACGATGATGCGGAGCGGGCGGTCGGGCCAGGCGGGCTCCTCCGCCTGCGCGCGGGCCGGGCGCGCGAGCGCCGGCGCGGCGCCGAAGGCGACCGGCACGGCGCCGAGCGCGACCGGCGCGGGCAGGGCGGCGGCGAAGGCGAGGAGGCGGCGGCGGGAGAGGGCGCGCATGGGACTTCCGAAGGGGTTGGCTGAGCCAGAAATGGGCGGTTGGAGACGGTTTTTCTCCCCGCCTCCCTTCGTTTCGCAAGAAAAAGATGTTCTTGTTTCCGTCGGCGGCTCAGGGAGATGGATTTTCCAAATGGCAGCACCGACGGAGTTGGATCCCACCGATCGCGCGATTCTCCGGCTGATCCAGCGCGACGCGACCGTCTCCCTGGCCGCGATCGCGTCCGCGGTCGGCCTGACGCCCACGCCCTGCTGGAAGCGCCTCCGGCGGATGGAGGCGGCGGGCGTCATCCTCGGGCGCGTCGCGCTGCTGGACCCGGCGCGGGCCGGCCTGCCGCTCTCGGTCTTCGTGGCCATCGAGATCGCCGACCACTCGGCGGCCTGGATCGAGGGCTTCGCCGCCACGGTGGCCGGCATGCCGGAGGTGCTGGAGTGCTGGCGGATGGGCGGCGACGTGGACTACCTGCTGCGCGTCGCGGTGGCCGACATGCCGGCCTACGACGCCTTCTACCGCCGCCTGACCGCGGCCGTGCCGGGCCTGCGCAACGTCACCAGCCGCTTCGCGATGGAGCGGGTGAAGGGCACGACGGCGCTGCCACTCTGAAGCCGGGGCCACACCCCGCCCGCGTTCCGCGGCCGGGCGGCGTTTGCGCCTTGCCTCGGCCGAGGCTCAAGAGATAGTGATCACAGGCGAGCGTATTCCGGGGGTGCAGAACCCGCGGGATCACCCCCGGCACGATCTTTCCAGCCGACCCGCGCCCCTCCCGGCCGGCGCGGCGATGCCCCTTGCGAGGATGCGATGGCTCACCTGGACCAGCCCGTCACCGAGGAGGACGTCGAGCGGGTGTTCCAGGCGATCCTCCACCGGCCCGTCAACAACGACGACTGGAAGCGGCGGGTGGTGGGAAGCGGGGTGCGCTGCGGCGACTTCGTGGCGAGCGTCCGCAACTTGCCGGAGATGGCGGCGAAGGTGATGCGGGCGGCTGGCGTCACCCCGCCCTCGCCGGACCGGGTGCCGGACGCGCGCTTCCGCCTGCCCGACCACCTCCGCGTCACGCGGCCAGGCCCGCCCCGCTTCCTCCTCATCGGCTCCTGCCTGATGGACCGCTGGCCGGCGTTCATCGCGGCGGGGATGCCGGGGGTCTCGATCGAGCGGATCGTCTTCAACAACGCCTCCCCCCTGCCGCCGCTCGGCGCGGCCGAGGCGCGGGGCTACGACTTCCAGATCCTCCAGCTCCCGCTCCGCTCCATCCTGCCGGAGGCGGCGCTGATGTCGATGCGCGCGGGCGACGTCGCGGGCTACGAGGCGCTGTTCGAGCGCGCCTGCCACCTGCTGCGCGTGAACCTCGAGGCGCTGGCCGCCTACAACCGGCAGCACGGCATCCCCTCCTACCTGCTGGGCTTCCACACGCCGCTGCAGAACCCGCTCGGCCGCGCGCAGAAGCGCTACTGCCTGAGCAACGCCGTCTACTTCATCGAGCAGCTCAACCGCCGCCTGCACGAGGAGGCCGCGCGCTACGCCAACATGACGGTGATCGACACCGACGCCATCGCCGCCACCTTCGGCAAGCGCTACTTCGGGGACGACTTCCTCGCCCATCTCAGCCACGGCTCGGTCATCACCGGGCTCGCCATGCCGGGGGACGAGGCGCGGCTGGAGCCGGTCGGCAAGGTGGAGGACCTCTACGCGCCCGACGTCGCCCGCGTGGTGCTCGAGATCTTCCGCGAGGTCATGGCGCTGCGGAGGGCGGAGGCGGCGACGGACGCGGTGAAGCTCGTCATCCTCGACCTCGACGACACGCTCTGGCGCGGGGTGGCGGCCGAGGCGGACGACCCCGGGCCCGAGCTGACCGAGGGCTGGCCGCTCGGCATCCTGGAGGCGGTCAGCTACCTCTGGCGGCGCGGCGTCCTCCTCGCGATCGTCAGCCGCAACGAGGAGGCGGTGGCGCGCGCCCTCTGGGACCGGCTCTACGGCAAGCGCTTCCCGATGGAGAACTTCGTCGCCCTGCGGATCAACCGCGCGCCGAAGGCCGAGAACGTCGCGGCCATCCTCGCCGAGGTGAACCTGCTGCCGGAATCGGTGCTCTTCGTGGACGACAACCCGCAGGAGCGCGCGGCGGTGCGGCAGGCCTTCCCGGGCCTGCGCGCCATCGACGCGCCGCTCGCCGAGTGGCGGCGCATCCTCCTCTGGGCGCCGGAGTTGCAGCGCGCCGTCATCACCGAGGAGGCGGCGGCCCGGGGCGAGATGGTGAAGGCGCAGATCGCGCGCGAGGCGGTGCGGGCGGGGATGGGGCACGAGGATTTCCTCGCCTCGCTCGGCGTCGCGATCCTGCCCCACCTCGTGCGGGAGGCCGCGGACCCCCGCTTCGCCCGCTGCGTCGAGCTGCTGAACAAGACGAACCAGTTCAACACTACGGGGCGCCGCTGGGAGGCGGCCGAGCTCGGGGCGCTGCTGGCCGAGGGGGGCTTCCTCATCGCCCTCGAGGTGTCGGACCGCTTCACGCGCTACGGCATCACCGGCCTGGCCGTGGTCCGCGGCGACACGGTCGAGCAGTTCGTCCTCAGCTGCCGGGTCTTCGGCATGGGGATCGAGCAGGCGGCCATGGCCATCGCCCAGGGGCGGATCGAGGGCCCGATGCGCGGCCTCGTGCGGCCCACCGAGCGGAACCGGCTCTCGCTCGGCCTCTATGAGGCGCTGGGCTTCCAGGCCGGCCCGGACGGGACCTGGCTGGGGCCGGACCGGGCGCTCGAGCTTCCCCCGCATGTCAGCCTCGTGCCCGCGTGACCGGCCCTGGAACAGGCCCTTGCCTCCACCCGCCGGCCCCCGCGCCCGCCTCCGTGCCCGTCCCGGGCTCGGTTGCCCGCCCAACCCCTCTGCCGCATAACCCCCTCGTGACAAGCGCCGCCCCGCACCCCGTCCTGATCGCGCCCTCCCTCCTGGCCGCCGACTTCACCCGCCTGAGCGAGGAGGTGCGGGCCGCCGAGGCCGCGGGGGCGGACTGGCTGCACCTCGACATCATGGACGGGCACTTCGTCCCCAACATCTCCTTCGGCCCCGCCATCGTGCGCGCGCTCCGCCCGCTGACGCGGATGCCCTTCGACGTCCACCTGATGATCGCGCCCGCCGACCCCTACCTCGCGGCCTTCGCCGAGGCAGGGGCGGACCTCATCTCGCTCCACCCGGAAGCGGGGCCGCATCTGCACCGTTCCCTCCAGACGATCCGGGCCCTCGGCCGCAAGGCCGGCGTGGTCCTCAACCCCGCCACCCCGGTCGAGAGCGTCGCCCATGTGCTGGACCTCGTGGACCTCGTCCTCGTGATGGCGGTGAACCCGGGCTTCGGCGGCCAGTCCTTCCTGGAGAGCCAGTTGGCGAAGATCGCGACGCTGCGCGGCCTGATCGACGCGACCGGGCGGCCCATCCACCTCCAAGTCGACGGGGGCGTTACGCTGGCCACCGCGCCGCGCTGCCTCGCGGCCGGGGCGGACGTGCTGGTGGCGGGCACGGCGGTCTTCGGGGCGCCCGACCGCGCCGCCGCGGTCGCGGGCCTCCGGGGGGGCAGGGCATGAGCGGGAGCTGGATCCGCGGCGCCCGCCGCACCCTCTCGGGCCTCAAGCCCATCCGCGTGCCCGATGCCCCGGCGCGCGCCTTCCGCGACCTCTGGCCCGGCGACGCGGCGCGCGGCCAGCGCCTGCTGAAGGGGGAGCTGGAGGTGGCCGGCACCGTCCGGCCCCTGCCCGACGACCCCCGCGCCTTCGGCCCCGGGGCGGGCAGCCCGGCCTGGCGGGCGGCGCTGCACGGCTTCGCCTGGCTGCGCGACCTGCGCGCGCTCGGCACCGACGCCGCCCGCATGCACGCGCGCGACATCGCCCGCGCCTGGCTGGAGGCGCCCGGCGCCGATCCCCTGGCCGAGACGCCGGAGGTGACGGGCGCGCGGCTCTCGGCCTGGCTCGGCCACTGGGACTTCACGGCGGCCACCGCCGAGGACGGGTTCCGCCGCGCGCTGATGACGCGCCTTGCCTCCGACGCCCGCATGCTGGTGGCGAGCCTGCCGGCCGAGGCGCGGCACCGCGGCGCGCTGGTGGCGCTCAAGGGCGCGCTGGCCGCGGCGGTCGCGCTCGAGGAGGAGCCCTGGCTCACGCGCTGCCTCAAGCTGCTGCCCGCCGAGATCGACCGCCAGATCCTGCCCGACGGCGCCCATGTGGAGCGCAGCCCCGGCATCCTCCTGCTGGCGCTACAGGACCTCATCGAGATCCGCAACCTGCTGCACGGCGCGGGCATCGAGGCGCCGCCGCACCTCGCCCTCGCGCTGGACCGCGCGGCGCCGGCGCTGCGCCTGTTCCGCCACGGCGACGGGGGGCTGGCCGCCTTCAACGGCACGCGGGAGGAGGCGGCGACGCTGCTCGACCTCGTGCTGACCCAGGCGCAGGCGCGGGGGCGCGCGCCGCTGATCCTCGGCGACGCCGGCTTCCAGCGCCTGCAGGCCGGGCGGACCCTCGTGATCGCCGATTGCGGGGCGCCGCCGGCCAAGGGCGGCACTGTGGGGCCCGGCGGGCTGCCGCGCGGCGCGGACCGGTGCCACCACGCCGGCACCCTCTCCTTCGAGATGTCGATCGGGCGGGACCGGCTGATCGTGAACTGCGGCGCGGCCCCGGCGGCCGAGGGGGCCTGGCGGGACGCCATGCGCTCCACCGCCGCGCACTCCACCCTCACCCTCTCCGACACGAACAGCAGCGAGCTGACCGAGGAGGGCCTCGGCCGCCGCCCGGAGAACGTCGACGCCGAGCGCCACGAGGCGAGCGGCGCGCAGTGGCTGGAGGCGACGCATGACGGCTATCGCCGCGGCTTCGGGGCGCTCCACCGCCGCCGCCTCTACCTCGCGGAATCCGGGGACGACCTCAGGGGCGAGGACCTGGTGGAGGCCGAGAACGTCCCGGCCTTCGCCGTGCGCTTCCACCTCCACCACGCCGTGACCGCCATGCCGCACGAGGACGGCGGCTCGGTGCTGCTGCGCCTGCCCTCGGGCTCGGCCTGGCGGCTGCGGGCGCGCGGCGGGCGGATCACGGTGGAGGACAGCGTGCAGCTCTTCGGCGAGCCGCGCCCGACGCGGCAGGTCGTCGTCTCGGCCGAGGCGGGGACGGGCGGCATCCAGTGGGCCATCGGACGGGTCGCGGCCGGCGAGGGCTGATCGCCTCCCCTCAGCCGAGCAGCGCAGCGGCCAGGTTCACGGCCGCCGCCAGGATCACCGCGTTGAACAGGAAGGACAGGGCCGCGTGGCCGAGCACCACCCGGCGCATCCGGGCGGTCCGCGTGGTGACGTCCGAGACCTGGGCGGTCATGCCCACGGTCATCGCGAAGTAGAGGAACTCGGGAAAGTCCGGCTCGTCGTTGCCCGGGAAGTCGAGGCCCTTGCCGCCCAGCCAGTGCACGTGGGCGTAGTGGTGCGCGAAGAGGACCTGGGCGAAGATCCAGGAGACCACCACCGTGCCCCCCGCGAGGATCGCGGCGCCCGTGGCCTGGGGGGTGCCCTTCGCGGCCACGAGGTCCGCCATGACGGCGGCCAGCGCCGCGAGGGCCGCGATGCTGCTCGCGAGAAGGACGATCCACTGGTCGGAATCGAGCTCCGCCGCGCGGCGGGCCAGGGCGTCGGGGTCGTCGTCCCAGAGGGTGACGGAGATGGCGACCGCGTAGGTGAGGGCGGCGGCGTTCCAGAAGAGCAGGGCCGCGCTCGTGCCCCGCGCCCCCAGGAGATGGGCCGCGAGCCCGGCCGCCAATCCCAGCGCCATGGCGGTGATGAGGATGGGCCGCCGGCGCAGGCGGCGCAGGATCCGGGGCGGGGCGCTCGGCGTCGGCACCCGGCCGCCCTCAGGCGTCCGGCGCCTCGCCGATGGGCGCGACCTCGCCGGTCATGCCCGCCAGCACCTCGGCGACGTGGCGCACGCGCACCGGGCTTCCCTCGCGCTTGAGGCGCCCGGCCATGTTCAGGAGGCAGCCGAGGTCGCCCGCCAGCAGCGTGTCCGCCCCGGTACCGCGGATGTCGGCGGCCTTGTCGGTCACCATGCGGGTGGAGATCTCGGGGTACTTCACGCAGAAGGTGCCGCCGAAGCCGCAGCACAGCTCGGGCTCGGCCAGCTCCTTCACGATCAGGCCGGGCACCTTCGCGAGCAGCGCGCGGGGCTGGGCGCGCACGCCCATCTCGCGCAGGCCCGCGCAGCTGTCGTGGTAGACGGCGACCCCGTCATAGGCCGGGCGGGCGGTGTCGAGGCCCATGACGTCGGTGAGGAAGGAGGTCAGCTCGTGCGTGCGGGCGGCCAGCGCCTCGGCCTTGCCGCGGTAGGCGGGGTCGTCCTCGAAGAGGACGGGGTAGTGGTGCGCGATCATCCCCGCGCAGGAGCCGGAGGGGGCCACGACGTGGTCGTAGGGGAGGAAGGCGTCGATCACCGCCCGCGCCAGGTCGCGCGCCGTGGCGCGGTCGCCGGAGTTGTAGGCGGGCTGGCCGCAGCAGGTCTGGGTGGCGGGCACCTCCACCCGGCACCCCGCCTCCTCAAGCAGCCGCAGGGCCGCGAAGCCGACGGAGGGGCGGTAGAGGTCGACGAGGCAGGTGACGAAGAGCGCGACGCGGGGCTTATCGGACATCCCCCTCAAGATAGGCGCGCGGCGCCTCCCGGCCAACCGGCGGGCGGAGGGGGGACGGCGCGCGGGCGCAGCACCCAGACGCGGCCGGTCCCGCGCATGCGGCCCGCGGCCAGGCCGGCCGCCTCGCCCCAGCCCCAGAAGAGGTCCGCCCGCGCCGGGCCGCGGATGGCGCCGCCGGTGTCCTGGGCGATGACGAGGCGTTCCAGCGGCGCGCCGGTTAGGGGGTCCTGCGTCGCGATCCAGAGAGGCAGGCCGAGCGGGACGTGGCCGCGGTCCACGGCCGCCGAGCGGCCGGGGGTGAGCGGCGCGCCGAGGGTGCCGGCCGGCCCGCCCTCCGGCGGAAGGTCGTCCCGCCAGCGGAAGAAGACCCAGGAGGGGTTGGCGTCCATCAGCGCCCGCGCCTCCGCCGGCGGGGCGGCGTGCAGCCAGGCGCGGAGGGAGTCCATCGAGACCGCCTCCCGCGCCATGGCCCCGCGCTCGATCAGCACGCGGCCGATCGGGACGTAGGGGTGGGCGTTCTTGCCGGCGTAGCCCAGCCGGCGCTCGGTTCCCTCCGGGAAGACGGCGCGGCCGGAGCCCTGTATCTGGAGGAAGAAGGCGTCCACCGGGTCGGCCCAGGCGAGGACGGGGCCGGGCCAGGTGCCCGCCTCCACCGCGGCCTCGATGGCCGCCCGCGGCAGGTCCGGGGCGCCGGGCGGGAGGAGGGCCGCCGTGAAGCCGGGCGCCCGCACCGGGGAGACGCGGAGGACGGGCTCGTAGTAGCCGGTGATCAGCCCCTCGCCGGCCGGGATGGGCTCGAAGTGCCGGGCGAAGAAGGCGCGAGCGGCGGGCTCGTCGCCCGGGGGCAGGCGGGCGGCCTCGGCGCAGGCGGGGGCGAGGGGGCCGGGATCGCGCAAAGCCGCGCACCCCGCCAGGAAGGGCGGCACGGCCTCGGAGAGGCGGTCCCGCTCCCAGCGGGGGGAGGAAGAGCAGGCCGCGAGGAGAAGGGCGAGAAGGAGCGGGAGCCGCGGCCCCCGCCGGCCGCGCCGCACGCTCAGGCGGAGCGGGTGCTGGTGAGCTTCCAGGCGGGGTCGCTGCTGCGGACGTCGCGCTGGAAGGTCCAGATGTCCGTCAGCTCGGTCACGGCGTCGGTGCCGGCGACCGGCTTGCCCGCGGAGTCGAGGGTGAGGTTCACCTGGTCGGAGACGAAGCGGACGGTGACCTCGGCGGTGGTGCCGCGCAGGTCGGCGCCGTCGATCACGGCCTCGCGGATCTCCCGGATCTCGGTCCGCTGCACCTCGCCCCGCGACTCGCGGTCGGCGATGGCGCCCTCGAAGCCGGCGTAGGTGTCGTCGGAGAGGAGATCGCGCAGGAGCGGGCGGTTGCCGGCGGCGAAGCCCTCCACGATCATGCGGAAGGCGCCCTCCGCGCCGCCGAGGAAGGCGCCGGGGTCGAAGGAAGGGTCGGCCGAGCGGATGCGGGCCAGCGCCTGGCCCACGGGGCCGCGGGCGTCCGGCACGCCGCGGAGCGGCGCGGCCGCGGCAGGGGCCGGCGCGCCGGCGACCGGCGGCACGGGCAGGCCGCCCCGCTCGCCCGGCGGGCGCTCGAACCCGGTGCGGCGGCCCAGCACGCTGCGCAGGCGCAGCACCAGGAAGGCCGCCACCATCCCGAACAGGATCAGATCAATCGGGAATCCGCCGCCTTGCATTAGAATCTCCTCATGACAGGATAGTTAGGCGCGGGGACCCCCGACCGCAACCAGGCAGGCGGGGCGGGGGGTGGAATCGTCCCCGGGATCGTTCCGGCGGCGGCGCGGGGCCGCACCGCGGGCGGGTCCCGGGCGTTGTGCGCTCGACCCCGGCCCGCTATCGGCAGGCCCAAGACCGAGAGGCGCGCCCATGATCCTGCTGCGACACGGCCAGAGCGAGTTCAACCTTCACTTCACGGCCACCCGGAAGGACCCGGGGATCGAGGACCCGCGGCTCACCCCGCTCGGCCACGCCCAGGCGGAGGCCGCGGCCGAGGCGCTGGCGGGGGAGGGGATCCGCCGCATCCTCGCCAGCCCCTACACCCGCGCGCTGCAGACCGCGGCGCCGCTGGCGCGCCGGCTGGGCCTGCCCGTCCACGTCCAGCCGCTGGTGCGCGAGCGCTACGCCTTCAAGTGCGACGTCGGCTCCCCCCGCGACGCGCTCGCCGAGGCCTGGCCGGAGCACGACTTCGCGCATCTCGAGGCCGTCTGGTGGCCGCAGGAGGAGGAGGGCGGCGACAGCGTCCTCTCCCGCGCCCGTCTGTTCCGGGGCGAGATGCGCGAGCGGCCGGACTGGCCCCACACCGTCGTGGTCTGCCACTGGGGCTTCATCCTGGCGATGACCGGGCAGTCCGTGATGAACGGCCAGTGGCTGCGCGTGGACCCGACCGAGGAGGGACCGCTGACGGTCTCCTGGCAGCACGGCTGAGGCGCGGGGCCGAGAGGGGGGGCGGGCACGACCCGGACTGACAGCCCCCCCGGCGCGTGCTACCCCGCCGGCACTCGCTTCTTCCAAGGCCCATTCCATGTCCGACCTGCCGCCGCCCGCCAACCTCCCGCCGAACGGCGCCAACGGCGCCCCGACCGAGCAGCCTCAGGGCCCGCTGGTGGTGAACCTCCAGTACGTGAAGGACCTCTCCTTCGAGGTCCCGGGCGCGCCCGAGATCTACACCTCGCTGCGCGAGCAGCCGCGGATCGACGTCGCGCTCGACGTCCAGGCCCGCGCCCTGAAGGAGGGCGGGAACGTCTTCGAGGTGACGCTGCAGATCCGCGCCGACGCCAAGACCACGGACGGCACCACCGCCTTCATCGTGGAGCTCGCCTACAGCGGCATCTTCACGATCAACGTGCAGCCGGACGTGCTGGAGCCGGTGCTGCTGGTCGAGTGCCCGCGGCTCCTCTTCCCCTTCGCCCGCAACATCCTCTCCGACGTCACGCGCGACGGCGGCTTCATGCCGGTGGCGCTGACGCCGATCGACTTCGTGGCGCTCTGGCAGTCCCGCCGCGCTCAGGGCGGCGCCGAGGCGGGCGCCGCGCTGGCCTGAAGGGGCCGGGCCGGGGCTAGCCCTCGGCCATCGCCCGCGGGGAGGCGGGCTCCGCCGGCGCCGCCGCGGCCGAGAGGCAGGCGAGGGCGTCGCGCAGCGACCGGGCCTCGCAGCCCCGCCCGTTCTCCTCGCGCAGCGCCGCGAGGACCGGGCTGTCCCGCTCCGCGCCCCAGACGCCGGCGACGAGAAGCGCGTCCGGGAAACGCCGGCGCAGGCGGCGCATGGCGTAGCGCGCGCTGGCCGCGCCGCTGCCCCCCTCCAGCGCCGAGAGAACGACGGCCCGCACGCCCGCGGGCGTGGCGGCGGCGTCGCGCAGCGCCTCGGCCGGCAGGGCCGTGGCGCCGTAGCCGGCCAGGTTGAGCACCTGGGCGAGCATGGTGGTGGCCTGCTCGTCCAGCCGGCCGCGCCCGGCGACGCAGAGCACCGTGCCCGGTGCGCCCCATTCGGGCGGGGGCGGCGGGGGCGGCTCCTGGGCGCCGGCGGCCTCGTTCGGGTCGCGGTCCACCGGGCCGTCGGCCTCCAGCGCCGGGGGCTCGGCGTCCTCGTGCTCCGACAGGTCGTCCAGCAGCCCGTCCACCCGCGCCCGCAGCACGTCGAGGCGGGTGCGGTCGAGCGCGCCGCGCGTCGCGTCCCCCTGGGCGAGGGAGAGGCCGGGCAGGGCGACCTCGTCGTAATACCCAAGCAGCGGCAGGGTGCGGAGCTGGAGCTCCGCCTGCTCGGCCAGCCCGTCGCCGTCCCCGGCCAGGGCGCGCTGGTAGAAGGCCTCCGAGGGCTCGAGCGCGGCGCGGTCGCCGAGCAGCACGTCGAGGAACTCCAGCCGGTCCACGTGGCGGCCGAGCACCACCAGCCCGACCGTCAGCGGGGTCGCCAGCAGGAGGCCGATCGGCCCCCAGAGCCAGGCCCAGAAGGCGGTCGCCAGCAGCACCGCGACGGGCGAGAGGCCGGTGGAGTGGCCGTAGACCATCGGCTCCACCGCCTGGGCCATCACCGGCTCGGCCACCGCGAAGAGGACGATGACCCAGATGAGCATCGTCCAGCCCGGGTCGACCGCGATGGCGAGGAGGAGGGGGAAGGCCGCCGCGATGAAGCCGCCGATGAAGGGCACGAAGCGCATCAGCCCCGCGATGAAGCCCCAGAGAAGCGGGTTGGGGACGCCGATGGCCCAGAGGCCGGCCGAGATGGCGACCCCGAAGACGGCGTTCAGCGCGGTCTGGGCGAGGAAGTAGCGCGACAGGCGCGAGGCGGCCTCGTTGAGGGCGGCCGTGGTGCGCTGGAGGTCGCGCGAGCCCATCAGCTTGATGAGCCGGTCCCGCAGGTCCTCCCGGTAGAGAAGGAGGAAGACGACGAAGACGATGACGATGCCGGTGGTGGCCACCGGGCCCAGCAGCGGCCCGACCACCCGCTGCACGACCGTGAGGAGGCCCGGCGCCGGCTCGCGCACCTCCACCGGCAGGGGCGGCGGGCCGGCCTGCGGGGCGGTGGAGGGGGCGCCCGTCCCGCCCTTGCCCGAGAGCCCCTCGCCGAGCGAGCGGAGCAGCTCCGAGGCGTGGCCGAGCGGGCCCTGGTCGCCCATCAGCCCCGTCAGCTTCTGCGAGACCGTGGCTTGGTAGAAGGGAAGGTCCCGGGCCAGCTCGGCGAGCTGGCGGCCCATGAGGGCGCCGATGCCCGAGATGACCGCGACCGCGAGGAGGACGCCGAGCATCTCCGAGGCGACGCGGGGCACGCCGACCCGGCGGATGGCCCGCACCACCGGGGCGAGGACGAAGGCCAGCAGGACCGCGAGCGCCAGGGGCACCAGCAGCTCGCGCGTGGCGTAGAGCACGGCGACCAGGGCGATGCCGGCGTAGAAGACGCCCGGCCCCCCGGCGGGGACCCCGGCCGCGGCCACCTCCCCCGAGAGGCTCGGGCGGGGAGCGAGGGAAATCCGGGGCGGGCGGGGTCCGACAGAATCCGGCATGGTCTCCACAGGAGCGGTTGCCGTAACGGAACGCCGGCCGGGGCCCATTGTTCCAGGGGCTTGTGCCCCCGTGGCCGCGGGCCGGCAGGCCGGCGCTGGCCGGATGGGCGGGGCGGCCCTATCTTGGGGGGCGAAGCACCCGGCGGCTCCCCGGGGGCGGTCCCACCACACGTCAGGTCCCGATGCGCGATCCCAACTTCACCGGCTACGCCCCCAACCGTGTTCCCGGCGTGACCGCCGAGGAGGTGATCGAGGTGTTCTCCCGCCACGTCCCCTGCGACGGCGGCGGCACCCTCGGCCATCCCCTGATCTGGATGCGGCTCGAGGGGGAGGAGATCACCTGCCCCTACTGCTCGCGCACCTTCCACCTCGCGCCCGGCGCGGGGGATGACGGCCATCACTGATCCCGTGGGCACCGCGAGCGCCGACGAGGCGGCCGACAAGGCACCGGTGGCCGACCCCATCGTGGCGGAGGTGGACCCGTCGCGGCACCTCATCCTCGTGGACGGCTCCGGCTACATCTTCCGCGCCTTCCACGCCCTGCCGCCGATGACCAACCCGGCGGGGGTGCCGGTGAACGCCGTCTTCGGCTTTACGCAGATGCTGGCGAACTTCCTCTCCAAGCACGCGGGAAGCCACATCGCGGTCGTCTTCGACGCCTCGCGCTCCACCTTCCGGAACGAGCTCTACCCCGCCTACAAGGCGCAGCGCCCGGAGGCGCCGCCGGAGCTCGCCCCGCAGTTCGGCCTCATCCGCGAGGCGACGGACGCCTTCTGCGTCGCCCGCGTGGAGCTCGACGGCTTCGAGGCGGACGACCTCATCGCGACCTACGCGACCGCCTTCGCGAAGGAGGGCGGGCAGGTCACGATCGTCTCCTCCGACAAGGACATGATGCAGCTGGTGGGCGGCGGCATCCGCATGCTCGACCCCATCAAGCAGAAGCCGATCCACGCCGCCGAGGTCGTGGAGAAGTTCGGCGTGATGCCGGAGAAGGTGGTGGAGGTGCAGGCGCTGGCCGGCGACTCCACCGACAACATCCCGGGCGTGCCGGGCATCGGCATCAAGACGGCCGCGCAGCTCATCGAGACCTACGGCGACGTGGAGACGCTTCTCTCGCGCCTGTCCGAGATCAAGCAGCCCAAGCGGCGCCAGGCGCTGGAGGAGAACGCGGAGAAGGCCCGCATCTCCCGCAAGCTGGTGGAGCTCGACCGCAACGCCCCGCTGCCGCTGCCGATGGAGGGTCTGGCGACCCGGGCGCCGGAGCCGGGCAAGCTGATGGCCTTCCTCAAGCTGCAGGGCTTCCGCAGCGTGCAGCACCGCCTCGGGCTGGACGCGAGCGGGGAGGTGCCGGTCTCGCGCCCCGCCGGGCCCGCGCCCGCGCCGGTCGCCCTCACCCTGCCGGCGGAGGGCGCGCCCTTCGGCCCCTACGAGACGATCACCACCATCGACGCCCTGCACGCCTTCGCCGAGGCCGCGCGCACGGCCGGGGTGATGGCGCTCGACACCGAGACCACGGGGCTCGACGCGCTCAACGCCTCCCTCGTCGGCGTCTGCCTGGCGGTGGCCCCCGGGCGCGCCGCCTACCTGCCGCTGCGCCACGAGGGAACGGACATGCTCTCCCCCGCGCCGGAGCAGCTGCCCTTCGACGCCGCGATGGACGTGCTGCGCCCGCTGCTGGCGGACCCCTCCGTGCTGAAGGTGCTGCACAACGCGAAATACGACCTCGAGGTGCTGAACCGGGAGGCGAACGGGGGGCTGGAGGTGTCGCCGGTCGACGACACGATGATGATCTCCTACTCGCTCGACGCCGGGCGGCACGGGCACGGGATGGACGAGCTGGCGCGCCGCCACCTGTCGCACCAGCCCATCACCTACGACGAGGTGACGGGCACGGGGCGCGGCCGCAAGCCCTTCGCCCAGGTGCCGCTCGACGAGGCCACGCGCTACGCGGCCGAGGACGCGGACGTGACGCTGCGCCTGTGGCACGCGCTGCGCCCGAAGCTGCGGGAGGAGAAGGCGCTGGCCCTCTACGAGGAGGTCGAGCGCCGGATGATCACCGTGCTGCGCGACATGGAGATGGCCGGCGTGAAGGTGGACGGCCCCGCGCTGAAGCAGGCCGGCGCCGAGTTCACCGAGCGCATGGCGGCGCTGGAGGCGGAGATCCACGAGATTGCCGGCCGCCCCTTCGCGGTGGGCTCGCCCAAGCAGCTCGGCGAGATCCTCTTCGGCGAGATGGGGCTCTCGGGCGGGCGCAAGGGCAAGTCCGGCGCCTATTCCACCGACGCCGCGACGCTCGAGGAGCTGGCGGCCTCCACCGGCCACCCGCTGCCGCGCAAGGTGCTCGACTGGCGGCAGCTCTCGAAGCTGAACTCGACCTATGTCGAGGGCCTGCAGGCGCAGCTGGCCGCCGACGGGCGCGTGCACACCGACTTCTCGATGGCGATCACGAGCACGGGGCGGCTCTCCTCCACCGAGCCGAACCTGCAGAACATCCCCATCCGCTCTCAGGAGGGCGCGCGCATCCGCCGCGCCTTCGTGGCCGAGCCGGGGCACCTGCTGCTGGCCGCGGACTACTCGCAGATCGAGCTGCGGCTGCTCGCCCACGTGGCCGAGGTGCCCTCGCTGCGGGAGGCCTTCGCGACGGGGCAGGACATCCACTCGCGCACGGCGTCGGACATCTACGGCATCCCGCCGGACAAGGTGGACCGCGAGGCCCGGCGCCGCGCCAAGACGATCAACTTCGGCATCATCTACGGCATGTCCGCCTTCGGCCTGGCCGGCCGGCTCGGCATCGGCGCCGGCGAGGCACGAGGCATCATCGACGCCTACTTCGCGCAGTACCCGGGCATCCGCGACGCGATGGAGCGCTTCAAGGAGGACGCCCGCACCAACGGCTACGTGCTGACGCCCTTCGGCCGGAAGCTCTGGATCCCCGAGATCGGCGCGCGCGACCAGGGGCGGCGGGGCAACGCCGAGCGCGCCGCGATCAACGCGCCCTTCCAGGGGGGCGCGGCCGAGATCATCAAGCGCGCCATGGTGCGGCTCCCGAAGGCGCTCCGCGAGGCGAGGCTCCGCGCGCGGATGCTCCTCCAGGTGCACGACGAGCTCCTGTTCGAGGTGCCCGAGGACGAGGTGGAGGCGACGAAGCCGGTGGTGCAGGCGGTGATGGAGGGCGTCGCGACCCTTCGCGTGCCGCTGGCGGTCGAGATCGGCACGGGGCACTCCTGGGCGGAGGCCCACTAGGGCCCTAGCCGGCGGCGCGGCGGCGTCCGGCGGGGGCGGGGGCCGCGGCGGGCTGCACGGCCGCGGGCTCCAGCACCACCGTCGGCGAGGCGCAGACGTCGTGCCCGGCCGCCACCGCTTCCTTCCCGTCGGCGAGGCGCACGCGGAGGTCCAGCCGGCAGGGGGAGCCGGCCTTCCGCCGCAAGGTCTTCTCCGCGCCGCTCGCGACCGGCTGGCGCAGCCGGTTCCGGCCGCGTGCGGCCGATCCCGCCTCGGTGGAGAGAAGGCTGACGGCGTCCTGCCCGGTCCGGTTCACCAGGCGCCAGCTGCTGGCGGGGGATTGTGCCAGCGCTGGCGCCGCGAGCGCGGAGAGGAGGAGGGCGAGGGCAAGACGGCGCATCACCGGATTGTGAGCCCTTCCCGCCGCGCCTGGGAAGCCGATTCGGAAGCGCCCCCCCGGTGGACGCGGGCGGGCGCCGCGCCCAGTCTCGACCGATCCGGGAAGGGAGGAGCCCCACGTGGCGGGCCTGACGATCACCGAGCGCATCCTCGCGAGCCACGCCGTGGAGGGCGAGATCCGCCCCGGCACCATCGCGACCATCCGGCCCGACGTGGTGCTGCTGAACGACGTCTCCGGCCCCCTCGCCTACGCCCAGTTCGAGGCGATTGGTGCGCCGCGCGTCTTCGACCCCGAGCGCGTGGTGCTGGTGGACGACCACTTCGCCCCCGCCAAGGACGTGGAGAGCGCCAACGCGCTGCGCCGCAACCGGTCCTTCGCGGCGGCCCAGGGCATCCGCCACCACTACGGCCCGGGCGAGGGCGGGATCGAGCACACGCTGCTGGCGGAGCTCGGGCTGGTCGGCCACGGGAGCATCGTCTTCGGCGCGGACAGCCACACCTGCACGGCCGGCGCCTTCAACGCGCTCGGCATCGGCTTCGGTTCCACCGACCTCGCGGGCGCGCTGGCGGCGGGGCGGCTGTGGATGCGCGTGCCCGAGAGCATCCGGGTGGAGCTCTCCGGCGGCAAGCCGCCCTTCGTCACGGGCAAGGACATCGTGCTGGAGCTCATCCGGCGGATCGGCTCGGACGGGGCGATGGACGCCTCGATCGAGTTCGGCGGCCCCGCCCTGGCCGGGCTCGGCATGGACGAGCGCATGGCGGTGGCGAACATGGCCGTCGAGGCCGGGGCCGATGCCTGCGTCTTCGAGGGCGACGCCGCCTCGGCCGCCGACATGGCCGCGCGCGGCATGGCGCCGCGGCCGGCGGTCATGGCGGAGGAGGGCGCGCGCTACCGGGCGCGCCTCGCCGTCGACGTCGCGTCCCTTACGCCCCTCGTCGCCGCGCCCCCCTCCCCGGCCAACGGCACGGCGGTCGGGGAGCTGCGCGGCACGCGGGTGGACCAGGTCTATATCGGCAACTGCTCCAACGGCACGCTGACGGACCTCCGCCAGGCCGCGGAGATGCTGCGCGGGCGCAAGGTCGCGCGCGGGGTGCGGCTGGTGGTGGTGCCGGCCACCCAGCGGATCTGGCGCGCCGCCCTGGCCGAGGGGCTGCTCGGCACCCTTGCCGAGGCGGGCGCGGCTATCGGCCCCTCCACCTGCGGCGCCTGCTTCGGCGGGCACATGGGCATCCTCGCGGCCGGGGAGACGGCGGTGGCGACCACCAACCGCAACTTCCGCGGCCGCATGGGCGACCCGGAGGCGCGCGTCTTCCTCGCCAACGCCTGGGTGGCCGCCGCCGCGGCCGTCGCGGGCGAGATCATCCACCCCGCCGAGCTCGCGGGCTGAGAGGGGGAGGCGCCATGCCGATCGAGGGCCTCGTCCACCGCGTGGGGGACCACGTCGACACGGACGTCATCATCCCCGGCCGCTACCTCACGCTGCGCGACCGCGCGCAGCTCGGCCCCCATTGCCTGGAGGGGCTGGACCCCGGCTTCGCCGCGCGGGTCGGGCCCGGCGACGTGCTGGTGGCCGGGCGGAACTTCGGCTCGGGCTCCTCGCGCGAGCACGCGATCCTGGCGCTGCAGGGCGCGGGCATAGCGGCCGTGGTCGCGGCCAGCGTCGCGCGCATCTTCTTCCGCAACGCCATCAACCTGGCCCTGCCGGTGATGGTCTGCCCCGAGGCCGCGGCGGCGCTGCGGGAGGGGGAGGCGGTGGAGCTCGACCCCGTCTCCGGCCGGATCGCGCAGGGCGGGCGGGAATGGCAGGCCGCGGCGCTGGCGGGAGAGGTCGCGGCCATCCTCGCGGCCGGCGGCCTCGTGCCCCATTTGCGGGGCGCCCTGGCCGCGGGGCGCTGAGACCCCCTACCCCTCGCAGCGGATGAAGACGGTGGAGCGGCCGGCGATCTCGCCCACGTCGGCCGTGCTGCGGTCGGTGCCGCCGCTGGTGGCGGCCGTGGGCGAGACGCCGGCCGCGCGCAGGAAGGCCGCCGCGCGCTCGCCCTTGACCGCGAAGTTGATGTTCTGGGCGATGTCCCCCGTCCGGCCCGCGACGGCCTGGGCGTTCAGCTTCGACACCACGACGCCGACGACGTTGCCCTGCATGTCCAGCAGCGGCCCGCCGGAATTGCCGGGCTGCACGGGGGCGCTGATCTGGAACTGGTCCTGGTTGTCGCGCAGCCCGGCCAAGCCGTTGATCTCGCCGCGGGTGAGCTTGGCGTCGGAGGAGAGCAGCCCGGTCAGCGGGTAGCCATAGGCCACCACCCCCTCGCCGCGCCGCACGGGCGGGCCCTGGCGGAAGGCGAGGACGGGGCCGGCGAGGCCAGGCACCGTGAGCAGCGCGAGGTCGAGGGTCGCGTCGGTGCGCGCCGGGGGCGTGGCCGCGTGGTTGCGCCCGTCCGGCCCGCGGACGAGGACGCGGTTGCAGTTGTCGACGACGTGGCGGTTGGTCAGCACGCGCTCGCCCGCGACGAGGAAGCCGGTGCCGGTGGAGGCGCGGACGCCCGGGCGGGGGATCGCCTCGGGCGGCGTGGGCACGGGCCCGGGGCGCGCGGCCGCCGCGACGGTGGCGGCGTCGAGGGCGATCTCGCGCTCGGCGCAGATGTCGCGGTTGCGCGAGACCGCCTCGCGCCCGTCGGCGAGGACGAGTCGCAGGTCGAAGCGGCAGCCCGCCTGGGGGTTGGGGCGCAGGCGGTAGCCGGCCTCGGCGGCCAACGGGCGCGGCAGGAGGTTGTTGCCCCAGTCCGGCCGGCCGCTGCGCACGGCGTTGAGCGTCGTGGCCTCCTGCCCCGTTCGGTTCACCACGCGGAAGCCCTCCTCGGCGCCGGGCGGGGCGGAGGAGGGGGCCTGGGCCCGCGCGAGGGGGGCCAGCGCGGGGGCGGCCAGGGCGAGGAGGAGGGCGGCGGCGGGGAGGGGCTTCATCGTCACGCCGATGTGTGCAACCCGCGGCCCCGCGTCAATCGCCGCCGGGCCAAGCGCCCTTTCGTCACCGATCCGTCGCTTGCCAGGGGCGGCGCCGGGCGATACCAAGCTAAGCTTCTGATTTAACAATGGAAACAGCGCACATCTCGCGACATGAAGACCTGTTCATGCGTTGGTGCGCGACGGAGACGACGATGCGCACCGCCAACCGCCCCTTCCGACGCCGATGAATTCCTCCCTTGCGGTGGCCGGCCGGTCCGCCAGGGCCGCCCTTCTCGCCCTCGCCCTCCTCCCGGCGGCGGGCCCCGCCCTCGCGCAGGGGGGCGGCAATCCCGGCGGTGGGCGGCCGGAGGAGCCTGCCCTGTTTCCCGAGACCGCCGCGCGCCTGGCGGGGCTGGAGGCGCTGGGCTGGTTCGTCCACGGCCAGGCGACCTTCGTGTTGCAGGGGCACCCCGGCTTCCGCTCCCCCTACCGGGCGGAGGGCAGCCTGCGGCCCAGGGCGCAGGCGGCGAACACCCTCTCGACCGACCTCGTCGTCGGCCGGCGGCTCTGGCAGGGAGCGGAGGCGGTGGTGGACCTCTCGGTCACCCGCGGCTACGGCCTGTCCAATTCCACGGGGCTCGCGGCCTACCCGAACAACGAGGCCTTCCGCCTCGGCTCCACCGAGCCGACCTTCTTCGTGCCCCGCGCCTTCTTCCGCCAGACGATTGGCCTCTCGGGCGACCTGGAGGAGCCCGAGGAGGACCCACTGCGCTTCGCGGCGCCCCTCCCGCGGGAGCGGGTGACCATCACGATCGGCAAGTTCTCCACCTGGGACATCTTCGACCGCAACGCCTACGCCCACGACGCGCGCACGCAGTTCCTCAACTGGGCGCTGGTGGGCGCGGGGGCGGTGGACTACGCGGCCGACGCGCGAGGCTGGACGGTGGGCGCCGCGGCGGAGTGGGAGAACGGCACCTGGGGCCTGCGCGCCGGCGCCTTCCAGGTGGCGCGGCGGGTGAACGGCCTCTTCCTTGACCCCGCGCCGACGCGCGCCTTCCAGCTGCTGGGCGAGGTGGACCGCACCACCCGCTTCGGCGGGCGGCTGGGGGCGGTGCGGCTGATCCTCGGCCTGTCGCGCACGCGCCAGTCCCGCTGGGGCGAGATCGACCCGCGCGATCCCGAGAGCTTCGATCTGAACCCGAGCGGCTACCGGTCCAAGCGGATGGCGGCCCTCACCTTTGAGCAGGAGATTGCGGACGAGCTCGGCGCCTTCGCGCGTCTGTCCTGGAACGACGGGCGCACGCAGAACTGGATGTTCACGGAGATGGACCGCGCCGTCTCCGCCGGCCTCTCGCTCAAGGGCGGGCGCTGGGGACGGCAGGGGGACACGGTGGGGCTCGGCGGCAACGTCGGCTGGGCTTCGGAGGGGCGGCGGCGCTTCCTGGCCGCGGGCGGGATCGGCTTCATCACCGGCGACGGCGCGCTGCGGGGCGGGCCGGAATACGTGGCGGAGGCCTTCTACGACGCGGCGGTGGCGCCGGGGATCAACCTCGCGCTCGACCTCCAGCACGCGGTGAACCCGGCCTACAACCGGGACCGGGGGCCGGTCACCTTCGTGGCGGTCAGGGCGCGGGTGTCCTTCTGAGGCGGGGCGCCGCGCCCGGAACGACGGCCCGGCCCTTCCCGGAACGACCGACGGGGCGTTGCGCCGTGGGCACCCTCGCGCGACATCGTGATCTCGCCTTGCAACCCCTTGGGGAACCCCGGTGACGCGCGGGGCGCGGGGCCCTAGAAGGGCCTCCGCCCCAGACCCTGCAGGGGCCTTCTCCATAGGACGAACCGGTGATCAAGACGATCCTCAAGGCCTCGCTGCTGCCTTCGCTGGCGCTGCTCGCGGCCTGCGCCACCCCGCCCGCCCCGACCCCCGCCGTGGCCCCGCCGCCCGAGGAGGCCTTCCGCCCCGCCTGCGAGCAGCGCTTCCCCGGCGCCACGCCCTTCGCCGTGAACAAGTGCATGTTCGAGGAGCTGGACAAGTCGCGCGGCGTGACCCCCGCCAGCGCCACCCCGCCCGAGCCCGCGCCGGCGCCCGCGCGCAGCACCGCGCCGGCCCGCAGCAGCGCCCCCGCGGCGCGCCGGGCGCGCTAAGCCATCCGGGGACTCGAGTCTGGGGGCCGGGGCCGGGCGGCCCTGGTCCCCGCTCAGCCCCTGCCGGGCGGCCGGCCCGCGCCCACCGGGCGGGCCGGACCCTCGGTGTCCGCCGGCGCGTCGCGGTCGTGGGCGAGGCGCCCGGCCACGTAGGTCGCCCGCACCGCCCGCTCGTCGCCGAGGGCGGTGAGCGCGAAGAGGGTGTCGGCGAGGCCCGCGCCCTCGGTGCGCAGCGCCAGCTCCGGCGTCGCGCGCGGGTCGAGCACGACGAGGTCGGCCTCCATCCCCGGCGCCAGGTTGCCGATGCGGCTCTCCAGCCGCAGCGCCGCGGCGCCGCCCGCGGTCGCCAGCCAGAAGGCCTGGGCCGGGTGCAGGCGCGCGCCGCGGAGCCGCGCCACCTTGTAGGCGTCGCCGAGGGTGCGCAGCGCGGAGAGCCCCGTGCCCGCGCCGACGTCGCTTCCCAGCCCCACCCGCACCCCCGCCGCCTTGGCGTCGTGCAGGCGGAACAGCCCGCTGCCGAGGAAGAGGTTCGAGCTCGGGCAATGCGCCACGCCGCAGCCCGTCTCCCGCAGCGCCGAGAGGTCGGCGTCGTCGACGTGGACGGCGTGGCCCATCACCGCGCGCGGGCCGGCGAGGCCGGCGCGCTCGTAGACCGCGAGGTAGGAGGGGGCGGCCGGGAACAGCTCCCGCACCCAGGCGATCTCGGCCTCGGTCTCGCAGAGATGGGTCTGGACGTAGGTGCCGGGGCTCTCGCGCCAGAGCCGCCCCGCCGCCTCCAGCGCCGCGTCGGTGCAGGCGGGGGCGAAGCGCGGCGTGATGGCGTAGAGCAGCCGCCCGCGCCCGTGCCAGCGCGCGATGAGGCGCTGCGTCGCGGGGATGCCGTGGTCCGCGCCGTCGAGCAGCCCGGGCGGCGCGTTCCGGTCCATCAGCACCTTGCCGGCCACGATCCGCAGGCCGAGGCGCCCGGCCTCCGCGAAGAGGGCGTCGGCGGCGTGCTCGTGCACCGTGCAATACACGGCGGCCGTGGTGGTGCCGGCGCGCAGCAGGGCGCGGAGGAACAGCGCGGCAATGCGCGCGGCGTGGGCGGGGTCCGCGAAGCGCGCCTCGGTGGGGTAGGTGTAGCGGTCGAGCCAGTCGAGCAGGGTTTCCCCGAAGGCGCCCGTCATCTCCATCTGCGGGTAGTGGACATGGGCGTCCACGAAGCCCGTCCCGATCAGCCCCTCGGGGTGGTGGTGCACGGGCAGGTCGTCGGGCTGGCGCGGGCGCAGGGCGGCGTGGTCGCCGAGCGCCGTCACCAGGCCGTCCCGCATCACCACCAGCGCGTCCGGCCAGTGGATCAGCGCGTCGTCCGGGTCGGCCTCGAAGGGGTCGTGGCGGAAGGCGAAGGCGGGGCCGCGGAGGGCGAGGGCGCCGCCGGTCACGCGGCGGCCCGCACGATGTGGCGAGGCGCGGTTGCGGGTGGCCGCCGCGCGTGGCCTCTTGCGCCGGAACGCCCAGGGACACCGCCATGCGACGCCGCCGCCTTCTCCCCCTCCTCGCCGCGCCCGCGCTGCCGCTGCCGGGCCTCACGGGGCGCGCCCTCGCTCAGGGGCGGACCATCACCCTCGTCGTGCCCTACTCCGCCGGCGGCGGGACCGACATCGTGGCGCGCGAGCTGCTGCCGATGCTGATCGAGACGACCGGGCAGAACGTGGTCATCGACAACCGCGGGGGCGCCGCGGGGCATGTCGGCGCCGTCTCCGTCACGCGCGCGAAGCCGGACGGGCTGACGCTGCTCTTCGCGGTCTCCACCAACATCGTGGTCAACCCGCACCTGCAGCGGAACGACCGGACGGACCTCTCCACCGCCCTCGTGCCGGTGGCGAAGGTCAGCTCCTACCAGTACCTGCTGGTGATCGACCCGCGCCTGCCCGCGAAGAGCCTCCAGGAGCTGATCGCGGCCGGGAAGCGGCCGAACGCGGGCTTCACCTATTCCTCGGCCGGGGTGGGATCGAACAACCACCTCGCGGGGCTGCTCTTCTCCGAGGCGGCGGGGGTGCCGATGGAGCACATCTCCTACCGCGGCACCGCGCCCGCGCTGCAGGACGTGGTGGCGGGGCGGGTGACGATGAACTTCTCCTCGCCCTCCCCCGCCATCCCGCTGGCGCGCGACGGGCGGCTGCGGCCGATCGCGGTGACGGGGGAGCGGCGCCTGGCCTCCATGCCGGACACGCCCACCCTCGCCGAGGCGGGGCTGCCGGGCATCGTCATCCTCGGCTGGCACGGCATCTTCGCCCCCGCCGGCACGCCCGAGCCCGAGCTGGACCGGCTGGGGGCGGCGGTGGACCGCGCGATGCGCGACCCCCGCTTCGCCCGCAGCCTTCAGCGCGACGGGCTGGACCTGGCGCCCCTGCCGCGCGCGACCTTCGCCCAGGACGTGAAGGACGAGTACGCCTTCTGGGGCCGCAAGGCGCGGGAGCTGGACCTCAAGGCGGAGTAGCCGCCCCGGCACTAGGTTCCCGTCCAGACGGGCTTGCGGCGCTCGAGGAAGGCGGCGACGCCCTCCTTGAAGTCGGCGCTGGTGAAGGTCAGCGCCACCATGTCGTCGGCGTTGGCGCCGCGCACGGCGTTCTCGCGCAGGCGCTTGAGCGTGGTCTTGGCGGCCTGGAGCGTCAGCGGGGCGTGCGAGGCGACGGTGCGGGCCAGGGCCTCGGCGCGATCGAGCATCGCGGCCTGGTCGGGCAGCACCTCCGTCACCAGCCCGAGGGCGCGCGCCTCCTCGGCCTCGACCAGGCGGGCGGTGAAGATCAGCTCCAGCAGGCGGCCGGGGCCGAGCAGCGCCGCGAAGCGCGCGTAGTTGCCGAGCGAGAGGGTGTTGCCGAGCGTGCGCGCGATGGGCACGCCGAAGCGCATGGTGCTGGAGGCGATGCGCAGGTCGCAGACCCCCGCCACCCCCGCGCCGCCGCCGGTGCAGGCGCCGTTGATGGCGGCGATGGTCGGCTTGGGGCAGTCCTCGATCGCCGAGAGCACGCCGCCGATGCGCTCCTCGTAGTCGAGCGCGTGCTGGGCGGTGGTGAAGCTCGTGAACTGGGAGATGTCGGTGCCGGCGGCGAAGGCCTTGGGGCCGCCGCCGGTGATCACCCAGGCCTTGATGCCGGGGTCGCGCCCGATCTCGGCCGCCTTCGCCGCCAGGCCCTCGTACATGGCGAAGGTGAAGGCGTTCATCGCCTGGGGGCGGTTGAGGGTGGTGAAGAGGATGCCCCCCTCCCGCACCTCGTGGATCAGCTCGTCCTCGGCCATCGGGTCCTCCGCGCGTGTTCCGGGAAGCCTGCCCGGCCGGCCCGGGCCTGGAAAGGGGGCGAGGCGCGCGTTGCGGGGGCGGCGCCCGCCCGGCAATCTCCGCCCATGCCCGACGGAGCATCGCCCCCCCTCTCGGAGAAACGGCTGATCGAGGCCGTCGCCGCCCGCTACGCCGGGGCGTCCCGCTTTACGCGGGGCTATGTCGGCTCGAAGCTCCGGCGCGACCCCTCGACCGCGGCCCTCCTCGCGCTGGCCCAGCGGGAGGGGGGGCTCGGGCAGGTGGCGGACCTTGGCTGCGGGCGGGGGCAGCTCGCGCTCGCGCTGCTGCTCTCGGGCGCGGCCTCCGGGGTGGTCGGGCTGGACTACGAGGAGGCGAAGGTGGCGGAGGCGCGGGCGGCCGGGGCCGGGCTGGCCGCGCGGTTCATCCGCGCGGACCTCACCGCTGCCCGGGTGCCGGATTGCGACACGGCGCTGATGGTGGACGTGCTCTACCAGCTGCCGGAGGCCGCGCAGGCGCCCCTGCTGGACCGCGTGGCGGCGGCGGCGCGGCGGCGGGTGGTGCTGCGCCTCTTCGACCCCGGCCGCGGCTGGCGCAGCACGCTCGGGATGGCGATGGAGCGCGCGGGGCGGGCGATCCGGCGGGACGGCGCGGCGGTGCGGCCGATGCCGGTGGCCGAGGTCTCGGCGCGGCTCGCCGGGGCAGGATTCACAAGCGAGGTCACGCCCTGCTGGGCCGGCACGCCGCTGCCGAACGTGCTGCTGGTGGCGGAGCGGGCGGCGTGAGGCGCGCGCTCCTCCTCGCCCTGCTGCTCGCCGCGCCCGCCGCGGCGCAGGAGGTGCGGCTTCCGGCGCTTGAACTACCGGTGCTGGAGGCCGGCATCGGCGGCGGCGGGGGCTGGCTGCCGGACTACCCGGCCGCCGAGCAGAACCACGTGCGGGGCATCGGCACCCCCTTCGTCATCTACCGGGGCGAGCTGCTGCGGGCCGACGACCAGGGCCTGCGCGGGCGGCTGATGCGGGGGGACCGGCTGGGGCTGGACCTCTCCTTCTCCGGCGCCTTCCCGGCCTCCTCCCGCAACAACCGGGCGCGGGAGGGCATGCCGGACCTCGACTGGCAGGGCGAGGTGGGGCCGGCGCTGCGCCTGACCCTGTGGCGGGACAAGGCGCACCCGCGGCGGGTGAACATCGAGCTGCCCGTGCGGGCGGTCTTCTCGAGCGACCTCTCCTCCACCCATTACCGCGGCGTGGTGGTCTCGCCGGAGCTCGCCTTCGAGGACCGGGATGCCGGGCGGCGGATCTTCGGCAACCTGCCCTTCCTCCGGGAGGCGATGGGGCTGCGGGCGGCGCGGTTCCGGGCGGGGGTCGGCCCGATCTTCGCGACCGAGCGGCTGCACGACCTCTACTACGAGGTGGAGCCGCAATACGCGCGGCCGGGGCGCCCCGCCTACCGCGCGCGGGCCGGCTACCTCGGCACGCGGCTGCAGTTCTCGATCCGGGTGCCGCTCACGCCCGCCCTCTCCTTCATCGGCGGCGGGCGGGTGGAGAACTTCGCGGGGGCGGCCAACGCGGACAGCCCGCTGCACCGGCGGGACTGGAACACGACGGTCGCGGTCGGCTTCGCCTGGTCGCTCTACCGCTCGGCCGCGACGGTCGCCTCCTCGGCCGATCCCTTCGACTGAGCGGGGGCGGGGCCGGCCATCGCCCGCGCCTCGTCCAGCCGCTCGGCCAGGGGGATGGAGACGCGGCCGCGGAGGAGGGCGCGGAGGCGGCCGAGCGTCACGCGCCGGTTCGCCCAGAGGAAGGCGCTGCTCGCCAGGCCGAGGCCCGGCGCGCGGCGGAAGGGCTCGGCCGCGTCGATGTCGTAGGGGTGGCAGTAGCTCCAGGCGAGCGGGCCCTCCAGCCGCGCCGACATGGCCCGGAGGTCCCAGGGCGGCAGGTAGCGGAGGTACATGCCGCCGAGGAAGGGCAGGCGCGCCGGGCCGAGGCGGGCGAGCGGCACCGGAAGCTCCAGCAGCCCCTCCCCGCCCTCCAGCGGCCAAAGGAAGGGGCGGCGGGGCGCCGCGGGGTGGCCGTGCAGGAAGCCGCGGGCCGGCAGCACGGAGGAGGAGTAGCCGTGCCCGGCCTCGGCGATCACCGCGGCGGCCCAGGCGGTGCGGGGCGTGAGGGAGAAGAAGGGCGCGCGGAAGCCCGGCACGGCCTGGCCGGAGGCGTCCTGCAGCGCGGCCCGGGCGCGGCGGGCCTCGCCGAGCAGGCCCCGGGGGCCGAGCGCCTCGAGGTCGCGGTGGCTGTGGTTGTGGGAGGCGACCTCGTGGCCCCGGGCCGCGATCTCGCGCACGAGGCGGGGCGCGGCCTCGGCCACCTCGCCGAGGATGAAGAAGGTGCCGCGCGCGCCGGTCTCGTCCAGCAGGTCGAGCAGGGCGGCGGTGGCGTCGAGGTGGCGCCGGCCGCCGGGTTCGGCCGGGCTCGGCTCCACGTCCGCCGTGAAGGTCAGGCGGCGCGGGAGGGCCGCGAAGGGGCAGGGATCATGGCGCGCGCGCATGGTTTGTGGCTTACTGCGCGGCGTCATCGAGATTTTTTAAAGCGCAGTGCCATCCCCTGTGCTTAATCCATGGAACGAAATGGGCGCGAGGGTGGAAACGCCCAGGGTGGAGATGGAAAGAGTGACTTCGACCACGACGATGACGGCGCTGGAAGCAGAGGTTGCGGGTCTGATCGTCGAAGCCCTGCAACTCGAGGTTACGCCCGAGGAGATCGACCCGGAGGCCCCGCTCTTCGGCGAAGGCCTGGGGCTGGACAGCATCGACGCGCTGGAGATGGCCCTGGCCGTCTCGCGCCGCTACGGCTTCCAGCTTCGCTCCGACGATGAGCGGAACGGGCGGATCTTCGCCTCGCTGCGGAGCCTGTCCGCGCATATCGAGAAGAACCGGGTGGGCTGAGCCGTGCCCCTTCGCGCAAGGGGTGCCTGGCTGTTCCGGCGGCTCGGGCC
The DNA here is from genome assembly GCF_006438825.1 of Muricoccus nepalensis. GTDB lineage: Bacteria > Pseudomonadota > Alphaproteobacteria > Acetobacterales > Acetobacteraceae > Roseomonas > Roseomonas nepalensis. Next base: position 55,617 of record NZ_RCZP01000016.1, read on the forward strand.
CCTGGCCCTGCCGGGCGCGGCCTGGCTGCTGTTCGGCCACGACGCGGTGCTCGCGGTCCTGCCGCTGGTGCCCGCGCTCGCGCTCGCCGGCTTCGCCTGGGGCTTCGCGCGCACGCTGCGCGCGGAGCGCGAGCCGCTGATTGCCCGCTACATCCGCTTCGACGAGCGGCGGGACGACGCGGAATGCGCGGGCTACGCGCGGCGCCTGACAGGCCTCTGGGCCCTGGCGCTGGCCGCCGCCGCCCTCGCGCAGCTCGTCCCGCTGGCGGGGGGCGGGGCCGGGTGGCACGTCGTGCCGCCGCTGCTCCTGCTGGCGCTGTTCCTCGGGGAGCACGTGGTGCGGAGCCTCCGCTTCCCCGCGGGCGGCATCGCCTGGCCCGACCAGACCTTCCGCGCCATCCTGCGGTCCGAGCGCGCGCGGCATGGCTAGCCTCCCCTTCCTCGACCGCGCGCCCGGGGAGGTCCTGGCGCGGCGCGGGGGGCGGGCCGTCACGGCCGGCCGCTTCCTGGCGGATGTCGCGGCGCTGGCGGCGCGGCTGCCGGCGGCGCCCTACGCCCTCAATCTTTGCGCGGACCGCTACCTGGCGCTGGTCGGCTTCGGCGCGGCGCTGGCGCGGGGGCAGGTGACCCTGCTTTCGGCCGACCGCTCGCCCTACCGGCAGCGGGCGCTGGCCGCGCTCCATCCCGGCGCCTACGCGCTGGTGGACGGCGGGGAAGCGGTGATCCCCGCGGCGGAGGCGGGCGCCTGGGGCGAGGGGGAGGGCGCGAACTTCGACCTCTCCGCCGAGGCCATCGCCGCCATCGGCTTCACCTCCGGCAGCACGGGGGAGCCGGCCGCGCACGCCAAGCCCTGGGGCGCCCTGGTGGCGGCCGCGCGGGCGGCGGCGCGGCGATTCGGGCTGAACGACGCGGCCGACCCCGCGACGGTGATCGGCACGGTGCCGGCCCAGCACATGTACGGCTTCGAGACGACCCTGATGCTGCCGCTGCGGGCGCCGGTGGCCATCCATTCCGGCGCGCATTTCTACCCCGTGGAGGTGGCCGAGGCGGTGGCGGCCGCGCCCGGGCGCCGGGTGGTGGTGACGACGCCGCTGCAGCTCCGGGCGCTCGTCGCGGGGGGCGTCGCGGGCGTCTCGGCGGTGATCTCGGCGACGGCGCCGCTCGCCCCCTCCCTCGCCGCCGCGGCGGAGGCGGCGCTCGGGTCCGCGGGTGACCCGGTGCCGGTGCTCGAGATTTACGGCGCGACCGAGATGGGCTCCATCGCCAGCCGCCGCACGGTGGAGGGCGAGGCCTGGACGCTCTACGACGGCGTGCGGCTGCGGGCGGAGGGCGGGGAGGCCGTCAGCGCCCTCGTACCTGGCCTCGACGCCCCCGTGCCGCTGGCCGACCTGGTGGAGGTCGCGCCCGACGGCCGCTTCCGGCTGCTCGGCCGCCGCGGGGACCTCGTGAAGCGCGGCGGGCGGCGGGCCTCGCTGGCCGCGCTCAACCGCGTGCTCTCGGAGATTGAGGGGGTGGAGGACGGCGTCTTCCTCGCGCCCGAGGACCTCGACGCCAACCCGACGGCGCGGCTGGCCGCCTACGTGGTGGCGCCGGGCCTGACCCCGGCCGGCATCGTCGCGGCGCTGCGCGAGCGGGTGGAGGCGGTGTTCCTGCCGCGCCCCCTGGTGATGGTGGAGCGCCTGCCGCGGGACGCCGTCGGCAAGCTCACGCGCCGCAGCCTCGAGGCGCTGCGCGAGCGCCTGCCGGCGGCCGAGGCCGAGCGCCGGCCCGCTGGCGCCGAGCGCCTGTCCGGCGCCGCCGGGGGCGGGGCATGAGCGAGGGGCGCCGGCTGCGTTTCACCGTGCCGCCGGAGCATCCCTGCCTGCCCGGCCATTTCCCGGGGCGCCCCGTCGTGCCCGGCGTGGTGCTGCTGGACCGGGTGATGGCGGCGGCGGGGATGGCGGGCGCGGGGCGGCTGCCCTCCGCCAAGTTCCTGCGGCCGGTGCTGCCGGGGGAGGAGGTGCTCGTCGAGCTGCGCCCGCTGGAGGGGGGGCGGCTGGCCTTCACCGCCCATGTGGGCGCGGAGCTGGCCTTCCGAGGGGAGGTCGCGCCGCCATGAGCTGGACCCGCGAGCGCGAGCGCGGCGGCGCGGCGCTGCGGCTGATGGCCTGGATCGCCCGGCGGATGGGCTGGCGCTTCTCGCACGCGCTGCTCTACCCCGTGACGGCCTGGTTCATGCTCTCGGCCCCGGCCCGCCAGCGGGAATCCATGCGCCGCTTCCAGCGCCGGGCGCTCGGGCGGGAACCGGGCTGGGCGGATCTCTGGCGCCCCTACTTCGCCTTCGCCGCGACCATGCTCGACCGCGTCTACCTGCTGCAGGGCCGCACGAAGGGCTTCGAGATCGCCGTCACGGGGCTGGAGGCGCTCGACGCGCATATCGCGGCGGGCTGGGGCTGCGTGCTGCTGGGCGCGCATTTCGGCTCCTTCGAGGCGATGCGCGCGCTCGCCGACCGCGGCTGCCCCGTGGAGGTGATGGCCTTCATGTACGAGGCCAACGCGCGGCTCGCCAACGCCGTGTTCAGCGCGCTGTCGCCGGAGAAGGCGGAGCGGGTGGTGGCGCTCGGGCGGGCGGATTCCATGCTGCGGGCGAAGGAGTGCCTCGAGCGCGGGGGGCTGGTCGGCATCCTCGCGGACCGCCGACCGGCGGTGGGGGAGGACCGGGTGGTGCCGGTGCCCTTCCTCGGCGCGGCCGCGCCCCTGCCGGCCGGGCCGCATATCCTGGCGGCCGTGCTGGGGGCACCGGTGATGCTCGCCTTCGGGGTCTGGCGCGGGCCGCGGCGCTACGAGATCCGCTTCGAGGAGTTCGCGGCGCGGGTGGTGCTGCGCCGCGGGGCGCGCGAGGCGGACCTCCGCGACTCGGTGCTGCGCTATGCCGCGCGGCTGGAGGCGATGGCGCGGGCGCACCCGGCGAACTGGTTCAACTTCTACGACTTCTGGGAGGAGCTGGACGGCCCCGGCCGGCCGGCGCCCGTGCCGGCCGCGGTCTCGCCGGCCGGCCGACGGGCCGTGCTGGCGCTGCCCGCGCTGGCCGCCGCCCCCCTGGCGGCACCCGGCGCCGCGGAGGGCGGCGGGCTGGAGGCGGTGATGGCCGCCCTGGCCGCGGTGCGGCGGAGCGAGGCGGAGTTCGTCGAGACGAAGGAGATCGCGGGCCTGGCCGACACCTTGCCGAGCCGCGGCACCCTGCTGTGGCAGGCGCCGTCCACGCTCGAGAAGCGGGTGGTGGAGCCCTTCCAGGAGCGCATCGTCGTGAGCGGGGAGCGGCTGGTCTACGAGCGCCCCGCGCGGGGGGAGCGGCAGGAGGTGAACCTCGACCAGGCGCCCGAGGTGCGGGCGCTGGTGGAGGCGATCCGCTCGACCCTCGCCGGGGACCTGGCGACGCTGCGGCGCTACCACGAGGTGTCCTTCGCGGGCACGCCGGAGGCCTGGACGATCGTGCTGCACCCGCTTTCCGTGCGGGTGCGGGCGGTGGTGCAGCGGCTCGAGATCCGCGGCGTCGCGGGGTCCATCCGCTGGTTCCAGACCGTGGGCAACGAGTCCTCCGTCATGCAGGTCACGCCCCGGACGTGAGATCGCCCCTCGTGCGGCCGGCGCTGGCCCTGGCCGCCCTCGCGCTGCTCGGCCTCCTCCTGTTCCGCGCGGTCGAGATCCGCACGGACATGGCCGACTTCCTTCCCCCCGCCGCCACCCCCGGCGCCGCCTTCCTGCTCGGCGAGCTGCGCGACGGCGCCGCGACGACGCTGCTGCTGGTGGGGCTGGAAGGGGCGGAGGCGCCGGAGCTGGCGCGGGTCTCCAAAGCCATGGGCGCCGCGTTGCGAGAGGGGGGCCTCTTCGCCTTCGTCGGCAACGGCACCGGGGACCTGACGGAGGGCGAGCAGGCGCTGCTGTTCCGCTACCGCTACCTCCTCTCCCCGGCGGAGGGCGTCTTCGAGGTGGCGGGGCTGCGCCGGGGGCTGGAGGCGCTGCTGGACGGGCTGCGGTCCTCCATGTCGGGCGTGCTGTCGCGCCTGGGCTTCGCCGACCCGCCCGGCGTGTTCCTCGACCTGCTGAAGGGGTGGCTCGGCGGCAGCACGGTGACGATGCGGGACGGCGCCTGGTTCGCGGGCGGGGACGGCCCGCCGCGGGCGCTGCTGGTGGCGAGGAGCCGCGCGCCGGGCACGGACATGGAGGGGCAGCGCGAGGCCTCCGAGGCGGTGCGGGCCGCCTTCGCCGCCGCGGAGCCTCGGGGCGCGCGGCTGCTGCTCTCCGGCCCGGGCGTGTTCGCGGCCAGCGCGGCGGCGGCGGTGAAGGCGGACGTGGAGCGGGTGTCGATCCTTTCGGGCGTGCTGCTGCTGGCCTTCCTCGTCTGGCGCTACCGCTCGGGCGCGATGCTGCTGGCGGCGGGGGTGCCGCTGCTGGCGGGGAGCCTCGCGGGGGCGCTGGCCGTCTCGCTCGTCTTCGGGCGGGTGCAGGGGGCCGCGCTCGGCTTCGGGGTGACGATGCTCGGGGTCGCCGTGGACTACCCCATCCTGCTGCTGACGGGCCGGCGCCCCGGCGAGGCGCTCGGGGCGGCCGCGCGGCGGATCTGGCCGACGCTGCGGCTGGCGGCCGGGGCGGCGGCGCTGGGGCTGGTCGCGATGATGGCCTCGGGCTTTCCCGGCCTCGCGCAGCTCGGGCTCTTCGGGGCGGCGGGGCTGCTGGCGGGGGTCGCGGTCACCCGCTGGGGCCTGCCGCGCCTGCTGCCGGGCGAGGCGGTGGCGGCGCGCCCCCTGCCGGGGCCGGTCATGCGCGGGCTGGGCCGGCTGCGCGGCCGCCGCGTGCTGGCGGCGGGGCTGGTGGCGCTGGCGGCGCTGTGGCTGGTCCTGGCCGGGCCGCCGCGCTGGGAGGACGACATCGCCCGGCTGAGCCCGGTGCCGGAGGCGGACCGGAACCTTGACGGGGAGCTTCGCGCGCAGCTCGGCGCGCCCGACGTGCGGCACTTGGTGGCGCTGCGGGGAGCGAGCGCGGAGGCGGTGCTCCGGGCCTCGGAGAGGGTGGCGGGGGCGCTGGCGCCCTTGCTGGCGGCGGGGAGGCTGGGCGGGCTGGACCTGCCGAGCCGCTACCTGCCGAGCCTCGCGGCCCAGGCCGCGCGCCGGGCGGCCATGCCGCCGCCCGAGGTGCTGGCGGCGCGGCTGGAGGAGGCCGGGCGGGGCCTTCCCTTCCGCCCCGGCGCCTTCGCGCCCTTCCTGGCGGCGGTGGAGGAGAGCCGCGCGCTGCCGCCGCTCGACCTCGCGGCGCTGGCCGAGGCGCCGCTGATCTCGGCCCGCCTCTCGCCCCTGCTGACGGGCGGCGAGGGCGGCTGGCGGGGCCTCGGCCTGCTCTCGGGCGTGGGCGACGCGGGCGCGGTGCGGGCGGCGCTGGAGGGGCTGGGGGACCCCGGCATCCTCTTCGTGGACGTGAAGGGCGAGACGGAGGGGATGATCGCGGCCGCGACGGGCGGCGCGCTCCTCTGGTGCGGGGTCGGGGCGTTGGCGGTGCTCGGGCTGCTGGCGGCCGGGCTCGGCGGCGCGGGGGCGGCGCTGCGGCGGGCGGCGCCAATCGCGGGGGCGGTGCTGGTGGTCCTGGCGGTCCTCTCCGCGGCGGGGGAGCGGCTGACGCCCTTCCACCTCGCGGCGCTGCTGCTGATGGCCGGCGTCGGGCTCGACTACGCGCTGTTCCTGGGGCGCGCGGAGCCGGACGCGGCGGAGGCCGCGCGGAGCCTGGCCGCCGTGCTCACCTGCACGGTGACGACGCTGCTGACCTTCGGGATGCTCGCCCTCTGCGCGACGCCGGTGCTGCACGGGATCGGGCTGACGGTCTCGGTGGGGGTGGCCGCGGCCTTCCTGCTCGCGCTCGCGCTGGCGCCGCGCGCGGAAGCCACGGCCTAGATGGCGCGGGCGCGCGCTAGAATTCGCCGGTTCCCCGCTGCACAGCGGGCTTGCCCGATGCGATAGAGCCGTCAGATGTCACCCATGCTTCCCCCTCTCGCCCTCGCCGCCCGGAGCACCGTCAGCGCCATGGGCACCGGCGCCGCGGCCACGCGGGAGGCGCTGCACGCCCGGCGCGGCGGGCTCGCGCCCTGCGACCTGCCGGGGATGCCCGAGGGCATCTGGGTCGGCCGCGTGCCGGGGCTGGAGGCGGTGGCGCTGCCGGAGGCCCTCTCGCGCTACGTCTGCCGCAACAACCGGCTGGCGGAGATGGCGCTGCGGACAGACGGCTTCGCGGAGGCCGTGGCGGCGGCGGCCGACCGCTACGGGCCGCAGCGCGTGGCTGTGGTGCTCGGCACCAGCACCTCCGGCATCGCGGAGACCGAGGAGGCTTATGCCCGGCGCGGCGCGGACGGGGCGCTGCCGGCGGAATTCGACTTCACCCACACCCACGACCTGCACGCCCTGCCGCGCTACGTCCGGGCGCGGCTGGGGCTTTCCGGCCCCGCGGTCTCGATCTCCACCGCCTGCACCTCGGGCGCGCGGAGCTTCCTGGAGGCCCAGGTGATGATCGCGGCCGGGCTCTGCGACGCCGCGGTGGTGGGCGGGGTGGACACGCTCTGCCGGATGACGCTGCACGGCTTCCGGGCGCTGGAGCTTCTCTCGAAGGCGGCCTGCCGGCCCTGCGCCGCGGACCGGGACGGGATCTCAATCGGCGAGGCCGGGGCGCTCGTGCTGCTGGTGCGGGCGGAGGACGCGGCGCCCGGCACCGTCGCCCTCCTCGGCGCCGGGGCGAGCGCGGACGGGCACCACATGTCCTCCCCCCACCCCGAGGGGCTGGGCGCGGTGGCCGCCATGCGGGCCGCGCTGGCGGCGGCCGGCGAGGGGCCGGTGGACTATGTCAACATGCACGGCACCGGCACGCGGGCGAACGACGCGATGGAGGGGAACGCGCTCCGCGCCCTCTTCGGGGAGGGCGTGCCCTGCTCCTCCACCAAGGGCTGGTCCGGGCACACGCTCGGCGCCTCGGGCGCGCTGGAGGCGGTGATCGCCGCGATCTGCGTGGAGGACGGGCTGGTGCCGGGGTGCCTGGGCGTGGAGACGCCGGACCCGGAGTTCGGCGTGGACGTGGCGGTGGGGAACCGGGCCGCGCCGGTGCGGCGCGTGCTGAGCAACTCCTTCGGCTTCGGCGGCAGCAACCTCGCCCTGGTGATCGGGCGGGCGTGAGCGGGCCGCGGAGGACGTCCCGGTGAGGTGCGGCATCGCGGGCATCGGCCTGATCGGCCCGGGCCTGGCCGGCTGGGCCGCGGGGCGCACGGTGCTGGCGGGGGAGGTGCCCTGGGAGCCCGCGCCCGTCGCCCTGCCGCCGCCGGCCGCCCTGCCGCCGACCGAGCGGCGCCGCACGAGCCCCTCCGTCCGCCTCGCCCTGGCCGCCGCCGCCGAGGCCGCGGCGGGGTCGGGGCTCGCGCCCGACGGCCTGGAGACGGTCTTCGCCTCCTCCAACGGGGACGGCGCCGTGGTGGGCTCCATCCTGGAGGCGCTGACGGCGCCGGACGGCGCCATCTCGCCGACGCAGTTCCACAACTCCGTCCACAACGCGGCGGCGGGCTACTGGGGCATCGCCATGGGCTCGACCCGCGCCTCGGTGAGCCTCGGCGGGCACGACGACAGCTTCGCGACGGGGCTGGTGCAGGCGGTGGCCAACGTCGTCGCGCGCGGGGTGCCCGTGCTGTTCTGCGCCTACGACGCGCCGCTCACGGCGCCGCTCGACGCCAAGCGCCCGACCGAGGCGCCCTTCGCCGCGGCGCTGGTGCTGGTGCCCTCAGGCGGCGTGTCGCTCTCCGTGGAGATGGCGGTGGGGGCGGAGGAGACCCCGGCGGGGGCGTGGGAGGGCCTGGCACGCGGCAACCCCGCGGCGCGCTCGCTGCCGCTGCTGCGCGCCCTCGCCCGGCGCGAGGCGGCGCGGATCGGCCTCGGCCTGGCCGATGGCGGGGCGGTGGTGGTCGAGGTCGGCGCGTGACGCCGGTCGTGCCCCATGGCGGGGCCATGCGCCTGCTCGACCGCGTGGTGTCGCACGACGCGGAGAGCATCCTTTGCGCGGCGGTCTCTCACCGCGATCCCGGCAACCCGCTGCGGCGGGACGGCGCGCTGCCGGCGGTCTGCGGGGTGGAGTACGCGCTGCAGGCCATGGCCGCGCACGGGGCGCTGACCGGCGACGGGCCGCAGCCCGCGGGGTATCTCGCCAGCCTGCGTGGCGTCGCGCTGCACGCCGCGCGGCTGGACGACGTCGAGGCCGACCTCCTCGTCTCGGCGCGCGCGCTGTCGCGGGCGGCGCGGGGCTTCGTCTACGCCTTCGAGGTCTCGGCGGAGGGCCGGGCGCTGGTCTCCGGCCAGGCCGCCATCATCCTCCCGGAGACCGCATGATCCGTGCCCTGGTGAGCGGGGGCGCGAGCCCCATCGGCGCGGCGATCTCGCGCGCGCTGGCGCGGGACGGGCACCACGTCATCGTCCACGGCAGCGGCAACCCGGATCGCGCGCGGGACGTGGCGGACGGGATCGCCGCGGCGGGCGGCAGCGCGGAGGCGGTGGCCTTCGACCTGACCGATGACGACGCCTGCGGCGCCGCCCTGGCGCGGCTGCTGGAGGGCGGGCCGGTGCAGGCCGTGGTGCACAACGCCGGACTGCACGACGACGCGCCGATGGCCGGCATGTCCGCGCGGCAGTGGCACTCGGTGGTCGACGTGTCGCTGAACGGCTTCTTCCGCCTCGTGCAGCCGCTGCTGCTGCCGATGATCGGCACGCGCGCGGGGCGGATCGTCGCGATCTCCTCGGTCTCGGGCGTGATGGGCAACCGGGGGCAGGCGAACTACGCGGCGGCGAAGGCGGGGCTGCACGGCGCGGTGAAGTCGCTGTCGATGGAGTGCGCGCCGCGCGGCGTCACGGTGAACGCGGTGGCGCCCGGCATCATCGAGAGCCCGGCGACCGAGGCCTTCACGAAGGAGCAGCTCCGCGCGCTGGTGCCCGCGCGCCGGGCGGGCCGGCCGGAGGAGGTGGCGGAGCTCGTCGCCTTCCTCGCCTCCCCGCGCGCGGCCTACATCACCGGGCAGGTCATCTCGATCAACGGAGGGATGGCGTGACCATCGAGACCTTGTCGACGCGCATCGCCTACGAGAACCCCTGGACGCGGCTGCGCGAGGACATCATCCGCCGCCCCGACGGGACGGAGGGCCTCTACGGCGTGGTGGAGCGCTCGGACTTCGTGGTGGTCGTGCCCGTGCAGGACGGGCGGGTGACGCTCGTCGAGCAGTACCGCTACCCCGTGCGGGAGCGGCTCTGGGAGTTCGTCATGGGCATGTGGGAGACGCGCCCCGGCACCGACCCCGCCGCCATCGCCGCCGGCGAGCTGCGGGAGGAGACGGGGCTCGTGGCGGGGCGCATGACCTATGCCGGGGGGATGTTCCAGGGCGCGGGCTACTGCAACCAGCGCGGCCACGTCTTCCTGGCGACGGAGCTGACGCGGGGCGAGACCGCGCGGGAGGCGACCGAGGCGGACCTCGTGAGCCGGGACTTCGCGATCGGGGAGCTGGAGGCCATGCTGCGCGACGGGGTGATCCGGGACGCGATGAGCATCGCGGCCTTCGGCCTGCTGCGGCTGAAGGGGCTGATATAGGAAGCCCCGGGAGGGGGGACCCTCCCGGGGCTTTCGCGCCTTACTTCGTCTGCTGGATCGCCGAGAGGATCCAGGGCTCGCCCGGGCGGCGGGCGAAGGTCCAGATCTCGGTGGTGGTCTGCCGGGCGTTCGGGTTGCCCTCCACCACCGACCCCGCGGCGTCGCGGGTCACGTCCACGAGGCTGAAGCGCATGGCGACCGTCGCGTAGTCCGTGCCGTTCTCCGACCAGGCCTCGGCGAGGTCGCCGGCCTCGAGGCGGACGTCGCTCGTCTGGTTCCGCCAGCCACGGGCCGCGAGGTCGCGCAGGTCGCCCTCGAAGTAGCGGGCCATCTCCGGGGTGGAGAGGCGGCGCAGCGCCGCGACGTCACCGGCCGACCAGGCCTGGTTGATGGCGACGAGGCTGTTGCCGAAGGCCGCGAAGTCGGCCTCGCCGACCTGCAGCGGGCGGGTGGCGGCCTGGCCGCCGGCGCCGCCCATGGTGTTGCCGTCCATCTCGCGGGCGTAGGCGTTCGGCACGGCCCCACGTGGGCCGGGGCCGGCCATGGCGGGCATGCCCGGCGCCTCGGCGCGGCGGCTGCGGATGACGCGGAGCACCAGCCAGACGATGCCGGCGATGAGGGCGAGCTGGAGGAGGAAGCCGAGGAAGCCGGCGCCGCCCGACATGCCGCCGAAGGCGCCGTGGCCGAACAGCATCCCCGCGATGCCCGCGCCCAGCAGGCCGCCCATCAGCCCCGACATGAAGCCGCCGCCGAACATCCCGCCCCGGTTGGGCGTGGTGTAGGAGGGCGAAGGGCGCGGCTGGAAGCCCGGGTTCGTGGCGCCGGGGTTCCCGCGCGGCGCTTCCGTGCGGTTGAAGGGCGTCGCGGTCTCCGGCGCGGTCCGGGTGGTCGGCGGCGGGCTGTAGCTGCGGGAGCCGCGGCTGCCCGAGGAGAAGCCGCCGCCGGGACGCGCCTCGGCGATGGCGGGACCGAGCGCGAGGCTCAGGGCGGCGAACGCGGCCAGGAGGCGGGCGCGGCGGCGCATGGGGTGGGTGCTCCGGGACTGGTTTCTCACAACGGTGTAATATAGTGGAAAGGCCGCTGGTTTCCATGGGGGCCCCTCAAAGGGCGGCGCGGCCGCCCGGGCCGCGCCGGGGGCCGCCTCAGGCCGGCTCCGCCTCCCGCTTCCGCATCATCGCCTGGAAGGCCGGGCGGGCCTGGCAGGCGGTGATCCAGGCCTGGATGTGGGGCCTCTTCTCGAAGAGGGCCGTCGCGGGCTGGGCGTAGCGGAGCACCTCGGCCAGGTTGATGTCGGCGACGGTGAAGCGGCCGCCCAGCAGGTGACCGCCGCCCTCGGCCAGGGCGGCGTCCAGCACGGCGAAGGGCGCGCGGAGGCGGGCCGCCGCGGCCTCGGGCTCGCGCTTCTGCACGATGGCCAGCGCGTCGGCCTCGAGGCCCATGCCCCAGAGCGCCCACATCACCGCCAGCCCCTCCTCCTTCGCGTCGCGCGGCGCGAGCGGGCCGCCGTGCTTGCGGGCGAGGTAGAGGCCGATGGCGAAGGACTCGTGCAGGACGAAGCCGTCATCGTCCATCGCGGGGATCAGCCCGTTGGCGTTGACCGCCCGGAAGGCGGGGGAGGCGGTGTTGAGCGGCGCGTCGGGGGCCGCGGGGTCCTTCAGGCGATAGGCCTGGATGACCGGGACGTGCTCGAAATCGAGGCCGAGCTCCATGGCGGTCCAGACGGGGCGCGTCGCGCGGGAGCGCAGGACGCCGTAGAGCTTCAGGGGCATGCACCGTTTCCTCGATCGTTGGCGAGGAGCCGATAGCACGCCCCCAAGATGTTGATCAGGGGCGGGGATCAGGCCCCCGCCATGGTCAGCCCCTCGATCCGGAGCGTCGGGCTGTCGGTGCCGCGGCGGAAGCGGAGGTCGCTGGCGGGGGTGATGTTCAGGAACATCTCCAGCAGGTTCCCGGCGATGGTGACGCCCGAGAAGGGCTCGGCGAGCTGCCCGCCCCGGATCATGAAGCCGGAGGCGCCGCGGCTGTAGTCGCCGGTCAGGCCGTTGATGCTGCTGCCGATCATCTCCGTGACGTAGAGCCCCTCGGCGATGTCGGACATCAGAGCCTCCGGCGAGAGCGTGCCCGGCTCCAGCCAGAGGTTGGTGGTCGACGGCGAGGGCGTGCCGCCGACCGAGCGGGAGGCGCGGCCGTTGGAGGCGAGGCCGAGCTGCCGCGCCGCGCGCCAGTCGAGCAGCCAGTGGTTCAGCACCCCGTCCTCGACGATGGCGAGCGGCGCGGTGGGCATCCCCTCGGCGTCGAAGGGGCGGGAGCGGGGGCCGCGGGGGCGGGTGGGGTCGTCGCGGAGAGTGAGGCCCTTGGCCATCACCTGGGTGCCCATCCTCTCCCGCAGGAAGCTCGTGCCGCGGGCCACCGAGGCGCCGTTGGCGGCGCCCACGAGGTGGCCGAGGATCGAGCCGGCGACGCGGGGGTCGTAGACCACGGACAGGCGCGCGGTCGGCGGGCGGATCGGGTTCAGGCGGCGCACCGCGCGCTCCCCGGCGTTGCGGCCGAGCGTCTCGGGGTCGTCGAGGTCCGACAGGTGGGTGGCGGAGGCGTAGTCGTAGTCGCGCTCCATCCCCGTGCCCTGCCCGGCGAGCGCCGTGACGGAGAGGCTATGGCCACTGCGGGTGTAGGTGCCCGCGAAGCCGTTGGAGGCGGCGAGCGCGATCACGGTCCGGCTCCAGCCGGCCTCCGCGCCCTCGGAATTGGTGACGCCGGCGATGGCGCGGGCGGCGTCCTCGGCGCGGCGGGCGCGCTCGGTGAGGCGCGCGACGTCGGGCTCGACGCCGTCGTCCATGTCGAGCGGCAGGTCGGCCAGCGCCGGCACGCGGTCGGGCAGGCCGCCGAAGGGGTCCTCCGGCACGGCGCGGGCCATGGCGACGGCGCGCTCGGCGAGGCCCGCGAAGCCGCGGGGGTCGGCGTCGGTGGTGGAGACGATCGCCTGGCGCTTCCCGAGGAAGACGCGCAGCCCGATGTCGAAGCCCTCCGCGCGCTCGACGTTCTCGACCTCGCCGAGGCGCATCTGGAGGGAGAGCGAGGCGCCAGCCGCGAGCATGGCGTCGGCCGCGTCCGCCCCGGCCGCGCGGGCGGCGGCGACGAGCTCGGCCAGCGTCTCGCGCGGGTCGGCCTTGGAGAGGACTTCGCTCACGCCGCCAGCCTCTCGACCACCTCGGGAAGGTGCGGCACGCGCCCGGCGGGGCCGAGGGCGGCGAGCGTCGGCGCTGCGCGGAAGACGCGGGCGGCGGCCTGCTGGACCTGCTCCACCGTGACCGCGGCGATGCGGGCCTTGGTCTCCTCCACCGGGATGATGCGGCCGTGGACCTGGAGCTGGCGGGCGAGCTGCTCGCAGCGGGAACCCGTGGATTCGAGGGACATGAGCACGGAGGCGCGGAGCTGCGCCTTGGCGCGGGCGAGCTCCTCCTCGGTCACGTCGTGCTGGATGCGGCGAAGCTCCTCCAGCGCGGCCGGCATGAGCTCGGCCGCCTGCTCCTCGCCGGTGCCGGCGTAGATCGTGAAGAGGCCGGAATCCCGGTAGGGCGAGTGGAAGGAGTAGACGGAGTAGACGAGGCCGCGGCGCTCGCGGATCTCCTGGAACAGCCGCGACGACATGCCGCCGCCGAGGATGGTCGAGAGCAGCATCGTCGGGTGGTGCATGGCGTCGCCGTAGGCGGGGCCGGGGAAGCCGAGCAGCAGGTGCACCTGGTCGAGGTCGCGCTCCTCGCGGAACTCACCGCCGGTGTAGCGGGCGGGCTCGGCCTCGTGCTGGTCGATGCGGGGCAGGTCGGCGAAGTGCTGCTTCGCGAGCTCCACGAGGTTGTCGTGGTCCACGGCGCCGGCGGCGGCCACCACCATGCGCGACGGGCCGTAGTGGCGGCGCATGTAGCCGGTCAGCGCCTCACGCGGCAGCGTCTCGATGATGCCGGCGGGGCCGAGGGTCGGGCGGCCCATGGGCTGGTCGTGGAAGGCGCGGTCCTGGAAGTGGTCGAAGACGATGTCATCAGGCGTGTCGTTCGCCTGGCCGATCTCCTGCAGGATCACGCCGCGCTCGCGCTCCACCTCCTCGGGGATGAAGGTGGAGTGGGTCAGGATGTCGCCGAGGATGTCGGCGGCGAGCGGCAGGTCCTCCTTCAGAACCTTGGCGTAGTAGGCAGTGGTCTCGCGCGCCGTGTAGGCGTTGAGGTGGCCGCCCACCGCCTCGATCTCGCGCGCGATGGCCTGGGCGTCGCGCTTTTCGGTGCCCTTGAAGGCCATGTGCTCGAGGAAGTGGGAGACGCCGTTCTCCTCGGCCGTCTCGTCGCGCGTGCCGGTGTGGACATAGGCGCCGATGGAGGCGGTCTCGACGCGCTCCATGGCGTCGGACACCACGGTCAGGCCGTTCGGCAGGCGGGTGAGGCGGATCGCGCCGCCCGTTGCGGGGTCGGTCGCGGCGGCGAGGGTGGACTCGGTCATGCGGGGAGGGGGCTTCCGGAGTGGGGACGCTTCGTCCGCCCAATGTAGGGCGGAAGGGCGGCCGGTGCGAGGCGTGGGGGGAAGCGGCGTCCGACGATCCGCGGTGGGGACCGGGGGGCGGCCTTTTGCCGGCCCGCCCGGACGCTCACGCGCGGGCCAGGGTGTCCGGGGCGGAGGGCGCCCGGCCGGCGGAGAGGTAGTTCTCCAGCGCCTTCCGCACCAGCGCGGCCAGCGCCTCGGCCTTCCGGGTGCTGCCGGCGCTCGCGCTGCCGTCGGTGCCGTCGCTCCGGGAGGAGGGAAGGCCCAGCCGGTCGGTCCCGCCACGCGGCCCGCCGGGAGGCGGCCTGCCCGCCTGGAACTCCGTGGCGGTCAGGCTGCCGTCGCCGTTCGTGTCGAGGCGGGCGAAGAGGTCGCCCGGCGAGGGGCCGGCGCCGGGGGTGCCCGAGGCCTCCTGACCCGAGAGGAGGGCGGACATCGCGCCCGAGGCGAAGGCGCCGCCCGGCGCGCCGCCGTGGCGGTGGCCCCGCGGGCGCCCGGCCTCGAGCTCCGCCGGGGTGACGCTGCCGTCCCCGTTCGCGTCCAGCTTGGCGAAGATCGCCGCCGCGCGGTCCGTGCCGGTCGCCTGACCGGCCGGTTCGGCCGGGACGCGGCCGTTCTTGCCGGGGGCCATGGAACGGAACTCGTCCAGGCTGAGCCCGCCGCTGTTGTCCTGGTCGGCGCGGGAGAAGGTCCTCTCCCGCATCCGTTTCATCCCTTCCGGCGCCTGGGCGCTGGAGGCTGACGAGACCTGCACGGTCCTGTTCCCTTGTGGAAGGTGGCGCGGCGGGCCTGGCCCGTCGCGGCCCCGCGGTGGCGGGGCAGGGCGGCCGCGCAAGAGTGAGGCCATGATCACGCCCGCGCCTGGCCGGGCGCGGCCGGTGTTCCCCTAGGCAGCCCGGCGGGCGCGGAGGGACGGGGCGCCCTCGGGCTGCTCCACCGCGACGGCGGGCGGGCGGGGGCGAGCGGGGCGCGCGGCGGGCTGGGGGGGCGCGGGCGGCTCCGGCCCCCGGTGCGGCACGAGGAGGATGATGCCGGCGAGGAGGGCCGCGGCGACCGGCATGGCCGGGGAGCGCCGCGCCGGCGCCGCCGCGGGCCGGCGCGGGCGGCGGCGCTTCGCGCGGGCGGGCGCCGCCTCCGGCCGGGGGGAGGCGGGCGCGTCGGGCCAGTCCACCAGCCGCTCCACCCTCGGCAGGTCGGAGACGTGCAGCAGCAGCACGCCGACGCGCGCCGCCAGCGCGTGGGCGGCGGCGGTGTAGGGGGCGTTGGAGACCACCGCGGCCGCGTCCGCCCCCGCGTAGCCGCGCCCGGCGAGCGCCTCCTGCACGGCCTTGTTGCCGACGGGGCGCGTGTGGAGCTTGCACTGGATGACGAGGGCGCGGCCGTCCTTGCGGGCCAGCACGTCCACCCCCTGGTCGCCCGAGCCGCGGCCGACGGCGACGGACCAGCCGCGGGCGGCGAGCACGTCGCCGCAGTGCTGCTCGAACTGGCGCGGGGTGAGGCTGGGGGGCGGCGGCGGGGCCGGTTCCTCGGCGGGGATGCCGTGCAGGAGGACGAGGAGGGCCGCGAGGGCGAGAAGGGCGAGGGCCGCGAGCAGCAGCGCCATCCCGAACCCTCCCTTCCTCGCCCTGGCGGTTCCGGCGCGCCGCCGGCGGCCTGCCGGGGCTTGCGACTCGGAAGAACGCGTCCGGACAGGGTTTTTAGGTGCCGTTCCTCAGAGAGAACTTCAACGACGGAGTCTAACTGATCCTTAACGGGCGCTACTTTCTTCCTGTGACCGCCGTCACAGCGCTGCGGCGCCCCCGGATCCAGCCTGCCCTCCTCGTGCCGCCGCGGAGCCCCTTCCGCCGGCCGCCACGGGTTTGGGAGAGACGACCATGGCCGACCTCGCGGCGATCCTGGACGAACCGGTCAGCTGGACGGCGGCGGCGACCGACGCCGACCTGCGGACCTTCCTGTCCGACCTGCAGGCGAACATCCTCAAGGGCCACGGGCGCTCGCACGCGGCGCACCTGTTCCTCACCTTCGACGGCATGGCGCCGGGCGCGGTGGCCGCGCTGGTGCGCGCGATGGGGGCGCATTGCACGAGCGCCTACGCGCAGCTCCTGCGGAACCGGCGCAACCCGCCCTATCTCGACGGCGGGCCGGTGCGCTGCTTCTTCCTCTCGGCCCGCGGCTACCGCGCGCTCGGGCCGCACGCGGGGCTGCCCGCCGGCGAGGCCTTCGCGGCGGGGATGGCGGCGCGGCGCGAGGTACTGGGCGATCCCGAGCGGGCGCGCTGGGACCGGGTGGGCTGGCGCGACGGCGAGCCCGACGCGCTGATCCTGCTGGCCAACGCCCACCCGGCGGCGGTGACGGAGGACCTCGAGATCATCGAGTCCTGGCTCAACGGCACCGGCGCGCGGATCCTCGTCATCGAGCGCGGGCTGCAGCAGCACCGCCGCTTCCGGCCCGACGCGGACCCCGAGGGCGTGGAGCATTTCGGCTACGTCGACGGGCGCAGCCAGCCGCTGTTCCTGCGCGAGGACCTCGATCGCGAGCGGCAGGCCCTGGCGGCGGAGCCGGGCGGCGAGGCCTGGTCGCCGGCCTTCAAGCCCTCGCAGTTCATCGTCGCCGACCCGAACGGCCGCACGCCGCACGCCGCCGGCAGCTACTTCGTCTTCCGCAAGCTCGAGCAGGACGTGCGCGGCTTCAACGCGGCGGAGGACGCGCTGGCGCGGGCGCTGTTCGGCAAGCCCACGGCGCAGCAGAGCGACCGGGCGGGCGCGATGGTCGTCGGGCGCTTCGAGGACGGGACGCCCCTGACCCTGCACGACGGGGAGAGGCGCCAGGCGGTGCCCAACGGCTTCACCTACGCCGACGACCCGAAGGGCGCGAAGTGCCCCTTCCACGCGCATATCCGCAAGACCAACCCGCGCGGCGACATCCGGCGGGAGCTGAAGCTGCCCGATGACGCCGCCGACCGCGCGCCGATCATGGCGCGGCGCGGCATCACCTACGGCGCCCCCCGCCCGATGAGCGCCGACGGGAGCGAGTTCGCCGACGCGGGCCGCGAGCCCCAGCACGATTCGGGGCTTCTGTTCATGGCCTACATGGCGAGCCTGGAGGCGGGGTTCGAGTTCACGCAGAGGAGCTGGGCGAACAACCCGTCCTTCGTCGGCAACCTCAACCCGGCCGCCGGGCGCCCGTCGACCGGGGTCGATCCCGTCATCGGGCAGACCGCGACGGCGGCGGAGCGCGCGCACCGCTACCTCGACGGCCACACGCCGGGCGCGGTGCCGAAGACCCTCTCCTTCGAGAACTTCGTGCACCTGAAGGGCGGCGAGTACTTCTTCGCGCCGTCGCTCTCCTTCCTGCGAAGCGTGGGGCTCTGAGGCGGCGCAACCCGACCCGCGCGGGGGCGCTCTCCCGCGGGAGGGAAGACCCATGGCCCCATAGCACGAGCACGCGCACGACCCCGGCGACTCCGTGCCGCCGGGCGTCGCGCCCAAGGACCCGCCGCCCCTGACCGAAGAGGACCGGCGGGTGAAGCGGAAGCTGGAGCAACTGGGAGGCGGCGCGAGCCCCGAGGCCGGCGAGGCCCGGGGCCGCGCCGAGACGGACGGCCCGGAGCGGAAGGGCGCCTAGCGCGGCGCTCTCAGGCGTTGCGGCGCGCGTGGCTCCGCACCGCCGCCTCGATGGTCGCGAGGTCGGCGGGCAGCACCGTGAAGCGCTCCTCGCGCTCGTAGAGGTCCGCGAGGTGCAGCGGCAGGGCCGGGCGGGCGCCCGTGGCCCTCTCGACCGCGTCCGGGAACTTCGCGGGATGGGCGGTGGCGGCGACGATGATGGGCGTGCGCGCGTCCTCGGGCGGGCAGGCGTGGCTGGCGGCAGTGCCGGCGGCGGTGTGCGGGTCGGCGTCGTAGCCCTGGGCGTGCAGGCGGCGCATCTCCGCGACCGTCTCCTCGTCGGACACGGCGTGGGCGCGGAAGAGGGCGGTGGCCGCGCGCCAGGCCTCGTCGGGCACGGGCATGGCACCGGTCTCGCGGAAGGCGCGCATGGTGGCGGCGGTCTTCGCCCCATCGCGGCCGAGGAGCTCGAAGAGAAGGCGCTCGAAGTTCGAGGAGACCTGGATGTCCATGCTCGGCGAGAGGCTGGGCGCCACCGGGCGCGCCGTCATGTCGTTGGCGCCGATGAAGCGGGCGAGGATGTCGTTGCGGTTGGCGCCGATGATGAGGGTCGAGACCGGCAGGCCCATGGCGCGCGCGGCCCAGGCGGCGAAGACGTTGCCGAAGTTACCCGTGGGCACGGCGAAGGCGACCTCGCGCGCGGGGGCGCCGAGCGCGAGGGCGGAGGCGACGTAGTAGGGGATCTGCGCGGCGATGCGCGCCCAGTTGATGGAGTTCACCGCCGAGAGGTTCATCTCCGCGCGGAAGGGCGCGTCGTTGAACATGGCCTTCACCAGGTCCTGGCAGGTGTCGAAGTCGCCGTGGACCGCGATGTTGCGCACGTTCGGCGACAGCACGGTCGTCATCTGCCGGCGCTGCACGGCGCTCGTCCGGCCCTCGGGGTGGAGGATGACGATGTCGAGGCTGTCGCGGTCCCGGCAGGCCTCGATGGCGGCGGAGCCCGTGTCGCCGGAGGTGGCGCCGACGATGGTGATGCGCTGGCCGCGCCGGGCGAGCACGTGGTCGAACATCCGGCCGAGAAGCTGGAGGGCGAAGTCCTTGAAGGCCAGCGTCGGGCCGTGGAAGAGCTCGAGCGCGAAGCGGCGCTCGTCGAGCTGCACCAGGGGGGCGACGGCGGGCGTGTCGAAGCCGGCATAGGCGTCCCGGCACATGGCCAGCAGCACGCCGGGGGCGAAGGCGTCGCCGGCGAAGCGGCCGATAATGTCGGCGGCCAGGTCCGGGTAGGGCAGGCCGCGCAGCGCCTCCCACTCGGCGGGGGACAGGGTGGGCCAGGTCTCCGGCAGGAAGAGGCCGCCATCCTCGGCCAGGCCGGCCAGGAGGACGCCCTCGAAGGAGCGGGGGGCGGCCTCGCCGCGGGTGGAGACGTAGCGCATGGACGGGGGCTTAGCGGAAAGCCCCGCGCGCCGGAATGCCGCGCGGCGCATGGGTGCTTCTTGGCCGCGCCGGGCGTGGCAGGATGCGGGGATGATCCGGCGCGCGCTCCTCCTCTCCGTCCTCGCCGTGCCGGCCCTGGCGCAGGAGCGGGCGCCGGCCCGGCCGGGGACGCCGGAGGGGGAGGCGCTGCTGGCGCGGCTGCGGGCCGGGGGGCTGGTGCTCTTCCTCCGCCACGCCGACACGCGGGGCGAGCCCTGCGACCGGAGCTTCCGCCTCGGCGACCGCGAGGGGCAGCGCAACCTCTCCCCCGCCGGCCGCGCGCAGGCGGCGGCGATCGGGCGGCGGATGGAGGAACTGGGCATCCCGGTCGCCCTTCCCGTGCTGGCCGGCCCCGTCCTCCGCGCCCGCGACACGGCCGAGGCCGCCTTCGGCGCGGCGCGCGTGCGGGTGACGGACGACCTCAACGCCGACGACTACGCGGGCGGCCGGCTGGCCGAGGTGCTGGAGGGGCACCGCCGGCTGCTGGCCGACCCCGTGCCGCCCGGGGCGAACCGCGTGCTGGTCGGGCACCGCACGCCCTTCATCATGGTCGCGGGGCCGGAGGTCGGCGGGCGGGCGCTGCCGGAGGGCGCCTTCGCGGCGGTGGAGCCGGGCGGGGCCAGCCGGGTGCTCGGCATCCTGGAACTGGCGCCGCTGCCGGGTGGCGGCTTCCACGGCTGCTGAGCGGCCAGGCCCGCCGGGGGGAGGGTGCCCAGCCGCGCGCGCCCGGCCTAGCCTGGGGGCTGCAAAGGGAGAGAACCGCGTGATCCACGTCGTCGCCATCATCACCGCCAAGCCCGGCCAGCGGGAGGCGGTGCTGCGCCTCTTCCAGGCGAACTGCCCGGCCGTCCTGGCCGAGGAGGGCTGCATCGAGTACCTGCCCGTCGTCGACGAGCCCGATTTCGGCCCGGCCCAGACGCCGATCGGGCCGGACAGCTTCATCGTGATCGAGAAGTGGGCGAGCGCGGAGGCGCTGCGGGCGCACGGGGCGGCGCCGCACATGGTCGCCTACGGCAAGGCCACGCGGGAGATGCTGGCGGGCCGGACCATCCACGTGCTGACGGACGCCTGATCGGGATCTCGCCGGACGGGCGTGGCATTTCCGGCTGTTCTTTACCGTCCAGCCGGTATAGTGGACCGCCATGCCGCTCGACCCCGTCGCCCCGCCCGGCGCCCGCACCCGCGTCCTTGACGCCGCCGAGGCCATCGTCCGCGCCCGCGGCGTCCATTCCCTGACGCTGGAGGGCGCCGCGCGGGAGGCGGGGATCTCCAAGGGCGGGCTGCTCTACCACTTCGCCTCGAAGGAGGCGCTGCTGGTCGCGCTGATGCAGCGCCTGGCCGACCGCATCGCCGCGGACTACGAGGCGATGCTGGCCGCGCAGCCCGAGGGACCGGGGCGGGCGGTGCGCGCCTGCCTCGCCTTCACCTTCGACGAGCCGCACATCCTCGAGGCCCATTCGCGGGCCGCCGCGGTGCTGCTGGCCGCCTTCCACCACGACCCCGCCCTGCTCGACCCCGTCCGCGCCTTCTTCGCGCGGGTGCGGGCGGAGGCGGTGGCGGACGGCACGCCCCCCGGCGTCGCGGCGGCCGCCATGATGGCGGGGGACGGGCTGTTCATGGCGCGCCTGTTCCAGCTCTACGAGCCCGGGCCCGCGGAGCTGGCGGCGCTGCGCGCCACGCTGCACGGCCTGCTGGAGCGCGGCGCGTGAGGGCGCTGGGCTGGCTCGCGCTGGTCGCGCTGGCGGCCGGGGCCGGCGCCTGGTCCGCGGGCCTCGGCCCCTTCGCGCCGCCCCCGCCCGTGGCCTCCGCGGCGGCCGCGGGGCCGATCGGGGTGGGGGCGCTGGGCCGGGTGGAGCCCGCCGGTCGCATCCGCCGCCTCGCCGCCCCCGCGAGCGGCGCGCGGCTGGACCGGCTGCTCGTCACGGAGGGCGACCGGGTGGCGGCGGGGCAGGTCCTCGCGGAGTTCGCCGACGCCGCGCAGCGCGACGCCTCCGTGGAGGAGGCGACGGGGCGGGCCGCGCAGGCGGCGGCCACCCTCGCCCGCACCCGCGCGGGGGGAAGCGAGAGCGAGCTCGCGGCCGCCGAGGCGCGCGTCGAGGCGCTGCGCGCGGCGGAGGAGACCGCGATGCGCGACGCCGGGCGCTCCCAGTCCCTCGTCGCCTCCGGCGCCGGGGCGGCGGCGAACGCCGAGCGCAACCGCTACCTCGCGGCGCAGCGGACCGCCGAGCGCGCGGCGGCCGAGGCGGAGCTGGCGACGCTGCGCCGCCCGCGCGCCGAGGACATCGCCCGCGCCGAGGCCGACCTGGCCGCGGCGCAGGGGGGGCTGGCCCGGGCGCGGGCCGACGCCGCGCTCGCCCGACTCCGCGCGCCCGCCGACGGCACGGTGCTCCGCGTCATCGCGCGCGAGGGCGAGGCGGTGGGGAGCGAGGGGGTGCTCGAGATGGGAGACCTCTCGCGGCTCGACGTCGTGGCGGATGTCTACGAGACCGACCTGCCGCGCCTCCGCCCCGGCGCCCCGGCCGAAGTGGTCGTGCCCGGCGAGGCCGCGCGCCTCAACGCCGTGGTGCGCGAGATCGGCTGGGTGGTGCGCCGCACGACCCAGGCCGGCACCGACCCCGTGGCCGCGGTGGACGCGCGCACGGTGGAGGTGCGGCTCACCCTCGACGAGGCGGCGCGGGCGGCGCTCTCGCGGCGATCGGGCATGCAGGTGCAGGTGGCCATCCAGCCGTGAACGCGCTCACCGAACTCCGCGTCCTCCCCCCGCCCGGCACGCGGGAGGCGCCGAAGCCGCCGGGCCTCGCGGCCTCCACGCGGCTGGCCGTGCGGCTCGCCTGGCGGCAGCTCCGCTCCGAGAAGGCGCGGCTGGCCTCGGCCATCGCGGGGGTGATGTTCGCCTGCATGCTCGTCTTCATGCAGCTCGGCTTCCGCTCGGCGCTGTTCGAGAGCGCGACGACCCTCATCGGCGCCATGCGGGCGGACCTGTTCCTGATGAGCCCGATGACGCTCGCCTCCTTCCGGCCGGAGCCGATCCCGCGGGCGCGGGTGTCCCAGGCGCTGGCGGTGGAGGGGGTGGCGGCGGCGGCGCCGGTCTATCTCGCGCAGTCGAGCTTCCGGAACCCGGCGACGGGCACGCGGCGCACGATCCAGCTCATCGGCTTCGACGTGGAGGCGGGGGTGCTGGACCTGCCCGGCCTCGCCTCCGTGCGGGAGGCGCTGAAGCAGCCCGACAGCTTCGCCTTCGACGCGCGCTCGCGCCCCGAGTTCGGGCCGGTGACGGCGATGCTGGCCGAGCGCGGGGCCTTCCCCGTGCAGATCGGCAACCGCGACCTGCGCGTGGTCGGCACGGTGGAGCTCGGCTCCTCCTTCGGGGCGGACGGCAACGCCGTGGTGTCGGAGGTGAACTTCCGCCGCGTCGTCAGCGCGCGGAAGGCGTCCCTGGTGGACCTCGGCGCCATCCGGCTGCGGCCGGGCGCGGATCTGCTGGCCACCCAGGCGGCGCTGCGCGCCATCCTGCCCCCCGATGTCGGCGTGCTGACCCAGGCGGAGCTGCGCGCGCACGAGCGCCGCTACTGGGAGGAGGCGACGCCGATCGGCTTCATCTTCTCCTTCGGCAGCCTCATGGGGCTCATCGTGGGGATGGTGATCGTCTACCAGGTGCTGTTCAGCGACATCGCGGGGCACCTGAAGGAATACGCGACGCTCAAGGCGCTCGGCTATTCCAGCGGCTATCTCGGGCGGGTCGTGCTGGGGGCGGCGGGGATCCTCGCCGTGCTCGGCTTCGTGCCGGGGACGGTGATCTCCTCCATCCTCTACGGCGTGGTGGCGGACGCGACCTTCCTGCCGCTGAACATGACCGTCGAGCGCGCGGCCTGGGTGCTGGTGATGATCTTCGGTATGTGCGCGGCGGCGGGGCTGCTGGCCTCGCGCAAGCTGCGCGACGCCAACCCCGCGGACATGTTCTGATGGGGCGCCGCTGATGCTGGGCGACCCCATCGAGCTCGAGAGCGTGACCTACGCCTACGGGGACGGCGCGCTGCGGCGGGAGGTGCTGCGGGACGTCGCGCTGCGCGTGGCTCCCGGGGAGATCGTCATCCTCACCGGGCCCTCCGGCAGCGGCAAGACGACGCTGCTGACGCTGGTGGGCGCGCTGCGGGCGGCGCAGGCGGGGTCGCTGCGCGTGCTCGGGCAGGAGCTGGCGGGGGCCGGGGAGGGGGTGCGCGTCTCGCTCCGCCAACGGATCGGCTTCATCTTCCAGAGCCACAACCTGCTCGGCTTCCTCACCGCGCGGCAGAACGTCGCCATGGCGCTGGAGCTGGACGGCGCCATCGAGGAGCGGGCGCGGCTGGCGCGGGCGGGGGAGATGATGGCCGCCGTCGGCCTCGCCGAGCACACGGAGAAGCTGCCCGGCCAGCTCTCGGGCGGGCAGCGGCAGCGCGTGGCGGTGGCGCGGGCGCTGGTGCACGCCCCGAGCCTCGTGCTGGCCGACGAGCCCACGGCGGCGCTGGACCGGGCGAGCGGCGGCGAGGTGGTGCGGCTGCTGCGCGACCTCGCGCGGTCCCGCGGCACGGCGATCCTGCTCGTCACGCACGACCCGCGCATCCTGGACGTCGCGGACCGGATCGTGATGATGGAGGACGGGCGGGTGGTGAGCGGGAGCGCCGCCTCCGTGCTGCCGGCGGGCGCCCCGGCGGGGCTCGCCGCGCCGGGCGGGGCGCCGCGCGGCTGAGCCGCGCCTAGGACACCACGACGCCCGCCCCGGCCGCGTAGAGCCGCGCGGCCAGGCCCGGCTCCGGGCGCAGGAAGACGACGCCCGGGGAGGGGTTGCGGATCATCTCGGCCCCGGCGGCCTCGACCGCGGCCTGGGCCTGCGCGTCGCTGTGGAAGACGGCCACGATGGGGGGCGTGACGGCGGATGCGAGGGGGGCCGGGGCGGTCGCCTCGGTCTCGATGGAGGGGTGCATGCGCCGGACTGTCGGGGCAGGCGCTGAACAAAAGGTTCACCGCGCACCCCGGGCGTCGTTTTTCCGGAACGGGGTCGCGCAGGGTGAAACGGGCCCGGGGCACACCCGTTCATCACCCTCTCCGCGGCCAGGGCGGGGGCTGGCCCGGGGCACGCGCCTCATGATTGTCATTTGATCAAGAACGCGTGTATGGCGAGTCAGCGAGTCATCTTTGCAACTCACGGTAGGCAGGCTGCGGCCGCTGGTCCGTCGGAGGCCGTCGATGCGTGTTCTTCAGCCGGGCCGGGACTACTTCCCGCCGCGCGTCCTGCTTCGCGGCGACCGTCCCGCCCTCGCCGGCTTCCGCCCCGCCGTGGGGACGGCCTGCGAGGAGGGCGCGGTTCGGGAGGACGGGCCGGCGGCCGGCACCGGCCTTCCCGTCGCCGCCGCGACGGTGATCCCGGCGGCCGCCCTGCCCAGCGCGCCGGCCTGATCCGACTCGGCCGCCTCAGCGCTCCCCGTCCGGGAGCACCGGCCGGGGATCGAGCGAGGTCGAGAGCCAGAACAGCCCGAGATGCAGGTGGGGCCCGGTGACCCGCCCCGTGGCGCCCGAGGCGCCGACGACCTGCCCGCGGCGGACCTCCTCGCCCGGCCGGACGTCGATCCCCGACAGGTGGGCGTAGAGGGTGGTCACGCCGTGGCCGTGCTCGATCAGCAGGGTGTTGCCGGTGAAGTAGAGGTTCTCGGCCAGGGTGACGCGCCCGCCCGCCGCCGCCATGAGGGGCGTTCCCACGGGCACCGCGATGTCGAGGCCGAGATGCGGGGCGCGGGGCTGGCCGTTCAGGATGCGCTGGCTGCCGTAGACGCCGCTGATCCGGCCGCGCGCGGGCCAGTCGAAGCCCTCGGCGAAGTAGGGGGTGGCCGTGTCCGTGCGGCGGGCGGCGTTCAGGCGCTCCTGCTCGGCGCGGATGCGCGCCATGTCCTCGGCGTCAGGGGTGACCATGCGGCCGGGAAGGCCTTCCAGGCGCTGGATGTCCCAGGCGCGCGGCAGGACGGCCAGGCGCCGCTCCTCGCGCGCGCCGCCCGGGGCGGTGACGGCGAGCGTCGCCTCCGGGCCGGCGTCGCGGCCGAGGCCGAAGGCGAAGACCCCCGCCGGCGAGACGCGCAGCGCGCGCCCCTCGAATGCGACGCGGCTGCCGGGCTCGGCGCGGCCGGTGACGAGGGCGCCCTGGGCGACGCGCTCCGGCAGGACGAGGGCCGCGGCCGCGGGGCGGGCGAGGAGGAGCGCCGGCAGGGCGAGCGCCGCGCGGCGGGGCAGGCGGGTGGCGGGGATCGCGGACCGGGAGGGGAAGAAAGGCATCCGGCCGATCTTGCCCCCGGGGGGGGGCGATGGGTAGGCCGAGGGGGATTTGACTTGTTGGCCCCCCTGTTCTGTGTGATGCCCCCCCACCCGATCCGGAGCCGCCCAGGTTGAACGGGATCTCAGTTTGAACGGGCTCCTGCTGGGCCCGGCGGCGCTGCGGGACGTCGCGGGCCGCCCGGGTTCCTGCCCTGCGCCGAGCCTGCCTTCCTCGCGCGGCGTGGCGGAGGCGGGCCGGATCGTCTGGCTGGACGTGCTGCGCGCGGTCGCGGTGCTGCTGGTCACCGTGGGTCATGTCTTCATGGTGGGCGTCAACGACGGGCCGACGGTCTCCCTCTGGCTCCCGCTTCCGGAAGGGCCCCTCTTCGGCCCGGACGCCTACCAGCAGAACGTCATCGGCATCCTGGGCGACGTCCTGACGCGGTCCACCGGCGCCAATGTCGGCGGCCTCGGCGTCGGGACCTTCTTCCTCATCAGCGGCTACGTCATCCTGCAGACGATCGACCGCACGCCGCCGCTGGCCTTCATCCTCCGCCGCGTCTTCCGGATCTTCCCGCTCTGCATCGTGGCCTCGCTGGCGGCGGCGGGCGTCACGGCGCTCTACTGCGCCTGGGCGGGCGGCGTGTCGCCGCACTCGGTGCGTTCGGTGCTGTTCTCCGCCTTCGCGCTCGCCGATTTCGTCGGCGCGTTTCCTGTCATTCCCGTGCTCTGGACCCTGCGGACGGAACTTGTCTTCTACGCGCTGATCGCAGCCACCGCCTGCGCCGTGCCGCGGATCCGCCTCGGCACGCTCGTCGGGCTGGCGGTGGGCTGCCTCTGCGGCGTGCTGGCGGTGGAGGCCTGCCGCAACGGCTCGCTCCTACCCGCGTCGGTGCTCATGATCGCGGTCCAGGTCAGCGGCATGCTGGTCTACGTGAACTTCATGCTCATCGGCGCCGCGCTCTACCGCGGGCACTCCGAGGGGCGGAGGGCCGCGGGCGCCGCCGTCGCGGGGGTGCTCGGGGTCGTCTTCCTCCTCGGGGCCGGCCCGTTCTTCCGGGCAGGCCCCCTCGGCGTCAGCCTGGCGGACGCCTTCTACTCGATCCTGCTCTTCGTCGCGGCCGCTTGGCTGAAGCCGCGCGGCGCCTGGACGGCGCCCCTGCGCTGGGTCGCCGACATCAGCTACCCGCTCTACCTCGTCCACGTTCCCCTGGCCTGGGCCTGCCTCGTCCTCCTCGCGCAGGCGGGCCTGGGGCCGACGCTGTCCGGCTTCCTGAGCCTGGTCCCCGTCACGCTCCTCGCCTGGGCGCTTCACCTCGGCGTGGAGAAGCCCGGCAACCGGCTCGGTCGCCGGCTGTCGCGGGGCGTGGCCTGAGCACCGCGCCGCCCGCTACAGCAGCGTCTCCTGCGCCGCGCCGCCCTTCGCGGGCCGCCTCGCCCGGTCGTCCGTGACGCTCAGGGTGCCGTCGGCGAACTTCAGCAGGAGCCGCTGGCCGGGCGCGACGCCGGCCGCGGCGGTGACGGGCTGGCCGGCGCTGTCCCGGACGAGGGCGAAGCCGCGCTCCAGCAGCGCCTCGTAGGAGGCCCCCTCCAGCCGCGCCGACAGGCCGCGCAGCGCCGCCCGGCAGGTGCGCAGGTGCGCGGCCAGGAAGGGCGTCGGGTCCGGGATGCGGGAGAGGGCCGTGCCGCGCTCGGCCAGGCGGCGCTGGGCGGCGGCCTGGAGGCGCTCGGCGCCCCGAAGCTCGCGCGCGCGCGCCTCGCGCAGGCGGGCGCGGAGGAGCGGCGCCGGGTCGGGCAGGCCGGCGAGGCGGCGGGAGGAGCGGTCGAGCGCCGAGCGGGCGGCGCCGCCGGCGCGGAGCGCCAGTAGGGAGAGGGCGGCGCGGCGGGCCGCGATGGCCTCCTGCGGGCGGGGCAGGCGGGCGGCCGTGCCCTCCAGCAGCCGCCGCTTGGCGCCGATGAGGGCGCGCGGGGCGAGCTGGAGGCGGTGGCCACGGTCCTCCAGCCGGTTGCGCCCGGCGGCGACGAGGGCGGGCAGGTCGGGCAGCCCCGTCGCCGCGCGGCCGAGGCGGAGCCGCCCGCGGTCGAGCACCGAATGGGCCGCGCGGGCGAGGCGGGTGCCGCGCTGCTGGAGGGCGGCGAGGAGCTCCTCCCGCGAGGGCACGGCGAGCTCCGCCGCGGCGGTGGGCGTGGGCGCGCGGCGGTCGCTGGCGAAGTCGATGAGGGTGGTGTCGGTCTCGTGCCCGACCGCGGAGATGAGGGGGATGGGCGAGGCGGCGGCGGCGCGGACCACCACCTCCTCGTTGAAGGCCATCAGGTCCTCGAGGCTGCCGCCGCCGCGGGCGACGATGATCACGTCCGGCCGCGGGATGCGGCCCAGCGGCGAGAGGGCGCCCATCGTCGCGATGGCGGCCGCCACCTGCTCGGCCGCGCCCTGGCCCTGCACGGCCACGGGGATCAGCAGCACGCGGCGGGGGAAGCGGCGGGCGAGGGTGGTGCGGATGTCGTGCAGCACCGCGCCCTTCTCGCTCGTGATGACGCCGATCACCTCGGGCAGGAAGGGGAGCGGGCGCTTGCGGCCCTCGTCGAAGAGGCCCTCGGCGCCGAGGCGGAGGCGCAGCTTCTCGATCCGCGCCAGCAGCGCGCCCTCGCCGG
The DNA here is from genome assembly GCF_006438825.1 of Muricoccus nepalensis. Classification (GTDB taxonomy): domain Bacteria; phylum Pseudomonadota; class Alphaproteobacteria; order Acetobacterales; family Acetobacteraceae; genus Roseomonas; species Roseomonas nepalensis. Next base: position 83,780 of record NZ_RCZP01000016.1, read on the forward strand.
CGTATTCCAGCCGCTCGATCTGCAGCGCGTAGTCGGACCGCTTGTCGGAGGCGGTGATCTTGCCGGTCGCGATCACCTCCACGCCGTTCTCGGGCCGGACCGCGAGCTTGGAGAGGGCGCCGCGCCAGATGATCGCGCGGATGGTGCCCGTCTCGTCCTTCATCGAGAGGTAGGAGTGGCCCGAGGGATAGGTCTTGAACTCGGTGATCTCGCCGCGCACGCGGATGCGCCCGAAGGCGGTCTCGAGCGTCCGCTTCACGGCGCCGGAGATTTCCGTGACGCTGTATTCGGGTATGTTGCCGTGGGTGCCGTCCATCGGCGGCATTATGGCCCCGTCCGCTCCCCGGCGCCACGCGGGCGGCGCCCGTCGCGCGGAAGCGTCCCCCTCCCCCTCCCCGGAGTTCCCGGCCGCCCCATGCCAGCCGATACCCTTTCCCCGCCCGAGGACCAGCTCACCCGGCTGCGACGCTACGGCGAGATCCTCAGCGACTTCGGCCGCATGACCGGCGAGAGCAACGAGGTGGACCGGCTCACCCAGCTCGCCTGCGTGCAGGCCGCGCGCGGCATCGGCATCCGCCACACGAAGGTGCTCCGCTACCGGCCGGAGGTGGGGGACCTGCTGGTGGTGGCGGGGGTGGGCTGGGGGCCGGGGGTGGTGGGGCATGTGAGCCTCGGCACCGACCTCGCCTCCCCGCCCGGCCAGGCCCTGCAGACGCGGCTGCCCAACGTGGTTGCGGACCTGCCGAACGACCCGGAGTACCGCTATTCCGGGCTGCTACGGGACCACGGCATCGTCTCCCTGCTCAACGTGCCCGTGGCGGTGGACGGCTATGTCTGGGGCGTGCTGGAGGTGGACAGCCAGGAGCCCCGGCACTTCGGCCAGGACGACGTGCGCTTCCTCTCGGCGCTGGGCCACACGCTCGGCCTCGCGCTGCGCGGGCGGATCGGGGAGCAGGCGGCGGTGGGCGCGGTGGCCGACGCCGCCCGGGCCCTGGCGCAGGAGCGGATGCTGCGCGGGGAGCTGCAGCACCGCAGCAAGAACGACCTCCAGCTCGTCCTCTCGCTGCTGGTCATGCAGCGGCGGCGCCTGCCGGACCAGGAGGCGCGGCGTGTCTTCGGCGACGTGCTGGACCGCGTGGCCGCCATCGGCGTCGCGCACGACCAGCTCAGCCCCGACGGCGCGACGGGGCTGATCAACCTGTCGGACTACCTCCAGGCCCTCTGCGGCAACCTCTCCCAGCGGCGGGAGGGCGTGCTGGTCGAGGCCACGCTCGAGAGCGCGGCGATGCCGCATTCCCGCGCCGTGCCGCTCGGCCTCGTGGTGAACGAGCTGGTGACGAACGCGCTCAAGCACGCCTTCCCGCAGGGGCGGGGCGGGGTGATCCGGGTGGAGTTCGAGGTGGCGCCGCCCGGCGAGGGCCGGCTCTGGGTGCGCGACGACGGCATCGGCATGGGCCCGCCCCGGCCCGGCAGCTCGGGCACGGAGCTCGTGCGGCGGCTGGTGCAGCAGGTCGGCGGCCGGCTGGAGCGGACGGAGCAGGCGCAGGGGACCGGCTTCCGCGTCACCTTCCCCCTGGTGACCTGAGCGGCGGCACCCCTGGCCCTCGCCCGCCGGCGAAAATAGAAAGGGCGGCGGGGAGGCCTCTCCCTGGATTCCGCTTCGGGGATGGGCGCGCGCATGAAGGTTCTCCTGGTCGGCGGCGGTGGCCGCGAGCACGCCCTCGCCTGGCGCATCGCCGGGAGCCCGGCCCTCACGGCCCTCTGGTGCGCCCCGGGCAACCCAGGGATTGCCGCCCACGCGGAATGCGTGGCGATCGGGGCGGAGGACGTGCCGGCGCTGGTGGCCTTCGCGCAGGAGAAGGCGGTGGACCTCGTCGTGGTCGGCCCCGAGGCGCCGCTGACGCTCGGGCTGGCCGACGCGCTCCGCGCCGCCGGCATCGCCTGCTTCGGGCCGGACGCGGCGGCGGCGCGGCTGGAGGGGTCCAAGGCCTTCACGAAGGAGGTGCTGGACGCCGCCGGCGCGCCCACGGCCGGCTGGGCGCGCTTCGACGACCCCGCGGCCGCGCGGGATTATGTGCGGGCACAGGGCGCCCCGATCGTGGTGAAGGCGGACGGGCTGGCCGCCGGCAAGGGCGTGGTGGTGGCGGCGACGGTGGCGGAGGCCGAGGCCGCGATCGCCGACCTCATGGAGAGCCGCGTCCACGGCGAGGCCGGGGCGAGCGTGGTGATCGAGGAGTGCCTGATCGGCGAGGAGGCCTCCTTCTTCGCCCTTTGCGACGGCGTGCGCGCGCTGCCGCTGGCGGCGGCGCAGGACCACAAGCGGGTGGGGGACGGCGACACCGGCCCGAACACCGGCGGGATGGGCGCCTATTCCCCGCCCCCCGCCTTCACCGACGCCCTGCGGGACGAGGTGATGGCGCGGGTGGTGGACCCCGTGCTGGCCGAGATGGCCCGGCGCGGCGCGCCCTTCCGCGGCGTGCTCTTCGTCGGGCTGATGCTGACGGCGACCGGCCCGCGGGTGATCGAGTTCAACGTGCGCTTCGGCGACCCCGAGTGCCAGGCGCTGATGATGCGGCTGCGGGGCGACCTGCTGCCGGCGCTGGCGGCCTCGGCGGCCGGCGATCTCTCGGGCGTCTCGCTGGAGTGGTCCGATGAGCCCTCGCTCGTCGTCGTCGTGGCCGCGCGCGGCTACCCCGGCGCGGTGGAGAAGGGCGGGCGGATCGGCGGGCTGGAGGCGGCGGCGGCGGTGCCGGGGGCGCGGGTCTTCCACGCGGGCACGGCGCGGGGGCCGGACGGGTCGGTGGTCGCCGCCGGCGGCCGGGTGCTGGGCATCGGCGCCGCCGCGCCCGACCTCCGCGCCGCGCGGGAGGCGGCCTACCGGGCCGTGGACGCGCTCGACTGGCCCGGCGGCTTCTGCCGGCGCGACATCGCGCACCGGGCCCTGTGAGGGCGCGGCGTAAACCAGGGCTTCATGAAACTCGGCGAGAGCTTGGGGGCTGGATCGTGACGAGGGCGGCGCGCCCGGGGAGGACAGGGCAACGGTGACGGAGGCGATCGCGTCCATCCGCTGCGGGGACGACCTGCGGGGCCGGGTTCCCGGCGCCTTCTTCCCCATCGCGGACCCCGTCTGCCAGGGGCCGGTGCACGGCGAGTTCCCCGAGGACTACGTCTCCCGCCGCGCGGGCTTCGTGGCCGGGCACTACGCGCACGGGGTCGCGGGCGTGCGGGCGCGGCTGGCCGGCGAGTACGCGGCGCTGCGCGAGCTGCCGCAATACGGCCGCGTGCTGCTCTGGTTCGAGCACGACCTCTGGGACCAGGCGGCGCTCATCCGCGTGCTCTCGGTGCTGGCGGCCTGGCCGGCGCTGGCCGGGCGGCTCTGGCTGGTGCCGCCGGACGGGGTGCGCGGCTTCGCGGAGATGCCGCAGGCGGAGCTGGAGGCGATCGAGGCGGAGCCGCTGCCCTGGTCGGCGGTCGAGGCGGGGGCCGAGGCCTGGGACGCCTTCGCCTCGGACGACCCGACGGCGCTCGACCGGCTGACCCGCCGGGCCCTGCCGCTGCCCCACCTGGCGCGCGCGATGCGGCGGCACCTGCAGGACCTGCCCTGGGTGACGGACGGCCTCTCGCTGACGGAGCGGCTGGTGATGCGGGCGGCAGCGGAGGGGATCACGGAGGAGGGGCCGATGCTGCGCCACCTGCGGGCGGCCGACCCGGTGTTCCACCTCACCGACCTCATCCTGCGCGACGTGGTCGGGCGGCTCTCCACCGGTACGCGGCGGCTGCTGGCGCGGGAGGCGCCGCACGCGCCGACGCCGCGCGGGGCGGCCATCCTGGCGGGGGAGGCGCGGCACTCGCCGGGGCCGCGGCACCAGGCGGGGGTGGTGGTCGGGCCGCGCGGGCGGTGGTGGTGGAACCCGCGCTCGGCCGGGGTGACGGACCGGCTGCCGGGGCGGCCGGGGTTGTTCGGATAAAGAGAACCCCCGGCGGGAGACCCGCCGGGGGTTTTGCCTGTCGCGGTCCCGGGGGCTGTGCCCCCGGCCCGGATCACGCCGCCTCGCTCTCCGAGCGGCGGGCGTGCTTCTTGCGCTCGTGCGGGTCGAGGTAGCGCTTGCGCAGCCGCACCGCGGTCGGCGTCACCTCCACCAGCTCGTCCTCCTCGATGTAGGCGATGGCCTGCTCGAGCGACATGCGGCGCGGCGGCACCAGGAGAAGCGCCTCGTCCTTGCCGGCGGCACGGATGTTGGTGAGCTTCTTCTCCTTGATCGGGTTCACGTCGAGGTCGTTCTCGCGCGAGTGCTCGCCGAGGATCATGCCGACATAGACCTTCACGCCGGGGTCCACGAAGAGCGCGCCGCGCTCCTGCAGGGCGAAGAGGGAGTACTGCACGGCCTCGCCGTCCGAATTGGAGATGAGGCTGCCCTTCACGCGGCCCTCGATCGACCCGGCCCAGGGCTGATAGCCAAGGAACAAGCGGTTCATCATGCCGGTGCCGCGCGTGTCCGTCATGAACTCGCCGTGGTAGCCGATGAGGCCGCGCGACGGGATGTGGAAGGTCAGGCGCACCTTGCCGCCGCCGGACGGCCGCATGTCCTGCATCATGCCCTTGCGGAGCGACATCTTCTCGACGACGACGCCCGAGTACTGCTCGTCGACGTCGATGAGCGCCTCCTCGAAGGGCTCCTCCTTCTCGCCGGTCTCGGGGTTCACCTGCGTCAGCACGCGCGGGCGGCCGATGGTGAGCTCGAAGCCCTCGCGGCGCATCTGCTCGATGAGGACGCCGAGCTGGAGCTCGCCGCGGCCGGCGACCTCGAAGGCGTCCACTTCCTCGGACACCTTCACCTTGATGGCGACGTTGCCCTCCGTCTCCTTGAAGAGGCGGTCACGGATCTGGCGGGAGGTGACCTTCTTGCCCTCGCGGCCGCCGAGCGGGCCGTCGTTGATGCGGAAGGTCATGCTCAGCGTCGGCGGGTCGACGGGGATGGCGGGCAGCGGCTCCGTCACCTCGGGGGAGGCGATGGTGTCGGGGATCGTGGCGTCGGACAGGCCGGCGATGGCGCAGATGTCGCCCGCCTGGACCTCGTCCACCGGCACGCGGTCGAGCCCGGAGAAGGTCATCAGCTTCGTCAAGCGCCCCGTCTCAACGATCGAGCCGTCCTGGCGCAGCACGCGGACCGGCATGTTCGTGCGGGCGGTGCCCTGCTCGATGCGGCCCGTGAGGATGCGGCCGAGGAAGTTGTCGGCCTCGAGGATGGAGGCGTTCATCGCAAAGGGGGCGTCGCGGTCGACCGTGGGCTCGGGCACGTGGCTCAGGATGAGGTCGAACATGGGGGAGAGGTCCTTGCGGGCCCCGTCCATCGTCAGGTCGGCCCAGCCCTGGCGGCCGGAGGCGAACATGGTGTGGAAGTCGAGCTGCTCGTCGGAGGCGCCCAGCGCCGCGAAGAGGTCGAACACCTCGTTCAGCACCTCGTCGGCGCGCGCGTCCTGGCGGTCGACCTTGTTGATGACGACGATCGGCTTCAGGCCGCGGGCGAGCGCCTTGGTGAGCACGAACTTCGTCTGGGGCAGCGGGCCCTCGGCGGCGTCGCAGAGGACGATCGCCCCGTCGACCATCGAGAGGATGCGCTCCACCTCGCCGCCGAAGTCGGCGTGGCCAGGGGTGTCGACGATGTTGATCTTCACGCCCTTCCACTCCACCGCGGTGGACTTGGCGAGGATCGTGATGCCGCGCTCGCGCTCGAGGTCGTTGCGGTCCATGGCGCGCTCGGCCACGACCTGGTTCACGCGGAAGGCGCCGGCCTGCTTCAGCAGGTTGTCCACGAGGGTGGTCTTGCCGTGGTCGACGTGGGCGATGATCGCCACGTTGCGGATGCTTTGTGTCATCGCGCGGTGTCCTTCGTCTGGCCGGGGCGTGCCGCCCCGGTGCGCGCGATGCCGTTTGGCCCGGAAGATGCCCGGGAAACCGATCGCGCCCGTTTCGCACCCCCCGACGGGGGCGCGGCCTTCGCTCGAAGATCCATCCATATGGAAGGCCCCGCGCGCATCGGGCGGCGGGGCCTTTCTTCGGCGGTTCGGCTTGTTGCAGCGCACAGATAGCGTGCCATGGGCCGGATTGCGAGAGATTCCGCGATGCTTGCGGCCCGTCCCGCGCATGCGCCCCCGTCATGCGGTCCCGGTCGGCGGGCGGGGGGGGCGGCCCTCCCGCGCCGCCGGGCCGGGGTCAGCCCCGCGGGGGAGCGGCCTCGCCGGGCATGTAGGGGGAGGGCGGCACCGGGCGGGGCAGGCGCGGCGGGCGGGCGGAGGGCGGCACGGGCGGCTGGACGTCGATGGCCGTCGGCGCGCTCTCGGGCAGGGGGACGGCGCCGGGGCCGGAGGGGGTGGCGAGAAGGGCGTTCTCGGCGCGGTCGAGCGCCTGGAGGGCCGAGCGGGTGTCGCCCTGGCCAGCGAGGCGGCGGGCGGCGGCGAGCTGGCTCAGGGCCGCGCTGCCCTGGGGCCGGGAGGCCTCGGTCGCGACGACGGAGTTGGTCAGCAGGCGGGTCTCGGCGCGCTCCAGCGCCTCGACGGCGGCCCCGGCGCGGCGGCGGACGAGGGCGGCGCGGGCCTCGGCGATCAGGCCGCGGGCGGTCTGGACGTCCAGGCTGTCGGCCATGGCGGCGTTGCGGTCCTGGGCGGGGACGTAGGGCACGGCCGGGCTGCCGCGCTCGCGCTGCATCTCGCGGATGGCGGGGTCGGCGTAGCCGGACTGGGCGAAGGCGGGGCCGGCGAGGGCGAGGGCCGCGAGGGCGATGGCGAGGGAGCTGGTCGGGCGGGTCATGGAGGGCCTTTGCCTGGTGGTCGGGTGCTGGGTGGTCGGGTGCTGGGTGGTGCCGGGCTGGAACGCGGCCGGGACGGGGCGGCTTCCCACGCCGGGGGCGCCTTGTCCCCCCGCGGGTTCCGGCCGCGGGAACGCCCCGCGGCCGTCGCGGGAGGGGGTCAGGCCCCGACGAGGGCCTTGAGGTCGGCCTGCGGGCGGGCGCCGAAATGCGAGATCGCCTCGCTCGCCGCCACGCTGCCCCAGCGGCCGCACTCGGCCAGCGGCAGGGCCTTCGCGTGGGCGGCCAGGAAGCCGGCGGCGTAGGCATCGCCCGCGCCGGTGGTGTCGATGACCGTGGTGGGCGCCGCCGGCATATCGATGACCTCGCCACCCCCGATGATGCGGCTGCCCTTCTCGCTGCGGGTGAGGGCGACGAGCTTGCCGGTGGCGGCGAAGGCGCGGGTGGCCTCGTCCACGTCGTTCACCTGGAAGAGGGAGAGCGCCTCGTCCTCGTTGGCGAAGACGATGTCGCAGTCGCGCGTGATGAGGTCGAGGAAGGCGGTGCGGTGCCGGCCGACGCAGAAGGCGTCCGACAGGGTGAGGGCGACCGCGCGCCCCGCGCCGTGGGCGATGGCGGCCGCGTGGCGGAAGGCGGCCTGCGCGGCCGGCGGGTCGAAGAGGTAGCCCTCGAGGTAGGTGACGGCGGCGGACTCCACGGCCGCCTTGTCCACGTCCGCCTCGCCGAAGGCGACGCAGGCGCCAAGATAGGTGTTCATCGTCCGCTGCCCGTCGGGCGTGACGAGGATGAGGCAGCGCGCCGTGGGGTCGCCGCCCTTCAGCGGCGCGGTGGGGAAGCGGATGCCGAGCGCCTTGAGGTCGGCCGCGAAGGCGCGGCCGGGCTCGTCGTCCGCGACCTTGCCGAGGTAGCCGGCCTTCGCGCCCAGCGAGGCGGCGGCCGCGCAGGTGTTGGCGGCCGAGCCGCCCCCGGTCTGCACGCTGGCGGTGAGGGAGGCGTGGATCGCCTCGGCGCGGGCGGTGTCGATGAGGGCCATGGCGCCCTTGGCCATGCCCCATTCGGCGAGCGTCGCCTCGGTGGCGGAGGCGACGACGTCCACGATGGCGTTGCCGATGCCGAGGACGTCGAGCGCTGCCCCTCCCGTGCCGGTTTGCGCCATGCTGGTCTTCCTTCGCGTGTTGCCTGGGCCGGGGAGGGATGGTTCCCCGGGGGCCGTCCGGCCGTGCCATAGCACGCGGCGCCGCGTCGGGCAGACCCCCCCTCCGGCCGTGCCGCCGGCCGTGCCGCGCAATTATCCGCGCCCGCCGCGCATCCGGCCGTTGTGCCCGATCTCCGGACCGTGATAGCCGAGGGACGCAGGTGCGGGGCCGGGGGGTTCCCACCGCGCCGGGTCCTCTGTCCGCTGGTTCGCGGCTTGCAAAGCCCTTGCACGCCGGGTCCGCCGGACGGTTCGCCGAGCCGGATCACGATCGCCTGCCTGCAGGGAAATGCCATGTCCGTCTTCCGCCGCCGCCCGACTGACCAGGGTCCGTCCGAACCCACGACCGTGCCGGTGTCCCGCGATCCCGACCTGGCCATGCCTCCGTTCCGTCCCACCCCGGGCCAAGCGCCCAAGGACCCCGTCATGAGCCTGCCGCCCAAGCCCACCATGCCCCAGGCGCCGACCGCGCCGGGCGTGACCATGCCGGCCCGCCCCGCCGCGCGCGCGGCCACCGCCGAGCGCCGCACGCTGGTCGTCGGCAAGGGCATCTCGCTCCAGGGCACGGTCGCGGACGCCGAGCGCCTGGTGGTGGACGGCACGGTCGAGAGCCAGATGATCCACGCGACCGAGCTGCAGATCACCCATTCCGGCGTCTTCAAGGGCGCGGTGCAGGTGGAGGACGCCGAGATCGCCGGCGTGTTCGACGGCACCATCACCGCCCGCGGCAGCCTCACCATCCGCTCCACCGGCCGCGTGCTCGGCACCGCCCGCACCCGGCGCCTCTCGGTCGAGGAGGGCGGGCAGCTCTCGGGCAGCATGGAGATGCTGACGGACGCCCAGGCCGCCGCGCCCCCGCAGGCGCCCTCGCCCGCGCCGCAGCCGAGCCAGTCGCCGCAATACGCGGAGCCCAACATGGCGCCGACACGCTACTGAGCGCCGCGCCCCGGCCCCGGGGCGCTTTCCAGGGGCGCGGCGGGACGGCCCGCGCGCCCGCCACCCTCTCCGAGCCAGGAATGGCCCAGGAATGGCCATGCAACCGGACACCGGCGCGCAGCCCCCCCGCCCCCCGGCCCGGGGCCGGACGGCCCGCCGGTCGCTGGGCGCCGCCCTGGCCATGGCCCTCGCGAGCTGCGCCCCCGCCCCGGACCGCACCGCCAGCCGCGTGCTGGAGGAGGTGCTGGAGAGCCACCGCGCGAGCATCGCCAGCCTCGACGCCGGGCCGGCGGCCACGCGTCCCCTGCCGAGCGCCCCCCTTTCCAATGCGCCGGCCGGCCGCGGGGCTCCCGGCAGCGTCTCCGCCCTTCTCGGCCAGTCGCGCGAGGGGGTGATCGCCGTGCTCGGCCAGCCCACGCGGCGGCGGCCGGAGGGGGAGGCGGAGATCTGGCTCTACCAGGGGCCGAACTGCGCGCTGGACGTCGTGCTCTACCGCGAGAACCGGACGCCGCGGGTCGCCTGGGCGGCGGCGCGGGCCTCGGGCACGCAGCGGCGGACCGAGGCGGGGTGCCTCTCGGAGCTGGTCTCGGGCTGAACGGGGCGGGCTGACCGCCCGGCGGCCTCAGCCCTTCGCCGGCGCGCGCAGGCCCAGCCGCCCGAGGCTGACCGCGGCGCCCGCGAGGGCGAAGCCCGCGCCCGCCAGCAGGAGGGGCGCGGTGGCGCCGTCGCCGAGCAGCCCGAAGCCGACGGCCACCACCGCCGCGCCGAGCGTCGTGCCCAGCAGCCGCGCCTGGGCGAGCATCCCGTTGGCCGCGCCCGCGCGCGACCGGGGGCCGGCGGTGAGGATCGCCCGGTTGTTCGGCGTCTGGAAGAAGCCGAAGCCGATGCCGCAGAGCACCATCCGCCAGACGATGTCGGGGTCCGAGGGCGCGGCCGGCAGCAGGGCAAGGGCGAGGAGCCCGGCCGCGAGGCAGCCCATGCCGATGCTGCTGAGGATGCCCGCGGGGTAGCGGTCCGACAGGTATCCCGAGAGGGGCGCCACCACGACGATCACGAGCGGCCAGGGGGTGATGAGCAGCCCCGTCCGCACCGCGTCGTAGCCGAGCCCGTGCTGGAAGAAGAAGGGCAGCGCGACATAGGCCACCGTCTGCGCGGCGTAGGAGAGGATGGAGGTGGCGAAGGAGAGCGCGAAGAGCGGGATGCGCAACAGGTCGAGCGGCACCAGCGGGTGCGGGCGGGCGCGCTGCTGGCGCAGCAGGAGGACCATCAGCGCGACGCCCGCGGCGATGCCCGCGAGGCCCAGGGCGGCCGAGCCGCCGAGCGCGTCCACGCCGAGCACGAGCAGCACGAGGGCGGCCGCGTTGAGCAACGTGCCCGCGAGGTCGAAGGGGCGGTGCTGGCGGGGGCCGGGCGGCAGATAGCGGAGGGCCATCGCGATCGCCAGCGCGCCGATGGGCAGGTTGACCGCGAAGAGCCAGCGCCAGTTCGCGACCGTCAGGATGCCGGCCGCGACGCTCGGCCCCAGGGCCGTGGAAATGGCGACGGTCAGCCCGAAGAGGGCGATGCCGCGCCCGAGCAGCCGGCGCGGGAAGATCGCCTGCATGAGCACCCCGCCCACGACCGAGGAGCAGGCGCCGCCCAGGCCCTGGGCCACGCGCGCGGCGACCAGCCCCCCGAGGCTCGGGGCCAGCGCGCAGGCGAGGGAGGCGAGGGTGAAGATGAGCGTGCCCGCGAGGTAGAGCCGCCGCGCGCCGATCCGCTCGCCGAGGGAGGCGAGCGGCAGCAGGGCGACGGCGGTGGCGAGCTGGTAGCCGTTCACCACCCAGACCGAGGCCGCGGGCGTGCCGCCGAGGTCGTGCGCGATGGTCGGCAGCGCGACGTTGGCGATGGAGCTGTCGAGCGTGCCGAGGAAGGTGCCGAGCAGCACGCCGAAGGCGGCGAGCAGCCGCCGCGGCATGGGCAGGCCGTCCTCCTCCTCCTCCGCCGGGATGGTCCCGCTCATGCGCCGGCTCAGGCCGCGGCCAGCGCGTCCCGCGCCGTCAGCCGCCCGTCGTAGAGGGCGCGGCCGATGATGACGCCGGCGATGGTGCCGGTCGCGCGCAGCGCCGCGAGGTCGTCCGGCCCGGCCACGCCGCCGCTGGCGATGACGGGGGTGGCGAGGCGCGCGGCCAGCGCCGCCGTAGCCTCGACGTTGACGCCGCCGAGCATGCCGTCGCGGTCGATGTCGGTGTGGATGATGGCGGCAGCCCCCGCGTCCTCGAGCCGGAGGGCGAGGTCGAGGGCGGTGAGCGTGCCGGTCTCGGCCCAGCCCTCGGTCGCGACCCGGCCGTCCCGCGCGTCGATGCCGATGGCGACGCGGCCGGGATGGGCGCGGCAGGCGGCGCGGGCGAAGTCCGGGTCCTTCGCGGCGGCGGAGCCGAGGATGACGCGGGCGATGCCGGCCCCGAGCCAGGCCTCCACGGTCGCCATGTCCCGGATGCCACCGCCGAGCTGCACGGGGCGGGTGGTGGTGGCGAGGATGGCGCGCACGGCCTCCGCGTTGGCGGGGCGGCCGGCGAAGGCGCCGTCGAGGTCCACGACGTGCAGCCAGGGGAAGCCGGCCTCGTCGAAGGCGCGGGCCTGGGTGGCGGGGTCGCCGTAGACCGTCGCCTGCGCCATGTCGCCGCGCTTCAGGCGCACGACCTGCCCGCCCTTGAGGTCGATGGCGGGGTAGGGGGTGAAGTCCATGGCGGTTCCTCGGCCGGCCGGCGTCGCCCGCGGCGGCTTATCGTTCGGGGGGAAACAGCGCGTCCTTGGAACGGCCGCGCACGGGCTCCAGCGCCTTGTAGTAGTGGTGGCCGGCGACGGTGCGGCCCTCGATCCGGGCGTAGGCGGGGTGGGTGCCCCAGCGCGTGTAGCCGAGCCCTTCGAAGAGGGCGATCGCGGTCTCCTGGGTCTCGCGCACGTCGAGGTTCAGGACGCGGTGGCCCAGCGCCGCCGCGTGCTCCTCCACCCGCCGCACCATCAGCCGCGCCAGGCCGTGGCCGCGGGCGTAGGGCGCGATGTAGGCGTGGGTGAGCTGGGCGGACCAGGCCTGGGCCTCGTTGTAGCGGGGCGGGCGGACGAGCTGGGCGGAGCCGACGGGGTGGCCGTCGAGGCGGGCCACGAAGAGCACGCGCTCGGGCACCAGCAGCACGCCGCGGAAGTGCCGCGTCAGCGCCTCGCGCCCCTGGGCGTTCACCCAGCCGAAGCCGCCGCCCTCGATGATGGCGGCGTCGGTCGCCTCGCAGAGGTCGGCGAGGTCGGCATCGGAGAGGGAATCGACGCGCTCGACGAGAAGGGTGTGGGTCGCCTGGGTCATGGGTTCCAGCGGAGGAAGTTCCGCAGGATCCGGAGCCCGACGGGCCCGGACTTCTCCGCGTGGAACTGGGTGCCGGCGAGGTTGTCGCGCCCGATCACCGCCGCGACCTCGCCGCCATAGGCGGTGCTCGCCAGCAACTCCTCGCGCCGGCCGCCGGCGAGGGCGTAGGAGTGGACGAAGTAGGCGTGCGCCCCCTCGGGCAATCCGGCGAGGAGGGGATGGGCCGCGCGGGTGTCGAGGGCGTTCCAGCCCATCTGCGGCAGGGGGAGCGGGGCGCCGTCCTCGCCGCGGGGGTCCATCGGCGCGATCTCGCCGGTGACCCAGCCGAGGCCGGGGGTCACGCCGTGCTCCAGCCCGCGCTCGGCCATGAGCTGCATGCCGACGCAGATGCCGAGGAAGGGGCGGCCGCGGTCCATGGCGGATTCCCGCAGCGCCTCCTCCACCCCCGGCAGGGCGGCGAGGCCGCGGGCGCAGGCGGCGAAGGCGCCCTGGCCCGGCAGCACCACGCGGTCGGCCGCGCGGACCTCCTCCGCGGTGGTGGTGACGGTGAGGTCAAGCGGCAGGCCCTCCTCGCGCGCCGCGCGCTCGAAGGCGCGGCGGACGGAGGCGAGGTTGCCCGAGCCGGGGTCGATGACCGCGACCTTCACGCCATCACCCCGCGGGCGAGGCCCGGGCGGGCGGAGAGGAGGCGGAGCAGCGCCTCCTCCTCGTCGCGCCCGGCGACCACGCCCTCGGTCGCGAAGCCGCGGCGGCGCAGCGTCCAGCGCTGGAGGTCGCGGGCGTGCAGGCCGAGCAGGAGCTGGAGCGCCAGCGTCGCCCAGCCCTCCCAGGGATCGGGGACGAAGGCGACGGCGGTGGCGAGCAGGAGGTAGCCGAGGAGCGCGAGCCAGAGCCCGTGGCGGATCAGCCAGAGGGGGCCGAAGAGAGTGGCCCAGCCGGAGAAGCCCTCCCGCACGAGGCGGGTGGCGGGTTTCCCCTCGCCGGCCCGGGCGTGGACGGTGAAGACCCGCATCACGCCTCCAGCACGCCCTTGGTGGAGGGGATGGTGCCCTCGGCGCGGGGGTCGGCCTCGACGGCCATGCGGAGCGCGCGGGCGAAGGCTTTGAAGAGGCCCTCGGCGATGTGGTGCGCGTTGGTGCCGGCGCGCTGCGTCAGGTGGACGGTCATGGCCGAGTTCATGGCGACGGCGCGGAAGAACTCCTCGAAGAGCTCCGTGTCCATCTCGCCGACCTTGTCGCGCGGGAAGCTCGCGGACCAGGCGAGGAAGGGGCGGCCCGAGATGTCGATGGCGCACTCCGCCAGCGCCTCGTCCATCGGGACGAGCGCCTGGCCGTAGCGGCGGATGCCGCGCTTGTCGGCGAGCGCCTTGCGGATGGCCTGGCCGAGGACGATGCCGACGTCCTCGGTGGTGTGGTGGAAGTCGATGTGCAGGTCGCCGACCGCCTCCACCGCGAGGTCCAGCATCCCGTGGCGGGCGACGGCCGTGAGCATGTGGTCGAGGAAGCCGATCCCCGTCGCGATCTCGGCGCGGCCGGTGCCGTCGAGGTCCAGCTTGAGGCGGATCCGGGTCTCGGAGGTCTCGCGGGCGATCTCGGCCCGGCGGGGGAAAGCGTCCATGGCGGCTCTTTAGACCCCCGGCGGTGTGGCGGCCAGCGGGGCCCGCCCCGTTATCGCGTCACCGCCGGCGGAGAATGTAGTTGATGGTGAGGTCGATCTCCGCGCTGTCCTCCCGCGTGCTCGTGGGGAAGGGCGGGACGGAGCGGCCGCGGAGCAGGGCCTGGGCCCCGGCGTCGAGCCAGATGGAGCCCGAGCGCCCGATGAGCTGCAGCCCCGAGACGCGGCCGGTGCGGTCGACCGTGAAGCGGACCACGGCGGTGCCGTCCTCCCCGGCCTCGGCGGCCTGGCGGGGGTAGTAGCCGTGCTCGCGCAGCCACGCCATGAAGGCCGAGCGCCAGTCGGCGCCGAGGTTGGCGCCGCGGATGCGAAGCTGGGCGTTCGGCGCGTCCGCGTTGGGCGGCGCGGCGGAGGCGGCGGCCTGCTGGTCCCGCCGCTGGCCCGACCCGCCGGGGGCGGCGGGCGCCGCGGGACGGCCGAGGCTGATCGGCGGCCCCTGGCTGAGGTCGAGCGCCCCCGCGAAGGGGGAGACGGGCCGGGCACGCGGCGGGGCATTGGGCGGCGCGGCCGGCGGGGCGGGGGCGGGCGAGGCCACCGGCGGGGCGGGCGGCGGGCGCGCGGGCGCGGCGGGCGGCTCCGGCACGAAGGGCGGCGGGAGGGGCAGCGCCGCGACCTCCGGCGCGCGCGGCGCCTCGACGGGCGGGGGCGGCAGGGAGAGTTCCGAGGGCGCGGGGCGCTCGGGCAGGGGCGGCAGGGCGCGCGCCGGGGGCGGCGCCGGCAGGACGGCCAGCGGGGGGACCTCGGCCGCCGGGGCCGGCGGCAGGGGCTGCGGCGGGGCGGGCAAGGGAGGCGCGGGCAGGGGCGGCGCGGGCGGGGGCGGCTCGAAGGGGCTGGGCGGGGCGAGCGCCTCGGCCGTTGCCTCGGGCGCTGGCGGGGCGGAGGGCGGCGCCTCGGCCGTGCGCGGCAAGGGCGGCGCCGGAAGGGCGCCGGGCGTCGGGGGTTCGAGCGGCGCGGGCGGTCCCTCGCTCGGCGGGGCCGGCAGGCTCTCGGGCGCGCCGCCCTCGTAGACGACGTCCACCGCGGCGGGGGAGCCGGGTTCGCTCATCTGGCGCGGCGGCAGGCCGAAGAGGGCCCACCAGAGCACCGCCAGGTGCAGCAGCACGGAAAGGGCGAGGGCCGGGCCCCGCCAGGGATGCCCCCGCCGCCCGCGGATCGCGCGGCGCGGGGGCGGCCGCAGGACGGTCCGGCCCGCGGAGAGTCCCGCCGCGCTCATGCCTGGACCATCGTCGACGCCACCCGGAGACCACCCTGCCCTTCGTTACCCCGCCAGATAAGCCGCCCGGCCCGGCGGGGGAACCGGTGCGATTGCAACAGGGCGGCCGGATCGCCACATGGGCGCCTTCACATGGCACCCATCATGAATAACACAGCACAAGACACCCTCGGCTGGCATGGCACGACGATCCTCTGCGTCCGCAAGGACGGGCGGGTGGCCATGGCCGGCGACGGCCAGGTCTCCATGGGCCAGACGGTCGTCAAGAACAACGCCCGCAAGGTCCGCCGCATCGCCGGCGGCCGTGTCATCACCGGCTTCGCCGGCGCGACGGCCGACGCCTTCACCCTGCTGGAGCGCCTGGAGGCGAAGCTCGAGCGCTTCCCGGACCAGCTCGAGCGGGCGGCGGTGGAGCTCGCCAAGGACTGGCGGACCGAGCGCAGCCTGCGGCGCCTGGAGGCGCTGCTCGCGGTGGCGGACAAGGACCGCTCCCTCCTCATCACCGGCCAGGGCGACGTGATGGAGCCCGAGGACGGCGTCATCGGCATCGGCTCGGGCGGGAACTACGCGCTGGCCGCGGCCCGCGCCCTGATGACGGTGGACGGCCTCGCGGCCGAGGAGATCGCCCGCCGCTCCATGACCATCGCCGCCGACATCTGCGTCTATACGAACGGGCGCTTCGTGGTGGAGACTCTCTGATGCCCCTGGACAACACCGCCGTGACCGAAGCCGTGAACCTCTCCCCGCGCGAGATCGTCTCCGAGCTCGACCGCTACATCGTCGGCCAGCACGACGCCAAGCGCGCCGTCGCCATCGCGCTGCGCAACCGCTGGCGCCGCCAGCAGCTCGCGCCCGGGCTGCGCGAGGAGGTGGTGCCGAAGAACATCCTCATGATCGGGCCGACGGGCTGCGGCAAGACGGAGATCGCCCGCCGCCTGGCCCGGCTGGCCAACGCGCCCTTCCTCAAGGTCGAGGCCACGAAGTTCACGGAGGTCGGCTATGTCGGCCGCGACGTGGACAGCATCGTGCGCGACCTGGTCGAGGCCAGCATCACCGGGATGCGGGAGGGCGCCCGCGCCGAGGTGCAGGCCAAGGCGGAGCTGGCCGCCGAGGAGCGGCTGGTGACGGCGCTCGTCGGCGAGGGCGCCTCGGGCGAGACGCGGATGAAGTTCCGCAAGCTCCTCCGCGAGGGCGGGCTGGAGACGAAGGAGGTCGAGGTGCAGGTGGCCGAGCAGGCCACGCCCATCGGCGCCATGGACATCCCGGGGATGCCGCCCGGCGCCGGGAACATCCAGGAGATGATGGGCAAGATGTTCGGCGGCCGGTCCCGCGCCCGGAAGATGACGGTGGCCGAGGCCCGCAGCGCCCTCCAGCGCGACGAGGCGGACAAGCTGCTCGACCAGGAGGCGCTGACCCGCAACGCGGTGGCGCATGCCGAGCAGAACGGCATCGTCTTCATCGACGAGATCGACAAGGTCTGCGCCCGCACCAGCGAGGGCGGCTTCCGGGGCGGCGACGTCTCCCGCGAGGGTGTGCAGCGCGACCTGCTGCCGCTGATCGAGGGCACGACGGTGAACACGAAGCACGGCCCGGTGAAGACGGACCACATCCTCTTCATCGCGTCCGGCGCCTTCCACCTCGCCAAGCCCTCGGACCTGCTGCCGGAACTCCAGGGCCGCCTGCCGATCCGGGTGGAGCTGAAGGGGCTGACGCGCGACGACTTCCGCCGGATCCTGACCGAGCCCGAGCACGCGTTGACGACGCAGTACACGGCGCTGCTGGGCACCGAGGGCGTCACGCTCGACTTCGGGCCGGACGCGATCGACGCGGTGGCCGAGATGGCCGCCGACATCAACGACCGCGTGGAGAACATCGGCGCCCGCCGGCTGGCGACCGTGCTCGAGCGGCTGCTGGAGGAGGTGTCCTTCACCGCCTCCGACCGCCGCGGCGATACGGTGCGGGTGGACGCGGCGATGGTGCGGGACAAGGTGGGGGCGCTCGCCTCCAGCACGGACCTGTCGCGCTTCATTCTCTGAGGGCATCCGGCGGGCGCCCCCATCGGGGCGGCCCGGCTGGCGCCGGGGGGCGGCCGCGCGCCCTCCCCGGCGCCGGTGGATTCGGACGCCGCGGACGTCCTGCTTCCTGCGAAAGCTCGCTCACATTTCCGTGAATTTGAGCATTTTAGGGAATGCGCTCGCGAATGACAAAAATTGCAACCTGTTTCAGGGGGAGAGAACCCTAACCACACGATAAGTTTATTTCTGGTGGAAAGCGGAGCGGAACTGTGCAACCTACCGGCAGGGGGCGCCGGCAAGAATTTCAAGTGCGTAACGAAATTCCGACGGGCGCCGGAGCCATCCACCCGGGCCCTCCTCCACTCCGCTCAGACGAGAACTCCATGAGACTCCCGACGATCGCCCCCGAGCAGAGCCCCGTTCCGGGAACGGCGGAGCGTCCGGGGGGGACGGACACCGTCCTCGTCGTCTGCCGGCCCTTCCGGCCCGATCCCGCCCTGCTTCCCGGCGTGAGCTTCCTGTTCGTGGAGGGCGAGGGGACCGGGTGGGAGGAGATCGAATCCGTCCGGAAAAACTTCGCTCGCGTCTTTGACAAGCCCCCACGAGGTGCGCCGGGTCGGATGTTAATGGCGCATGGGCAGGAGCTGGGCCGAGGCGTGGGCGGTTTGGCCGTGTGGTGGCCTGCCGAGGTGCGTTAGGACGACCTCTGGCGCGGGCGGGCGGTAGTGCAGCGAGGAGTGCGGGCGAACGGTGTTGTAGTGGCGGCGCCATTGCTCGATCAGGACCTTGGCCTCGGCGAGTGTGTTGAACACCTCGGCGTTCAGCAGTTCGTCGCGCAGCTTGCCGTTAAAGCTCTCCACGTAGCCGTTCTCCCAGGGGCTGCCCGGCTCGATGAACGCCGTCCTCGCGCCGACGCCGGTGATCCAGCCCTTCACGGCCGTGGCGGCGACGGCGCCATTGCTCGATCAGGACCTTGGCCTCGGCGAGTGTGTTGAACACCTCGGCGTTCAGCAGTTCGTCGCGCAGCTTGCCGTTAAAGCTCTCCACGTAGCCGTTCTCCCAGGGGCTGCCCGGCTCGATGAACGCCGTCCTCGCGCCGACGCCGGTGATCCAGCCCTTCACGGCCGTGGCGGCGAACTCGGGCCCGTTGTCCGAACGAACATGACCCGGCACGCCGCGCAGGATGAACAGGTCCGACAGCACGTCGATGACGTCAGCGGCCCTGAGTTGTCGGCCCACCCGGATGGCCAGGCACTCGCGGGAGAACTCATCGACGACATTCAGCATCCGGAACTTGCGCCCGTCCCGGGTACGGTCCTCCACGAAATCATAAGCCCATACCTGGTTCGGCCGCTCGGGGCGCAGCCGCACGCAGGAGCCGTCAGCCAACCACAGCCGACGACGTTTAGGCTGCCGGGCGGGTACCCTCAGCCCTTCACGGCGCCAGATACGCTCAACCCGCTTGTGATTGCACCGCCAGCCCTCCACCCGGAGCAGCGCGGTGATCCGGCGGTAGCCGTACCTGCCATACTGCCGGGCCAGATCAATGATGCTTGCCGTCAGCGCCTCCTCGTCGTCCGCTGCGCAGGGCACCTTGCGCTGTGTCGAGCGGTGCTGCCCCAGCACCGCGCAGGCTCTGCGCTCGGACACGCCGAACTCATCCCTCACGTGCCCCACCGCCGCGCGACGACGGGCGGGGCTCAGTATTTTCCCGACGCCGCTTCTTTCAGGATCACCTTGTCCAACGTCAGGTCCGACACCGCTTTCCGCAGCCGCGCGTTCTCCCGCTCCAGCTCCCTCAACCGTCTCACCTGGTCCAGCTTCAGGCCGCCGAACTCGGCCCGCCAGCGGTAATAGGTCTGGTCGGTCACCCCGATCGCCCGCACCGCCTCCGACACCGGCTTGCCTTGCGTGGTCAGCACCTCAACCTGCCGCAGCTTGGCGACGATCTCCTCGGGCGTGTGCGTCCTCTTCCGGCCCATCCTCTGCCTCCTCAAAACAGCCGCCGGTCCACATAACCGACGGACCGCTTCTACGGGGGCACGTCA
>NZ_RCZP01000017.1 GCF_006438825.1 Muricoccus nepalensis
GCGAAGGCGACGGAGGAGATCGGCGCGCAGATCGCGGCCATGCAGGGCGAGACGGGTCGGGCGGTGGAGGCGATCGGGGGCATCGTGCGCACGATCGAGGAGATGGGCGGGATCACCGCGCAGGTGGCGGCGGCGGCCGAGCAGCAGAGCGCGGCGACGCAGGAGATCGGGCGCGCGGTGGCCGAGGCCGCGCACGGCACGCGGGACGTGACCCGCCACACGGCGGGGGTCACCGAGGGCGCCGAGCGCACCGGCGCCGCCGCCGCCCAGGTCCGCGCCGCCTCCGGACAGCTCGCCCGACAATCCGACCTCCTGCGGGAGCGCGTGAACGGCTTCCTCGAGGGAATCCGGTCGGCGTGAGGGGCTAGGCGAGCTGGTCGAGGCCGGCCCGCAGGGCGCCGCCGGGATCGGGCAGCAGCCCCTCGCGCAGGAAGAGATCGATCAGCACGAGGTTCACGTTGAACTTCACGCTCTCGGTCTCGCGCACCGCCTCGACGACGCGCCCGATGGGCCAGAGCTCGAAGCGCTCCACCTCGTCGTCGTTGGGGCGCGGCTCTACCCCCTCGGGGATGTCGAGGTCGAAAACGTGCAGGAGGTCGCGCCGCATGCCCTCCTCCGTGCGCATGATGTAGGAGACGCGCCCGGCCGGCCGCGCCCGGGCGGCGAGCTCGGCGGGGAGGGAGGCCTCCTCCTCCGCCTCCTTCACCAGGCAGCGCTCCGGCGTCAGCCCGGCCGGGATGCCGCCGGCCACGACGTTGTCGAGCTTCCCCGGGGCCACCGCCTTGTCCTTCGCCCGCCAGCCCAGCCAGAGGTGCAGCCCGTCCGCCCGGCGGACGAGGCCGTTCAGGTGGACGCCCTGGCTGATGATGCCCAGCGCCGGCAGCACGCCGCGGTCCACCGTGGCCAGCACCGGGCCTTCCGGGGTGGCCCGCACGTCGAACTCCTCCCCCCGGATGCGGCCGAAGCCGGCGCGGGCGAGGGTGCGGGCGACCTCGGCCAGCGCCGCGCTGCGGGCGCCGGGGCCGCGGAGGCCGGCCGCGAGGGAGACGCCGTCGGGGCCGAAATGCACGCGGCTGGGAAGGAAGGTCAGCGCCTTCGCGGCGTCCGGCTCCAGCCAGCCGACCTGGGCCTCGCCGAGGCGGAAGGGCAGGTAGCCGGCCGGGGAGGGCAGGTTGTTGCAGGCGGCGATGTGTCGGGCGAAGGGGTCCATGCCTCCATCCTGCCCCGCCCGGTGCCGCCGGGCATCCCCGCCATGCGGCCGCCCCGGCTGGCGCCGGGCGGCGGGAGGCCCCATCTGTAGGACCTCGCCGCTCCCATCCTCGTGAGGTCATCCTCGCGAGGGGGACCGGCACCCTCGTCGGACCCGCCCCGCGCGGCGCCGGCCGCCTTCCCGCAAGGCGGTCCGCCGCTTTCCGGGGCCGCGGCCCGTATCGGAGTTCGCGCGTGTCCGCCGCCACTGCCCCGCCGCCCAGCCCCGTGACCGACAAGCCCGCGCCCCGCGGCACCTTCGCCACCCTCCGCAGCCTCGCCCCCTATCTCTGGCCGAAGGGGGAGCCGGGCCTGCGGGCGCGGGTGGTGGGGGCGCTGGTGCTGCTCGCGCTTGCCAAGGTGGCGAACGTCCTCGTTCCCATCGCCTACTCGCGGGCGGTGAACGCGCTCACGCCGCACCTGGGCGAGGGGGCGGCGGCCGGCACCGCCGCCGTGCTCACGGTGCCGGTGGCGCTGGTGGTCGGCTACGGGCTGCTCCGCGTCGCCTCCTCCGCCTTCGGGGAGCTGCGCGACGCGGTCTTCACCAAGGTGCAGGGGCGGGCCGCGCGGCGGATCGCGCTGCAGGTCTTCACCCACATGCACGCGCTCTCGCTCCGCTTCCACCTGGACCGGCAGACGGGCGGGCTGTCCAGGGTGATCGAGCGCGGGACGCGGGGGATCAACTTCGTCCTCGACTTCATGATCTTCAACATCATCCCGACCATCCTCGAGATCCTGATGGTCGCGGTGATCCTCTGGAAGCTGTTCGACTTCACCTTCGCGGCCGTGACCCTCGGCACGATCGCCCTCTACGTCGCCTTCACCCTCGTCTTCACCAACTGGCGCCTCCGCTTCCGCCGGCAAATGAACGAGACCGACCAAGAGGCGAACACGCGGGCCATCGACAGCCTGCTGAACTACGAGACAGTGAAGTACTTCGGCAACGAGCGGCACGAGGAGCGGCGCTACGACGCCTCGCTCGCCCGCTACGAGCACGCCTACAACCGCTCCGAGGTCTCGCTGAACTTCCTCAACATGGGCCAGGCCGCGGTCATCGCGGTCGGGCTCACCGTCGTCATGCTGATGGCGGCGCGGGGCGTGGCGGCGGGCCGGATGACGGTCGGCGACTTCGTGCTGGTGAACACCTACCTCATCCAGCTCTACCTGCCGCTGAACTTCCTCGGCTTCGTCTACCGCGAGATGAAGCAGGGGCTGGTGGACATGGAGGCCATGTTCTCCCTCATGCGGGAGAGCCGGGAGATCGCCGACAAGCCCGGCGCGCCGCCGCTGCCGAGCGGCCGGGGCGCGGTGCGCTTCGACGGCGTGCGCTTCGGCTACAACGCCAACCGCGAGATCCTGCACGGGCTGGACTTCGAGGTGCCGCCCGGCCGGATGCTGGCCATCGTCGGCCCGACGGGCGCGGGCAAGTCCACGATCTCGCGCCTCATGTTCCGCTTCTACGACGTCTCCGGCGGCCGCATCACGATCGACGGGGCCGACCTGCGCGACGTGACGCAAGAGAGCGTGCGCGCCGCCATCGGCGTGGTGCCGCAGGACACGGTGCTGTTCAACGACACCATCTTCTACAACATCGCCTATGGCCGCCCCGAGGCGACCGAGGCGGAGGTGGTGGAGGCCGCGAAGCTCGCGCAGGTCCACGACTTCGTCCTTCGCCTGCCCGAGGGCTACAAGACCCGGGTGGGCGAGCGCGGGCTGAAGCTCTCGGGCGGCGAGAAGCAGCGGGTCGCCATCGCGCGCACCATCCTCAAGAACCCGCGCATCCTCATCCTCGACGAGGCCACCAGCGCGCTCGACACCCGCACGGAGCAGGAGATCCAGTCGGCGCTTCGCGGCGTCTCGCGCGGCCGCACGACGCTCATCATCGCCCACCGCCTCTCCACGGTGGTGGAGGCCGACGAGATCATCGTCCTCGCCGAGGGCCGCATCGCCGAGCGCGGCACCCACGCCGAGCTCGTGGCCGCCGAGGGGCTCTACGCCGCGATGTGGCGGCGCCAGGCCCAGGCGGTGGCCCTCGCCGAGGCCGCCGCGGCCGCGCGCGACGTGCTGCCCGCGCCCGCGGGACCCGCGCTGGAGGCCGCCGAGCCCGGCGAAACGGCCGTGCCCGTTCCCGCGGGGTCTTCCGCTCCCGCCCCGGCCTGACCATCTGGCCCCCACCACGACCAAGCATCAGGAGGCCCCGGGCATGACCCTGGACCCGCAAGGCAACGCCCCCGAGGATCTGAGCCACGCCGGCTCGGTGACCGACAAGGCGATCGAGTACATGATCGAGCAGGGGATCGCGCCCATCTCCGTCGCCTCCGCCCTGCTCGGCGGCGCGCTGGGCCTCATGGCCCGCACCATGGAGGACCGCGCCATCGCCCGCGTCCTCCAAAGCGCCCTCGCTTCCGTCGAGAGCGGGGAGCTGCACGAGATGCGCCGCTCCCAGGCCGAGGGCGCCGGTCCCGCTCAATAGGGCCCGCGCCACGGGCGCCCCGTAACGGGCCTCCTGCGACGGGCCTTGCGGCGGCCGGCGGGGCCTCCAAGTGCCGCCCATGCCGAATCGCCGACCGCTGGGCCTCGCCCTTGCCCTCGTCCTGCTCTCCTCCTGCGGGGAGGCGCAGGAGGCCGCGCCGGTCGCCCCCCTCGGCCCGGCCGGCCTCGCGGCGAGCCGCTTTCCCGCCCCCGTCCGGCCCGTGGCCCCCGTCGTCTCCGACCGCTGGGAGGCGGAGGACGCGCGCGAGCGGGTGGGGGAGGCGGAGCGGGTCCTCGGCTGGCTGGGCGTCGCGCCCGGGCAGTCCGTGGCCGATATCGGCGCGGGCTCGGGCTACTACACGGTGCGGCTCGCGCAGCGGGTGGGGCCAGGGGGGCGGGTCCTGGCCCAGGACGTGGTGCCGCGCTACCTCGCGCGGCTGCGGGAGCGCGTGGCGGGGCTGCCCAACGTCCTCGTCGGCCTCGGCGAGCCCGGCGACCCCCGCCTGCCGGCGGCCTCCACGGACGTCGCGATCCTCGTCCACATGTATCACGAGATTGAGCAGCCCTACGCGCTGCTGGCCAACCTCGTGCCGGCGCTGCGGCCGGGCGCGCGGGTCGGGATCGTCGACGTGGACGACGCGACGCCCCGCCACGGCACGCCGCGCGCCCTGCTGGCCTGCGAGCTGGCGGCGGTGGGCTACCGGGAGGTGGCCTTCCACTGGTTGCTGGAGCGCGCGCCGCGCTCGGAGTACCTGGCGGTCTTCGAGGCGCCAGCCGCCCCGCCCGTGCCGGAGAGCGTCCGGCCCTGCACGCCCTGAGGCACCTCCCGCCTTGACTCAACGGGGGGGCGCGGGCATTACGCGCCCCTCACGCCTTCTCAACGCCTGCCCGCGCGTCCCGCGCGCGCGTCAATCTGGGGTTTTCACCATGTCCCGCCGCTGCGGCATCACCGGCAAGGGCGTCCAGGCCGGCAACAATGTCAGCCACGCCAACAACAAGACCCGCCGGCGCTTCCTGCCCAACCTGCAGGAGGCCTCCTTCTTCTCCGACGTGCTGGGCACCTCGATCCAGATGCGCCTCTCCACCCGCGGCATCCGCACGGTGGAGCACAACGGTGGCCTCGACGCCTTCCTGCTCGGCACGCCCGACCGCTCGCTGCCGGCCGAGGCGATGGTGCTGAAGCGCCGCATCGCCCGCGCCCAGGCGAAGAAGACCGCCGCCTGAGGGCAGCCGCCCCTCGCTGACGAGCCGATCCACGGCGCGAGGGAACCTCCCTCGCGCCGTTGTCATGTCCGGAGCCCGTCGGAATTCCCCGCAGGCGGCGGTCGTTCACGATTCGGCAGCCCCCTTGCGGGCAGTCTCCCGCGCATGGAGACACAGTCACTCGCGCTCGTGGCCGCTTGCGCCGTCCTGGCCCTGGGCGCCGGGGCCATCCTGCTGGGCCGCCTCCGCGCCGCGGAGCGCCGCGCGGCGGAGGCCGCCCGACGCGCCCAGGCCCAGGGACGCTGCCTCGGCATGATCGCGCGGGAGCTGGAGGCGCCCGGCCTCTCGCTGCTCGGCCTCGCCGCCCGGCTGCCACCCGCCATGGCCCCGGACGTGGAGGCGGAGGCGCGGCGCCTGCTCGTCCTCTCCGAGGAGGTGGCGGACCACCTGCTGGCCCAGCCCGGCCCGCGCGGCCTGGCGGAGGCGCGGCTCGTCCTCGGCCCCCTCCTGCACGAGGCGGTGGACGAGGTCTCCCGGCTGATGGGGGAGGAGGCGCGCCATTGGCGCATCACGCCGGAGGCGGAGGAGCTGGTGCTGCTGGCGGACCGCCGCGCGCTGCGCCGCGCCCTCGCCCAGTCCCTCTCGCGCGCCGCCCGCGAGACGCGGAGCGGGGACCGCATCGTGCTGCGCGTGGTGCGGGCGGCCGAGACGGTGGCGCTGGTGATTGAGGACGAGGGCGCGGGGCTGCCGCGCGACGACCTCTCCGGCCTGAACGAGGGCACCCGCGGCCTCTCCCTCGGCCTCGCCGCCGCGCGGGAGCTGATGCGGGCGCATGGGGGCGAGCTGACGCTGGAGACGGCGCCCGGGATTGGGGCGCGCACCTGGCTGACCCTGCCGCGCGCCCGGGTGCTGGAGGATCAGGCCGCCGGCTGATCCGTCCAGGCGAGCACCATCAGCAGGGTGCGCTGGAAGAAGAGTTGGTTGTCGTCCGAGACGACGGCGACGAGGTCCCGCCCGCGGTGGCGGAAGGCGCTGACCCCCTCCCAGTTGTCGCTCGGCAGCGGGGGGGCGAGGCGCGCCACGAGCTCCCCCTCCAGCGTGCCGGGGCGGTCGGGCAGGGGCGGCAGGCGGGTGAGGCGGGCGGAGAAGCCTTCGGGGAAGGCGGCGTGGCGCTCCAGCACGAGGGCGCCGCCGTCGGGCAGGGGGCAGAGGTCGCTCGGGTCGTGGCCGGGGGCGGGGCGGTAGGCGAAGCGCCGCCAGGCCCGCGGGCCGCCGATCCAGGCCACGCGGGCGCCCTCGTCGCCGGGCGGGCGCTCGCTCTCGGCGATGGCGAGCCAGCGGCCGTCCGGCAGCACGCCCAGTGATTCCAGGGCGCCGTTCCCCGGCCATTGCGCGAGGCCCGGGGGGGATGGTGCCGGCTCGGCCGGGCCGTCGAGATGGCGGTAGCGCTGGATGCGGTGCAGCCGCTCGAAGCCGACCAGCCAGGAGCCGTCGGGGAGGGCGGCGAGGCACTCGGCGTCGCCGAGGAAGCCCTGGAAGGGACGGCCCGCGATGTCGCGAAGCGGGCCCGAGCGGGGCGCCTCCAGCCCGAGCGGCGCCCCCTCCGGGGAGAGGAGAAGCCGTGCCTGGCACCAGCGCCCCCGGTCGCTGATCGCGGTGAGGGTGAGGTCGGGCGCGACGTGGAGGCCCGACAGCCCGTCCGCGCCGAGCCGTTCCGTGTCGACGGCGACGACGCCGAGGGGGCGGAGGGGCAGCCCGGCGAGGGGGTCGGGGAAGCCCTCCGGAAGGCTCTCGGGGCGGGTGAGGGAGCCCGGCGGCAGGCCGCAGGCGGAGGCGCCGAGAAGCGCCGCCAGGGCCGCCCGGCGGCCGAGGCGGCGCCGGCGCAGCCCGGCCGGGGAGGTGCCGGGGAGCGGCCGCGGCGCCCCGGCGGGGGGCCTCACACCATGACCGGGGCGCGCTCCGCGGCCGCGCGGTGCCAGGCGGCGGCCGCGTCCTCGTCGAAGAGCTCGGTCAGCTTCTTCAGCATGGTGCCGCCGAGCTCCTCGGCGTCCACGATGGTGACCGCACGGCGGTAGTAGCGGGTGACGTCGTGGCCGATACCGATGGCGATCAGCTCCACGAGGTCGCGCCCCTCGATGTCGCCGATCACCTTGCGGAGGTGGCGCTCGAGGTAGTTGCCGGGGTTCACCGAGAGCGTGCTGTCGTCGACCGGCGCGCCGTCCGAGATCACCATGAGGATGCGCCGGCGCTCGGGGCGCTGGAGGAGGCGGCGATAGGCCCAGTCGAGCGCCTCGCCGTCGATGTTCTCCTTCAGCAGGCCTTCCCGCAGCATCAGGCCGAGGTTCTTGCGGGCGCGCCGCCAGGGCGCGTCGGCGGCCTTGTAGACGACGTGGCGGAGGTCGTTCAGGCGCCCGGGGTTGCGGGGCTTGCCGTCCTGCACCCAGCGCTCGCGCGACTGGCCGCCTTTCCAGGCGCGGGTGGTGAAGCCGAGGATCTCCACCTTCACCGCGCAGCGCTCGAGCGTGCGGGCGAGGATGTCGCAGCACATGGCGGCGACCGTGATGGGCCGCCCGCGCATGGAGCCGGAGTTGTCGATGAGGAGGGTGACGACGGTGTCGCGGAAATCCGCCTCCCGCTCCTGCTTGTAGGAGAGAGAGAGCATGGGGTTCACGATGATCCGCGCCAGCCGCGCGGCGTCGAGCATGCCCTCCTCGAGGTCGAACTCCCAGGCGCGCTGCTGCTGCGCCAGCAGCCGGCGCTGGAGGCGGTTGGCGAGCTTGGAGACCACGCCCTGAAGGTGGGAGAGCTGCTGGTCGAGCTGCTGGCGCAGGCGCGCCAGCTCCTCGGCGTCGCAGAGGTCGTCGGCCGAGATCTCCTCGTCGAACTGGCGGATGAAGGCGCGGTAGGTGGAGGCGTCGTCGGTGACGGGGACCTCCTTCCGCTGCTGCGGCCCGCCCGGGCGATCCTCGCCCTCGGCCGCGGCGCCGTCGTCCTCCTCCTGCTCGCCCGATTCCTCCTCGCCCGCCTGGCCCTCGGTCTGCTCGGGCTGGGCGCCGAGGGGGTTCTCGGCCTCCTGCGGCTTGCTCTCGCCCTCGCCGCTCTGGTCCTGGGCGCCGGAGCTCTCGCTGCCCTCGTCCTCCTGGTCCTGGGACTCCTCGCTCTCGGCCTCCACCTCGGCCTCCGCGAGGTCGAGGGCGGCGAGCAGCTTGCGGGCGGCGCGGCCGAAGGCCTCCTGGTCCTCGGCCTTGCTGGCCATCTCGGCCAGGGCGTCATCCGCGCGGTCGCCCAGCGTGTCGCGCCAGAGGTCCACCACGCGCCTCGCGGCCTCGGGCACGGGCTCGCCGGTCAGCTGCTCCCGCGCCAGCAGGGAGAGCGCCGCGGTCAGCGGCAGCTGGTCCTTGCGGGTCATGCGGTCGTAGCCCTCGGCCTCGGCCTGCTCGTTCAGGCGGGCGCGGAGGTTGGCGGCGACGCCGGACATGTGGCGGCCGCCGACCGCCTCCACGCGGGCCTGCTCCAGCGCGTCGAAGACCTCGCGGGCCTCGCGGCGGCCGGGGGTGCGGGCGGCGTGGGTGGCCTCGTCGTGGTGGCGGAGCTTCAGCGCCACGGAATCGGCAGCGCCGCGCAGCTTCGCCATCTCGGCCGGCGGCAGGGCGCGGGTGGGCAGCGGCAGGCGGGCGCGCTTGCCGGCCAGCCCCGAGGGGCCGGGCTGGAAGGCGACCTGCACGTCCGAGGAGCGCGCGATGGCGCGCAGCGTGCCGGCGGTGGCGCGCTTGAACTCCTCCTGCCGGGTGTTGTCCTTGTTGCTGCCGCTCATGATGCTGGCGCGGCTCCCTTGCGGATGGCGGCCTGCCGGGCGGGGCGGGCCTCGATGGCGGAGAGGTAGCGGGCGGTGTTCGGGCCGGGCTTCAGCAGGCCCCACTCCGTAACCCAGGCGAGCAGCCCGCCCACGAGGATGTCGGCCGCAGTGAAGGCGTCGCCCAGCAGCCAGGGGCCGGCGGCGAGGGCGGCCTCGACCCGGGCCGCGGCCTCGGGGAGCGGCGGCCAGCCGAGGGCGCGGGCCGGGGCGGCCGCCGCGCGCGGGAAGGCCGCGTCGGCCATGGCGGGCTCCAGCACGCCCCCCGCCAGCGCCATCCAGGTGGCGTAGGCGGCGCGGGCGGGGGTGTCGAGGGCGGGCGCGAGGCGGGCGGCGGGCAGGGTGTCCGCGACATAGGCCGCGATCGCCGCGGCCTCCGTCACCACCACGCCCCGCCAGTCGCCGGAGGGGCCGCGGTCCACCAGGGCCGGCAGCTTGCCCGCGGGGTTGATCGCGAGGAAGTCGGCGGCCTTGTGGGTCGCGTCCTCCATGCGGTGCCACTCGAGGGCGTAGTCGGCCCCCGCCTCTTCCAGCAGCCAGAGGCTGCCGGCGGAGCGGGTCTTCGGCGCGTGGTGCAGCAGGAAGCGCGGCGCCACGGTGCGGGCTACCGCTTGACGTAGAGACCCGTCGGGATCTCCTCGTTGAAGCAGCGCTGGTAGTACTCGGCGACCGTGGAGCGCTCCGCCTCGTCGCACTTGTTGAGGAAGGTGAGGCGGAAGGCGAAGCCGACGTCGCCGAAGATCTTCGCGTTCTCGGCCCAGGTGATGACCGTGCGGGGCGACATGACCGTCGAGATGTCGCCGGCGATGAAGCCCGCGCGGGTGAGGTCGGCCAGCGCCACCATGGCCTCGATCTGCTTGCGGCCCTTCGTGTCGTTGTCCGCGACGCCGAGCTTGGCCATGACGATCCCCGTCTCCTGCGCGTGGGGCAGGTAGTTGAGGGTCGCCACGATGTTCCAGCGGTCCATCTGGCCCTGATTGATCTGCTGGGTGCCGTGGTAGAGGCCGGTCGTGTCGCCCAGGCCCACCGTGTTGGCGGTGGCGAAGAGGCGGAAGGCCGGGTGCGGGCGGATCACGCGGTTCTGGTCGAGGAGGGTCAGCTTCCCCTCGACCTCCAGCACGCGCTGGATGACGAACATCACGTCCGGGCGGCCGGCGTCGTACTCGTCGAAGACCATGGCGCAGGGGTGCTGCAGCGCCCAGGGAAGGATGCCCTCCTTGAACTCCGTCACCTGCTTGCCGTCCTTCAGCACGATCGCGTCCTTGCCGACGAGGTCAATGCGGGAGATGTGGCTGTCGAGGTTCACGCGCAGGCAGGGCCAGTTCAGGCGCGCCGCCACCTGCTCGATATGGGTGGACTTGCCGGTGCCGTGGTAGCCCTGGACCATGACGCGGCGGTTGAAGGCGAAGCCCGCCAGGATGGCCAGCGTCGTGTCGCGGTCGAAGCGGTAGGTCTCGTCCACCTCCGGCACGTGGTCCATGCGCACCGAGAAACCCGGCACCATCATGTCGCTCTCGATGCCGAAGGCGTCGCGGACGGAGACCTGCACGTCCGGCTGGTCGACCGTCCCGGTGGGCGAGACGGCGTTGCGGTTCTCGGCGATGCTGGCGACCTTGTTCATGGGCGGGTTCGATTCCGTGAGAAGGTGGTGGCCGGCTTGCCTGCCGAAGTCAGGCCGCCTGGCTCGGCTGGGCAGCAAGCGTCGCAAGGCGCTTGCGGATGAGACTGTAGGCGCGGTTGATGTCCTTCAGCCGCTCCTCGGATGACTTGTCGCCGCCATTGGCGTCCGGATGGTAACGCTTGGCGAGCTCCTTGTACCGCGCGCGAAGGCCGCTTTCGTCCACGGGCCAGCCGAGGCCGAGCACGTCGAGGGCGGCGCGAAGCTCGGGCGGGGCTTCCCGCGCGGTCTTCTTCGGCGTCGGCTTCGTATCGGCGAAGAGGCCGAGCGGGTCGCGCATCGCTTCCGGCCCGAGATGGGCCTGGGCCCCGAGCCGGCCAAGGGGCCAGGTGGGGCGCTGCCAGCCGGAATCGTCGCGCAGGTTCTGCTCGATCTCCTCGGGGCTCATCCCGCGGTAGAAGTCCCAGGCCTGGTTGTAGGCGCGGACGTGCTCAAGGCAGAAATGGTAATAATCGCGCAGGCGTGACCGGTCCCGCGGGGCGCGGAACTCGCCTACTGCCTCACAGCCCGGCGCGTCGCAGTTGCGCGCCGAGGTGCCTGGAGGAACGGTGGATCGGGGGGGTGCTGCGCCGCGTCGGGCCATGATGGGGAGCCTTATGATCGCAGCCGCCCGCGTCGGCAAGGAGGGAAACGCTCGCTCACCCGTGCTGCCAAAGCATGGAAATCCCTCTTGATATGGGCGATACCGACCCATGGACACGACCGAACCCGCCTCGCGCGCCGACCGCCTCCGCGCCACCCTGCTGCACGCCTTCCCCGGCGCGGAGGTGACGGTGCGCGACGACAGCGCGCTCCACGCCGGGCACGCCGGGGCGCGGCCGGGCGGCGAAACTCATTACGCGGTGCGCGTGGTGGCGCCGGGCTTCGCGGGCCTGACGCGTCTCGCCCGCTCGCGCGCCGTCCACGCGGCGCTGGACGCGGAGTTCGGCGCCGGGATGCACGCGCTGGCGCTGGAGCTGCGCGCGCCCGGCGAGGAATGACGCGCCTACCGGGTTGATCGGAAAGGCGGATCCGTCTCTAGCCCGGCTCCGCCTTGCCCCAGCGCTCCGTCACGATCGGGCTGTCGGGCGCGTAGGCGAGGCAGGTGCCGATCATCCGGTTGCGCGAGGCCTGCGCCGCCGCGGGGTCCTCGAGCTCGCGCTTGCGGCGAACGGGGTAGACAGTCTGGAAGGCAACCGTGGCCATCTGCGCCAGCATCTCGCGCAGATGCGTGCAGCCGAGCGATCCCCCCACCTTCTCCTTCACCGCGCGGGTGAAGCCGGGGCCGATCTTCACCCCGGCGAGCGCCGCAAAGTTCGGCGCGGCGAGGGGGCAGATCGCGTAGGGCGAGAAGTCGGTGGAGGCCTCGCAGGCCGTGATCACGAGATCGTCGTCGATCGTCAGGCGCAGCCACATGCCGTGCAGCGCCTCGCCGGGCTCGATCGTGCCACGGTCGAGGTTGCCGAAGGCGTAGGTCTTCGTGTCCACGAGGTGCCCCTCGATGTCGAAGAGCCCGTCGGCGCGGCGGTAGCCGTGCATGGAGATCTCGCGCCGGTGGAGGGGTTCACGCGCGGCGGGGGCTGAAAGGGGCATGGTGCGGCGCAAGGTAGGGCCGCGGGGGGCGGAGAACCAGGGGCGTCAGGCCGCGCCCTCGTCTCGCAGCAGCGCCTCCACCCGCGCGGGCGGCACCTCGGCCGTGGTGAAGGCCGCGCCGGCGCCGCGCAGGAGGACGAAGCGCATGGCGCCGTCCCGCGCCTTCTTGTCCTTCCTCATGCGCCTCATCAGCGCCTCCGTCGAGAAGCCGCGGGGAAGGTCGCGCAGCCGCGCGGGAAGGCCGACGGAGGCAAGGTGCTCCATCACCCGCCCCGGCCATTCCTGGGAGAGGTGGCCGAGCCGGGCGGAGAGGCTGGCGGCGAGGCCGAGGCCGACGGCCACCGCCTCGCCGTGCAGCAGGGTGCCGTCGTAGCCGCACTCGGCCTCCAGCGCGTGGGCGAAGGTGTGGCCGAGGTTGAGCAGGGCGCGGCCGCCCTCCGGCGCCTCCTCCCGCTCGTCGGCGACCACCACCCCGGCCTTCAGGCGGCAGGACTCGAGCACGGCGTGGCGCAGCGCCTCGGCGTCGCCGGCCATGGCGGCGGGGCCGCGGGCCTCGCACCATTCCCAGAGCGGGCCCTGCAACAGCCCGTGCTTGGCAACCTCCCCCCAGCCCGCGCGCAATTCCCGCGGCGGCAGGGTGAGGAGGGTGTCGGTGTCGGCGAGGACGATGCGCGGCTGGTGGAAGGCACCCGCGAGGTTCTTGCCCGCCCGCAGGTTCACGCCGGTCTTGCCGCCGACGGAACTGTCGACCTGGGCGAGGAGCGTCGTCGGCACCTGCACGAAGGGCAGGCCGCGCAGCGCGACGGCGGCCGCGAAGCCCGCGAGGTCCCCCACCACGCCGCCGCCGAGGGCGATGACCGTGGTGCCGCGGTCGGCGCCCCCAGCCAGCAGCGCCTCCAGCACCTCCTCGAGCATGGACATCCGCTTGGAGCCCTCGCCCGGCGGCACCAGCACCTCGGCGCGGAGGTCGAAGCCGCCCTCGGCCAGGCCGTCCCGCAGGGTGGGCAGGTGCAGGGCCGCGACAGCGGCGTCCGACACGACGGCCACGCGGCGGGAGGGGAGGTGGGGCGCGAGCAGCCCGCCGGCGCGGGCGAGCAGGCCGCTGCCCACCACCACCTCGTAGGCGCCGGTCGAGAGGGCGACGGGCAGCCGCGCCGGGCGCTGCCAGCCGAGGATGGCCCGCTCCACCCGCAGCGTCGTCGTCTCCGGCGTGTCGTCGCCGCAGTCGAGCGCGAGGTCGGCCTCGGCGTAGAAGGGGTAGCGCGCGGCCATCAGGCCCCGCAGCACTTCCTCCGGGTCGCGCCCGATGAAGAGGGGGCGGTTGCTGCGCCCGACGATGCGGCGCTTGAGCACGGGGATGTCGGCGCGGAGCCAGAGGGTGACGGCGCCGGCCTCGCGGAGCGCGCGGCGGGTGCGGGCGTCGGCGTAGGCGCCGCCGCCGGTGGCGAGCACGACCGGCGGGCCGGCGGCGATGCGGCTGATCACCCGGCGCTCGCCGTCACGGAAATGGGCCTCGCCGTAGCGAGCGAAGATCTCGGCCACCGTCATGCCGGCGGCGTTCTCGATCTCGGTGTCGGCGTCGAGGAAGGGCAGGCCGAGTCGCGCGGCGAGGCGCTTGCCGATGGCCGATTTCCCGGCGCCCGGCATGCCCACGAGCACGATGCTGCGCGACGGCCGCGCCTCCCCGGGCGGGGGGGCGGGGAGGGGGGAGGGTGGCCCTTCCGCCGCATCGGCGAGCGGCGTGAGGGAAGGGGGATGTACAAGGTTGCGTGACACGGCGCGCGACGCTAGCACAACCGTGAGGCCGCGTCGTCCGCGCGCCGACGCCACAGCACCAGGGCCGCAATGCCAGAGCCGCACCGTCAGGGCCGCATGCCCGCGACGCGCATCCCGGGGAAGTCGACCCCCCGCCTGTTCCGACGCCCCCTCCTGCTGGCGGTCCTGCTCCTGGTCGGCCTCCTCCTCGCGGGGCTGCTGGCGGTCGGCGCCTTCCCGCCCGCCGTGAAGCAGCAGCCGGTCGAGCGCGTGCTGCCGAACGACCGCTTCGTCCCGCGCTGATCCCCGCCTGACCCGGCCGGCGTGAACCGCCACCTCGAGGCCTTCCTGGAGATGCTGGCCGCCGAGCGCGGCGCGGCGCGCAACACCCTCGCCGCCTACCGGGCGGACATTGAGGATGCGATCGGCCACGCCGCGCGCCGGGCCGGGGAGGCACCGGAGGCGATGACCGCGGCGACGCTGGCCGGCTACGTCGCGGGGCTGACCGATTCCGGCCTCTCCCCCCGCACCGCGGCCCGCCGCCTCTCGGCGCTCCGCCAGTTCCACCGCTTCCTGGCGCGGGAGGGCGTCCGCGCCGATGACCCGACGGAGGCGCTGGACAGCCCCGCCAGGCCCGCCCTGCTGCCCCGCCCGCTCAGGGAGGTGGAGGTGGAGCGCCTGATCGCGGCGGCCGGGCGCCTGCCCGCGCGGCGGGCGCCGCTGGCGGTCGCGGTCTGCGAGCTTCTCTACTGCTCGGGCCTGCGGGCGAGCGAGCTGGTGGAGCTGCCCGCGACGGCGCTGCGGGCGGATTCACCCCTCGTCGTCGTGCGCGGCAAGGGGAGCAAGGAGCGGCTGGTGCCGATCAGCGCCCGGGCGCGCGAGGCGGTCGGGGCCGCGCGGGCGGGGGCGAAGGGGGCGGAGACCTCGCGCTGGCTCTTTCCCTCCCGCGGCGCCTCGGGGCACCTCACGCGGCAGACGCTGAACAACCTCCTGGAGGAGGCGGCGCTGGCCGCCGGGATCGAGCCGGAGCGGGTCTCGCCCCACGTCCTCCGCCACTCCTTCGCCTCCCACCTCCTCGGGCGGGGGGCGGACCTGCGGACGCTGCAGGTACTGCTCGGCCACGCCGACATCGCGACCACCCAGGTCTACACCCAGGTGCTGGAGGAGCGGCTGCGCGCCCTGGTGGAGGCGCACCATCCGCTGGCGCGCGCCTAGCGCCCGCCCGCGACGGGGATGAGAGCGCCGGTGAGGTAGGGCGCCTCGCCCGAGAGAAGCCAGAGGACCGCCTCGGCGCATTCCTCGGCCGTGCCGATCCGCCCGGCCGGCACGCTCGGCGCGAGCTGCGCCAGCCGGTCGCCCAGGCCGGCGGCGGCGTGGATCTCGGTGTCGATCAGGCCGGGGAGGAGGGCGTTCACCCGGATCCCCTCCGGCGCGAGTTCCCGCGACAGGCCGATGGTGAGGCTGTTCACGGCGCCCTTGGCCGCCGCGTAGGCCGTCCACTGCCCCGCGCCGCCGAGGGTGGCGGCGACGGAGGAGAGGTTCACGACCGAGCCCCCCGCGCCGCCCCGCTTCGTCGACATCCGCCGCGCCGCCTGCTGCGTGCAGAGCATGGTGCCGAGGACGCTGACGTCGAGCACGCGGCGGATGGTCGCGGCGTCGTAGCCCTCCAGCCGCGTCGCGGGGCCGGTGATGCCGGCGTTGTTCACCAGGCCGGTGACGGGGCCGAGCTCGCGGTCGATGGCCGCGAACATCGCCTCCACCTCCTCCTCCCGCGCCACGTCCGCGCGGCCGAGGGCGGCGCGGCCGCCGGCGGCGCGGATCTCCTCCACCACGGCGCGGGCGCGGTCCTCGCGCTCGGCGTAGTTCACGAAGACGGCGTGGCCGCGCCGCGCGGCCAGCCGCGCGGTCGCGGCGCCGATGCCCCGCCCCGAACCCGTCACCAGGATCACGCCCATCCGACTACTCCACCTGCAGCCGCAACTCTGCCACCAGGGGGCGCACCTGGGCCACCTGCTGGGACACGGCGTCCCGCAGCTCGGCGGGGGAGGAGCCGACGGGCTCGGCGCCGACCTCCTCCAGGCGGCGGCGGACCTCCGGGTGGGCGGCGGCGGCGGCGATCTCGCGGTGCAGGCGGGCGATCACCGCCTCGGGCGTGCGGGCGGGGGCGAAGAAGCCGTTCCAGCCGCGCAGCTCCATGTTGGGGAAGCCCTGCTCCCGCACCGTCGGCACCTCGGGCAGGGCCGCCGCTCGCTGGGCGGCGAGCGTCGCCATCGGCCGGAGGGTGCCCGCCCGCACATGGCCGAGGGCGGTGGAGAGCTGGTCGCCGCCGAACTGGATGCGCCCGGCCACCATCTCCTGCACGAGGGGGGCGGCGCCGCGGAAGGGGACGTGCTCCATGGCGATGCCGGCGTCGCGCTTCAGCACCTCGCCGGCGAGGTTCATGATGCTGCCGGGGCCGGTCGAGCCGTAGAAGACGCCGGAGGCGCCCCGGTCCTTCGCGAAGGCCACGAATTCCTGCAGGTCCTTCGCCGGGACGGTCGCGGAGGCCACCAGCAGCATCGGCACGTTGGCCGCGAGCGAGACGGGGGCGAAGTCGCGCTCGATGTCGTGCGGCGCGCGGCCGGCGAGCTGGAGGGCGACGGTGGTCGAGCTGAAGGTGAGGTTGTGGAAGAGCAGCGTGTGCCCGTCCGGCGCCGCCTTGGCCACCACGTCGGCGCCGAGCGAGCCGCCCGCGCCGCCGCGATTCTCCACCACCACGGGCTGGCCGAGCGATTCCGTCATCCGCTGCGCGAAGAGCCGCGCGAGCATGTCCGTGGTGCCGCCGGCGGGGAAGGGGACGACGACCCGGATCGGGCGGTCGGGGTAGGCGGCCTGGGCGCGCGCCGGGCGAGGGGCGGCCAGGGCCGCGGCGGAGAGGGTGGCGCCGAGCAGCAGGCCGCGGCGCCGGGTGGTGCTGGTCATGGGGTTCCTCCGTGCCCTCCCCGTGTCTCCGGGGATGGGAGGAGGGAGCCTAGCGGGCCGGTGCGGGTCGCGCACCCCGGTCGCTGCCGGTCGCCGCCCCAGGGGCCGCGCACCCCTTGGCGTCTGGCGTCCGGCCCGCCCCTGCGCTAAGCCCGCCGCGCCCCCGAAGGCCCCCTCTTGCCGGACCAACGATGCGTCACTTCCTCGACTTCGAGAAACCGATTGCCGAGCTGGAAGGCCAGATCGAGGAGCTGCGCCGCACGACCGACGCGGGCGGCATCGACGTGGCGGACGAGATCGGCAAGCTCCGGGACAAGGCGGAGAAGCTGCTCGCCGCTACCTACGCGAAGCTCTCGCCCTGGCAGAAGGCCCAGGTGGCGCGCCACCCCGACCGGCCGAAGTGCCTCGCCTACATCGCGGGGCTGATCGAGGACTTCACGCCGCTGGCCGGCGACCGCGCCTTCGCGGACGACCAGGCGGTGGTCGGCGGGCTCGGACGCTTCCGGGGCGGGTCCGTCATGGTGCTCGGCATCGAGAAGGGCACGGACACCGACAGCCGCATCCTGCACAACTTCGGCAGCCCGCGGCCCGAGGGCTACCGCAAGGCGCGGCGCCTGATCGAGCTGGCCGGGCGCTTCAACCTTCCCATCCTCTCCTTCGTGGACACGGCCGGGGCCTTCCCGGGCGTGGAGGCCGAGGCGCGCGGCCAGGCCGAGGCCATCGCCCGCTCGATCGAGGCCTGCCTCGAGGCGCCCGTGCCCTTCGTCGCCACCATCATCGGCGAGGGCGGGTCGGGCGGGGCCATCGCGCTGGCCGCGGCCGACCGCGTGCTGATGCTGGAGCATTCCATCTACAGCGTGATCAGCCCCGAGGGCGGCGCGAGCATCCTCTGGCGCGACGCCGCCCAGGCCCCCGCCGCCGCCGAGGCCTTCCGGCTGACCGCCGAGGACCTCCGGCGCCTGAACCTCGTGGACGGGGTCATCCCGGAGCCGATGGGCGGCGCCCATCGCGAGGCCGCGACGACGGTCGCTGCCGTGGGGGCCCAGATCGAGGCCTGCCTGACGCCGCTGCTCGCGCTCGACGGGGCGACGCTGCGGGCCCGCCGGCGGGAGAAGTTCCTCGAGATGGGCCGCACCGGCGTCGCCTGAGGGCCGCGCCCGGCGCGGCGAGGGCGAGGCTCAGTAGCGGTGGTAGCCGCCGCGGTAGTAGCCGCGGCGCGGGCCGTAGTAGCCGCGGTCGCGGTAGTGCGACCGTCGCCCGCTGCTGGCGATGGCGGCCCCGGCCACGGCGCCGAGGAGGCCCGCCGCGACGGCGGTTCCCACCTGGGCGTTCTGCTGCTCCTGGTAGACCTCCGCGTTCGCGGCCGGTGCGTAGGCCTGGTAGTCGTAGCAGGCCTGCTGGATGCCCTGCTGGCAGGCATAGGCCGCGCCGCTGGCCTGCTGCTGGTAGGGGCCCTGGGCGTAGTATCCGGGGCCGACCGGCGCGCAGGCCGCGGCCGTGCTGAGCGCGGTGATCAGGGAGACGAGACGGAAGCCCTTCCGGGCGGGCGAAAGGGGCATGGGGGGGCCTTCCGGCGGTTCCTGGTGCTAACGCCGCAGGGTCGGCGGGGTTCCCGACCATTCTCGCTCAACGAAACGGTTTCGGGAAGGCGGGCCCGGCCCTAGCCCGGCGGGGAGGGCGGCCGCAGCCCTTCCGCGTAGCGCGCCACCGCCCGCCGCGCCCGCTCCGCCTCCTCGCCGCCGCCCCAGGCATCGGCGGCCATGGCGTGGTAGCCGAGCTGGAAGGCGCGGTAGAGCGGGAGAAAGAGCTCGGTAAGGCCCGCCTCCGCCCCGGCCAGCGCGCGGAGCCGCTCGCGCTCCTCCATCGAGAGGTCCAGCTCCACGGCGGCGCCGGCCACGTCCCAGGCGATGTCCTGGCAGCCCACCAGGTCGTGCGCGGCGGCGTGGTCCACCGCGTCGGCCTTCAGCAGCCGCCCGCCGGGGAGAACGAGCCATTCCCAGGCGTGGAGCCGGTTGTCGGTCCGCACGCGTCGCCCCCGCGCGGCCAGCGCCGGGAGCCGGGGCTTCCAGGCGTCGAGCCCGGCCGCCGCGTCCTCGCCGAGCGCCTCCGCGGTGTTGTGCCGGGCCATCTCCCAGAGCGCGGCGAGCGGGGCGCCCTCCGCCTCCCCGGCCGGCAGGTGGTGGGCGCGGAAGGTGAGGTAGCGGCCGAGATGCGCGACCAGCGCCGGCCGGTCGGCGGCGGCGGGGTCGAGCGGCCGCGCCCCCTCCTCCCAGCGCTCGGCGAGGAAGCCGTGCAGGAGGCCCGCGACGGGCGGGGTGAAGCCGGCCCCGTGCAGGCGCCGGGCGAGGGCCGCCGCCTCCTCCCCGTGCCGGCCGAGGCCCACGAACTTGAGGAGCCAGGTGGCGCCCCCGGACCGGTGGAGGAACTTGCGGCGCTCGAGATAGGGGTGCACCGGCGGCCAGGCGGCCGGGTCCGGAAAGCGGCGGCGGCGCCAGCCGCCGCCCGAGACCTCCTCCAGCGGCGCCTCGGCCGGTCCCAGCCGCGCGGCGGCCCAGGCCGGGAGGCCGGCGGCGGGGTCGAGCAGGAAGCGGTCGACGGGCGCCGGGTGCCGCGCGAGGCGCCCCCAGCGGGCGCGCGCGGCCTCCCCGGCCTGCGGCCCCGGGGCGCCGCCATGGCTGGGCAGGAGATGGATCCGCCGCTCCTCGACCCCCCGCGCGCCGAGGGCGTCGAGCACCGCGCCGAAGCTGCTGCCCGAGAGGCCCGGCCCCTCGTCCACGACGGCCAGGCGCGCGGCGGGGTCGGCCAGGAGGTTGGCGGCCAGGTTGGCGGACAGCCGCACCTCCCGGTGGAAGGGGTGGCCCACGGGGCGCAGCGTGACCGCGGGCGCGGCGCCGAGGGCGGCGGCAACCACCGCGCCCAGCGCCGTGCCGATCGAGCGGAGGCCGATCACCCGCCAGGAGCCCGACGGGAGGGCTGATGCCGCGAGGGCGTAGGCCTCGGGGTAGAGGGCGTAGTGGGCGAAGCCCTCCGCCCGCTTGCGGAGGATGCGGGCGGGCAGGAGGAGGCCCGACGGGGCGGCGGGAAGCGGGCCGGTGCGGGCGAAGCCGGAGCGCTGCGAGGCGAGGACCGCGGCGGCGATGCCCCCGAGGAAGGCCATGGACGCCCGCTCGACCGGCCCCTCCCGGTCCTCGCCGCGCTCGGCGAAAGCCGCGTCGGCCAGACCCTGGGCGAGCTCCCCGGCCTCGATCAGCGCGGCGACGAGGGCGGCGTGGCGCGCGAGGCCGGGCGGCGCGGCGGCGACTTCCCGCAAGGACGCGGCAACGGCGTCGAGAAGGCGGCGCGGGTCGTCGGGGCGCGGCGCGTCGCCGTAGACGATCAAGGGGGCGGCCTCAGCCGGGGGCGCCGGTCCTCACGGGCCGGCGGCGGCGGGCTGGGCGGCGCGCGCCATGGCCTCGCGCAGGTGCCCCTCCAGCTCCGCCGCGCGGTGGGCGGCGGTGTGCTCGCCGAGGACGCGGGCGCGGAGGGCGCGCGCCATGGCCTGCCGGTCCGCCTCGGGCGTTCCCCGGAGGACGCGGAGGACGTCCTCCGGCCCGTCCGCGAGGATGATCTCCTCGTCCGGGCGGAGCAGCGTCTCGATCCCGTCCCAGCGGTCGGAGAGGATGGGCACGCCGCAGGCCCCGGCCTCGAAGAGCCGCACGCTCGGGCTGTGGCCGGCGCGGACCATGTCGGCCCGGGTGACGTTCAGGGTGAAGCGGCCGGCGGCGTAGAAGGCGGGGTGGTCGGCGGGCGGGACGTGGTCGATGCGCTCCACGTTCGCGGGCCAGTCGATGCCGTCGGGGTATTGCGGCCCGGCGACGGCGAAGCGGAGCTCCGGCGCGCGGCGGGCGGGCTCCAGCAGCAGGCGCTCCAGCACCGGCTGGCGGTCCGGGCTGTAGGTGCCGAGGTAGCTGAGGTCCCAGCGCCGCGGCACCTCCATCGGGCGATAGGCGTCGGGGTCGACCGAGCAGTAGAGCTGGCGCGCGGCGGGGGAGCCGTAGTCCCGCTCCAGCCGGCCGAGCGTCGGGCCGCCGGTGAAGGAGAGGTAGACGCCGTAGCCGGGGATGAGGGCGGGGGAGAGGTACTCCTCGTCGCCGCGCTCGAGCTTGGCGAGGGTCACGGGGGTGTCGATGTCGTAGAAGGCGGTGGCGCCGCGCGCGACGGACTGCACCAGGCGCCCCACCGCCACGCCCTTCGGCACGTAGGAGCCGACGACCACCGCGTCCGCCCCCGCGATCTCCCCGCGCCAGGCGTCGAGCGCCGCGAGGTCGGGGTAGAGGGCCAGGCGGCAGAAGTCCGGCGCGGGAAGGTCGCGGTGCGCGGCGTACCAGGGCACGTCGCGCTCCAGGAACAGCACCTCGTGGCCGCGGGCGGCGAAGGCGCGGAGCAGGGCGCGGAAGGTCGTCGCGTGGCCGTTGCCCCAGGAGGAGGAGAGGCTGAGGCCGAGGACGACGACGCGGAGCGGCGCGCTCATGCCCGCGCGCCCTGCGCCGCGATCGCCGCGGCCTCGCGCCGGAGCAGCGCGTCAACCTCGGCGCCGCGGCGGGCGTAGGTGTGGCCCTCCAGCACCCGGCGCCTCGCCGCCTCGCCGATCGCCCGGGCGCGCGCGGGGGTGAGCGCGCGGAGATGCTCGGCCACCTCCGCGCCGTCGCGGGCCACGAGCGCCTCCTCGCCGTCGCGCAGGAAGAGGTCGAGGCCGACCCAGGCGTCGGTGATGAGGCAGGCGCCGGCGCCGGCGGCCTCGAAGACGCGGGTCGCCGGCGAGTAGCCGACGCTCGCCATGCTGTCCCGCGCGACGTTCAGCACCGCGAGCGACGAGGTGTTGAAGGCGTTGTGGTCGCGCGTGCCCACATGGCCGATGCGGCGCACGTTGGGCGACATCGGCTTGCCGTCCCAGCCGTTGCCGCCGAGGAGGAAGGAGCGCTCCGGCAGGCGGGCTGCGGCGTCGAGGAAGAAGGCCTCCACCCGCGCCTCGCGGTCCGGCAGGCGGTTGGCGAGGAAGGAGAGGTCGGCGGCGAAGCGCGGATCGGGCGGCACCGGGTGGTGCGTCTCGGGGTCGAGCGCGTTGTAGATGGGGATGCAGCGCCGGGCGCCGAGCGCCTCGTAGGCCGCGACGACCGGCGGGCCGCCGCCATAGGTGAGCACGAAGTCGAGCGAGGGCAGGGCGCGGCGGAGCGCGTGGTCGGGCGCGGGCTGGATCTCGGCCAGCGTCGCCGGCGCGTCCACGTCCCAGAAGATGCGGATCGCCTCCGGCCGCGCGGCCGCCATCACGCCCGCGATCAGCTCGTCGTCGAAGACGCCGACGCCGCTCGCCTTCACCACCACGTCGGCGCGCGCGGCCTCGGCCATGACCGCGCGCAACGCGCCCTCGGTCGCGTCGTAGACGCGCACCTCGGCCCAGGGTGGCGGCTCGATGTCGCGGTGCTGCTGGCGGCCGAAGGCGTCGGGTTCGTAGAAGACGATCGAGTGGCCCCGCGCGGCGAGGTCGCGCAGCATGCCCCGGTAGTAGGTGGCCGCCCCGTTCCAGTAGGAGGAGAGGAGGCTCGACCCGTAGAAGGCGATCCTCATGCGCGAAGGGTCTCGTTCATGCTCAGAACCTTTCCGCCGCCGGGCCAGAGGGCCAGGGCGCTGATGGAGGCCGGCAGGATCTCGAAGCGGTGAATCCCGTCCAGCGTGACGCCGAGGACCGCCGCCAGCACGGCCTTGATGACGTCGCAGTGGCTGACGGCCGCGACGCGGCCGTCCGGGTGGCGCGCCCGCAGCCGCTCGACGCCCGCGAGCGCGCGCGCCTGCGCCTCGGCCATGCTCTCGCCGCCGGGCGGGCGGGCGCTGGCGCGCGCCGCGTTCCAGCGGTCCCAGGCGGGATCGCCGTCGAGATCGGCGAAGTCGCGGCCCGTCCAGTCGCCGAAGTCGATCTCGGCCAGGCCGTCCTCGGTTTCGGTGGAGAGGCCGAGGCGTGCCGCGATGGGGGCCGCGGTTTCCCGGGCGCGCTCGATCGGGCTCGCGTAGACCGCGTCGACCGCCTCGGGCGCGAGGCGCTCCGCGAGGGCGCGCGCCTGCCGGCGGCCCTCCTCGCCGAGGCTCACGCCGGGCATCCGCCCGCAGAGCGTGCTGCCCACCCGCGCGTGGGCGGCGTGGCGCAGGAGGAACAGCGTGGCCGCCACCCCCGTTCAGCCCTCGCCGGCGACGAAGCGCAGCGTGCGGTCCCTGGCCTCGCCGTCGTCGAACTGCTGCGGCGGCGACTTCATGAAGTAGCTCGACGGTCCGGTGAGCGCGCCGCTGATGCGGCGGTCGAGGGCGAGCTTGGCGCAGCGCACGGCGTCGAT
This sequence comes from Muricoccus nepalensis, assembly GCF_006438825.1. Taxonomy (GTDB): domain Bacteria; phylum Pseudomonadota; class Alphaproteobacteria; order Acetobacterales; family Acetobacteraceae; genus Roseomonas; species Roseomonas nepalensis. Next base: position 23,105 of record NZ_RCZP01000017.1, read on the forward strand.
CACCACGCCGGCCGAGTTGGGGGAGTCCCAAACCTCCAGCTTCAGCTCGACGTTCAGCGGCATGCCGCCGAAGCCGGTGCCCTCCAGCCGGATCTGCGCCCATTTGCGGTCGGTCAGCCAGGGGACGTGGTCGCTGGGGCCGACATGCACGTTCTCGGCCGCGAGGGGGACGTCGAACTGGCTCGTCACCGCCCGCGTCTTGGAGAGCTTCTTCGATTCCAGCCGCTCGCGCTCGAGCATGTTCAGGAAGTCGGCGTTGCCGCCGAAGTTGAGCTGGTAGGTGCGGTCGAGGCGAACGCCGCGCTCGCGGAAGAGGTTGGCGAGGACGCGGTGGACGATGGTGGCGCCGACCTGGCTCTTGATGTCGTCGCCGATGATCGGCAGGCCCCGCGCCTCGAAGCGCCGCCGCCACTCCGGGTCGGAGGCGATGAAGACGGGGATGCAGTTCACGAAGGCGCAGCCCGCCCGCAGCGCCTGCTCGGCGTACCACTCCGTCGCCCGCTGCGATCCCACCGGCAGGTAAGAGACGAGGACGTCGGTGCCGGATTCCTCGAGGATGCCCGCGACGTCGGCGACGGGCGCCGCTGATTCCTCGATCTCGGCGGTGAGGTAGCGGCCGATGCCATCGAGCGTCGGGCCGCGCCGCACCGTGATGCCGGAGGGCGGCACATGCGCAAAGACCTGCGTGTTGTTCGGGGGCGCGAGGATGGCGTCGGACAGGTCCCGCCCGACCTTCGCCGCGTTCACGTCGAAGGCGGCGGAGACGGCGATGTCCCGGACGTGGTACCCGCCGAGGTCCACGTTCATCAGCCCCGGCACCGGCTCGTTCGCCCGCGCCTCCCGGTAGTAGGTCAGGCCCTGCACGAAGGAGGACGCGCAGTTGCCAACGCCGACGATCGCGACGCGCAACGCGCTCACGCCGTCGCCCCGCTCGCGCGCGGCACGGAAGTCATCAAGGGATCGCGTCTCCTCTCCTCGGCGCTCGGCCTCGGATCAACTTAGCTATCACGGAGAGAAGCGATCAACGCCGCGCCGGGATGCGGACGGTTGTGCATTGCTCGATACAAGAAAATGTGATGAGCCATCGAGCCTTCTTCAATGTCCCTCATCCGGTTAAAGGCTTGCGTGCTTCTCCGCGGAACGCGATTCGACGGTGGCACCGATGCCTCGGCGGCGCCGTTCGCTTCGAGGATCGCGGCGGGCCCTTCCGGCCTGGCGAGCGGCAGAGGTTTGGGACGGGAGGGCGTGCGTTTGGCTGAATCGGTCCTGATCACCGGGGGCGCGGGCTTCATCGGGCGCTACGTGTCGCGCGCGTTGCTCGACCGCGGCGACCACGTGCGCGTGCTCGACAGCTTCATCGAGCAGGTCCACGCGGACCGCGGCGCCGACGGCCTCGATTCCGAGGTCGAGGTGGTGAAGGGGGACGTGCGCGACGCCGACGCGGTGAAGCGCGCGCTGCGCGGCGTCGACAAGGTCGTCCACCTCGCGGCCGAGGTCGGCGTCGGGCAGAGCATGTACGCGATCGACCGCTACGTCTCGGTGAACGACGGCGGCACGGCGATGCTCTTCCAGCAGCTCATCGACAACCCCGTGAAGCGCGTCGTCGTCGCCTCCTCCATGAGCGTCTACGGCGAGGGCCTCTACCGCGACGCCGAGGGCGGGCTGGTGGAGGACGCGGTGCGCCAGCCGCGCCTCTCGCCGGACGCCCCCTGGGACCCGGTGGACACGAAGGGCCGCCCGCTGGTGCCGGTGCCGACGCCGGAGTGGAAGCGGACGAACCTCGCCTCCGTCTACGCCATCACGAAGTTCGTGCAGGAGCGCCTGACGCTCACCCTCGCGCCCGCCTACGGGATGGAGGGGGTCGCGCTGCGGCTCTGGAACGTCTACGGCGCGGGCCAGGCGCTCTCGAACCCCTACACGGGCGTGCTCGCGATCTTCGCGGCCCGGTTGCAGAACAACCAGCCGCCGATGATCTTCGAGGACGGGCTGCAGCGCCGCGACTTCGTGCACGTGGAGGACGTGGCGCGCGCCTTCCTCCTCGCGCTCGACCATCCGCGGGCCGCGGGCGGCGTCTACAACATCGCCAGCGGCGTGGACCGCACGGTGCAGGACGTGGCGGCCGACCTCGCGCGCGCCATGGGGCGCACGGGGCTGCTGCCGGAGATCGCGGGCAAGACGCGCGCGGGCGACATCCGCCACAACATCCCCGACATCACCAAGGCGCGGGAGGAGCTGGGCTACGCGACGCGGCACCTCGACTTCACGGCCGACCTTGCGGAGCTCGCGGAATGGGTGGCGCGCCAGCAGTCGCGCGACCGGGTGAGCCAGGCGCGGAACGAGCTGGAGCTGCGGGGGCTCGTCGCGTGACGGACGCGATGCCGAAGGCGCCGGCAATCGCGGGGGCGCGGCCGGTTCTCATCACCGGCGGCGCCGGCTTCATCGGCTCCAACCTCGCGGACCGGCTGGCGGGGGAGGGGCACGACGTCCACGTCTACGACGCCCTGTCGCGGCCGGGGGTCGCGAGCAACCTCGAATGGCTCCGGCGCCGCCATCCGCGCCGCATCTCAGCAACGATCGCCGACGTGCGCGACGCCGCCGGGCTCGCCGCGGCGGCGGGCGAGGCGGAGGCGGTCTTCCATCTCGCGGCGCAGGTCGCGGTGACGACCAGCCTCGTGGACCCGCGCGAGGACTTCGACATCAACCTCGCCGCCAGCTTCAACCTGCTCGACGCGCTGCGGCGCCGCGGCGGGGGCGTGCCGCTCGTCTTTGCGAGCACGAACAAGGTCTATGGCGACCTCGGCGACGTCACGCTGGACCTGCTCGGCGACGCCTATGTCCCGCGCGATCCCGCGGTCCGCGCGCGCGGCGTGGGCGAGGACCGGCCGCTCGACTTCCACACGCCCTACGGCTGCTCCAAGGGGGCGGCGGACCAGTACGTGCTCGACTTCGGCCGCTCCTTCGGGGTGCCGACGGCAGTCCTGCGCATGAGCTGCATCTACGGGCAGCGGCAGATGGGCACCGAGGACCAGGGCTGGGTCGCGCACTTCATCCTCCGCGCGCTCCGCGGCGAGCCGATCAGCATCTACGGCGACGGATGCCAGGTGCGCGACGTGCTCGACGTCGGCGACGCCGTCGAGGCCTATGTCGCCGCCTGGCGGCGCATCGGCGCCGTCTCGGGCCGTGCCTTCAACCTGGGTGGCGGGCCGGCGAACGCGATCAGCCTCCGCCAGCTCCTCGCCCATGTCGGCGACATCACGGGGCGTCCGGTCGAGACCCGCTACGCCGACTGGCGCGCGGGCGACCAGCGCTACTACGTCTCCGACACCGGCCGCGCGTCGCGGGAGCTCGGCCTCGGCCCGGCGCGGCCCTGGCGGGAGGGCGTGGCCGCCCTGGCCGACTGGCTGCGGCAGGAGCGCGCGTCGGGCGGGCGCGTGGCGGCGCCGGCGCCGGAGCAGGCCAGCGCGTGACGCGGCGCGGGGCGGAGGAGCGCGGCGCGCGGCTGCTGATCACGGCCGACGCCGCGGGCGGCGTCTGGACCTACGCCCTCGACCTCGCGGCGGGGCTCGCGGCGCAGGGCGCCACCCCGGTGCTGGCCGTGCTCGGTCCCGCCCCGCGCGGCGACCAACTCGTGCGCGCGGCCGCGATCCCGGGCCTCGAGCTGCTGCCGACCGGCCTGCCGCTGGACTGGCTCGCCGACGGGCCAGCGGAGCTGCGCGCCTCCGGCGAGGCGCTTGCGGCGCTGGCGGAGAGCGCGCGGGTGGACGCCGTGCAGCTGAACAGCCCGGCCCACGCGGCCGGCGTCGCCTTTCCCGTGCCCGTCGTGGCCGTGTCGCATTCCTGCGTCGTCACCTGGTGGGACGCGGTCGTTGGCGGCGCGCTGCCGCCGGAATTCACCTGGCACGCGGAGCTGATGCGGCGCGGCTGCCTCGCCGCCTCGAGGCTCGTGGCGCCCAGCCGCGCCTTCGCCGAGGCCACGGCGCGCCGCTACGCGCTGCCGCGCCGGCCGGTGGTGGTACATAACGGGCGCCGGCCCATGGCCGCGGCGGGCGCGCTGCCGGCCGGGGTCTCGTCGCCCTTCGTGCTCACCGCCGGGCGGCTCTGGGACAAGGGGAAGAACCTGCGCGCGCTCGACCTCGCGGCGGCGCGGCTGGACCTGCCCGTGCTGGCGGCGGGGCCGCTGGAGGGGCCGAACGGGGACCGGGCGGAGCCGCGCAACCTGCGCGCCCTCGGCAGCCTCGGCGAGCCCGCGCTGGCGGCGCTGCTGGCGCAGCGGCCGATCTACGCCTCGCTCGCCCTCTACGAGCCCTTCGGCCTCGCGGTGCTCGAGGCGGCGCAGGCGGGCTGCCCGCTCGTCCTCTCGGACATCCCCACCTTCCGCGAGATCTGGGGCGCCGCCGCCGTCTACGTTCCGGCGCGCGACGAGGCCGCGGCCGCCGCGGCGATCGCGCGCCTCGCGGCCGACCCGGCCGAGCGCGCGCGCCTCGGCGGCGCCGCCCGTCGCCGCGCGGCGCGCTACACGGTGGAGGCCATGGCCGGCGCCATGCTCGACGTCTACCGGCCGCTCCTGCTGCCGGGGAGCGTCGCGGCGTGAGGATCGTCTACCTCACCCACTCGCTCGCCTCCTGCTGGAACCACGGCAACGCGCATTTCCTCCGCGGCGTGCTGCGGGAGCTGGTGCATCGCGGGCACGCGGTGCGCGCGCTGGAGCCGGAGGGCGCCTGGAGCCTCGAGAACCTGCTGCGCGACCACGGCGAGGCCGGGCTCGACGCCTACCGCGCGCACTACCCCGAGCTCCGCTCCGATCGCTTCGCCGGGCTGGAGGAGGTGGAGGCGGCGCTGTCGGGCGCGGACGTGGTCATCGTGCACGAGTGGAACGAGCCCGCGCTGGTCGCGGCCGTCGGCCGCCTGCGCCGGCAGGGGGCACCCTTCACCCTGCTGTTCCACGACACGCATCACCGCGCGGTCAGCGACCCCGGGGCGATCCGCACCTTCGACCTCGACGGCTACGACGCCGTGCTCGCCTTCGGCGCGACCCTCTCCGAGGTGTACCGCCGCTGGGGCTGGGGCGACCGCGTCTTCACCTGGCACGAGGCGGCCGACACGCGGCTCTTCCACCCGCCGGCGGAGGAGGGCGCGCGCGAGGGGCTGGTCTGGATCGGCAACTGGGGCGACGGCGAGCGCACGGCGGAGCTGGAGAGCTTCCTGTTCCGCCCCGCGCAGGAGGCGGCGCTGCCGCTCGACGTCTACGGCGTCCGCTACCCGGAGGAGGCCCGCGCCATGCTTGCGCGGCACGGCGCGCGCTACCGCGGCTGGCTGCCCAACGCGCGGGCGCCCGAGGTCTTCGCGCGCCACCTCGCGACCGTGCACGTCCCGCGCCGCTTCTACGTGGACCTCCTGCCGGGCATCCCGACCATCCGCGTCTTCGAGGCGCTGGCCTGCGGCATCCCCCTCGTCTCGGCGCCCTGGCGGGACGCGGAGGGGCTCTTCCGCCCGGGGCAGGACTACCTGACGGCGCGCGACGGCGCGGAGATGGCGCGCCACCTCGCCGCGCTCCGCGACGACCCGGCGCGGCGGGCGGCGCTGGTGCGCAGCGGCCTCGAGACCATTCGCGCCCGCCACAGCTGCGCGCACCGCGTGGACGAGCTGATGGCGGTCCTCGCCCGGCTGGACGCGGCGCCCGCCCGCCGGCTTGGGCCCACGCATCCGGAAAGGGCGCCCGCGCCATGAGCACCGCCGCGACGCTGTCGCCCGACGAGATCCGCGCCCGCGTGGAGGCGCTCGGCGACTGGTTCCACAACCTCGACCTCGGCGGCGTGCAGACCGCGCCGAACCACTTCCTCTACGACTACCCCGCGAACAAGTTCCGGCACTTCGCCCACGCGATCCCAGCGGACCTCACGGGCATGTCCGTGCTCGACATCGGCTGCAACGCTGGCTTCTACTCCATGGAGATGAAGCGGCGCGGCGCGGCGCGCGTGCTCGGCATCGACAGCGACGACCGCTACCTCGCCCAGGCGCGGCTCGCGGCCGAGGTGACGGGGCTGGAGGCGGAGTTCCGCAACCTCTCGGTCTACGACGTGGGCGCGCTGGGCGAGCGCTTCGACCTCGTGATCTTCATGGGCGTGCTCTACCACCTCCGCCACCCGCTGCTCGCGCTCGACCTCATCCACGAGCACGTCGCCGGCGACCTGCTGCTGTTCCAGTCGATGCAGCGCGGCGCGAAGGAGGCGATGGCGCCGGCGCCGGACTACCCCTTCGCGGAGACGGCGGTCTTCGACGCGCCCGGCTGGCCGAAGCTGCACTTCGTCGAGCGGCGCTACTGCAACGACCCGTCCAACTGGTGGGTGCCGAACGCCGCGGCCTCGGAGGCGATGCTCCGCTCGGCCGGCTTCGCGATCCTCGAGCATCCCGAGGAGGAGGTCTATCTTTGCCGGCGCGCGGAAGCCCCCTGGGGCGCCGGCGCCGTCTATCCCGCGCCCGGGCCGGAGAAAGAGGAGAGCCGCGCGTGATCGAGGCCGCGATGATCTGGAACGAGCCGAACAACAAGTCCCACTGGGACCCCGAGCTCGATCCCGGCTGGGCGATCTTCGCCGAGACCGCGCGCCTCGCCGGCCGCGCCATCCGCGAGGCGAATCCCGGCCTGCCGCGCGTCCTCGGCGGCATCTCGCCGATCGATCCCGCCTTCATCCTGAACATGGCCGAGCGCGGGGCGATGGAGGAGATCGACGTCGTCGCCGTACACGGCTTCCCGCTCGACTGGAACCTCTGGAAGATCGACGAGTGGCCGGCCAAGATCAACGAGATCCGGGCGGTGACGAGCAAGCCGGTCTGGGTCAGCGAGGTCGGCATCTCCACCTTCGGCGCGGAGGAGGTGCAGGTCTGGGGGCTGAACCGCACGGCGGAGCTGCTGATCGGCAAGGCGCCGCGGATCCACTGGTACTCGCTCTATGACCTGCCGCAGGCCTGGGGCGCCACCACGCGGCACCGCGAGGCCGAGGGCTCCTCCTACTACCGCCACTTCTACATGGGCCTGCTGCGCGAGGACGGGTCGCCCAAGCCCGCGATCGACCACTTCGCCCAGCACGCCCCCCAGATGGGCCTATGCCAGTGGTTCCACTTCGAGGACCACCGGCTGGACGACGCGGTGGCCTGGATGAGGCGGCTGGGCGTGCGTCACCTGCGCACCGGCCTCTCCTGGGCCGACAGCTTCCGCCCGAACGCGCTCGACTGGTTCGACCGCCAGATGGAGGCGCTGGCGGAGTTCGACGTGACCGTCACCTTCTGCTTCACGCCCGAGCACCGCGGTCTCGCGCCGCACCACAGCAGCCCGCCGCAGGTGCCGGCCGAGTTCGCGGAGTTCTGCGGGTCGATGGTGCACCGCTACGCCCCCGCCCGCGCGACGGTGGCGGCGTGAGCGGGCGACCCTCTTGACCCTTCCGATGCGCGCCGCCGTCCTCGAGGCGCCCGGCCAGGTCTCCGTTCGGGAGGTCCCCCGGCCCGAGCCCGGCCCCGGGCAGGTGCGGCTGCGACTGGAGGGCTGCGGCGTCTGCGCCTCCAATCTCACGCCCTGGTCGGGCCCCGACTGGATGCGCTTTCCGACCGAGCCCGGCGACCTCGGCCACGAGGCCTGGGGCGTGGTGGACGCGGTGGGGGAGGGGGTGGAGAGCCCGCGCGTGGGCGAGCGCGTGGCCGCGCTCACCTACCGCGGCTACGCGGAGTACGACCTCGCCGAGGCCGCCAACACCGTGTCGCTGCCGAGGTCCCTCGACGGGCAGCCCTTCCCGGGCGAGCCGCTGGGCTGCGCGATGAACATCTTCCGCCGCAGCGGCATCGCGGCGGGAGACACGGTCGCCATCATCGGCATCGGCTTCCTCGGCGCCATCCTGACGCGGCTGGCGACCGACGCCGGCGCGCGGGTCATCGCCGTCTCCCGCCGCCCCTTCTCGCTCGACCTCGCGCGCCGCATGGGCGCGGCGGAGACGGTGCCGATGGAGGACCACCACGCCATCATCGCGCGCGTGAAGGAGCTGACGGGCGGCCGCTTCTGCGACGTCGTCGTCGAGGCCGTGGGCAAGCAGTGGCCGCTCGACCTCGCGGGGGAGCTGACGCGGGGGCGGGGGCGCCTGGTCGTGGCCGGCTACCACCAGGACGGGCCGCGCACGGTGAACATGTGGCTCTGGAACTGGCGCGGCATCGACGTGATCAACGCGCACGAGCGCGATCCCAAGGTTTACATGCAGGGCATCCGCGAGGCGGTGGAGGCCGTCGCCGCCGGCCGCCTCGATCCTGCGCCGCTCTTCACGCACGGCTACCCGCTGGAGGCGCTGGGGGAGGCGCTCGACGCCACGCGGGACCGGCCGGACGGCTTCCTGAAGGCCCTGGTGCGCTTCCCGTGAGCCGCCCGCGCCTGGGCTTCCTCGGCACCGGCTGGATCGGGCGCCACCGCCTGGCCGCGATCCTCGCCGAGGGGCGCGCGGAGGCCGTCGGCATCGCTGATCCCTCGCCCGAGATGGCGGCCGAGGCCGCGCGGCTCGCGCCCGGCGCGCGGGTGGTGGGCGGGCTGGAGGAGCTCCTTGCCCTGCGCCCGGACGGCATCGTGATCGCGACGCCGAGCGCGCTGCACGCCGCCCAGTCCATCCGGGCGCTCGAGGCGGGCGCCGCCGTTTTCTGTCAGAAGCCGCTCGGCCGCACCGCGGCGGAGTCGGGGGCGGTGGTGGAGGCCGCGCGGCGCGCCGGCCGCCTCCTCGCGGTGGACCTCTCCTACCGCCACACGGAGGCGATGCAGCGCATCCGGGAGGTGGTGCGGGAGGGCGGGCTCGGCCGGCCCTACGCGGTGGACCTGACCTTCCACAACGCCTACGGCCCCGACAAGCCGTGGTTCCGCGACCCCGCGCTCTCGGGCGGCGGCTGCGTGATGGACCTCGGCGTGCACCTCGTGGACCTCGCCCTCTGGGTCCTCGGCTTTCCCGCGGTCACGGGGGTCACCAGCGCCCTTTTCGCCGCCGGCGAGCCGCTGGGCGGGCGGACGGACCGGGTGGAGGACTACGCCGCCGCGACGCTCACCCTTGAGACCGGCGCGGTGGTGCGCCTCGCCTGCTCCTGGAACCTCCACGCCGGGCGGGACGCGGTGATCGCCGCCGAGTTCCAGGGCACGGCCGGGGGTGCCGCGCTGCGCAACGAGGCGGGCTCCTTCTACGACTTCACCGCGGAGCGCTTCCAGGGCACCGCGCGCGAGACCCTGGCCGCGCCGCCGGACGACTGGGGCGGCCGCGCCGCCGCGGCCTGGGCGGCGCGCCTGGCGGATGGCGAGGGCTTCGACCCCGCGGCCGGGGAGCTGGTGGCGGTGGCCGGGGTGCTGGACCGGATCTACGGCCGCTAGGCTCCCCCGGATCCCCCGCCGGGGCCGCGCGCCATGGACTCGATCCGCCGGGCGACGGCCGCGAGCCGGGGGCCGATCTCCTCCAGCACCCGCTCGCGCCCGAGCATGAAGGCCGGCGCCCCGCAGTTCAGTGCCACGATTTCCCCCCCGGGCAGCGACAGGGCGGCGCCGGCCGCGTGCACCGTCGGGTTCCAGTCGCCGAGCGAGGCGGTGAAGCCCAGCCGCTCCTGCATCGCCACGGCCTCCCGCAGGCCGTCCCGGATCACCGGCCACTCGGCGGGCTGGCGGGCCGCGATCTCGAGGTCGATCGCCGCGCGCTCCTCCTCCGGCGCACGGGCGTAGTAGGCGCGACCCATGGCGGTGAGCGCGAGCGGCAGGCGGGACCCGATGTCGAGCTGCAGGGCGACGGCGGTGCGGGGGGAGACGTGCTCGACGTAGAGCATCGCCAGCCCGTCGCGCTTGCCGAGCGAGGTGGAGGCGTTCGTCTCCTCCGACAGCGCCCGCATGAGCGGCGCCGCGACGCGCCGGATGCTCATGTTGGCGAGGGCGAGCTGTCCCAGCGGCACGGCGCCGAGGCCGAGCTGGTACTTCGCGAAGCGCGGCAGGTAGGTGAGGTAGCCCAGCCGGGTGAGGGTGTGGGTGAGGCGCGAGACGGTGGCCCGCGGCAGGCCCGTCCGCTCCGCCAGCTCCTGGTTGCCCAGCATCGGGTCCTCGGCCCGGAAGGCGTGGAGGATGTCGAAGCCGCGGGCGATGGCGGCGACGAACTGCCGGTCCCCCGCCGCGTTATCCTCCCCAGGGCCTGCCCCGCCCGCCGCCACCGCGCGCTTGCGCATCCGCCGCACCCTCCGCGCTTGACCGCGCCCCTCGCCCTCCGATACCAAGAGGGTAACGGCAGAACATATTTCCGCAATGCGGAATATGCGACAAGACCGGCAAGGAGAGAACGAGCATGCGGCCTGCGAGGGCAGCCCTGGCAAAACGCGCGGGACGACATGGCTGAGCCGGCGCCCGGCGCCGCGCCCCGGCCCTGGCTCGCCGCCTATCCGCCGGGCTGCCGCTGGGACGCACCGATTGCCGTGACCACCCTCGGCGAGCTGCTGGACCGCGCCGTGGCCCGCTGGGCGGACCGCCCGGCGCTGGAGTACCGCGGCCGCCGGGTGAGCTACCGCGACCTCGGCCTTGCCGTGGACCGGCTCGCGGGGGGGCTGCGGCGCCTCGGCGTCGCGCCGGGCCTGCCCGTTGGGCTCCTGCTGCCGAACACGCCCTGGCACCCCGTCTGCTTCCTGGCGCTCGCCAAGCTGGGCGCGCGGGTGGTGCATCTCAGCCCGCTCGACGCCCGCCGCGTGCTGCACCACAAGCTGTCGGACAGCGGCGCCCGCCTGGTCGTCACCACCGACCTGCCGGGGCTGCTGCCGACCGCGCTCGACCTCGTCGAGGCCGGGGTCGCGGACCGCGTTCTGCTCGGCGAGGACGCGGCCTGGGGCGGGGAGGCGGGGGAGGCGGACCCGCGCGCAACGTCCCTCTCGTCCCTGGAAGCGGAGCCGCCGGCGGAATGGCCCTCTGTCTCGCCGTCGGACGTCGCCCTGCTGCAGTACACCGGCGGCACCACGGGCCTGCCCAAGGCCGCCATGCTCACCCACGCCAACCTGACGGCGACCGTGGACATCTACCGCCACTGGCAGGACGGCAGCGTGCTGGCGGAGGGCGAGCAGCGCGTGATGGGCGTGCTGCCGCTGTTCCACATCTACGCGCTGTCGAGCGTGCTGCTCCGCCACCTCGCCTGCGGCAACGAGATCCTGCTCCGCCCGCGCTTCGACGCCGGGACGGCGCTGCACGACATCGAGGCGCGGCGCGTGACGATCATGCCGGGCGTGCCGACCATGTGGATCGCCCTGCTCAAGCACCCGGACGCGCCGCGCACGGACGTCTCCTCGCTCCGGGCCTGCATCTCGGGCGGCGCCCCGCTGCCCTTTGAGGTCGGCGCGAAGGTCGAGGCGCTGCTCGGCCAGCGCCTGCACATCGGCTGGGGCATGACCGAGACCTCGCCAGCCGGCACGCGCGTGCCCATGGCCGCCCGGCTGCGGCCGGGCATCATCGGCGTGCCGCTGCCGGGCGTGGACCTGCGCGTCGTGGCGCTGGACGATCCCTCCCGCGCGCTGGCGCCCGGGGAGGCCGGGGAGATCGCGATCCGTGGCCCCAACGTTTTCGCCGGCTACCTCAACCAGCCCGCCGAGACCGCGGCGGCCTTCCGCGACGGCTGGTTCCTCACCGGCGACATCGGCCGGATGGAGGCGGACGGCACCTTCTTCCTCATGGACCGCCGGAAGAACATGATCATCTCCGGCGGGTTCAACGTGTACCCGGCGGCGATTGAGGGCGCGATCTACGAGCACCCCGACGTGAACGAGGTGGTGGTGATCGGCATCCCCGACGCCTATCGCGGCCAGTCCGCCAAGGCCTTCGTGACGCTGCGCGACGGCGCGCCGCCGCTCACGCTCGACGTGCTGAAGAGTTTTCTCCGCGACCGCCTCGGCCGCCACGAGATGCCGGCTGCCCTCGAGCTGCGCAACGAACTTCCCCGCTCCCCCGCCGGCAAGCTGCTGGCCAGCGCCCTGGTCGCCGAGGAAATGGCCCGGAGCGTCCCCACCCAGGAAAGTCCCCCCGCATGACCGACGCCGTCATCGTCTCCACCGCCCGCACCCCGATCGGGCGCGCCCATCGGGGCGCGCTGAACGCCACCCACGGCGCCGACATGGCCGCCCACGCGATCGGCGCGGCCCTTTCCCGCGCGAAGCTGGAGCCGGAGGCGGTGGAGGAGGTCATCATGGGCTGCGGCTACCCGGAGGGCGCGACGGGCGGCAACGTCGCGCGCCACGGGGCGCTGCGGGCCGGCATCCCCGTCACCTCGGCCGGCGTCACCGTCAGCCGCTTCTGCGCCTCCGGGCTGGAGGCGATCGGCGCCGCGGCCAAGCGCATCCTCGTCGACAAGGTGCCCGTCGCCATCGCCGGCGGCGTGGAATCGATCTCGCTCGTGCAGCCGACCGTCAACCGCAACCACTACCGCAACGCCTGGCTGGAGGCGAACAAGCCCTCCATCTACGACGCGATGATCGACACGGCGGACCTCGTCGCCGAGCGCTACGGCGTCTCCCGCCAGGCGCAAGACGAGTTCGCGCTGGAGAGCCAGCGCCGCACCGCCAGCGCCCAGCAGGCTCGCCGCTTCGACGACGAGATCGTGCCGATCACCGCCACCATGAACGTGACGGACAAGGCGACCGGCGAGGTGCGGCAGCAGGAGGTCACCCTCGACAAGGACGAGGGCAACCGCCCCGACACCTCGATCGAGGGCCTGTCCAAGCTGAAGCCGGTGAAGGAGGGCAAGTACGTCACCGCGGGGAACGCGAGCCAGCTTTCGGATGGCGCCAGCGCCAGCGTGCTGATGTCCTCCGACGAGGCGGCGCGGCGCGGGCTCCAGCCGCTCGGCATCTTCCGCGGCCTCGCCGTCGCGGGCTGCGAGCCCGAGGAGATGGGCATCGGCCCCGTCTTCGCCGTGCCCCGCCTGCTGTCCCGCCACGGGCTGAAGGTCGAGGACATCGGGCTGTGGGAGCTGAACGAGGCCTTCGCCTCCCAGTCGATCTACTGCCGCGACAAGCTCGGGATCGACCCGGAACTGGTCAACGTGAACGGCGGCGCCATCTCCATCGGGCATCCCTTCGGCATGAGCGGCGCGCGGCTGGTCGGCCACGCGCTCATCGAGGGCCGCCGCCGCGGCGTGCGCTACGCCGTCGTCACGATGTGCGTCGCCGGCGGCCAGGGCGCGGCCGGGCTGATCGAGATCGCGTAAGGAGCAAGCACCATGGACCTGCGCTTCACGCCCGAGGAGATCGCCTTCCGCGACGACCTCCGCCGCACCTTCCGCGAGAAGGTTCCCGCCGAGATCCGCCGCAAGGTGGCCGAGGGCCGGCATCTCGACCGCGACGACATCGTCACCTCCCACCGCGCCCTCAACGCGGTGGGGCTGGCGACGCCCAACTGGCCGCTGGCCTGGGGCGGCAAGGACTGGACCCCCGTCCAGCGCTACATCTACACCGAGGAGATGCAGCGCGCCGCCGTGCCGCTGCCGCTGCAGTTCAACGTCTTCATGGTCGGCCCCGTCATCGCGGCCTTCGGCAACGAGGAGCAGAAGCGCAAGTTCCTGCCGGCCACCGCCAACCTCGACATCTGGTGGTGCCAGGGCTTCTCGGAGCCGGGCGCGGGCTCGGACCTCGCCTCGCTGCGCACCTCCGCCGAGAAGCGGGACGGCAAGTACGTCGTCTCCGGCCAGAAGGCCTGGACGACGCTCGGCCAGCACGCGGACTGGATCTTCTGCCTCGTCCGCACGGACAAGGAGGCCAAGAAGCAGCGCGGCATCTCCTTCCTGCTGATCGACATGAAGTCGCCGGGCATCACGGTGCGGCCCGTCATCACCATCGACGGCGCGCACGAGGTGAACGAGGTCTTCTTCGACGAGGTGGAGGTGCCCGCCGAGAACCTTGTCGGCGAGGAGAACAAGGGCTGGGACTACGCGAAGTTCCTGCTGGCCAACGAGCGCACGGGCATCGCGCGCATCGGGCTCTCCAAGCAGCGCCTGGCGCGTGCCAAGCGCCTCGCGCGGGAGACCGAGGCGGGCGGCGCGACGCTGTGGGACGACACCGACTTCCGCCGCCGCGTGGCCGAGGTCGAGGTCGGGCTGAAGGCGCTCGAGATCACGCAGATGCGGGTCGTCGCCAACCAGCGCCACCGCGACGCCGACAAGCCCGACCCCGCCTCCTCGATCCTCAAGATCAAGGGCTCGGAGCTGCAGCAGGCGACGACGGAGCTGCTGCTGGAGGTCGCCGGCCCCTACGCCATGCCCGCGCCCGAGCACGACCGGCCGGAGGGCTGGAACGAGCCCGCGGTCTCGCCGGACTGGGCCGACGCCGCGGCGCCGCTCTACTTCAACTACCGCAAGGTCTCGATCTACGGCGGCTCGAACGAGATCCAGCGAAACATCATCGCCAAGGCCTTCCTGGGTCTCTGAAGCCTGGGTCTCTAGAGGGAAACGCGCGTGGACTTCGACCTGACGGAGGAGCAGCGGCTCCTCAAGGAAAGCATCGACCGCTTCGCGGCGGACAACGCGCGCGACCCCGCGCAGCACGGCGCCGCCGGCGACGGCGCCGCGCTCTGGGGAGGCTTCGCGGAGCTCGGCCTGCTGGCGCTGCCCTTCTCCGAGGAGGATGGCGGCATCGGCGGCGGCCCCGTCGAGACGATGATCGTCATGGAGGCGATCGGGCGCGCGCTCATCACCGCGCCCTATCTCTCCACGGTAGTCCTCGGCGGCGGCTTCCTGCGGCTGGGCGGGACGGAGGCGCAGCGCGCGGAGTTCATCCCGGGGATCGCCGAGGGCTCGCTGAAGGTCGCCTTCGCGCAGCTCGAGCGGCAGTCCCGCTACGACCTCCACGACGTCTCCACCACCGCGCGCCGGGACGGCGGCGACTACGTGCTCGACGGCCGCAAGGGCGTCGTGCTGGGCGGCGACGAGGCGGGGCTCCTCGTCGTCACCGCGCGCACCGCCGGCGGCCGGCGCGACCACGAGGGCGTCACGCTCTTCCTGGTGGACGCGAACGCGGAGGGCGTCTCCCGCCGCGGCATGCCCGCGCAGGACGGGACCCGCGTCGCCGAGATCGCGCTCGACGGCGTGCGCGTGCCGGCAGAGCGCGTGCTCGGCGAGGTCGATGGTGGCCTCCCGCTCGCCGGCCGCGTGGTGGACGTCGCGCTCGCGGCCGTCTGCGCGGACAGCCTCGGCGCCATGGAGGAGCTGCACCGCGTCACCGTCGACTACCTCAAGCAGCGCCAGCAGTTCGGCGTGCCCATCGCCTCCTTCCAGGCGCTCCAGCACCGCGCGGCGGACATGCTGGTGGCGGTGGAGCAGGCGCGCTCCATGGCGCTCTACGCCGCGATGATGGCGGAGGAGCCCGACGTCCGGGAGCGCCGGCCCGCCATCGCCGCGGCCAAGGCCCAGGTGAACCGCTCCTCGCGCCTGGTGGGGCAGGAGGCGGTGCAGCTCCACGGCGGCATCGCCGTGACCTGGGAGTACAAGGCCGGGCACTACTTCAAGCGCCTGACGATGGCCGAATCCCTCTTCGGCGACACCGACCACCACCTGCGCGAGGTCGCCGAGGCCGGCGGCCTGGTCGAAGAGATCTGAGCAGGCCCCTGCGGCGACGAAGGAACCATCCATGACCATTCACGCCATGGGGCGCCGCGGCGCCCTCGGGCTCGGCGCGGGCCTCGCCGCGCTGTCTCGCCCGGGCCTGATCGCGCCGGCCCAGGCGCAGGGCCGCTTCCCCGACCGGCCGGTCCGCCTCATCGTGCCCTGGGGGCCGGGCGGCTCGACCGACATCCTCATGCGCGCCCTCGCCGACGCGGCCTCGCGACGCCTGGGCCAGCCCGTGGTGGTGGAGAACCGCGCGGGCGCCGGCGGCATCCTCGGCGCGCAGTTCCTCGCGGGGAACACGCGGCCGGATGGCTACACGCTGTCGCAGATCCCGATCTCGGTGTTCCGCTACCCGCAGATGGTGCCGCGCGCGCCCTTCGACCCGATGAAGGACTTCACCTACATCGCCCAGATCACCGGCTACCTCTTCGGGGTGGTGGTGAAGGCGGACGCGCCCTGGGGGAGCTTCCGGGAGCTTCTCGCCTACGCGAAGGCGAACCCGGGCAAGATCAACTACGGCACGCCGGGCTCGGGCACCTCGCTGCACATCACCATGGAGCAGGTGGCGGCGAAGGAGGGGATCGAGTGGGTGCAGGTGCCCTATCGCGGCGCCGCCGAGAACCTGCAGTCCACCCTCTCCGGCAACACCCAGGTCTCCGCGGAGACGAGCGGCTGGTCCGAGCTCGTCGCGGCCGGGCAGCTCCGCCTTCTCTGCACCTGGGGGCCGGAGCGCGCGAAGCGCTTCCCCGACGCGCCGACGCTAAAGGAGCTCGGCATCGACATCGTCTCCACCTCCCCCTACGGCATCGGAGGCCCGGCGGGCATGGACCCCGCGGTGGTGCGCGTGCTGGAGGAGGCCTTCCGCGAGGCCGCGCAGGACCCCGCGCACGTCGCGGTGCTCGAGCGCTACGACATGGCGCCCGCCTTCCTCGGCAGCGCCGACTACGCCGCGGCGGCGAAGGCGCAGTACGAGGAGGACGGGGTGATGATCCGGCGCCTCGGCCTCAAGGCCGGCTAGGCGCCCCCGCCGAGCGCCCGCTCCAGCACCGGGGCGGCCTCGGCCTCCTCGCCGGCCCAGGCGACGAACTGGTCGGGGCGCACGAGCACGTTCGGCGCGCCGTAGCCCCGCTGCGCCTCCTCGCCGATCGGGATCACGTCGAGCGGCACGCCCCGCCGCTCCGCCGCCGCGCGGAAGGCGGAGGCCGCCGCGCCGTCGGGCGCGGTGGAGAGGAGCGCGAAGCCGAGGCCGAGCGCCTCGTAGACGTCGCGCCCGTTTGCGGCGGGCTGGGGCGCGAGGTGATGGCCCGGCCGGGCCTCCAGCCGGTGCGATCCCACCGCGCCCGGGCACCCCGCGGGGCCGCAGACGATGGGCGACCCCTCGTAGTTCGGCTCGAAGGAGGCGACCTCGGAGGCCGCGCCGGAGCTGCGCGCGGCCCAGCCCGCCTCGAAGGCCGCGCGGTCGCGCGCGGGGTCGTGGGCGGCGAGGAAGTCGCGGTCGACGTGGATGGAGCGCTCGATGAAGTCCCCGGCGGTCGAGGCGAAGACCGGCCGCCGCTCCGCGTCGTAGGAATCGAGCAGCCCCTCGGGCGCCCATCCCCCGAGGGTCGCGGCGAGCTTCCAACCGAGGTTCACCGCGTCCTCCAGCCCCGTGTTGATGCCGTAGCCGCCGTAGGGCGGGTGGCTGTGCGCGGCGTCGCCGGCCACGAAGAGGCGGCCCTGGCGGTAGGTGTCGGCGATGGCGAAGCGCAGGTCCCAGAAGCCGATATGCTCGAAGGCGACGTCGAACGAGGCGCCGGCCGCGCGGTGCAGCAGCGCCGTGAAGTCTGTGTTGTCCTTCGTCGTGCCCATCGGCACCGGCGCGTGGAAGAACCAGGTGGTGCCGAGGTCCACGCGCCCGAAGAACTGCCAGTAGCCCGCGAGGTCCGGGTGCAGCACGTTGTAGAAGGACTTGCCGGGGTAGCGCTTGAGCAGCTCGTGCAGCCCCTCGGAGCGGAACACGAGCAGGACCATCAGCCGGTCGTGGTCCGAGCGGGTCTGGGGGATGCCGGCGGCCTCGCGCACGGTGGACTTGCTGCCGTCGCAGCCGACCGCGTAGGCGGCGCGAAGCCGGCGGCGGCCCTCGCCCTTGCGCTCGGCGACGGTGACGGTCACGCCCTCCGCGTCCTGCGCCACGCCCTCGGCCGTCCAGCCGTAGAGGGTGGTGATCTCCGGCAATTCGGCCGCGCGGGCGCGCAGCACGGCCTCGGTCGCGTATTGCGGCAGGCGCTCGTTGCCCGTGAAGTAGAAGGGGCGGACCAGCTCGCGCTGCAGCCAGTCGTGCTGGTACTCGCCGAGCAGGGTGCCGTAGGCGGTCAGCCCGCCCATGCCGTACTCGGCGGGGATGGTGCGCGCGGCCCGCAGCGCGGCCTCGGCGCCCCAGAAGTGGAAGTGCTCCATCGTCCGCTGCGTCAGGTTCTGGCCCTTCGGGATGGGCTGGGGCGTCGCGTAGCGCTCGACGAGGATGGAGCGGACGCCGCGGAGCGCGAGCTCGATCGCGAGCCCCGTGCCCACCGGCCCCCCGCCCACGATGACGACCTGCGTGCTGTCCCGCTCTTCCGGCATGGCGCTCCCCGTGCTTCCATCGTTCTCTCAGGCAGAAATTTCCACAGGCTCCCGGTCCTCGTCAAGATGATAAGACGACTGACGAGTTGCGCCAAAGCCACTCTTCCGTCGGGCCGCGTTTCCTGCGAACCCCTCCCGGTGACCGCTTCTTCCCCGTTCCCGCCCGCCCCCCACCCGGCCGACCCGGAGCCCCGGGTTCCCCCGGCCACCCTCGCCTCGCTCTACGCGCGGCCGGGGTTCAAGCTCCGCCGCGCCCACCAGATCGCGCTGTCGGTCTTCGCGGACGAGTGCCGCGCCTTCGAGATTACCTCCACCCAGTACGGCATCCTCGTCGCGCTGCGGGAGAGGCCGGGGCTGGACCAGGTGGGGGTGGCCCAGGCGCTCGGCCTCGACCGCTCCACCACCGGCATGGTGGTCGGGCTGCTGGAGGGGCGCGGCTTCCTGCGGCGCGACCAGCACGCGACGGACCGCCGCCGCCGCGTCCTGACCCTGACCGAGGAGGGCGCCCGGCTGGTGGAGGCCATCGCCCCGGCCGCCGAGCGCGCGCGCCGCCGGCTGCTCGCCCCCCTCTCGCCCGAGGAGGCGGAGGCGCTCGCCGCCCTGCTGGACCGGCTTCTCGGCCACCACGACGCCCTCGTGCGCGTGCCCCTCATGCGGCCCGGGGACTGAGGCCCTCGATCAGCGGCCGCCTCTCCGCGATCGCCTCCGCCAGGACGTCGAGCAGCGCCCGCACGCGCGGCGTGTGGCGAAGGTCCGGGTGGGTGAGCAGCCAGAGGCTGGAGGCGTATTCCGGCTGCGGCGGCGCGAGGCGGACGAGGCCCGGCCAGGCGTCGCCGATGAAGCAGGGCAGGTGGCCCACCCCGATCCCCGCCTCCACCGCCTGGGCAAGGCCCAGCACCGTGTCGAAGCGCCCCGCCAGCCGCGCGGCCGGCACCGCCTCGCGCGCCGCGCGCACCACCCGCATCCCCGCGAGGTTGTCGCCGAGGCAGACCCAGTCGCCCTCCGCCGTCCGGCCATCCGCGCCGTAGAGCGCCCAGGCGATGCCCGCCACGCGCCGGCCGACGAGCGTGTCCGGCGGGTCGTCGGTGGCGCGCACGGCGACGTCCGCGTCCCGGCGCGAGAGGTTTAGCGCGGCGTTGCCGGTCACGACGTCCAGCCGGATGGCCGGGTGCGCCCGCCGGAAGCGCGCCAGCATCGGCATCAGCAGGTCCGAGAGCAGGCTGTCGCTCGTCGCCAGCCGCAGCTCGCCCGAGGGGGCGGGCGCCTGCCCCGCCAGGCGGCGCGTCACGGCGGTGATGTCCTCGTCCACCCGCGCCGCCAGCGCCGCCACCTCCTCCCCGGCCGGGGTCAGGGCGTAGCCGGCGCGGTGGCGCTCGAACAGCGGGGTGCCGAGCAGCGCCTCCACCGCGCGCAGGCGGCGGAACACGGTGGAGTGGTCGATGCCCAGGCGGGCCGCCGCCGCCGGCAGGTTGCGCGCCTCCGCCACCGCGTTGATGAGGCGGAAGTCGTCCCAGGCGAGGGTTCTGGCGGCGTCCTTCACGGCGTGGTCCCGACGGCGAAGGCCGGCGGCACGGGGGAGCCGTGCCGCCGGCCGGTCGCCGGATGCTAGGGGCTTCACGCCGCGGCGGCGAGGTCCCGCCGCGGCGCCCGTGCCTTGCGGACCGGCGTCTCGCGGAGCGCCAGCGCGCCGTCGCCGGCCAGGGCCTGCACCAGCGCGGCCACCGCGAGGAAGGCCGGGTATTCCCAGCCGCCGTTGGGCGCGTTGAAGACCCAGCCGTTGCCGGCGTGCACGGCGAGCGCGCCCAGCAGCACCGGCAGCAGCGCGACCGACACCGCCCGGGCGTAGACGCCGAGCAGGAGGGCCGCGCCGCCGATCGCCTCGGCCAGCACGATGGGCCAAGCGAGGCCGGCCGGCAGGCCCACCTGCCCGAGGAAGCCGGCGAAGCCGGGTAGGGTGAACACGGAGACCTTCAGCCAGGCGTGGGCGAGGAACATCACCCCCAGCGAGACGCGCAGGAGAAGAAGGCCGTAGGGAGCGAGACGGGTGTCGATCACGAGGGGAAACCTCATCGGGGTTGCGGAACTGGGCCGGAGAATGGCCACCCAGTCTCCGCAACGCCATGACCGATCCGGCAAGGTTGGGATTGCATGGGTGCAATCACTTCGGGCTGGCGCCGGGCCGCTGAAAGGCCATTTGCTGCCACCAGACGAGGCGCCCCCCGGTGCCTCCCCCAGCGGAGTTCACCCCCATGGCCCATACCAGCAGCCCCCGCGGCATCCACCACGTCACCGCCATCGCCGGCAGCGCGAGGGGCAACCTCGACTTCTACACCCGCGTCCTCGGGCTGCGGCTGGTGAAGAAGACCGTCAACTTCGACGATCCCGGCGCCTACCACTTCTACTACGGCGACGCGGCGGGCAGCCCCGGCACCATCCTCACCTTCTTCCCCTGGGAGAACGCCGCCCCCGGCCGCGCCGGCGCCGGGGAGCTGCAGGAGACCGCCTTCCGCATCCCCCAGTCCGCCATCGGCTACTGGACGCAGCGCCTGGTGAACCACGGGCTGGAGCGCGCCACCCGCTTCGGCGAGACGGTGCTCACCTTCCGCGACCCGGACGGCATGCGGCTCGCGCTCGTCGGCCTTCCCGGCCTTGAGGCCGAGCCCGCCTGGGAGGGCGGCGAGGTCCCAGTGGAGAGCGCGATCCGCGGCTTTCACGGCGTGACCCTCATGCTCGACCGCACGGAGGCGACGGGCGCCATCCTCACGGACGTCTTCGGCTTCGCCGAGGCCGGGCGCGAGGGCGACGCCACCCGCTACCGCGCGGAGGGCACGGCGCTCGGCGGCATCGTGGACCTGCGGGCGGTCGGCGGCTTCCTGGCGGCGCGGATGGGCCGCGGCTCCGTCCACCACCTCGCCTTCCGCGCCGCCGACGACGCGGACCAGGCGGAGATGGTGCGCAAGCTGGCCGCGACCCACGGCCTGCGCACGACGGAGCAGAAGGACCGCGACTACTTCCGCTCCGTCTACTTCCGCGAGCCCGGCCACGTGCTCTTCGAGATCGCGACCGACATCCCCGGCTTCGCCGTGGACGAGCCGGCGGCGAGCCTCGGCACCGCGCTGAAGCTGCCGCGCTTCCTCGAGGGCCATCGCGCCGCGATCGAGGCCGCGCTCCCCGTCCTCGCCTGAACCCGTCTCCGGACACATGGCCGGCCGCGTCCCCGGACGCGGCCGCGAAGGGATCCCCCATGACCGTCACTGCCCCCGCCTTCGTCCACGCCTTCGAGCCCGCGACCGACGCCGCCCGCCCGCCGCTCCTGCTGCTGCACGGCACGGGCGGGGACGAGCGCGACCTGCTCCCCCTCGGCCGCCTCGTCGCGCCCGGCGCGGCCCTTCTCTCGCCGCGCGGGACGGTGCTGGAGAACGGGATGCCCCGCTTCTTCCGCCGCCTCGCGGAGGGCGTCTTCGACGAGGACGACCTGCGCGCCCGCACGGATGACCTCGCGGCCTTCCTCCGCGCGGCGATGGCGGAGCACGGGCTCGCCGCGCCGGTCGCGCTCGGCTTCTCCAACGGCGCCAACATCGCGGCGAGCCTCCTGCTGCGCCATCCCGGCCTGCTCGGCGGCGCGGCGCTGCTGCGCGCCATGGTGCCCTTCCGCGACCCCCCGGCCGCGCGGCTGGAGGGCACGCCCGTGCTGCTGCTCTCCGGCGCCTCGGACCCGATCGTGCCCGCGGCGAACAGCGCGCGCCTCGCCGCCCTCCTGCAAGGGGCCGGCGCCAGGGTCGCGCATCGTGAGTTGCCGGTGGGGCACGGCCTGTCCCAGATGGACGTCGCGCTCGCGCGCGACTGGCTCGCCACCCTCCAGGAGAACGCCCGATGAGCGTCGACAGCGATCCCACGGGCGTCATGCCCGAGTGCCCGGACGCCGGCCCGGTCGGCCAGGTCATCCTGCCGCGCATGCACGACATCGGCGGCTTCACGGTGCGCCGCGCGCTGCCCGCGCAGGGGCGGCAGATGGTCGGCCCCTTCATCTTCTTCGACCAGATGGGGCCGGGCGAGTTCCTGACGGGCAAGGGGCTCGACGTGCGGCCGCACCCGCATATCGGCCTCTCCACCGTCACCTACCTGTTCGAGGGGGAGATCCAGCACCGCGACACGCTCGGCTCCGACCTCTCGATCCGCCCGGGCGACGTGAACTGGATGACGGCGGGCCGCGGCATCGCCCATTCCGAGCGGACGGGGGCGGCGCTGCGCGCCCACGCCAACCCGCTCTACGGCATCCAGTCCTGGGTCGCGCTCCCGCGCGCGCAGGAGGAGGCGGCGCCCGCCTTCGTCCACCACCCCGCCGCCACCCTGCCGGTGATCGAGGACGGCGGCGCGCGGCTGCGCCTCATCGCCGGGCACGGCTGGGGCGCGCGCTCCCCGGTCGAGACGCCGTCGGACCTCTTCTACGCCGACGCGATGCTCGCGCCCTGCGCTTCCCTGCCGCTGCCCGACCACGAGGAGCGCGGGGCCTATGTCGTGGAGGGCGAGGTGACGGTCTCGGGCGACCGCTTCGAGGCCGGGCGCATGCTCGTCTTCCGCGCGGGCGAGGGGCTGGCGATCACGGCGGGGCCGAAGGGCGCGCGGCTGCTGATGCTCGGCGGCGCCGCCATGGACGGGCCGCGCCACCTGTTCTGGAACTTCGTCTCCTCCTCGCGCGAGCGGATCGAGCAGGCGAAGGCGGACTGGAAGGCCGGGCGCTTCGGCACGGTGCCAGGCGACGACAAGGAGTTCATCCCCTTGCCGGAGGAGCGCGTCTCGGTGCGCGCGGCGACGCAGGCGCCCTCCGCCGGGTCGCCGACGAGCTGAGGCCGGATCCGAGGCGCGGGTTCAGTCCACCTGCGCCCCGGAGCGCCGCACGATCTCCGCCCAGCGCGCGACGTCGGCCTCGTGGATGCGGCGGAAGGAGGCCGGCCCGGGATCGGCCGGCGGCGTGATGCCCTGGCTGTCGGTCAGCCAGGCGACGAAGTCCGGTTCCGCGATGATGCGCGCCACCTCCTGCGTCATGCGGGCCTGGATGGGCGCGGGCAGGCCGGGCGGGGCGACCAGCCCGTACCAGGTGCTGCTCTCGAAGCCGGGCAGCCCACAGGCCTCCTCGATCGTCGGCACGTCGGGCAGGGGCGCGAGGCGCGCGCGGGTGGTCACGCCGAGCGCGCGGAGCTGGCCCTGCTGCACGGGGCCGATGCTCGGGCCGCTCTGGTTGAAGAAGAAGGCGGTTTCCCCGCCCAGCAGGGACACCATCGCCGGGCCCTGGCCTCGGTAGGGCACGTGCAGCACGTCGATCCCCGCGGCGGCGGCGAACTGCACGGCCGAGAGATGCGTCGACGCCCCGTTGCCCGTGGAGGCGTAGGCGAGGGCGCCCGGCCGCGCCTTCGCCGCCGCGACCAGGTCCCGGCAGGTGCGGAGGCCCGGCGAGTGCTGCGGGTTCACGAGCAGCACGTTCGGCACGTCGCCGAGGATGGCGATGTGCGTCACGTCGCGCAGGGGGTCGAAGGGAAGCGACTTGTAGAGCGTCGCGTTGATCGCGTGCGTGCCGGCGGTCGCCAGCAGGAAGGTGTAGCCGTCCGGCCGCGCGCGGGCGACGTATTCGGAGGCGATGTTCCCGCCGGCGCCGGTGCGGTTGTCCACCACCACCGGCACGCCGAGGGACCGCGACAGCGGCTCGGCCAGCTTGCGCGCGTAGATGTCCACGCCCGAGCCGTTGGGGAAGCCGCCCATGATGGTGATGGGGCGGTTCGGCCAGGGCGCCTCCTGCGCCGCCGCCGGCAGGGCGAGGGGGGCGAGCGCGGCGAGGGCGAGCGCGGTTCGGCGGAGCATGGGCGTCCTTTCGCGAGGGGAGGGGTCAGGCGAAGTCGCGCGGGCGCAGGCCCGCGTGGAAGTAGGTGATCATCGCGTAGATGTCGAAGACGGGCCGCCCGGTCGCCCGCCGCACGGCGGCGGCGTAGGGCGGCATGTTCGTGCACTCGAGGACGATGGCGCCGACCTCCGGGTGGCGGGCCACGAGCCGTTCCGCGGCCTCGACCACGTCGCGCTCGGCGAGGTCCACGTCCATGTCGTCCTTCTCGGCGCGGATGAGGACGCGGAAGAACTCCCGCCCGCTCTCCGTGCCCTCCACGGGGATGTCGAGGGGAACGCCAGCGGCCTCGAGATGCGCGGGGCTGAGGCTGCCGCCCGAGACGGTGACGAGGCCGACCCGCTGCCCCGGCGGCAGCATCGCCTGCACCCAGGGCACCTGCAGGAGGCTGCTGGTGGCAACCGGCACGCCCACCTCCCGTGCGATCTCGCGCTGGAAGAGCGAGAGGAAGCCGCAATTGGTGGTGATGGCCTCCGCCCCCTGCGCCACGAGCTCGCGCGCGGCCTCCAGGAAGTCCGGCAGCAGCCCGCGGGCACCCTCCAGCACCACCTTCTCCGGGCTCGCGCCCCGCACCACGCGGTAGAGCACGGGGAAGGGCCAGGTGCCGCCGTTGCCCATGTCCCCGTGGATGCGGGGGAAGCGGGCCTCGAGCATCAGGATGCCCAGCGGCGCGCCGTAGAGGGCCTTGCCGCCGCGGGCGACGCCGCGGCGCGAGGAGGGAAGGGAGGTCATGGTCATGGTCGGGCCCCGAAGGCGGCAAGGGCCCGAAGCATAGGGCGGGCCAGGGCGGCGGGAACCACCCCCGTCCCCCGTGGCGCCGCCCCTGCCCAGGATCGCGCCAGTCCGGCCGGGCGGTGACCGCGAAGCGGGCGCGCCGGTCCCGCGGGGCCGGCTTTGCGGTGGCACGTCGATTGCCCTCAGGATGCCGCTTTCAAGGATCGACCCTGAATGCCTGACACGCCCCTCGTCGCCGGCCTCTTCCACGTGGCCGTCAAGACGGCCGACCTCGCGGCCACCCTCGCCTTCTACAAGGGCGTCCTCGGGCTCGCGGATGCGCACCGCCCGGACTTCGGCTACCCCGGCGCCTGGCTCGCGGTGCCGCTGCCGGGCGGGCAGGCGCTCCTGCACGTCTACGCCGGCGGCCCGGCCCTCGGGCCCGAGGGCCGGGCGCCGCTCGGCACGGCCGCCATTGACCACGTCTCGCTCGCCTGCCGCGGCTACCACGCCTTCGTCGCCCGCTTCCGCGAGGCGGGGCTCGACTGGCGCGAGTTCCTCGTCCCCGGCACCACGCTCTGGCAGCTCTTCGTCTACGACCCCTCGGGCGTGCAGCTCGAGCTGACCTTCGACGGTGCCTCCGAGGCCGGCACCCCGCCCGACCTGTCGGAGGGGCGGCGCTACGTCGCGGGCGCCTCCTTCTTCGATCCCCGCACCTACCCCAAGCTCTCCTGAGGACCGCATGACCCCTTCGATGCGCCGGCGCGGCCTGCTCGCCGCCGCGGCCGCGGCCCCCTTCCTCGCGCGCGGCGCCCTCGCGGCGGACGCGGTGAGGATCGGCGTCTTCAACGTCTCCTCCGCGCTGCCCTTCTACGTCGCGCGGGAACGCGGCTTCTTCACGGAGGCGGGCCTCGCGGTGGAGGCCGTGCCGCTGCAGGCCGCGCCCCTCATCGTGCAGGCGATGGTGTCGGGCGACCTCGACGGCGCGTCGAACCTCGTCACGCTGGAGGGCGCGAACATCAACGCCCGCCGCGCGAACACCGCCCTCTACTTCGCCCTCAACGGCCAGAGCGACCGCTACCGGATGGAGCAGTTCGTCGTCCGCCCCGGCTGGAACGCGGCCACCCTGCGCGACCTCAAGGGCGCGAGGATCCTCTCCGCCCCCGGCCCCGCCAACCTGTCCGCCGCCCGCGCCGTGCTCGCCGCCGCCGGGCTGCAGGAGGGGCGCGACTACACGCTGTCCGAGCAGCCGATGGGCGTGCATGTCGGCGCGCTGGCCGCCGGCACCTTCGACGCCGCCTACACGCTGGAGCCGCAGGCGAGCATCGCCGAGCGCCAGGGCGCCGCGCGCCGGCTGGAGGCGGGGGTGATCGCGACCCACCTCATCGGCCGCCCTGGCGCCCAGGCCTGGGCCGCCGGCGCCGCCTTCACCGGCAAGTTCCTGGAGGCGAAGCCCGAGGTCGCCGCCCGCTTCGCCGGCGCCTGGGCCAAGGCCTGCGCCGCCATCCGGACCGACGCCGGCGTGCGCGACCTGCTGGTGCCCTTCATGCAGACCCCGGCCGAGCTGGCGCCGACCGTCCCGCTGGTGAACTTCGCGATGGTGAAGGACATGACCCCGCCGGAGGTCGCGGACTTCCAGAAGTTCGTGGACCTCGCCGTGGCGCAGGGCGTGGTGCGGGGCGCGATCGACGTGAAGTCCTTCCTGCGGCCCCTGTGACGGCCATCACCCCCCGGGAGGCCGCGGTCACCGTCCGCGGCCTCTCCAAGGCCTTCCGCGGGCAGCCCGTGCACGCCGGGCTGGACCTGGACCTCAGGCGCGGGGACATCCTCGCGGTCTTCGGCCCCAACGGCTGCGGCAAGTCCACGCTGATCAACATGATGGCGGGTCTGCTGGAGCCCGACGCCGGCAGCGTGCTCTTCGACGGCCGCACGGTGCGCGAGGCCCGCATCGGCTACGTCTTCCAGAACTACCGCGAGGCCCTGCTGCCCTGGAAGCGCGCGGCGGACAACATCCGCTACCCCCTTCGCCTGATGCGCCAGCCCCGCGCCCTGGTGGAGCGGCGGCTGGAGGCGCTCGTCGCCGCCTTCGACGTGCGCTTCGACCTCCACCGCTACCCCTACGAGCTCTCGGGCGGCCAGCAGCAGCTCGTCTCCGTCATGCGGGCGCTGGCGGTGGAACCGGAGGTGCTGTTCCTCGACGAGCCCTTCTCGGCGCTCGACTACGAGACGACGCTCTCGCTCCGCGAGCTCCTCGGCCGGGTGCTGAAGGAGAACCGCATCACCGCCATGCTCGTCTCCCACGACCTCGAAGAGTCGATCGCGCTCGCCGACCGGGTGCTGATGCTGACGCGCCGCCCGTCGCGCATCGTGGACGACGTGCCGGTGCCGCTCGCCTGGCCGCGCGACGCGATGACCCTGTCCTCCCCGGACTTCGTCGCCATCAAGCGCCGCTGCCTCGACGTCTTCACCGCTTCCGTCCGCGCCCGGCCGGAGGCGGCGTGATGCGCGCGCTGGTTCCCCCTCTCCTCGGCGCCCTCGGCTTCGTCGCCCTCTGGCAGGCGGCGGTGCTGCTCGGGGTTGCGGACCCCGTGCTGCTGCCCTCGCCGGCCGAGACCGCGCGCGACACCTGGGCGGCGTTGGCCACGGGCACGCTGGCGCACGACCTCGGCCGCACCGTCACGCGCACCCTTCTCTCCTTCGCCATCGCCTCGGCCATCGGCGTGCCGCTCGGCGTCGCGCTCGGCGCCCGCGAACGCCTCTACCGCGCGGTGGAGTTCGTGGTGGACTTCTTCCGCTCCACCCCCGCCTCCGCCCTCTTCCCGCTCTTCCTCGTGCTCTTCGGCACGGGGGAGGCGACGAAGATCGCGGTGGCCGCCTTCGGCGCGGCGCTGGTCATCCTGTTCAACGCCGCCTACGGCGTCATGAACGCCCGCCGCACCCGCGTGCTGGCGGCGCGCGTGATGGGCGCGGGGTCCGCCCGCATCCTGGTCGACGTGCTCGTCTGGGAGGCGCTGCCGCAGATCCTCGTGGGCATGAGGCAGGGCGTCTCGCTGGCGCTGGTCATCGTGGTGGTGGCGGAGATGTTCATCGGCTCCACCGACGGGCTCGGCCAGCGCGTGATCAACGCGCAGATGCTGTTCGAGAGCGGGCTGATGTACGGCGCCATCTTCGTGGCCGGCGCGCTCGGCTACGCGCTGAACCTTCTCTTCCTCCTCCTCGAGAAGCGCTTCGTCCACTGGTCCGGGCGCTAGGCGCGACCGTTTCGCGCCAAACTCCGCGGCCCGCCGGCCGTTGCTTCAGACAGAATGGATCGCGCCGCGCGCCGTCCCTCTTCTGCTTTTGAGCAAGGAAATCGACATGACCGATGCAGCGCACCGCCGGGTGGCCATCCTGGCGACGGATGGCGTCGAGCGGGTGGAACTGACCGAGCCGCTGAACGCCCTCAAGAAGGCCGGGATGGACGTGGCCGTGGTGTCGCTGACGCTCGGCGAGATCCAGTCCATGGACGACGACGTGAACCCCGCGGAAAGGATCGCGGTGGACCTGGAGGTGGCCGACGCCCACGCCGAGGCCTTCGACGCCCTCGTCCTGCCGGGCGGCACCACCAACCCGGACAAGCTGCGCCTGAACGAGGCGGCCGTCGCCTTCGTCCGCGCCTTCGCCGAGGCCGGCAAGCCGATCGCGGCCATCTGCCACGGCCCGTGGATGCTGATCGAGGCCGGCACGGTGAAGGGGCGGCGCATGACCTCCTACCCCTCGCTCAAGACCGACCTCCGCAACGCCGGCGCCACCTGGGTGGACGAGACCTGCGTGGTGGACGGCAACCTCGTGACCTCGCGGAACCCGAAGGATCTTCCCGCCTTCTGCGAGAAGATGGTCGAGGCCGTCTCGCGCAGCGCGCCCCGGGCGAAGGCGGCCTGACGGCCCGCGTCCCCTAGGGCTCCGGGGGCGGGCCCCGGCGGCGGCGCGAGAAGACGCTCAGGAACTCGAGCCGCTGCAGGATGACCAGCACCACGACGATGACGGCGAGGGCGGCGAGCCCGATGAGGGGGGATTCGAGCATGCGGCTCCGGCCCTTTTCCGGGCCAGCGGGCCCGCGCGGTTGAGGCGCCGCGCCGCCCGTCGGGGCGGCGCGTCCTCAATCAACGCGTGCAGGGGCCGAAGTTGCGGGGCGGGCGCTCACCCCCGCCCGTGGCAGTGCTTGTACTTCTTGCCGGAGCCGCAGGGGCAGGGCGCGTTGCGCGGCGTGCGGTCCCAGGTGGCGGGGTCGTTCGGGTCCACGCCCTCGGCCACGCGCGGGGCGGCGACGGGCGCGGCCGCGCCGTACTCGCCCACCGCCGCGTCGTAGCCGAGCAGCGGGTCGCCCGAATCCGGCGCCGGGTGGCGCGCGTCCATGACGCTGATCGGCTCCGGGCTCGGCAGCGGGGCGTTGGCGGGGATGTCCACCTGCATCAGCCAGCGCGTCGTCTCCTCCCGCATCTCCGCCAGCATGGCGTTGAAGAGGTTGAAGGCCTCGGACTTGTACTCGTTCAGCGGGTCCCGCTGGCCGTAGGCGCGGAGCCCGATGCCCTGGCGCAGGTGATCGAGCGAGAGGAGGTGGTCCTTCCAGACCTTGTCGAAGACCATCAGCAGGATGGACTTCTCCACCTCGCGCATGCGGTCGATGCCGATGTTGGCGGCGCGGGCGGCGTAGGTGGTGTCGGCGGCCTCGTGCAGGCGCTCGCGGATCTGGGTCTCGTCGATCCCTTCCTCGCGGCCCCAGTCGACGATCGGCAGGTCGAGGCCGAGGATCTCCAGCGCGCGGGACTGGAGGACGTCCATCTTCCACTGCTCGGGATAGGCGTTCTCGGGGATGGCGGCGGCGACCAGGTCGTCGATCACCTCGCGCCGCATCTCCGCGACGGTCTCGGCCACGTCGGCCGCCTGCATGAAGGACTTGCGCTGGGCGTAGACCTCCTTGCGCTGGTCGTTCATGACATCGTCGTACTTGAGCAGGTTCTTGCGCGTGTCGAAGTTCCGCGCCTCGACCTTCTTCTGCGCCTTCTCCAGCGCCTTGTTGATCCAGGGGTGGACGATCGCCTCCCCCTCCTTCAGCCCGAGCTTCTGCAGCATCCCGCCCATGCGGTCGGAGCCGAAGATGCGCATCAGGTCGTCTTCCAGGCTCAGGAAGAAGCGCGACGCGCCGGGGTCGCCCTGGCGGCCGGAGCGGCCGCGGAGCTGGTTGTCGATGCGGCGGCTCTCATGCCGCTCGGTGCCAATGACGAAGAGGCCGCCGGCGGCCTTCACCTTGGCCGCGCTCCCCTCCACCTCGCGACGGATCTCGGCCAGGCGCGCCTCGAACTCGGGGCCCGCGGGCTCGCCGGCGAAGCTCGCCCGCGCCAGCATCTCGGCGTTGCCGCCGAGCTTGATGTCGGTGCCGCGCCCGGCCATGTTCGTCGCGATGGTCACCGCGCCGGGCCGGCCGGCCTGGGAGATGATGGCCGCCTCCTGCTCGTGGTAGCGGGCGTTCAGCACCTGGTGCGGCACGTTCTTCTTGCGCAGCAGGTCGGAGATGAGCTCCGACTTCTCAATGCTGGTGGTGCCGACGAGGCAGGGCTGCCCGCGCTCGCGCGCCTCGGCGATGAGCCCGGCCACCGCCTCGTACTTCTCGCCGGCGGTACGGTAGACCTCGTCATCGGAATCGGCGCGCGCCACCGGCAGGTTGGTGGGGATCTCCACCACCTCGAGCTTGTAGATCTCCGCGAACTCGTCGGCCTCGGTGGCCGCCGTGCCCGTCATGCCCGCCAGCTTGGGGTAGAGGCGGAAGTAGTTCTGGAAGGTGATGGAGGCCAGCGTCTGGTTCTCGGGCTGGACCGTCACGCCTTCCTTCGCCTCGAGCGCCTGGTGCAGCCCGTCGGAGTAGCGGCGACCCTCCATCATGCGGCCGGTGAACTCGTCGATGATGATGATCTTGTCGTTGCGCTCGATGTAGTCGACGTCCCGCGCGAAGAGGGTGTGCGCGCGCAGCGACTGGTTGACGTGGTGGACGACCGTGACGTTCTGGAAGTCGTAGAGGTCGCCCTCCTCCAGCAGCCCGGCCTCGGCCAGCGCCGCGGTCACCGTCTCGTTCCCCGCCTCGGTCAGGGAGACGGTCTTGTTCTTCTCGTCCTTGTCGTAGTTCGCGGGGTCCTTCGCGATCTCCGCCACCACCACGTTGACGCGGTTGTAGAGGTCCGAGGTGTCGTCGGTCGGGCCCGAGATGATCAGCGGCGTCCGCGCCTCGTCCACCAGGATGCTGTCGACCTCGTCCACGATCGCGTAGGCGAAGGGGCGCTGGACCATCTCGCCGAGCGAGTACTTCATGTTGTCGCGGAGGTAGTCGAAGCCGAACTCGTTGTTCGTGCCGTAGGTGATGTCGCAGGCATAGGCCTCGCGCCGCTGCGGGTCGGTCTTGCCGTAGACGATGGTGTCGGTGGTCAGGCCCAGCCAGTTGTAGAGCCGCCCCATCTCCTCCGCGTCGCGGGCCGCGAGGTAGTCGTTCACGGTGACGACGTGGACGCCCTTGCCGGTCAGGCCGTTGAGGTAGCAGGGCAGGGTGGCGACGAGGGTCTTGCCCTCGCCGGTCTTCATCTCGGCGATGCGGCCCTCGTGCAGGACCATGCCGCCGATGAGCTGGACGTCGAAGTGGCGCATGCCGAGGACCCGCTTCGACGCCTCCCGGCAGACCGCGAAGGCCTCGGGCAGGAGGCTGTCCAGCGTCTCGCCCTTGGCGATGCGCTCGCGGAACTCGGGGGTCTTCGCCTTGAGCTGGTCGTCGGACAGCGCGGCGATGGCGGGTTCCAGCGCGTTGATGGCCGGCACCCGCGCCCGGTACGCCTTCAGCGCGCGGTCGTTCGAGGTGCCGAGGATGGCGCGGGCGAGGCGGGCGAACATCGGGTTAAGCAGTCTCCAGGGCAGGGCTGGGGCATCGCCTGGGGGCCGCGACCGTAGGGCCGCGGCGCGGCCGGAAGGAGGGGGGCCTCACAGGGCCCTGCGTGCAGGGGCAGAGATAGGCAAGGGGGGGCGGCGGGTCAACGAATGCCGCACCGAAGGGGCCCGAACGCCGCCTTGTGAGGCGGGGGCGCCCGCCCCGCCTTGTGACCCGGGGTCCCCTCCGCCATGGTGCGGCCCCTTCCGCCGAGGCTCTCCCCGATGCGCCGCCTGCTCCTCTCGACCGCCCTCCTCCCGGCCTGGCTGCTCTCGGCCGGCCTCGCCCTGGCCCAGGCGCCGGCCCCCGCGCCGTCCGCTGGCGCGCCGTCCGGCGCCCCCGCCGGCGCCGCGGCGCGCCCGGCCGATCCCGTGGTGGCGCGGGTGGACGGCCAGGAAATCCGGCTCTCCGACGTGCGCGACGCCGCCGGCGAGCTGCCCGACGAGCTCAAGAACGCCCCCCCGGCGATGATCTACCCCCTGATCGTGGACCAGCTCGTGGCCCAGAAGGCGCTCGTCGCCCGCGCCCGGGCCGAGGGGCTGGAGCGCGACGCCGACGTCCAGCGCCGCATCGCCCGCGCCGCCGACCAGGAGCTCCAGCAGGCCCTCCTCCGCCGCGAGGTGGCCCCCGCCATCACCGAGGCGGCGCTGCGGGCCCGTTACGAGCGCGAATCGGCGAATCGGCAGGGCGAGGAGGAGATCCACGCCCGCCACATCCTCGTGCCGACCGAGGCCGCGGCGCGCGAGGCCCTGGCGGAGGTCCGCCGCCCCGGCGCCGACTTCGCGGAGGTGGCCAAGCGCCGCTCGACCGGCCCCGGCGCCGAGCAGGGCGGCGACCTCGGCTTCTTCAAGAAGGCCGACATGATCCCCGAGTTCGCCAACGCGGCCTTCGCGCTCCAGCCCGGGCAGGTCAGCGAGGCCCCCATCCAGACCGCCTTCGGCTGGCACGTCATCAAGGTGGAGGAGCGCCGCACCGCCCCGGCCGCGAGCTTCGAGGACAGCCAGGAGGCGCTGCGCCAGGCCGCCTTCGAGGAGACGGTGAACGCCGCCGTGGAGCGCATCCGCAACGCCGCCAAGGTGGAGCGCTTCAACCTCGACGGCTCGCCCATCCGCGCGCCCGGCCTGATGGAGGGCGCGACGCCCCCCGCCGCGGCCCCGGCCCCCGCCCAGCGGCGCTGAGGAGGCCCCGGCGATGGACATCCCCGTCTCCCCGCTGCGGGTCGACCTGCCGCCGCTGCCGCCGCTGAAGGGCGTGCGCCTGGGCGCCGCCGCCGCCGGGCTGCGCTACCAGGGGCGGCCGGACGTGATGATGATGGAGTTCGCCCCCGGCACGACGGTCGCGGGCGTCTTCACGAGCAACAAGTGCCCGGGCGCCCCGGTGGACTGGTGCCGCGCCTCGCTGAAGGGCGAGGCCGCGCGCGCGCTGGTGGTGAACGCGGGCAACGCCAACGTCTTCACCGGCCGCGCGGGGGTGGTCGCCTGCGAGGCCACCGCCGCGGCCGCCGCGTCGCTCGCGGGCTGCAAGCCCTCCGAGGTGTTCCTCGCCAGCACGGGCGTGATCGGCCAGGTGCTGCCCCACGAGAAGCTGGCGGCGGCCCTGCCGGCCCTGCACGCATCGCTGAAGGAGACCGGCTGGGCGGACGCCGCGCGCGGTATCATGACCACCGACACCTTCCCCAAGGCTGCCGCCCGCACCGCCACCATCCACGGCACCAAGGTCACCCTCCTCGGCATCGCCAAGGGCAGCGGCATGGTGGCGCCGGACATGGCGACGATGCTCTCCTTCGTGGCCACCGACGCCGCCATCCCCGCCGCCGCCCTGCAGGCGGCGCTGCGGCGCGGGGTGGAGGGAAGCTTCAACCGCACGACGGTGGACAGCGACACCTCCACCTCCGACACGGTGCTGCTCTTCGCCACCGGTCAGGCCGGCAACGACCGGGTCGGGGCCTTCCCGGGCGGGGCGCTGGACGACTTCCAGGCGCAGCTCGACGCCCTGCTGCTCGACCTCGCGATCCAGGTGGTGCGGGACGGGGAGGGGGCGCAGAAGCTGGTGAAGGTGACCGTGCGCGGCGCCGTCTCCGACAGCTCGGCCAAGCGGGTCGCCATGGCCATCGCCAACTCGCCGCTCGTGAAGACGGCCATCGCCGGCGAGGACGCGAACTGGGGACGCATCGTCATGGCCGTCGGCAAGGCCGGCGAGCCCGCGGACCGGGACCGGCTCTCGGTGGCCGTCGGCGGCACCTGGATG
The DNA here is from genome assembly GCF_006438825.1 of Muricoccus nepalensis. GTDB lineage: Bacteria > Pseudomonadota > Alphaproteobacteria > Acetobacterales > Acetobacteraceae > Roseomonas > Roseomonas nepalensis. Next base: position 57,120 of record NZ_RCZP01000017.1, read on the forward strand.
GCGAAGGACGGCGGCGTGGTCGAGGGCTACGACGAGGCGCCGGTGGTCGAGCACATGCGCGGGCGCGAGATCGACGTCGAGGTCGACCTCAACCTCGGCCGCGGCGAGTCCACGGTTTGGACCTGCGACCTCACCCACGGCTACATCGACATCAACGGCGCCTACCGCTCCTGAGCCCGCGGCGGCGCCCCGCCGCCTGTCCCGGTGAGGGGAGGCGCGCGGGCGGGTTCCGCCTCGCGGACCGGACGGCGCCGCCGCGCGGGATCGGCGCTTCCTTCGTTGCGCGGGTGGGGTAAGGGGGACCTCACGCCGGCGCGATCGCGCCGGGCGCTGCAAGGGAGACGAAACGATGATCACGAAGCGGGGCCTCGGCCTGGCTGCCCTCGGCCTGACCGCGGCCGGCCGGGCCCAGGCCCAGGGTGCGGCACCGGGCACCTCCCCGGGTATCTCCCCGGGCGGCGAATGGCCGCAGCGGCAGGTCACGCTCGTGGTGCCCTGGGCGCCCGGCGGCTCCACCGACACCCTCGCCCGGGTGCTGGCCCAGCGCGTCTCCACCGATCTCGGGCGCCCCGTGGTCGTCGACAACCGGCCGGGCGGCTCGGGCACGGTCGGGCACGGCACCGTCTCCCGCGCGCAGCCGGACGGCCACACGCTGCTGCTGGGCACGAACTCCACCTACGCGATGGCGCCCTTCCTGCTGAACGCCATCCCCTACGACAACGACCGCGGCTTCACGCCGATCGGGCTGCTGGCGACGAACGCGCAGTTCTTCTGCGTGCATCCCTCCGTCCGCGCGACGAGCATCGCGGAGCTGATCGCCCTGGCGAAGGCTCAGCCCGGCCGGATCAGCTACTCCTCCTCCGGCGCCGGCTCCTCGGCGCATCTCGCGGTGGAGCTGCTGAACGCCGAGGCCGGGATCGAGATGCTGCACGTGCCCTACCGCGGCGGCGCGCCGGCGCTCCAGGCGCTGATCGCGAACGAGGTGCAGCTCTCGGCGGTGGACGCCGTCTCGGCGTTGCAGCCGATGCGGGCGCAGGCGGTGCGCGCCATCGCCGTCTCCTCCGCCCGGCCGGACCCGGCCGCGCCGGAGATCCAGCCGGTCGCGGCCGCCGTGCCGGGCTACGAGTGCTCGACCGACTTCTCCCTCTTCGCCCCGCCGGGCATGGCGCCCGCCCTCCAGGCGCGCATCCAGGCCGCCTTCGCGCGGGCGCTGGAGAGCGCCGAGGTGAGGGAGAAGCTGGCGACGCTCGCCATCCGCCCCGTCGGCGCCCGGCCCGAGGAGTTCCCGGCCTACCAGAAGCGCGAGATGGAGAAGTGGGGCGGGATCATCCGGGCGCGGAACATCAAGCCGGACTGAGGGGCGGACGGCCCGCGGGCCGGGGGGCGGCGCCCTCCCGCCCGCGGCGCCCCCGCCCGGGGCCGCTCAGGCCCGCCGGCGCCGCACCAGGCCGAGGCCGAGCAGCCCCGCGCCGAACAGGGCGGCGGAGGCCGGCTCCGGCACGCTGATCGGCCGCGTGGAGCCGATCACCCCCGCCGCCTCGAAGGAGACGACGCCGCTCTTCAGCGACACGCTGGTGAACGGCGTGTCGGAGAGGACGCTGACATAGGCGCTGCCGCCGGGGCCCTGGAAGCCGTTGCCGACGAAGCCGGCGGCGAGGCCCTGGACGGCCGCGCCCGTCAGCGTGTCGCCCGCGGCGTTGCCGAAGACGAGGGCGTTCGAGCTGTCGATCGAGCCCCAGAGCAGCGCGAGGGCGAGCTGCGGCGCGGCGAAGGTGATGGTGATGGTCCCGAGCCCGGTCGAGAGATACTTCCCGGCCTGGGACGCCGAGAGGGTCTGGGCGGAGCCGTAGTCGCCGGTCAGGTAGGTCGGAAGGCCGTTGCTGATGCCGGCGACCGGGATGGCGTGGACGCCCGAGGCCGCGCCCTGCACCACGCCCTGGTCCGCGCCGACGGCGAAGCTGATCGTGTAGCCCGCGCCGCTGACGCCCGCCTGGGAGGGGGCCGGGATGCCCTGGAGGTCGACCGCCGTCGTGGTGCCGGGGATCGCGAGGGGCGAGAAGAGGCTCGCCGTGGTGATCAGCGCGGCCTCGGCTTGGCCGGCCAGGGCGGCCAGGGCGGCGCCGGCGAGAAGGAGGTGTTTCATTGTTGCGTCCCGAACGCCCGGCGGACCATCCCGTCAGTCGTTCCGGAAGTTCATCGGCCGCGCTCGTCCCAAAAGAAAGACACGATGGTTTCAGAAAGGTTAACGCTGCCCGGTGTCGCCGATCGGCCGGTGTCGTCCGGCAGCCCATCAGCGGGCCTTCGTTTCGCCCACGCCCTCGTGATTGGCCAATTCGTCCTAACTCTTAGATGAAGGACGAATGAACGGGCAGTAATGAAGCAGTCGCTTCCGAATGATGTCGCCCGATTCGCACGGAGCCGCCCGTCTGATGAATCCGCCCTAGATCCGGACCGCCAGCACGACGCCCACCCCCCGCGCCCGTCGCGCGGTGGCGTCCGCTTACGCAATGGATTCAGGAGAGATAGAGAATGCTCAGGCGCGCTGCTGTGCAGGTTATTGATCGTCTTGGCCTTGGTGGTCCCGCCCGGCGGGCGCACGCCCGCCTCCAGGCCGCGGGTTTCGTTGGCGGATGGACGCCGCTGGTTCCCGAGACCGACTTCGCCAATTGCGTCGCGAGCGCCATCCAGCGGCTGCAACTCGAGGAGCCCGGCGAGGCCTTCGGCAACTACCTGGAATTCGGCGTCAGCCGCGGCACCTCCATGGCCTGCGTCTTCCATGTCCTCCAGCAGGCGGGCCTGTCCCGGGCCCGGCTGATCGGCTTCGACTCCTTCCGCGGCCTGCCGCCCGAGGCCGCGGGGCAGGGATGGCCGCCTGGCGCCTACCACTCCACCCTTTCGGCCACCCGCCGCTACCTCGCCTCCGAGGGGGTGGACCTCAAGCGCGTCGAGCTCGTGCCCGGCTGGTTCCGCGACACGCTGACCCCGGCGCGCCGGACCGCGCTCTCGATCGGGAAGGCGAGCCTCATCATGATCGACTGCGACATCTACAGCGCCTCGAAGGAGGCGCTCGCCTTCTGCGCACCCTTGATCGGCGAGCGCGCGATCCTCGTCTTCGACGACTGGGGCTGGCGCTCCGACCACGGCGACATCGGCCAGAAGGAGGCCTTCGAGGAGTTCATGGCCAGGAACCCGGACCTCCGGGCGGAACCCCTCGACGCCTATATCCCGCAGGCCCGCGTCTTCCTCATGCGGCGCGTCCCGCAGGACGCCCTGACGCCCTGGCAGCCCGCCATGTCCCTTAGCCCCGCGGCCGGGGCCTGACGCCGGGGCGGCGCGCGGTCGCTACTCCGTGGCGCGGATGTTCAGGCGCCGCACCAGCTCCGTCCAGCGCTCCCGCTCCGTCCGCGCCGCCGTCGCCAGGGCGGCGCCGTCGCCGGTGCGGGGATCGACGCCGAGGGAGAGCAACCGCGCCCGCAGCTCGGCGTCGGCCATGACGGCCTGGGACGCCTCGGTGATCCGGGCGGCCAAGGCCTCCGGCAGGCGGGCCGGGCCGAAGATGCCGAACCAGGTTTCCGAGACGAGGCCGGGCAGGCCGGCGGCCTCGCCCGTCGGCACGCCCGGTGCCAGCGGGGTCTCGGCCGCCGAGGTCACGGCCAGGGCCTTCACCGTGCCGGCCTGGATATGGGTGGCCGCGGTGGCGGGCACGTCGAGCAGCACCTGCACGTCGCCCCGCCGCAGCTCCGCGTAGACCGCCCCAGTGCCGCGGTAGGGCACGTGGACCATCCCGAGATCCGCCAGGCTGTCGAGCAGCGCGCCGTTGAGGTGCGGCGTGGTGGCGACCCCCGAGGAGCCGTAGTTCACCGCCCCCCGCCGCGCCTTCGCCCAGGCGATGAAGGAGCGGAGGTCGTTCGCCGGCACGGTGGTCGAAACGAGCACGAGGGAGGGCGAGGCGCCGATGAGGGCCAGCGGCGTGAAGTCGCGCTCCACGTCGTAGGGAAGGCTGGCGCCCGTCGCCGGCGCGGTCGAGTGGATGGAGGAGGTGGCCAGCAGCAGCGTGAGCCCGTCCGGCGCCGCGCGCACCACCACCTCGGCGGCCGGAACGCCCCCGGCGCCGGGGCGGTTCTCGATCACCACCGTCGCCCCCAGCCGCTGGCCGAGGAGCGGCGCGAAGAGGCGCGACACCGCGTCCGTCGCGCCGCCGGCGGGGAAGGGCACGATCAGCCGCACGGGCCGCGACGGGGATGGCTGGGCGAGGGCGGGCCGGCCAAGGGCAGTCTGGGCGAGCGCGAGCAGCGCGGGCGCGGCGAGGAGGGGGCGGCGGTTGATCAAAGGAGGTTCCTCGAGGTCCCGAGCCAGCGGCCCAGGCGAGCGGGCGCCTCGGCCATCTCGGCCTCGGGCCCGCAATAGCTGAAGCGGACGAAGCGCGCGCCGCGCCCGCTGTCGAAGTCCACGCCCGGCGTGGCGGCGATGCCGGCCTCGGCCAGTAGGCGGGCGCAGAAGGCGGGGCTGTCGTTCGTCAGGCCGCCGACATCGGCCCAGATGTAGAAGGCGCCGTCGGCCTCGGCGATCCGGTCGAACCCCGCGGCTGGCAGCCCGGCCAGCAGGAGGTCGCGGGAGCGGCGGTAGGCGGCGCGGTTCGCCTCCAGCTCGTCGGTGCAGTCGAAGGCCGCCTCCGCCGCCACCTGGGAGATGTGGGGGGCGGAGATGAACAGGTTCTGCGCGAGCCGCTCGACCGGGCGCAGCAGGTCCTCGGGCAGCACCAGCCAGCCGATCCGCCAGCCCGTCATGCTGAAGTACTTGCTGAAACTGTTCACCACGATCGCGCTGGGGGAATGCGCGGCCGCCGTCGCCTCCGGCACGCCGTAGGAGAGGCCGTGGTAGATCTCGTCCGAGATGAGCCGCACGCCGTTGCCGTGGCACCAGCGCGCGATGGCCGCGAGCTCCTCGGGCCGCAGCATCGTGCCCGCGGGGTTGCAGGGGCTGGCCACGATCAGCCCCGCCGGGCGGGGGTCTAGCGCCTCCAGCATGGCGAGCGTCGGCTGGAAGCGGGTGGAGGCGTCGCAGGGAAGGATCTGCGGGACCATGCCGAGCGCGGTCAGGATGTTCGCGTAAGGGGGGTAGTAGGGCGCGGCCATGGCCACGCGGTCGCCCGCGTCGAAGGCCGCGAGGAAGGCGAGGGGGAAGGCGCCGGAGGCCCCGACGGTCACCGCGATCCGCGCCGCCTCCACCGCCGCGCCGTAATGCGCGGCGTAGCGCGCGGCGATCCGCTCCCGCAGCGGGCGCCGCCCGAAGGCCTCGGTGTAGCCCAGGGGATGGCCGTCCCGCAGCGCCCGGGCGGCGGCCTCGGCGGCGCCGCGCGGGGCGCCGGTCCCGGGCTGCCCGACCTCCATGCGGAGGATGCCGGGCTCCCCGGGCGCGAGGGCGGCCGCGCGGGCGTTGGCGGCCGCGATCACGTCCATGACGAGGAAGGGGGGCGTGGCCGCGCCCCGGCCGACCTTGAGTCCGGCCAACTCAGTCGTTCCCGGTGGCGAGCCCGAAGCCCCGCGGGTCGGCGACGCCCGAGCAGCCGGCGGCCGTCACGCTGCCCCGGCAGGTGATGGCGACGGCGCGGCCCGGCTCCGGCACCGCGGCCACGGCCTGGGGGAGCGGCGCGCGCCGCCCGAGATGCAGCCCGGCCGGCACGCCCGCCGCGGCCGGCGCCGCCTCCTGGCCCGATCCCGCGCCGGCGTAGCGCATGGCCTTCACGCTGAGGTTCGCGACCAGCACGGCGCCGAGCGGCGGCGCCTGCACGCTGCCGAGCCCGGGCGCGGCGGCGAGGAGGAAGCCCATGCCCGGCACCATCCGCCCGGTGCCGAAGAGGTTGTTCAGGGTGAAGGCGCAGGCCACCGCGCCGCCGTCCCGGTCCTGCACGACCAGCGCGGTGCTGGCGCCGACCGTCCCGCCCGCGGCCGCGGCCGCCTGGCCCGCCACCGCCGCGCGGAAGGCGGCTAGCGTCGCCCCGCCGTCCGCCGAGGCCGGCAGCACCGAGAGCACGTCGTCGCCGAGCCGCTCCTGCACGGGCGGCACGGCCTGGGGCACGGCGGCGCGCATCTCGGCGACCGTCAGGAAGCCGCCGGCGGCCGCGCTGCCCTCCTCCACCCGGCGCGCGAGGCCGCCCTGGTGGAAGTCGCCCACCCCCGCCGTGCGGATCGCGCCGAGCGTGGTGGCGAGGTCCGCCTGCACGAGGGGATCGCCCTCGCCGACCGCCGCGCCGCCCTGGCCGGTGAGGGCGGCCCGCGACACGGGATCGGCCAGCAGCGGGCCGGAGACGGCCGCGAGGTCGGCCGCGAGCGCGCGGGAGACGGTGATGCCGAGCCGCGCCAGGCGCTCGGCCGGGGCGATGGTCGTCTCGAAGGGCAGCCGCCCCTGGCGGGCGTGCAGGGCGAAGAGGCCGCGCGCCATCATCGGCACCGCCGCCGGCCGGTCCGCCCCGCGCGGCAGGCCGGCGCGGGCGCCGGGCTGGAAGAGGAAGGCCTCCACCTCGTTCCGGCGCGGGTCGTAGCCGAGGCAGGCGCCGCCGCCGCCGATCCCGGCGCGGGAGGGGAGGGTGACGGCCAGCGCGAAGCCCGCCGCCGCCGCGGCATCGGCCGCCGAGCCGCCGGCCGAGAGGACGTCGCGCGCCACCAGCGCCGCCCGCGGCTCCTCCGCCACGACGTTGCCGACGAAGCCGCGCACGTAGCCCTGCTGCCCCGGCTGGAGGGAGGGCCCGCCGGTGAGCGCGTTGCTCACCCGGTCCACCGTCGAGCAGCCCGCGAGGGCGAAGAGCGCCAGCACGCCCGCGGCGGTTCGGCCACGGCCTGGATGGCGGGCGGGCGCGCCCGTGCGGAAGCCGCTCTTGCCTGCCATGTGGTCCCGCGCCGTCCCTGCCGCCGTGATCGTCATCGGGGCGTTCCTGGCACCGGCCGCGCCCAAGGCGCAAGAGGGGGCCGGGGACCGGGCGCCCTTGGCGCGGGAAACGGCAACATTGCGGCAGCGAAAGGAGAGGGCCGCCACGGGGGGCCGGCTGTGACGGCCGCCGGTCCGTGTTAGCGTCCCCCGCGACGGCCGCCGGGCACCCCCGCCGGCAGGAGGACGGGAACCCATGACGCGCATCCTGATGATTAGGGCATTTCTGCTCCTCGGCCTGCTCCCCTGCCTCGGCGCCCGCGCCCAGGAGCCCGCCCCCGGCTTCACGCCCCGCCAGCGGGAGGAGATCGTCTCCATCCTGCGGGAGGCGCTCCGCAGCGATCCCTCGATCCTCCGGGAGGCCATCGCGGCCGTGCAGGAGGCGGGTAGGGCCGAGCAGGAGACGGCCCGGCGCGCGGCGCTGGCCGCCAGCCGCGATGCCCTGTTCAACGACGCGCGCGACCCCATCAAGGGCAACCCGCGCGGCGACGTCACCATCGTCGAGTTCTTCGACGCCCGCTGCACCTACTGCAAGGCGCTGCACCCGACGATGCAGGCGCTTCTGCAGCAGGACGGCAACCTGCGGGTGGTGATGAAGGACCTGCCCATCCTCGGCCCGAACAGCGTCGTCGCCAGCCGCGCGCTGCTCGCCGCCCAGCGCCAGGGCAAGTACGAGCCGCTCTACGACGCGCTGCTCAAGCTCCGCGCCGAGCCGACGGAGGCGGTGATCCAGGCCGAGGCCCAGCGCGCCGGCCTCGACTGGGCCCGCCTGAAGCGCGACATGGACGACCCCGCGATCCAGGCCCGGCTGGAGGCGAACATCGCCCTCGCCCAGCGCCTGCAGCTCGAGGGGACGCCCGCGCTTGTCATCGGCGACACCATCGTGCCCGGCGCGGTAGAGCTGGCCGACCTGCAGCGCCTGGTGGCCGAGGCGCGCCGCCGTGGCTGAGGGGCCCGAGCACGCGCGGGAGGAGGGCGCGGGGCTCGCGACCGACTTCTCCCGGCGCATGTCCTACGGCGCCTACCTCGACATCGACACGCTGCTCTCCGCCCAGAAGCCGCTGTCGGACCACCACGACGAGCTTCTCTTCATCGTCATCCACCACGTCCAGGAACTCTGGATGAAGCTCATCATCCGCGAGCTGGAGGTGGCGACCGCCTGCGTGCGGGAGGGGGACCTCCGCCCGGCCTTCAAGAGCCTCGCCCGCGTGTCGCGCATCCAGCGCCAGCTCGTGGAGGCCTGGGACGTGCTCTCCACCATGACGCCGGCCGACTACCTCGCCTTCCGCGACGTGCTCGGCCAGTCCTCGGGCTTCCAGTCCTGGCAGTACCGGCTGATGGAGATCCTGCTCGGCGCGCGGGACGAGTTCATGCTCCGGCCGCACGCGCACGACGCCGCGGTGAGCGCGCGCCTCCAGGCCGCCTTCGACGCGCCCTCCCTCTACCAGGAGGCGCTGCGCCTCGTGGCCCGGCGCGGCATCCCCGTGCCGGAATCGGCCCTCGGCGCCAACCCCGCCGAGCGCCACGCCGAGGACGAGGGCGTGGTGGAGGCCTGGGCCACCGTCTACCGGCACAGCACCGAGTACTTCGACCTCTACGAGCTGGCGGAGGAGCTGGTGGACCTCGAGGACGCCTTCCAGCAGTGGCGCTTCCGCCACGTGACCACGGTGGAGCGGGTGATCGGCATGCGGACGGGCACCGGCGGCTCGGCCGGCGTCGCCTACCTTCGCAAGGCCCTCGAGCGGCGCTTCTTCCCGGAGCTCTGGGCCGTGCGTGGCCGGTTGTAGCCGGGCGGCCCTGGGCAACCTGCGGGCGGCCGGGCGATGATGCCGGCATGAAGGTCCTCGTCCTCGGCGCCGGCGTCACGGGGCTCGCCGCCGCCTACCTGCTGGCGCGCGACGGCCACGCGGTGACGGTGCTCGAGCGCCGCGGCGGCGTCGCGCTGGAGAGCAGCCACGCCAATGGCGGCCAGCTCTCCTACTCCTACGTCGCGCCGCTGGCCGGGCCGGGCGTGGTCGGCAAGCTGCCGGGCTGGCTGCTGGACCCGGACAGCCCCGTCCGCTTCCGCCCGCGCCTCGACCCCGCGCAATGGGCCTGGGGCGCGCGCTTCCTCGCCGCCTGCAACGCGCGGGCGGCGGACCGCACGACGCGGCGCCTGCTGCTCCTCTCCTTCCTCTCCCGCGACCTGACGCGCGCCGCGATCGGGGACGAGGGGATCGAGTGCTCCTTCCGGCACGCGGGCAAGCTCGTGGTCTATTCCGACACGGCGGGCTTCGAGGCCGCCCGGCGCCTGGTGGACTACCAGCGCTCGCTCGGCAGCGAGCAGGAGGCGCTCTCGCGCGAGGCCTGCCTGATGGCCGAGCCCGCGCTCGCCGGCATCGCGCACCGGGTCTGCGGCGGCATCCTCACGCGCGGGGAGGACGCGGCCGAGTGCCGCCTCTTCTGCGCGGGGCTCGAAGCCGCGATGCGGGGCGGCAACCTCGGCGTCACCTTCGCCTTCGGCACGGAGGTGCGGCAGATCCTCGCCGTCGGCGGGCGCGTCATTGGCGTGCTGACGGACCAGGGGGTGGAGGAGGCGGAGGCCGTCGTCCTCGCGATGGGCGCGGGCAGCACGCGGCTGCTGGCGCCGCTCGGGATCCGCCCGCCGCTCTACCCGCTGAAGGGCTACAGCCTCACCCTGCCGATTGCGGCCGAGGACGCGGCGCCCCGCATCAGCGTGACGGACTTTGCGCGGAAGGTCGTCTACGCCCGCCTCGGCCGCGACCTCCGCGTGGCGGGGATGGCGGACCTCGTGGGCTACGACACGCGCTTCGACCTCGCCCGCCTCGACCTGCTGGTGCGCCAGGCGCGCGAGGCCTTCCCGGACGCCGCGGACTGGCGGACTCTCCGGCCCTGGGCGGGGCTGCGCCCGGCGACGCCGACCGCGCTCCCCATCCTCGGCCCCGTGTCGAGCCTGCCCAACCTGCACCTCGATATCGGCCACGGGGCGCTCGGCTTCACGCTCGCCATGGGGTCCGCCCGCGTGGTGGCGGACCTGGTCGCCGGGCGGGCGCCGCCGATCCCGATGGAGGGCTTCGCGGCCTGACCGGCCTTCCCGCCCGGGAACTCCCCCGTCAGGATGATACGGACCGGAAAGGGAAGAGGGACAGGATGCGATTCGCTTCGTTGCTCGGCGCCGCGGGCGCCGCGCTGCTCGCCTTCGGGGCCGCGGCCCAGGCGCCCGCGCCCACACCGGCGCCCGCCGCCGTCTCCCGCGGCGCCACGCCGGTCTTCGACGGCGTGAAGTCGCGCGACTACATTCGCTGCGGCGTCTCCCAGGGCACGCCCGGCTTCTCCGCGCCCAACAGCCAGGGCGGCTGGGCGGGCTTCGACGTGGACTTCTGCCGGGCGCTGGCCGCCGCCGTGCTCGGCGACGCCAACAAGGTGCGCTACCAGGCCTATTCCGCGCAGCAGCGCTTCACCGCGCTCCAGTCCGGCGAGATCGACGTTCTCTCGCGCAACACGACCTGGACCTTCCAGCGCGACATCCAGCTCGGCCTCGAATTCGTCGGCATCGCCTTCTACGACGGCGCCGGCTTCCTCGCGCGGAAGTCGCCCGGCCTGGAGCGAGCCGTGCAGCTCGACGGCGCCTCGGTCTGCGTGCAGACGGGATCGACAAACGAGCTGATCGTCGCGGACTTCGCGCGCACGAACAACATCCGCCTCAACCCGCTCGTCTTCCAGAACCTTGAGCAGATCTTCGACGCGCTGTTCAACGGCCGCTGCGACGCCTTCAACTGGGACCGCGCGGCGCTGGCCGGCACGCGGCTGCGCGCGCCCAACCCCGACGACTTCGTGCTGCTGCCGGAGGTGCTGAGCAAGGAGCCCTACTCCCCCGTTGTGGCCCAGGGCGACCAGCGCTGGCTGGAGATCGTCCGCTGGACCCTCTTCTCCCTCGTCGAGGCGGAGGAGCAGGGGGTGACGAGCGCCAACCTCGCGGAGAAGCTGCGCAGCAACGACCCGAACACGCAGCGCCTGCTGGGCGTGACCGGCAACTTCGGCACGATGCTGGGGCTCAGCGACCGCTGGGCCTACGAGGCGGTCCGCCAGGTCGGCAACTACGGCGAGATCTTCGCGCGCAACCTGACGCCGATCGGGATCGACCGCGGGGTGAACCGCCTCTGGAGCCAGGGCGGGCTGATCTACGCGCCGGCGATGCGCTGACGCGGCGCGGGGCGCTGGAGCGCCCGGATGCGCTCCAGCGCCCCGTCCACCTCCTCGGCGGTCTGGTAGGGGCCGAAGCCGAAGCGGAGCCGGCGGCCGCGGCGGTCGGTGATGACGCGCGCGGCCTCGAGCCGGGCCTGCCAGCCGCCGGCGTCCTCGATGTCGAAGGCGAGGAAGTTGCCGCGCCGCGGTTCCGAGAGCGGCACGGCGAGCGAGGTGGGGTCGAGCCCGCTGCCCGCCAGCCCCGCGCAGAACCGTTCCTGCAGGGCATGGGCGTGGGCGTGGATCGCGCCGACGGTCAGCCCCACCTCCTCCACCCAGCGCAGCGCGGCGTCCAGCCGGTAGAGGCCCGAGGGGTCGAAGGTGGCGCCGAGGAAGCGGCGCCCGTCCTCCGCGTAGCCGACCCGCCCGTCGCTCGCGGCCAGGGCGCCGAAGGCCGCGTACCAGCCGGTGTCGCGCGGGCGGGGCAGCCAGCCCGGCGGGCAGTGGAGGAAGCAGGCGCCTTCCCCGGCCATGGCGTACTTATACCCGCCCGAGGTGTAGAAGGCCCGGCCCGCGAGGCGCGAGAGGTCCACCGGGCGCGCCATGAAGGCGTGGTAGCCGTCGATCACCAGCACCGCCTCGCCCGCGGCCTCGGCCAGCGCCTCCAGCCCGGTGAGGGCGTAGCCGGAGTGGAAGAAGACCTCGCTGACCCAGACGAGGTCGAAGCCGGCCCGCGCGGCCTCGGCCAGCCGCGCCACGCAATCGCCGCCGGGCTCGGAGGGCACGCGCGTCACCCGCACCAGCCCGTCCTCCTCCAGCCGCGCGATCTGCCGGGCGAAGGAGTGGAACTCGCCGTCCGTCGTCAGCACGCGGGGCGGGCGGCCCGTGGGCAGGGCGCTGAGGATGCGCCGGACGAACTCATGCGTGTTCGGGGCGAAGGCAATGGTGGAGGGGTCGGGCAGGCCGAGATGCCGCGCCACCCCCGCCGCGCAGCGCGCCGTGAGCGGGCCGAGCACCTCCTCCCACTTGCCGTCCTGCAGCCGGGCCGCGTCGTCCCAGGCGCGCGCCTGCGCCTCCCGCGTCGCGTCGGGCCAGGGGTGGTGGCTGTGGGCGGCGAAGTGGAGCCGGCCGGGCTCCGCGGTCAGGAAGCGCGAGAAATGCGCGCGCAGGTCCAGCATCGCCCCTCCGGATTGTCGCCGTGCCGCCAGCGTATAGAGTGACCCCCGGAGACCGGGAATGACACGACGCCGTCAGACAGCGTCCGCGCCCCGCGCCGGCCCGGCACCGCCCGAGGGGGAGATGCGCGGGATGCCGGCGGGCCGGGCCGCCCCGTGACCGAGGACGCCCTGGGCTTCCCGGTGCGCGTCCCCGTGCCCGACCTCCGCGCGCTGGCCGGCGGCAACACCGGCATCCCCGGGGTCTGGCGCCTCGACTCGGGCCGGCCGGGCCCGCACGCGGTGATCACCTCCCTCGTCCACGGCAACGAGTTCACCGGCGCCGCCGTCCTCGCCCGCTGGCTGCGCGCGGGGCTGCTGCCGGCCCGGGGCGTCCTCACCCTCGTCTTCGCCAACCTCGACGCCTTCGCCCGCTTCGACCCCGCCGACCCCACCCTGTCCCGCTACGTGGACGAGGACCTGAACCGGGTCTGGAGCCCGGCGCTCCTCGACGGCGGACGGGACAGCCTCGAGCTCCGCCGCGCCCGCGCGCTCCGCCCGGTCGTCGAGGCCGCGGACGCGCTGCTCGACCTGCACTCGATGCTCTGGCCCTCGGACCCGCTCGTGCTGGCGCCCGCGAGCCCGGCGGCGCTGGCCATGGCGCGGGCGATGGGCGCCCCCGGCCCGATCGTCGCCGACGCCGTCCACCCCGAGGGGCCGCGCATGATCGACCACGCGGCCTTCACCGCCCCCGGCACCCACCGCGTGGCGCTCCTGGCCGAGGCCGGGCAGCACTGGGAGCCGGGCACGGAGGCCGTGGCCCAGGCCTACGCGGGCGGCTTCCTGCGCGCCCTCGGCATGGCGCCGCCCCCGGCCCGGCTGCGGCCCGAGCCCCCGGTCTGGCGCGTGACGGGCGCGGTGACGGCGGCGTCGCGCCGCTTCGCCTTCACGGACAGCTTCCGCGGCGGGGCGGTCATCCCCCGCGCGGGCACGCTCATCGCCCGCGACGGCGAGGCGGAGATCCGCACGCCGCACGACGAGTGCCTGCTGGTGATGCCCTGCCCACGCGTGATGCGGGGGCACGTCGCGGTGCGGCTGGCCCGCCGGGAGGAGGCCGGAGGCGCCCGGGCCTAGGCCGGGGTGGCGCCGCCGCTCAGGCCGCCGCCGGCTCGCCCGGCACCGGCTCCTTGCCGTCCGCCCGGATCAGCGCCGCGATCTCCGCCGCCGCCGCCTCGAGCGCCGCCTCGTCCGTACCCTTGGCGACGAGCGCGACGCCGTTCCCGCCCTCGCGGTAATAGGGGTAGGAGCCGATGTCGAGCTGCGGGAAGCGGTTCTGCACGGCGGTCAGCGCCTCGGCGATCGTTCCCTCCAGCAGGCCGTGCGCGTGCACGGCGCGGGACTTCACGGGGGTGCCGCCCTGGAGCGTCGGCGCGACCACCTCGAACATGCTGCGCATGATCCGCGGCACGCCGGCCATGACGTGGACGTTGCCTATGGCGAAGCCCGGCGCCGAGGTTTCGGCGCAGAGGATGGGGGTGGCGCCGCGGGGCAGGGTCGCCATGCGCAGCCGGGCCGGGTTCATCGTGACGGGCGGCGAGCGGCGGGCGTAGTCGGCCTCCATGATCGCGCGGGAGGGCTCGTGCACCTCCCAGGGCACGCCGAAGGCGCGGGCCACGCACTCGCTGGTGATGTCGTCATGCGTCGGGCCGATGCCGCCGGTGGTGAAGACGTAGGTGAAGCGGACGCGGATCTCGTTGACGGTGCCGATGATCGTCTCGGGCACGTCGGGGATCACCCGCACCTCGCGCAGGGGGATGCCGAGCTCCCCCAGGCGCGTCGCGAGGAACTTCAGGTTCGCGTCCTGGGTGCGGCCGGAGAGCACCTCGTTGCCGATGATGATGAGGGCGGCGGTCGGCTGGGTCATGGGCGGTTCCCCGGGAGTGGTCGAGAGAGGGTCGTCGCGCGGGCGGCCGCGTCAAGGCCGCGGGAATCACCTTTCCCCCGCGCCGGCCGCCGGGGAGGCGTCGTCAGAGGAAGTCCCGCAGCAGCGCGACCAGCGGCTTGTCCGCCGGCGGCATGGCGTAGTCGCCGAGCCTGTTCGGCCGCACCCAGGCCAGGGCCTGCCCCTCGCGCCCCTCGGGCGTGCCGCCCCAGCGGCGGCAGAGATAGAGCGGCATCAGCAGGTGCCGTCCCTCCAGCGGGTGGGAAGCGAAGGCGAAGGGCGCGAGGCAGGCGGCCGAGACGTCGATGCCCAGCTCCTCCTGCAGCTCGCGGATGAGCGCCGCCTCGGGCGTTTCCCCCGGCCCGACCTTGCCGCCCGGGAACTCCCAGAGCCCCGCCATCGGCTTGCCCTCGGGACGGCGGGCCAGCAGCACGCGCCCGTCCGCGTCCACCAGGCCGCAGGCGACCACAAGGAGGAGGCTGGCCCCGGCCGGGGCTGCCGCGGGCGCCGGCGCGGGGGCCGCGGGTTCGGGCCCGGCCGAGAGCTCGGCCCGTCCGGCGCGGAAGCGGCGCACGGGCAGGCGGGCGTTGCGGGCGGTGAAGTCCTGCTCGGCCCAGCCGTCCTCCTGGAAGCCGATCCGCGCGAGCACGGCGGCGGAGCGCGCGTTCTCCTCGAGGACGGAGGCGTGGATCTCGTCGAGGTCGAGGTTGGCCAGCGCCCAGCGCGCCAGCCGCCCGGCCGCGCGCGGCCCGATGCCCTGGCCCCAGTGACGCCGCGCGACCCAGTAGCCGAGCTCGGCATGGCGCGGGCGCTCGCGCGCCGTGGTCAGGCCGACGCAGCCCACCAGCGCCTCGTCCCGGACGATCGCGAGGTGCCAGGCGGTGCCGGCCTCGATCTGCGCGCGGGTGGAGGCGATCCACTCGTCCGCCAGGGCGCGGGAATAGGGGAAGGGGACGCGCGCCAGCATGCGCGCCACCTCCCAGTCGTTCACCAGGCGGTGGAGCTCGGCCGCGTCCTCCGCTCGGAGGGCGCGCAGCGTCAGGTCCCCCGCCTGCAGGGGCGCGAAGATCGCGTCGCTCACCTCGGCTCTCCCGGACCCGGCCGGGCGCGGGGGCGCCGCCTCAGCGGCGCCACCAGCCCTTCTTCGCCGGCGCGGCCGGGGCCTCGGTGCCGAGCAGCACGGGCTGCACGACGGTGCCGGCCACCGGCTCCGCCCGCCCGGCCTCGACCGCCGGCACCGGCGGCGCCTCGGAGATCGAGGGCGCCGCGGGGGCGGGCTCGGGCGCGGCCGGAACCGGCGCCTCGGCGACAGGAGCCTCGGCAGGGGCCGTGGCGACGGGCTCCGCCACCGGCTCGGGCGCGGCGAGCGCCGGCGGCTCGGCCGCCACGGGAGCCGGGGACTCCGCCGCGATGGGGATCTCGCGCACGCTGCGGGGGGCCTCGGCCTCCTCCACGGCGTCCAGCGTGTCCATCAGGGCGTCGTAGGTGCCGCCGAAGGGATCGGCGGGGGTCGGTCCGGTGTAGCGGGGGGCGGGAGAGGCGTCGCCCGCGCCGGGCGCTGCCTGATCCGCGGCGCGCGGGGCTTCGCCGTCGGCGCGCGACGCGTCGCCGTCGGCGCGCGACGCGTCACCCTCCTCGCGGCGGCGGCGGCCGCCGCGGCGGCCCCGGCGGCGGCGGGCGTCGCCCTCGGCCTCCGGGCGGTCACCCGCCGCGCGCTCCTCGCCATTCGGGATGGCCCCGGCCACGGCCGCGTCCTCGGGCGCCTCGGCGACGGCTTCCGGGGCATCCTCGGACGCGTCCTCGGCCTCGCCCTCGGCGCCCGTGCCCGGCGCGGCACCGTCCTCGCGGCGCCCGCCACGGCGGCGGCGACGGCGGCGGCGGCCGCGCTCCCCGGCGTCCTCGGCGGTGGCGGCCTCGCCGTTGGCGACCGGCGCGGCGGCGGCACCCGCCTCCTCCGGGGAGAGGATCTCCTCCTCCTCCTCGTCATCCCCGCCGCCGGCCAGGATCACCGGCTCGGGCGCGTAGTCCATGCGGAGCGCGGGCACGGCCGCGGGCGGCGCGGCCAGGGTCTGGGGTCGGGTGCGCTCGATCCGGTTCTGGGCCGCCGTCATGGCCGCGTCGGGCTCGAAGAGCACGCACATGGCGTGGCGGCTCTCCACCGCCGCCAGGCGCTCGCGCTTGCGGTTGAGGATGTGCATGGCGACCGCCGGCGAGCAGTGCACCACGATCTCGGCGGCGCGGCGGCGGGCGCCCTCCTCCTCGATGGCGCGGAGCACGTGCAGCGCGGCGCTCTCGTCGGAGCGGACGATGCCCAGTCCCTGGCAATGCGGGCAGGTGACGAAGGAGTGCTCGGTGAGGCTGGGGCGCAGCCGCTGGCGCGACATCTCCAGCAGGCCGAAATGGGAGATGCGGCCGACCTGGATGCGGGCGCGGTCGTGCTGCAGCGCCTCCTTCATGCGCCGCTCGACCATCGCGTCGTTGCGGCTGCTCTCCATGTCGATGAAGTCGATGACGATGAGGCCAGCCAGGTCGCGCAGGCGGAGCTGGCGCGCGATCTCGTCCGCGGCCTCGAGGTTGGTGCGGAGCGCCGTGTCCTCGATGTGCCGGTCCCGCGTCGCGCGGCCGGAGTTCACGTCGATGGAGACGAGGGCCTCGGTCTGGTTGATGACGATGTAGCCGCCCGAGCGGAGCTGGACCGTCGGCGACATCATGGCGTCGAGCTGCTGCTCCACGCCCATGCGCGCAAACAGGGGCATGCCGGGGTCGCGGTAGAGCTTAACCTTGCGCTCGTTCTGCGGCATCAGCATGCGCGTGAAGTCGCGCGCCTGGCGGAAGGCCTCCTCGCCCTCGATCTGGATCTCCTCGATCTCGCGCGCGAAGTTGTCGCGGATCGAGCGCTTGAGGAGGTCGGCTTCCTCGTACACCAGGGCGGGGGCGGTCGAGGACAGGGTGCGCGTGCGGATGTCGTCCCACAGGCGCAGCAGGTACTCGCAGTCGCGCCGGATCTCGGGCTTGGGCCGCTGGGCGCCGGCGGTGCGGACGATGATGCCCATGCCGCGGGGCAGGCCGACCTCGTCGATCACCTCGCGCAGGCGCTTGCGGTCGGTGGCCGACGAGATCTTGCGGGACACCCCGCCGCCCTTGGGCGAGTTCGGCATGAGGACCGAGAAGCGGCCGGGGAGGGAGATGTAGGAGGTGAGCGCCGCGCCCTTGTTGCCGCGCTCCTCCTTGACGACCTGGACGAGGATGACCTGCCGGCGGCGGATCACCTCCTGGATCTTGTAGTGCCGGAGGAACTTCGAGGGGATACGGCGCTCGCGGCGCTCCTCGTCGCTGTCCGTGCTTTCGCGGTCCTCGCGGTCGTCGCCGCCCACCGTCTCCGGCAGCGGCCCGGCGTCCTCGGCGCGCTCGTCGTCCTGCCCGTTCCCGTCGTCGCGGTCGTCGCGCCGGTCCTCGTCGGCGGCGGCCTCGGCGACCGGGTCGCCCTCGCTCACGCGGTCGACGTGCATGGTCATCGGCTGGGCGCGGGGCGCGGGCGCGCCGTCCTCGCCGCCGCCCGTCTCGCCGCCGATCGAGGCCGGGGTGGCGTCGATCGTCGCCTCGGCCGGGCTCTCCGCGCCGCTCTCCGGCGCGGAGGCCGCGGGGGTCTCCTCCGCGGCGGGCGTGGCGGGGGCGCCGTCCTCGCCGAAGCTCTCGCCCGCGGGGAGGCCCGTCGTCTCGGGGTGGTTCGCGGCCGTCTCCTGGCCCGGGTCGCCCGCGGGCTCCCCGGCGGGCGCCGGCTCCTCGCCCTCGGCGCCGAGGGCGGCGTCGGCGGATTCCTGAACGGCGGCGGCGGCCGAGGCGGCGGCCTGCTGGCGGCGGCCGTTGCGATCGCGGTCACGCCCGCGGCCGCGGTCGCGGTCCCGCTCCCTGTCCCGGCCCGGGCGGGCGAGGTCGGCGTCGTCGCGGGGCGCTACGCGCTCGGCCGCGGTCTCGATCTCGTCCTCGGGATCCTCCTCGGCCGCCTCCTGGGCCTGGGCCTCGAGGAGGCGCTGCCGGTCGGCGACGGGGATCTGGTAGTAGTCGGGGTGGATCTCGCCGAAGGCGAGGAAGCCGTGGCGGTTGCCGCCGTACTCGACGAAGGCGGCCTGCAGGCTGGGCTCCACCCGGACGATCTTCGCCAGGTAGATGTTGCCCTTCAGCGGGCGGCGGTTCTGGGTCTCGAGGTCGAAGTCCTCAAGACGGTTGCCGTCCAGCACCACCACCCGCGTCTCTTCGGGGTGGGATGCATCGATCAGCATGCGCTTGGTCATGGAAGGGAAGGCTCCGCGCCGCGCGGGGCTCTGTGCGGCCGGCGGCGGTGAGGGTTGGGGGGCCGGGAGGGGACCGGCGCGGGGCGAGGGTGACCGTCATCCGCCGCCGTTCCTTTCTCCCGCGGGCACGAGGCCCGGATGCGCTTGGGCATGGGAATGCCCGGGTGGGTTCGGGCGCGGGGCCCGGTTGCTCACGGGCGCCAGGGCGCCCGATGGGTTCGTTCTCGGGCGCCGGGGCGCCCGATGGGTACAGTCGCGGGCGCCGAGGCGTCCGGTGTCGCGGCCCTGCGCGGACCCCTCGGCGCGGCGATCCGCCTCCTTCGCAGGACGAGGGGCGCGCGCGGGCGGTCCGGCGGCTGGCGCGCGGTCCGCTGGTCCCGCCCAGGGGAAGATCCCATGGGGGGCAAGACAGGGCCCTGCCGCGCCGCGTGGCGCGCGCCGGAGAGGGGTGCCGGCCCGCGGCCCCGGCGCGGCAGGGCCGGCTCGCCCGGCCGGAGATCGGCAATGGCGGCGGCCCCTGGCCGGGGTGCGCGGGGTCGGGCGTCCATGGCGCATCCGCGCCTAGACCGGCGGCCGTTCTGGTCGGCCGCGCCCGGAACCCTCCACCGGCGGCGTGCCGCCGGGGCAATGCACCATACGCAGGGGGGGGCCGCGGAGCAAGGCGCTGTGTGCCACGGGCCACACCGCCCGCCGAAGCGCCCTGGCGGCCCCCTCCGGGGCCCCGGTTCGGCCCTCCCGCGGGCTCCCGGGCGCGTTGCGGCAAGGATTTGCCATCCTCCGGGTGCTAGGGTCTACCGACGGGGATGGGGCTTGGCCTGGGGGGGCCGGAGAGGATGGAACCGCTTCCGACGCGACGAGGCGTGATCGCCTCGACGCTGGCCGCCACGGCCTCGGGCCTGGCCCTCGGGGCGCCGGCCGATGCCGCGCCGCGGCGCGAGGGCGCGCCCCCCGCCGGTCCGGCGGTGCGCCGCGCCGCGCCGCGCCCGCTGGTGGTGCTCGACCCTGGCCATGGCGGGAAGGACCCCGGCACGATCGGCGCCGCCGGCACCTACGAGAAGCGCGTCGTCCTCGCCGCTGCGCAGGAGATGCGGCGCCGGTTGGAGGCGGGCGGGCGCTGCCGGGTGCTGATGACCCGCACGCGGGACGTCTTCGTGCCCCTTGCCAGCCGGGTGGAGTTCGCCCGGCGGAACGGCGCGGCGCTCTTCGTCTCCGTCCACGCCGATTCGGCCCCGGGCGCGCGCGGGGCGAGCGTCTACACCCTCTCCGAGACCGCCTCCGACGCGCTCTCGGCCGGCCTCGCCCGGCGCGAGAACGCGGCGGACGCCGCGGGCGGGCTGAACCTGCCGACGGTGCCGGCGGAGGTGCAGCGCATCCTGATGAGCCTCGTGCGGCAGGAGACGCGGCAGGGCTCCGTCCGGCTCGCGGCGATGACGGTGGGCGCGCTCCGCCCACGGGTGGCGCTCCTGCCCAACACGCACCGCCAGGCGGCCTTCGCGGTGCTGAAGGCGCCCGACATTCCCTCGGTTCTCGTGGAGATCGGCTTTCTCTCCAGCCGGCTGGACGAGGCACAGCTCAACCGGTCGGCGCACCGGGCGGTGGTCGCCGGCGCCCTCGCCTCGGCGGTGGAGAGCTACCTCGAGCGCCCGGGCCTGGGCATGGCCGCGACCGGCTAGCCCCGCGCCCGCAGCCCTCGCGCGCGGCCCTTGGATTTTGGTTATGAAACAGCAATTTCGGGAGAGGCGCCGGCGGGGACGGCCGGAGGCCGGCGCCAAAATCGCGCGGAGGTGTTAGGCGATGGCCGCGGCGGTTGATGCTATGGAGCCGCTCGCCACGGGCGGAACGGCATCCTTGCCGTGGCATCCCGGCACCCGGCGCTTCTGATGCAGGACGGATGGGCGGCCCCGATGGGACTGCCGTGAGGAACAGGATGGCTTCGAGAGATCTTCGCGCCGAACGGCCCCTGGTGGGCGAGCGGCGCCCGCGTGACGGCTCGGGGTCCTCCCTCGGCAACGGGGGCGGCAACGGCGGCGGCGACCTGCCGCCTGCGCCCCCGGCCGGGCCGCGCCGGCCGCGGCGCCCCCGCGCGCTGTGGCTGCGGCGGACCGTCGGCTTCGTCTTCTCGGTGGGCCTCGTCGGCGTCGTGGTGGGCGGCATCGCAGGCTACGGCCTCTGGCGCAGCGCGACGGCGGACCTGCCGGACCACGCCTGGCTGGCCGACTACCAGCCGCCGCAGATGTCGCGCATCTACGCCGCCGACAGCCGCCTGATGGCCGAGATGGCGATCGAGCGCCGCGTCTTCGTGCCCATCGCCGCCATTCCCAAGCGGGTGCAGCAGGCCTTCGTCTCGGCCGAGGACCAGAACTTCTGGAGCCACGGCGGCGTCGACCCCCTGGCCGTGGCCCGCGCCGCCGTCACCAACCTCGAGCAGCTCGGCAGCGGCCGGCGCAGCATCGGCGCCTCCACCATCACCCAGCAGGTCGCCAAGAACATGCTGGTGGGGGCGGACCGCACCATGATGCGGAAGGTCCGGGAGGCTATCCTCGCCCAGCGCCTCGAGACGGCGATGAGCAAGGACCGCATCCTCGAGATTTACCTTAACGAGATCTTCCTCGGCGCCCAGGCCTACGGCGTGGCCGCCGCCGCGCAGAACTACTTCAACAAGGGCCTGGACGAGCTGACCGTCGGCGAGATGGCCTTCCTCGGCGCCCTGCCGAAGGCGCCGAACAACTACAACCCGAACCGCCACCCCGAGGCCGCGAAGGCGCGCCGGGACTGGGTGATCGAGCGCATGGCCGAGGACCGAGCCATCACCCGCGCCGAGGCCGACGCGGCCAAGGCGGAGCCGCTGATCGCCCGCGGCCGCGCCCGGCCGGACCTGGTGCCCGTCGGCCAGTACTTCACCGAGGAGGTCCGGCGCGACCTGAACAACCGCTTCGGGGCGGAGCAGACGAGCATGGGCGGGCTGGTGGTCCGCACCTCCATGGAGCCGCGCCTGCAGGCCGCGGTCGAGAAGTCGCTGCGCGACCACCTCATGAACTACGACCGCCGCCGCGGCGGCTGGCGCGGCCCGGTGGCGAAGGTCTCCGCCGCCCCGGCCGAGTGGATGCCCGCGCTCGAGGGCGTCGCCCGCACCCCCGGGATGCTCGCCGACTGGCGGCTGGCCGTGGTGTTGGAGGTGAACAACCGCGAGGCCCGCCTCGGCTGGGCCGAGCGCCCCGCCCCCCGCGCCGCCGCCCAGCCGCGCGAGGGCCGGATGCCCTTCGAGGACATGGCCTGGGCCCGCCCGGTGCGCGATGGCCGGATGGGCCCCGCGCCCCGCCGCATGCAGGACGTGGTCTCCCCGGGCGACGTGGTGATGGTCGAGACCCTTCCCGCGACGACGGGCCGCAACGCCCGGGCCGAGCGGCTGGTGCTGCGCCAGATCCCGGAGGTGGAGGGCGCCGTCGTCGCGCTGGACCCCGCCACGGGCCGCGTGCTCGCGATGTCCGGCGGCTTCGACTTCGGCAAGTCCTGGTTCAACCGCGCGACCCAGGCGATGCGCCAGCCCGGCTCCTCCTTCAAGCCCTTCGTCTATGTCACGGCGCTGGAGCAGGGCATCCCGCCGAACCAGCAGCTCCTCGACGCGCCCTTCGAGATGAACACGCCCCAGGGCGTGTGGCGGCCGGGCAACTACGGGGACCGCACCTCCAACGGCTGGGTGACGATGCGGACTGCCATCGAGAAGTCGCTCAACCTCGTGACCATCCGCCTCGCGCAGGAGGTCGGCATCGACAAGGTGGCCGACACCGCCCGCCGCTTCGGCGTCATCCCGAACATGCCCCGCGTCCTCTCCATGTCGCTCGGCGCCGGGGAGACGACGGTGATGCGCATGGCCGCGGGCTACGCCGCCTTCGTCAACGGCGGGCGGGGCGTCGAGCCCTCGCTGATCGACAGCGTGCAGGACCGCTTCGGCCACGTGGTGTGGCGCAACGACGCCCGCCGCTGCCAGGGCTGCGACGCCGACGTCTCGGCCGGGCCGCCGACCCTGACCGACACGCGCCGGCAGGTCGTGGACCCCATCGCCGCCTACCAGATGGTCTCCCTGCTGCAGGGCGTGACGCAGCGCGGCACCGGCATCGCCGCCGCCAAGGGGCTGAACCGCCCCGTGGCCGGCAAGACCGGCACCACCAACGACTACTACGACAACTGGTTCGTGGGCTTCACGCCGGACATCGTGGTCGCCGTCTGGGTCGGCTTCGACGACCCGCACAGCCTGGGCGAGGGCGAGACGGGCGGCGGCAACGCGGCGCCGATCTTCAACGAGGTGGTGGCCGCGGCCCTGCAGGACAGCCCGCCCGTGCCCTTCCGCGCGCCGCCGGGGGTTGCGCTGGTGCGGGTCTCGACCTCGAACGGCCAGTCGATCCTCGAGCCCTTCCGGCCCGGGACCGAGAACTCGGCCCGCCCGCCGATGGGCGCGAACCTCGCCTCCGGGGCCGAGGGACGCTCGGCCGGCAGCACGGCCTCGGCCGTGGACAGCAGCCTGGGCGGGCTCTACTAGGGCCGGTCCGGGCTCCCCGTCGGGGGCGCCCCCATCACGAGGAGATCGGATCGGCGCCTCCCGATTCGACCGGACCTGCTGAACGGACCCGTTGAACCATGCGCGCCGATGCCGAGGGCCTGAAGGCCCAGATCGCCGACAGCGTGGCGCTGCTGCGCCGCCACCTGAACTGGGACGCCGCCCTGGTGCGGCTGCAGGAGCTGAACGCCCGCGCCGAGGACCCCTCCCTCTGGAACGACGCCGCGGCCGCCCAGAAGATGATGCGCGAGCGCACCCGGCTCGCCGACCAGATCGAGGGCGTCCGCCGCATGGAAGGCGACGTCAACGACGCGCTGGAGCTGATCGAGCTGGCGGAGGCGGAGGGCGACGACGCGACCGCCGACGCTGCCGTCGCGGACCTGCAGAACCTCGCGGCCGAGGCCAAGCGCCGCGAGATCGAGAGCCTCCTCTCCGGCGAGGCCGACGGGAACGACGCCTATGTCGAGGTGAACGCCGGCGCCGGCGGCACCGACGCGCAGGACTGGGCGGAGATGATGCTCCGCATGTACACGCGCTGGGCCGAGGCGCACGGCTACAAGGTGAGCATCACCGAGCAGAGCGAGGGCGACGAGGCCGGGATCAAGTCCGCGACGATCCAGGTCTCCGGCCCGAGCGCCTACGGCTGGCTGAAGACCGAGATGGGCGTGCACCGCCTCGTGCGGATCTCGCCCTTCGGCGGCAACGACAAGCGGCAGACGAGCTTCGCCTCCGTCTACGTCTATCCCGTGATCGACGACCGGATCGAGGTGGAGATCAACCCGGCCGACCTCCGCACCGACACCTTCCGCGCAAGCGGCGCCGGCGGGCAGCACGTGAACAAGACGGAATCGGGCGTGCGCTTCACGCATATCCCGACGGGCATCGTCGCGGCCTCCACCCAGGACCGCAGCCAGCACAAGAACCGCGTGATCGCGATGAACATGCTTCGCGCGCGGCTCTACGAGCTTGAGTTGCAGAAGCGGGAGGCGGTCTCGGCCGCGACCGAGGCGGGCAAGACCGACATCGGCTGGGGCCACCAGATCCGGTCCTACGTGCTCCAGCCCTACCAGATGGTGAAGGACCTCCGCACCGGCGTGGAGAAGGGCAACCCGGCGGCGGTGCTGGACGGGGACCTCGACGAGTTCATGGCGGCGGCGCTGGCCAGCCGCGTCGGCGCCACGCGCTCCGAGGCCAGCGCCAGCGCCCGCTGAGGCCGGGGTGACGGATGACCTACCCCCGCGCCCCAGCGCCCGCAGGACCGGCACGACCCCGGCGGCAAGGTCCGCCTCCGGATCGGCGCGGAGGTGGTCAGCCGCGCCGAGTTCTCGCCGGACGGCCGCTACCGCACCGTGCTGGAGCGCCGCTGGGACGGGCTCCCCTTCGGCAGCCCCGGCGTCTGCGCCTGGATCATGATGAACCCGAGCATCTCGTGATCTCTCCCCAAAATTATACTCGTGCAAACAAAACAATGATCTGCACGACCGGCGGTAACTACGCCACCTACTCAAAGCTCGACTGAATTACTCGCAACAACCGCTTACCAGACAGCCATCCTTGTTCCGAACACCCACCGGCCCACCGTATCCGGGGCGCTGCCCCCCACCGCTTCGCGGCGGGTCCCCCCGGGATACAAGGCCCAAAAGCGGGGTAGGGCGTCGCACATACGCACCGCCGACCAGACTAGGCCGATGGCTGCCACGGCTATTGACGCCCTTAAGACGCGTTCCTTAGGCTTCCCCCCCCGCGGACCCCAGGGATGGATAGGCCGCGCCCGAAAGCAGGAAGCCCCGTCGGAGAACCCGGCGGGGCCTTTCTCATGTCGTAAAAGAGGAAGGCCACTGGCATAGGAACGCCCAGCAGATGACCTGCTTCAGACTTCAGAAGGGGCGCTGTCGACCTGATCGCAAACGGGCCGTCCACTGGGACGGTAGCGAAAACCGTGTCGCAGGCAAGGATGGGTCTCGGATGCGCGGCATGGCTCATTCGCTGCCGGGTTAGCCTTGTCCTTCGCATGGTCGTCTACCCTGCCAAGGCGATACTGGTGCCAACCTCACAAAGCGACGGCGATGCTTGACAGAAACTTCCGAAGTATACTCGGCCTGGCGTGATCTTCGCCTGAATGCCGTCTTGACCACAGGCCGACAGGAAGCGAGGAGATGTCGTCCTGCCTCTAGGCCATGAATGGCGCAGGTCAGGGTCTGACACATCTCTGAGCTGATGTTGCATTCCCCAGGGACCGCCCTTGGGTCATCTCTCTCGAGCTTCTCCGCGGCGGCTACACAACTCCACGTCCTAGTCGCTCCAATGCCAGCCTGAGGGCCGTGACGAAGCCGTTTGGCGTCAGACGGTCGTCTGTCTCGTCTCGGATAGCGCCATGTGCGTCCACCACCCAGCCCTTCCGATCAATTCAGCGCTCGCCAATGAATTCGGTCAAGGGCGTCAAATCGAACTGAGCAGGTGGCAGGAGTTTGCCCGAGGGCTCGTCCGAAGTCATGCCGAGGCTCTGGTCCGCCGTGGCGACGTTCGAGGGAATAGTCACTCGCTTGAATGCAGCCGCGAGGGCATTTCGCTCGTTCCGGAGGGCCTTCGCCTCAGCCAAGACCGCGCGAAGACGAGTGCGGACGTCCTTGTCCGCGATGGTTGCGATCGCCTCCTCGAGTGGCGTCTGCCTGACAGGAGGTGTGTGAGAGGAGCTGCGC
This sequence comes from Muricoccus nepalensis, assembly GCF_006438825.1. GTDB lineage: Bacteria > Pseudomonadota > Alphaproteobacteria > Acetobacterales > Acetobacteraceae > Roseomonas > Roseomonas nepalensis. The sequence continues at coordinate 82,871 of NZ_RCZP01000017.1, forward strand.
CAACTTCCTGAGCGAAGGCCTCGATGAGCGTACGGAAGGGCGCCCCAGAGGCGTTGCGGATGCTCTGAGTGTTCAGGACACCCGCCTCTTGGCAGGCTCTGCCGACGATCGCGACAGTGTATGTCCGATTGTTCTTTGCTTTGAGAGTTTTCAGTACCGCCACGAGGCCATCGATGGTGTGTCGGCGCCGCTCGCCCGATTCAGCGAAAACTTTCCGCAAGACGACATCGAACCTTTCAGCTGCCACGGGAGGGTCTCCTGGGCGACGGCGCCGGAAAGTCATTGCCGGAGTTGGACTGCAGAGGACCACTCAGGTGTGACCGAATTTCCCTTACCACGGCCTCGAACATCTCCGTAGTCAGGCGTCCCGTCTGCGTGTTGTAGCGGCTGACATGGTAGCTGTCGGCAAGGAGGACTCCACCCGGAAGGGGGTTTATCGCCCCGTGTGCAAATTTCACCCTTGAGACCGGGATGCCATAGGCCTTCAGCACGGCAGTATGGGCGATGAGGCCAAGGGCTAGGATGACCTTCAACCCAGCCATGCCTTTAAATTCGGTTTTCAGGAACCTGTTGCAGGTCGAAATCTCCGATGGGGTCGGCTTGTTCTCCGGAGGCACGCATCGGACACCGTTGACAATACGGACACCGATCAGCTCCATGCCATCATGGGGATCTTCTCGATAATCGCCTAGCGCCATGCCGAACTTGAGAAGCGTCGCGTAGAGCAGCTTGCCTGCGTGGTCTCCCGTGAAGGGACGGCCCGTCCGGTTAGCGCCCCTCACTCCTGGAGCTAGGCCGAGCACCATGAGAGGGGCGTCGACTGACCCCCATGGTGGCACCGGAGCATTGTGCCATTCTGACCACTTGCGGCGGTTCTCTTCCCGGTAGGCGACTAGGCGCGGGCATAAAGGACAGTCTCGCCCTGGAATGACGATTTGATCGTTCACTTGCACCACCCTGTCGTAACCACTCAAAGATCGGGCGAAGCTTACAGTAAGTGAAAGCATGAGACGACATTGATGGGGGCAACTCCACTATCCATTATCGTGCCCAAGGGGTGAGGAGGGGGCAGTTGCCATGGTGCAATGCCCCTGCTCTCCATCCAGGCAAGCCGAATGGCCGCAGGACGTCGCTGCTAAGACGAGCTGAAGCGGGGCAGGGGAGAAGGATCTTGTGTTAGGGCCAGCACGAACAAGCAACAAAGCTGTTATGTCCTAATGACTCTCGGTGTCTCCGGGCGTTGATCTCGTGGGCTCGCGCAGCTAGCCGCACCTTGCCAAACCTCCACGGGAACACTTTTCGTGCCGCAGCCCCGCGAACCGACCTCTGCCCCCGGCTCTCTAACGGCTTGCCTTGTCCGTCCGCCTTCGGCGCTGGGCTGCTGGGCTAGCCCTGGTGGCGTGTGGTGAAGGGCGATGCAGAAGGGATTGCGGACGGAAACAGCCTTGCCCACGCCGCACGCGAGGCAGAGGACGCACGGCTGCGGGCGGCGCTTGCTGCGGTCGGTCTGGACGTAGAGGAGGCAGCAGCCGCCGTCGAGGTGGTTCGGGCGGAACTGGCGCAGGTTCCTGGGGCCACCGCCACGTGCCCCGCGGGAACTATGGCAGATGGTGACCGTCTGCCCGCCCTCGCCGATATCATCCCGCAGCTTGTGTGGCGTTCTGCCGATTACGGACAGTGGGTCTGGGCCTCGCCCAGTTGGCTTGCCTATACGGGGCAGAGCCAGACGGAGAGCCTTGGCCAGGGATGGCTGGAGCCGATCCATCCCGAGGACCGCGAAGCAACCCGGCGCGCTTGGGACGAGGCGCCAAAGCTGGGGCGGTTAGAGGTCGATCATCGTATTCGCCGTGCCCTCGACGGCACGTGGCGCCTCCACCACACGCGATCCGCACCGCTGTCTTGGAGCGGTGTGCCGCACGAAGGGGATCGTCACGCCCGTGAGTGGGTTGGTTCGAGCGCGGACATAGAAGACCTTAGGCGGATGGAGGGGGAGCAGCGCGCCCTCCTCCTTGAAGTCCAGCACCGCACCCGCAACATCCTGGCGGTCGTGGCCGCGATCGCGCGACGCAGTCTGCCCCCAAACCTCGAACGAGACGACTTCGGCGCGCGCCTTGCCTGTTTAGGCCGGGTGCAGGGCTTCCTCGCCCGCAGCAGCGCCTGGTCGGTGCCGCTCCGCGATCTTATCGAGGCCGAGCTACAGGCCTTTGGAGACGGAGACGCCGAACGAGCCGAGGTCAATGGCCCTAGGGTTGAGCTACCTGGCCCCGTGGTGCAGCCCATTGCGCTCGTGCTGCACGAGCTGGCCACGAACGCTGCGAAGCACGGTGCCATCGCGCAGCTCTCGGGCCACCTCGCCGTGACCTGGCGGCTGGAGGAAGCTGCCGAAGGGGCGATTAGGCTTATCATTGAGTGGCGGGAGAGCGGGGTGACGTTGCCGGCTGGACCACTCGCCAAGCATTTCGGGCGCGAGGTGATCGAGCGCACCGTGCCCCACCAACTCCGTGGCGAAGCACGGCTGGAGCGAGGTGCCGACGGCGTTTGCTGCAAACTCGCTCTGCCTCTCAGCCGGCAGGAAACACAGGTGGCAGCGTAGGCCGGTCATGGCTGACCGGCACCCAGACCTCTGCCGCGTTCGCAACGGGCCGCCCCCCGCACACGAACCGAGTGCAGGAACTCCCTCGCCAACTCAGGCTGAATGAGATTGCGCTCGGTGCGATCGTGGGCTCGCTAACGAAGGAGGCCGCCGAGCCTGCGATGAGTGCCGGTCGCAAGGTCTGGGATTGGGCGAAAGCGAAGCTGACCGGTCCGGAGGCCGCGATCGCGATGGCGCTAGAGGAGGCACCCTAATAGGTGGGGTCCTCGTGTCACCGGCGAGTCGCTCGCGGGTTACGCGCTGAAGCACGCGCGACAGGTCCTTGACGCAGTAAGGTTTGTGCAGCAACTCGAACCTGTGCCAGCCGTCCGCGGCGAAGACATGGCTGTAGCCGGAGGTCAGGACCACAGACAACGTGGGGTAGCATCGTCGTATCTAGTGGCCGAACTCAGTCCCGCTCATGCCGGGCATTACCACGTCGGGGAACACCGCGTCAAAGCCGTCCACCTCGGCGAAGAGCTTCAGCGCCTCGTTCGCGTTCGCCGCCCAAGCGGTCTCGTAGCCGAGGTCCTGCAGGAGTTGCATTCTACGGGGGCAGGTCAGCAACATGTTCGAGACCCGTCAGCAAGCCGAACAGGCCATCGGCCGGTACATCGATGGCTTCTACTACCCCGTCCGGCGCCACTCCGCGCTCGACTTCACAAGTCCTATCCAGTTCGAGAGAATGACCGCCAGCTGATCCAACGCTTTTCCACTAAAATGCAGCATGTTCACTCACTCGATACATCACTGCAATAGCATTACGATGACCATACCCCAGACAGTCAGCAGCGTGTTGCCGACGGCGTAGGTGACCGTATAGCCGAGCGCGGGAACTTGACTTTTACCAGCCTCGCAGACCATCCCCAGCGCCGCTGTCGTCGTGCGCGCGCCGGCGCACGCGCCAAGCACGATAGCCGGGTGAAAGCGAAACACGTACTTGCCGATGAAGATGCCCGCAACCAATGGAACTGTCGTGGCGGCAATACCCCAGAGGAATAGACTGATGCCAAGCTGCTGAAGCCCAGCCACGAACCCCGGTCCCGCGGATATGCCGACAACGGCGATGAACACATTCAGTCCGACCGAATTCATAAACCAAACAGCGGGCGCCGGTATGCGCCCAAAGGTTGGGTGCACCGATCGCAACCAACCACAGACCAGGCCAGCGATCAGCGCGCCGCCGGCGCTGGACAAAGTCAACGGTACGTTGCCAACGGTGAAGCTGAGCGAACCCAACAACGCACCGATGGCTATGCCGGTGCCAATGAATGCCACATCCGAAGCTTCGCTTGCCCGGTCGGCGTAGCCGATGGCTTTGGCCGCCGCCGTGATATCCTGCGTGCGCCCGGTGACCGTGAGAATGTCGCCACGATGGATCCGTGTGCCGCCAAGCATCGGGATATCGGTGCCGGTCGCACCGCGGGTGATGCGGCGCAGGAACACCCCATGGGCGGCCGGATGGTGCGCCAACTCGCTCAAGGTCTTGCCATCGAAATGTCCGTTCGTGACGTACACGTCCACGCCTTCGACCGGCACCGACAGCAGTTCCGGGTCATCCACCTCGGCCTCGGTAAGCTCCAGTACGTTCACGAGCACGTTCCGTCGCGACGCGACCACAATGGTGTCCCCAGGAAGGAGCACCGTCGCAGATCGCACTTCTTCAATCTTGCCGGCGCGGCGCAGCCGCTCGACAAACACCTGCGCGTCGCCGAAGCTGGCTTCCACCGCGGTAACGGACTTGCCGGCGAGTGTATCGCCGTCCCGCAGCAGGAACGCTCGGAATTCAAAGTCGTGCCATGCGCTGCCCACCCCATCGGGGCCAGGCTTGCCGCCCATGGCCGCTTCGTAAGCTTTACACTCCGCCGGCAGGTCGATTCCAAGCAGGCGTGGCCCGAGCACAGCCAGTATCAGCGCTGAGCCGACGGTGCCAAAGATGTAGGTGACCGCGTAGGCAATAGGCATGGCATTGAGCATCGCCTTCGATGCGTTGGCCGGAAGCCCCGATCGATTGATGGCATCCGTCGCCAAGCCCATCGAGGCCGATAGGGTCTGCGATCCCGCGAACAATCCTGCGGCCGAGCCAGCGTCGTAGCCCGCAATGCGCGCCGCCGCCCAGGCGGAACCCAGCGACAGCAATGCCATAACCACCGCGAAACCGGCTTGTGGCAGTCCATCCTTCGCGATGCCGCGCACAAACTGCGGCCCGACGCCGTAGCCGACCGCAAAAAGGAAGATCAAAAAGAACACCGCTCTCACGTTTGATGAGATCGTGATGTCGAACTGGCCCAGAATGACCGCGGCAATAAGCGTCGACGTAACCGCGCCGAGGCTGAATCCGCGCCAGGACTTCCCACCTACCCAGTATCCCGCAGCGAGTGCGATAAAGACCGCTATCTCCGGTTGGTGCTGCAGAATGGTTGTGATCCATTGCACGGTGGACTGACCTTCTCGGAGGATGGAGGCGCCGGCCAGGATCAGAAGCCGGCGCGGGGTGTGTTACTCGGCGGGTACGAGCAATACTTCTTCGGTCAACGGTGGAAGGCTTCTCTGCCGATCATCGCTGGGGACCAGCGGTAAAGCATGGTGGGTGAACGTGGTCGCCTCCGCCGGCCCTTCGGGATGGCTGACGGGATGTCGCTGCAGATGCCGGATGGACCGGCGCACGTCTTCAAGCAGCAGATCCGCCATGTCCCGACTGAAGCCGTGCCGGATCAGCACTCGCATAACGACCACGTCGGCGATGTTCGGTGGCATGGTGTAGGCGGCAACCTGCCAGCCGCGGACGCGCAGGCGATCCGAAAGGTCAAACAGGTTGTAGCCGGGATCGGCGCCGTCTCGGATCACCCAGGAAACCGCGGGAATGCCGTTCATGGGATTGCCATCGAAGAATAACTCGAACGGCCCAAGCTTGCGGATCTCACGTCCGATGTGCTGCCCGGTGTCGTAGCCGTTCTGGAGAATGCGGCGGTAGCCGTCATGACCCAGGCGCAGGAAGAGGTAGTACTGCGCGATGATCTGACCCGCAGAACGAGAGAAGTTGAGTGCAAAGGTCGGCATGTCGCCGCCGAGATAGTTCACGTTAAAAACGAGCTCGTCCGGCAGGTCCGACCGGTCACGCCACACCACCCACCCCACACCGAGCGGCGCCAGGCCATATTTATGTCCCGATGCATTGATTGACCGTACTCGCGGCAGCCGGAAATCCCACAGCAACTCAGGTGTCACAAAAGGCGACGTGAAGCCCCCAGATGCGGCGTCAACATGAATTGGGATGTCCAGCCCTGTCGTGTTCGCCAGATGATCCAGCGCCACAGCGATCGCCGCTACTGGCTCGTACTGGCAGGTGAAGGTGACGCCAAAGGTCGGCACCACGCCGATGGTGTTCTCGTCGCAGCGCTTCAGCACCTCCTCGGCCGTCATACCCAACTGGCCGCGCTTCAGTGGTATCTCGCGCAGCTCCACGTCGAAGTAACGGGCAAACTTGTGCCAGCAAACCTGAACCGGCCCCGTGATGATGTTGGGCTTGTCCGTGGGCTTGCCTGCCGCCTGCATCCGCTTGCGCCACTGCCATTTCAGCGCCAGACCGCCGAGCATGGAGGCTTCACTGCTGCCGGTGGTCGAGCAGCCGATGGTATCGGCGGCCTTGGGCGAGTTCCACAGGTCTGCGAGAATATGGACGCAGCGGCTCTCCAGCTCGGCGGTCGCGGGATACTCGTCCTTGTCGATCATGTTCTTGTCTAGCGACATATCCATGAGCTGGTGGACCTGCGGATCCATCCAGGTCTGGCAGAACGTCGCCAGGTTCTGCCGGGCGTTGCCATCGAGAAACAGCTCGTCCCGGACCAGCGCGAAGGCCACGTCTGGAGGCAACTCACCTTGCGGCATCCGGAACTTAGGAACGGATGAGCCGGCAGCCTCCGTCCCATAGATGTCGGCGTCCAGCGACGGGCGCGCGTTGCTGTTGGTGTGAAGGGGCATGGTGGCCTCGATGTTTGGCGGCTGGACCGCGATTGGAACGGATGCCGAAGTTCTTGATCGGACCGGAGGTGGTTCGTCGTCGGCGGCGTCGCCGAACCGGAGTTCATCGAACGCGGGGCCAACCGCACATCAAGCCGGGCGCGGCCGTTCATCGGCCCGGCTTCGGGTTCTGGAACCGCGGCCTGCCGATCAGTAAGCCTCGAATTCGCGCACTCGATGCCAATTTTCATCGGCACGCCCGGCAGGGCAGCCCTCCTGCTGCCAGAGCACGTAGGCGCGCTCACGGAGATGCTGATCGAGCGCGCGGCGCCAGTGATCGTCGGCCATCCCCTCTGGGCGGCCGTCTTGCTCCCAAAGACGATAGGCGTGTTCGCGCACTTGCTGCTCCAATCCAAGTTTTGTTTCCGAACTGGTGCCAAGGACGTCACCGTATGGCTCCATCGTTCCACCCCGGCTGACATGCGGACTAGCGACTAGGCGCCCGAGTTCAGCATCCGGGACGAGTTGTCCATGAGCGGCCGCTTCCAGAGCCTTGGCTCCATACGCCGCGTCGGTCGCAACGCCGCCCGTTACGGGCAGGGTGACTGGGTAGGTGTGAAGCACCGAATGGTCGGGATCGGTCACGTCGATGAGGCGCTCAGCCATCTGTCTATCCTTGCTGGAGTTGCGCCAGTGTCCCAGTCGATCGCCAGACGCGGCCACGACGGAGAGGGTCGCTTGTTGCGAGTACAAGCTTCTGCGGTCATGAGGATCGCGAAAGGGTGCCTTGAGGAAGGGGGAGGCGCTCCCCTGCGGGCCATCCCAACCTGAGGACAACTGCACCGCGTCCTGGCTAGGAAGCGCCGCGTCAGCTACGGGGAAGGGGGCCCTCAATCAGGGTTCGAGCAGGGATCTAGCCGACGGCTGCGTGAAAAGCCCGCAGCGACTTCCGTCATTGGCTATGCAGATACGCAAGCTTCGCAAGCGGAAGCGACGCGGGCACCGGCACGTCGCTGGGCAGGGATGGAGAACACCGAGATAGGCCAGTCTGAGGCAATGATGTCAGACCGGCCTACCCACATTGGACACCGCTCTGCGGCATCGCTCATCCACGACGTGGTCTCGCTGTACGACGTGTTGAGGCCGAGCTTCCGCGACGCGGAACCGCTTCTGCTGTAGCCGGGTCTCATGGACCGTCGAGGCGCGATGCTGGACACACTGCTTCGAGACCGACGATACGGTGACGTGGTCAGACGCTGGCCCAGGCGCCTACTCACCGGCCCTAAGCGAAGGAGCCGATGCTCGGGTCGCACAGCGGTGATGTCGACCAGGGCGCCTGCCTGGAACGGGGCACGGCATTGAAGCAACCGCTCCCCGAACAACTGGCAGGGGAAACCCGTACCTGCATCTTGGCGGAGGCACGATCTCATGGCTTGCTCAGCTACGGGACCGTAGCGGTCTTCCCGTTAAACAACGACCGGATGGTTTCACAGCTTGTCGAATGACGCCGACAATGGCAGTGCGAGGTCACAGACGATCCCTGTTGCTTCCCACGTCATGAGGAGAGTGCCTCTTAACTGTGACCTCAAGGTGCTGCTCAGCAGTCGCGAGCCGAAGCCCTGACGGTCTGGCGGACCCTTCACCCTCGGTCCCCCACTTTCCGTCCAGCGCATCCGGAGGAAGTCACCCGGCGGTCCCTCCCGGTGCCAGGTGATGTCCAGGTGCCCCGAAGGCGTCGAGAGACCGCCGTACTTGACCGCGTTGGTAGCCAGCTCGTGCACGGCCATGGAGAAGGGTTGCGCCGCTCCGGCGGGAAGGGCCACAGGAGGGCCGCGCAACGTCACCCGTGGTCCGGGACCTTCCCCGTCAACGTAGGAGTCGAACTCGCCCCGAAGCACGGCGTGCAGGTCGGCGCCGGACCAGCGATCCGCGGCCAACAGCGTCTGCGCGCGCGCCAGGGCCGCCACCCTGCCGTCAATGATCCGGATAAAGCTGGGGATGTCGTCCGCGCGCGTGAGGTGAAGGACGGCATGGACCACCGCAAGCATGTTCTTCGCGCGGTGGTCCAGCTCGCGCGCCAGGAACGCCTGCCGCTCCGCAGCGGCCTTCGCCTCCGCCACGCGCCGCTCCAACTCCGCGCTTCGTTCCCGCGTCTCGCCAAGGACGCGGAGGCGGTCCACGGCGGCCGCCAGCAGGTTAGCGTAGCCGCGAAGGAAGATCACGTCGTTGCTGGTGAACTCGCGCGGCGTGCGGCTGTCCACCTGGAGCAGTCCGAACTCGGGATGGTCCTTGCTCCCGATGATCGCGACGTTCGCGACCGCCTGAACGCCGTTCTTCCGAAGGAAGTCCGGGTACTGGAAGCGGGTCTCCTGGTGGATATCGGGGGAGATCACAGGCTCCCCCGTGGTGATCGCAAGGCTCTCAGGGGATGCTTCGTCAAGCGGAAGCGTGACCACCCCAACCACGTCCGATGCCCAGCCGATGCCGGCACGTACGAGCAGGGTCCGTCCGCCTGACTGGAGCTCAACAACCTTCGCGAGATCGAGGCAGAGCGCCTCGGCCACCAGGCGGCAGGCTTCAGTCAGGATCTCGTCCAGGTCCTCCGACCGGAGGGCGAGCTCGCCAAACCGGGCTAGTGCTATCTGGTGCCGCAGCCTCTCGTCGCGCTCATCGTGCCCGGCTGCGTGCCCGTCGCCCGGTGCCAGTACTACTTCACAGGGGAGGGCGGTAGCATCTTGACGAGCGGTCACGGGCATCGTGCGCTAGGGCTGCAGGGACACGTCAAGGTGGACGGGGTTGTGCAGGGTGTTGGCGACGGGCGACCACAGCGTCGCGTGCTCGACAAGGGCCAGCAGCGCGTCGGATGGCGCGTCCGCGGCCATCCGCACTACAACGCGGACCGTCTCGAAGCCAAGCGCCCGGGGGTGCAGGTCGCCCGCTCCCCAGGCGGCGGTGGTGTTGATGTCGGCCTCAATTTCGAGTTCGAGCGACCGGATGGGCACTCGGCGCGCGACGGCATTGGCGTGGATGCCGACAGCAAGGCAGGACCCAAGCGCCGCCAGCAAAGCTTCGGAGGCGTTCGGGGCGGTGGTCTCGGCCAGCAGGCTGCCAGGCACATCCTCCATCACCGGTTGGGGGGCGAGGTCGCGGATGTAGTTGAGCTGGTGAAAGTGGCCCTGTGCGACTGTGCGGCAGCGCAGGGTGCGCGTGGCCGCTGGATCATCCCGGCCCTGGGCGATCATGGCGGCCAGCGAGGCGGCCTCGGCGGGGGCCGGGGACGGCGGAGCGGGCGGAGAGCCGGGATCGGTCATGGGCATTTCCTCAGCGCCCCAAGCTGGGGCTATCGTCTCCCCGTCTCAGAGGATGGTTGCGGCGTCCGGCGGCACCGAAGCGCGTGAAGGGAACCACGACGCGGCTCCGGTTCGGATTGCCGACGGTACGGGAGTATAGGATGCCCAGAGCAGGTTAGGGCCAACCGACAAAGAGGAGCCGGAATGCAGAAACGCGCAGTGGTCCATCATGCTCGACTGGGATGATCTGCGGTTCTTCCTCGCCGTCGCGCGGCACGGCAGCCTCACGGCCGCCGCAAAGGAACTGCTTGTTGCGCAGTCCACCGTTGGCCGACGCCTCGCGTCCTTGGAGGCCAGTCTCGGCGTGCGCCTGCTGAACCGCACGCCGGACGGGTACGTACCCACTCTGGCCGGGCAGGACGTCCAGGAGAAGGCCGAGCGCCTGGAAGCCGAGGCGCTGACGCTGGAACGGAACGTGGGCGGACGAGACCTGCGCCTAGCAGGTCTCGTCCGCGTCACCTGTGCCGAGACCCTGGCCACCCAGATCCTGACACCGTGCCTCGCCACCCTTCACAAGCAGCACCCCGACATCATGATCGAGTTGATCCCGAATGCGCGGGAACTCAGCCTCTCGATGCGGGAGGCAGACGTGTCGGTACGCTTGAAGCGATCCGACCAGCACGATCTGGTCGTTCGCAGCATCGGCAGTGTCGCCTTCGGGCTCTACGCGAGCCCGGAGTACCTCAAGCGGTCCGGCGAGCCGGACTTCGAGGGAGGGTGCCCAGGGCAACGGCTCATTACTCACCAGGACGAATTGCGGGATGCTTCGCAGATGAGCTGGCTGACCAACCTGGCACCTCGGGCCAGGGTGTCCATGCATACCAGCAGTCACGAGGCAGCGGTCACGGCAGCCCTGCACGGTGCTGGCCTCGCGTGCCTGGCCCGCTTCCGGGCTGATCGGGAGGAAGGCCTGACACGCCTAGCGGTCCCCACGCCAGCGCCGAGCGCCGGCATCTGGCTGGTGGTGCACCGAGACAATCGTGAGACGCCCCGCATCAGGGTTGTTCTAACCCTGATCTACGACGGCGTCCGAAGGCTTGGGCACCAGCTGAACCCTTCGGACGCGGTGACGGACTAATGGATGTGCGCTCCCGTCGCGCCGATCCCTGTCTCAGACCGAATATATTGGGCTTCGAAAGCAGCCGTCTCCGCTCGGGCCCGTGTGCTCGTGTCCGACCGCGAAACCAGCCAGATACCGATGAACGCGATCGGCATCGAGAAGAGAGCAGGATTATCGTAGGGGAAAATGGCAGTGGCGTTGTGGAAGGTGTCCACCCAGACCGCCTTGCTCAACACCACCATCGTGACCGCGCTGACAAGACCAAGAAAGCCGCCCACCACTGCCCCCCGTGTTGTCGTCCCCCGCCACAGGATTGACATGGCAAGCACAGGGAAGTTGCAGGATGCCGCGATGGCAAATGCCAGCCCCACCATGAAGGCCACATTCTGGTTCTCGAAGGTGTAACCCAGAGCAATGGCGACGACTCCGATCACGACGGCCGAAATCTTCGATATGTTCACCTCACGTGTCTCGCTGACTCGCCCGCGGGCTATAACGGAAGCGTAAAGATCGTGGCTTACCGCGGATGCGCCTGAGAGAGTTAGTCCCGCTACCACAGCAAGGATCGTCGCGAAGGCGACAGCCGAGATAAAGCCGAGGAAGTAGGACCCGCCCACCGCGTTGGCGAGGTGAATAGCCGCCATGTTTGTACCGCCGATCATGCCTGTCAATCTGTTCACTACCCCGTCTGGGCCTGGCGTGAAGAAAGATGCGTCTGGCATGAGGAAGGTGATTGCCCCAAAGCCGATGATGAAGGTGAGAATATAGAAGTAAGCGATGAAGCCAGTTGCATAGAACACCGACTTCCGCGCTGCTTTTGCATCGGACACCGTGAAAAAGCGCATGAGGATATGCGGCAACCCCGCCGTTCCAAACATCAGCGCGAGGCCCAGCGAAATAGCGGAAATTGGATCGGCGACCATCGCGCCCGGTGCCATGAGCGCCTGCTCGCGAGGGTGCAGCTCCACCGCGCGGGCGAACAAGGCTTCCGGTGAAAAGCGAAAGGCGGCGAGTACCATAAGCGCCATGAAGGTGGCGCCTCCCAGGAGGAGGCAAGCCTTGATGATCTGCACCCAAGTGGTTGCCTTCATGCCCCCGAAGGCGACGTAGACGATCATCAGGCCGCCAACAATGATGATTGCGTATAGGTAAGGTAATCCGAACAGGAGCTGAATGAGCTTACCCGCTCCGACCATCTGCGCGATGAGGTAGAAGGCTACCACGACGAGCGTGCCGGTTGCTGAAAGGATGCGAACCTGTGTCTGGTCCAGCCGAAACGAAGCGACGTCGGCGAACGTGAATTTACCGAGGTTGCGGAGCCGCTCCGCGATAAGGAACAGCACAAGAGGCCAGCCAACGAGAAAGCCTATCGAGTAGATCAGCCCGTCGAAACCGCTGGTGTAAACCAGGGCCGAGATACCCAGGAACGATGCTGCTGACATGTAGTCGCCTGCGATGGCAAGTCCATTCTGGAGGCCGGTGATACCGCCGCCAGCAGCATAGAAGTCTGCCGCCGATTTCGACGCCCTCGCCGCCCGGTAGGTAATGACGAGGGTCCCGGCGACAAAGGTGAGGAACATCGCAATGGCGATGTAGTTCGTGGCCTGCCGGTCCACCTGCCCGAGATCAGGGCCGGCTGCGAGCGCAAGATTGGCCGAGAGCACCGTAATGATCGAGGCGGTCGCAAGGCGGGGGGAGCGCATCACCTGTTGCTCCCCTCATCGAAGTCACGCTTCAGACCTTCCGTAAGTTTGTCAAACTGAGTATTTGCGCGCGCAACGTAGAGGCCGGTCAGCAGGAAGGCGGTGACAATTACAGCGAGTCCAATGACGATCCCAACGGAGGTAACGCCGGTGCCAATCCGCGTCGCCATTGTGTTCTTGGCGAAGGCGACTAGCAGGATGAAGCCGCAGTAGACCAAAAGCATCACCGCCGAGAGTGTCCAGGCGAAGCCCGACCGCTCGCGAACAAGCTGCTGAAACTTTAGATTCCCGAGGACGCGCTCGTGCCATGGATTCAGTCGCTGAACGTCCAACATTCTTTTGCTTCCTACCCCACTCTGTTTTCGAGGAGGTCCTGGACGACGGTGGGGTCGGCGAGGGTGGAGGTGTCGCCGAGGCTGTCGGTCTCGTTGGCGGCGATCTTGCGGAGGATGCGTCGCATGATCTTGCCCGAGCGGGTCTTGGGCAGGCCGGGCGCCCACTGGATGGCGTCCGGGGAGGCGATGGGGCCGATCTCGCGGCGGACCCAGGCGACGAGTTCCTTGCGGAGTGCCTCGGTGGGCTCCTCGTCGGCGTTCAGCGTGACGTAGGCGTAGATGCCCTGGCCCTTGATCTCGTGGGGCATGCCGACGACGGCGGCCTCGGCCACCTTGGGGTGGGAGACGAGGGCGCTCTCGATCTCGGCCGTGCCCATGCGGTGGCCGGAGACGTTGAGGACGTCGTCGACGCGCCCGGTGATCCAGTAGTAGCCGTCCTCGTCGCGCCGGGCGCCATCGCCGGTGAAGTACTTGCCCGGGAAGGTCGAGAAGTAGGTCTGGATGAAGCGCTCGTGGTCGCGGAAGACGGTGCGCATCTGGCCGGGCCAGCTGTCGGTGATCACGAGGTTGCCCTCCACCGCGCCCTCGAGCAGGTGGCCCTCGTTGTCGACCAGCGCCGGGAAGACGCCCGGCAGGGGGAGCGTCGCCGAGCCCGGCTTCTGGGCGACGGCGCCCGGCAGCGGCGAGATGAGGATGCCGCCGGTCTCGGTCTGCCACCAGGTGTCGACGATCGGGCAGCGCTCGTCGCCGACCACGCGGTAGTACCAGAGCCAGGCCTCGGGGTTGATCGGCTCGCCGACCGAGCCGAGCACGCGCAAGGACTGGCGCGAGGTCGCCTTCACCGGCCCCTCGCCCTCCCGCATGAGGGCCCGGATGGCGGTCGGCGCCGTGTAGAAGATGTTCACCTGGTGCTTGTCGATGACCCGCCAGAAGCGGCTGACGTCGGGCCAGTTCGGCACGCCCTCGAACATGAGGGTGGTCGCGCCGTTGGCGAGCGGGCCGTAGACGATGTAGGTGTGGCCGGTCACCCAGCCCACGTCGGCGGTGCACCAGTAGACCTCGCCCGGGCGGTAGTCGAAGACGAGCTCGTGGGTGAAGGCGGCCCAGACGGCGTAGCCGCCGGTGGTGTGCAGCACGCCCTTGGGCTTACCGGTCGAGCCCGAGGTGTAGAGGATGAAGAGCG
>NZ_RCZP01000018.1:2500-99943 GCF_006438825.1 Muricoccus nepalensis
AGTGAAAGAGACCTGAAACCGAACGCTTACAAGCAGTCGGAGCCCTGGGCGCGAGCTTTGGGGTGACGGCGTACCTTTTGTATAATGGGTCCGCGAGTTCGTGTTGGCAGCAAGCTTAAGCCGTGAGGTGTAGGCGCAGCGAAAGCGAGTCTGACAAGGGCGCTTGAGTTGCCGGCATGAGACCCGAAACCGAGTGATCTAGCCATGGCCAGGCTGAAGGTGCGGTAACACGCACTGGAGGGCCGAACCCACGCCTGTTGAAAAAGTCGGGGATGAGCTGTGGCTAGGGGTGAAAGGCCAATCAAACTCGGAAATAGCTGGTTCTCCGCGAAATCTATTGAGGTAGATCGTCAGGTGTTTACCGCCGGAGGTAGAGCACCGGAAGGGCTAGGGGGGCCCAAAGCCCTACCAAACCCTACCGAACTCCGAATGCCGGTGAGTATAGCCTGGCAGACAGACAGTGGGTGCTAAGGTCCATTGTCGAGAGGGAAACAGCCCAGACCACCGTCTAAGGCCCCTAATTCGTGGCTAAGTGGGAAAGCATGTGGGACGGCCAAAACAACCAGGAGGTTGGCTTAGAAGCAGCCATCCTTTAAAGAAAGCGTAATAGCTCACTGGTCTAATAGCTGTTCTGCGGCGAAAATGTAACGGGGCTCAAGCCACGAGCCGAAGACGTGGGTTACGACGATCCTAGCGGATCGCGTAGCGGTAGCGGAGCGTTCCCTAGGCCTGCGAAGGGATACGGGTGACCGGTCCTGGAGGTATGGGAAGTGCGAATGCGGACATGAGTAGCGACAAAGAGGGTGAGAACCCCTCTCGCCGAAAGTCCAAGGGTTCCTGCGCAAGGCCAATCCGCGCAGGGTGAGCCGGCCCCTAAGGCGAGGGCGACAGCCGTAGCCGATGGAAACAGGGTGAATATTCCCTGGCCCCCCAGATGTGACGACCTTGAAGCGCGGTCTCCTCTTATTGGATTGAGGGGGCAGGTGGATGGGTCCAGGAAACAGCACTGGGATTATGGACCGTACCCGAAACCGACACAGGTGGACTGGTTGAGTATACCGAGGCGCTTGAGAGAACCATGCTGAAGGAACTAGGCAAATTGCTCGCGTAACTTCGGGATAAGCGAGACCCCATGGCGCGCAAGCGTTGTGGGGTGGCACAGACCAGGGGGTGGCGACTGTTTAGTAAAAACACAGGGCTCTGCGAAATCGAGAGATGACGTATAGGGTCTGACGCCTGCCCGGTGCCGGAAGGTTAAAGGGAGAGGTGAGAGCCTTGAACTGAAGCCCCGGTAAACGGCGGCCGTAACTATAACGGTCCTAAGGTAGCGAAATTCCTTGTCGGGTAAGTTCCGACCTGCACGAATGGCGTAACGACCTCCCCACTGTCTCCAGCATGGACTCAGCGAAATTGAATTCCCCGTGAAGATGCGGGGTACCCGTGGTCAGACGGAAAGACCCTATGAACCTTTACTGCAGCTTGGCAGTGGCGCCAGGAAGGGACTGTGTAGGATAGGTGGGAGCCGATGAAGCCGGGGCGCTAGCCTTGGTGGAGGCAACCTTGAAATACCACCCTGTGCCTTTCTGGCGTCTAACCGAACCCCGTTAGCCGGGGTCGGGACCCTGCCTGGTGGGCAGTTTGACTGGGGCGGTCGCCTCCCAAAGTGTAACGGAGGCGCGCGATGGTGGGCTCAGGCCGGTCGGACATCGGCTGTTGAGTGCAAAGGCACAAGCCCGCCTGACTGCGAGCGCGACAGCGCGAGCAGAGACGAAAGTCGGCCTTAGTGATCCGGTGGTCCCGCGTGGAAGGGCCATCGCTCAACGGATAAAAGGTACTCTAGGGATAACAGGCTGATCTCCCCCAAGAGTCCACATCGACGGGGAGGTTTGGCACCTCGATGTCGGCTCATCGCATCCCGGGGCTGGAGCAGGTCCCAAGGGTTCGGCTGTTCGCCGATTAAAGCGGTACGTGAGCTGGGTTTAGAACGTCGTGAGACAGTTCGGTCCCTATCTGCCATGGGTGTTGGAGACTTGAGAGGATCTGTCCCTAGTACGAGAGGACCGGGATGGACGCACCTCTGGTGCACCGGTTGTCACGCCAGTGGCATCGCCGGGTAGCTAAGTGCGGAACGGATAACCGCTGAAGGCATCTAAGCGGGAAACCAGCCTCAAGACGAGGTCTCCCCAAGGGCCGTGATAGACCATCACGTTGATAGGCCGCAGGTGGAAGCTTGGTAACAAGCGCAGCCGAGCGGTCCTAATCGCCCGATCGAACTCCTCAACACACGCCGCGTGAGGGCCCAAACCCTCGCCGCACGCAGCACCAACGCGCTACCCCCTCACACCTCGCCATCCTCCCCCTCACCAGGGGAACACCATCAGACGTTCCGGCCCGGTGGCCTGGTGCCTACAGCGAGTGTGCCACACCCGATCCCATCCCGAACTCGGCCGTGAAACCACCCTGCGCCTATGGTACTGTGTCCTAAGACACGGGAGAGTCGGTCGGCGCCAGACCACCNTGGAAGCTTGGTAACAAGCGCAGCCGAGCGGTCCTAATCGCCCGATCGAACTCCTCAACACACGCCGCGTGAGGGCCCAAACCCTCGCCGCACGCAGCACCAACGCGCTACCCCCTCACACCTCGCCATCCTCCCCCTCACCAGGGGAACACCATCAGACGTTCCGGCCCGGTGGCCTGGTGCCTACAGCGAGTGTGCCACACCCGATCCCATCCCGAACTCGGCCGTGAAACCACCCTGCGCCTATGGTACTGTGTCCTAAGACACGGGAGAGTCGGTCGGCGCCAGACCACCCGACTGGAACGTCTCGATACAACTCACCTTACCCCAGAACACCGCGTCCGGCCCAAGCCCGGCGCACCGCAGAACCCCCGCCGGCGCAAGCCAGCGGGGGTTCCGCGCTTGAGGCGCATCAGCGCGGCAGTTGCGACACGAGGCGGAAGCGTTGCGCGCGCTTGCCCGTGTCCACCTCCGTGGTGAAGACGTTGCCGCGGCTATCGACGGCCATGTTGTGGACCCAGTGGAACTCGCCCGCGTTCCGCCCGCTGCGGCCGAAGCGGCCGATGATCTCTCCCGCCTCGCGGGCGAGCAGCCAGACGGTGTTGTTCGAGCCATCCGCCGCCAGGAGGACCGATTCAGCGCGATCCGGCAGGAAGTCGATATCCCAGACCGACCCGCTGCCGAGCGTCGAGGTGGCGACGAGGATCTCCCGCACGAAGGTGCCGTCCCGGCGGAACACCTGGATCCGGTCGTTGCCGCGGTCGCAGACATAGACGAGGCCGTCCCGGGCCAGGCGCACGCAGTGGACGGGGTTGGCAAAGCTCGCGGAGGGCGACTGCCCCGCGACATAGGCGGGCAGGGGGGCGTCGGCCGGCGGCGGGCGCCCATAGGCGCCCCAGTGGCGCAGGTAGGCGCCGGTCGTGGCGTTGAAGACGATCACGCGCCGGTTCTGGTAGCCGTCGGCGACGAACACCTCGTCCGTGGCGAGGTCCACCTCGACGTCGGCGGGACGGCCGAGGCGCTGCGTGTCGTTGCTGCCCCCCGTCTCGCCGGTGACGCCGATCTGCAGCAGGAACCAGCCGTCGCGGGTGAACTTCAGCAGGACGTGGTCGCTGTTGCCGTTCCCGGCGACCCAGACGTTGTCGGCGGCGTCGACGTAGATGCCGTGCTCGTTCGCCGGCCAGGACGGATGGTGGCCGGGCCCGCCCCAGGCCTGCACGACGTTGCCGTCCGGGTCGAACTCGATGACGGAAGGGGCGGGGACGCAGCACTCGGAGCGGGGCGGCACCAGCGTCGCCCCGCGCTCGTCCTCCGTCATGGTGCGCGGGCGGTGGACGACCCAGACGTGGTCGCGCCGGTCCACGGCCACGCCGGCCGCCTGGCCGATGCCCCAGTTGTTCGGCAGTGTCTTCGGCCAGTGCGGATCGACCTGGTAGGTCGGCGCCGGCGGGGCCTGCGCGAGGCATGGCGGCGCGGCGGCCAGCGCGGCGAGGGCGGCGCAGGCGAGGACGAGGCGGTGGAGCACGGACGGGACCTCCCCGGGGCGTCCTGCCCCGTTTCGCCGCCGAGGCTCCCCCCGCGGCCCCCGCCCGGTCAAGCGCGCCATCCTGCCCCGGCCGCCGCGCCGTTCACCGTTTCGACAGGCTTCCCGCGCATCATGGGCCCTGGTGGCGGGCGTTCCGGAACGTCCCGTCCGGAGATGACGGGGAACCCTTGATGAGCCTTTCCACCCAAGACGCCCTCTCCGTTCCGGCCGCCCAGGACGGCGGCCTTCGCGCGCCGCCGGCGGGCACGGCCGATCCCGGCCTGTTCGACTGGCTCTCGACGGCGACCGCGGCGGAACTCGATTCGCTCCCCTTCGGCGTCATCTCCATGTCGCTCGACGCCACGGTCGAGCACTACAACGCGATGGAGGGGAAGCTCGCCGGCCTCACGCCCGGCCGCGTCGTGGGACGGAACTTCTTCACGAGCGTCGCGCCCTGCATGAACAACGCGATGGTCGCGGGGCGCTTCGCGGAGGAGGCGGAGATCGACGCGATCATCGACTACGTCCTCACGCTCCGCATGGCGCCGCAACGGGTGAAGCTCCGCCTGCTCAAACGGCAGGACGCGAAGCGGATGTACGTGGTCGTGGAGAGGCGGAGCTGACATGTCGGAGACCGCAGAGCTAGAGCCCGAGGCTCAATCCGCCTACGAGGCGCTGATCGAGTTCCTCTACCTGGCGCCGGTCGGGATCGTGAAGTTCCGCCCGGACGGCACGATCGACATGGCGAACCCAACCGCCGCGCAGCTGCTGATCCCGCTGGCCGCGGACGGCGACATGTCGGACCTCTACCGCCTCTTCGCGACGGTGGCCCCCGACCTGCGCTCGCATGTCGAGCGGTTCCAGTCGCCGGCGGGGCAGATCTTCGACCAGATGCAGCTGGCGGTGCCGGGCTCGCGCACCATCCTCATGCTCGACATCAACAAGATCAACGACACGACCCTGATGGCGGTGGTGCAGAACATCACCGACCTGACGGAGGCGCGGCGGGAGGTGGTCCGGCGGACGGAGGCGCAGCGCCTTCTCGCCTCCGTCTTCATGCGGCTGACGACCCCGGTCGTGATCAACCGGGCCGACGGCTTCATCCTGCTGACCAACATGGCCTTCCAGAATCTCATCGGTTACGACGCGAAGAGCCTTGTCGGCCTGAACATCGACGCCCTTCTCCCGCCCGATCCCTCCGGCGCCGCGGAGGCCGCGCGGATGCAGCAGGCGCTGGACGGGAAGCCCTACGAGGTCGACATCGAGCTCGTCGCGAAGGATGGCACCCGCCTGACCGCCACGATGAACTCGGCGCTGCTCGACGAGTCGGAGTCGAAGCACCTCCGGGTGATCACCCTCGCCCCGCACCCCTTGCCGCGCGGCGCGCTGGAGGGCGGCGTGCCGGCGCGGACCTGCGTCCAGGGGGTCAGCCAGGTGCGGACGATCAGCCTAGCGCCGATCAGCAAGGCCATCGGCGCCGACTGGGCGCACATCTCGTCCCGCGCGATGATGCTGACGGAGGCAATCATCAAGCCGATGCTCGGGCCGTCGGACATCCTCAAGCGCGGCAAGAACGACTGCTTCATCGTCTGGTTCGCGGAGGGAGAGCCGGCGCAGCACAACCTCACCCTCGCCCGCGCGACCCAGGCGGTGCGGACGGTCTTCATGACCCAGTTCGGCACGCGCGTGGCCGAGCGGGTGAGGGCCGCGACGGTCGGGTGACCGCCGGCCCTTGGTCGCCTTGGCAAGGAAGGGCGCGGGCCGGAGGCGCTAGGCGACGGAGGGCAGGAGCTCGGCGTTGAAGGACCGGCCGAAGCCGTGGTTACGGTGCGTCAGGTCATCGGCCACGGCGTGCCGCAGGAGGTGGTCGAAGTCGCCGGTCAGGTTGCGCCACGCGTAGTGCTGGCCGACATGGGCGCGCGCCTCATCGCCCATTCGGGCGGCAAGGTCGGGAGAATCGAAGAGGCGGATCACGGCCTCCGCGAGTTCCGCCGCGCCGGACTGCACGAGGTCCTCATGCCCTTCGGGAACCTTGAGACCGTTCACCGCGAGGGGCGTCAGCACCACCGGGCGCGAGGCGGCCCAGGCTTCCAGCACCTTGTTCTTCACGCCGACGCCCCCGCGCATCGGCGCGATCGAGAGCCAGGAGCGGGCGAGCACGGCGTTCATGTCGGGCACGTTCGCCAGCACGTCGAGCCCCTCCACGGCGCGGAGCGCCAGGATCTCGGGCGTGGGGTTCCGCCCCGCGATCAGCAACTGGGCGTCGGGGCGTGCCGCCCGCACGCGCGGCCAGATGTCGCGCGCGAGGAAGAGCGCCGCGTCGACGTTCGGCTCGAAGTCGAGGGTCCCGATGAAGGAGAGCGTCGGCTGCGGCGCGCGCGCGCCCCCGGCTCCCCGCTCCGGCAGCAGGACGCCGTTCGGGACGACGTGGACGTTCTCCTCACGCCCGAGCCAGCGCAGCCAGGCGGCGTCGCGCTCGCCGGCGCAGATGACCGAGGAGAAGCTCTTCACCGTCCGGCGGGAGTAGTAGGCGGACACGCCCAGTTCCCGCAGCTTCCGGTAGCGGCCGCGCAGGTCCGGGTCGATCAGGAACCCGCTCCAGAGGTCGAGGGGCACGCAGTCGATGAGGTCGACGACCCCGGCGGGCAGCTGCGGCGCGTCGAACCAGGCGCCCTCCGCGCCACGCCAGACGACCGCGCGGCGGGGGCGGGAGAGCTCGATCGCCTGGTCGATCGCGGCCTTCAGCGG
Organism: Muricoccus nepalensis; assembly: GCF_006438825.1. Taxonomy (GTDB): domain Bacteria; phylum Pseudomonadota; class Alphaproteobacteria; order Acetobacterales; family Acetobacteraceae; genus Roseomonas; species Roseomonas nepalensis. The sequence goes on from NZ_RCZP01000018.1 coordinate 9,292, forward strand.
CTGCTGGTCGAAGCGCCAGGGATAGGCGTGGACCGTGCCCTCGAGCTGGTAAGGAATGAAGCGCTCGAGGTCAAACGGGGGCGGCTCGCCGCCCTCGCTGGGGAGCGAGACGAGCGTGATCGACCAGACGCGCGACAGTTCCTGCAGGAGGTGGAAGACGCGGAGGGTGTAGCCGTTCGTCACCGGCCACGGGGCCGTCGTGCAGACAGCCAGAAGGGACGGACGTTCGGTGCTCACGAAAAGTTCAGCTCCAGTTCCGGCCCGACCTTCATCCCGGACGCCGGGCGTCTGCCATGAGGCTCGCCGAGCCGTCTGTTGCGCCAAGCTGGGGGTGTTAACGGCTAAATCCATCCCCGAACAACTGACGTGTTGGTGTGGCACCTTGATAACCTCGCTGCCATCGCCGGTGGCGCGGGCTGCGATCCGTCGCTCGATTTGGGCGATTGCACTCTCCGGCCCACTCGCCGGGCGGGATGGGTTGGAACCGCTTCTGTCCGGCGGTTGCCCAGGCGTGGTGCGGCTCGCCCAGCCTCCCGTATCGATCCCTTCGGAATGCCGCAATTCCACCAGTGCCCCCGTTCACGCGTTCCGCCAAGCGATCGAATAACCTCCGGGGGCGGCGGACGTTGTGGGGGGATCAAACAAAATCAGGAATTTTCCCGCATGGATGTGCCGTGCCCGCCCGTCGTCGACGTCGTCATGACGGCCTACAACAGCGCGCGCACCATCGAGCGCTCGATCGCCTCCCTCCAGCGGCAGAGCCTTCGCAACATCCGGATCATCGTGGTCGACGACGCCTCGACCGACGACACCGCCGTCATCGTGGCGCGCCTCGCCGCCGGGGACCCGCGGATCGAGCTGGTCCGCCAGCCCGTGAACCGGCGCATCGTCGGGGCGGCCAACGAGGGGCTGTCGCTCTGCCGCGCCCCCTATGTCGCGCGCCAGGACTCCGACGACCTCTCCCTTCCGGAACGCCTGGCGACCGAGGTCGCCTACCTCGACGCGAACCCCGATTGCGTGGCGGTCAGCGCCTACGCGCGCCAGGTCGACGAGACCGGGCGGTTCCTGGGCACGCTCTCGCGCCCGGCGCCGCCGGCGGAGGCGGACCCGCGCTGGTTCCCCTCGCGTGAGCCCTACCTCATGCACCCCTTCCTCCTCGCCCGGCGCGAGGCCTTGGAGGCGGTCGGGGGCTACCGGCACGTCTTCTACGCGGAGGATACCGATCTCTACTGGCGCCTGCGGGAGATCGGGCGGCTGCACACCATCCCCGCCATCATGGGCGACTACACGATCCACGCGGGCAGCATCACGGGGCGCTCGCCGCTCAACGGGCGGGTGAGCGCGGTCAACTCCCAGCTCTCGGCCCTCTCCAGCCTGCGTCGCGAGCAGGGGCGCCCGGACCTGTCCTTCCCGGCGGAGCGGCTGGCCGAGTACGAGGCGGCGGAGACGGTCGAGGAGATGCTGGTGGTGGCGGGGTCGCAGCTCGCGGGGGAGGAGCGCGACTACCTCCGCCTCGCCGTCGCGGCGAAGCTTGTGGAGGTCGCGGCCTACCGGCCCTACTTCCTCGCGCCGGCCGACTGCAGCTTCGTCCGCCGCACGATCACGCGGAACTGGCGGCGGCTGCACCGGGGCAACGCGTCGGTCCTTCGGAACGAGCTCGTCTCCCTCGGCACGAAGCTCCTGTACAACCGGCGCTTCCGCGACCTCGTGACGCTCTTGCCGGCCTCGCTGCTCGGGAGCGCGGTCGGGCGGGTCGCGTCCTACACCCTGCGCCACCGCCTGGCCCGGCTGGGCGCGGCCTCGGCCTGACCCCGGGGTCCCCGCGGGGCGCCGCGGGACCGGCTCGCCCTCAGGTGCGCGTCAGGGCCTTCGCGGCGGGCTTGCGGAGGACGCGCTTCCTCCAGCTCTCCGTCACCCGCTCCTTCAGGGCCTTGGAGAGGACGGGCCAGTAGACCGAGGAGGGGACGCGCCGGATGCGGCGGCGCACCTTGCTGCCGGGGATGAAGTAGTTCTCGGGCGGCCAGAGGTGCTTCATCGTGTGGACGATGTAGCGGTTCGGGTCGAGCACGGGGTGGACGAAGGCCTGGCCCGTCATCTCGCCGAGGTCGGTCTCGACGTAGGAGGGGCGCCACTCGTAGTGGTCGAGCGGCCCGAACTCCGACAGCTCCCCCATCCGGAAGCCGCCGAGGGCGAGCTCCGTCGGGATATAGGCCTCGCAGAAGGGCCAGCGGCGGATCTCGCCGCGCTCGAAGGCCCGGGAGTGCTCCTTTCTTCGCGCGAAGAGATGGGACACCGCCGCCCGGGAGAAGAGCGCGATGCAGATCAGCCGTTGCTGGATGTCCTCGAGCCGGTAGAGGTCGAGGCAGCCGTCCGTGAAGTTCCAGCCGATGTCGGGGTGGACGGTGGTGAGGCCGATGAAGTCGTAGCCCTTCTCCACGGAGCGCGCGACCATCTCGCCCATGTCGCGGTTCGCGGCCACGTCGTACTCGACCATGATGTAGTGGTCGAAGTCCGGGAAGCGCTCGAAGAAGACGTAGAGCGAGTAGTCCCCGTTGAACCAGAGGAAGTTGCCCGTCCCCGCCTTGGCCAGGCCGAGGGCGAGGAGGTCGTTCTCGGTGTAGCGGACGACGTTGTCGTGGGGGATGGGGACCGCCCCGTTCGTCTCGTCGACGAGGATGAAGACCTCGCCGCCGCGGGAGCGCTCCACCAGGCGCCTGTACTGGCGCTCCGCGAAGTCGTCCCAGAAGTGGGTCCGGAACAACACCGCGAAACGGCTCTCGCCGGGCGCCTTCATGGCCATGCTGGGGAGGATCCTCGTCATCGAACGGCCGGTGCCCTGCTGCCCCGGCCCCGGGGCGGCCCGCGCGGGCGCCCTTACCCCGTCCCGCGCGGCGAGCGCGGGCGATGGGCCCGGGCGGCGAGGCGGAGCGGCGAAGCTATAACGTGGCGCCCGCGGGCCCGGTGATCAAAAACCGGAGGGCAGGGTCGAAACATTCGGCCGCCCGGCAGGTGAAGGCGCCCGCCTACGGTATCGTGATCCTTTCGGCGGCGCCGCGAGCATTTCGAGGCTTCACCCCCGGCGGCTGGCGTTGTTTGAGGTGTCCATCGCGTCCCGGCGCGCCGCCTTCGCGGCCCCCCGCGGGTCCTGGGCGGCGCGGCCTGTGTTGGAAGATGCAACGAAGCGCCGGGCGCGGGATTGATCCGGCAGCGGGCACGGCGACCTTCAAGGCCGGGCAGGGGCACGGGATCACACGCCGGACGGCGACGGAACACCCGCTTCGCGGCCCGGGAACTCCCGGGCGGCGAGGGGGAGAGCAAGGGCACAAGGATGGCGTTGGACACGACCGAGGAGCGGAGCGGGGCGATGGAGGCGGGGAGCGCGGGCGGCGCGCTCCGCCTGCAGCGCGTCCCGCTGGACCGTCCGGCCGCGCTGCGCGACCTCTACTGGCGGGCCGGGCGCGACGGGCGCCCCGCGCCGGAGGCCGTCGCCCCCGGCGCGCGCGGCGGGCTTCGGGTCGAGGCCGGCGCGACCGCCGCCTTCGACACCTATTTCGGCGCCTTCTTCGAGCATCACTGGCGGCGGCACACCCCCCTCACGGCCTTCAGCCTGTCGGTCGAGGTCGAGGGGCGGGCGCGGCTGATGCTCTGGCGCCTGACGACCCACGGGGAGGAGCCGATGCTCCTCCACGACGGCACGGCGGAGGGGCGGGCGGAGATCGCCATCCCCCAGGACGCCGCGAACTTCCGCCAGGCCGGGATGGTCTGGTTCGAGCTGACCGCGCTGGACGGCCCGGCGGTGCTGCACTCCGCGGAATGGCTCGCGCCCGGCGCGGCGCCGCGGCCGGTCGGGCTCGCCGTCGTCATCTGCACCTTCAACCGCGAGGACGACCTCGCCAAGGTGCTGGCCGAGGTCGCCGGCGACCCCGAGCTGCGCGCGGAGGGGAGGGGGCTCGAGCGGGTCTTCGTGGTGAACCAGGGGCGCCCGGGCCTGCTCGGCCACCCGGGGATCGCCCCCCAGGCCGCGCGCCTCGAGGGCGTGCTGCGCGTGGTGGAGCAGGGGAACTTCGGCGGCGCCGGCGGCTTCGGCCGGGGCCTGCTCGAGGCGCTGGACGATCCCGCGGTCACCCACGTCGCCTTCATCGACGACGACGTCCGGCTCGAGCCGGAGAGCCTTCTCCGCATGGCGTCCTTCTTCGCGGTCTCGGAGGGGCAGGAGTGCCTCGGCGGCCAGATGCTGGACGGCATCCGCCCGACGACCCTCTACGAGGGCGGCGCGATCGTGCGGGACAACTGGGCCGTCCACGCGCTGAGCCACCAGCTCGACCTGCGCTCGCGCGCGGTGCTGGCGGGGCTGCTGGAGGTGCAGGCCATGCACTACAACGGCTGGTGGTGCTTCGCCTTCCCCAAGCGCCTCGTCGCCGAGCACGGCATGCCGCTGCCCTGCTTCATCCGGGGCGACGACCTCGAATGGGGCCTGCGCCTGCACGACGCGGGGGTCCCGACCGTGCCGCTGCCGGGGGTGAGCATCTGGCACGAGCCCTTCTACATGAAGCGGAACGGCTGGCAGATCTACTACGAGACGCGCAACACCCTCATCTGCGCGGCGCTGCACATGAACTTCGCGCCCCGGCACGCGGCGACGCAGGTTCTCTCGCAGCTCATGACCTACCTGCTGACCTACCGCTACTACGCGGCGGCGCTGGTGATCCGGGGCGTGGAGGACTTCCTGCGCGGTCCCGCCATCCTGGACGAGGACCCGGCGGCGCTGCACGCCTCCCTCGGCGAGCTGCGGCTCCTCCACCCCGAGGGGTCGGTGCCGCGGGAGAGGGTGCTCTGGGACGCCTCGCTGGCCGAGGTGCCGCGGTCGCGCCGCCGGCACGGCACCGCCCTGGTGAAGGCCCTCTGGCGGAACTGGTCGGCGCCCACCGGCCCCGAGGCGCGGCCCCGCCGGGTGCCGGTGCGCGACCTCATCTGGTACCGGATCCCCGGCTCGGACGCGGTGGCTCTCGAGACCTACTGGGACCGGGAGCTGCCGGTCTTCCGGCGGGACCGGGCGCGGTTCCGCACCCTTCTCCGCGCGGGCCTGCGCGCCGTGCGGGCGCTCTACCGGGCCGCGCCGGGGCTGCGCGCCGAGTGGCGGCGGGAGAGGCCGCGGATCACCTCGGTCGCGCATTGGCGCGCCTATCTCGGGCTGCCCCCGCGTGGCTGACGGCGCGGCGGCCGGGAGGGCGGGGCGGTGAAGGTCTCGGTCATCTGCCCGGTCTTCAACACCGGGCCCTCCGTCCTGGCCTCCGCTATCGGGACGGTGCTGGGCCAGGAAGGGGAGCACGAGATCCAGCTCGTCCTCGTCAACGACGGCTCGACCGACCCGGCGACGGGGGCGGCCCTTCGGGAGGCCGCGCGCGACGGGCGCGTGCTGGTGGTGGACCAGCCCCGCAACGCCGGGCCCTCGGCCGCGCGCTCGGCCGGCATCGCCCGGGCGGCGCATGACTGGATCGGCTTCATCGACTCCGACGACCTCTGGCCGGCCGGCAAGCTCGACCAGACCGAGGCGGTGCTACGGGAGCGGCCGGACTCGCGCTGGATCGGCGGCGCCTTCACGACGCTGCTGCCCGGCGACCGGACCACGCCGAGCCGCCTGCTGACGGAGGACTGCGCGCCCGCCGAGGCCGGCGCCAGCGCCCAGCGCCTAGTGGCGCCGGCCTCCACCCGCGCGCTGGTGGGGGCCTGGCACCCGCTCGGCTCAAGCCTGTTCCAGAAGGCGCTTCTCGAGGAGGCCGGCGGCTTCGACCCGCGCCTTCTCTACGGCGAGGACTGGCTGCTCTGCCTGCGCGCCTCCACCCTCGCGCCGATCGACTACGTCGAGGCCCCGACCTATGTCCTGCGGCGGCAGGGGGAGAGCCTCATGCGCTCCCCGCGGCGGCTGTCGCGCCGGGCGGTGGAGGGAATCGAGGCGGCGCGGCGCGACCCGCTGCTGCGGGCGGCGCGGCGGGAGCTCCGCTGGCAGGCCTACGCCTCCTACAAGGACGTGGCCATGAACAACGCGCTGAACGGCCGCCCCGTCCGCGGCCTCGGCTTCGCGCTGCGCGCCCTGATGACCGACCCGCGGGAGTTCGGGGAGTTCTCGCTCTTCCTCCGCCTGCTCCGCGCCCCCCGCGCGGCGAGGCCAGCGGGCTTCGCGCGCTACAGCACGGGGGAGCAGCTCGAGCTGCAGCGGATCAGCCGGCTGCGGTAGCCCAGCCGGCACGGCGCGGGCGGGCGCCGGGCAACAACAAGCCTGTTACTTTCCCTCCGGTCGTTTCGACGCTATCCCCGCCGCACGGGATTTCCTCTCGGCTCCGAACCGAAGCCGGGCGCGCGCCGGGCCCTGGCTCGCCGGCAGGCCGGGGAGGCCGTGGTCGGAAAGGATGAGCTTCCTTGGTCTCCGTGCGGCGCAGCCTGGCCTGGATGAGTCTCGGCCAGGGCAGCCTCTTTGTCCTTCAGTTCGGCGTCATGGTGGTCGTCGCCCGGTTGCTGACCCCCTACGACATGGGCGTCTTCGCGGTGGCCGTGGCGATCGTCGGGCTGCTCTCGACCATCCGCTCCCTCGGCCTGCAGGGCTACATCGTCCGGGCGCCGGACCTGGCCCCGCCCCTGGTGGCGACCGTTTTCACCATCAACGCGGCGCTCGCGGTCCTCGTCGCCCTGGCGATCGCCGGCCTTGCCCAGCTCGGCGGCGCGCTGCTGGGCGACCCGAGCGTGCAGCGCCTGCTCCTCGCCATGGTGGTGGTGCCGCTCCTCAACATCTTCGAGATCCTGCCGGGCGCCTATATCGAGCGGCGCGGCGACTTCCGCTCCGTCGCGTTCATCAACGTCACGCGCTACGGGACGGCGAACCTGGCGGTGCTGGGCTTTGCCCTCGCCGGGCACAGCTACATGAGCCTTGCCTACGGGCAGATCATCAGCGCCGTCGTCGCCATGGTGCTGACCAACGCCATCGGCTGGCGCCACGTCTCGCTCCGCCTCGGGCTGGACCAGTGGCGCGAGGTCACGCGCTATGGCACCCAGATGCTGACGATCTCGGGCGTCAACCTCCTGGCGAACCGCGTCTCGGAGATCGTCCTCGGCCGGGTGCTGGGGCTGGAGGCGCTCGGCCTCTACACGCGGGCCTCGGGCGTCACGGGCATGCTGTGGGAGAACCTGCACGTCGTCCTCATGCGCGTCCTCTTCGTGGACTTCGCGGAGCAGCGGCGGCAGGGGCGGTCGCTGCGCGAGCCCTACCTGGGCATCGTCGGGAACCTGACGGCCGTCCTCTGGCCCATGCTGATCGGGCTCGCGGTGGTCTCCGGCCCGGCGATGACGCTTCTCTACGGGCCGAACTGGACGGCCTCGGCCCTCCCGCTCTCCATCCTCTGCGTCTCCATGGCGCTCTGGGTGCCGATGGCCATGACGGGGGAGATCCTGGTGGTGTGCCACGAGACCGCGCGGCAGAGCCGCTACGAGCTCATCCGCGCCCCGGTCGGCCTGCTGCTCTTCACCGCCGGCTGCTTCGTCAGCATCGTCGCCGCGGCGGCCGCCCGCCTTCTCGAGACGGTCTTCACCATCCTTCTCTACCGCTCCCATGTGGAGCGGCTGACGGAGACGCGCTGGGCCGACTACGTGCCCATCCTCTCGCGGAGCGGCTTCCTGACGGGGGTCGCGGTGCTGCCGGCCGCGATGGTGATGGCCGCGCATGGCTGGGCCGCGACGACCCCCATCGCCCTCGTGGCGACGGCGATCGGCGTCGGCGTCCTCGGATGGCTCGTCACGCTCCGGGCGCTCCGGCACCCGCTCTTCGACGAGGGGATGCGCCTCCTCGCCCGCTTCCGCCCGGCCTGAGAGGGGCGGCCGCAAAAAGGAACGGCCCGCGTCTTCCGACGCGGGCCGCCCCCGAAGGCCTCGTTGATCCGGGGATCAGACCGAGTAGTACATCTCGAACTCGACGGGGTGCGGGGTGTGCTCGAACCGGTACACGTCCTGCCACTTCAGCTCGATGTAGCTCTCGATCTGGTCCTTCGAGAAGACGTCGCCGGTCAGCAGGTACTCGTGGTCGGCCTCGAGGGACTGCAGGGCCTCGCGGAGCGAGCCGCAGACGGTCGGGATGCCCTTCAGCTCGTCCGGCGGCAGGTCATAGAGGTCCTTGTCCATCGGCTCGCCCGGATGGATCTTGTTCTTGATGCCGTCCAGCCCCGCCATGAGCATGGCGGCGAAGGCGAGGTAGGGGTTCGCGCCCGGATCCGGGAAGCGGACCTCGACGCGCTTGGCCTTCGGGCTCGTCGCGTAGGGGATGCGGCAGGAGGCGGAGCGGTTGCGGGCCGAGTAGGCCAGCAGCACGGGGGCCTCGAAGCCCGGGATCAGCCGCTTGTAGGAGTTGGTCAGCGGGTTGGTGAAGGCATTCAGCGACTTCGCGTGCTTGATGATGCCGCCGATGTACCACAGCGCGTGGTCGGACAGGTCCGCGTAGCCGTTGCCGGCGAAGAGCGGCTTGCCATCCTTCCAGATGGACTGGTGGACGTGCATGCCCGAGCCGTTGTCGCCGTAGATCGGCTTCGGCATGAAGGTCGCCGTCTTGCCGTAGGAATGGGCGACGTTGTGGATGCAGTACTTGTAGATCTGCATGTGGTCGGCCTGGGTGATCAGCGGGCCGAACTTGGTGCCGAGCTCGTGCTGGGACTGCGCGACCTCGTGGTGGTGCTTCTCGCCGAGGACGCCCATCTCCATCATGGTGGAGAGCATCTCGGCGCGGAGGTCGACCTCGGAGTCCACGGGGTTGACCGGGAAGTAGCCGCCCTTCACGCCGGGGCGGTGGCCCATGTTCCCCTCGGGGAAGTCCTTCATGGAGGCGCCCGGGCCCTCGCCGCTCTCGAGCTTGTAGTGGCCGTAGTTGCCGCCCGTGCCGAACTTCACGTCGTCGAACACGAAGAACTCGGCCTCGGGGCCGAAGAAGGCGGTGTCGCCGATGCCGGAGGACTTGAGGTAGGCCTCGGCCTTCTTCGCCGTGCCGCGGGGGTCACGGGAGTAGAGCTGGCCGGTCGAGGGCTCGATGATGTCGCAGAAGAGGATCAGCTGCGGCTTCGCGCTGAAGGGGTCCATGCACGCGTTCAGCGTGTCCGGCATGAGGATCATGTCGGACTCGTTGATCGCCTTCCAGCCGGCGATCGACGAGCCGTCGAACATGATGCCCTCGGAAAAGGTGTCCTCCTCGATGGTGGAGACGTGCTGGGCGGTGTGCTGCCACTTGCCCTTCGGGTCCGTGAACCGGAAGTCCACGTACTCGACGCTGTTCTCCTTGATCATCTCCATCACCTTGGAGACGCTTTCCTTGTCATTCGCCATTGAATGGCCCCTGTTGAGCTGAGCGTTAAACTTGCGGAGGCGTTCCTGCCCCGCCTGGCCCGCCCGCGCCCCCTCGGGCCAGCGGGCGGGAAAGCTGCTACACGGCCTCTTCGCCGCGCTCGCCGGTGCGGATCCGCACCACGTCCTGAACGTCCGTGATGAAGATCTTCCCGTCGCCGATCCGCCCCGTGCGCGCGGCGGCGGTGATGGCCTCCACGGCGCGCTCGGCCAAGTCGTCGGAGCAGATCACCTCGATCTTCACCTTGGGCAGGAAGTCGACGACGTATTCCGCGCCGCGGTAGAGCTCGGTGTGGCCCTTCTGGCGGCCGAAGCCCTTGGCCTCGACCACGGTCAGGCCCTGCAGACCGATCTCGTGCAGGGCGTCCTTCACCTCGTCGAGCTTGAAGGGCTTGATGATCGCTTCGATCTTTTTCATCGGCTCCGTATCCCGCGGGGCGCGGTGCACCCCGCTCCTCCCGCGTCTTGGCCGCGTCCCCCTGGCGAGGGCCGCTGGCCGGCGGACGTTGCACGGCCCGTGCCGCGCGGGCAATGCCGCAGCGAACCGATTCTGGGAAGCCCCGTCCCGGAGGGCGGGGCGGGCGGGGCAATATGCCTAGAAAAGCGGCAAATTCCCCTCGCGCGATTGCGCGCGGCCCCCGCGCGCCCCATCATGCGGGTAGACCCTTCCGGGTGCCCTCGCCGGCGCCCTCCCGGGCCCGACCCGCGCGGACCCCGCGCCGCGACCCCATCCGGAACGTCCAGGCCGAGCATGAACGCCACCGCCAACCCACCGCTGAAGCCCCAGAACGCGCTTCTCTCCTCCACCGGGACCACGGTCTTCACCGTCATGTCGGCGCTGGCCGTGCAGCACGGGGCGATCAACCTCGGCCAGGGCTTCCCCGACTACGAGGGGCCGGAGCCGGTGCTGCGCGCCGCGGCCGAGGCGCTGCTCGACCACCGCAACCAGTACCCGCCGCTGACCGGCGTCCCCGAGCTCCGCGGGGCGGTCGCGGAGGCGAACCGCCGCTTCTACGGCCTCGAGATCGACCCGGTGTCGGAGGTGGTGGTCACCTCCGGCGCGACGGAGGCCATCACCGCCTGCCTCATGGCCGTGCTGGACCCCGGCGACGAGTGCGTGCTGATCGAGCCGCTCTACGACACCTACCTGCCGGTGGTGCGGATGCTCGGCGCCGTGCCGAAGCTCGTGCGCCTGACGCCGCCGAAGTGGGAGCTGCCGCGGGCGGAGCTGGCCGCCGCCTTCGGGCCGCGGACGAAGGCGATCCTGCTCAACTCCCCCATGAACCCGGCCGGCAAGGTCTTCACGGCGGCCGAGCTCGCCTTCGTCGCCGACCTCGTGCAGCGCCACGGCGCCTACGCGGTCTGCGACGAGGTCTACGAGCACCTGACCTTCGACGGCTGGTCGCACATCCCGCTGATGACCCTGCCGGGGATGCGGGAGCGCTGCATGCGGATCGGCAGCGCCGGCAAGACCTTCAGCCTCACGGGCTGGAAGGTCGGCTACATCACCGCCGACAAGTCCCTCGCGCCCAACGTGGCCAAGGCGCACCAGCTGCTGACCTTCACGACGCCGCCCAACCTGCAGCGGGCGGTCGCGGTCGGGCTGGGGATGGACGACGCCTATTTCGCGGGCCTGTCCACCGCGCTGCAGGCCAAGCGGGACCGGCTGGCGGCGGGGCTCTCGGCGCTCGGTTTCGGCGTGCTGCCGACCCAGGGCTCCTACTTCGTGACCGCCGACTTCCGCCCGCTGGGCTTCGCGGGGGACGACGTGGCCTTCTGCCGCCACATCACCGAGGCCGCGAAGGTGACGGCCATCCCGGTCTCGGCCTTCTACGCCGGGGAGGGGGCGCCGACCCACTACGCCCGCTTCGCCTTCTGCAAGGACGACGCCGTGCTCGACGAGGCGCTCGGCCGCTTGGCCGCCTGGAAGGGCGCGCGGGACGCTTCCGGCGTGGGCGTGCGCGCGGCCGGCTAACAGCCCGGTTGACGGGGGGGCGTCCGGCACCCTAAACCGCGCGGCCGGCCGAGGACGGCGGCTCCGGCCGCCGGAACCCTCGGTTCCGGCGATATGGCGGCCTTAGCTCAGTTGGTAGAGCGCCACGTTGTGGTCGTGGATGTCACGGGTTCGAGCCCCGTAGGTCGCCCATTCCCCTCCGCCCGGTTTCGGACCCGCGGAGGACCGCCTTGCATCTCTCCCTCGACGGCAAGCGCGCCCTGGTCACGGGCGGATCGCGCGGGCTGGGCCTTGCCATGGCGCGCGCCTTCGCCGCGGCTGGCGCCCGCGTCGCCCTCGCCGCGCGGGAGGAGGGGCCGCTCGCCGAGGCCGCGGCCTCCCTGCCGGGCAGCGTCGCCGTCTCCGCCGACCTCGCGACCGCGGAAGGCTGCGAGCGCGCCTTCGTCGCCGCCGAGGCGGGGCTGGGCGGCGTCGACATCCTCGTCAACAACGCCGGCACCTCGCGCCGCGCGCCCTTCGCGGGCCTCACCGACGCCGAGTGGCAGGCGGACCTCGACCTCAAGCTCTTCGCGGCCATCCGCCTCACGCGCCTCGCCTGGCCGGGCATGGCGGCGCGGCGCTTCGGGCGGGTTTTGAACGTGCTGAACACGGGCGCCAAGGCGCCGCCCGCCGGCGGCGCGCCGACCGCCGTCTCCCGCGCCGCCGGCCTCGCGCTGACGAAGGTGCTGGCGGGGGAGGGGGCGCCGCTCGGCATCAACGTGAACGCCCTCCTCGTGGGCAAGATCGACAGCGACCAGTGGGTGCGCCGCCACGCGGCCGACCCCCAGGGGCAGAGCTACGAGGAGTGGATGCGCGACGCGGGCCGCGCCATCCCGATGGGGCGCATGGGCCGGGCGGAGGAGTTCGCCGCCATGGCGCTCGCCCTCGTCTCGGGGGCGGGCGACTACGTCACGGGCACCGCCATCAACGTCGACGGCGGCCTCTCGCCCGTTCCCTGAAGGGGGGCGCCCGCCGCCGCAATGCGGGGCAGCGGGCGGGGCGCGGGTCAGCCGCGGCGGGGAAGCTGGCGCTCTACCATCGTCGCCCACCAGGAGGCGCCGAGCGGCATCACCGCGTCGTTGAAGTCGTAGCGGGGGTGGTGGACCTGCGGGTCCGCCGCCGTGCGCCCGGCGCCGAGCATGAGGTAGGCGCCATCCTTGGCGTTGAGCATGAAGGAGAAGTCCTCGCCGCCCATGGTGGGCTTGGCGAGCCGCTCCACCTTCGCGTCGCCTGCCACCGCGCGCGCGGCCTCGGCGGCCAGGGCGGTGCTCGCCTCCTCGTTGATGGTCGCCGGGTACATGCGGTCGAAATGCACCTCGGCCTCGGCGCCGTAGGCGGCGGCGATGCCGGTGGCCAGCGCGCGCACCTTGCTCTCGAGGATGTCGCCGACCTCGGGCAGGTACCAGCGGGCGGTGCCGCGCAGGTTCACCACCTCGGGGATGACGTTGAAGGCCATGCCGCCCTCGATCTTGCCGATGGTGATGACCCCGGCCTCCACCGGCTCCACGTTGCGGGCGACGATGGACTGGAAGGCGGTGACGATCTGGGAGGCGATGACGATGGGGTCGTTGCCCTGGTGCGGCATGGCCCCGTGCGCGCCCTTGCCGGTGACCGTGATGCGGATGTCCGCCACCGCCGCCATCACCGGGCCGACGCGCCAGAGGAAGGTGCCCTCGGGCGCGCCGGGCCAGTTGTGCAGGCCGAAGACGCGGTCCATCGGGAAGCGCTCGAAGAGCCCCTCCTTGACCATCACCTCGCCGCCGCCGCCCATCTCCTCGGCGGGCTGGAAGATCATGTAGGCGGTGCCGGAGAAGTTCCGGGTCTCGGCGAGGTAGCGCGCGGCGCCGAGCAGCATGGCGGTGTGCCCGTCATGCCCGCAGGCGTGCATGACGCCGGGCGTGAGGGAGGCGTGGGGGACGCCGGATTCCTCGTGGATGGGCAGCGCGTCCATGTCGGCGCGGAGCCCGATCGCCCCGCCCTCGCCGCGGCCGCGGATGACGCCGACGACGCCCGTGGTCGCCATGCCGGTGATGACCTCGTCGCAGCCGAACTCGCGGAGCTTCTCCGCCACGATGCCCGCGGTGCGCACCTCCTGGAAGTTCAGCTCGGGGTGCTGGTGGAAGTCGCGGCGCCAGGCGGTCATGTCGTCCTGGAACTCGGCGATGCGGTTGATGACGGGCATGGAAACTCCGGGGGTGGTGAGCGGCGCGGATCGTGATCGGGCGGGGGCGCGGTGCCAAGCCCCTCAGCCCCGGCCCTCGCCGCCGGGCCGCCAGGCGAAGGTCAGGGCGAGCCCCTCCTCGAGGCCGATCGGGTCCACGCCGAGCCGCTCGCGCATCGGGCCGATGTCGAAGGCCTTGTCCTCGGTCAGGCGGCGCAGCTCGTCGCCGCGGATGCGAGGCAGGCCGGGCACGGCCCGCAGCAGGGGCGCGAGCGCGAGCAGCGGCGCGAGGGGGAGGGGCACCACGCGCGGCGGCGCGAAGCCGGCGGCGCGGCAGACCGCCCGCAGGAAGTCGGCGTAGTGGAGCGGCGCGGGGCCGGCGACCACCACGGCTTCGGGCGCCGCCCAGTCCCGCCGCAGCGCGGCCAGGAGCGAGCGCGTGACGTCGGACTGGTGGACCGGCTGCACCAGCGCGGCCCCGCCGCCGGGCAGGGGGGCCAGGGGCAGGCGGCGCAGCAGGGCGGCCAGGCGCTGCACGTTGTCCTCCCCCTCCGCGCCGTAGATCATGGTGGGGTGGAGGATGACGCCGGGCCGGCCGCTCTCCAGCAGCGCCGCCTCGCCCCGGCGCACGCCGTCGCCGTGGTCGTCCCGCCAGCGCGAGAAGCGGCGCGTGCTGCCCATGAGCACGAGCGGCGCGCCCTCGGGCGCCGCGGCCAGGATGGCCGGCGCGTGGCGGGCGTGGGCGCAGGAGACCACCCGGGCCGCCCCGGCCAGCGCGGCCCGCAGCGCCGGCCCGTCGCGGAGGTCCGCCAGGCGGGGCGCCCCGGGCAGGCCGGTCGCGGCCCAGCGGCCGGCGTCCCGCACCACCGGGCGGACGGCGAGGCCCGCGGCCGACAGCGCCCGGCAGAGGGCGACCCCCGACCGGCCGGAGGCGCCGATCACGGCGATGGATTCCGCCTTCGTGGGTTCCGGGCTCATCGGCATGTTCCCCAGCCCCCGCGGTCGAGGTGGAAGTGGTCGCGATGGGCGGCGTTGTAGTCTGGGCCGAGCACGGTCGCGAAGACCCGGCAGGCCTCGTCCCGCGCGCGGCGCAGGAAGGCGGCGGCCGGGCCGGGCGCCTCCCAGTCCCGCGGCAGGCCCACCGCGCGGCCGTCCGCCAGGGTGAAGCCGGCGATGTCGAACGCGTTGGCCGTCGCGTGCTGGCTGCGCCGCCCGCCCTCCGCGCCGGCGACGTTCCGGCAGTTGTAGGTGCCGAGGTGCCGCACGCCCGCGACCCGCTCGCCCAGCGTCGCCCGCGCCGCCGGCTGCAGCCCGTGCCGCTCGAAGAGAGCCCAGGCAGCGGCGATCGGGCAGTTCACCACCGGCGGGCCTGGGAGGAAGCGGAGGTCGCTGGCCAGGCGGACCGGGTCGGCGATGCCGCACCCGTCGCGCATCGGCTGCGGGGGCAGGGGGTGGAGCGGGATGCCCGAGAGCGCAAAGGAGGCGGCACAGAGGCCCGGCTCCCGCGCCATGCGGGAGAGCTTGTAGCGCGCGAGCAGGCCGGGCGGCTCGCGCAGGTCGAGCGGCGTGCGCGGGTCCCAGGCCGGGGGAAGCAGGATCGCGCGCGGCAGGAGGGCGAGCAGCGCCGCCGCCAGCAGGAGGACGAGAAGGGCCGGGTGGCGCCTCATGGGCGGCGCTTTCCGGGGCGGCCGGGCCGCTGCGCGGCGGTCCTGTCAGGCGCCATCCGTGCCTGTGGTATCATGATACCACAATCTTTTCCTTGACCCGGCGGGCGCGGCGGGCGATAGGGCGCGCCACCTTTCTGACTGAACACACGGATCATGCTGCAAACCCAGACCCGCTCGATCAAGCCGGCGGAGGTCCAGAAGAACTGGATCCTCATCGACGCCGACGGCCTCGTCCTCGGCCGCCTCGCCGCCATCGTGGCGGACCGCCTCCGTGGCAAGCACAAGCCGACCTTCACCCCGCATGTCGACTGCGGCGACCACGTGGTCATCATCAACGCCCGCCGCGTCCGCGTGACCGGCAACAAGGCGGAGCAGTCGATCTTCTACTGGCACACCGGCTACGCCGGCGGCATCAAGGGGCGCAGCATCCGCGCCGGCCTCGAGGGCCGCTTCCCCGAGCGCGTGCTCGAGAAGGCCGTGGAGCGGATGATCACCCGCAACAACCTCGGCCGCGCCCAGATGCGCAACCTGCACGTCTACGCCGGCGCCGAGCACCCGCATGCCGGCCAGTCGCCCCAGGCGCTGGACGTGGGCGCGATGAACCGCAAGAATCTCGCCGTTGCGAAGAAGGCCGCCTGAGCATGAGCGAGCAGACCACCACCACGGGCACCTCGCTGGCCGACCTCAAGGACCTCGTCGCCGGCACGCCCGCCAGCCCCGAGGCCGCGATCACCCGCGAGCCCAAGCGCGACGCCCAGGGCCGCGCCTACGCGACCGGCCGCCGCAAGAACGCCATCGCCCGCGTCTGGATCATGCCGGGCAAGGGCACGGTCACGATCAACGACAAGCCGGCCTCGAAGTACTTCGCGCGCCCGGTGCTGCGCATGCTGATCGCCCAGCCCTTCCTGGTGGCCGACCGCTACCAGCAGTTCGACGTGATGTGCACGGTCGTCGGCGGCGGCCTCTCCGGCCAGGCCGGCGCGGTGCGCCACGGCCTGTCCCGCGCGCTGACCAACTACGAGCCGGGCCTGCGCCCGATCCTCAAGAAGGCCGGCTTCCTGACGCGCGACCCGCGCGTGGTCGAGCGGAAGAAGTACGGCAAGCCGAAGGCCCGACGCTCCTTCCAGTTCAGCAAGCGCTGACGCCGGGCGGGTCCGGCGCCACGCCGGTCCTGCGCAGGACTGCTTATCGGAGGGGCGGCCCGCAAGGGCCGCCCCTCTTGCGTTTCCAGCCCCTCCACGCCCCAATCCGATTCTCCGAGGAGAGCACGATGGCCCAAGGCAGCATTCCCAGTGTCTTCATCGACGGCGAGGCCGGCACCACCGGCCTGCAGATCGTCGAGCGCCTGCAGGGCCGATCCGACCTCGTCCTCCGCTCCCTGCCGCCCGAGCACCGCAAGGACCCCGCCGCCAAGCGCGACCTCTTCGCCGAGGTGGACCTCGTCATCCTCTGCCTGCCCGACGCCGCCGCGAAGGAGGCGACCGCCGTCGCGGCCGGGCTCGGCGACCGGGCGCCGCGGCTGCTCGACGCCTCCACCGCCCACCGCGTGGACCCGGACTGGGTCTACGGCGTGCCCGAGCTCGCGCCCGGCCAGGCCGCGCGGATCGCCGCCGCGCCGCGGGTCGCCAACCCCGGCTGCTACCCCACGGGCGGCATCCTGCTGCTGCGCCCGCTGGTCGAGGCCGGGCTGCTGCCGGCCGACTACCCCGTCGCCGTGAACGCGGTCTCCGGCTACTCCGGCGGCGGCAAGGCGATGATCGCGGCCTTCGAGGAAGCCGGGGACGCGCCCGCCTTCGAGCTCTACGGCCTCGGCCTCGAGCACAAGCACCTGCCGGAGCTGCAGCACTATTCCGGCCTCTCGCGCCGCCCGATCTTCGTGCCGAGCGTCGGTGACTTCCGCCAGGGCATGCTCGTCTCCGTGCCCCTTCACCTCGACCTGCTGAACGGCCGCCCCTCGCCGGCCGCGCTCGAGGCCGCGCTCTCGTCCTACTACGCCGGGCAGGAGTTCGTGCGCGTGGTGCCCGCCGAGCCGGCGGGCAAGCTGGAGCCGGAGGCGCTGAACGGGACCAACCTCGTGGAGCTCCGCGTCTACGGCAGCGAGGCGCGGGGCCAGGCGGTGCTGGTCGCGCGGCTGGACAACCTCGGCAAGGGCGCCTCGGGGGCGGCGGTGCAGAACATGAACCTCATGCTCGGCCTCGAGGGCGCCGCCAGCCTGGAGCGCGCGGCGTGAGCGGGCCGCTCTTTCCCTTCAAGGGCAAGTGGCCGGTGATCCACCCGAGCGCCTTCGTCGCCCCCACCGCCTCGGTGATCGGCGACGTGGAGCTCGGGGAGGACGCGAGCGTCTGGTACGGCTGCGTGCTGCGCGGCGACACGAACTTCATCCGCATCGGCGCCCGCACCAACATCCAGGACGGCACCATCATCCACGTCAACGCCGGCACCATGCCGGCGGTGATCGGGGCGGACGTCACGGTCGGCCACGCCTGCATCATCCACGCCTGCACGCTGGAGGACCGCGCCTTCGTCGGCATGGGCGCGACGGTGCTGGACAAGGCCGTGATCGAGGAGGGCGGCATGCTCGGCGCGGGCGGGCTGCTGCCGCCGGGCAAGCGGATCGGGCGCAACGAATTGTGGCTGGGGGCTCCCGCCAAGCTGGTGCGCACCATGTCTGCGGAGGAGCGGGCCGGGTGGGACCGGACCGCGCCGCACTACGCCGAGCTGTCGAAGGAACACCGGGCCAGCCTCGAGTAGAGGCCCCGAAGGGGAAGAATGAGCCATGAGACGCACCGCCCTCGCCCTGGCCCTTGGCCTTCCCCTGGCGCTCGGCGCCTGCGCGGTGCCCTCCTCGGACCCGCCGCCGCCCGTGCCGCCGCTGGCGGGGCAGGGCGGGCAGACGCCGGTGCGCAACGCCATCAACGGCGCGGCGGAGGCCTTCGGCAACGCGGGCGTCCTGCTGGGCAAGCCGGCCGACGCCGCGGTCGCGGTCAGCCGGCTGGAATGGACCACCCTACTCGTCGGCGCCGACCGGAGCTTCTTCAACTTCAGCGCCGGCACCGCGGCCTCGCTGCTGGCCGCCCGCTACGAGGTCCGCCGCGCCCTCGGCATCCAGACCGACGCCCCCGGCACGACGGTGATCAACGGCATGGAGGCCGCGGCGGCCGCGCTGGCGCGGGGCGACGCCGCCGCGGCGACCGCGGCCCTCCCGCCCCCGGTCTTCGCCCCCGACACGCTCGCCCGCCTCGGCACGATCGGACGCCTGCCCCAAGCCAACCTGGCGACGCGGCGGGCGCAGCGGGACATCGAGTTCGGCCGCAGCGACGACGACGAGCTTCGCTGAGGCCAGACCAGCTTCTGAACCCGCTTCCGGGCCGGCTCCGGGTGACGGGCGGCGCGGGGCGGGGCATCCTGCGGCCGCCATGGCCCTGGATCACCCGATGACGCGACGCCGCGCCCTTCTCACCCTTTCCTGGCCCGCCCTCCTCGCGGCGGGGGGGCTTGGCGGCTGCGCGGAGCTGCGGCGGCCGAACGTCGCCTGGCCCGTCCCGCCCGGCCTCCTCCCGCCCGGCGAGGAGCCGGGGCGCGCGGCCGTGAACGCTATGGCGAGCGACATGCTGGGCGCCAGCGACGGCCTGAGGGACCAGCCGGCGCGGGTCGCGCGGGCGGCGGGGCTGATGGAGTGGATGGCGGTCGAGCTCAACACTCCCCGCTGGCAGCCAGTGCCGGCCGAGGCCCGCGGCGGCATCGCACTGGCGCGGGACGAGATGCGGGGCGCGCTCGGCGCCGACCCGCTGGCCGATTCGCCGCGCCTCGCGGCCGCGCTGGCCGGCGCCCACCGGGCGCTCGCCCGCGGAGACCGGGCGGGGGCTGCGGCCGCCCTGCCGCGCGCTCTCTTCCCGCGCGGGGGAGAGGCGGCGCTGCTCCGCCTCGCGGACCCCGGGCCGCTGCCGCAGGGCGAGATCTCGACCGCCTTCCTCGCGGAGCGCGTGCGGGCGCTCGACGAGGTGAACGGCTGGGGCGCGGACTTCGACACGCCCGTGCCGGCCGACCGGGGAGGGCGGGGGCCCGTCCCCTTCGGGCTTTAGGCCGCCGGCCGGGGCTCAGTCCCCGGCCATCACCTTCACGTAGCTGCCGGGCGCGTCCTCGAGCGCCGGCAGGGCGCCCTCGCCGGGCTGGCGGGCGGGCACCATCGTGCGGTCCTGCGCGACGACCCAGCGCTGCCAGTCCGGCCACCAGGAGCCGGCGAGCTCCGTCGCCGCCTCGAACCAGTCGCCGGGCTGCTGGGGGGAGGGCCCCTCGTTGACCCAGTGGCTGTACTTGCCGCTGTCCGGCGAGTTCACGACGCCCGCGATGTGGCCGGAGGCCGCGAGGACGAAGCGGACCGGGCCGGAGAAGAGGCCCGTCGCCCGGTAGCTGCTCTTCCAGGGGGCGATGTGGTCCTCGCGCGTCGCCAGGACATAGGTGGGCAGCTTGACGTCACGCAGGTCGAGCGAGACCCCGTCCAGCTCGATCCCGCCGGGCTTCACGAGGTCGTTCTGCTGGTACATCCGGCGAAGGTAGAAGGAGTGCATCTTCGCCGGCATGCGCGTGGAATCGCCGTTCCAGAACAGCAGGTCGAAGGGGAAGGGCTCCTGGCCGAGAAGGTAGTTCTGCACGACGAAGGACCAGATGAGGTCGTTGGCGCGCAGCATGTTGAAGGTGTCGGCCATCTCCGACCCCTCGAGGAAGCCGCGCTGACTCATCTTCGCCTCGATGGCCTGGAGCTGCTCCTCGTCGATGAAGACGCCGAGCTCCCCCGCTTCCTCGAAGTCGAGCATGGTCGTGAAGAAGGTGGCGGAGGCGACGCGGTCGTCGCCCGTCTTGGCCATGTGCGCGAGGGTGGAGGCGAGCAGCGTGCCGCCGAGGCAGTAGCCGATGGCGTTCACCTGCCGCTCCCCCGTCGCCTGCTCGATGGCGTCGAGCGCGGCGTAGGGGCCGAGGCGCATGTAGTCGTCGAACCCCATCTCGGCGAGGGATTCGTCGGGGTTCACCCAGGAGCAGACGAAGACCGTGTGGCCCTGGCTGACCGCCCAGCGGACGAAGGAGTTCTTCGGGCGGAGGTCGAGGATGTAGAACTTGTTAATCCAGGGCGGCAGGATCAGCAGCGGGCGCTTGAGGACCTTGTCGTTGGTCGGCGTGTACTGGATGAGCTCCATCAGCGCGTTGCGGTAGACGACCTTGCCCGGCGTGACCGCGATGTTCTCGCCGATCTTGAACTTGCTCTCGTCGGTCATGTTGATGCGGAGCTTGCCGTGCCCGCGCTCGAGGTCCGACAGGAGGTTCGACAGGCCCTTGAGGAGGTTCTCGCCGCCGGTCTCCGCCGTTTTGCGCAGGACCTCGGGGTTGGTCATCCAGAAGTTGGTCGGGCTCATCGCGTCGACGAACTGGCGCGTGTAGAAGTCGACCTTCTGGGCGGTCTTCGGCGGCAGGCCCTCCGCCCCGTGCACCACGTTGGTGAAGTAGCGGGACGAGAGCAGGTAGGACTGCTTGATGAAGTCGAAGACCTCGTTCTCGCGCCAGGCGTCGTCCTTGAAGCGCTTGTCGCCGCGGCGCTCGGCGATCACGGGGCTTGCCTGGCCGCCCATGATGCGGCGCGCGGTGTTCTGCCAGAGCGTGAGGTAGTCCTGCCAGAAGCCGATCTGCGCCTGCACGAGGCGGGCGGGGTTGGACATCAGGCGGGTCGTCATCTCAAGGAAGGCGCCGCCGATGTTCAGCGGGTCGGTGGCCGGGCGGCCGTCGCCCTGGCCCTGGCGGCGGAGGAACTCGGCCACCAGCCGCTGCCCGCGCTCGGCCACGTCCGCCATGGTGCGGCTGACGACGGCGGGGTCGGGCAGGCGGAAGTTGGGCGCCTCGGCGAGGGCGGGCACGCCCTTGGCCGCCGCGGGATCCGGGGCGGCGGCCGCGGGCTGCGGCGCGGCGGGCTCGGGCTTGGCTTCGGGAGCGGCGGCCTCCGCCGGCGCCGCGGCGGGGGGCTTCGACACCTCCGCGGCGGGGCGCGCGACCTTGCCCGGCGCGGCGGCCGGCACGGGCGAGGAGGCCGCGACGGCCATGGCGATGCGCGACGCCGCGGGCTCGGCCGCCGGCACCGGGGCGCCGGGCGGGTGGGCCAGCACCATCGGGGCGCGCGGCGCCTCCGGCGTCGCGAGGGCGGGCGCCTTCGCCTTGCGGGGGGAGGGGGGGGTCACGGGCGGCACCTTCTCGGCCTGCGCGACGGGCGCCTTCGCCCACTCGCCCCGGGGGGGGCGCTTCGCCAGGACGGGCGCCGGCGGGCTGCCCTGGGTGGTCGCGCCGAGCGCCTCCGCCCCGGACTGCGCCACCTCTGACGGGGTCCGGCCGCTCTTACGCTTCTGGCTCATGCTGCGTCCTCATCCCTGCCGACCTGACCGCCTGGCCGGGCTGGCCTTCCTGGCTCTCGTTCCGTGGCTTCCGCCGGCCGCCATTCTGCGGCAAACCCCCGGTGGAGAGGAGCGTGCGATGCGCGAGAGGGCCATGCCGTTTCGGCCGGATGCCGGCCGGTACGTCGAAGCTAGGGACCCGGGTCCGGCGAGACAAGCGCGCCCCGGCCGGGGGCTCGCGCGCGTCCTGCTCGCCTCCGCCCTCCTCGGCGGCTGCGTCGGCTCCCCCGGCGAGTCGCCCCGCGAGTTCTATCGCCAGATCAGCGGGGAGGCCCTGGAGAGCCGCCCCCTGCCGCCGGGCATGGACCGGCCGAGCCCGAACCTCGCCACCGTGCCGCAGCGCCCCTCCCGCGGGCCCTCGAGCGCGCGGGCGGACCTCTCCGCGAGCCTCGCCGCGAACCGCGCCGCGGCCGCCACCCCGCTGACGCCCGGCGCCCCCGTCCCGGACCGCCCGGCGACCGAGGGCCTGGCCGCGGTGCCCGCCGCGCCGCCCGCCCCCGCCCGGCTGGCCCCCGCGCCCCGGATCGGCACGGGCCCCGCGACGCTGCTGGTG
The DNA here is from genome assembly GCF_006438825.1 of Muricoccus nepalensis. GTDB lineage: Bacteria > Pseudomonadota > Alphaproteobacteria > Acetobacterales > Acetobacteraceae > Roseomonas > Roseomonas nepalensis. Next base: position 31,469 of record NZ_RCZP01000018.1, read on the forward strand.
CCCGGGACCGCGGCGCCGGTGATCGAGGAGGCTGCGCCGGAGGGGCCGTCGCCCGCGCTCACCGCGCCCGCCGCCCCCGATCTCGCGGCGCCGCCCAGCTTTCCCTCCATCGCGCCTCGCGGCCGCTGACCGCGCCCGCTATCCTCGCCCCGCCTCCCGCGCCCCGTCTCTCAAGCCAGATCACCGAGCACCCCATGACCGACGAGTTCCACCGCATCCGCCGCCTGCCGCCCTACGTCTTCGCGGAGGTCAACGCGGCCAAGGCCAAGGCGCGCGGGGCGGCAGAGGACGTGGTGGACCTCGGCATGGGCAACCCGGACAGCCCGACGCCGCCGCACATCGTGGCGAAGCTGATCGAGGCCGTGCAGGACCCGCGGACGCACCGCTACTCCGCCTCCAAGGGCATCCCGGGCCTGCGAAAGGCCCACGCCGCCTACTACGCCCGCCGCTTCGGCGTGAAGCTCGACCCCGAGACCGAGGTGATCGCAACCCTCGGCAGCAAGGAGGGGCTGGCGAACCTCGCCCAGGCGATCTCGTCGCCGGGCGACACCATCCTCGTGCCGAACCCCTCCTACCCCATCCACCAGTTCGGCTTCCTCATCGCCGGCGCCTCCGTGCGCTCCATCCCCTACACGCCGGACGACGAGATGCTGCGGGCGATCGACCGCGCCGTGCGGCATTCCGTGCCCAAGCCCACGGCCGTGATCGTGAACTTCCCGTCCAACCCGACGGCGCTGGTGGCGGGCATCGAGTTCTACCGCGAGCTGGTGGCCTTCTGCCGCCGCCACGAGATCTACATCCTCTCCGACCTCGCCTACGCGGAGCTCTACTACGGCGCGACGCCGCCCCCCTCCGTGCTGGAGGTCGAGGGCGCGAAGGACGTGGCGGTGGAGTTCACCTCCATGTCCAAGACCTACAACATGCCGGGCTGGCGGATGGGCTTCGCGGTGGGCAACCCGAAGCTGATCGCGGCGCTGACGCGGGTGAAGTCCTACCTCGACTACGGTGCCTTCACGCCGATCCAGGTGGCGGCGACGGCCGCGCTGAACGGCCCGCAGGACTGCATCGCGGAGATGCGGGCCCTCTACAAGGACCGGCGCGACGTGCTGGTGAAGGGGCTGCGCGGGGCCGGCTGGGACGTGCCCTCGCCGGAGGCCTCCATGTTCATCTGGGCGCCGATCCCCGAGCGCTTCCGGCATCTCGGCAGCGTGGAGTTCTCCAAGCTGCTGCTCGCCCGCGCGAAGGTAGCGGTGGCGCCAGGCATCGGCTTCGGGGAGCACGGCGACGACCATGTCCGCATCGCCCTCGTCGAGAACAACCACCGGATCCGCCAGGGCCTGCGCGGCATCCGCAGCTTCCTGCAGGGCGACAACGCCGCGCCCGCCATCGACGAGGCCGTGAAAGAGGACGCCGTCCGCGCATGACCCGTCCCCTTGCTGTCGCGGTCGCCGGCCTCGGCACGGTCGGCGCCGGCGTGCTCGGCCTGCTGCGCGGCAACGCGGAGATCATCGCGGCCCGCGCCGGCCGCCGCATCGCCGTCACCGCCGTCTCCTCCCGCGACCGCACGCGCGACCGCGGCATCGGCCTCGACGGGCTGCGCTGGTACGACGACCCCGTGGCGCTGGCCAACGACCCCGCGGTGGACGTGGTGGTGGAGACCATCGGCGGCAGCGAGGGCTCGGCCCGCGCGCTGATCGGCGCGGCGCTGGCGGCCGGCAAGCCGGTGGTGACCGCCAACAAGGCGCTGCTGGCGATCCACGGCGCCGAGCTTGCGGAGACCGCGGCCAAGGGCGGCGTGCCGCTCGCCTTCGAGGCGGCGGTGGCCGGCGGCATCCCCGCCATCAAGGCCATCCGCGAGGGACTGGCCGCCAACCGCATCACGCGCGTGACCGGCATCCTCAACGGCACCTGCAACTACATCCTGACGCAGATGCGCGAGCGCGGGCGGGAGTTCGCGGAGGCGCTGAGCGAGGCCCAGAAGCTCGGCTACGCCGAGGCCGACCCGACCTTCGACGTGGACGGCATCGACGCCGCGCACAAGCTCGCCATCCTGGCCGCGCTCGCCTTCGGGCGGCCCGTGGACTTCGGCGCGGTGCACGTGGAGGGCATCCGCGCCGTCTCCGCGCTCGACATCCGCCTCGCCGAGGAGCTCGGCTACCGCATCAAGCTGCTCGGCATCGCCTCCTGCTCCGAGGCGGGGGTGGAGACGCGCGTGCACCCCTGCATGGTGCCGGCGAGCCACCCGGTCGCGACCGTGGACGGCGTCTTCAACGCGGTGGTGGCCGAAGGCGACCATGTCGGCCGCGTGGTGCTGGTCGGCCGTGGCGCCGGCGCGGGGCCGACGGCCAGCGCGGTTGTGTCGGACCTCATCGACATCGCGCGCGGCCGCCACACGCCCGTCTGGGGCGCGGAATCCTTCTCGGCCCTGCCCTCGGTCGGCATGGAGCGCCATGTGGGCGCCTACTACCTCCGCCTGATGGTGGTGGACCGCCCCGGCGTGATCGCGGACGTGACGGGCGCGCTGCGCGACGCCGGGATCTCCCTCGAATCCATGCTTCAGCGCGGCCGCGCGCCCGGCGAGGCGGTTCCCGTCGTCGTCACCACCCATGAGGCGCGCGAGGTCGCGATGCGCGAGGCGCTCGCCCGCATCGCGGCGCTCGACGCCGTTCTCGAACCCCCCGCCCTCATCCGGATCGAAACGCCATGAGCATCAACCCCGACGCGCCGCTGCAGAGCGACCGCAACCTTGCCATGGAGCTCGTCCGCGTGACCGAGGCGGCGGCGATCTCCGCCTCCCGCTGGATCGGGCGCGGCGACAAGAACAGCGCGGACGGGGCCGCGGTGGACGCCATGCGCCGCGCCTTCGACAGCGTCGCCATCACCGGCACCGTCGTGATCGGCGAGGGCGAGATGGACGAGGCGCCGATGCTCTACATCGGCGAGAAGGTCGGCTCGGGCGGCCCCGAGGTGGACATCGCGGTGGACCCGTTGGAGGGCACCTCGATCTGCGCCCGCGGCATGCCCAACGCGATCGCGACGCTCGCCGTCGCCGAGAAGGGCGGCTTCCTGCACGCGCCCGACATCTACATGGACAAGATCGCGGTCGGCCCCGGCCTGCCGGACGGCGTCGTGCACATCGACGCCAGCCCGAAGGAGAACCTCCGCAACCTCGCCCAGGCGAAGAAGTCGGCGATCGAGGACCTGGTCGTCTGCACGCTCGACCGCGACCGCCACAAGGACATCATCCGGGCCTGCCGCGAGGCCGGGGCGCGCATCATGCTCATCCCCGACGGCGACGTGGCCGGCGTGGTCGCCTGCTCGCAGCCCGAGGCGGGGGTGGACATGTACATCGGCTGGGGCGGCGCGCCCGAGGGCGTGCTGGCCGCGGCGGCGCTTCGCTGCATCGGCGGGCAGATGCAGGGGCGGCTGATCTACGAGGACGACGCCCAGCGCGAGCGCGCGAAGTCCATGGGCATCACCGACCCCGACCGCATCTTCGGGGTCGAGGATATGGCACGGGGCGACGTGATGTTCTCCGCCACCGGCGTCACCACCGGCGCCATGCTGCGCGGCGTGCAGCGCACGGCCAACCGCGCCATCACCCACTCGATCGTCATGCGCAGCAAGACCGGCACGGTCCGCTACATCGAGGGGCACCACAACTTCGCCATCAAGCCGAACCTCTTCGTTGCCTGACCTTCCAATCCCGGACGGCGGCCCCGACGCCGCGGCCGAGGCGGTCCTCGGCGTCACCCGCAGCGCCACCGGGCGCCGCTGGGTCTGGCGCGCGGGCGACGCGCGCACGGGCCTCGCCATTGCCCAGCGGCTCGCGGTGCCCGAGCTCGTGGGGCGCCTCCTCGCCGCCCGGGGCGTGGGGGTGGAAGGGGCCGCGGAGTTCCTCGAGCCGCGGCTCCGCGCCGCCATGCCCGACCCCTCCTGCCTGCGCGACATGGACCGCGCCGCCGCCCGCCTGGCCGAGGCCGTGCGCGCGGGGGAGAGGGTCGCGGTCTTCGCCGACTACGACGCGGACGGCGCCTGCGCGGGCGCGCTGACGACCCGCGTGCTGCGCGACCTCGGCGCCTCCGTCACCCACTACGTGCCGGACCGGATCAAGGAGGGCTACGGCCCCAACGCCCCTGCCATCGCCGCGCTCTGCGACGCCGGCGCGACGCTCATCGTCTGCGTCGACTGCGGGATCTCCGCCGCCGCAGCGCTCTCGGCGGCGGAGGGGCGGGCGGATGTCGTGGTGCTCGACCACCACAAGGCCGAGGGGCCGCCGCCGCCCATCCTGGCGACGGTCAACCCCAACCGGCTGGACTGCGATTCCGGCCTCGGCTTCCTCTGCGCGGGCGCGATCTGCTTCATGACGGCGGTGGCCCTGCACCGGCACCTCCGCAAGGCCGGCCACTTCGAGGGGCGGGCCGAGCCGCCGCTGCTCGACCTGCTGGACCTCGTGGCGACCGCGACGGTCTGCGACGTCATGCCCCTCACCGGCCTGAACCGCGCGCTCGTCGCCCAGGGGCTGCGCGTGATGGCCCGGCGCGGGCGGCCCGGCATCGCGGCCCTGCTGGAGGTGGCGGGGGTGAAGGACGTGCCCAGTGCGCACTCGCTCGGCTTCGCCCTGGGCCCGCGGCTGAACGCCTCCGGCCGGATCGGGGAGAGCGACCTCGCGCTCCGCCTCCTGCTGGAGGAGGACCCGCTCGAGGCCCGCGCCATGGCCGAGCGCCTCGACGGCACCAACCGGCGGCGGCAGGAGGTGGAGGCCGGGGTGATGGAGACGGCGCTCCGCCTTGCCGAGGCCGCCGCGGCCGCGGGCGACCCCGTTCTGCTCATCGTGGGGGAGGGCTGGCACCCCGGCGTGGTCGGCATCGTCGCCGGCCGGGTGAAGGAGCGCTTCAACCGGCCGGCCATCGTCGCCGGCCTGGCCGACGGCTTGGCCAAGGGCTCGGGCCGCTCGGTCCCCGGCCTCGACCTCGGGGCGGCCGTCATCGCCGCGCGGCAGGCGGGGCTGCTCGAGACCGGCGGCGGCCACGCCATGGCGGCCGGCCTCTCCTTCAGGGCCGGGCGCCTGGAGGAGGTGCGGGCTTTCCTGAGCGAGCGGCTCGCGCGCGCCGCCGACCTGCCGGGGGCGGCGGCGCTGGTGGTGGAGGGGACGCTGACCGTTGCCGCCGCCAACACCGCCATGGCCGAGCAGGTGGCCCGCCTCGCCCCCTTCGGCACCGGCAACGAGGAGCCCGTCTTCGCGCTCCGCCACGCCCGGGTGGTGCGCGCGGACCGCGTGGGCAAGGAGGGCGCGACCATCCGCCTCTTCCTGGAAGGGGAGGGGGGAGGGCGCCTCAAGGCCGTGTGCTTCCGGGCCAAGGAGGGGCCGCTGGCCGAGCTTCTCCTCGGCCCGCGCAACGTGCCGCTCCATCTCTGCGGCGTGCTGCGTGCCGAGAGCTGGAACGGGGAGGTCTCCACCTGCCTTCATGTGCAGGACGCGGCGCCGGCCTGAGGGGTTTCGGGTTGTTCCGGGGCGCGCCTGGCCTTAACTCGGCGCCGGGCCCCGGCGGACCGGCGGGGTTTCCCCCTGGACGGGCGGGGCCCGGTGCCCCGCGCCCGGCACGCCGCCCCGAGACACCGCCCTGGCCCATCGCGGAGTGCCCATGCCCTCAGGCCGATTTCTTCTCCCCCTGCTGCTGCTGGCCGGCTGCGGCAACACCTACTCAGCCGACACCTACGCCACGCGGGCCGTGCAGCAGGTGAACCCGGTGCAGCAGGGCGTGATCATCGGCGCGCGGGAGGTGGCGATCTCGGCCGACGGCGCGACGGGCGCCGCGGTGGGCGCCGCGGCGGGCGGGATCGTCGGCGGCGCGGCCGCGGGCAGCAACCTGACCTCGGCCCTGGCCGGGGTGGGGGGCGGCCTCATCGGCGGGTTGCTGGGCACCGCGACCGAACGCGCGGTGAACGACAACCGCGGCACCGAGTACATTGTGCGCCGGACGAACGGCGAGCTGGTCAACGTCACCCAGCGCGACGTGCCGCCGCTGCCGATCGGGCAGAAGGTGCTCGTGATCGCGGGCGCGCAGGCGCGGATCGTGCCGGACTACACGGTGCCCGACCCGGCCGCCCCCCGCCCGCCGGGGCAGGCGCCCTCGGTCGTGGAGGCCCCGGTCCGGGCCGACCCGCCGCCGGCCGGCCCTTCGGCGTCCCCTGGGGCGCACCCCGGCGAGGGGCCAGCCGCCCCGGCCTCGGTGCCGTCGCCGCGCAGCCCGCTGGTTCCGCCGGACGCGCCGCTGGCCCTGTGACGGGTGCTGGACGGGGGCACCTTGGCATTGTAGTCACGGCACGCGCGCCGCTTCGGCGCGGTCCGGCCTGTCCCGTTCGTCTAGAGGCCTAGGACGCGGCCCTTTCAAGGCTGCAACACGGGTTCGAATCCCGTACGGGACGCCACATCCCCCTCAAAGCTCTGATTTTGCTGGCTGCTAGCCAATTCCTGGGATCGGCTAGCCATTTCCCGTTCTCGGTTTCGCCTTTGCAAGAGCCGCGTGGGCCATGCGCTCCTGGTCGGCCGCGCGAGTGTATCGCTCCACTTCGGCGAGTGTCTTGTGGCCGGTCCAGGCGCCGATCTCGTGCGCCGTTGCGCCGTCCTCGGCCAGCAGTCGGGCGCGCGCCTTGCGGAGGCCGTGCGGGGAGTACCCCTTCGGGATACCGGCCTCGTCGCACCAATCGCGGAACGAGTTGTAGAAGCCGTTGCGCGAGTAGGCCGCGCCGGCCTCGGTCAGCAGGAAGACCATCTGCCCGTCTGGCAGGAGGGACAGGCAGGCCGCCAGGTCGGGCGTGACCGGCAGCGTCATGTCGGTGCCGGTCTTCTCCTGCCGGAAGCGCAGGAGGGTGCCTCCTGAACGGAGATGCTGACGGCCAAGGCCGATCACGTCACCCTTCCGCTGAGCGGTCTGGATTAGCAGCTCGAAGGCGAGGCGGGGCTTGCTGCCGACTGGCCAGTGAGCGCGGTAGCGGGCGATCTCCTCGTCCGGCCAGTCGGGGTGGCCCTTCTGCCGCTCGGCCAGCCGCTCCACTCCCTTGGCTGGATTGTCGGTCCGCCAGTTCTCCTTGACGGCATGGGCGAACAAGCCGCGCAGGAGGCGGAGGACATGGTTGGCGGCGGCCGGCGTGTCCTGCCGCTCCTGCACCAGCCGGCGGACATCCCGCTCCGTTGCGTCCCGCACAATTCGGTGGCCGTGCTCCTTCCGCAGCCGATCGAGGATGCGGCGCTGCACGGCTTGGGTGGATGGGGCCATCGCCTGGAACTTCGGCGACGCCAACCACAGCAGCGACAGGGCCTCCAGGCTGCCCGAGAGCGGTGCCCGGAGGGTGGGCGGCTGCGACGCGGCATGGGCCCGGTTGTAGTCCTCCAGGAACGCCGGGGAGCCGAGCGGCCCGCGGAGCTTCACCTGGGGCTGGCCGGGGCGGCGATAGTAGATGCGCTCCTTGCCGCGGTTGTCGCGGTAGGCGCGGACGTAGCGCACCCGGACCTGCATGGCGGTCACCACCCCTGGGCTGTCTCCGCCGGAGCCTGCCGCCGGTAGCTCCGGGGGTCCAGCCAATCCACCGCAGCGGCCCGGCCGGTCAGCACGTCCATGAACAGGTCGAGGTCTTCCCTCGCCCAAACCGGGCGACGGGGCGTCGGGTAGACCGGCTGGGGTGCCTTGCCGGCCTTCACCTCGGCCAGCCAGCCGGCCTCACCCATCCCCACGTAATAGGCAGCCCCTGCGGCCGTGAAGCCGCGCGGGGTGAAGGAGTGGCCGCCATCAGGCATTGCGCCCCTCCATCTTGGCGAGCCGCTGCTGGATCCAGGCGAGCAGCTCGCGGAGCTCGGCCGCCGGTGCGCCCTCGCGGAGGGTCGCCTTCACATGCGCCGAGGCGAACTGGACGTCAGGCATCGGCGCCCTCCCGCGTCAGGTGGCGCTGGGCACCGGCACCATCGCGCAGAGTCCGGATATGGAAGAACACCCGCGCGCAGGCCCGAACGTCGACCAGGGCGTCGTGGGCCCCGTCCAGCCGCTCTCCGAAGAAGTGCTGGATGCACTCCTCCAGCTTAGGCGACTTCGGCCGGTTCATGCCGACCGCCCGCATGCGCTCGGTCGGCGGCAGGTTCACGATGGGGCAGGCCTCCTCCATCGTGCAGACCCGCCGGCGAGCTCCATGCGCCTCCTCCAGGCTCCTCGGCTTCGGCAGGCGCGCCCAGGCGGTCTCCATCAGCGCCCAATCGAACCGGATGTTGTGGGCGACGATCAGGCTGGCTCGCTCGGCCAGACGGTCGAACATGGCGACGGCCGTGTTGCTGGCGACGCCGAACTGGTCCGCGATCGCGTCCGTGATGCCGTGGATGGCCGAGACCTCCGGCGGGATGAGGACGCCAGGATTGACCACAATGCTCAGGGAGGCCCGCTCGGTCCCGTCATCGTCCGTGAGAAGGCAGGCGAGCTGCACCAGGTGCGGCTGCTTCGGGTGGTTGAGTGGGAGGTGCCGGTCGGGCAGGCCGGTGGTTTCGGTGTCGTAAAACAGGATGGCCATCAGGCTTCCTCCAGCCGGTCGGCATAGGCCGCCTCTGCGACCGTCTGCAGCTGCTTCCGCTCCTCGAAGTGCCCGGAGGCGCGCGCCCTGGCCTCCATGGCGTCCAGCATCTCCAGGAAGCCATCCAGCGCCGCCTGCAGCTTGCCGATGTACCGCTCGTCGCGCGGCGTGCGCTCTAGGGCGGGCGGCATCCTCGGGTGGTAGGAGTACCGGTCCACCCCCTCCAGCTCGCCCACCAGCATCTGCATCATGACCTGCGGCCGGTATTTCAGATGCCAGCCGTCCACGAGGTAGCCGATGTGCGTCTGAGGGGCCGGACACTTGATCTCCACGCCCCAGGCCTTGCCCACCCACAGGCGGTCCGGCGAGGCGCCGATCCGCCCATCGTCGGTGGTGATGAAGCCGACCTGCCGCGTCTCGACCTCCTGGAGGAACTCGTAGGCTCGCACGGCGTCGGGCTCGAGCTCCTTGCCGCGCTCGACCCACTCCAGCCCCTCCAGGCTCTGCAGGGGCTCACCCAGCAGCTTCTCGGCCAGCAGCCGGTAGGCGTAGGCCGGCGCGGAGGCGGAGAGGTCCCCCGTCTTCGGCGTGATGATGCAGTGGACCTCGCTGGCGGTGACGACGCCGAGGCGCAGCTTGAGCCACTCGGCCGTGCCCTGTTGGACGGTGTGCTCGATCATGAAGCGCCACCCTTGCGTGCTGCGGCCGCCCGCTTCTGGTGCAGCAGGTTGAGCGCCACGGGGAAGACCGCTTGGTCCATGTCGTCGACCGTCGCCACGCCACCGAGGGTGTCGAGGAAGCGGCGCACGTCAGTCCCGGTCTCCTGCAGCAGGCCGACGATCTCGTCCTTCTGCTGGTCGGTGATCAAGCGCTGGCCGCCGGCCTTGCCATCGTCATCCGCCCTCTCGCGGACGATGTTGAAGATACCCTCCAGCGCGTACCGCTTGCCGTAGGAGAAGCCGGAGCCGATGGCCTGCAGCGCGTTCCGGCCTGGCCCGCCATCGGAGATGATGGGGAACTCGTAGGTTTCCGAGTGACCGGCAGCGTGCGACAGCTCCGCCACCACCATGAGTCCGCCCTCCCGCGGCTTCATGCTGAAGGACACGCTCAGCCCGTGCTCCCTCATCAGGGGCCGAAGGACGGCATCGACGTCCTCGAAGGTGGCGAAGGGAATGGAGCCGCGCTTCTGCCGCGTCGTCTTGTCCTCGCCCAGGTCGATCGTGCCGTTCCGCTTGACGCGAGGCGCCTGGGCCTGGACGGCATGCTTGGCCGCGGTGAACTGCATCTTCGCGTCCCGGTCCATGACGCGCTCCTGCATCTGCAGGAGCTTGTCCAGCTTGTCGGCGTCGATCTCCGGCCGCTCCAGCGCCGTGGCGATGAAGTTGAGCATGGACGGCTGCTCGGTCGTTGCCGGCAGCTGGTCCTTCGTGGTGGTCACCTCGCCCATGTCAGACACCCACCACGCCGAGAATGACCGCGGCGAAGAACACCACGCCGAGCAGGGTGGCGCTGCTGAGCAAGGCGAAGATGGCGGCCAGTGTTATCTCGCCCCAGGTCAGGTTGTTCGGCGGGATCATGGAATGCGGTCCCAGATGGCGTAGGCGCAGGCGAGCAGCCAAGCGCCCATCAAGATCTCCGCGACGTTGTTCTTGTACGGCGGCTTGATGGTTCCCCAAGCAAGCCAAGCAAGGGTGATGGACGTCGCCCACATCATGTGCGGCTCCTCCGTGCCAGAACGACGATGAAGACAGCCAGCGCCAAGCCAAACACGGCAGCGGCTGCGGGCTCGGGAACCGGGACGGGCACCTCCGGCGGAGGCTGAACCATGCCGGGCATTGGCGTGCCGTGGCCGATCGGGACGGGCACCTCCAGCCGGGGTCCGCTGAGAAGGGGCGTAAAGCCCACCGGCAACGGCGTCGGCGCGTCGTGCTCGACCCACTCACCGGTGTGCGCGTCGTGCACCCAAACCGCGCCGCCGTAGAACCCACCGAAGCTGCCCGGCGCGCCTGGGTAGTCACCGGGCAAGCCATACACCCAGCCGCCCTCCGGCATAGCGTACAGCCCGGGCGCGGGCGCCGCAGCGACAGGGCCAATGGGCGCACGGGGCAGGGAACCCCACAGGTCGTCGGGGGTCGCATACCCCTTGCCGGTCACCCGGCAGTCGTCGCGCGGGATGTTGCGGCTGACACCGTCGACGCAGCGCAGGCAGCCCCGCACCATGGTCCATGTGCACCCAGTCGTCACAGGGGCCATCCCGTCACGCGAGGCGCGACCCAGCAGAGGATGATGGCCAGGGTGGCGCAGGCAAGGCGCCCGACCTCGGCGCGGGGCTCGACTAGGTCGAAGGCGATGCTGAGGCAGGACATGGCCACAAAGCCCGTCCAGATGACGACGGCCATCACGTGCCTCCTTGGTTCTGCAGGTCGGTGAGGGTGTGGAGGACGGCGCGCATCACGGTCATCTGCCGGTCGGCAGCGGCCTGGCTGAGCATCCCGTTGGAGACGAAGCGGGGGTACGCCCGCTCGCGCTGTGCGATCTCGCGGCGGACCTCCTTCACCTGAGCGGCGAGGTCCGGCAGGGCCTCAGGGAAAAGGTCGCTCATGCGCCCTCTCCCACCAGCCGTTCGGCGCGACGCCGGCGGCGCCCACGGCCGAGCATGTCCAGGCCGCGGTCGCGCTCATCGCGCTCGGCCTGGACCGCCTCGAAGATCGTGCGCTCGCCGGCGGCCCAGTCGCGGAGCTGCTCGGGGGAGGGGAGCGCGGAGGGGAAGCGAGGGGCGGCGTTCAAGACGCCAGCTCCTGCAGCATGTCGACGGTGCCGCGGGCGAGCTCGGCATCGGCGTCGGCCAAGGCGGCGGCGCGCGGCTTGCCCTCGGAGCGGAGCTCGTGGGCGTGGGCGGCACTCAGCGCGGCCTGCTCGGCGGCCAGCGCAGCGAGCCAGACGGCCTGCTCGCGTGACGGCACCGGGCGGACGGGCGCCACGGGCTCCCAGGTGGGGAGAAGGGTGAGCATCAGCCCCGCCTCCCGCCGAGGGCGGCCGGATCCTTCACGCGGTCAGAGATGGGAAGGTACGGCGCACGAGGAGTGGAGGGCGGCGTGCCCAGCTTCGCCAGGGCAGCGTCTCGCGCGGCCTGAGCGCCTGCCATGCCTGACCGCTGCGGAGCGGCCCAGGCGGGCAGGGTGACGATCAGGGCTCCGTCCTCGATGACGTGCGGGGCGACCTCAGCGCGCTTGGCGTCGGAGCTCAGCGCCCAGCTGAAGGCGAGAGAGGCACCCGTGGCCTTCGCGCCCGTGCTGCGGGTCTTCACCTCGCCGCCTGCCGAGAGCCGCAGCTTACCCGTCTCCGGGTCGTGCTGGACGCGCAGCTTGCCGACCTGCGGCCAGCTCAGCTCGGCGAGTAGCGGGCCGCTGATGCCGACCACCATGCTGGAGGAGCCATTCTTGTGGACGCGGCGGCCCACCGTGATGCGAGGGCCAGCGCCGGTGATGCGGCCGCCACGAGCGTTCGGAAGGATGTCGATCCAGGCCATGGCTCAGGCGCCGAGTGCGAAAAAGGCGAAGACGAGCACCAGCACGCAGCCAGCGAACAGCAGGCCGCCCAGTACCGTCTCAAGCGGCGAGGGGAGGTCGTGAGTGTCGGGGCGATCCATTGTGGTTCCCTCGGCCGCGGCGGGATGCCTGCGGAATCCGCTCAGTATCGCTAAGCAAGATCGTGTTGCAAGTGAATTCTGCTAAGCGACGCTGAGCAGACCGGGCACGAAAAACCCCGCCGGCCGAAGCGGGCGGGGTTGGCCAGCGACGATGCTTACTCGGCGCTAACTTGCCGTTTTGCGAGCCTCCGCCGACGCCCGCGACGATCGTTCGTGAAGCACCACCGCCAACCAGCCCAGAGCGGCAGCTGCAAGAGGCGTGACCAGCGCCAGGATGAACAAGGAACTCATTCTGCCACTCCCCTCAAAACCCGCCGCGCTAGAAGGTGAAAGATACCACACGCCGTCAGCCAGGCCGTAAGCAGAAGCACCAGCTCGGCTGTCTCGACCCGGTCATACACGCTGGCGATCCTATATAGGTACCCCGCTAGAGGAGTTGCGACACCCACTGTGAAACAGGCCGTGCTTGCACGATCCAACGCATTGGCCAGCAACTTCGTTTGCTCGAGCCTGACTGACCTTGGCGGGGGATCGACAGCTTCGACCAACGCCTGTCCTGGGTTTGGCCTTAGGAAGAGGATCGTCATGACAGCAACAACCGCCAACCCCATCAGGTAGGTAGCTGCCGCTATGGCGATGCTGATTATGCTAGACCCCCATATTAGGGTATTGACCCCAAGGAACATAGTAAAGGTGACAGCATGTGCCTTGGCCTGACTTTGATAGAACTTCCTATCTAGAGAGCCTCCACTTCGGTGGACAAGGTAGGCCGCTCCGTAGCTTACAATAACGAGCACAATCAGAACGACGCATGTGATGGCTAGATCGACATTACCCATTCAGGGGTGCTCGCAAGTCACGCCCGCGTCTCAAAATATAGGAATGCAACCCTTGATGTTCCCGTTCTGTTTCTGTCAGGCTTACCCCGGCCAGGAATGATTCGCGGAGGTCTAATCAATGAGCGAGGTCGGTTCAGGGACACAGCTAATTGCGTTCCCGCGCCGGCTTCGGACCATCATCGTGACCGTCGACGGCGGTGCCTGCCCCTTTCAGCATCCGCAGAAACAAGTCTCTCTCAGGAGGTCGGAGCCGCCGCCAGTGCGTCACCAGGGTCATCTCCTCGGGGTCTTGCACAATGTGCCCGTGGTAGGCGGCGCCCGGTGCGAAGAAGCTGGCGGCGGAGAGTCCGAACAGGTTGCAGAGGTCTATGAGATTGGCCGGGGAAGGCTTCGTGGAGCCTAGTTCCCACTGGGCGATGGCACCCGCGCTGAGCCCAAGAGCCTTGGCTAGGGCTCGCTGAGTCCAGCCCTTCTTGGTCCGCTCGCTGCGGATCAGATCGCTTAGCTCCATACCGCGAACGTGCCAGGACTGACGCTCACTCACACTGAGCAAAGTTCTTGCGCTGTCCTGCTCAGGGACGCTAAGCATAGATCATGACTGGAATGGCCCTTCTTCGATCACGCCGTGGTGCCATGGCTCGGGTGGCGGCTGCCCTCGGCTTGTCTCGTGCTGCGGTGTGCATGTGGAAGGAGGTGCCAGCCCGGCACCTTCCTGCGGTTGTTGAGACTACCGGGATCGCCGCCGCCGCTTTGCGGCCTGACCTCGCGGAGATGTTCAAGCCGGCGCCTGTTTGTGGCGCACCAGAGGTCACGGTCCCCTCGACCGAGGTGGCCGCCTGATGCGCGCGCTGCTGGATCAGAAGGGGCGGCCGACCCGCACTCTGGGGTCGAAACTTCATTCCTCGACGACGGGGCCGGTGGCTCAAAGCGCTTTCAGCAGACCTTCGACACGAACTCGAGCGTGGTCGATGGCTGGGCGATCGATCGGTTGCGCGCTGCCGCGTGTCCGCTCCAGGACAATTAGAAGACCATCCAGCAGGTCCTTCTGCTCCTCGACGGTTAGAACGCCCTTCTTCGTGAGAGACGTGATTAGCCCGCTGAGTAGCACGCTCGCGAGCAACGACTCTCCGAGCGCAACGTCGAGACGCTGCCGCAGCTCGTCGTTGTCCATTCAGCTTCTCCATGCTGGTCTCGGCAATAGCATGGTGAAGGACGGCAGTCGGTGCGGCAACGCGCCGGCCGCCGAGCCGGGGGGCTGACGTGCGCCCCGCCCCCACCCCCYCCTTCTTCCATGGCCTGCAGCTCACCCTCCTGCTCAGTGCGGTGCTTTGGATCATCGTCGGCCTCATCGCCTGGGCGGTGCTGCGGTGAGCCGGGGCAGGGGTCGGCCCCGGACCTTCGACCATGAGGCGGCCTTCGCCCTCTACCGCGCTGACGTGGCTGGGGCAGAGATCGCGCGGCGCGTCGGCGCCTCCCATGCCGCGGTCCGCCTCGCCATCAGCAAGGCTCGCAAGCAGGGCGTCGATCTTGGGCCACGTCGGCCGCGCACCTGGCGCCCTGACACGCCCCGCGGCGTCTATGCGGTGTGCGGTCCGCTTTATCTGAAGTACCGGCGCGCCGGTCTCTCGCGCGCCCAGGCCGTCGAGGCTGTCCAGGCAGCGAAGGGCGAGGGGCTGCAACCCCCCGCCCACACTACGCTGCATCCGTTCAGTGATCGTCACGTCCATGCCCACACCATGGATGGAGACCATTGATGGCCGCCACTGCCGCGCAGGCGGAGTCCTCCCACTACTTGGCGGAGGCCGCCCGCATCGTGCGGGCCTTTGTCAGCGTCCACGGCACCAAGCGTGGCCTGTTCCACGCGGCCGAGGTCATCGGCGCCAAGCCCTCCCGTGCTCGCGAGATGCTCTACGAGCGGGCGCGCCGCATCGAAGCCTACGAGATGGATCGCCTCCGGGAGGCCGAACTGGAAGTCATCCGCCAGCGTCTGGCGGTTCTCGACAACGAAGCAGCGGAAATCCGCGCCCGACTGGAGACGCATCGATGACAGGGAAGACCCCGTCGGAACTTCGCGCCGAGGTGCGCACCCTGCTGGCGTGGGCCGATGAGGTTCGCGCGGTGGCCAAGGAGAAGACGCGCCAGGCCGAGCTGATCCAGTGGTTCGCCCGGCTGCTGACCGAGCAGGCCGAGAAGGCCGAGCAGGAGAAGCTTCGGTGAGCTCTCCGTTCCCGTTCTCCTGCTTCGAGGATCTCGAGCTGGCCCAGCAGCTGCTCGCCAGCGGCAAGAGCGGCCGCGACATCGCCGCCGCCACCGACGCGCCGCTTGCCCAGGTGGCGGAGTGGGTCGTGCGGCAACGCGAGACGGCGTCGTGAGCGGCCTCAAGATGCTGGGCGCCCCCTCGCGCCCGGCTGCGCCAGGAGCCACCCCCTCGGGTACCCCCGCCCAGGCTCCTGGCGCCCCCTTCACCGTCGTGCATCGCAGCGAGACCCGGGCCGTCTTCCTTCGCCCGCTCGCCTGTGAGGTCTGCGGCGACGAGTTCTTCCCGCGCGAGCCCGGGCTGCGCTGCGACTGGTGCCTGCTCGCATGAGCGCCTCAACCCGCCAAAGGAGATCAGCCATGGGCCGTCGGGGTTCCAATGGTATTCGCACGAGCGTGTCCATCGCCGGGGGCGAGGAGATCGACGTCACCGACGCGATGAACCGGGTGGGCGCTAACGCCGACCTACGCCAGTTCCTCGATCGCGCCATCGTCCTGGAGGATCAGCGGCGGGATGCGGCCAAGGGCGTGAAGGACGTGCTCGACGAGGCGCAGGGCGCTGGCTTCGACCGCAAGGCTCTGACGCTCCTCCTGAAGCGCCACTTCGAGGACGATACCCAGCGGGCCGCCCGCAAGGCGACCGAGACGGCACTGGAGCTGATGGAGCGAGCCCTCGGCGACTTCATCACATCCCCTCTGGGCGAGGCCGCGCGCGCCTCGATGCACGCCTGACCATGGATGGCTCTGCGGACATCACCCTGGTGCTGCCGGAGCCGCCGAGCGCGAACCGGCTGTTCCGTGAGATTTCGATTGCCGGCAAGCCCCGGCGGGTCCGCACGTCGGAGTATAACCGCTGGCGAGAGGCAGCCACCGCGGCGGTTGCGCAGCAATCGGCGGCCGACCGCATCGAGGGGACCTATCGCCTACGGCTGACCGTGCCTAAGCAGCGCCAGCGTGACCTCTCCAACAACATCAAGGCGACCGAGGACCTCCTCCAGCTCGCCGGCGTCGTGAAGAACGACCTGGCGTGCGAGCTGATCACCGTGCGCCGCGACCTTTCCCGCGAGCCGGGGCACCTTCTCGTGGAGCTCTGGGCGTCGTGATTCCGCTGCGCGCCGCCAACGACAATCCGGGATGGCCGGCGAGGTGTCCGCGGTGAGCAACCGGCCGCCTGATTTCGAGGCTCTCGCCTCGTCCTACGGCTTCCTCGTTGCCGTTGGGGCGATCGAGCGCGAGGACGGGTGGCGAGGTCTTCGGCGCCTGTGCGTGGCGCGCGGTTACCCGGAGGCCGAGGAGGTCGCTAACACGCAGCTGCGGCTGGACTGCGCCTGGGCCGTCAATGATGCGGCCCTACGGTGGGAGCTGGCGCGGAGCAAGGCGGAGCGCGCCATCCGGAAGGCGGTGGGCGGCCTCATCATGGAGTGGGCCGAGCCCGACGTCATCGTGCGGCGCGCCGATGAAGAGAACCTTGCGCACGGGGCCGATACGCGCCGCGGCCGCACGCCCCCGCTGCTGGGCCATGAGGTGC
The DNA here is from genome assembly GCF_006438825.1 of Muricoccus nepalensis. Taxonomy (GTDB): domain Bacteria; phylum Pseudomonadota; class Alphaproteobacteria; order Acetobacterales; family Acetobacteraceae; genus Roseomonas; species Roseomonas nepalensis. Next base: position 48,297 of record NZ_RCZP01000018.1, read on the forward strand.
GCGCGATCATCAACGAGGAGGTGGCCTGGTGGCTGCGCCGCCAGCCCGCGAGGCGCCGCCGCAATGCCCGATGACTTCCTGAGCAGCTACGCGGGGATGCGGGCGAAGATGACTGGCCAGCCAGCGCCTGGCATCCGGGTCGAGCCCGACCCCTTGCCCTTCAGGGTGCGCCCAGCGAGCCTGCGCGATCCCGCCTCTATCCCGCCTCGGCAGTGGATATACGGGAAGATCCTGGCGAAGGGCGTCATCACAGTGACCGTCGCGCCCGGCGGCGTCGGTAAGACCTCATGGGCTTTCGGGGTCGGATGCTCCATTGCGCGCGGGCGCGGCACGATCGGCGACTGGGTCCACGTTCGGTCCCCGGTGATCTACTGCAACCTCGAGGATCCCGAAGACGAGTTCGACCGGCGCATCGCCGCCTTCTGTCTCCACCACGGCGTGAACATTGATCGGGAACTGCGCGGCTGGGTGCACGCTGCCCATGGCCGGGAGCGGCGGCTGGTTCTGGCCTCTCTCGACGTTGACGGGGTCACGATTGTCTATCCGGACAAGCAGGCTGTGATCGAGGAGGTCCGCCGGACTGGCGCTGGCCTCATCGTGGTCGACCCCTTCGTCAACAGCCACGAGCTGGAAGAGAACAGCAACCCTCACATCAACGCTGCGGCCCGGGCCTGGGCCGAGATCGCTAACGAGGCGGGGTGCGCCGTTCTCCTGATTCATCACACCCGCAAGGGCGCCGTGGCCGGGGACATCGAGAGCGCCCGTGGCGCAGTCGCTCTGACCAGCGCCGCCCGAGCTGCCTTTACGCTGACGGCTATGACGCCGGATGAGGCCTCCGGCTTCGGCATCCCGGAGGGCCAGCGTCGGCGGTACGTCCGACTGGACGAGGGGCGCGCCAGCATCGCTCCACCGTCTGAGAAAGCCCGCTGGTTCGAGCTCGCCAACGTCAACCTAGGGAACGGCACTCCGGAATACCCCGAGGGTGACGACGTCCAGGCGCTGGCGGCATGGGAGCCTCCCGCCCTCCTGAAGGACCTCTCACCCCAGGACTGCAATGCTGTGCTGGACCTGATCGCGGAGGGGCCTGGCCGGGGCCAGCAGTTCACGGCCAGCAAGGCCGGTGGTGCGGTTGATGCGGGGCGGTGGGCTGGCTGCGTTCTCATGCGCCAGCACGGGATGACCGAGGAGCAGGCCACCAAGGTCATCAAGGCTTGGACGTCCAACCGGCTGCTCGAGACCGACACCTACAAGGATCCGATCCAGCGCAAGAGCCTGTCCTGTGTGGTCGTGAATGACGCGAAGAGGCCGACATTATGAAGTCGGAACGGCGCGCCGAACGGCGCACGAACGGCGCACTTGAGGCCACCGAGGGGCGGCTTGCGCCGTTGCGCCGTTCCTCCGGCCCTTTAGGGCCGGGGGGAACGGCGAAACTCAACGGCGCAGCCTGCCGCCCCGAGGGGAGAACGGCGCGGAGATCGGCGCACGAACGGCGCATTTTGAGGGTGGAATGATGGACCTCTCCCGCATCGCTCGCATCGCCGAGCTGCTCGAGCAGGGTGCCATCGTACAGCCCTTCGGAACCGGCGGCCGCGTTGCTCTCATCATCGATGGGCGCATTGAGGCCACCACCGAGAAGGCGACTGTGACCGAGGCCCGCAAAATGAGGCAGGGCGACCTGGAGCAGGGCGCATGACAGGCTGGGTCATCCATGTCACCCGGCCCTCGAAGGACGGGCCCGTCGCGAGCACCACCTCCCTCATCACCTCCCAGGAGGAGCTGGAGGCCAGCCTGAAGGCTTTCCGAGACTGGCCGGTCATGGGGCTGCTGCGGGTGGCTGGCGTGTCGCGTGTGACGCTGCGTAGGAGCGCTTGATGGCCCGCATCCGCTCTGGCCCCTTCCCCCCGACCCGCGCACAGCTTCTTGACGCGGCTCGGCGCGAGGCGCTAAAGCTCGCCGTCGACAGCCACTCGGGTGCAGATATGCACCTCGAGTGCGGTAGCCATAGTGGCCCCCGCTGGTTCTGCCTTCAGAGCCACCTCGGTGCGGAGCGCCTAGCCGCCCGCGAAGCCCGCGAGCAGAACTTCACCATCTTCGTCCCCTCAGGGATCTTCTACCGCGGACGTCGCTTCGTGGCCGCGCCTCTGGTGCCGCGCTACCTCTTCGCCGCCTTCGACCCCGAGACCGCCCCTTGGCGGCGCCTGATGCACACCAGGGGCGTGCACCGCCTCTTCCTGAACGGTGATCGGCCGGCACCAGCTCGGCGGGGTACGGTCGAGAAGATCCTGGACCATGTCGAGGCGGCCCTCGCACCAACGACCGGGCCGGTCGCTGAGTACTCGTCGGGCGATAAGGTTCAGATCCAGCGCGGCCCCTACGCCGGCTTCACGCCCTACGTGCAGTGGGCTGACGCTGCGAAGGTAGGCCTCCGCTTGCGGATGTTCGGTCGCGAGGTGGATGTCGAGATGCTGAGCGAAGACGTGCGCCTGGTGGCGCCATGATCCAGGTCTCAGCCATCGCCGACGTTGCCTCGGCACGCCGCATGCTCGGTGATGCCGTCAAGCAGCTGCCTTTCGTGACCGCGCTGGCCCTGACCACCGTGGTCAAGAGGGCGCAGCTTGCGGAGCAGGCGGCGCTGCCTTCCGTCTTCGACAAGCCCACGCCGTTCACCGCCCGTGGCATTGCGGTCCAACCAGCCACCAAGGCCGAGCCAACCGCAGCCGTCTTCGTTCGTCCCATCCAGGCCGGCTACCTCGCCATCGAGGAGACCGGTGGTGTCCGCAAGCCGGCCAAGCGCGCCATCGTCATGCCCGTCGGCGCCGCGAAGAACGTCTACGGCAATCTGCCGCGCAACGCGCTGTCGCGCATGAAGGGCCGCAAGGACGTCTTAGTTGGGCAGATCGGCGGGGTAGGGGGCATCTGGCAACGTCCAGCCAGACCGAAAGGCCGGCAGGGCGCTAGGGTGGCTCCCAAGCTGCTCATCGGCTTTGAGGATCAGACCAAGTACGAGCCGCGCTTCGGCTTCCGCGCCCGGGCGGTGCAGGTCATCAAAGCCAATCTGGCGCCAGCCTTCCGCGAGGCGGTTACCAAAGCGCTCGCGACCGCCCGAAGGTAGCTCGCCGCAATGCAGCGAAGGTACGTGTTGCCGATATGCAGCATTGTGCAGTGCAGCGAACGTTCATGGGTCCTTCCTGCCAAACCGAGCTTCCGCGGGTATTTCGCGCCGCGGCTGTCGATAGCGTCCGATTTTAAAAGCCCTGGACAACAACATTGAGGTGACCGATGAGCGCCGCGCTCGCGGCTGAGGCGCCGAAGCGCCAGCGCCGTTCGTCGCCGCCTCAGCTGCCCCCCGCAGAGCCGCAGCCGCGGATCTTGAACAAGCGGGACCTCTGCCGCGAGGCCGGCATTTCGCGCACCACGTTGGATGAGCGGATTGCGCGAGACCCGCACTTTCCGGTGCTGCGCCGCGGCGACGGTAACGGCGACAGCTGGGAGTTCGACGCCGAGGCGGCACTGGCCCGCTTGGCAGATGACCTGCCGCGGCCGGACGGCGAGCTATCGCCGAATCAGAAGTTCATGGCCCTGCGTGTCCTGCGCATGGAGCGTGACATGGCCGCCGAAGCTGGGGGCCTCCTGGTTGCCGCTGAGATGCGCGTAGCCTTGGCACGTGGTCTCACAGGTCTGCGACGGGGGCTGACCGGCCCTCTGGTTGCGAAGGCAGGCGAGACGCTAGGCCTGACGCGGGACCAGCAGCGCACCCTGCGCGCCCTTATCGAGGATGAGCTCCGAGCCTTCGTCGCCGGCCTGGCGCAGACGGGGCTTCCCGACGCTGATGAATGACCCAGGGCCTTTCGCGGACTCAACCGCGCTGGTGCTGGACGCGTTCTCGGCGCTGATCCCACCGGAGCGCCTGGCTCTCTCCGACTATGCGGCTCGCAACCGCATGCTGACGGACGGGATTGGGGAGGAGGCCAGGCCCTTCGACCTATCCCGGGTGCCCTACCTCCAGGGGCCGTCCGACGCGCTGACCTCTGGCGAGTACACGACGGTGGTCATCCCGGGCCCCGGCCAGTGCGCCAAGACGACGGTGGCCGAGAACTGGCTGCAGCTGACGGTCGAGGCCGATCCGGCCAGCTTTCTCTGGTACATGCAGACGAAGCCGGGGGTTGAGGCGTACGTCAAGAAGCGCATCGAGCCCATGATTAGGGCGCATCCGCGGATGGCCGGCCGCATCGGATCCGACGCTTCTGACGACAGCTTGGCCTTCAAGAATTTTGGGGTGATGCAGGCCGAGTTCCTGTCCTTCGGCAAGAACACGCTCATCAACAAGAATGCCCCGCGGATTGTGGCTGACGAGGTCGATAACTACGACCTCTCCGAGCTGGGCGAGGCGAAGCCGGTGCTGGACATTCGGCGTCAGGTCTTCGGCGAAGACAGCTGCCTGCTGATGATGTCGCACCCCGACTTGGCGGTGGGCATGTCCCCGGCCGGCTGGAAGCGCGGCATCATGGCCGTTTACGCGGACAGCACCCGCGGCACCTGGTGGTGGCCTTGCCCGCGCTGCGGCGCGCACAGTAGCCCCAACCCGGGGGCGTCGCGGTTCATGGCGCTGGACTACCCAACCGACGCGCCCTTGGACGAGGTGCAGGACGCGACCCGGCTGGCCTGCCCCACCTGCGGGGGTCTGATCGAGGACCGCGAGCGCCGGGCCATGAACGCGGCCGGCCGGTGGGTAGGACTCGGCGAGGACATCGATGAGGACGGCCGGGTGACCGGTACGCCGCGCCGCCACTCCACCTATGGCGCGTGGATCGTGGGGGTCATGAGCCCCTTCATCCTGGGCGGCATCGGAGGCCTCGCCCGCGCGCGGGTTTCGGCCGAGCGCGAGATGGAGCGGCTCGGCGACGAGAAGACGCTCCGGCAGGTTGTGGTGAAGCAGTGGGGCTTCCCCTTCGTACCGACCCGCCGAGTGGGAAGCGTCGACGCGGCCACGGTGGCCGACCGGGCGGAGGCGGGCCTCACGTTGAACCAGGTGCCGGACGGGGTGCGCTTCATCACCGCTTGGGCCGACGTGCAGGCTAACCGCTTCGAGTTAATCCGCCGCGGCTGGGGCGTTGCCGGCGAGAGTTGGGTGCTCGGGACGGAGCGCATGACCGCCGAGACCGCGACGGACCCAGCGAGCTGGGATGCGCTGCTGGAGGCGCTCCGCCGTCCGCTTCCCCTGGCTGACGGCTCTGGCCGCTTCATGCGGCCCCGAGCAGTAGGCATGGACCTGGGCGGCTCGGCCGGCGTTACGTCGCGGGCCTACGAGGCCTGGATGCGGTGGCGCGCGGCCGGCAAAGTGCGGCTGCTAGGGAAGGCGGACGGCCGGGACGCCTGGGATGTTCTGCCGACGCAGGGTGCGCCGGGGAGGAACGCGGCCCGGCTTCAGGTGGTCTATCCAGAGGACGTGCGGAAGGATCGGAAAGCGAGCGGGGTAGCCCGCGGGCAGGTGCCGGTCGCTCGCTTCAACCCGAACCTGTTCAAGGACGACTTGGCCGCGCAGCTGGAGCGGGCTGAGCCGGGTGCTTGGTTCGTCCACTTCCCAGACGGCCTGAAGGATCAGGCCGGCCCGCCGCACAGCTGGTTCGAGCAGCTTGTTGCCGAACGTCGAAAGCCGACGGGTGCCTGGCAGAAGGCAGCCGCAGGCGCGCGCAACGAGGCGGGCGACACGATGGTCGGCTCCCATGTCCTGGCGCGCCTGCATGGCATGGGTCGTATTGACTGGGATCATCCGCCCGGCTGGGCAGCGCCTTGGGACACTAACGCTCTCGTCGGACTGCCGGGCGAGGTGACAGTCGCCGGGATGCCGACGGCGCCCCGGGCTGTGCCGGCGCCGACAAAGCCGTCACCGAGGCCGGGCTACTTCAATCGGCCGGACAAGGGCTTCTTCAGGAGATAGGCCATGCCGCGCACCGTGCAGGAGATCGAAGCGGACCTGGCTCGGGTCCGCGCCCGCATGGTCAGCGGCGTGTCTCTCGTCAGCGCGGGCGACATGACTACCCGCTGGGACAATACGAACGATCCGAAGACCCTGGCCGCGCTGGAGGCGGAGCTCGGCGCACTGCAGGGAGCTCCGGCCGTGACCCGCATGTTCTTCACCCGCGTCGGCATGCGCCGCCTCTGAGTCCCGGTCGATGAACTGGCTTGACCGCGTGGTGTCGGCTGTCTCGCCCCAACGCGGACTGGAGCGCGTGCGCGCCCGAGCGCTGACCGAGCGGGTGGTGCGGGCCTACGCGGCGGGGCAGCCAGCGCCCCGAGGGAAGGACTGGATGGCCTCGGCGCGTGGGCCGAATGCTGAGGTCGGACCTGCCCTCCGGTACCTGCGGCGCCGCTCGCGGGAGGTCATTCGCGACGGCTCCTATGGAGCTCGGGCAGTTCAGATCCGGGTAGCCCATGAGATAGGCTACGGTATTTCGCCGCGAAGCAAGACTGGCGACCTGGAGCTCGACGCCAAGGTCCTCGCGCTTTGGGAGCGTTGGGGCACGAAGGCGGACCTGCATGGGCGCTTGGACATTTACGGCCTTCAGGCACTAGCCGCGCGCACCCGGGTGGAAGCCGGAGAGGCACTCATCCGCATGGTCCGGATGCCCCCCAATCGGGCGCGGCAAGACGGCCTGGCTGTGCCGCTACAGCTGGAGATCATCGAGCCTGACCTGCTGGACGACGTGGCTCCGATCTTCGCCCCGGCAACGCCAGAGCCGGGTCGGGTGGTGGATGGTGTTGTCTTCGACGCCCAGGGACGCCGCACGGGTTACCGCCTGCTCCGGCAGCATCCCGGGGAAACCGGTTTCGCGTACTACACGGCGGTCGGACCACGCTTCGACACGGTGCCAGTGGCGGAGATGATCCACCTGGTACGCGCCCATGCCCAGCGCCCCGGCCAGGTCCGCGGTGTGCCAGATGCGGCAACCATCCTGTTGCGGCTTCGACGACTGGAGGAATTCGAGGAGGCCACGCTCGAGCAGGCCAAGGTGCAGGCGCTACTCGGTGTTTTCACAACGACGGCGAACCCGATGGAAATGGATATCGGATCAGAGGCCCCGCCAACGGATGTGGCGGACCGTGCTATTCCGGCCGATCTCTGGCCTGGCATGGTCGCAAACCTGCCGATCGGCAGCGACGTCAAGTTCCTGCAGCCCTCTGGCCCGGGTCCTTTCGAGCCCTTCGCCCTGCACGAGCTGATGGCGATCGCAAGCGGCTTCCGCGTCACCTACGACCAGCTCACCGGTGACCTCCGGCAGGCGAACTACAGCAGCCTTCGGGCTGGGAAGATCGAGTTCCGCAAGGACGTCGAGCAGGACCAGTGGCTCATGCACATCCCGATGATGTGCCAGCCGATTTGGGAAGCCTTCATCCAGGCGGCTATCCTGTTCGGTGCGTTGCCTGAGCGGGCAGGGGGATATCCGGTCGAGTGGGCGCCACCGCGTGCCGAGATGGTGGACCCGACGCGCGAGATCCCCGCGCTCGTAGCCTCCGTCCGGTCCGGCCTCGAGACCTGGCAGCAGGCGGTGACGTCCATGGGGTACGACCCGCGGCGCCAGGCCGAGGAGATCGCCGCGGCAAACAAGCTGCATGACGATCTCGGGATCATCCTCGACAGCGATCCGCGCCGGATCACCAACAGCGGCGGTGCGCAGAGCCCGCAGCAGAACGCAGCCGTGGAGATCGCCGCAACTGGCGCTGCGATCCCTCGTCCCGGAGAGATACCGTCCGATGCCCAAGATTAGTCCGGCCGCCTCGGTCGCCGCCTACCTCCGCAAGCACGGTTCTGAGGACGCGGCCACGGCCATCGTTGCGGTCTCGCCGCTCTCCGAGCGGGCAATGGCGCCGAAGTTCCGAGCCGCCGATGATGGCCCCGTCGAGGTCCTCATCATGGGCGAGATCGGCTGGGAGGTGACCGCTCAGGGGGTGCTGGACGTGCTGAACGCCGCCGGCGAGCGCGACTTGGTCATCCGCATCTCTTCTCCCGGCGGCAGCGCCTTCGAGGGCTTCGCCATCTTCAACCTGCTGGCTCGCTATCCGGGCCTCAAGCAGGTGGTGGTGGAGAGTGTGGCGGCCTCGTCCGCCTCCTTCATCGCCATGGCAGGGGACGAGGTCTTTATGGCCCCGGCTTCCTTCATGATGATCCACAACAGCGCTGGCATGACCATGGGCGACAAGCAGGCCCACGCGGCGACGATTGCCATCCTGGAAAAGATCGACGCCACGATGGCCGGCCTCTACGCGGCCCGCACCGGCAAGACGTCGGACGAGGTGCTGACGCTCATGTCGGCGGAGACCTGGATGACCGCGGAGGAGGCGGTGACCGAGGGGTTTGCCGATCGCGTCGAAGCAGCGGCCTCACCCGCGCCATCCGCGGATCCCGCGCCGGAAAACCCGGACGAGGGAGGCGATCCGCTCCCGGATGCTTCCGCACGGATCACCCCCCGCGCCCGAGTGCTCCTCAACTCCTTCGCCCACGCCCCGGCCGCCGTTCGCGCAATGGCCAGTGCGGCTCCCCAGTCCACCCCCACCACCCCTTCCACCCAGCCGGCCGCGCCGGCTCCCCAGCAGGAGACCACCATGTCGGGCACCGCCACGACCACCGCGCCGGGCGGTACGACCCCCGCGCCCGCCGTTGTCACCGGCCCCCAGCCGGCCACCCTCGAGCAGCTGCAGGGCATTGCAGCTCGCGCAAAGCTCGGCTCCGATTGGGTCGTTGCTCAGTTGGTCGCCAAGGCGACCGAGGCCACTGCCCGTGACGCCGCCCTGGACGCTCTGGCAGGGCAGCAGGCGCAGCGCCCCGGGATCGTCGGCGTGCCGACGGCTTCCAGTGCCGACACCGACCGCGCCAGTGTGGCTGCCATCGCGAAGCGCGGCGGCGTGAAGAAGCCCGAGATCATCGCCGCAGCCGGTCCGATGGCTGGGTTGAGCCTGCAGGACATGGCGGCCGACTTCTACGAGGCCCGCACCGGCAAGCGCGCCCGCTTGCCGACCGCCCAGCTCTACCGCGAGGTCTTCGCCTCCGGTACCGTGGGCATGCAGACCAGCGGCGACTTCGGCGTGCTGCTCGGGCAGTCGATCGAGGCCATTGTCATCGACAACGCCCAGCGCGTGTCCCAGGAGTGGCGCAAGATAGGCCGCGTCTACTCCTTCGACAACTTCCGCCAGCGTGATGTTGCCGGCGCCTTCGATGCTCCGGACCTGGAGGAGGTGCTGGAGCACGAGGAGATCCGCTACGGCGCGATCCAGCGTGCGCTCGGCCGCCTCGGCCTGAAGACCTTTGCGAAGGGCTTCGCCTTCTCGCGGCAGGCGATCATCAACAACGACCTGACGCAGTTCACCGCGGACGGTGCGACCTACGGCGCCATGGCGGCGCGCAGCCTGTCCGCCCGCGTGTGGCGCGTCTTCCAGCTGGGCACCACCTCGGCCTACAACATGACGGACGGGCAGCCCTTCCTCAGCGCTGCCCACAACAACCTTGCCGCCTCCGGCAGCGCCATCACCGAGGCGAGCCTGATTGCCGCAGCGAATGCCCTGGCCAGCCAGGCGGCCGTTGCCGGCAAGCCTCTCGGCCTCGCTGCGCGCTACCTGGTGGTGGGCACGGGGCGCCGCTTCGAAGCGCAGAAGCTGATGGCGAGCCTCAAGCTCGCCGACAACACTGACAACGTCTTCAACGGCGCCTACGAGATCGTCTACGAGCCCAGCTTCCCGGAGAACGCCTGGGCGCTGATGGCAGATCCCGACGTCCACCCGATCATTGCTGTCTCGGTGCTGAACGGTCGCGAGGACCCCGAAGTGGTCACTGAGGCCAGCTTCGACACCTTCGGTTTGAAGGTGCGGGTGAGCCTCGACTACGAGGCAGCGCCGATCGACTGGAACGGCGTCTACTACAATCCTGGCCCGGCTTAGTCGGCCTCCGCACCCCCTGAAACCCTAATGACGGTAGCGGCGCCCTGGCGGGCCCGCGCCGTGGAGACATGTCATGCAGAACTTCGTTCAGGTGGGCGAGCAGCTGCGGTTTACCGCGGCCGCCGACCTCGCCTCCGGTGCCGGCGTGGTGCTGGGCTCCCTCTTCGGCGTCAACACCTATGCGGTGGCAGCCGGCCAGGATGGTGTTGCTCGGATCGAGGGCGTGGTGCGGCTGCCGAAGGCCGCCGGCGCCGTTACCCAGTTCGCCAAGGTCTACTGGGATGACACGGCGAAGAACGTGACGACCACGGCGACCGCCAATCGCCTGATCGGTGCCGCCACCCGCGCCGAAATTGCTGGAGCGACGACGGTCGAAGTTCGGCTCGACGGCAAGGCGGTCTGAGCCACCGCGTCTGACCAGTTCAGCATCATGTTGGACGCGGTCTTCGCAGCCTTTCCGGCGAGCTACACCTACTTCTCTCCGGACGGGATGGTCGTGCTCGCCGATCAGTCCGGAGCAATGCTGCGCTCGCCAATCGCCCTCGGCCCCGACGCCGAAGACACTGGCGGTATAGGCCAGTTTCGTAGCGTCCTACGCCTTCGGACGGCCGATTTTCCCGATGGCACCGAGCCCGAGCAGGGTGCCTACGTGGTGGTGGAGGGTGAGCGCAGCATGATCACCGATGTGCTAACCGACCCCCGCGGCTGGTCGGACTGCCCGCTTGCGCTGGCTCCGGAATGAGTGGCGCCGTCGGACCCGGGTGGCGCGCAGACGTCCGCAATCAGGTTGCGGCTATCCTCAAGAGCCGAGTGCCCCTCGTCGAAGGTCGAGTGCATCGCGCCCGGGTGTGGCCGGTAACGAGTAAGCCGGCCCTCCTCATCTACGGCTATGCCGAGCGCAAAGAGGCGACCACGCAGGGCGGCTACCAGCACCAATTCCGGGTCACCTCTTCACTCGTCATACGGGTGCTGACAGAGGGACCGCTGAGCGGCGATGCCGAGATCCTTTGTGAGGACCTCTGCGGCCAGGTGGAGCGGGCCATTCTCCGCGCGCCGGAGCTCTTCTCGCCGCAGGACGGCGTCCTCCAGCGGTGTGCCGGCGTCACCACTCAGCTCTCAGCCGAGCAGAAGGAGCGGGCGACTGAGGTGGAGGCCACGATCGAATTTCAGCTCGTGTGGGAGGAGGTCTTCACCATGGCCGAACCCGACACCTCCGAGTGCGCCACCGTCTCGGTTGGCATGACCGACCCTACCCTTCCGTCCGCCTAGGAGCCCGACATGCACGTGAAGCCTGCCCGGGGGATGCAGATCCCGGACCCGGAGCTGCGCGACTACCTCCCGAAGGAAGGTCGCAAGGTGACCCCGTCCGAATACTGGACGCGCCGGATCTCCGAAGGAGACGTCAAGGAGATCAGCCCGCCGGAAGAGCCCGCGCCCGAGGCCGCCGGCCCGCAGGCCGATGCCGGCTCCGTCCCCACCACCGCGCCGCGCGGTACCGCCCGGTCCAAGGAGTAAGCGCCCGTGGTCGCCTTCAACGAGATCCCCGGCGGTGGCGCCCTCCGCACCCCGCTCTTCTTCGCGGAGCTGGACGCCACCGGCGCCAACCGCGGTGGCCGCCTGCCGAAGGCGCTGATCATCGGCCAGCAGCTCCCGAGCGGCTCGCTTGCCGCCGGCGTGCCGGCGCTCTGCCAGGGGACGGGCTGGGTCAAGTCCATGGCGGGGCAGGGCTCCATGCTCGCCCTCATGGCGTCCCAGTACCGCGCCCGCGACGACTTCGGTCCGCTCTACCTGCTCCCGCTCGGCGACGACGGCGCTGGCGTCGCCGCGACTGGCACCATCGCGGTGACCGCCGCGCCGACCGCGGCCGGCACTTTCGTACGCAAGATCGCCGGCCAGCGCGTGGCGGTGGCGGTCTCCGCCTCCCAGACGGCGGCCCAGGTCGCCACCGCCATCGGCGCGGCCGTCAACGCCCTCCCGGATCTCCCGGTGACGGCGACTGTCAGCACGACCACGGTAACCCTCACCGCCCGGAACAAGGGGCTCGGCGGCAACGACATCATCGTCGCCGTCACCGATGACGCGGCGCCGGCGGGGCTCGCGGTCACGGTGACGCAGCCCAGCGGTGGCACCGGCAACCCGGTCACCGCGCTCACCAACGCGCTGGCGACCCTCGGCGACACCGACTTCGACTTCATCGCCATGCCCTACACGGACACGGCGAGCCTGGACGCGCTCCGCGCGCACCTGTCGACGCGCTGGTCCTGGTCGAAGATGCTCTACGGCGGTGCTTTCGCAGGCGTCCGGGGCACCCTCGGCGCCGTCACCACCGTCGGCGCGGTGCGGAACGACCCGCACGTCTGCCTCGTGGGCTTCGACAGCGCCCCCGAGCCGGCCTGGCTCTGGGCGGCGGACGTCACCGCGGCCGCGGCGGTCAGCCTCCGCGCCGACCCGGGCCTGCCCCTGCAGACGGTGGCGCTCAACGTCCAGCCGCCGCCGCTCGAGAAGCGGTGGGGCCTCGGCGACCGCAACGCACTGCTCTTCTCGGGCATCGCCACCTTCACCACCGACGCGGACGGCACCTGCCGGATCGAGCGCCTGATCACGACCTATCAGCGCAACGCCTACGGACAGCCGGACGACAGCCTGCTGGACGTCGAGCGCCTCTACCAAGTGGCGGACATCCTCCGGCAGCAGCGGAGCTTCATCGAGACGACGTACCCCCGCATGAAGCTCGCCGACGATGGGACCAACGCCCGGCCGGGGAACCGCATCGTCACCCCCAGCATGATCAAGCGGGCCCTGATCGCCCACTACAAGGGCATGGAGCGGGACGGGAAGGTGCAGAACAGCGCGGCCTTCGCCGCGGCGCTGGTGGTGGAGCGGGCCAGCGGCAACCGCTGCCGCGTGGATGGCATCGCGCCGATAGTGCCCGTTGACCAGCTCCGCCAGGTGGCAATCCAGGCGCAGCTTCGAGACGCCGTCGGCGTCGCCGGCGCGCGGTAAGGGAGACCAGAGATGTCCGACACCACGCGCCGCATTGCCGGCGGTGGCTACGCCACGGTCGATGGGCTCGCCATGCCGCTCGTCGGCAACCCGAAGTACCGGGCGGCCACCGTCACCCGCGAGAGCCTCACGGGCATGGACAGCGTCCATGGCTACAGCGAGAAGCCGCAGCCCGGCATGATCGGCTTCCAGTGCCGCGACATGCTGGGGGTGGGCATCACGGCCATGCAGGACTGGACGAACGTCACCGTCGAGCTCCGGCTGAACAACGGCAAGACGGTCACCGGCACCGGCATGTGGCTGACCACCGCCGTCGAGGTAAATTCTGCGGACGCCACCTTCGACCTCGCCTTCGAGGGCGACAACGTGGTGGTGGAGGAGTAGCCCGTGAGCGACGACACCGAGGAGGCCGCCTTTCCGGCGACCCTCACCATCACCCTGGATCCGCCGGTGCACTTCAGCGGCAAGGACTACACGGAGGTCACCCTCCGCGAGCCCTCGACGCAGCAGTTCGCCGATGCCCAGGATCTGGGCGGCATCCGCAGCGTCCAGCATCTGGTGCACGTCGTCGGCGGCGTGCCGAAGGCGGTGGCGGCGCTGATCCCGATCTCCAAGACGATGCAGGCGGACGCCTTCTTCGCCCATTTCACGCGGCCCGCCCCAGCAACCTCGAGGCGCTGATCGCCGACCTAACGGCGTTCTTCCCCGGCTGGGGGCCGGAGGCGGGGTGGAACATGACCGCCACCCGGCTCCGGTGGTGGGCAGCGCAGGCGGTCCGGATCAGGGAGGCACGCGGTGGCTGAGAACGTCGGCGTGCTCTCCGTCACCGTCACCGCGGTGGACAAGGCTACCGCCACCATCAACGCCGTGCGGGACCGGGTTGGCACCGTCGCCGAGCCCGCCCGCCAGCTCACCGCCGCCTTCGGGCGGCTGAGCGAGGCTTCCGGCCTTGCCCGCGTCAACTCGGGCCTCGCCACGGCCTCCGGGCACGCCACGTCCTTCGCCAAGTCGCTCGCCTTCGCCGCGGTGCCGCTCGCCGGTGGCGGCATCATCGCGGGGGCGACGAGCTCGGCCACGTCCTTCATCAACACGGGCCGGCAGCTGCTGTCAGGCGCGCGAGCCCTCGAGATGAGCGTGCCGCAGCTCCACGCCTTCCAGAACGGCGCGCGCCTGGCCGGGATCGGGGCGGAGGACGCCACCGAAGGCCTGAAGTCCTTCAACGACATCCTCTACGACGCCGCCGGCGGACGAAACGCCGAGGCCATGGCGGCCTCTCAGCTGCCTCGCCTGGGCTTCGCGCTGCGCGACGCCTCGGGCCGCGCGCGGACCGCCGGCGACGCCCTCGGCGACGTGGCGGACAGCATCGCCCGCCTGAACAACGCGCCGCGCGAACAGGCGCAGCTCGCCCGCGTCTACGGGGTCGAGGCGCTGCTGCCGCTGCTGCGGCGCGGCCGCGCCGGCGTGGCGGACCTGCTCACCGAAGGGCGCCGGATGGGCACCCTGACGCAGGAGCAGGCGGAACAGGCCAAGCGCCTCGAGCGCCAGTGGGACAGCATGCGGTTTGTGGGCGACCGGCTGGCGCTGACCATCGGGGGCGCCCTGGCTCCGGCGATGGAGCGCGGCGCCACGCGGGCGTTGACCTGGGCACAGGCGAATGAGGGCACGATCTCGACGGCGCTGGTCGGGCGCCTTGAGCAGGCCGGCCGCGGCACCTGGACGTTCGTTTCCTCGATCGACAAGGCGGTGAGCTCGACGATCGGATGGGAGACTGCTACCACGGCGCTGGAGGCGGCGCTGGGGCTGAGGCTCCTCAAGACGCTGACTGGCATCAACGCCGCCACGGCCATTCTAGGCGCGTCCAGCCTTCCTGCCTGGGCGCTGCGGTTGCTCGGCCTCGGAGGAGCAGCGGTCGGTGCGCAGATGGCAATCAGCCAACTTGCGGCGCAGCGAGACCAGACCGGCGAGCGCCAGAGGGAGCAGGAGCGGAACTTCGCCGAACGGGCGAGGCTCGGCGGTTACTACGGCGATGGCGGCTCGAATGAGCTCTACTCGTTGACCCAGCGGCTTCAGATGGGCCTCGGAACGATGAACCGTCCGGGGCCGGGGGGATTCGGCTCTGGGTCTCAGCGGCGTGGGGCTCAGGACGAGTCCTCGGCGGCGTTCCCTACCCGGTCTTTCGGGGCAGACGCGGTCGGCCGCCGCCAGCAGGAAGCCTTCGATTTCTTCCGCTCGAAGGGGTGGAGCGCGGAGGCCTCGGCCGGGATCGTTGCGCGTCTGCACCACGAGTCCGGATTGGATCCACAGGTCCGCGCCGGCGACGGTGGGCGTTCGCACGGCATGCAGCAGATGAACGGGTCGCGGCTCACCGCCTTCAGGGAGCGGCACGGTGGGATGCTGCCCGAGCAGACGGACGCGCGGACACAGTACGAGCACGCACACTGGGAGCTGACACAGGGACCCGAGAGGGCAGCGGGAGACCGTCTGCGGGGCGCTCGCACCGGTGGTGATGCGGGGCACATCGCTTCGAAGGAGTGGGAGCGTCCAGGCGTCACGCTGCAGGCTCAGATGGCTGAGGCTCGCGCCACCCGGGCGACGGCCGAGAACTTCTTCCGGCGCCTTACCCAGGCACCCGCTTCAGCTCCGGCCCCGGCCGCTTCACCCAGTGCGCCGCTCTCTCCCCGATCGCTCCTTGAAGCGATGGGGCCCGGCGCTGTGCGACAAGCTCCCCCGGCGGCGGCATCTCCTCTCGCCAGCCCAGCGCCAGCGGCGGCCCCGCCGGTCGCAAGTCCCTTGGACGGAGCCCAGTCGCAGCGCATGAACGGGAGCGTCGACGTGAACATCCACCTGGCCGGCGCTGGGCGGGACACCAAGGTGCTCGCGCGGAGCGAGGGCATTGCCTCTGTGGCGCCGCCGCGCGTCGAGCGCGCTATGCTGGACTGGGACGGGCCGTGAGCGGTTCCCTAAGCGGCTGGCGAGCCAACCTGCGCCCGGCGTCCTGGCGGGGCGTCGCCTTCCAGGTGCTCGGCAGCGAGGCGCTCTTCGGGCGACGGGTGCACGTGCACGAGTACCCATTCCGGGACCAGCCCTGGGCTGAGGACCTCGGGCGCCGTTCTCGCGCCATGCTGGTGAAGGGCTTCCTGATCGGAGACGACGTCGCGGCCCAGCTCGAGGAGCTGCAGGCGGCCGCCGAAGCCAAGGGGCCGGGCACCCTCGTGCACCCGCTGCGCGGCGAGTTCACGGTCACTCTGCTGAACCTTGCCGCGGCGGATGCCTGGGATGAGGGGCGGATCGTCCGCCTCAGCATGGAGTTCATCGAGACCGGCGCCCGGCGCTTCCCGGGCAGCGTGACGAACGGCGCGGCCGAAGTCGACGGCGTCTGCGAGGCCCTGGACAAGGTGGTCGGTGAAGGCGGCGCGAAGGCGCTCACCGCCACGGTGAGCGAGGGCTATGCCGGGGCGCAGAGCGTGGTCCAGACCGCGCGGAGCTACGTCGCGACGGCTCGCGGGCTGGTCAGCAGCGCGACCGGGGCGCTGCGGAGCGTCTCGGCGGTGGCGGGCATGCTGGGCCTGGGCGACGTCGGCCGCTTCCTCAACGCGACCAGCCGCACCATCAACACCGGCTTCGGCCGTGTGACGTCTCTCACCAGCGGGGTCAACGGGGCCCTCTCGCGCTTCAGCACGGCGCGGTCGCAGGTGACCAGGTTAGGGGATACGGTCGTGAACCTGGCGGGCCGCCTATGAGCACCCCGGCCGAGCTCGTCGCCGCCATGCTCGCGCTGGTCGCGGGGGTAGCGGAGACCGCGGCGGACCCCTCCGACCGGGTGCGGCTGCTCATGGCCCTTGCTGAGGCGCCGATGCCCGCCGGCGGCAACGCGGCGCTGGCGGCAGTCGGGCGGCGGGCCGCCCTGTCGGCGCTGGCGCGGGCGGCCACGGCCTGCCAGCCGCGCTCCTACGACGAGGCCGAGAGCCTACGCACCGACGTCTGCGAGCTGCTGGCGACCGAGGAGATCGTGGCGGCAGATGCGGGCGAGGATGCCGTCGCGACCGCCCTGCGCGCCGTGCGAGGCGCGGTGGACCGGGACCTGCGCCGGCGTGGGGCGAACCTCTCGCCGCTTCGGCCTGTGGAGGTGAAGGCCTTGATGCCCTCCCTGGTGCTTGCGCAGCGCCTCTACGGAGACGCGGGGCGAGAGCCTGAAATCACCCGCATGGCCGGCGACCCGCCGAACCCGATTTTCATGCCTGAGCGGTTTACGGCTTTGGCGAGGTAGGCGTCGAAGCGTCCTTCAAGCTGTCCGACATCCAGCGCGACATGCGCCTGTCCATGATGCGATCCCGCTCTGCAGCCGATTGCTCATCGCCGAGAGACGAGCGCACCGGAGACGATTGAACGGCAGGCTGTGGCTCTGTCTCAGAATGGGAAGACTGCCTCGGCGAGACTTGCACGTTCCGGAGCGCGCGGATGGTGTTTGCGAAGCCATCGGCAGCAATGTGAGCAATTGCAGCAAGCAGGAAGGCTGGAAGCTTGGCGGTGAGCACCAGGCCGATAGCCAGACTGTTACGGGCCAGAGCCAGGGCCGCCACAAGGTCGATGAAGAGCAGTGCGGCCAACAGCGCGAACGCGACGCTCAGTAGACCGAGCCACATAGCAGTCCTCCTCAGGAGCCAGGATGTCCGACACGGCGCCCATCGTGGAGGTCCCGGAGGTGGTCGTCACCCCCTCTAGGCCCGGCGATCTTCCTCTGCCGCCGCCGCCGCCGCCCGGGGACTACCCGGACGACGAGCTGACGCTCGAGGTCGACGGCAAGGTATTCGGGGGTTGGGATACGGTTCAGGTCGCCCGCAGCTGCGAGCAGATGCCCTCCGCCTTCACCATCACCCTGACCGAGCGGTACCCGGGCGAGGCGGCGGAGGTGGTCATCGAGCCGGGCCAGTCCTGCAAGGTGAAGATGGGCCGCGATACCGTCATCACCGGCTACGTGGACCGCTACATCCCCGCCATCGATGCGCGGCGGCACACCGTCACCATCATGGGGCGCTCCCGGTCGCAGGACTTGGTCGACTGCGCGGCCATCTTCGACACCTTCCAGATCAGCGGGCAGACAGTCGGGCAGATCGCCGCGACCCTGGCCGGCAAGTACGGGATCAGCGTCTCCCTGCCGGATGGCGAGGGGCCGGTGGTACCGCAGCTGAACCTGCAACTCGGCGAGACGAGCTGGGACGTTATCGAGCGCCTCTGCCGCTTCGCGAAGTTCCTCTGCTATGACGACGCCGAGGGCAACATCGTGCTCCGCAAGGTCTCCACGGAGCGCCATTCCAGCGGCATTCGGGAGGGCGAGAACCTGCTCTCAGCCTTCCCGGATTACGGCATCGACCAGCGGTTCAGCGAGTATCAGGTCTACCCCCTCAGCGTGCTGCCCCTCATGCAGGCGGAGAACGCCGCCGGCGGCGGGAGCCTCCCTCCGCCGATCGGCGAGGCGAAGGACGAGGGCGTGAAGCGGCTGCGCCGCCGCATCATCATCCTCGAGCACTCGGGCACCGGCTCCATCGAGGACGCGGCGCGGGAGCGGGCGGAGTGGGAGCAGGCGCGGCGCCTCGGGCGCTCCGAGGACGTCACCGTCCTGGTCGACAGCTGGCGCGACAGCGAGGGGCGGCTCTGGGAGCCGAACCGGCTGGCCGCGGTGCACATCCCCACCTGCCAGGTTGAGGAGGAGACCTGGACCATTGGCGACGTGACCTTCAGTCGCGGCGAGGGCGGCACCACGGCGCGGTTGCACCTCATGAACCCCCGGGGCTTCGACCCCCAGTACGATCCGCTCTTCTCCTTCGGGTGGCAGATTCGACAGGCGGCCGAGGAGGGCGGGCGGATCGACGAAGAGCTGGCCCAGCGCCGGTCGGAAACGCAGTGATGAACGCGCGGCAGCTCGCCGGCCGGGTCGGCATGATGATCGGCCTGGGCCGCATCATGGCGACGCGCACCGACCGCGCCACCGGGCGCAGCACCCTGACCGCGCAGGTCAAGCTGCCAGAGACGGGCGAAGTCCGGGACGACACGCCCGTCCTCTCCCTCTACGGCGTCTCCTCCCGGCCGCGCCCCGGCGCCGACGCGGCCGTGCTCTTCCTGGGCGGCAACCGGGCGGCCGGGGTGATCATCGCTACCGACGACGGGCGATTCACCATCGAGCTCGCCGAGGGGGAAGCCGCGATCCACACGCACGACGGGAGCCACGTGCACGTCAAGCTGGGCGGCAAGATTGCGGTTAAGGCGGCGGTGGAGGTGACGATGGACACGCCCGTCCTCCGGGTCACGGGCGACGTAGTCGCCAGTGGCATCAGCCTTGTCCACCACCGCCACGGCGGCGTGCAGAACGGCAGCGGCCAGACGGGGGAGCCGAACGCGTGACGGAGTACAGGTTTTCCGCCGACAGCTACTGTGGGCGTATCGAGCGGCGTGGGGGATTTGCGCCGCTCTGGCACGGCTACGCCACCTTCATCGGCATTCCGGCTGCTGCCCTCACGCTCATCTGGTGGGCCCTCTCGTGACCACCGTCGCGATCGCCTGGGACAACCAGACCGGACGCGGCGACTGGGCACGGGACGCCGCCGGGCAGCTCGCCCCGGGCGACGACCTCGAGACGGCGGTCTGGATGAGCCTCTTCACGGACCGCCGCGCCGGCCCGGACGACGTCGTCACCGACGGCACGGACGACTGCCGGGGCTGGTGGGCGGACGCCTACTCGGAGAAACCGCTGGGCAGCCGCCTGTGGCTGCTGGACCGGGCGAAGCACCTGCCGGAGACCCTGCGCCTGGCCGAGACCTACGCCCGCGAGGCTCTCGCTTGGCTGATCGAGGACGACGTCGCGGCGCGGGTCGACGTCACGGCCGAGTGGGCCGGGCCGACTTTCCTGGTGCTGCGGCCGGTGATCGTCCACCGCGACGGTCGGCGCGCCGATCTCCGCTTCGACTGGGCCTGGCAGGGAGCCTGACCGCATGCCATTCGCGCGCCCGTCCCTTACTGCGCTCATCCAGCAGGTGCTGGCCGACCTTGCCCAGGCGTCCGGCGTCCCGGCGGTTCTCCGGTGGCGGCCGGACTACGCCATGGGCATCGCCATCGCCGGGCTGACGCAGGGCCTCTACGGCTATCTCGACTGGATCGCCCGGCAGGCGGTGCCGGCCACCTCGACGGGCGAGTTCCGGGCAGCCTGGGCAGCCCTGAAGGGCGTCTTCCCGAAGGATGCCACCCTCACCAAAGGCCGCGGGACCTTCCCCGGCGCGCCGGGCGCCCTGCTGCCGGTCGGCTCCGCCGTGAGGCGCGCGGATGGCAGCGCGGCCTACGTCACGACCGCGGACGCCGCTGTCGGCCTGAACGGCTCGGTCACCGTTCCTCTGCAGGCCAGCGCCGCCGGTCCTGCCGGCAACGGCCCGGCTGGCACCGCGCTGCTGCTCAGCCCTGCCGTGCCCGGCGTGACCTCGGCCGGCCTCGCCGAGGGGCCGCTGACGGGCGGCACCGACGCTGAGGACATCGACAGCGACGGCTTCCTAACCCGCATGCTGCTCGCCTACGCAGAGCCGGCGCAGGGCGGCGCCGCGCGCGACTATCTCGACTGGGCCCTCGCCGTACCGGGCGTCACCCGGGCATGGATCCAGCCCAACGGTATGGGCGCTGGCACCGTGATCGTGCGGTTCATGATGGACGAGACGAACCCGGGCGGCTTCCCGGTCGGCAGCAACGGTGTGGCGAGCGACGAACCGCGCGCGGCGCCGGCCACCGGCGACCAGCTCGCCGTCGCCAACGCCATCTTCCCGGACCAGCCGGTCACCGCCCTCGTCTATGCGGTGGTGCCGACGCCCCAGCCCATCGACTTCAGCATCGGCAACCTCTCGCAAGACAGCGCCGCGACGCGGGCGGAGATCCGGACCGCTCTGGCGGCCATGCTGCGGGCCAAAGGGGAGCCGGACGGCACGATCTTCCCCTCCGACACCAGCGGCGCGGTCGACGCCGTATTCGGGGTCTCCCGCTTCACCATCCTCGCGCCGACCGGTCCGGTGGAGATCGGCACCGGTTCCCTGCCGGTGCTGGGTACGGTGACCTTCGTCTCATGAGGCTGACCAGCCGCAGCGTCGCGGCCTACGCCACCGCCATCCTCTCGCTCTTGCCGCGCGGGCGCATCTGGCCGCATCAGCTGACCAGCAGCATGGCCATGACGGCCAGGGGCGTTGCGCCCACGGCTCAGCGCCTTGATGCGCGAGCGGTCGCTCTCCTGGCGGACGCCTTCCCGCCCCAGGCCTACGAGCTCCTGCCGGAGTGGGAGCGGACGCTGGGCCTGCCCGACCCCTGCGCGGGCGAGAACCCGTCGCTGCAGCAGCGCCGCGGCCAGGTTACCGCGCGGCTGACCGCTACCGGTGGGCAGAGCGCCGGCTACTTCGTCCGCCACGCGGCGCGACTGGGCTACGCCATCACGGTGGAGTCCTTCGGCCCGGCCCGGCTGGGCGCCCTGCGCCTGGGTGGCCGGATGAACGACGAACGCTGGGCGCACGCCTGGGCCGTGCTGAGCGCCGAGACCACGCAGCGTCAGTTCCGCCTCGGGCTCAGCACCCTCGGCGAGCCGTTCCGCGCCTGGGGTAACGAGGTCCTCGAGTGCGAGCTGCGCGCGCTCGCCCCGGCCCACACCGTCCTGATCTTCCAGTACAGCTAGGAGACGCGCATGAGGCGCCTTGCAAACGGCACGCAGGTGTCGACGCTGCCGCTTGCGCCGGCCGCGCTCGGGGTGCCCGGCTTCGGGACCAACGGAGACCCCGCCGCCGGCCTGCAGGCCAGCATTTTCGACGCGCACGCCTTCAACACCATCCAGGAGGAGCTGATGGCCCTCCTGACCGAGGGGGGCATCACCCCGGACAACAGCGGCGTCGACCTGAAGCAGGTCCTGGCCGCGGTGCGCAACGTCACCCTGAACCGAATCAAGAGCTCGACCTTCCTGACCTCGGGCACCTGGACGCCGGACCCGGGCATGCGCGTCTGCCTCATTCGCTGCGTCGGAGGTGGCGCCGGCGGCGGTGGGGCGGTCGGCGGGGCTGGTGGGTCGGCAGGCGGCGGGGGCGGCGCGGGAGCCTACGGCGAGCGGTGGTTCAACCGGACGGAGATCTCCGCCACGCACAACGTGACGGTCGGAGCACCGGGCGGGGGCGGCAACGGCCCGGCCGGCCTCAACGGCGTCGCTGGCGGCTTCACGACTGTGTCCGGACTCATCATCGCCAGTGGCGGGGCCTTCGGCGGCGCGGGCCAGACCGGCGCGGTCGGCGGGCGCGGCATCGGCGGCGACAGCACGGGCGGCCTCGTGAACGTCAGCGGCGGCAGCGGCACGCCCGGCATGCTGGTCGGCGGCTCAGGCGTCGGCGGCGCGGGCGGGTCCAGCATGTTCGGCCAGGGCGGCGTCGCCTCCTTCTCCTATGACCCGGCCGGCACAAGCGGGACGGGCTTCGGTGCCGGCGGGGCGGGCGGGGGCGCCGGGTCGTCGCCGAAGAATGGCGGCGTCGGCACCGCGGGCGTCGCGCTCATCGTCGAATTCTGCCGGAACTGAGGGGCGCCATGGCCAGCACGACCTACGCCATCATCGCGACGCGCAAGCAGACGATCGACGGGATCGAGTACCTGAAGGACGACGTCGTCACGACGGTGCTCTGGGACGGGAAGAGCGAGTACGAGGCCGGCGCCTACCAGCGGCTCGAGCTCATCAAGCCGGGCTGGACCGTCATCGACGGCAAGCTCGCCGAGTTGCCGCCCGCACCGCCGGCCGGTACCGCCGCGCCCATCCGGGTCATCCGCAGCCTCGCCTTTCGCGACCGCCTGGCGCAGGCGAAGCAAGAGGCGATCTCGGTGGCGGCCATGCAGGCGGCGACCGCCGGCGACGGCGCCCTGCTGACCTTCATGCTGAACCAAGCGGCCGCGGCGGAGACGAACCTCGACGATCCGCGGGTGCAGCTGGGGATCAACGCGCTGCGCGGCGCGGGGCTGATCACTCAGGCCGAGGCCACCGCGCTCCGCGCCGACGGCACGCCCGACGAAGCGGCCTGACCCTTTGGACCAGGAGGGTCGGCCATGATTGTCATCCCGAAGACCGGCTTCCAGATCACGGATCCGGACCAGCACGACTTCCTCCCCCCCGAGGGGAGGGCCGTGCCGGATACAGACTACTGGTACAAGCGCATCCTCGACGGCGACGTGACCCGCGCGCCTCCGGGTTACACACCCATCCGCCCCATCTTCCAGCAGATCGCGCCCGGCACGACGGCAGAGCGGCCGGATCCGGCTTCCCCGGGCATGGTGCGGTTCAACACCGACCTGGTCGGCCTCGAGGTCTACCTGGGGACCTCCGCGGGCTGGCAGCTCCTTTCCGGCCTGGGCGACAGCGTCATTGCCGACGTGCTGGCGGCGCGCACCGCGGCGGAAGAGGCGGCGGAAGCCGCGGCCGCCGCGGCTGCGGGTGTGCTCTCCGACACGGCCGTCGCCACACTGATCGGGGCTGCCGTGGCCCCTCTCGCCTCCGCCCAAACGGTCGAGGCGGCGAACACCGCGCTGCAGATCCAGATCGACACGCTGCGCACGCAGCTCGCTAACCTTCCCACCGGCACGACGCCCACCCCGCCCCCGACCACGACACCGCTGCGCGTGCCGGTCGGACTCACACCGCCGATCATCAATGCGGGCAGCCTGGGCGTCCCAATCGGCATCAGCCCCCCCGTCATCACCGCCTGAGGCCCGACCGGCCAGGGCCGCACACCCGCCTCTTCGGAGACCGACCATGGCGACCACGAAGGATCCTTCGGTGAAGGAGCTGCTGCTGACGCACGTCAGCCAGCAGGCCCTGATCATGAAGAAGCTCGACGACATCCTGGCCGGCAAGGCCAAGCCCCTGCGCCCCTCCCCGCCTGCGCCGACCGGCGCCGCCCCCGTCATCAAGCTCTAGAGGCCCGTCGCATGCAGATTCAGTCTTTTGGCGGTTGGAGCGACAATCCGACCGGGTACGCTCAGAAGTGGCAGCGCGGCGCCTCGAGCGGTGGCCCTTGGACCGACGTCGCCGGCGCGACGGCGACGACCTACGTCCCGCCCACCGAGGACGACAAGAAGTGGTTCCGGGCCGGCGTGAAGGGGATCAACGCCAACGGCACGGCCGAGGAGTGGTGGTACAGCACGCCCGTCCAGTTCCTGGCCGATGTGGTGCCGTCGGTGACGCTGCCGGCGCTGACCATCGCCCTCGCGGCGACCTCCTTCCAGACTGGCACGGCCGCAACCGCCGCGGGCGCCACCATCGCCACCATCGCGGGCGCTGCCGCCGGGGCGACCGTCGCCCTGCCGACGGATGAGACGCGCTTCGCCCTCAACGCGACGAAGACCGCCATCCTGGTGGGTGCGAACCCCCTCACGGTGGCGGGCGACATCACCCTCAACCTGTCCCAGACCCTGGCGGGCGCGACGAACAGCCCGCGGGTCACCAGCATCCTCATCCCCGTGACGGCTGGGACAGTGCCGGCCAACCCCCTCGACAGCCTGAAGGGCGCCCGCCTGGTGCTGAGCGGGTCGAAGCTGCTCAGCTCCTTCGCGGGGACGCCGGTGACCGCCTCGGGTGGCGTCGTCTCCGTCCTGGCCGATCAGACGGCCATCGCTCAGGACCTGGTGCTCGGCGGCGGGCCGAACGCGCCGACCTTCCGCAAGCCGGGAGATGCGGGCTTCCAGAGTTCCTACTTCAACGGCCGCCCCTACCTGACCTTCGACGGCAATAACCAGCGGCTGGTCAGCTCCACCATCAACTCGTCTACCGGCGGCATCCTGGTGGTGGCGGTGATCCGGCGCCGCACGAATCAGCCGCAGGGCTATGGCGCCCCGCTCACGGTGATGGGCGACGCCCCGAACGCCAACAACCACTATCCCTTCCTGCGCCCCTACTTCCGGCCGGATGCAGGCATCTACCTGGGCAACTACGATTACGAGACCGGCGACGTGCCGGCCTCTCTCGACACCCCGATCGTTATGGCCTTCCGCCGTAACCTCGACGGCACAGGGCGGCTGCGCATCAACGACGCGGTGAGCGGCACCTTGCAGGGCATCGCGAACCCGTTCCCCGGCAAGCTGATGATGGGGAATTCGGTCTTTCCGGACACGCCCCCGGACGGCTACCAGTTCACCGCCGCCTTCGATGTGTCGGACGTCTACGTCACCGACGCGCTCGGCGACGAGGACCTCCTCGTCGCGCACTTCAGCCGGCTCCTCGGCCTGAAGCCGCAGAGCGCCGTCGACGCGGCCTGGGTGGCCCGGCAGGCCGCCAACCTCACCGGCACCGACGAGACCGCCAGCACCGGTGGCTCGACCGGTGGCGGCTCCACCGGTGGCGGCACCACGCCCGTCGACACCACCCCGAGCACCGCCTACGACAGCTTCGCCCGGGTCTACGACCCCGCCACTAAGATCAAGCCGATGCCCTCGACGGGCACCGTGGCGGGCGTGGTCTTCGCCCCCACCGTGACCCAGCCGAGCTCGGCCAACGACATCATCGGCTTCGGCTTCACCGGCCCGAGCGGGGTCACGCTGCCGCAGCGAATGATGTTCTTCGCCATCAACTTCGCGCCGGGCAAGGTCCAGCCCACGGACAACATCGAGGTCGTCTACGCGGGCTCCGCCAAGGAAGCGCAGATGGTGGTGCTGTCGAAGCACGCCGACGACGGAAGCGTAGACCACGCGCAGATCATCACCACCCAGCCGCAGATCGTGAACGGCGCGGCGGTGCTGGCCATGCTGCGGAAGACCGCGACACCTCTCAGCGGCGCGGATGTCGGCACCGACGCTTATGCCACCAGCCCCATCGCGGGCACGGTGGTCTACAAGAAGCGCAAGGGGCTGGCGAACGTCCAGCGGTACGTGACCATCGGTGGTGTCTACTACGACACCTACATCGACGACAGCGGCGCGGAGACGGTGGTCAACACCACCTTCAACATGGCCCCCTCGCAGCTGCTGACCGGGGCAACCTCGAGCGACGTCCGGTACTCCGGCAAGCTGGCTTCCGAGCGCCGCTTCTACATCAACTGCGGCCATGCCCTGCGCATGAACGTCGACGTCACGACGTTCAAGGACGGGAACCAGGACTATGCCTGGGAGATCATGGCGGACCAGTGCCGGGTGCCGGGGGTCTCGGACGTCGGCAGCTACTTCGTCGACATCAACATCACCCAGGGTGGCACCCCGGTCATCCAGCGCACCAACCAGCGGATCTACAATCTCGGGGGCTGGGGCAAGTTCATCCAGACCTCCCTCTCGGCGGCCCAGAACGCGAGCAACAATCCTCCGGACACCTGCATTATCTTCGACGCCGGCGAGCTGCAGCGCCTCGCCGTGGTCCCGCCCTACGACCTGCTCTCCGGGGTCTACGAGAGCCTGCTCGCTGGCTACGCCTCGGCCGCGGACGGCAACTTCCGCCTGCCGTACCACACGGCAGGCACGCAGAACCCGAACATGGGCGGCACGGGTGGTCGCCCTGACATCGGGGTGCTGACCCAGTGGGCCCAGACCTACTTCGTCACGATGGACCCTCGGGCACGGCAGTGGGTCATCGCTCAGGCGGAGGCCTTCCGCGGCATCCCTGCCAACCAGTGGGATCCGATCAACAAGGTCCCCCTGAACAACTTCCCGGGGATTGGCACCCCGGGCGCCTGGTGGGACTACGGCAACCGCGGCACGGATCAGGGCAAGAACCCGCCGAACATGATCCGGACCGAGTTCGCCATTCAGCGCGACTGGGACGGCGCCCACCAGCCGATGTTTGCCTATGCCGCCTACCTCATCACGGGCCGCCGCCAGTTCGGCGACGCCCTCGAGCGGCAGGGCTGCTACACCCTCGGCAGCACCTTCGTCGACGCTCGCTGGCGCCAGATCGGCGGCGAGTGGCACGACTGGTGCTTCATGCAGGAGAACCAGCCCCGGCAGGCGGGCTGGGCGGCGCGCGACATCGCCTTCACCGTTCGCCTCGCCCCAGACAGCTCTGCCATCCGCCTGCCGATGCGCCGGGTCCTCAACTGGAACTTCGGCTACTTGCTCAGCCAAGTGCCAGCATGGCGGGCGCAGCAGGGTGAGACTTATGGCTGGCTGCCGTTCTCGAGCCCCTACGGACAGTCGGGGGTGGGCAACCTCTGGGACCTGAAGGCCTGGATGATGGACCACGCCATGGCGGGCACCTGGGCCGCGGTGGTGGCGGGCAGCGAGAACGCCATGACCTACACGCAGAGCTTCGCCAAGAACTTCTACGTGGGCCGGTGCATGCACGAGGACGTCATGCCACTCGGCCGGGGCGCGACCTACCGCTTCATGGTCAGCAGCTCGCACGACATCTTCAACCCGCCCTTTACCGAGAACACCTGGGCGAAGCTGGCCAACGCGGCGGAGTCCAAGTGGGGCCCGAACCAGTGGGATGCCGGCAATTACGGCAGGTTGCAGATGCGGTCCAACGTGCTCATCGCATCCATCACCAACGACGCCGATGCCCGCACAGTGTGCGGCAAGCACCGGGCCCACGCCAACGACTCTGGTCCCTACCTCGCCCTGAGCGACGTGCGCGGTGATCCACTCGACTGGTTCCGCGAGCTGGCCTGGGCGTAACGGGCATGCCCGCCGTCGAGCCCCAGGAGGGCTGGCTGCACGAAACGCTCTCCGGCGCCTCGCGCTTTCTCAACGGCGTCACGGGCGGAGATGGTGCGGTCACCTTTTCCGCCCGCTGCGGCCACCTCGCGGCGCGGGGCAGCCCTCTCGGACAGGCGCTGGCCCGGACTTTGGACCAGCTGCCCTTCAACGGCGTCGGCCACTGCGAGGCCTCCCGGCTTTGGCACGTCGAGCGCGGCCTCCTGCCGCCCACTCCCTGACCCTCCCCTGAAAGGATTGGGCTATGCCCTCAATCACGACTGCCAACCGCAACCGGGCGGCGGATGCCGTCACCGTGCGCCTCAACGGCGGCTTGTTGCGCGTCTACACCGGGACACCGCCCGTCGATGCCAACACAGCTCTTTCGGGAAACACCCTCCTGGCGGAGCTTACCTTCGGCGCCACCGCTTTTGCGGCGGCCACCAACGGCACCGCCGCGGCGAACGCCATCACGGCGGACAGCAGCGCCGACAATACCGGCCGGCCGACCTTTGCGCGCGCCTTCGAGGCGGGGGGCACGACCGCGGTGGTGGACTACCGGGCGGCCTTCTCCTGGATCGCCTCGACGGCCTACGCGATCGGGGATCGCGTCGTGAACGGCGGCAACCAGTACCGCGCCACGGCCGCGGGGACCGCCGCGGCCTCTGGCGGACCGACTGGAATTGGCGCCACGATCACCGATGGCGGTGTGACCTGGGCCTATGAGGGTGTGGCGGAGATCACCTTTTCCGGTGGCCCGAGCATCGTCCAGCTCGGCACCGTCACCGTCAGCTCGCTGACCTACACGCAGTCTGCCTCCTAAGGGGCGACGGCGGTGGCGCTCACTGTCAAGCACTCGAAGACCTCGACGGGCACCGATGACGCCGACACGTCGCTCGTGCGGCCCTCCGACTGGAACGCCGATCACAGCCTGTCGCTGGCCAGCGGGCGGTTGGTAGGGCGCACCGGGACGGGCACGGGCGCGGCGGAGGAGGTCAGCGTCTCCCCGGCCACCGCGCTGTCTGGCGGCGTGCTCACCATCGGCGCCCAGATGCAGGCCGACGCCTACACATCCGGCTCCGGCAGCATCACGCCGCCAGCCTGGGCGG
Organism: Muricoccus nepalensis; assembly: GCF_006438825.1. Classification (GTDB taxonomy): domain Bacteria; phylum Pseudomonadota; class Alphaproteobacteria; order Acetobacterales; family Acetobacteraceae; genus Roseomonas; species Roseomonas nepalensis. Next base: position 76,997 of record NZ_RCZP01000018.1, read on the forward strand.
AATGGGCCTTGGTCGAGGTCTACGGAGGCGGCGGGGGCGGGGGCTCGGGCTCCAAGCAGACCACGGCCGGCACGGCCTGTTCTGGTGGCGGTGGCGGCGGCGGCGGTGGGCACAACTCGGGCCTGTTCTCGGTGCCTCAGCTCATCGCCAAGCTCGGCGCTACGATCCCCTACTTGGTCGGCGCGGGCGGCACGGCTGGCGGCGGCGTGACGACCGGCGCAGGGCAAAACGGGGGGCTCGGCGGCAACAGCTACTTCGGCGGCACCATTGCCTCAACCTCCATCCTCTCCGCCTACGGCGGCGGCTCGGGCTCTTTCGCCAATGCAAACGCGACGGCGAGCAATGGCGGTGGCTCGGGCGGCGCAATTGGCGCCGGCATTGTCGGTGCCACAACCACGGGTGCGGGCGGCGGCGCTGCGGGTGGGTCTGGCGCTGTCGGCGTCTCCGCTTCGTCGCCCTATGGCGGTGGTGGCGGGGCAGGAACCAGCACCGCAGGCGCCTCCTTCACGGGCGGGAGCACCATTCATACCGCGGGCGGCTCGGGTGGTGGCTCTGGCGGCGGCATCAACGCTTCCAACGTGCCGCAGAGCGGCGGTGCGGCTGGTGGCGTTGGCGGCGCGACCGGCGCGGCGCTCGGGGCCGGATCCACTACCGCCACGGGCGCTGCTGGCACGGGGGGCTCCTCCACCACCACGGCCGGGTTCGGGCCTGGCGGCGGTGGCGGTGGGGGTGGCGCATCCAGCTTCTCCACCGGCTCGGGCGGTGCTGGCGGCGCGGGTGGCTTCCCTGGCGGTGGCGGCGGCGGCGGCGGTTCCATCGCCTCCACGTCTTCGGGGACCTCTGGCGCGGGCGGCGTCGGGGGTGGTGGTGCGCTGCGCATCTGGTGGATCGGCTGATGCCCGAGGTCGAACCGCCCTTCGGTCCCCCGCCTCCGTCTCCTCCGCCACCGTCAGCGCCACCGGCGGTGCTCGTGCGCGCCTGGGTGATCGCGCCGGACGGTTTGGTCGAGAACACGGTGATGCTCCCCGAGGGCAGCACCATGGGGTTGCCGCAGGGGTACGCTCTCACCTTCACGGAGCCGCCGGCGCCACCGGCGCCACCGCTCCCGGTGCCATCCAGCGTGCGGCTGCTACGGTTCCTGGCCGGGCTCGGTGCCTACGGCTTCGCGACACCTGAGGAGCTGCTGGCAGCGGCCAAGTTCGGCGACCTGCCGTTCCAGATTGAGGAGCTGGTCAACCAACTGCCGGCTGAGCTCGCCTTCAAAGCGCGGCTCGACTTCGCGGGGATGGTGGACGTGGACCGCGATAACCCGCTGATCGTCATGTTCGCTGCGTCGAAGGGGCTCGACGAGGCAGCCACGGACGAATTCTTCCGCGTCTGCGACAGCCTCTAGGGAGGTCAGCATGGCCTTCCAGGTTGGCGCATTCCAGAGCAGCGCCTTCCAAGCCGGGGCAGGATCTCCGGCCGCTCCGCTCCCGCCGCCGATGGACGGGCTCACCGAGGCGCTTCCGGCTTTCGGGCTGCGCTCGACCTCGTCCGCCTACACAGGGGCGGCCGGTCTCTGGCAGCGAAGCCTCGACAACGCGACGCGCACCGTCAACGTCAACTCGACGGGCACCGCGACCTCGGCCGACAAAGCCTGGGCGACGGCCGGGGGCGGCCATGCGCGCTGGCTCGAGGTCAACTTCCACGACGGCGTGAACAAGTTCGTCACGGCGGGCTTCTCGACGGCGCCCCGCGTGACCTTCGACACGCTGGGTGGCATCGCCGACGTGGTCGGCATTCAGAACGATGATGGGGTCCGGTACCTCTACACCGTCGATCCCGTCATCCCGGCCTACGCCGTCCCGACGCCCAACGGCTCGAGCCGCTGGCGCATGCTCTACACGATGATCGTCCGGCACGACGCCTGGGTGAGCAATGGCCGCACGCTGTCCCTGGTCGGTGACGGCCGGGACTTCGACTGGAACAACGTCGCCTCCATGGCGCTCTGGGCCGCCTATGGCAGCTACGCGGAGCACCTCTACAGCTACTCCGACAACGGCTACCGCTACGACTTCTCAACCCCGATGCCGGCCTTTGGAACGGCATCAGTCGTCCAGCTCGAGACCAACGATAACCCGTTCGACGACAACAACACCCAGATCACCTCATGGACGAACGGCGCCTCGAGCGCGGGCGGCCCTGACTCCTACGGCAGCTACAGCGCCAAGCGCGCCATGCTCTTCGTCGGTGGCCAGGGGCTCGACTTCAACAGCCCCGAGAAGGCGCGAGCAACGATCTACGGCGGGTTTGGCGCCCACGGCTTCGGCGGGAGCAGCCGGCAGAAGCACTCGGGCTGGGCCGCGCAGACCATCGGCGACACCGCCAACCCCGATTATGTCGCCCCTGCTTCGCCGAGCGGATCAACGTCCGGCGCGGGAGCCGCAGCAGTCGCCGGCCCGCTCCTCTCGGGCACTGGCACGTCGGCGGCGCCCTCCTTTGCCGGCTCGGGGGCTGCGGCGGTCGCCGGGCCAACCATTGTCGGGGCCGGCAGCCGAACAGTGCTGTCCTTCTCTGGAACCGCGGTAGCAGCCGTCGCGGGCCCGATCGTTGCCGGTAGCGGGACACAAGCAGCGCCAGTCGTCCTTGGCGCAGCGGCAGCCTCGGTAACAGGCCCCTCGGCGGCGGGCTCAGGCGCCAGCCAGAAGCCAGCCGCGACCGGCGTTGCGTCGGCTGTCGTGGCTGGCCCGGTCCTGGCCGGCAGCGGCGCCGCGGCGGCACCAGGTGTCTCGGGCAGCGGTAGCGGCGCTGTCGCCGGGCCAGCTGTGGCTGCCTCCGGTGCCTTCTCCCCCGCGGTCGTCAACGGCACGGGCGCAGTCGTCGTGGCCGGCCCGGCGGCAACTGGGGCAGGCACTCGCACAGCACCCGTGTTTTCGGGCTCAGGCGCGCTCGCCATCGCCGCCTCGATCGTGGTTGCTGTCGGGTCCTTCGTAGCACCGGGGATCACGGGCAGCGGCGGTGCAACGGTTGAAGGCCCGGGAGCGGCGGGCTCGGGGACAGCCACGGCCTCCGGCTTCGCTGGTAGCGGCACGGGCGCGGTGTCCGGCCCGGCACTGGCAGGATCCGGCAGCAGGTCTGGCCCAAGCTTCACCGGCAGCGGGGCCGCGGTAGCCAGCGGGCCCACCGCAGCGGCCTCAGGCTCGGCAGGTGGACCATCTACCGCGGGCGCAGGCGACGGCGTGGTAGCCGGCCCCAGGGTAGTCGGAGGTGGCGCGGCGGGTGCCCCGATCTTCGCCGGCACGGGCAGCGCGACCGTCTCTGGCCCGGTTCTTTCCGGCTCGGGTGCCCGGGCTCTCCCGGTCCAGGGCACTGCGGCTGCCAGCGTTGCAGGGCCGACCGTTCAGGCTGCGGGCAGCTCTACTCCCCCGATGTTCAGCGGCATCGGCGGCTCTGTGGCCACCGGCCCGAACGCGGCCGGAATGGGGATCACCGCTCCCCCAACAGTCGCCTTCGGAGCGGCGGCCGTCAGGGGTCCGCAGCTCGCCGGAGCGGGCCAAGCCGTAGCGCCCACGTTCGCGGGGGTTGGCGGCGGTGCAATCGCTGCGCCCGTCGTCCTCGGCGCCGGTCCGGTCAGCCGAGAGGGGATCATCCCCACCTTCGCGCATCTCACCGCCAGCTTGCCGGCCCGTGCCGCACTGAGCCCCCGGTTGGCGGCCCGTGCCGCCCTGCGTGCTGAGCCTCGCCTGATCGCTCGCCTGGGCATGCTCAGGCTGCCCCTTACAGGAGATCCCGAGATGGTGCCCCTCAGGGTAAGCCAGGGCCAGCAGTGCCGGGCCGTCGTGCGCTTCGTCGACGCCGACGGACTGGCGATGCCAGCGACGGGCGTGGCCATCACGGTCCGCTCACCGATCACCGCCCACGTCATGCCGCTCGTGCCCGTCGAGCTCAGCGTCGGCACCTTCGCCGCCGACTGGGTCGCCGACGAGCACGGTGTCTGGCACGTGCGCGGCGAGTGCACAGGACCTGCGGCAGCCGTCGACGAAGGGCCGGTCGTGGTGACGCCCTCCCAGGTGCTGGCGTGAGCGCATGCCGGCCTACCCGCGTTTGATGGCGTCGCCGGAGGAGCAAGACATGCCCGCCCGCACCGTCCGGAACCTCGGCCTAGCCTTCCGCTTCCTGGGGTGGCGGCTCTCGAACATCTTCCGAGACGAGCCGAGCTGGGCCGAGTTCTTCAGCGCCGTCGCCCTCGGCGCCTACACCCTCTCCATGCCGCTCGGCGGCAAAGGGCCGGAGGAATGGGAGAGCCTCAACCTACTCACCGACATCCTGCCGGGATGGTGGTGGGTCGCCTTCGTGGGCGGTGGCGCGACGGTCCAGATGCTGGGGCTGATCCTCAACGTCCGCTTCATTCGCGCCTGCGCCGCCTTCGGCGCACTGAACCTGGTGGCGCTGATCGGCGTGATGGTCTGGCCACTCTTCCCGTACTCGCCGCTCCTGGTGGGCTTCGTCACGGCGGTCGGCCTCCCGAACTTCTTCGTCATCGCGCGCCATGCCCGCGACTGGTGATGTTTGGAGCCTGGAGGCTGTGCTCGACCTGGCCGGCAAGGCCATCGCCATCGCCACCTCCCTAGCCGGGGGCGGCATCCTGTGGGGCTGGCTGGACAGGCGCGCCACCGCCCGGGCGAACGCCCAGAAGGCGGCGCGCGAAGAGGACCGGGACGAGGTCGAGGACGACCGCAAGTGGCGCGCCGAGATGCGCACCGACATGGAAGCTCTTCGCACCGAGCGCGACCGCGAGCGCACGATGCGCTACGCCGAAGAGCGGTCCCATGCCGACACGAAGCGTGACCGCGACCGCGGCTGGGACCTTGCTCGCTGGTGGAAGGGCGCGGCCTGGGGGATGCGGCACCGAGCGGCGAACGCGCGGCAGGCGGCCGACGATCTAGCCCGGTCGAAGGGCATAGAACCGCCACCCTGGTCCGGCTCGCTCGACCTGCCGACCGACCTGGAAGAGCCGATCCCCCGACACCCGGCCGAGTAGCACCGCCGCCGGGCGGCTTCCCGGCCCCTGACATCGTGGAGGCTGCCATGTGGCTCATCTGGGGCGCGCTGGTGTGCGTCGCCGTGCTGTTGATGCCGAGTTGGAAAGGCGGACGGCGGGCCTACCAATCGGGCTGGGCCGGGACCGTCCTCTTCGCCGTCGTCGCCGTCGGGATTGGCCTGCTTATCTGGCAGGGGGCGCGCTGATGGGTGCCTTTGTCCTTGGCCTTCTCCCTCAGCTCATCCCGGTTGCTGCAGGCCTCATCGCGCGGCTGTTCCCTGGCAGCACGGCTGACCAGGTGGCGGCAACAGTGGCGGGTGTCGTCACGAAGCACGCGGGCGGGGCCGATGAGGCCTCCATTCGTGCGGCGGCTGCCGATCCTGAGACCGCTAACGCAATCCTGGCGCAACTCGCTGAGATTGCTGCCCGACGCGAGGCGGCGCGAGATCAGGCGAAACTCGATGAGATGAAGGCGGTCCTGGCGGATAGAGCCAGCGCGCGCCAGCAGACGGTTGCTCTCTCCGGGCAAGGTTCAGTGCTGGCTTGGGGCGCTCCCGTGGTCACGGCTGTGCTGCTCAGCCTTTTCGCTGTGATCATCCTCGGCGGCCTGCAGGTCGACATGGACATGCGCGAGACGGTCAAGACGCTGACCATCGCGGCCGCTACCTACTGGATCGGCTCAAGCCGCGGCAGTGCGGCAAAGGACGAGCGGGCAGCGGGAGCGGCGCAGACACCTTCGGTAACCGTCGGGGCTGCGGAGAACGTCAACGCGAACCCTCTGCCGCCACCGATGGCTGCGCCACACGCGCCGCCACCGGAGCGCGGCCTGCCGCTACCCCCGCCCGCGGAGGTGCGCGAGCCCTCGCCGCCGGGCATGGAGGCCGACGACTACAACGCCGCGCAGCTCGGCGAGAAGCCCCGCATCCGCCGGCCGGCCGGCTCAGCGGCCTCCACGTCTGCGCGCTTCGCCGCCTGCCTGCCGGTGATCCTGGCGAACGAAGGCGGGTTTGCAGACAACCCTAAGGACCCGGGCGGCGCAACGAACCGGGGGATCACCCATCGCACGCTCTCCGCCTGGCGCGGCACGCCGGTGACGACGGAGGACGTGCGGGAGCTGACCGTCGAGGAGGCCTCCGCGATCTACCAAGCGCAGTACTGGCTCGTGAACCGGTGCGATCAGATGGCGGCCGGGGTGGACCTTTGCGTCTTCGACTTCGCCGTGAACAGCGGGCGGGCCGTGAAGGTCATCCAGGAGGCGCTCGGCGTGAAGGCGGATGGCGCTGTGGGACCGGTTACACTCGCCGCCTTGGCGGCGCCGGCGCCCGCAGAGGCCATCGCGCGGATCTGCGCAGCACGGATGGCGTACCTCCAGACACTCGACGGGTGGGACGATTTCGGGCGCTCGTGGACGCGCCGGGTCGACGGAGTGCGCCAGAAGGCACTTGCAATGACATGAGCAGGACAACGTCAATCGACTAGAGCCTATGCTCGCAATTGGGAACCCACTCGAGAAGGTCAACCTTTATACCATCTGCCCTGACTAAATTATTCACCCTCCTTTCTTCAGGAGAGCCACACTATCAATGATGCCTTGGCCGTAACGGTCGGCAAATTCACGCACGGCGACACGGAAACGCTCTAATGAGAAACCGGATCTCCATAGCTCTGGGTCGCCCACAATTTTCTGTTGCCAAAAAATGAAGGCTTCATCAAAACTTTGCTGGTGCTCATAAGAAGACATGTCAATTACGAGTACAACAGCGTCGGCCCTGCCTCGGCTTTGGGCCGGAGACCATCCGATCAGAAATGGACCGCGGCCGTTCATATTTGCGCCCTGACGTCGTGCGTCCTCGATTGCTGTTAAACCACCAGTTAAATCATAGTTTTCAAGCATCTGATCGCAGTTTTGGTCAGCATCATCGATTGAGTTCGTGCTTACTGAAGGCCAGATTGTAAGCATTTGCCACTCGAGGGGAACATAGCTTGGCAAACTCGAACGCCTTGGTAGGGTTGCCATATAAGACAGGCATGCTGCTTTCAATCGCGATTGGTTAGCTGGAGTTAAACGCTGCCTCAACGCTAAAACTCCGTATGCACCAACTCCCGCTGGAGGAATGTTCTCAGCGCGCGCAGTGATGCGCGCAGGATGAAACCGGTCCACCGATTGGGAGGCTGAATTACTCGGTGGTGCGGCTAAAGATGGCAGCGGTGGAGGTTGTGCCGTCGAAACATCCGGCGGCCTGATACCACGCGTTGCGCCAATGGATCTGTCCGGAGCAAGCCTTTCAAGCCGGCTGCTCCCAGTATCTCTAGGTTCACCTGCACCTGCACCTGCACCTGCACCTGCACCTGCACCTGCACCTGCACTACCGAAAGAAACCAAAGTCGTCGCACAAGCATTTATACCCATGCGAGTTTCTTCACGTCCGCTGACATAGGTTACCTTCACATCAATCATGCAGTCTCGAAATAGTGGGGTGACGAATACTCTTTGCCCGGACGCTAAGATGCTAGAGCCTAAAATGTCTGGGCCCCACGACGACGTACGTGAAGCCGAGAATGTAACCGCCTGGATGGTGTCTCCCGAGTTGTTGGCGAGCCAAAAACGATTTTGCGCTTGGGCCGGTTTTGCATAAGAAACTGTCGCGGCAAATAGGCATAGCAAGAACAATTTTTTTGCTTGCTGCCTGTTCGAATAAAATGGAGTATTGCGGAGCTGGCCATAACCCTACTCCTTCGGACGAACACCATCGAAGCGACGTTGAATTAAGACGCCGGCTCCAGCCAAAGTATTCACTATCGTTACACAGCTGAGAATTAAGAATGAGACGCCGCCCATCGTATTTGGTTGAATCCAAAAGACTAGAACAACCCCTAGCAAAGCGCCCAATAGCGAGTATGTTGCGAGCTTTGACATCTCCTCACTCCCCGCATCCCACAGAGGATAGCCAGCTTGGTACGCCCTGTGGCCGATTGGAAGCATTATGGAAGGCAACATAGCACCGCGGAGTTCGTGATGTGCGCTGAGGGATCAGCTGGAAGTGGCGACGTGAACGCAGGCGCGCCCTTGCAAGGTCTGGGTGTGTTAGCGCGCTTCCAGCAACGCGACTCCCAGTCTTTCAATGTGCCATGCACGGCATCGGGAATAAGGTCGAACTGGGTGGCTGATCGGCAGAGGTACGGATTATAGCGTCGGGAGCGAAGCTCGCGCCAGGGCTCTCGCATCTCCTGTCACCCGTTTCGTTATACGCCCGAAGCTTGATCGTTAAATTGCTGCAGGCGCTGGCTGTGCGAGGCGCTGCTGGACGACGGGACCAGATCGAGGACCTGCTCCTGGCGGAAGGGCTGGCTGAGGTCTGGGCAAGGTAGCCAGCGGGCAAGGCTCAAACCTGACAGCGACGTAACCATTGCGGCTAGTGCCCCTGCATTGCGCACTAGGCAACCCTACCCACTGTCAGATTAGGTGGATTGGCCGAATGGACTGTCGGGGGAAGTGGTTGCAATGGCTATGCCCGAAATAGACATTACAGATCGGCTCACCAGCTCCGGCACGGCTGGTTCAATGGAGTGGGAAGCAGCCGCTGAGATTGTGCGACTTCGAGGGGAATGCGCCGAGGCATACCAGATCATTGCAAGCCTTGTGTCTGCCGGAAACCTTTTCAGCAACGCCGCCTTGGGCAAGGCAATGGATAACCTTTTTGCAGCCGCGGGTGGATGGCCGCGCGTCCACGCTGTGGTCCTGCCTCTCACACCAGAGGGGCCGAAACATGAGCGCTGATGATACGAGCAGAACGAAGTTCATGCCGACGAGAACAGGGGTGCGGCGACTATTCAGTTTTGCGGCGACGCTGAGCCGAAGTGAAGTTGATGGAACACGCACGATCGTTCTCGCGCACGGCTTTCGTATAGGAATGGACGACCCAACCGCTTTGGCCCAACATTGGCTGTGGAACGTTGAAGCGCAGCACCCGGGCTTTTCCTTGGTGGGCAGCGTCAGCGCCATGGAGATCACCCGGGATAAACTCGCAACGATGGATCCCGCCTATGGCCGGCTTGGCTAAGAGCGCGCCCGTATGACCTACTTCATCGCCTGCCAGAAGGCCGACGGGGAGGAGCGCTAAACCTCTGCCATCGGCAGGCAGGAAGACTTAAACCGCAGCCTCTCCGTCATGCGGCGCCACCCGCTCTTCCTGAATGGCGCGGTGCGCGCGGCAGGCGTGTGGCGAGCGAGGACGAAGGGCGAGAGGCATTCCGCTACCGGTGTGCATGATCCGCGTGGGAAGGGGAGAAGCGGCCCGATTAACTTAGGCTGCTTCAACTCAGTCGTGCCAAAGTAAGGCCATGCGCAATCTTCGCGAGGAGAGGGGCGGCTCAGTCAGCCGCCCCACGGACGCCCAGATCATAGCAGGAATCGAGGGCCGGGAGGCTGGTGCTGGTCCTTTTGGCCGGCCGACCGAATGTCCGTATCCGCACTCCAGGAAAAAGGAGCGGCGCGCCTGGATGATTGGGTTTGGAGAGGGCCGCGACCAGCGTGGAAAGTCCGCGGGGAGCCGGGAAGGCGCGATGGTCCGCTAAGCATCAAGGCTCGATGCTGGCGGAAAGGCTGCGACAGGACGGCCGGGGGGGGCGCCCGATGCGGAGCGGCCGGGAGTGGCGGATCTCGCCTTAACCTCCAGCCATTGTGGGATTAAGCGCTCAGTAGCACCGCTCGGTACGTCGCGGCTTGAGGATGCCGGGAGCACCGTGAGGAGCATACCACCCGCGCGCACTGACCTTAGCCTTAAGCGTCTCGCAACGTCTGCCTGCGATCTTGCGGGTGCCTGAAGCCATCGGTCGGACCAGCATGGTCCGAAAGGCATCAGGCTCCGATGACGCGCGTCACCCTCTCCTCCTTGCCCGGTTCCGGCTTCCAGATGGATTGGACAGGGTTAGCGCTTCCAAGGCCGAGGCAGGACGCCGGCGGCGCCACTCCATCCTCACTAGCCAGGCTGGAGATCCCGTCACCCCGCTGCTAGGCCAATGCCCGCGCGAGGTCCTGCCAGGAGTTCTGCTTACCATGAAGAAGAGCTCAGGCCTCAGCGCCGCTCACGTCCTGTTCCTCCTGGACTTCGCCTTCCTGGCTGCGGCGTGTGCCATTGTTCTGCAGCTTGCTCCGCAACTGCATCCGGTCGGCTTGGGCGCCGTGCTCTTCCCGATCGCAGACCTGTGCCTCCTTTACGCTTTTGGCCTGTACCGACGCGAAGCACTTGTCGACGTCGGTAAGGCACTTGGGCGCTTGCCGGTCGCCGCTGGAGCCGGGGGCTTAGCCGCCTGGGCCACGACGGCTACCCTGCCCACGATTTTCGGCACACCCGAAGCGCACCTCCTTTTCGCTGCGTCATTACCCGCCTTCGCTGCCGCAGCTCTGGGCGCGCGCCTTGTGCTGCACCTACTCCGACGGCGCGGCCTCTTCCGGCGCCGCCTCCTCGTTATCGGGGCCGGCCGCCGTGCCTGGGACCTCGTCTGGATGCTGCGGAACGAGGCGCGGACGCTCGCCTTTGACGTTGTCTTCGTCCACGACGCTCGCATGGGGGAGACCGATGCCCGGATCGCGGAGGATCCAGCGAGCAGCGTTGTGCTAAGCGCTTCTAATTTGCTTGCTACCGCGCAGGTCCTGAACCCGGACCAGATCGTCGTCGCCCCTGACGAGCGCCGCGGTCTCTGCATGGAGGGGTTGCTCGCCTGCAAGATGGCCGGCTACCCGGTGAGCGAGTACGCCGCTTTCCTCGAGAAGGAGATCGGCCGCATCGACCTCAAGCGCCTTGACGTCAGCTGGCTCCTCTATGCCGACGGCTTTGTTGTGCGGACGACGGACCGCCTGCTGAAGCGAGCGCTCGACATCGGCGTGAGCACGGTCCTACTCGTCTGCCTTAGCCCAGTACTGCTTGCTGCCGCCCTGGCCGTGAAGCTCACTGATCGCGGACCGATCCTGTACCGCCAGGAGCGCGTCTCAGGCGGCGGGCGAGTGTTCCGCATCATTAAGCTCCGCACGATGCGAACGGATGCGGAGCGCAATGGAGCCGTCTGGGCAGCGACTGACGACCCGCGCATCACGCGAACTGGGCTGTTCCTCCGGCGCACCCGCCTCGACGAGCTGCCGCAGCTCTTAAACATCCTGCGGGGCGACATGGCCTTCGTCGGTCCCCGGCCGGAGCGGCCGGAGTTCGTCCGCGAGCTCGCGTCACAGCTGCCCCTCTACGAGGAGAGGCACCTAGTGCGCGCAGGCCTCACCGGCTGGGCTCAGATCAACTATCCCTACGGCGCCTCCCTCAACGACGCCCGCTCGAAGCTCAGCTACGACCTCTTCTACGTGAAGAACTATGGCGTGCTGTTCGACATCCGCATCATCCTGCAGACCCTTCGAGTGGTGTTCTGGCCGAGTGGCGTGAGGTAGGGCTGAGGAAGTAGCTCCCTCAATCAGGAACCGTCGACACCGCCCGGCGTGCTACGTCGGCCCTTCGAGGGGCCGCCGCAGATGCCGGGCAGTAGGGTCTGGAGGGAGCTAAGCCAGCGCGGCAGCTAGCTGCTCACGGGTGGGTACGGTTGGACGCATGGGGACCTGAGCGCCGGGAGTGACGAGCGACAGCTCGAGGAGGCCGGCGGCGTTGCCGAGGATCGAGGAGGACCGACTGTCGCCCTGCTCGGCCGCGTAGTCCGATAGGCACTGCAGGGTGGCTAGCACCGAGCGCAGCTCACTCTGGAGGCGGCAGTCAGAGCCTGATCGCAGCGACATGGCAGGGGCACCCGGGAGGTGTGAGGGGGACTCTTCAGGTGACTGAAGATGCAGGTAATTTCCTTGATAAAGCGCATCGAAAGCAAGGATCCGAGGTACGATTCCTCTAGCTATTTGCCCTTGTTAGCGAAGCCCCCGCGCGAAGTTATCCACATAAGGCGCTGTTTCCTAACAGCAACAGCTTCGACTATCGGAACGTTAGCTTTTGTCGTCTTGGCTGACAGATGGCGGAGAGTGTGCGAATCCTAGCGACAGTTACGACGCGGCACTGAAGTTGGAGATCCTCGGTTTGGCTCACTCGCAACCCGCTCTTGCCGCACAGCTTCAGCAGGCCCTGCTGACCAGCCTCGAGATGTACCTTGCCGAGGTTGATGATCCGGCCGCGCGCTGCACGGCGCTGCAGGACGCGTGCGGGCGCATCGCTGAGCACCTGTCCGTGGCGCCGCTTCCGTGCTCGGGCGATGACCAGTGGAAGCATCCCGCCCTCATCACAGCCGCTCTGTACGCGGCCACTCAGCAGCTTCAGGGGCAACTGGCTGACGCCTGATCCCGTCGCCACACCAGCTTGGTCCTCACCAATGGAAGCTTGATGGCAGAAGCAGTGTGCGGCAGATGCGGCGCGATCTTCGACGTGGATCAGAGAATGCGCCTCTCGGGAGCGAGCCTCGAGTGGACGCAGGCACCTAGTGTCAGACATGGCATGCACGTCATGGTTCATCAGATTTGTCCTGTGCGACATGCCGCGGTAGGCCAACCGATCCCGAGTTGTCCCGATGAAGACAGAGCGGTTCGGAAGGTCATGGACAGCACCGATGGCGCGTCCGCTTGAGCGGCCTCCATCAAGCCCTTCTGGAAAGTTCGCCGCTTTAACCTTCGGTTCGCCTTCTCGTGGTGTGCTCGGGACACGAGAGGGCCGTCGGAAAATCAAGTCGCGCATGAAGTGGTTTTTGGCCTGGCCTGCGGTGGCTGTGACTGGTGCCACGCTAGGCCCCCTCGGACTTCTAGGGGTGGGGCTGCTCTCCGCACCCTGAGAAGTAGGAAGGCCGGCAGGGTGTCCCCCCTGCCGGTCTTTCTGTTTTCGGAGTAACGTGTCCCTCTTAACCCGAAGTATGTAAGCATTGTAGTTGAACCCTCACGACCATCGGAGGCGACGAAGGCGTGGTCGCGCTGATCTTCGCAAATCTGGTCATTGCCGCAGGCCTTGCCTGCTGGGTGCTCTACCAACGTGAGCTGGAGTAGCGGGAGACAATGACCAGGGAGGAGCGGGATAACGAGGATGCATGCTGGCAGGAATGGTGACGAGATCGCCGGGCACGCCACACGGGCAGGCTCGAAGTAGCCGATCTCCAGCTGGCCTGCCGACCGCTTTTCATTGCTAATCAGTTCCGTTCCGCCTAAGTTCCGGTGTCGGCCGCTCTCTCGCAAAGGGTTGGCATGCAGCCTGGTTGATCGCTGGACGCTGCGACGTGGGGCCGCTCGGCAGGAGGGAGCAATCCTAATCCCTTGCCGGGCGGTTTCTACTTCCAGCCGCGCGCTTCGCTAGATCAGCAAAGGCAGACAGGGAGGAGCTCTACACCTCCGTCATCACCTCGCGGCAGGAGCTGGGCCGCAGCATCTCCGTCATGCGACGGCACCCGCTCTTCCTAAACCGCGCTGTGCGCGCGGCAGGGTGCGGCGAGTGAGGGAGCGCGCCAGGGGAGACGCGCACATTATCTAAGGCGAATGAGCCAGTAATTAGCCACCATTCGGAAACATACACCGGCCGAATAAAGAGCGATCTGCATAAAAAGGAAGGTGATAATAACGAAAGGTTCTCTGCCCTCAGAGGACATCATGACGATGCCCATCGTTACAAACCCTGCTATGATGCACGCAACGCTGAGCGAGTTGAACCAAGTCGCACTGAGCTTAACCCGCTCGTTGTGGACCAGCCTCTCCAAGTCCAGCTTCTTCGCTATCGCTGCGTCACAAGGGTCAGGCACGCACCGTCTCCAGAGGGGGGGTAGTCGCACTGCCGGGCTTTCACCGGCTGCCCGCTGGCGTAGTCAGGTGCCAGCAGTCATCCTCTCAGACGGGGAACTTGTTCCTGATGCCTCGGACAGCATTAGGCATTGTAGCTATTGGCGCCCACGGTAAGCGAGGATCGCGAAGGAGGCCGTTCCTCCAATCCCTTCTACAACTTCCCATTGCCATTCGGTGCCACAGAGGCGTGTCGCTTCTCGGCGCATAGCGGCAGCTGATGATAATCCCCGAGGAGGGTTCTCGCCTGCCGCAAGGACCTTCTCCTCGATCTCTGCTGCGCGCTGTTGGAGATTTCCAGTCATCTTTATCCCGCCAGGTTTTGGTAAACTGAAATACCGCGTCCGAATGGCCCCGCCGCACTAGCCGAGCCACTGGTTCCCCTCTCCATATCGGACGCGCGGCGTGCCCCACATCTACCCCGAGGGTCTGAGCGCCGATCACTCCAGCCGTTCAACACGCTTCCACTCAGCAGAGAGCTTTGCACGAACAGCCCTGCTGAGGGGCTCAACTTCGGCAAAAAACGCCTTCTCAAATTCAATCAGACTCTCGAACTCGTGGACGTAAAGCTGATCCAATCGTCCAATCGTATCCCAGATCTCTTGATCCTGTGGTCGCAGAGGATCTGTCGGCTCGAGCTTGAGCCGGAGTGTGTGCAGCAGCGTATTAACGCGAAGGAAGGATGCGTCGCGTGCCGTCCGACACTGCTCTGCCCAGTCCTTGTCACCTGCCGTCTCCGCCTCCTCCAGGTCGTGTTTCTCAATCTCATGAAGGTGGCACGCGGCGATGAACTCCGCGATCTCTTTGCGGAATTCCTCGATCCACCTGACGCGATTACTCGAAACCACAGAAGCAACCTGCTGACGCTTAGCTGTTTCGGCGCTAGCCTCGATCTGGTGCTTTGCAATCCTCATCTGGACCCAAGGTCCAACGAACACCGCTAGCAGCGCCACCGCGCTGCTCAGGATGGGGGCGAGGTCGAGCAGAGTGCGCCATTCACCCGGCTTGGGCGGGCTGAAGACGAATTGCATCCACATGCTGGCGCTTCCTGCTACACGCGGGTTACTCGGACAGGCAAGCGCCGAGGCGCTTCGCATAAGAGGGGGCGATCACCCCCACGCCCGTCGAAGGCAGGGAGCACCACCGCGCAGATCAGCCAGTACCACCACGAGACACAGCGGTTTTAGGGCTATCTCGGCAAGCGTGAGATGCAAGCAAGTCTTGGTTTGGGTTGCGGTCTTCGTGGCAGTCTTCTGTGAATGGGCGACGCGGCACATGGGGCCACTCCTAGAACGGAATATCGTCGTCCAGATCGGCTTTGGGGGCGTCCCAGCTGCTCGCCCGTCCTGGCACCGCTGGTTTGACTTCGGTCCAGTCGTCATAGCTGCCCTCGCCTTCGTAAATGCGCCCTTTGTTGTTTATCTTGCCGCGTTCCTCAGATGAAAAAGAGAACTCAAGTCCATCATCGGTGTACGCAATCGATCGAACACGGGAATGGCCGGCAAGAATATCTTTGGCCAGCACCCGAAGATCCTTTTCCTGCGCGTATCGGGATTTGAGTTTGATAAGAAGGTCGTGAACGGTATCCCGCATTTCCAATGCTGTATCTAGCAGACGACGCACAGCCTCCACTTCTGAACCGATACCGTTAGCTACCTGATAAGCCCGAATTCGTTCCACTTGTTCGGAAGGAAGAACATAGATCTTTCGTTCTGTGGATGCGGCCCTGGGGGTCGGCGACTGGGGCGCCAACACCGCCGCAGGCTTGGTCACCAACACCGGTACAGGGTTGGGTGGAGGGTGTCGGGGGTTCCGGTCGGTCATGCGCTGCAGTTCGCATATTTGTCCGCCCCGCGTCACCAGCATTGCAGTATGCGTTATCGTATGGCATATGGTGAGCAAGGAGGTGATGCGATGACTATGGGAGCGGCAGGCTATCGCCGAGCGGGTTCGGACGACAAGGCTCGTGTGATTATCGAAATGCCGAAGGGTGAGCTGGACTCAGTAGATGCGTGGGGGGTGCCGGCAGGAATGCCTAGTCGGACCGCTACGATCCGGACACTGCTCCAGCGCGGCCTAGAAGCAGTTACCCGCCCTGGTTCGGGCGGTCAGCCGGCGGACGGGGAAGCTTCGTAGGGCAGACCCCGCCGCCGGCCTCGCTACTCCGGCCCAGACCCGCGTCAACGGGTCAGAGGGCCATCAACCCACAACCGAGAAGGAACCTCGGCTATGAGCGACACAGGTATCGGGGGCGTAGCCCCCCTTGGTCAACTGGAACCGGTCCAGATCGTGCCCTTCGACTTTGAGGGCTTGGCCGTCCGGGTTGTGACTTTGGATGACGAGCCCCGCTTCGTCCTGGCCGACATCTGCCGAGTTCTGGAAATCAGCAATGCCCGGGATGCGGCCAGCCGCCTAGATGATGATGAGAAGGATGGTGTCGGTATTACCGACGCCATCGGCCGCGAGCAGCTGACCACCGTCGTCAGCGAGAGCGGCCTCTACAGCCTGATCCTGACCAGCCGCAAGGAAGCGGCAAAGCGGTTCAAGAAGTGGGTGACGTCCGAGGTCCTGCCCACGATCCGCAAGACGGGCGGCTACCTGATGGCGGCGCTGGACGAGACGCCTGAAGCGCTGGCTCTTCGCGCAATGACCGTGCTGCAAGCAACGGTGGAGCGGCAGAAGGCGAAGCTCGCAGAGGCTTTGCCCAAGGCCGAAGCGCTTGATCGGCTCGCCGAAGTTGAGGGTAGCCACTGCATCACGGACGCAGCGAAGCTGGTGCAGGTTGCGCCGAAGGCGTTGTTTACTTTCATGCAGCGGCACGGCTGGATTTACCGTCGCACTGGGGCGGATCACTGGTGTGCCTACCAGTCGCGGATCATCACCGGAGACCTTATTCATAAGGTGACGACCGTCCTTCGGGCCGATGGTACGGAGAAGACGACTGAACAGGTTCGGGTAACGCCGAGTGGCCTCACGAAGCTGGCCAAGCTGATGGGGTCCGCGGCACGGTTAGCAACCGTTGATGGGGAGGCGGCCTGAAGGCGCGCTCTCCCGCCGCGCCCAGGCGATGGCAGCGGACGCACCACCTGAGATGCGGCGGCTGGTACGCGTTGAGGCTGCGCTAAGCAGATCGTGATCAGTGGGTGACTGGGTGGCCTGGGGGTCGCCCGTCACGGAGCGGCCGGGGATGGCGGATCTCGCCTTAACCCCCGGCCGCCTTCGCTCAGGCCGCGCGCTTCCGGCGCACCAGGCCAAGGCCCGCAACGCCGACGCCGAACAGGGCCAGCGACATGGGCTCGGGCACCGGCGTCACCACCGGAGTGCCGGGCACCCGGGAGGTGGTCCAGAAGCCGGTGAAGCTGCACCGCGCGTCGTCAGCGCCGCCATTGCACTCGGAGCGGTCGGAGCCGAGGGTGCCCGCGGCATTCCCGCCCACACCGTTCAAATTCACCTCGTCCGAGACGCCGCGGAGGCGAATGAAACTCGACGCGATGTTCCCGGCCTCGGTGAAGAGCAGGCTGACGCTCAGGCCGCCGGGCGAGAAGGTAGGCGTGAAGGTCGCGCTCTGCACGTTCAGCGACACGAAGCCGTTGATGTCCCCCGCCGGGAAGGGCGGCTGCGTCACCGACTGGCCAAAGGTAGCCGTGTAATTGAACGAGCCGGAGGCAACGGCCTCATCGCGGATGCGCAGCTCGGCCGAGAGCGGCAGCGGCGCCCGGTTGGTATAGGTCGTCGTCGCCGAAGTGGTGGTGAAGCTGTAGATCACATCGGCCTGGGCGGGCGCAGCCAGAGCGCCGAGGGCGAGAACGGCCGTGAGGGCCGCGGCAGCGATACGCATGGATGTTTCTCCCGCGACGGCAGGATCGCCGCCGCTGTTCCGCCTGATGGCAAGGCGTGCGCCACCTGTGTCAGGCGTTACGAAACAATCGGTTGCTGGGATTTCAGCAACCGAAACATATCTTGTGTAAGAAATCGCGACTTGGTGCAGATGAGTAGACTCCGCTTCCGGGCGTGCGGGACGAGTTCGGGCAACGGCTAGCGGCGGCGCTTCTCGCCACAGTCCACTGGCCGCTGCCCACCAGCTATGCTGCGCGACTCTCTCTGATCGCAGCACGTGCGGCGTCAGCCAGGAAACCCGACCGGTTCTTGCCCTGCTGCGAGGCGGCCGCGTCGATGGCGGCCAGGAGCCCCTCCTCCAGGGAGATGTTCAACCGCACCGCGCGGCCGGGCAGCTCGGCACGCACGAGGATACGGGCGAACTCCTCCACTTCCGGATCGCGCTCGACGCTCTCCAAGGGGGTCGGATCGGGGATGGCTTCGCCGTCCTCGATCATGCCGCGCAGGTGCAGGGCCAGCGCCTGCTCGGCCTCACGGGCAGCATCCTCGGTGGTGGCGCCATGAGAGACGCATCCATCGAGATCGGGAAAGTAGACGGAGTACCCGTCAGGAACCCGCTCCAGGATCGCGGGGTAGTACCGAGTAGCCATGTTAGCTTCCTCTTGATTAGGGGAGGGCGGAAGCCCCGGTTCTCACCGGAGCTTCACACCTGTCTGTCGCTCGATGCTCTTGATGGTGCCGATGGCCAGCTCCTTGTTCGGGTGGGGGACGGTCGCTCGTCCCATTTTGGTTGGATGCTTGAAGTGCTTGTGGCTGCCGACCTGAGCAACTTCGGACCATCCGTCCGCTTCGATGGCGGCTATCGCCGCCTTGCTGCTTACCGTCCTGCCCACCCAACCTCCTCTGCCGTCCGTGTGTGTATCTATACACACGTCGGTCCGCCGATGCAAGAGGAAAGTGTGTAGATGTGTGTAGTGGGTGGCGCGTGTTTACCTGCCTGCGCCATGGCCGCGCAGGATGAGGCAGACATCGGCCCGCCCGATCCTCCCGTCGACGGCTGTGCGCCGCAGCTGCACATGAGCGGCGCGCTGCTGGCACGAGGGACACCAGAGCCGGTCCAGCACCTGCTGCATGGTCAGCGATCCCCAGCGGGGGACTAGGCTGGTCACTGGGATAAGCCGCTCGCCGCCGCAGACCCGCGATCCGCAGTCGGCCAGCAGGATGTGGCCAGCATAATTCGAGAGCGGCCGCGCCAGGACGAGCGGGCGTTCGGTATGGGGACTCCGGTTGAACGGCATGGCGAAGCCAGTCTGGATGCTAGCCAAACACCCGCCAAGTCTTTGATATTAAGTCGCCGCGCTAGCCAAAATCAGGCGCCCATGGCCTTGAAATGGCCGGCAAGTGAGGGTCCCGTACGGGACGCCATTTTACGTTCAACCTTAACAGTTTAAGAGAATTGGGGGTGATGTGTTCCCCAATCGGTTCCTCAATCTAACGCCGCTACCTCTCCGCTGCTGAGCGGGAGTGTCGCCAGTGGACAGCGCTGGTTAGATGTCAACTGTGTAGGTGCTGGGTGGTACCGAGCGGTTTTATCAGGGCCTACACCATTCTTTCTGGAGTGGTTGGAACAAGGCTGAATAGCTAAGGGCTGTTACGGACCGGCGGGCGCCCTCGTTTTCGGTGAATCCTACCGCGCAAGCCGTATCCGTCCGATGTGTCTGATGAGGGATGGACGCCGGTTGCGCCTTACTTGACGCTGCTGCCCGAGGAGGCCGGGCAGCGCGAGCACCCTTTGCGTGAGGTATTCAAAGGGTGGCGATATCTGGTCCGCTACGGCGTGGCTTGGCGAGCGATGCCCAATAACCTGCTACCCTAGCACGCGGTCTATGACCAGGCCCAGCGCTGGCTGCGGGCGGGCTGCTTTGAAATGCTCGTTTCAAGACCTCTGGGTCGTGCTTGGCCTGGCCCAGGGACGCACGTAGGAGCCGTCGGCCGCCGTGCTGGACAGCCGTACCCGAGGTTCCACGCTCGAGAGCGGCGCACGCCCTGCCTGGGACGGGCCAAGCCGACCAGGGGCGCCAAGCTGCACCTGGCCGTCGATACGCTCGGCCACCTGCTGGCGCTGCACGTCACCCCCGCCAAGGCGGATGATCGCTCAGCCGTCTCCACCCTGGCTGAGGCCGGCCGCGACGCGACCGGCGAGAGCGTGAACCTCGCCTGTGTCGACCAGGCTTACACCGGTGAGCGGCCCGCCCAAGCCGCGGCCGCCCACGGCATTGCCCTGGAGATCGTCAAACGATCCGAAGCCAAACGTGGCTTCGCACTTCTGCCCGGAGGCAGGCGGTTTAGCGTTCCTTTGCCTGGCTCGCCCGCTTTCGCCGCCTCGCCCGCGACTACGAGCGCCTCCCAGAGACGCTGGCAGGCCTGCAACTAGTCGCCTTCACCATCCTCTCGCTCAGGCGCGCCGCAGAACTCGCCACCCGTGCGTAACAACCTCTAAGCGCTGAGCTGTTCCTCGAACACGCCCGTCAGCACGCGCTCGAGCTCTCGCTTCACGGGATCATTGCCGCTTTGCTTAAGGAATTCCCCAAGCTCCAGCCGGACGCTGCCTTGGTACAAGGCGCCGCCTCGGCGAGCCTCCACGTTTTCCCAGACGTGCTCGACGTGTAGAAGGCACCTGTCGGTGTCAAACACCAGGAACCAGTGGTCCTGGCTGTTGCTGTCAGAGCTTGGCGACGTCTGATGCAGTTGCCGTCGAAGTTGGGTCATTCCTCACTTCCATATCGAGCCTGCAATAAGAGGTAAGCGACGCCGAGTGGATTAGGAAGCGTCGCATTCGCATATGATCGTGAGAGGCGGAGGGCTTTGTGGCTCCCACTCCTCGTGCCCTCCACCGCCTGCCGGCATTCATGGGAACGACGAACAACGGAGGGCAAGCGCCGTCTGGCGCATCTGGGCGCGCGCGCAGGCCGGTGCCAGGCGCCCCGCCGCGCGGCCGTTGCTCGGGTAGGAGGTGTACGCGTGGAAGCGGGGCACCCCGTTGGCTATGGGCGGAACTGCACCTGGCTTTCCCCGAGCCGACGCTTGCCCTCGTCGAGAGCCGCAAAGGGCAGGGGGCGGAGGCACCCGCCACGTACTGCCTCGTGCCGCCCACCTTCTGGCGTATTCCGGGCGCCCTGCTCCGCCTTGCCGAGTTGTACGGCCAGAACCGGCTTAGCTTTCTCTCGAGCGTTGCCTGCCGCCAGATCCACGCAGCCGACCCAACCGGCCGATCACCCCGTGCGCCGCCCTCGCCAGCACCGGCGTCGCCGGATTGGAGCTCGCCCACGATGACCCGGCGATGTTCAGAAGGCGGAGCCGTTACACGCAGTCGTGCTGAGCGCCTCATTTGTCGATGCCGCCTGTGTTCAACAGCCGATTTAAGAGAGCTCACCGCCTCTGCGGGGATCGGGCAGCCGGTTCTGCAGGGCCAATCAGGAGACCTCGCTTGATGGCGCGGCACCTCTTCTGGTCTTCGTACCGGGAGCGGTCAGGCGAAGACGATGTCGCCCGCCCTGAGGGCGGTGAGGCCGGGCAGGAAGATGGAGTCGCCGTTCGTGCCGTAGGTGACCTCGAGGCCGGTCACCCCGGCGGGGCTGTGCGCGGGGTTGATCCAGACGCTGGCCGCCGGGACGCCGCGCAGGAGGATGTGGTCCTCGCCGGAGACGAAGCCGTTGATGGTGTCGTGGCCGTCCCAGCTGCTGAAGACGAAGGTGTCGCGGCCCGAGCCGCCGCTCAGCGCGTCGTTGCCCGCACCACCGATAATCCAGTCATCGCCGGCACCACCCTTGATGGTGTCGTTGCCCACGCTGCCGGTGACGGTCTGGGCGCGGGTGGAGGCGGAGCGGTCGAGGAACTGATCGGAGGAGAGAACCGTCGCGTCACCGTAGAGAATATCCCCGGCCTTCAGCGCGGCGACGCCCTGGAGGGTGATGGTGTCCTTGCCGTAGGATACCACCAGGCCCGAGGAACTGGCTTTCGTCGAGACGCTGTTGGCGCCCACACCGTTCAGCAGGAGGTGGTCCACGCCGGGTTGGAAGTCGGTGATGATGTCCTTTCCGTCGCCGGAGACGAAGATGAAGGTGTCCGCGCCGGCACCGCCGGTCAGGGCATCGTTGTTGCGGCCGCCGGTGATGCGGTCCTCCCCCGCGCCGCCAACGAAGCGTTCCACCGCGCCGCTCCCCTCGAGCACGAGAGCTCTGACCTCGACCGGGCGCACCGGGGCGGCGAGATCGGCGAACTGCGAGGCACGGATGTAGTCGATGCTCATCGTCGCCGACGAGACGCCGTCCGTCGCGCCCGGCCAGCTGTTGGGGCCACCGACGGCGAGGTTCGCCAGCATGTACATCGGGGAGTGCATGTCGGAGGGTGTTGCGACCTGATAGAGCTCCGTGCCGTCGATGTAGAAGGTGATGACGTCGGGCCGCCAGGAGACGGCGTAGGTGTGGAAGGCCTGCGACAGGTCCGTCTCGGTCCAGAAGGCTGACTGCAGCTGAGTGTGGGACCCGGTCGAGTTCGTGTGGACGGTCGAGTAGGCGACGCCCGGCATGTCGCCGAGGGACTCCAGGACGTCGATCTCTGGGGGGGCGGTCAGATCCGCCCGGGCGAGCCAGAAGGCGGGCCAGAAGCCCTTCCCGGTCGCGATCTGGGCGCGCATCTCGAAGTAGCCGTAGGTCTGGACGAGGCTGGCGGAGGAGGTGAGGAGGCCGCTCGTGTAGGTGAGCCCGTCGGGCAGGCCGGCCGCGGGCCGGGCGGTGATGTCGAGCACGCCCTGCCCACCAGCGTCGTGCAGGGCGAAGGGGTAGGGCCCGGCGGTGGTGGCGTCGGCGTAGTACTGCACCTCGTTCGGGACGCTGCGGCTGCCCCACAGATGAGTGGAGCGCCAGCCGGCCGTGCCCGCTGACGTGAGGCCCGTCGGCGTTGCGGAGAAGCTGTTGAACTCGTCGGCGAAGGTCGGGCGAAGGGTGGTGAGGGAGGCGGCGGGCAGGCGGAAGTCCGTGGCCGTGAGGGCGGCGGCGCTGACGCCGCGCAGGATGGCGGCGTCGCCGTTCCCGAGCTCGAGCACCGCGTCCGCGCCGTCCTGGCGGAGGGCGGCCTGCACGGCGGCGAAGCTCGTGAAGGCCGTGAAGCCGCCGCCGATGACGATCTTGTCGACGCCCGGCTGGAAGTCGGTCACGACGTCGCGCCCGGCGCCGCGCTCGAAGAGGAAGCGGTCGGCGCCGGCGCCGCCGGTGAGGACGTCGTTGCCGGCGCCGCC
>NZ_RCZP01000019.1 GCF_006438825.1 Muricoccus nepalensis
CAGAAGGCAGCAGGGGCGGCCAAAAAGCCGCGACAGCGGCGGAGCGGGACGAGCGTGAGGCGCTTGGCCGTTCTCGTGGCGGCTTCGGCACCAAGGTCTGCGTCATCGCGGACAGCGCAGGCCGCGCTGTCGCCTTCTCACTGGCGCCAGGGCAAGCGCACGAGCTGCCTTATGCCATGCCCCTTCTCGCCACGCTTCCCGGCGCGCCGCTCTGGGTGGTGGGCGACCGAGGCTACTCCAGCCATGCCTTCCGCCAGCACGTCTGGGACCTCGGCGCACGCCCCGCGATACCGCCCAAAAGGAACGAGGCGCCGGTCGCCTGTCGAGACTGGATCTACAACAACCGCAACCACGTCGAACGCCTCTAGGCCAGGCTTAAGGAGCGGCGCGCCGTCGCCACGCGCTACGAGAAAACCGCCTCCAGCTCTCTCGGCGTCCTACACCTCGCCGCCACACTCGACTGGCTCAAGCGCTAACAGGACCTAACTATGCCACGGAGTAAACACGTAAAGAATTTGGTGGTCGTGCTCTTCTTCCAACGCGATCATAAATTTGGGGATGCTATCTCCGCCGCCCACGAACTGGCGGAGTTTAGGCCGGTCAGTGCTTCAAAAATCTCAGGGAGCGGCAACCGGCCATGACGGGAATGATGTACGGAATGATAAGTTATAAGTGACCAAAAAGCATGCGACGCTCTGGACACTATTGCCGGCTCAAGCCTACGCTTCGGAAGCCTGAATACCGAAGAGAGTTTGGCCCTCATTTGGGATAGTCCAACCAGGGCTCACGCAGCTCCTTCAACGCGTGCAATGCCGTTTACCATCGTTGCTCACTTGCCCACTGGCATGTGGTCAGCTTAGCCGGAAGCTCGAATGAACGATGTCGGTGGCGTCGATCCGGAAGCAACCCTGGACTCCGAAATGGAGAGGATTAGAGAGGACATCGTTCGGATCGGCGCCCTCTACGACCTGGTCTCACGCTTGGAGACCCCACACGCCGAAGACCTCGATCGTATCGCTACCATGGCCGCCGAAGCGGCGCGGGCACTTCGATCGGTAGAAGGCGCGGCGGCGAACCGCCGCAGGACGCGGTTCTCCTCGATCATGTTGTCTTTTCCTCAGCTGAATCTTCCGGCGATGTTCGATCCGGCGGTGCTGGACGACGACGACCTCGATTAACTCGACGATGCAGCGATACAGGTCAGCGAGGCTCACAGGCGACTCGAGTCAGCGAAGGTGCGGCTGAGGGACGCTATTAATCAGGATGAGTTTGAGGAAGTCGCCCACCTCAACTCGGAGGCGAAGGCCGCGCAAGAGGCTGGGACCGCGGCAAGATCGCAAGCGGCTCAGCGGCTTTCTGCCCGAGTCACCGGCTCGAACGATGTGGGGGGTACGCCGACGGCCTTGGCCGATCCGGCGCCGAGCCAACTGGAGCGTTCTCCGGCGGAGGCTCCGTCCAAAGAGACAGGGCTGTCCATCCTGGCGGCCGATCTGGCCATCGGGCAGAAGGCTGAGTTGGTCAGCAACCAGGAAGATGCTTCCTTCGCATCAGACGCCACCACCACGTCGCTGGGACTTTCAGAGGAACTGTCCGACAGACTGCCCGAAGACAAGGATGACGGCATGGTCGCCGCCACCCCGGCGGAGTTCAAGCCGTTTGAGGCGGCGGTCCTGCCGGTCGACGCGGAGGAGAGCGACGCGCTGGCGGCCCTCGCCTTGGACGTGCCGTCGTCTGAAGAGGCGGAATGGCAGCCCGAGCCGCTGCCGAACGCTCTGCTGCGGGCGCTCGAGAGTGAGCGCCTCGGCCTCGCCACCGCGGTTGCCGAGGTGACTGCGGTGGGTGAGGTGCCCGAGTTGCTGAAGGCCGCCCTTCCGCTCGTGGCAATGGCAATGGTAGCCGACACCAGTGGCGAATTCGACGATCGCGCACGCGATGCGACGCGTCACGCGCTGGACGCACTGCCGGAAGCTCCTGTGGGCGACACGACCCGTCTCGCCCTTGTCCTCCTGCTGCCAGCGGCGACCACTCTCGCGCTCCTCGCGCCCGGTTCGGGGCAGGCAAGCCTTCTGGCGGCCATGTTGGGGAATGGGGGGAACGATCCGGGCCATGCAGACAGCCTGCCCCGGCTACGCGACCTCGCCCAAGAAATGTACCAGGGCCGGCACGTGGCCGGCACGGCGCTGATCTCCGCCTCAGCCCTCATGGCCGGCCTGGTGACGGAAGAGGCATGGCGCCAGGAGCTCGACGCAGCTTCCAATGACATCGCGGCTTGGGCGCGGCAGCAGTTGGCCCGCAGCATCCGCTACGCCGCAGCGACGGATGTCTGGCGCGAGATGCTGCGACCTGGGGGCACGTTCTACGCCCACTTGCAGGTCGCGGCACAGGCCGCGACCGGGCGGGCCGAGGAGGTACGGCGCTTCGTCACCACCATCGATATCGATCGCGAGATTCGGCAGGTCGAGCGCCAGGTACGCGGGCTCAATCCGGCCCGGCGATCCCCGATCTCGGGACCTGCTTACCGGGAGCTCCACGACGCCGTCGAGGAGGCGGTGCATCACCTGCGGCATTGGCTCTCCATCGTCGAGCGCGCGCCGTCGCGTGCGGAAAGATCTCGAACCAAGCCTATTGCTGATCTGCGAGCCCGCCTGCTCTCGCGCATCCGCGCTGCGGAAGAGGAGCTGCTCCGGCTCGACGGCCTGCTGGCCGCCGGTGTGCCGTGCGGCACGGCAGCGCTCCGGCGCCTCATGAGCGTTCTGGAAGGCGCGACACTCCGGCGCGCCGCGCCCTCGCTCGACGCGTTGCTCGGGCGCGACCTAGTGGGGGTACCGGGCATCGTGTTCGGTGCCGGCTGGAGCCGTCAGCACCCGCCACTAGAGGAAGTTCGAGAGGAGCTGTTCGCCCTTGCCCAGGCGCCGGCACCGCCTCCGCTTGCCCAGTCTGCCCGCCGGCGCATCGCCGCTGGCGACTACCTTGGCGCGGAGTTGGTCATCGAACTGACCGGGGACGCCGAGGAACGCCCTGTCCTCCAGCGCGAGTTGCGCAATGCCCTTGAGCGCCGCAAAGCCGACGAGGCGCAGGCGCTCGACGAGAAGCATACGAAGGTGGAGGAAGCGGAACGCGCCGGGCGGCTGGATGCCGGCTTGGCACATGAGCTGACCGAACGACTCCTCCGTGTACGGGAGCAGGTGGCCGCGGCGGTTCCGGCGAGCGCGGCGGAACTCTTTGCCGAGGCAAGGCGGCATGTGGCGCTGGCCGACGCAAAGCTGAGCGAGCGCGCCGTCCTGGCACGCGACCGTATCACCCTTCGCCTTGACCAGCTGCGCCAGCTACCCGAGCCGAACCGTGACAGGGTGGAAGGGCTACTCGAGGCTGGCCAGTTCGCCCTCGCGGAGGACTTGGTCGAGCGGCTGGAAGCAGGCGAGCCGCTGGACCCGGATGTGCCGGTGCCGGTGGAGGAAGCCTTCGCCGCTTTCTTCCCGGCGGGCGCCGAGCGGCTGGCCGGTTGGCTACGCGGCCGGCGCACGGCCATGCGCGACATTGCCGACGGCACCTGCGCCGTCCCGCAGGACCTCTTCGCGCCTGGCCAAGAGCTCACCGCGGACCTGCCAACGCTGGCGGAAGCCTGGGCCGACTGTGTGCGGGAGAACTCGCGCAACGCCCTGCAGGACGCGTTGCTGCGCCTTTTCGCCGCCTTCGGCTTCACCGATCCCGAGCTACCGGGCTTCGCCACCCCTGCGCGGAAGGTCTCCGAAGCGGTGCTGCAACTGCGCGTGCGCGCGCTGCGGGACCGAGACACGGCGGTGCTGCCCCAGTTCGGCTCGGAGGCGGAGGGGACCTATCGCCTCCTCTGCCTGTGGCACAAGCGCGACGCCGAGGACATCGCGCAGGCGCTGGCGGCGTTGCCCGTCAGCAGCGCGCCGACGATCGTGCTGTTTTTCGGCCCGCTCGACCACGAGCAGCGACGCCGCCTCGCCGCGCTCGCGCGCGCGGACCGGCTGCGCTCCACCATCGTTGTGGACGAAGTACTGGCGCTGCATCTCGGACTGCTCCCCCGTGGGCGGCTGATGGCCCTTTTCGCCTGTACTCTGCCCTTCACCGATAGCCGGCCATGGGCCGACACCGGGACGCCGGCCCCGGAGATGTTCTTCGGCCGCGCCCGTGAACTGCGCGCCGTCACCGCCCGCAGCGGCGAGTTTACCCATCTTCTCTATGGCGGCCGCCAGCTCGGCAAGACGGCGGTGCTGCGGCAGGTCGAGCGATCCACCGCAGCGGACCCGGACACGGTCGCCCGCTACGTCAGCATTGCGGAAATAGGCTTGCAGCAGCCGCCGGCCGAGCTGTGGCCGCGCTTGGCCGAGGAGCTGGCCCGTGCCGGCATCGCGGTGCCCCGCGCCAGCGGCGCGCAAGGCGTGCGCACGGCGGTCCGGGAATGGCTGGACAAGCGGCCCGGACGGCAGATGCTGATGCTGCTGGACGAGGCGGACGCCTTCTTCGAGAAGGATCGGCAGGCAGGCTTCACCGTCACCTCGGCCCTGCGCGATCTGACTGTCGACACGGATCGGCGGTTCAAGCCGGTTTTCGCCGGGTTGCGCAACGTCCAGAAGCTGGCGCGGGACCCGAACAGCCCCATCGCCCATCTCGGCGCGCCCCTGGTGGTTGGCCCGTTGCTGCGCGGCGAGGAGCGGCGGCAGGCGGAGAGCCTTGTGCGCTGGCCCTTCACGGCGCTCGGCTACCATCTCGACGAGGCCGTCGTCTCGCGGATCCTCGCCTTCGCCAACTACTATCCCAGCCTGATCCAGGTGGTCTGCCAGCGCCTGCTCCGGTCGCTCCGCCAGCAGAGCGGGAGCGGTGGGCCTCCCTGGATGGTGCGGATGGAGGATGTCGAGCGCGTGCTGGAAACGCCGGAGGTGCGCACCGCTGCTTTCGAGCGCTTCCGTATCACCCTCGAGCTGGACCCTCGATACAACCTCCTGACGTTGCTGATGGCCAACTTCAGCATGGACGAACCAGAGCTGCTTGCCAGCGGCATCGACGGCACCATGCTGCGCGCTCTGGCCGCAGACGCGTGGCCGTCCGGGTTCCCGGCAACGTTCGCCGATGATGCCTTCGAGGCGCTGCTTGACGAGATGGTCGGGCTGGGGCTGCTGCGGGGGGTAACGGGCGCGCACTACGCGCTGCGGAGCGCGAACCTTGCGCATCTCATCGGCAGCCCCGGCGAGATCCGCCGGCAGCTGGAGAGCTTCGCCAGCCGCCCTGCTCCCGCGATCAGCGACCCGCTGGAGATGCGGCGCATGATCGGTGGGCGCCCCGGGTTGCTGACCGCGCGACAGGAGGGACACTTGCTGGCCCCTGGCAGCGGCGTCGCGATCCTGGCAGGCACAGTGCTTTCGGGAGTCGGAAACTGGCGGACCGCGGTGGACACCGCGTGCCGTATCGCGCGCGAGCGTCACGGCCGCGACGTCAACGCCCGCGTGCTGGGCGGCCCGTTCGGCCTTGACCACTTCCGCGCTGCGCTGGCCAAGACGCGGTCCACGGGCTCCACCCTGCACCTCGTGCCGCCCGCGGCACCCTGGGATGCGGCCTGGGTGGAGGAGGCGGTGCGACGGGTTCGCGCCGCTGCAAAGGGTGCTGCCTCGCTACCGGTTCTGTTCCTGGCCGATGCGCAACGTGCCTGGGAATGGGTGGCCGATCCCCGCCGCACCGCGGTGCTGGACGAGGGGGATCCCGCCTCCCGGGTGGTGGAGCTCACCGCCGGCCCCTGGAGCCTCGACGACGTCAACCTCTGGGCAAACGACGCTCCCCTCCGCCTCCCGGGAGACGCCATCATGCGGGTCACGGGCGGTTGGGACCTCCTGATCCGTCAGTTGGAGGCGCTGCCGCCGGCCGGGCGCGCCGCGCCGGCCGCCGAACTCGCGCGGAGCCTTCTGGACCCTGGATCAAACGGCGATCCGTTGGAGGATCTGCGGGCCCTGCCGGAGGTGGCCGAGACATTGCGGGCGCTCGGGGACTGCCAGGACGGAAGGCTCGACGGCGAGGTGGTCGAGGCTGCCTAGGTCGTTGCCTACTCCGAACTTGGGGAGGAGACGGTCGCCCGCGTGCTGGCCTGGGCAAGTCTGACTGGGCTTGTCGGGCGCGGGGCGGAAGGCTTGGTGCTCGGCAAGGAGCTGCGCCTCGGCCTTGCCCGACCCATGCCAGCCGGCGCGGCGTGATCGGGGTTTGGTCGCTCCCTGGCCCGTCGGCGCTCGTAGCGCGCGTCGTGGCCGAACTTGCGGATGGCCGGCAGTGCCTGCCTGTTGGCGCTGCGCCGCCCGGCTTCCGTCGGGCGGTCGAGGACGCGCTGGCGGTTCGGCAAATCCGCCTTCGTTTGGTCTATGACGATCCTGTCCTTGATCCATGGGGGTTGTTGCGGCGCGAGGCCGAACTGCCGCGCGCCGAGGAGAGGCTGCCGTCGGGCGTTTGGTGGGTGGACGGCGTCGAGGCGGCAAGGGCCGAGGCCTGGAGCGAGGTTGCTCGCACGCTGGGGGAGGCGATGCGCCACGACGCGCCCCACCGTCGCGCGCTGATGGTCGTACCGCTTCCGCCTGGCGGTTCGCCTGTTACTGGGCTCGACCTGGCCTGGCTGCATGCGGAACCGCTCGACCGCGTCGATTTAGAGGTCGCCGCCCGCTACGCGGTAACGGCAGCAGAGTGCCACGGCACCCTCGCGCGTCTTCGCGTCGAGTTGTCCGTAGAAATGGCAAGTGCGCGACTACCCGCGACCCGCGCGCTCGACACGCTGGACCATTGGATGGGGGCGCCGGATGACGCACTATGCGACCCTGTACGCTTCCTGTGCCATGCGCGGGCGGACGGTGCTGAGCCGACCCTCGCCGAGTTCGACCTATGGCGCATTCACCACGCCGTGCTCCTGGACGCGATTGAGCGCGAGAGGCTCGTGATCGTGCGCGCGAACCGTGGCCGTTGGCGCATTCCCTACGACATCCCGGAGAACGAGGGACGGCCAGCCAAGCGGGTGCGCGCGGCTGAGCTGCTGGAGTTGAAGCACCTCTGCCTGCAGCTCCGGCAGAGCGGCGAGCCGCTTCACTCGCCGCTCTTGAGCCGCCTGCAGATGTTGCGAGAGATGCGCAATGCCCTGAGCCACCTGGAGCCCGCGTCGATCGCCGAGGTGTCGGCCCTGCAGGTGGGCACAGCACGGGTTGGATCGGCCGCAACGCGGCCTTCAGGCGCGTAGAAGGAAGACAGGCCTGGCTTTCCTCAGTAGTCGCTGAGCGCCACCGCACCCTCGCGGCGCATGAAGATCCAGCAGCCTCCCCCGGCGGCGGACTGCACGCGCACGCGGAGCGAGCGCTCGGCGTCGCCGAAGTCGCCGGTCCAGCCGAACTCGAGGTCGAGGCCGCCCGCCGCCATCGCGCGCTCGATCCGGCCGCGGTAGCGCGGGCCGTCCATGCAGGGCGCGACTTCGCGGAAGAAGTGCAGCCCGAGGCGCGGCCGGTCCCCCGAGCCCGAGAGGCGCCGCTCCGCCCCGCTGTAGACCCGGACCACGCCCTCCGCGTCGAGGCGGATGGCACCGAAGGGCAGGTCGTCCAGGGCCTTGATGGGCAGCCCCTCCACGGCGCGGGCAAGATCCGGCTGGTCGAAGCTGGGCAGGGGCGGGACGGGCAAGGGCGTCTCCTCAGGCCGGATCGGAAAAGAAGGCCAGGCCGACAAGATGGGTCGGCCGGGTGCCCCCGTCATCGGCCAGCGGCAGCAGCAGCCGTTCGAAGTAGAGCGGCTCGCCGCCGTCGCCGAAGCCGAAGCGGGCGTAGTCGTGGCAGGGCACGCCGAGGCGGGCGCAGCGCCGGTAGGCGTCGTCGAGGCCGCCGAACACCTCGTCGCCGTCGAGCTCGCCCCCGGCCTCCTGCCCGACCAGCGGCCGGCCCAGGCGCCGCTCCAGCGCGGTGCCGACGCGGACGAAGCGAAGGCGCGGCTCGCCGCCCTCCGCGCGCTCGAGCGCGACCGTGAAGGCGTGGTCGCCGCCGCCGATGCCCGCCCCGTCGAAGGCGTCGGGCGTGGGCAGGCCCTCGCCGCCGCCCGCCGCGTCGCGGAGGGCGCGCCAGGCCAGGTAGGTCTGGCGCAGCTCGGGTCTGCTCAGGCGCATGAGCATCCTCTCGTGCAGGGGGGTGGGCAGGCGGCCGAGGGCGGCCAGGACCCGGCGCGACAGCTCGGCGGGCGTGAAGGGCTTGGCGAGGATCACCTCGCTCGGCGGGCTGGCGGGATCGCCGTAGCCGCTGACGAAGAGGATGGGGATGCCGGGCCGGCTGGCGCGCAGGCGGAGCGCGAGGTCCGGCCCGCGCCCGCCCGGCATGGTGATGTCCGTCACCACGAGGTCGAGGCTGGCCGCGGCGGAGGCCTGCACCATGGCCGAGGCGAGTCCGCCGGCCTCGATCACCTCGTAGCCGAGGTCGCGGAGCTGCGTCGCCGTGACCAGACGGACCTGATCGTCGTCGTCCACGACGAGGACCGTCGCGGAGCCGTGCAGCGCCGGGTTCGGCTCGACCTCCACCGCGGCCGCCGCCACGGCGGCCTCGCCGGCGGCGCGCGGCAGCCAGATCTCGGCCGTGGTGCCCTCGCCGGGCGCGCTGCGCAGGCGGAGCACCCCGCCCGACTGCCGGGCGAAGCCGTGCACCATGGCGAGGCCGAGCCCGGTGCCCTGGCCGCGCGGCTTGGTGGTGAAGAAGGGCTCGGATGCCCGGGCCAGCACCTCCGGCGGCATGCCGGGGCCGCTGTCCTGCACGGAGACGACGACGTAGTCCTGCTTCGGGTCGAGGCCCTCCGGGCGCGCGGCGCCGGGCGCCGGCGGCGCGTTGCGGGCCTCCACGGCAAGGCTGCCCACGCCTTCCATGGCGTCCCGCGCGTTCACCGCGAGGTTCAGCAGCGCGATCTCGAGGCGGTGCGGGTCGGTGAGGACGGGCCAGGCGGTCGGGTCGGCGCGGAGCGACAGGGCGATGCCGCTGCCCACGGAACGCCGGAGCATCTCGTCGACCTCCTCCAGCACGCGGGCGGGCCCGACCACGACGGGGGTCAGGTCCTCGCGCCGGGCGAAGGCCATGAGCTGGCGGATGAGCGCCGCCGCCCGCTCCGCCGCCTGCCCGCCGCCCCGCGCGAGGGCGAGGATCCCCTCGTTGCCGTGGGCCCGCCGCTCGATCAGCCTAAGGCTGCCCATCACGGCCGCGAGCACGTTGTTGAAGTCGTGCGCGACGCTTCCCGTGAGCTGCCCCAGCGCCTCGAGCTTCTGCGCCTGGGCGAGGGCGAGCTGGGTCTGCTCGCGGCGCCGCATCTCGGCCTGGAGCTCCTCGGCGGCCTCGCTCAGCGCGCGGGTGCGCTCGGCGACCCGTGCCTCGAGCTCCGCGTTGGCGCGGGCGAGGGCCGCTTCGGCGTTCTTCCCCTCGGTGACGTCGATGTTGACGCCGATCACGCGCCGCCCGGCGGCGCCGCGGGCCGATCCGGCGCCGCCGCGGGCCGATCCGGCGCCGCCGCGGGCCGATCCGGCGCCGCCGCGGGCCGGGAGGACGATGCCGCGGCCGACCAGCCAGCGCACCCCGCCGCCCGGCAGCACGACCCGGTAGTCCGTCCGGAGCTCGCCGCCCTCGCGCAGGACGCGGGCGAGCTCGCCCTCCGCGCGGTCGCGGTCGTCGGGGTGCACCGCCGCGCGCCAGGCCTCCATGGAGGCGGTGGCGGTCGCCGGGTCGAGGCCGTGGAGGGTAAACTCGCGGTCCGACCAGCGCTGCGCGCCGCTCGCCACGTCCCATTCCCAGATGCCGATGGCGGCGGCGTCCTGCGCTAGGCGCAGGCGCTCCTCGCTCTCGCGCAGCCCGAGCTCCGCCGCCCGCCGCTCGGTGACGTCGAGCTCGGCCACGACGCCGCCGATGACCTGCCCCCCGGCATCGCGGATGGGGGCCGCGTTGTTGAGGTAGAAGCGCCGCTCACCCGAGCCGAAGCGCGCGCACTCGACCATCTCGTCGCGCACCGTCTCGCCCCGGAGCAGCGCCCGGGCCATCGCCCATTCCTCCGCCCGGATCCGCTCGCCGGTCTCGGGCCACCAGCCCGCCCAGTCGGCATAGGCTTCCCAGCCAGTGGTCTCCGGCGGGATGCCCCAGAGCTCGCGGTTGGCGAGGTTGTCGCGCAGAATGCGGCCCTTGGCGTCGGCGATGATGACGCCGACCGGCAGGGCGTCGAGCACGGCCGAGAGCGTCGCCTCGCTCTCGCGCAGCGCCCGCTCGGCCACGCGCTGGGCCGTGACGTCGACCAGCGCCTCGAGCACGAGGGCGGGCGTTCCGTCCGCGTTGCGGCGCAGCGCCTTGTGGGCGGCGACTAGGACCTCCCGGCCGTCCCGCGTGCGGTGCCGCAGGTCGCCGGACCAGGCGCCGTCGCTCTCCAGCGCCGCCTCGATGGCGGCCAGCGGGACGGGGAAGGCAGTCCCGAGAAGCTCGTGCGAGGAACGGCCCACGGCCTCGGCCGCCGTCCAGCCGTAGAGGCGCTCGCAGCCGCCGGACCAGTAGCGGATGGTGCCGTCGAGGTCGCGGGCCATGAAGGTGCCGAGGTCGAGGGTCTCGACCAGGTCGTCCGGCCGCGCCGCGCGGGGACGCTCGGCCTGCTTGCGCGCGGTGATGTCGAAGGCTACGCCGCGCAGCCGCGCGGGCATGCCGCCCGGACCGGGCCCCGGATCGCCCTCGCCCATGGACTGTATCCAGCGGGTGCCGCCGCCCGACAGGAGGACGCGAAACTCGGCGACGAAGCGGCCGCCCTCGGCGGCGAGCCGCCGGTGGTCGACCAGGAAGGCGTCGCGGTCCTCGGGATGCACCCGGTCCAGCACGGTGGCGAAGTCGCAGCGCGCGTCGGGTGGCAGGCCGTAGAGGGCGCGGAAGCCGGGCGAGACCCGCGCCTCGCCGCCGGTGCCCGGGTCCTCCACCTCGAAGGTTGCGATCCGGCCGGCCTCGGTGATGCGGCGGAGCGCGGCCTTGCTCTCGGCGAGGGCGAGTTCGGCGCGCTTGCGGTCGGTGATGTCGAAGTCGATGCCGATCATGCGGGTCGGCCGCCCGGTGCCGTCCCGCAGCACCGTGCCGCGCGTCACCACCCAGCGCTCCCCGCCATCGGCCCGGCGCATGCGGAACTCGATGTCGTAGGGCGCCTCGTCGGCGAGCGCGGCGCGGAGCGCCGCCTCGACCCGCGGCAGGTCGTCTTCGTGGACGAGCGCGCGGAAATCGTCGACTGTGCCGCCGAAGGAGGCCTCGGACATGCCGAGCGCCGCCTCCAGCCCGCCCGACCACTGCACGGCGCCGGTGACCACGTTCCAGTCCCAGGAGAAGATCCGCGCCGCCCCCATGGCGAGGTGCATCCGCTCGTGCGCGTGGGCGAGCGCCGCCTCGGTGGCCTCCCAGCCCGAGAGGTCGACGACGAAGGCCGAGGCGGCGCCGACCGTACGGTTGTGGAAGGCGAAGAACATCAGCACCGGCACGCGCGTGCCGTCGGGGCGGACGTACTCCTTCTGGTAGGGCGCGCAGGCGCCGTTCCGCGCCGCCTCGGCGATGGCGGCCTCGTCGCGCCCGATCCACTCGGGCGGCGTCAGGTCGTCCCAGCGGATGCGGCCCGCGGCGAGATCCTCGCGCGTCATGCCGACGATGCAGAGGAAGGCGTCGTTGGCGGCGGTGACGCGCCCGCCCGCGTCCGACCGCACGACGCCGACGGGGCTCGCGTCGAACAGCGCGCGCGCCTCGGCGGCCGCGGCCTCGCGCGCCTCGGCGCGGCGCGCGAGCAGCGCGCCGAGCTCGTCGATCTCCCGCACCGCCGCCCCGGCCGGCGCGCCCGCCAGCCCGGGGTCGCCGAGGCGCCGGAGCGAGCGGGTCAGGCGGTCGGCGAAGAGGACGCCGAAGACGAGGGTGACCGTGAGCAGGCCCGAGCCGATCAGGAGGGTGGGCAGCAGCGCCTGGCGGAGCGAGGCCTCGAAGGCGACCGCCGGCACGGTCACCTTCACCCAGTAGCCGGACTGCGGCGCCAGCGCGTAGGCCGCGTGCACCCGCTCGCCCTCTGTCGCGGTGAAGGGCGGGATGGTGCCCGCCGGCGGCCCGATCGCGGCCAGCACCTCGGCCGGCGGCTTGGTGGCCAGCGTCTCGCGGTCGCGCGCGGTGCGCGCCACGATGGTGAGCTGCCGGTCGAGGGCGGCGGCCACCGCGCCCGGCGGCATCCGCTGGTCGGTCAGCGTCGAGAGAAGCCGCTCGCGAGGGACGATCAGCCCGAGGACGTGCCGGATCGGCGGGGCCCCCGCGGGCCCGGGGGCCATGATCGGTACCGCGACGCCCACGGACCACTCGCCCACGCTCGGGCTGACGAAGAGGTTGCCGACGACGCTGCGCCCGGTGGCCAGCGCCTCGGCCGCCGGTCCGATGGAGAGGACGTCCGGCCGCTCGCCGGGCAGCCAGCTCGTGCTCAGCCGGATGCGCCCGTCGGGTCCGATGAGGTTCACCGCGCGGGCGCCGTAGGCCAGGCCAGCCGAGCGCATCTCGGACCAGAAGGTCGGAAGGTCCCCGCGCGCGAGGGAGGGCGAGCCCGCCAGGGCCGCCAGCAGGCGCTCGGCGCCCGCGAACTCACGGTCGAGCAGAAGGGCCATGGCGTGGGCGCGGGCAACGAGGCCCTCTTCCGCCCGCAGCCGCTCCGCGCGGTTCTGCTGCCAGACGGCGCCGCCCGCCAGCACGAGCAGGGGAAGGGCCGCCCCGAGGGCGAAGACCAGGACGCGGCGGCGAAGGGTCGGGGAGCGCCTCGGCCATGCGGGCGCGTGGAAGCCCGACCGGGCGCTGCCGGCGGGGGCCGTCTCGGGGCACGGGCCCGGAGGATCCGCCCGGCGGCGCGCGACGATGTCTTTCAGCACCACCAAGACCGCCCCCGCCCGAATGCTTCCCCGCAAGCGCCGCTCGCTGGCGCTTGGTAGGGCTTCCGTTGTCGTTGAGCAATCAAGAAGGACTTGGCGCGGGGCGAGAACCGGAGGGCGGAAGCCGGAAGAAGGGTGTCTCACAACCGGTGGTTGGTTGCTGGCCGGACCCGCCCCTTAACTTGGTGGTGGCGTCGGCAACTACATCCGTCATCCGCGGCAGAGGCAGGCGTGCTGTTGTTTCATCTACGGAACCAGGAACGTTCCTTTGCGACGCTGCGGGTGGAGCGAAGGCATGCTGGTGGATGGATTGCACCCGCCATGATTGCGACGGAAAGTCCGGTTTCGACCCGGAGAGTGTCGTAACGGCTAACGCCCTAAGCCAGCGGTGACGTGGCGACGCGCGTGCCGGGAGGTTGCCCTGGGACTGGCTGGCGCTTCGAGGGACCTGCGGAGGACGGCCACGGCCCGCGCCGCCGGGCCCGCTTCACGCCTCCTTAAACGAGGTCGTGTAGGCTCCCGCCAAAGCTCCCGCCTGCGTCGACAGGGGCTTACCCTCACTCAGGCGAGCGTCCGAAGACATGCCCCACCCGCTCCGTTCCCTGGAGCCGCTTCGCGGCCGCCTGCGTCGCATCGGCATCGTGCCGCGGCTGCTCGTCGCGTCGCTGCTTGCGGTGGCGGTGGCGGTGGTCGCCGTCCAGGCCTGGACGCTGCGCGTGGCGCGGGAGGCCGGGCTGGAGGCCTCGCAGAAATCGCTCGGGATCAACCTGGCGGTGCTGCACCGTGAGCTCTCCCTCCTCGGCACCGAGTGGCGACTCACCGGGGACGGCACGCTCACCCTGGGCGGCGTTCCCGTGAATGGGCGCGAGGACCTGGTCGATCAGGTCGGCCGCGTCGCGGGCGGCGTCGCCACGATCTTCGCCGGGGACACCCGGGTGGCGACGAGCCTGCGCCGCCCCGACGGCGCGCGGGCGGTGGGCACGCAACTGGCGGCGGGGGCGGCGCGCGACGCCGTGCTTGGCCGCGGCGAAACCTACCAGGGCAGCGCCGAGATCCTGGGCGCGCCCTACCTGACCATCTACGAGCCGATCAAGGACGCGCGGGGACAACCGATCGGCATTCTCTTCGTCGGCGTGTCGCTCGCCCAGGCGCAGGGCGCGCTGGAGCGGATCGTGCGCGAGGCGCTGCTCGCGGGGTTGCTCGTCGTCCTCGTGGTGGGCGCCGTGCGCTGGTTCGCCCTGCACCGCTCCATGCGGCCGCTGGGCGAGCTCGCGGCGAGCGTCCGCGCGATCGCCGCCGGCGATCTCGACCAGCCCGCCCCCTGCGCCGACCGGACCGACCAGCTCGGGCAGATCGGCGGCGCGATCGAGGTCCTGCGGCAGATGGCGATCCGGGCGCGCGAGGCCGAGA
This sequence comes from Muricoccus nepalensis, assembly GCF_006438825.1. Taxonomy (GTDB): domain Bacteria; phylum Pseudomonadota; class Alphaproteobacteria; order Acetobacterales; family Acetobacteraceae; genus Roseomonas; species Roseomonas nepalensis. Next base: position 14,312 of record NZ_RCZP01000019.1, read on the forward strand.
AGGGCCTGCTCGTCGAGCGCGCGGCCAAGGACCGGCGCCAGGAGGCCATGGACCGCCTGACCCGCGACTTCGGCACGACCGTCTCCGGCGTCCTCGGCAAGCTGACGACCTCCGCCGAGGGCACGCGCGGCGCCGCGGACACCATGGCGCGGGCGGCGGAGGAGACGCGACTCTCCATGGAAGGAGCGGCCGAGGGCGCGGGCGTGTCGGCGCAGAGCCTCGCCGCCGTCGCCGCGGCCACCGAGGAGCTCACCGCGAGCGTGGGCGAGATCTCGCGCCAGGTGGGCGAAGCGTCCCAGGCCACCCGTGACGCGGTGGAGCGGGCGCGGGCCACCGACGCGACGGTCGAGGGGCTGCGCGAGGCGGCCGGGCAGATCGGCGAGGTGGTCCGGCTCATCTCCGACATCGCCGGCCAGACGAACCTGCTGGCGCTGAACGCGACCATCGAGGCGGCGCGCGCGGGCGAGGCGGGGCGGGGCTTCGCCGTGGTCGCGGCGGAGGTGAAGCAGCTTGCCAGCCAGACGGCGGAGGCGACGGGCCGCATCGGCGCGCAGGTGAGCGCGATCCAGGCGGCGACGGGCGAGGCGGTAGGCGCCGTGCGCGGCGTGGTCTGCACCATCGACCGGGTGAGCGAGATCGCGGGCGCCATCGCGGCCGCGGTGGAGCAGCAGGGCGTCGCCACGCGCGAGATCGCCGTCCAGGTCCAGGGCATCTCCCGGATCACCGACGAGGCCACCCGGGCCATGCGCGAGGTGTGCGGCACGGCCGAGAGATCGGGGGCGATCAGCCGCGAGGTGCTGGCGGCGGCGGACGGCGTGGCCGGGCAGTCGGACGGGCTGCGCCAGGAGGTGGACCACTTCCTGGCCGCCGTGGGCGCCTTCCGCAGCAGCGAGGAGCGCCGCCGCTACGAGCGCATCCCGGGAGGCGAGGCGCCCGTCCAGATCCGCGGCGCGACTCACGGCACGGCCGCGCTGCGCGACATCTCGCTCGGCGGGGCGGCGCTCGTCGGCGGATGGCCCTGCGACGCCGGTGCGGAACTCCTCGTCGGCCTTCCCGGCGGTGGCGACGACCTCGTCTCGGCGCGCGTCGTCAGCTCGCGCCAGGGCCTCCTCGCCGTCGCCTTCCGCCAGGACGCGGCGACGCTGGAGCGCGTCGGCCGCGCGATGGAGACGCTCGGCTACCGCAGCGAGCGGGCGGCCTGAGCCACCCGTGACCTAGCCATCCCCGCGGGCCGGCAGGGCCGCGAAGCTCCGTTGCCCCAGGGGACGGGAAGTGGCACCTCTCGGCGCATGAAGCGCCCCGGCCGCCGGTCCGTCGTGTCCCTTCTCGCCGCCCTGCCGCCCTCGGCCGCGACGGCGCAGCGGGAGGGCTTTGACGCCTTCGTCGAGGGGGTGCGCGAGGAGGCGCGGCGCGGCGGGATCTCCCCCGCCACCTTGCAGCAGTCCCTGACGGGCCTGCGCCCGCTGGACCGCGTGATCGAGCTCGATCGCCGCCAGCCCGAGTCGACCCTCGCCTGGGAGACCTACCGCGACCGTGTCCTTGGCCAGGCGCGGATCGATGCCGGGCGCCGGGCCCATGCCGACAACCGCGCGCTGCTGGAATCGCTGCAGGACCGCTTCCGCGTTCCCGGCCGCGTGCTCGTCGCTATCTGGGGCATGGAGACGAACTACGGGGCCAGCACGGGCGGCTTTGGCGTGGTCGAGGCGCTGGCGACCCTTGCCTGGGAGGGGCGCCGGGCCGCCTATTTCCGCGGCGAGCTGCTGGCGGCGCTCCGCATCCTCGACGCCGGCCACGTCGCGCCCGACCGGATGCGCGGGTCCTGGGCCGGCGCGATGGGCCAGCCGCAGTTCATGCCGACCAGCTTCGAGCGCCTCGCGGTGGACGCGGACGGCGACGGCCGCAAGGACATCTGGGACAGCCGCGCCGACGCGCTCGGCTCCATCGCGAACTACCTCGCCGTGTCCGGCTGGCAGGACGGCCAGCGCTGGGGGCGCGAGGCGCGGCTGCCCGACGGCTTCGACCCCGCGGGCGCGGGGCGCGACACCCCGCGGCCGCTGCGCGACTGGGCGGGCATGGGCCTGTCCTACGCCGACGGCACGGCGATCGCGCCCGGCGACGAGAGCGCGGCGCTTGTCGTCCCCGGCGCCGCCACGGGCAGCCGGCAGGCCTTCCTCGTCGGGGAGAACTTCCGGGCCATCCGCCGCTACAACCCCTCCGACTTCTACGCGCTGGCGGTCGGCCTCCTGTCCGACCGGGTCGCGTGAGGGCCGCCGCCGCGTGCGGGGCGCTGCTGCTCCCGCTGATGCTCCTGTCGGGCTGCTGGAAGCCGGAGCCGGCCACCCTGTCCGGCGAGCCGCGCTACGTCGTGGGCGAGGCCTACCAGCTGCGGAACCTCTGGTTCTACCCGCGCGAGGACTTCGCCCTCGTCGAGACCGGCCTCGCGACGCTGGCCGCCGACTCGCGCCCCGGGCGCCGGATCGCGAACGGGGAGGTGCACGACCCCTCCGCCGCCACCGCTGCCCACCGCACCCTCCAGCTTCCGGCGGTGGTCCGGGTCACGAACCTGGAGAACGGGCGCTCGGTCCTGCTGCGGGTGAACGACCGGGGTCCGGCCGACCCGGGCCGCGTCCTCGAGCTGTCCCGCCGGGCGGGGGAGCTGCTCGGCGTCGGGGCGGGCCGCCCGGCCCAGGTCCGGGTCGCGGTCGAGGGGGACGCGTCGCGGGCGCTGGCGGCCGGGCTGCCCCTCCCGGAATCGTCCCGTCCCCGGATCGAGGCGGCGCCCTCGGGCAGCGTGGAGCGTGAGACGCTGGCGCCGCTGGCCGGCAGCCGCCAGGCGGAGCGGGTGCGGGAGGGACGTCCGACGGCGGTGGCGGTCGCCGGGGGGGAGGCGTCGCGCCCCGCCCCCGCCGTCCCCTTGCCGGAGCAGGTCGTCCAGGGGCCGTCCACGCCGGGCCGCCTGTTCGTGCAGGGAAGCAGCTTCTCGACCCCGGCCGCGGCGCAGCGCCAGGCGTCCCGGCTGGGGGGGGCGAGGGTGGAGCCGGCCGGGCCCGCACGCCGGCCGGAGTGGCGCGTGCGCCTCGGTCCCTTCGCCAACGTGGCGGAGGCCGACAGGGCGCTCGACGAAGCCCTGCGCGGCGGCGTATCGGAGGCGCGGATCGTCGTGGACTAGGGGCCGGGCCGCGTGCCCGGGTGGCGCGGCGGGAAATGGGGGGCGTGAGCATGCCGAAGCGTCGTGACGTGATCGGGGCGGTGGCCGGCATCGGCCTTTCCGCGGGGCTGCTGGCCGGGGAGGCGAGGGCGCAGGGAAGGCCGCAACGGCCCTCGCGCGCGCCCGCGCCGCCGCCGCCGGGGAGCCCCGCCAGCACGCCGCTCGGTCCCGTCGACACCGCCGCGCGCCTCGCCCTCATCATCGACGCGGACACGGGCGCCGTCCTCCTGGAGAAGAACGCGGACGAGCGCATGCCGCCGTCCTCCATGTCCAAGCTGATGACGATGTACGTCGTCTTCGACCTGCTCAAGCAGGGCCGCCTGACGATGGACCAGGAGCTTCCCGTCAGCGAGCGTGCCTGGCGCATGGGCGGGAGCAAGATGTTCGTCCAGCTCGGCACCACCGTGAAGGTCGGCGACCTGATCCGGGGCGTGATCATCCAGTCCGGCAACGACGCCTGCATCGTGCTCGCCGAGGGTATCTCGGGCAGCGAGACCCAGTTCGCGGAAACGCTGAACGAGTACGGCCGGAAGCTCGGCCTCACCGCCAGCAGCTTCCGCAACGCGACGGGCTGGCCGGACCCGGAGCACCGGATGACCTGCCGCGACCTCTCGGTCCTCGCCAGGCACCTCATCAACGACTTCCCGGAGTACTTCCGCATCTACTCGGAGCGGAGCTTCGTCTGGAACAACATCACCCAGGAGAACCGCAACCCCCTGCTCGGGCGCGTCGCCGGCGCGGACGGGCTCAAGACCGGCCACACCGACGAGGCCGGCTACGGGCTGACGGGCACGGCGAAGCGCGGCGACCGCCGGCTGATCCTCGTGGTGAACGGCCTACCGAGCATGGCCGCCCGCCGCGAGGAGACCGAGCGGCTGATGGAGTGGGGCTTCCGCGAGTTCGAGAACGTCTCCCTCTTCCGCGCTTCCGAGACCATCGAGGAGGCGCCGGTCTATCTCGGCGACCGGCTGAAGGTGCCGCTGGTCGGCGCGCGCGACGTCGTGCTGACGCTGCCCCGCCAGTGGCGCCGGAACCTGCAGGTGAAGCTGCGCTACGAGAGCCCGATCCCGGCGCCGGTGGCCAAGGGGCAGGAGCTCGGCAAGCTCGAGGTCTCGGGGGCCGGCGTGCCGCCGATGAGCGTGCCGCTGCTGGCGGGGGTGGATGTCGCGCGGCTCGGCCTTCTTCCGCGCATCCCGGCCGTGATCGGACGGCTCGTCAGTGGCGCCTGACGGCGCCGGCGGGGAGGGGCGCGGCCGGTTCATCACGCTGGAGGGCGGGGAGGGGGCGGGGAAGACCACGCTCTCCCGGGCGCTCGCGGTCGAGATCGCGCTGGCGGGGCACCCGGTGCTGCGCACGCGCGAGCCGGGCGGGGCGCCCGGCGCGGAGGCGGTGCGGTCGCTCATCCTCGACCGCGGGCCCTGGGACCCCGTGGCCGAGGCGATGCTGCACTTCGCCGCCCGCCGCGAGCACGTCGCCCGCACGATCGTGCCGGCGCTGGAGGCCGGGATCTGGGTTGTCTGCGACCGCTTCGCCGACAGCACCCTGGCCTACCAGGGGGCCGGGCAGGGGCTCCCCCGCGACGTCTGGGAGCGGCTCTGCGACCTCGCGCTCGGCGCGCTGCAGCCGGACCTGACGCTCGTGCTCGACCTGACGCCCGCGAGCGGCATGGCGCGCGCCCTCTCGCGCGGGGACGCGAACCGTTACGAGCGGCAGGAGGAGGGCTTCCACCGCCGCATCCGTGAGGCCTTCCTCGCGATTGCCGCGGCGGAGCCGGGGCGCTGCGCGGTGATCGACGCCGCCCGCCCGCCGCCCGAGGTGCTCACGGCGGCGCTGGCCGCGGTCGGCGAGCGCCTCGCGTGAGCCTTCCTCCCGAGCCGCGGGCGAACCCGTCCCTCTACGGACACGACGCCGCGGCCGCCGCGCTGCGCGACGCCGCCCTCTCGGGCCGCCTGCACCACGGCTGGCTGCTGACCGGCCCGGCCGGCGTCGGCAAGGCGACGCTCGGCTGGCGCTACGCGCGCTGGATGCTGGCGGGGCTGCCGCGGGGCACCCCGCCCGGCGAGGCGCCTCTCCATGTCCGGCCGACGGAGCCGATCTTCTCCCGCGTGGCGGCGGGCGCGCACGCGGACCTGCGCGCGCTGGTGCCGGGCACCGGGGAGAAAGGCAAGAAGGTGATCATCCGCGTGGAGGAGGTGCGCGAGCTCGCGCGCTTCCTCGCCATGACGCCGGCCGAGGGCGGCTGGCGCGTGGTGGTGATCGAGGCGCTGGAGGCGATGAACGAGCAGGCGCAGAATGCCCTTCTCAAGACGCTGGAGGAGCCGCCGCCGCGCGCCGTGCTGGTCCTGACCTCCGCCGCGCCCGACCGCCTCCTGCCGACCATCCGCAGCCGCGTCCGCCGGCTGGACCTCTTCCCGCTGGACGAGGGGCTGATGGGCGAGGTTCTCGCGCGCTGGATGCCAGAGTTGGGGGAGGGCGACCGGGCCGCCCTCGCCCGCCTCTCCGCCGGCAGCCCGGGGCGGGCGCTGTCGCTGGCCGACGGGGAGCGGCTGGCCATGGCGCGGGAGGTCGAGGGCTTCCTCGCGCGCCTGCCGCGCCCGGCCCCCGCCGAGCTGCACGCGCTGGCGGACCGGCTGGCGGCCAAGCGCGATGGCAGCGCCTTCGTCACCTTCATCGCCCTGCTGCGGGACAGCCTGGCCACGGCGCTCCGCCAGGCCGGGCGAGGGCAGGGGGCACCGCCCTGGCTGGACACCTCGCCGGGGGGGCGTGGCCTTGCCGACTGGGCGGGGCTGTGGGACATGCTCGGCCGGCTGGCCGATGAGACCGAGACCCTCAACCTGGACCGCAAGCAGGCCGTGCTGACGGGTCTCTCGCGGCTCTCGACCTGACGGACCAGCCCCTATCGGCGCGGGGTCTTGGCATGAGCGACAGCAGCACGGCGGGCAACGGGAAGCGCTTCTTCCTGACGACGCCCATCTATTACCTGAACGGCCAGCCACATATCGGCCACGCCTACACCTCCATCGCGGCCGACGTGCTGGCGCGATGGAAGCGGCTTGGCGGGCACGAGGTCTTCTTCCTCACGGGCACGGACGAGCACGGGCAGAAGGTGGAGCGCGCCGCGCTCGACGCCGGCATGACCCCGCAGGCCTTCACCGACCGGCTGGCCGGGGACTTCCGCGCCATGGCGGAGCGGATCGGCATCTCCTTCGACGACTTCATCCGCACGACGGAGGAGCGCCACAAGCGATCCTGCACCGCGTTGTGGGAGAAGCTGGCGGCGGGCGGGCACATCTATCTCGGCCACTACGAGGGCTGGTACGCGGTGCGCGACGAGGCCTTCTACGGGCCGGAGGAGATCGAGGACCGCAACGGCCAGAAGGTGGCCATCGCCTCCGGCGCGCCGGTGGAGTGGACGCGCGAGCCCTCCTACTTCTTCCGCCTCTCCGCCTGGACGGACCGGCTGCTCGAATTCTACGAGGCCAATCCCGGCTTCATGGCGCCCGAGGGCACCCGGCGCGAGGTGCTGTCCTTCGTGCGCGCGGGGCTGCAGGACCTCTCGATCTCCCGCGCCTCGTTCAAGTGGGGCATTCCGGTGCCGGGCGACGCCGAGCACGTCATGTATGTCTGGCTCGACGCGCTGACCAACTACATCACCGCGCTCGGCTATCCCGACACCGCCTCGGACCGCTGGGGCTTCTGGCCGGCCGACGTGCACCTCGTCGGCAAGGAGATCACGCGCTTCCACTGCGTGCTCTGGCCCGCCTTCCTCATGGCCGCGGACCTGCCGCCGCCGCGGCGGGTCTACGCCAACGGCTGGCTGACCATCGAGGGCCAGAAGATGTCGAAGTCCCTCGGCAACGGGCTCGACCCGCTGGTCCTGGCCGAGGAGTTCGGGCTGGACCCGCTGCGCTACTACCTGCTGCGCGAGGTGCCCTTCGGGAATGACGGCGACTTCTCGCGCCGGGCCGTGATCGGGCGCCTGAACAGCGAGCTTGCCAACGACCTCGGCAACCTCGCCCAGCGCAGCCTCTCGCTCATCCAGCGGAACTGCGAGGGACGCCTCCCCGCGCTGACGGCGCCGACGGAGGCCGACCGGGAGTTGCTCGCGCCGCTCGCGGCCCTGCCGGCCCAGGTGGACGAGGCGATCTCGCGCCAGGCCTACAGCGAGGCGCTGGAGCGGATCTGGGTGGTGGTGAGGCTCGGCAACTCCTGGATCGACGCGCAGAAGCCCTGGTCTCTGAAGAAGACCGACCTCCTGCGCATGGAGGCGGTGCTGCGCAATCTGCACACGCTGCTGCGGGGGCTGGCCACGATCCTGCAGCCCTTCATGCCCGGCACCATGGCGGCCATGCTCGACCAGCTCGGGGTGGGGCAGGGGGCCCGCGCCCTGGCCGACCTCGCGGTGCCGATCGCCGACGGCACGGCGCTGCCGCCGCCCGCGCCGCTCTTCCGCAAGATCGACGAGGCCGCCTGATGCTCGTCGATAGCCACTGCCACCTCGACTACTACGGCGAGGACGAGATCGACGCCGTGGTCGACCGCGCCCGGGCGGCGGGGGTCGGGCGGATGGTGACGATCGGCGTGCGGGTGGAGCAGGCCGCGGCGGTGAAAGCGCTGGCCGATCGCTTCCCGGAGGTCTGGGGCACGGTGGGCGTCCACCCGCAGAACGTCGGCGAGGCGCCGATCCCGAGTGTGGGTGAGATCGTCGCCCTGGCGGACCACCCGCGGGTGATCGGGATCGGGGAGTCGGGGCTCGACTACTTCTACGACAAGGCGCCGCGCGAGGTTCAGCAGGAGAGCTTTCGCCGCCACATCCGCGCGTCCCAGCGGACGGGGCTTCCGCTGGTGATCCACGCGCGGGACGCCGACGACGACATCGCGGCGATCCTCGCCGAGGAGCGCGCGGCGGGCGGGGACTTCCCGGCGCTGCTGCACTGCTTCTCGTCCACGCGCGCCCTCGCGGAGCGGGTGGTGGCGGACGGCGGCTACGTCTCGCTCTCCGGCATCCTGACCTTTCCGAAGAGCGAGGAGCTCCGCGCGATCGCGGCGGACCTGCCGGAGGACCGGTTGCTCGTGGAGACGGACAGCCCCTACCTGGCGCCGGTCCCGCTGCGCGGGAAGCGCAACGAACCCGCGCTGGTCGCCCACACGGCGGCGGTGCTGGCCCGGGTGCGCGGCAAGGACGTGGCGAGCACCACGGAACTCACCACCAGCAACTTCCTGCGGCTGTTTAGCCGGTGCCGGTAAACCATTGATGATAAAAGTTACACTCCTTGGCTGCGGGGGGTCCGGCGGCGTGCCGTTGCTGGGCGGCGAGGACGGGCGAGGGGCCTGGGGCGCCTGCGACCCGCGCGAGGCCCGCAACCGGCGAACCCGGTCGAGCATCGTCGTCCAAGGGCCAGATGATCAAACAATTCTCGTCGATGCCGGACCTGACCTCCGGGCCCAGCTCCTCGACCACGGGATCGGCCGTGTGGACGCGGTGCTGCTGACCCACGCTCACGCGGACCACGTCATGGGCCTGGACGAGCTTCGGATCATGAACCGGATCATGGGCAAGGCGCTGCCGGTCTTCGGCACGGCGCGCACCCTGGCCGACGTGACCGGGCGCTTCGAGTACGCCTTCCGGCCGCCGACGCCGGGCTTCTTCCGGCCAGCGCTGGAGCCGGTGACGGTGGAGGCCGGGCAGGTCGTCCGGCTGGCCGGGCTGGACGTCCGGCTGTTCTCCCAGGACCACAAGGTGATGGAGACGCTTGGCCTGCGCATCGGCGGCTTCGGCTACTCGACCGATGTGGTGGAGATGCCGGAGCCGGCCTTCGAGGCGCTGGCCGGCGTGCGCGACTGGGTGGTCGGTTGCTTCCAGCGCGCGCCGCACCCGGTGCACGCCCATGTGGAGAAGGCGGTCGACTGGGCACGGCGCCTGCGGCCCGCGCGCACGGTGCTGACTCACATGGGCCCGGATCTCGACTGGTCCTGGATGCGGGAGTCGCTGCCGCCGGGGATCGAGCCCGGACACGACGGCATGGTCCTGGAGAGCCCCCTTGGTGACGCATAGATTTTACATAATCTACATTACGCGGTCGATGGCGACGCCTCGGTGAGCCATCCCGAACCCGCCCCCGAGCTCCTCCGCCTGCTCGGCATCATGGCCCGGCTGCGGGCGCCTGACGGCTGCCCCTGGGACCAGGTGCAGGACTTCGCTTCCATCGCGCCCTACACGGTGGAGGAAGGCCACGAGGTGGCGGACGCGATCGCGCGGCAGGACTGGGCGGGGCTGCAGGACGAGCTGGGCGACCTGCTTCTCCAGGTCGTCTACCACGCGCGCATGGCCGAGGAGGCCGGCTGGTTCGGCTTCGGCGACGTCGCGAAATCGGTGAACGACAAGATGGTCCGCCGCCATCCTCATGTCTTCGGCGAGGATGCCGCGCGCGACGCCACCACCCAGACCCTCGCCTGGGAAGCCCAGAAGGCCCGCGAGCGTGCCGCCCGGGCGGAGACGGGAACGCTGGCGGGCGTTGCCGGGAACCTCCCTTCCCTCACCCGCGCCGCCAAGCTCACCCGGCGCGCGGCGCGCGTTGGCTTCGACTGGCCTGACGTCGGCCAGGTCCTCGACAAGCTCGAGGAGGAAGCGGCCGAGCTGAGGGCGGAACTTTCCGCCGCCGACCCGGCGCGGCTCGCCGACGAGGTCGGCGACCTGCTCTTCGTGCTGGCGAACCTCGCCCGGAAGCTGGACCTGGACCCCGAGGCCTGCCTGCGCGGCGCCAACGCGAAGTTCGAGCGCCGCTTCGGCGCGGTCGAGGCGGCGCTGGCCCGGGAGGGCCGCAGCCCCGCGGAGGCGCGCCTGGCGGAGATGGAGGCGCACTGGGCCGCGGCGAAGGCGGCCGAGCGCCGCTAGTCGCCGAGCAGCGCCGCCCAGGCCGCCTCCCAGCTCGCGGCGTCCGGCGCGCAGATGAGGCCCCCTGCCCGGTCCCGCGCGGCGTCGTAGGGGCTGCCGTCGAAATGGGCGGCGTAGCCCCCGGCCTCCCGGTGGATGAGCCAGCCCGGCGCGTGGTCCCAGGGCATCAGCCGGTTGTAGAGGGACAGGTGGGTGTGGCCGGCCGCCAGCAGCCGGTACTCGTGCGCCGCGCAGCCGAGCTGCCAGGTCTTGGCCAGCCGCGGCAGGCGGGCCGCGACGTGGCTCTTCAGCGGCTCCGTCAGGTAGCCGTAGGAGACGCAGCCGACCATCGCGGAGACCGGCGCCGGCGCGGCGACGCGAAGCGGCGCGCTGCGGCTTCCGTCGGCGGCGGCGAGCCAGCTCCCCTGGCCGAGGGCCGCCATCAGCGTGTCGTCCCCGGTCGGGTCGTGGATCCAGGCGGCGACCACCTCGCCCCGGAGGAAGGCCGCGGCCATGCAGCCGAAGAGCGGCATGCCCGCCGCGAAGTTGGCCGTGCCGTCCACCGGGTCCACCACGAAGGCGAGCTCCGCGGTGGCCAGGCGGTCGGCGAGGGAGGGATCGGCGGAACAACCCTCCTCCCCCACCACCACGCAGCCCGGGAAGGCCTCCGAGAGGGCGGCGGCGATCGCGCGCTCCGCCTGTTCGTCGGCGTCGGTCACCATGTCGAGGGGACCGGTCTTGGTTCGGACGTCGCCGGCGGCGAGTCGGCGGAAGCGCGGCATGATCTCCTCGCGCGCGGCCTCGCGCAGGATCGCGTCCACGGCCGCGAGCGCCGCGGCGTCGAGGCCCCTCACGCCGCGCCGCGCTGGGCGAAGCGGGCGAGGTCGGTCGGCGAGAGGCGGACGGACAGGCGGATCGCGTCCTCGGAATCGCGGCGGTCGAGGACCTCGCCGTGCTCGTAGAGCCAAGCGAGGGCCGCGCCGTCGTCGGGCGGCAGGCTGAAGGCCTCGGTGACGTAGCCGGCGCCCACGCGCTCGTCGAGCAGGGCGCGGAGCGCGTCGAGCCCCTCCCCGGTCAGGGCCGAGACGGGGATGGCGGCCGCCGTCGCGGGCGGCGGGTCCTCCAGCAGGTCGGTCTTGTTCAGAACCTCGACCATCCGGGCTTCCCAACCCTCGTCGAGCGGCGCGTCCGGCCCCTCCGCGAGGTCGTTCAGGACGCCGACCACGTCGGCGCGCTGCGCGGCGCTGTCGGGATGGGCGATGTCGCGGACGTGGAGGATGACGTCGGCGGCCGCCACCTCCTCCAGCGTGGCGCGGAAGGCCTCGACGAGCTGCGTCGGCAGCTCCGAGATGAAGCCGACCGTGTCGGAGAGGATGACGGTGCGGCCGGAGGGAAGCCGGATGGCACGCATCGTGGGATCGAGCGTCGCGAAAAGCTGGTCCTGCGCGTAGACGCCGGCGCCCGTCAGCGCGTTGAACAGCGTTGACTTGCCGGCGTTCGTGTAGCCGACCAGCGCGATGATCGGGTAGGGCACCTTGCCGCGCTGCTTGCGGTGCAGCCCGCGGGTGCGGCGGACCTGCTCCAGCTCCTTCTTCAGCTTCACGATCCGCTCCCCGATCAGGCGGCGGTCGATCTCGATCTGCGACTCACCGGGGCCGCCGAGGAAGCCGAAGCCGCCCCGCTGGCGCTCGAGGTGGGTCCAGGAGCGCACGAGCCGGGTGCGCTGGTACTCCAGGTGGGCGAGCTCGACCTGCAGCGAGCCCTCCCGCGTGCGGGCGCGCTCGCCGAAGATCTCGAGGATGAGGCCCGTGCGGTCGATGACCTTGCAGCCCCAGGCGCGCTCGAGGTTGCGCTGCTGCACGGGGGTGAGCGCCGCGTCCACCACGGCCACCTGCACGCCCTGGGCGGCCATGGCGGCGCGCGCGGCCTCGACTTGGCCCTCGCCCAGTAGGGTGCTCGGGCGGCGGGCGCGGAGGGGAAGGACGGCGGTGTGGACGATGGCCACGCCGATCGAGGCGGCCAGCCCGACCGCCTCGGCCAGCCGCGCCTCGGCGGCACGGCTGGCGCCTCGTCCATCGGGGGTGCCGTGGGGTCGCTCCCACGGCAGGATCACGGCGGCGGGGGTCGGCCCCGCGCGGTCAGTCGTGGCTTCCGACAGGGCTTGGCTCGCGGGGCGTGAGGGTCATCGTGGTCTCGCGGGCGGGCGCGCCGCCCTGGGTGGGGGCCTGGGCGCCGGCCGAGGCGGCGTCGAACAGCATGATGGGCGCGCCCGGCATGACCGTGCTGATCGCGTGCTTGTAGACGAGCTGCGTGTGCCCGTCCCGGCGCAGGAGCACCGAGAAGTTGTCGAACCAGGTGATGATGCCCTGGAGCTTGACGCCGTTCACCAGGAAGACCGTGACCGGGGTCTTGCTCTTGCGAACGTGGTTCAGGAACACGTCCTGAACGTTCTGGGACTTGTCGGCAGCCATGGGCTGAGGTCCTTCTTCACTCCGCCCGGCTTTGCCGTGGCGGACCAAGGGGGCGGCTTTTCTTCGCGGCCCGTCCCGGTGATCCCCGGGGTGGTCCCCAAGGTGATCGCCGGGCGCGCCGCCTTTCGGGGACGCGCACCCTCGCCCGCCGAAGCGCCCAACCTCAGCCCTGCGGGGGGGCCTTTGCAAGCGCGCATAGCGCATTCGTCATCTGCGCCGCGCTCAGGAAATGGTGCGCAGGCGCCGAGGCGCCGGGGCCGCCGTCATGCGCGGCGTCGCCGAGCAGCACCGGCACGCAGCCGGCGCGGCGCGCGGCGTCCATGTCGAGGGCGTTGTCCCCGACATACCAGACGCCCGACCCCGCCGGCACGCCGCAGGCGGCGCAGGCCACGCGCATGGGGCGGGGGTCGGGCTTGTCGCCGGCGCCGTCCCCCGCGCCGACGAGGGCGCGGAAGCGCGACGCCCAGCCGAGGCTCGCCGCCTCCGCGCGGAGAAGCGGGCCGGACTTGTTCGAGAGCACCGCCAGCGGCGCGACGCGCGCGGCCTGGGCGAGCAGGTCCCCTGCCCCTTCCATCGGCCGCAGGACCGCGAGGTGCTGGGCGCGCACGGCGGCGTAGAAGAGGTCCCGCGCCCGCTCCCACCGCGCCCCGAATAGGCCGGGGAAGCTGTCCCTGAGGGAGTGGCGGACGCGGGCGCGCACCTCCTCCAGCGTCCATTCGGGCAGCCCCGCGTCGCGGAAGGCGGCGTTCAGCCCGGCCTGGATGGCCGGCCAGCCGTCGACGAGGGTGTTGTCCCAGTCCCAGACGATGGCCCGCGGGCGGATCATGCGGCCCTGTTGCGCGGGCCACCCTTCACGTGGCGCGCGAAGAGGTCGAAGAGCCGCCGCGTCACCGGGCCGGGTTGCCCGTCGCCCACCGGCCGCCCGTCCACGGCCAGAACCGGCTTCACGAAGGAGGTGGCGGAGGTGATGAAGGCCTCCCGCGCCGTGGCCAGGTCGTCGAGGGAGAAGGGGCGCTCCTCCGCCCGCAGGCCGGCGGCCGCCATCTCGGCGAGCAGCGCCGCCCGGGTGCAGCCCGGCAGGATGGCCTCGCCGAGGGGCGGGATGCGGATTGTGCCCTCGGCGTCGACGATCCAGAAGCTCGTCGCCGCGCCCTCGGCCACGAGGCGCGTCGCGGGGTCGTAGAGGATCGCCTCCCCCGCCCCGGCCTCGCGCGCCGCCTGGCGGGCGAGGACGTTGGGCAGGAGGTTGACGCTCTTGATGTCGCGCCGCGCCCAGCGGAAGTCGGGCAGGGTGATGACGCTCATGCTCCAGCCGTCGAGGCTCGCCGGGTAGGGCGCGATGCGGCGCACGGTGACGACGAGGCTGACAGGCACCGGCACCTTCGGGAAGGCGTGGTCCCGCCGGGCGACGCCGCGCCCGACCTGCATGTAGAGCAGCCCCTCCGTCACGCGGTTGCGGCGCGCGACCTCGGCCAGGACGAGCCGGAGCGCGGCCAGCGGCATCGGCAGGTCGAGGCGGATCTCGCGCACGGAGCGCTCGAGCCGCGCGAGGTGGAGGTCCGCGTCCACGAAGCGGCCGTCATAGAGATGGACCACCTCGTAGATGCCGTCGCCGAACTGGTAGCCGCGGTCCTCGATGTTCACGCAGGCGTCGCGCTGCGCGACGTAGCGCCCGTTCACGTAGGCAATGCGCGACATGGGGGTCTGTCCGTCCGGTGGGCCGCGCTAGGAGACCGGGGCCCGGTCCTCGGCCTGCACGCCGAGGAACTTCAGCTTCCGGTGCAGGGCCGAGCGCTCCATGCCCACGAAGTTCGCGGTGCGGCTGATATTGCCGCCGAAGCGGAGAAGCTGGGCCTCGAGGTACTGGCGCTCGAAGAGCTCGCGCGCGTCGCGGAGCGGCAGGGTCATGATCTCGCTCGATCGGTCGAGCTTGAGCATGGCGGGCGCGGACGACCCCACCTCGGGCGGCAGCATCTCGGGGCGGATCGGGTCGGCGGGGCCGCCCGGCGCCATGATCAGCAGCCAGTCCACGAGGTTGCGGAGCTGGCGCACGTTGCCGGGCCAGTCATAGGCCTGCATCGCCGCCATGGCGTCCTCGCTGATCTCGCGCGCGGGCACGCCCGAGTTCTCGGCGGACTTGGCCATGAAGTGCCGCGCGAGCGCCGGCACGTCCTCGCGCCGCTCGCGAAGGGAGGGCATGCGGATCGGGACGACGGCGAGGCGGTAGAAGAGATCCTCGCGGAAGCGTCCCGCCGCGATCTCGGCGGCGAGGTCGCGGTTCGTGGTGGCGGTGACGCGCACGTCCACCTTCACCCGCGTCGCGCCGCCGATGCGCTCGAAGCCCTGCTCCTGCAGGGCGCGGACGATCTTGCCCTGGGTCTCCAGCGGCATGTCCGCGACCTCGTCGAGCAGCAGCGTGCCGCCATGGGCACGCTCGAGCACGCCTTGGCGCCGCGGCTGGGTCAGCGGGTCCGGCCCGCCCTCGACGCCGAAGAGCTCCTCCTCGAAGCGGGACGGGTTGAGCGTCGCGCAGTTCAGCGCGACGAAGGGCT
This sequence comes from Muricoccus nepalensis, assembly GCF_006438825.1. Lineage (GTDB taxonomy): Bacteria > Pseudomonadota > Alphaproteobacteria > Acetobacterales > Acetobacteraceae > Roseomonas > Roseomonas nepalensis. Next base: position 29,417 of record NZ_RCZP01000019.1, read on the forward strand.
CGTCGGCCCGGCGGGAGCGGGCGTGGATGGCGCGCGCCGCCACCTCCTTGCCGGACCCCGCGGGGCCCGTGAGCAGGACGCGCGAGCCCGTGGGGGCCACCTTCTCGATGGCGTTGCGGATCTGCGCGATGAGGGAGGAGCTGCCGACGAGCTCCGTCTCCGAGCCGCCGCGCAGCTTCAGCTCGCTGTTCTCCCGCTTGAGGCGGGCGGCCTCGAGCGCGCGGGCGACGATCAGCAGCAGGCGGTCGGACTTGAAGGGCTTCTCGATGAAGTCGTAGGCGCCCTGCTGGATGGCCTGGACCGCCGTCTCGATCGTGCCGTGGCCGGAGATCATGACCACCGGCACGCGCGGCTCCTCCCGGTGGATGGAATCGAGGATGCCGAGGCCGTCCAGGCGGGAGTTCTGCAGCCAGATGTCGAGGATGACGAGGCTCGGCCGCTTCTGGCGGAAGGCCGCCAGGGCCTGGTCGCTGTTCGCGGCCTGCCGCACCTCGTAGCCCTCGTCGGCGAGCACGCCGTCGATCAGGGCCCGGATGTCCGGCTCGTCGTCCACGATCAGGATGTCATGCGCCATGGCGCAGCATCTCCGTTCCTTTTTCGTGCAAGCCTTCGAGCTCCGCCAGTCCGTTTTGGGGCAGGGTGAGTGTCGCCCGGGCCCCGCCGTCCGACCCGTCGGCGAGCGTGAGCCCGCCTCCGTGGTCCTCCATGATCTTCTTCACGATGGCAAGCCCGAGCCCCGTCCCCTTCACCTTATGGGTTACATAAGGTTCCGTGAGCCTGTCCCTCTCGCCGTCGCCGGGCAAGCCCACGCCGTTGTCCTCGACCGAGATATGCACCCAGGGGCCGGCGACCACCACCTCCAGGATCACCTGGCCGCCCGCTTCTCCACCGGGGCGCATGGCGATCGCGTCGGACGCGTTCTGCAGGAGGTTGGTCAGGGCCTGGTTCATCAACCGCCGGTCGCAGCGCACCGCGGGCAGCGCGTCCGGCAGGATGAGGTCGTAGCGGATCACGGGGTGGGCGTCCCGCTGCAGGACGAGGGCCTCGCGGACGAGCTGGGCGGGGCTCTCGGCCCGCATGACGGGGTGGGGCATGCGGGCGAAGGCCGAGAACTCGTCCACCATCCGCCCGATGTCGCCGACCTGCCGGACGATCGTGTCCGTGCAGGCCCGGAACGTGTCGGGGTCGTCGGTGATCTGCTTCAGGTAGCGCCGCTTCAGCCGCTCGGCCGAGAGCTGGATGGGCGTCAGCGGGTTCTTGATCTCGTGGGCGATGCGCCGGGCGACGTCCGCCCAGGCCGCGGTCCGCTGCGCCGAGAGGAGCGCGGTAATATCGTCGAAGGTGAGGACGTAGCCGGACACCCCGCCGGCGTCGAACTCGGCGCCGATGCGGGCGAGCAGCGTGCGGCGGCCGGAGGGGCCGGGCACGGGGATCTCCTCCGTCCGCGCGCGCTCGGGCGTCGCCGCGGCGGCGGCGAGGAAGGCGCGGAACTCCGGCACCACCTCGTCCAGCGGCTCGCCCACGGCGGCCTCGAGGTCGCGACCGAGAAGCTCGCTCGCGGGACGGTTGGGCAGGTTGATCCGCCCGTCTGCGTCGAGGCCGATCACCCCCGCGGAGACGCCGGCCAGCACGCTTTCGGTGAAGCGGCGGCGGTCGTCGAGCTGGCGGTAGGCCTCGAGCAGCTCGCTCCGCTGGGCCGCGAGCTGGTTGGTCATGCGGTTGAAGGCGCGGGACAGGCTGCCGACCTCGTCGTCCGCCCGGCCCTCCTCCACCCGAAAGGAGAGGTCGCCACCCCTCACCCGCTCCGCCGCGTTGATGAGGCGCGAGATCGGGCGGGCGATCTGGTTCGCCATGACGAGGCCGATCAGCACCGCCGCCAGCAGCACAAGCAGGGTCGCGATGGCGAAGATGAGGGCGAAGGTGACCTGCAGGCCCGAGCGGTTGCGGTCGAGCTGGTCGTATTCCTGGAAGGCCAGCTCCGTCCGCTGCATGTGCTCGATGATGGAGGGGTCCATCGGGCGGTCGATCATCAGCATGAGGCCGGGATCGATGTCGAGGGCGACGAGCCCCCTCACCCGCCCCTCCTCGCCCTCGGAGGCCAGCACCGCGACGTCGCCCTGGCGGGCGATCTCCATGGCCCAGGCCGGCGGCGGGTCGATCACGAGCGCGTTGCCGAGCCCCGCGCTCGCGATCACCCGGCCGAGCACCGGCTCGAAGACGGTCGCCTCCGTCAGCCCGCGCAGCGCGGTGTGGGTGGTGAGCACCCGGCTGAAGCCGATGGTGTTGTCGGGCAGCATCGGCGCCGCCCGGTTCAGGTCGGCCGCCATGGCCAGCGCGTCGGCCCGGATGGTGTTGCGGTTCTCGTCGAGATAGGCGCGCGACGCCACGAGGCTGGCCTCGAGCGTGTCGCGCACCTTGTCGCCGAACCAGGCCTGGATGCCGAGCTCGAAGAAGACGGCCGCGAAGACCGCGACGAGCAGCGCCGGCACCACCGCGACGACACCGAACAGCATGACGAGGCGGACGTGCAGGCGCGACCCGGCGCTGCCCCGCCGCCGCTCCGCCCAGACCCGGACGAGGCGCCCCGCGAGGCTCGCCAGCAGCAGCAGCACCACGGCCGCGTTGAAGAAGACGAGGACGGCGGTCTTGGCCGGGCTGGTGGCGCCGAAGGGATTGCCGCCCGAGAGCACGGCGAAGGAGGCGATGCCGAGCAGCAGCGCCCCCACCGCCAGCGCGAGGGTCATGACGCGGCCGAGCAGCATGTCCGCCAGCCGGCGGGCCAGCCCCACCGGCTCCGCCCTGTCGCGGGTCATGGCGCCCCCGTCACAAGAGGCCGCGGACCACCGGCAGCTCCAGTTCCCGGATCTTCTTCCGCAGGGTGTTGCGGTTCAGCCCGAGCATGGCGGCCGCCTTGATCTGGTTGCCCCGCGTGTTGGCCAGCGCCAAGCGCAGCAGCGGCCGCTCGACCTCCGCCAGCACGCGCTCGTAGAGGTCGCGGACCGGCAGGCCGTCGCGCTGCGCGCTCATGAAGGTCGCGAGGTGGCGCTCCACCGCCTGCTCCAGCGTCTCCGCGCTCGCGGGGGCGGAGGGCGCGCCGGGGGCGGGCTCGGCCTCGGCCAGCTCGGCCGCCACCGCGTCCTCGCCGATCACCTCCTGCGGGTAGAGGGCGGCGAGGCGCCGCATCAGGTTCTCCAGCTCGCGCGCGTTGCCTGGCCATGGGTGGGACTTCAGCCGCTCCACCGCCCCGTTGTCCAGCGACTTGCCCGGCAGCCCCGCGGCCCTGGCGCGGTCGAGGAAGTGGCGGGCGAGCAGGGGGATGTCTTCCGCCCGCTCGCGCAGCGGCGGCAGGCGGATGGGCACGACGTTCAGGCGGTAGAAGAGGTCCTCGCGGAACAGGCCCTGGCGGATGGACTGGCGCAGGTCCCGGTGGGTGGCGGCCACGATCCGCACGTTGGCCTTGATGGGCGTGCGCCCGCCGACCGTCGTGAACTCGCCCTCCTGCAGCACCCGCAGGAGGCGGGTCTGGGCCTCGGAGGGCATGTCGCCGATCTCGTCGAGGAAGAGCGTGCCGCCGGCGGCCTGCTCGAAGCGGCCGACGCCGCGGGCCATGGCGCCGGTGAAGGCGCCGCGCTCGTGGCCGAAGAGCTCCGCCTCGATCAGGTCGCGCGGGATGGCCGCCATGTTGACGGCGACGAAGGCGCCGCTGCGGCGCCGGGAGTAGTCGTGCAGCGCGCGGGCGACGAGCTCCTTCCCCGTGCCGGACTCGCCCGTGATCATCACGGTCAGGTCGGTCGTCGTGAGTCGGGCGACCGTGCGGTAGATCTCCTGCATCGCGGCGGAGCGGCCCACCAGCGGCAGGCGCTCCTCCTCCGGCTCCTCGGCCTCGGGCGGGGGCACGACCGGGGCGGCCAGGGCGCGGCCGACGAGGGAGAGGAGGTCCTTCAGGTCGAAGGGCTTGGGCAGGTAGTCGAAGGCGCCGCGCTGGGCGGCCTTTAGCGCGGTCGCGAAGGTCGACTGCGCGCTCATCACCACGACCCGAAGCTCCGGCCGGACGCGGCGGATGCGGGGGACGAGGTCGAGCCCGTTCTCGTCGGGCATCACCACGTCGGTGATGACCATGTCGCCCTCCCCGTCCTCCACCCAGCGCCAGAGCGTCGCGGCCGAGGAGGTGGCGCGCACGTTGTAGCCGGCCCGGCCCAGCGCCTGGGCGAGCACGGTGCGGATGGCGCGGTCGTCGTCGGCGATAAGAATGGTGCGTTCGGTCATCGGGTTCTTTGATTGGGTACGGGGGCTTGGGACGGGCGTAACCCCGCCGGCGCGCTGGTCAGGCGGGCTGGCGCAGCCGGGCGGGGGCCGGCGGCGCCCCGCTGGTCGGCGGCATGGCGAGCGAGAGCCGGAAGGAGGTCCGGCCCGGCCGGCTCTCGCACGCAATCAGCGCGCCATGGTCGGCGACGAGCTTGGCCACGAGCGCGAGGCCGAGCCCCTGCCCGCCCCGCTTTGTCGTGATGAAGGGCTCGAACAGCGTCGCCCGGACCTCCTCCTCAATGCCGGGCCCGTTGTCGCGGACGCTGACCTCGAGCGGCAGGTGGACGCGCTCCAGCGAGCCGGGGATGGCCAGGCGCACGCCGTGCCGGTAGGCGGTGGAGAGGACGATCTCGCCGCCGAGCGGGTCGACCGCCTCGGCCGCGTTCTTCACGAGGTTGAGCAGGATCTGCACGAGCTGGTCGCGGTTGCCCCAGACCGGCGGCAGCGAGGGGTCGTACTCCTCGACGATGCGGATGTGCGAGGCGAAGCCGGTCCCGGCGATGCGGCGGACGTGGTCCAGCACCTCGTGGATGTTCACGGCCTCCCGCTCCAGCGGGCGCTCGGAGAACATGTCCATGCGCTCGACGAGGTCGCGGATGCGGTCCACCTCGTCCTGGATGAGGACACAGAGCTCCCGGTCCGCCTCGGGGGCCGACTGCTCGAGGAGCTGGGCCGCGCCGCGGATGCCGGAGAGGGGGTTCTTCACCTCGTGCGCCAGCATGGCCGCCATCGCGCTCGCGCCGCGCGCGGCGCCGCGGAAGTTGAGCTGCCGGTCGAGCTTCTGCGCGGTCGACCCGTCCTGCAGCGTCAGCAGGACGGCCCCGGGCATCTCCGGCAGCGGCGTGCCGCGGGCCGCCACGCCGTCCCGGTAGAGGCGGGGCGACTGGAGGGTCAGGTCGTGGTCCGAGACCGGTGCGTCCGCCGCCCGCACCTGCCGGACGAGGGCCGGGAGGCGGGAATCCTCGGGCAGCAGGTCGGTGAGGTGCATCTGGGAAAGGCTGGCGGAGGAGAGGCCGAGGAAGAGCTCCGCCGCCGGGTTGGCGAAGCGGAAGCGCTCCTGCGCGTCCAGCAGCACGACCGGCACGGGAAGGGCCGAGAGAAGATGCGCGCTGCTGGGCAGGGCCTGGAGGCGGAGGCTGTCGTGGCTGTCGGGCATGGCGGCCTCCTCAGGCGGCCAGGGCGGCGTGGCCGGCGCCATCCGCCGCCGCGCGGCCGGCGTCGCGGAACAGGTCCCGCACCCCCTCCACCCCGGCGTCGAGAAGCGGGCGGTAGAAGGCCTCGATCGTGGCCAGCGCCTCCTCCACCGTCTCGGCGGCGTTGACGCGCACGCGGAACTCGGCGCTGCCGGGCAGGCCGCGCGAGTACCAGGCGATGTGCTTGCGGGCGAGGCGGAGGCCGGGGTTGCTGCCGTGGTGCGACAGCATGGCCGCATAGTGCTCGAGCAGGGTCGCGTGCTGCTCGGCCAGCGGGGGCGCCTCGGGCATGGTGCCGGTGGCGAGGTACTCGGCGACGAGGCCGGGCAGCCAGGGGCGGCCATAGGCGCCGCGGCCGATCATCACCCCGTCCGCTCCGGACTGGCGCAGCGCCTCCTCGGCGTCGAGCGGGCCGAGGATGTCGCCGTTGACGATCACCGGGATGGAGACGGACGCCTTCACCTTGGCGACGAAGGCCCAGTCCGCCGTGCCCGTGTAGAGCATCTGCCGCGTGCGACCGTGGACCGTGACCATGCGGATGCCGCAGGCCTCGGCGATGCGGGCGAGGTTGGGGGCGTTGAGGCTCGCGTGGTCCCAGCCCATCCGCATCTTCAGCGTGACCGGCACCGGCACGGCGCGCACGGTGGCCTCGAGGATGCGGGCGGCCTTGATCTCGTCCCGCATGAGGGCGCTGCCGGCCTGCTGGCCGACCGCCACCTTCTTCACGGGGCAGCCGAAGTTGATGTCGACGAGAGCGGCCCCGTGGTCGACGGCCAGACGCGCGGCCTCGGCCATGACCTCCGGGTCGCAGCCGGCGAGCTGCACGCTGGCCGGGCCGCCGAAGCCGTCGACCTCCACCATCTTCAGGGTCTGGCGGTTCTCGCGGACCATCGCCTGGCTCGCGATCATCTCGCTGACCACCATCGGCGTGCCGCGGCCACGGGCCACCTGGCGGAAGGGAAGGTCGGTCACGCCCGACATGGGCGCGAGGATGACGGGGCGCTCGATGCGGATCCCGCCGAGCACGATCGGACGCAGCGTCGGCCTGCCCTCCGCTTGGGCAGGAACTCCGGGGCTTGGAGGTGTGGGCATGGGCAAGTGCCTATCAACCGGGCAGGTGGGCGGTCAAGAAGCATTGCGTCCGCGCGGCCACAGGCTTGCTCCGGCGACTGCCCCCGGCCCCTGGGCGGCGCTGCCCGCGGCGGCTAGGTTCCGGCGCGATCTGAGGGGGACGGCGGATGCGGGTGGCGGCGTTGCTGATGGCGGCCGGGCGCGGGGAACGCCTCGGCGGGGCCGAGCCGAAGCAGTTCCTGCCCCTGCTCGGGCGCCCCGTCCTGCGCCACGCCGCCGAGGCCCTGTTGCGCGACGGCCTCGTCGACCGGGTCCAGCCGGTTTGCGCGGCGGCCGAGCGGGAGAGGGTGGACGCCGTGCTCGCCGGGCTTCCGGCCCTGCCGGCGGTCACCGGCGGGGCGACTCGCCAGGAGAGCGTCCGGGCGGGGCTGGAGGCGCTGGAGTCGCACGCCCCGTTCTTCGTCCTCGTCCATGACGCCGCCCGGCCCTACGTTCCCGCGGGAACGGTCGCGGCCCTTCTCGCGGCGCTGGAGGAGGCGGAGGGCGCCATCCCCGCCCAGCCGGTCGCCGACACGCTGAAGCTGGCCGAGGGCGACGTTGTCCGGCGGACCGTGCCGCGCGACGGCCTGTTCCGCGCCCAGACGCCGCAGGGCTTCCGCTTCCCCCTCCTCCTCGCGCTCCACCGCGCGGCGCCCGAGGGGGCGACCGACGACGCCTTCCTGCTGGAGGCGGCGGGGCACGCCGTGCGGCTCGTGCCGGGCTCGGAGGGCAACGTGAAGATCACCCTTCCCGGCGACCTCGAACGAATGGAGGCCTCGATGACGGCCATGATGCTGCCGCGGGTCGGCACCGGCTTTGACGTCCACCGTCTGGTGGAAGGCCGACCCCTCTTCCTCTGCGGGGTCGAGGTGCCCCACGCGCTAGGGCTGGACGGGCACTCGGACGCCGATGTCGGGCTCCACGCCCTCTGCGACGCGATCTACGGCGCCCTCGCCGAGGGCGACATCGGCCGCCACTTCCCGCCGAGCCAGGCGCAGTGGAAGGACGCCGACAGCGCGGCCTTCCTGCGCCACGCCGCCGGCCGGATCGCGGCCCGCGGGGCGGTGCTGGCGAACGCCGACGTGACGCTCATCTGCGAGCGGCCGAAGATCACTCCCCACGCGCCCGCGATGATCGCGCGGGTGGCCTCCCTGCTTGGCGTGGACGAGGGGCGGATTTCCGTGAAGGCGACGACGACGGAGCGCCTGGGCTTCCCGGGCCGCGAGGAGGGGATCGCGGCCCAGGCCGCCGTCAGCCTGCTGGTTCCGGCATAGCCGGCGCCGGCAGCCTCTCCAGCACCGACGCGCAAGCGGCCGCGACCTCCTCCCGCAGCGGCCCGGGGCGGGGCGCGTCGACGAGGGTGGTGAACCAGTGCTCCGGCGGGTTCCGCCCGGCGGCGCGGTGCCAGTCGAGGGCGCGGAGCACCGCCTCGGCCGCTGGGGGCAGCCGCGCGGGCATGGGGCGGCCGTCGAGCGTGCCCCAGACCGCGGCCCAGCAGCGCGCGACCGTCCAGGGGTTGTAGCCCCCTCCCCCCGTCACGATCAGCCGCGGGGCTTCGGCGGCCAGCGCCCGGGCGACGGCCAGGTGCGCGTTGTTCGAGAGGGAGAGCCGCGCGAGCGGGTCCTCCTCCAACGCGTCGGCCCCGCACTGGAGCATCACGGCCTGCGGGCGGAGGTGCCGCAGGATCGGCAGGATGGCCGCATGCAGGACGTGGTCCATCTCCGTGTCGTTGAAGCCGGGGGGGACGGGGATGTTCCGGGCATGGCCCCCCGCGCGGTCCTCAAGGCGCCCCGTGAAGGGCCAGCGCCCGGCTTCGTGCACGGAGAGCGTGAAGACCCGCGGGTCGTCCTGGAAGGCGAGTTCCACCCCGTCGCCGTGGTGGGCGTCGATGTCGACGTAGAGGATGTTGGTCAGGCCGAGGTCCAGCCACTCGAGCAGGCCGAGGACGGGGTCGTTGACATAGCAGAAGCCGCTCGCGCGGTCGGGCAGAGCGTGGTGGGTGCCGGCGCCGGGGACGTGGACGATGCCACCCACCCGCGTGAGTCGCGCGGCCAGGATCGCCCCGCCGGCGCTTGTGGCGGGGCGGCGGAAGACCTCCCGGTAGACGGGATTGCCGTGCGCGCCGATGTGGTGCCGCTCCCGCACCGCTGGCGGCACGGACTGGTCCTCCTCCGCCTGGCGGAGGGCCGCGACGTAGTCGAGCGTGTGGTAGCGCGCGAGCTGCTCGACCGTGGCGCGCGGGCTGTCGAGGTAGCGCGCGGGATCAAGCCAACCCAGCGCCCGCACGAGGTCCAGCATCGCCGGCACGCGCGGGATGGCCAGCGGGTGCTTCGGCCCGTAGGTGGAGCCGCGGTAGATCTCCGAGCCGATAAGGAGCGGGCGCCGAGGGGTCAGCGCAGCCTCTCGAGGATCGAGACGTAGTTCGCGACCGCCGCGCCGCCCATGTTGAAGACGCCGCCGAGCGTCGCGCCGGGGACCTGCATTACGCCGGCCTCCCCGGCCAGCTGCATCGCGGCGAGGACATGCATGGAGACGCCGGTGGCGCCGATCGGGTGCCCTTTGGACTTCAGCCCGCCCGAGGGATTGACCGGCAGCCGCCCCCCCTTCGCGACCGTGCCGTCGAGCACGGCGCGCGCGCCCTGGCCCTCGGGCACGAGGCCCATGGCCTCGTAGTCGATCAGCTCCGCGATCGTGAAGCAGTCGTGCACCTCGGCGAAGGACAGGTCGCCGACACCGGTGCCCGACGCGTCGTAGGCGCGGCGCCAGGCCTCCCGCGCGCCCTCGAAGCGGGTGATGTCGCGCGCCGAGATCGGCATCAGGTCGTTCACCTGCACGGCCGCGCGGAAGTGGACGGCCTTGCTCATGGACGCGGCCGTCTCGGCGTCGGTCAGCACCATCGCCGCCGCGCCGTCCGAAACCAAGCTGCAGTCGGTGCGCTTGAGGGGGCCGGCGACGACCGGGTTCCGCTCGCTCTCCGTGCGGCAGAACTCGTAGCCGAGGTCCTTGCGCATCTGGGCGTAGGGGTTGTCGACGCCGTTGCGGTGGTTCTTCGCGGCGATCGCGGCCAGGGCGTCGGACTGGTCGCCGTGGCGCTGGAAATAGGCGTCCGCGATGCGGGCGAAGACGCCGGCGAAGCCCGCGGGGATGTCCCCTTCCTCGCGCCGGTAGGCGCAGCCGAGAAGAACGTCGCCGACCTGGGCACCGGGGATGCCCGTCATCTTCTCGACGCCGATGACGAGGGTGAAGCGGCCGCGCCGGGCGGCCAGGAAGTCCATCGCGCCGTGGATGGCGGCGGAGCCGGTCGCGCAGGCGTTCTCAAGCCGGGTGGCCGGGCGGAACCGGAGCTCCGGCAGGGACTGCAGCACGAGGGAGGAGGGAAAGTCCTGCTTCTGGAAGCCGCCGTTGAAGTGGCCGACGTAGATCGCGTCGACCTCCGACGGATCGATCCCCGCGTCCTCGATGGCGGCCCGGGCCACGCGGCCGATCAGCGCCTCCGCGTCCGGCGCGTCCTCGAGCTTGCCGAAGGGGCTGTGCGACCAGCCGACGATGCAGGCCCCTTCGATCGCGCGCGCATCCATTGCCCCGTCCTCCCGTGCTTCGCCGGGAAGATAGGGTGGGGCCGTGCGATCCGGAATAGGGGCCGGCCGCCGCGCCCGGCGCCGGCGCCTCAGCCGCGGAAGAGGCTGAGCAGTCCCTGCGGCGCCTGATTGGCGATGCCGAGCGCCTGCGTGCCCAGCTGCTGCCGGATCTTCAGGGCCTCGAGCTTAGCGCTCTCCTTGGCCAGGTCGGCGTCGATGAGCGAGCCGAGCCCCGTGTTCAGCGAGTCCAGCTTCTCCTTGTTGTAGTTCATCTGGGCGTCGAGATAGTTCGAGTTCGAGCCGAAGGTGTTGAGCGCGGTGTTCACGGCCGCCATCTTCGTCACGAAGTCGCCGGTCGAGGCGAGGGCCGCGGCCGCCGCCGTTGCGTCCGTCGGGGCGGACGCGACCACCAGCGTGGAGGCGCCCTCGACCGCCGTCAGCGTGAAGAGCGTCGCCTGCTCGTTCCGCGTGGTCGCGATGTCGCCGCCGCCCGCGGCGACGGTGGTGTTGAGGAGGGTGCGGCCGTTGTAGGTCGCGTCCTCGATGAAGTTGGTGACCTGGGTGCGCAGGGAGTCGTACTGCGACTGGTACTGGGTGCGCTGGGAGTCGGACAGCGTGCCGTCCGCGAGCTTCACCAGCACGCCGCGGATCTGCGACATGGTGTCGGAGACCTTGTTCAGGCCGGCGAGCGTGGTGTCCAGGATGCCCTTGACGCTGCCCATCTGCTCGTTGGCCGAGGTCAGGCCCGCGATGTCGGCGCGGACCGACTGCGCGACGGCGAAGGCGGCACCGTCGTCCTTCGCGTCCGCCACGCGATAGCCGGTCGAGACGCGCTTCTGCGTCATGGCCAACGACTCGTTGGTGCGGTTCAGCGATTGCAGCGCGACCTGCGCGCCGATGTTCGTATTGACCGAGTTCGTCGCCATCGGGGTCTTCCCTTCGCGTCGGCGGGTTTCCCGCCCTCTGCTGGAGAATGGACGCGACCGGTGAAGGAAAGGCTAACGGCGGCCGGTGCCCGTCACCGAGTGTGAATCACGGCACCGCGATCATGAGGCCGGCACCACCTGCGGAACGCCGCGCGCGGGACGCCGAGGATCGGAGATGCAGGCCGGAATCAAAAAGCCCCGGCGCAGGGCCGGGGCCTTCCGAACGCTTGGGGCGGCGAGTGGATCAGTCGCCCTTGTACTGCACGGCCTGGCGGCCGCGCTGGCCGTCGCGGACGTCGAGCGCCACCTTCTGGCCCTGCTGCACGTCGGTCACGCCGGCGCGCTGCAGGACGGAGGAGTGCAGGAACACGTCCTGCCCGCCGTCGTCCGGGGTGACGAAGCCGAAGCCGCGCACCTGGTCGAACCACTTGACCGTGCCATTCACAGCGTAGGTCGGACCGCCTTCATCGCGGCCGAAGTCGCGGCGCGGCGGCGGACGGTCCCCAAAGTCGCGGCGCGGCGCGCCGAAACCGCCGCCCGCGGGCGCGCCGAAGCCGCCACCACCACCGAAGTCACGGCGCGGCGGACGGTCCCCGAAGCCGCCGCCACCACCACCGAAGTCACGGCGCGGCGGACGGTCCCCGAAACCGCCGCCACCACCACCGAAGTCACGGCGCGGCGGGCGATCGCCGAAGCCGCCGCCGCCACCACCGAAGTCACGACGCGGCGGGCGGTCCCCGAAACCGCCACCCCCGCCGGAGCCGCCCGGGCCGGGCTTCAGCTCAACGATACGGGTCACGAGGCGGCGGCCCTGGCGGTCCGTGCCGATCTCGCAGACGAGCTTGTCGCCCGTGTCGGCCGACTGGATGCCGGCCTCTGCCATTGCGGATGCGTGGAAAAAAACGTCCTGCCCATCGGGACCAAGCACAAAGCCAAAGCCCTTGCGGCCGTTGTACCACTTCACCTCAGCCTCTACGGGCCCGGTGCCACCCTGCGATTCATTCTCGGGGAACACTGTATCTCTATTTCCGCAAACCAGTCGGCCCGACGGGATGCAGGACCGGTATCGTCATGCTCGCACGGTCCTGCAAGGAATGCTAGGTGAATCGTCGGGGATTGTAGGGCGCGAGGTCCAGCGGCGGCGGGGTTCCGGCGGCCAGGGCGGCGGCGGCCTCGCCGCTCCGCGGGCCGCCGACCAGGCCGACATGGCCGTGCCCGAAGGCGAGGACCACGTCGGGCGTCGCGCCGGAGGGGCCGAGGCAGGGCAGGCCGTCCGGCATCGACGGCCGGTGCCCCATCCAGAAGGAGACCTTCTCCTCGGGAAGGTCGCGCGGGAGCGCGGGGAAGCTCCGCAGCAGGTGGTCCCGCAGGATGCCCGCGCGCCGCCAGTCCGGCGCCGCCTCCAGCCCCGCGATCTCCACCTGCCCGGAGACGCGGAGGCCGGCGCGCGTCCCGGTAATGGCCATCTTTCCGTCCGAGGGCATGACGGGGATGCGGGGACCGGTCCGGGCGTCGAGCACAACCGCGTGATACCCCCGCTCCGTCTCCAACGGCACGCGCGACCCGGCCGCCGCGGCGAGCGCCTTCGACCGGGCGCCCGCGCAGATGACGGCGCGGTCGGCCGCGATCTCTCCTTCCGCGGTCGCGACCGCGCGCAGCCTTCCGCCCTCGATCCGAAAGCCCGTGGCGGCGACGCGGCGGAGCGCCGCCCCCTCGGCGACGGCCTGCGCCACCAGGGCCGCGACATAGGCGCCGGGGTCAGTGCAGTGGCCGCCCTCCTCGAAGAGGGCGCCAAAGCCGTAGCGGCGGTCGAGTTCCGGCTGGAGCTGCCGCATCTCCTCCGGCCCGACCTCCTTCCAGGCAAGCCCGACGGCGCGGCGGATGCGCCAGCCCAGGGCTTCCGCCTCGTACTCGGCGCGCGACGGGTAGACGTACATCAGCCCGTCGCGCCGGATCAGCTCCGGCACGCCGGCGCGGGCGGCGAGCGCCCGGTGAAGCTCCGGGCCGTCCCGAAGGAGCGGCCGCAGGGCTTGGGCCGTCCGGAGGACGCGCGCCTCCGTCGCGCCCGAGCGGAGGTAGGCGACCAGCCAGGGGAGGACCTTCGGCAGGTAGGACCAGCGGATGGCCAGCGGCCCCAGCGGGTCGCGGAGGAAGCCCGGCACCTTGCGCCACAGGCCGGGCACGGAGGGCGGGATGACGGACATGGGCGAGAGCCAGCAGCCGTTCCCGTAGGAGGCCGCCTGCTCCCCGCCGGGTGGCCCGGGGTCGAGGAGGGTGACGCGCAGCCCCCGGTCGAGGGCGGCGAGGGCGGTGCAGGCGCCGACGATGCCGGCGCCGATCACCACCAGGTGGGCCCCGGCGGAGGGGGAGGTCTGCGATCCGGCCGCGGCCGGATCAGCCGGCATCAAGGATCGCGCGCTTCGCCATGACGGTGACGAGGTGGGCGCGGTACTCGGCGCTGCCGTGGATGTCGCCGTTCAGCCCCTCCGCGGACTGGCGGATGCCCGCGACCGCCTCGGGCGACCAGTTGGAGGCGAGCGCCGCCTCCATCTCGGACTGGCGGAACACGCCCGGCCCCGCCCCGTTCACCACCACCCGCACGCCCGCGGGACCCCGCGCGACGAAGACGCCCGTCATGACGTAGCGGGACGCCGGGTTGCGCATCTTCGCGTAGCCGGCCTTTTCGGGGATGGGGAACTCGATCGCCGTCAGCAGCTCGCCGGGCTCGAGGGCGGTGGTGAACATGCCCTGGAAGTAGTCGTCGGCCGCGATGCGGCGGCGGTCGGTCACGAAGGTGGCGCCGAGGGCGAGGGCCGCGGAGGGGTAGTCGGCCGCGGGGTCGTTGTTCGCGAGCGACCCGCCCATCGTGCCGCGGTTGCGGACCTGCGTGTCGCCGAGATGGCCCGCCATCCAGGCGAGCGCCGGGATCGCCGCCTTCACCGCCGGGTCGTTCTCGATCTCCTGGTGGCGCGCCATGGCGCCGATGACGATCTTGCCCCCCTCCCGCCGGATGCCGCGGAGCTCCGCGATACCGGAGAGGTCGACGAGGGCGGAGGGATGGTCGAGCCGGTGCTTGAGCGCCGGCAGGAGGGTCTGCCCGCCCGAGATCGGGCGCGCCTCCGGGTCGGCGAGAAGCCCCACGGCCTCGGCGATGGTGGAAGGCTTGTGGTAGGCGAAGTCGTACATGGCGATCAGACCTCGGCCGGGGCGAGCGCGTCGCGGCGGCCGTGCATGACCTCCTGCGCGGCGGCGATCGCCTTGACGATGTTGTGGTAGCCCGTGCAGCGGCAGAGGTTGCCCTCCAGACCCTCGCGGATCTCGTGCTCGCTCATCCCGTCCGGGTGCTTCTTCACGAGGTCGATGGCCGACATGACCATCCCCGGCGTGCAGAAGCCGCATTGCAGCGCGTGATACTCGCGGAAGGCCTCCTGCATCGGGTGCAGCGTGCCGTCGGGCGCGGCGAGGCCCTCGATCGTCGTGACGTCGCTGCCGTCGGCCTGGACGGCGAGGATGGTGCAGGCCTTCACGCTCTCGCCGTCGACGTGCACGACGCAGGCGCCGCACTGGCTCGTGTCGCACCCGACATGGGTGCCCGTCAGGCGCAGCTTCTCCCGCAGCAGCTCCACCAGGAGGGTCCGCCCCTCCACGTCCACGCTGTGGCGCTGGCCGTTCACCGTCAGGCTGACATTCGGCATTTTCGGCTCCCGCTCGGGTCCCCCGGGGGGACCTCCCTTGCGCGGAGGGTCGCCCGGCACCCCGGGGCCGTCAAGCGAGCCCTCCCCGCTCCTCGCCCCTTAATGAAGGGGCGTCGCGTCGCGTGCCAAGGGGTTCCGGTCCGCCGGCAGGTCGTGGAGGTGGCAGGCGGCGGTGTGGCCGGGGCTGGTGGGCTTGAGGAGCGGCTCGTCGACGCGGCAGCGGTCGAAGACGTAGGGGCAGCGCGTGTGGAAGCGGCAGCCGCTCGGCGGGTTGATCGGGCTCGGCACGTCGCCCTGCAGGACGATGCGGGTGCGCGCCGCGCCCGGCTTGGGGACGGGCACGGCCGAGAGCAGCGCCTGGGTGTAGGGGTGCTTGGGCGCGGCGAAGAGCCCGCGGCGCGGCGCCACCTCCACGATCTTGCCGAGGTACATGACGGCGACCCGATGCGTCATGTGCTCGACGATGGCGAGGTCGTGGCTGATGAAGAGGAGGGCGAGGCCGAGCTCCTTCTGCAGGTCCTGCAGGAGGTTCACGATCTGCGCCTTCACGGAGACGTCCAGCGCCGAGACGGCCTCATCGCAGATGATCAGGTCCGGCTCGGCGGCCAGGGCGCGGGCGATGCCGATGCGCTGGCGCTGGCCGCCCGAGAACTCGTGCGGCCAGCGGCCGACGGCGTCGCGCGGCAGGCGGACCGTGTCCATCAGCCCCGCGAGGCGGCGGTCGAGGTCGGCGGCGTCCTTCGCGAGGCCGAAGTTGCGGATGGGCTCGGCGAGGATGTCGCGCACGCGCATGCGGGGGTTGAGGCTGCTGAAGGGGTCCTGGAAGACCACCTGCACGCGCCGCCGCATGGGGCGGAGCTGGGACTGGCGGAGCGTGTCGATCCGCTGCCCGTCGAGCACCACCTGCCCCGCCGTGATGTCGAAGAGGCGCAGCACCGCCTTGCCCACGGTCGACTTGCCGCAGCCGGACTCGCCCACCAGCGACAGGGTCTCGCCCTTGGCGATGTCGAAGGAGACCCCGTCCACGGCGTAGACATGGCCGGTCACGCCGCCCAGCAGCCCGCCCCGCAGCGGGAAGTGCTTCTTGAGGTCGTCGACGCGCAGCAGGGGCGCGGGGGTGTTCGGGCTGGCGCTCATGCCGCGAGGCGTTCCTTCTCGGCGTAGTGGCAGGCGGCGGTGTGGCGCGGGGCCTTGGGCTCCAGCGCCGGGGCCACGGCGCGGCAGAGGTCGGTCACCTTCGGGCAGCGGCCCGCGAAGACGCAGCCCTCGATCCGCTGCTTGAGGCTCGGCACGAGGCCGGGGATCTCGGCCAGGCGCTCCGTCGTGCCGTCGAGGGAGGAGCCGAGCTTCGGCACGGCGCCGAGCAGCCCCTGCGTGTAGGGGTGCTTGGGGTTGGCGAAGAGGTCCTCCACGGAGGCCTCCTCCACCTTGCGCCCCGCGTACATGACGATCACCCGCTCCGCGACCTCGGCCACCACGCCGAGGTCGTGGGTGATGAGGACGATGGCGGCGCCGACCCGGTGCTTGAGATCGCGCATGAGGTCGAGGATCTGCGCCTGGATCGTCACGTCGAGCGCGGTGGTCGGCTCGTCCGCGATGAGGAGCTGCGGGTTGCAGGCGAGCGCCATGGCGATCATCACGCGCTGGCGCATGCCGCCCGAGAGCTGGTGCGGGTACTCCTTCACCCGGCGCTCGGGCGCGGGGATGCCGACGAGCCGCAGCATCTCCACCGACTTCCGCTCGGCGTCCTGCCGGCTGAGCCCCTGGTGCAGGCGGACCGTCTCGCCGATCTGGCGCGCCACCGTCAGCACCGGGTTGAGGGAGGTCATCGGCTCCTGGAAGATCATGCTGACCTCGTTGCCGCGGATGGCACGCATCTCGGGCTCGGAGAGCTTCAGCAGGTCGCGACCCTGGAAGCGGATCTCGCCGGCGATCTTGCCGGGGGGCTCGGGGATCAGCCGCAGGATCGACATGGCGGTGACGGACTTGCCGCAGCCGCTCTCGCCGACGATGGCGACGGTCTCGCCGGCGTTGACGTGGAAGGACAGGCCGTCGACGGCGCGGTTCACGCCGTCGGGGGTGCGGAAATGGGTCTGCAGGTTGCGGACATCGAGGAGCGGGGCCTCCGTCATGCTCAGACCTTCTTCGCCATGCGGGGATCGAGCCAGTCGCGCAGCCCGTCGCCAAGCAGGTTCACGGCGAGCACGGTCAGCGAGAGGAAGATGGCCGGGAAGAAGACGATGTAGGGCTTCACCTGCCAGAGCGCCCTCCCCTCCGCCATGATGTTCCCCCAGGAGGGGATGATCGGCGGCGTGCCCGCGCCGATGAAGGAGAGGATGCTCTCGGCGATCATGGCGCTGGCGCAGATGTAGGTGGCCTGCACGGTGAGCGGCGCCAGCGTGTTCGGCAGGATGTGGCGGACGATGATGCGGGGCGTGGAGGTGCCCGACGCCACGGCCGCGTCGACATAGGGCTGCTCGCGGAGCGACAGCACCACGCCGCGGACGAGGCGGGAGACGCGCGGCACCTCGGCGATGGTGATGGCGAGGATGACGTTCCCCACGCTGCCCCTCGTCAGCGCCATGAGGGCGATCGCGAGCAGGATGGAGGGGATGGACATCAGCCCGTCCATGATCCGCATGATGATGGCGTCCGCCCAGCGGATGAAGCCGGAGGTGAGCCCGATGGCCAGGCCGATGACGGAGGAGAAGAAGGCGACCGCGAAGCCCACGATGAGCGAGACCCGCGCGCCGTGGAGCACGCGGGAGTAGACGTCCCGGCCGAGCATGTCGGTGCCGAACCAGTAGAGGGCGGAAGGCTCCCGCGTGCGCCGGGCGGGGGCGAGGGCGGTCGGGTCCACGGTCCAGAGCAGGGGGGCGAGGACCGCCATGAGGATGATGAGCAGCATCAGGCCGCCCCCGACCGCGATGGTCGGGTTCCGGCGCAGGAATCCGAGGAAGCCGCGCCGGGCCTTCACGGGCGGTAGGATGTCGGGCATCGGCGCGGCGGCCGCGACGTCCTCCGCCCGGAGGGCGGCCCGCGGGAGGGCGCCGGGCTGGAAGGTGGAGGTGCTCAATACCGGATCCTCGGATCGAACAGGGTGTAGAGAAGGTCGATGACCAGGTTCACCAGCACATAGGTGAAGGAGAAGAGCAGGATCACGCCCTGGATCACCGGGTAGTCGCGCCGAAGGATGGCGTCCACCGTGAGGCGCCCCAGCCCCGGGATGGCGAAGACGCTCTCCGTGACGACCGCGCCGCCGATCAGCAGCGCAACGCCGATGCCGATCACCGTGACGATCGGCACCGCCGCGTTCTTCAGCGCGTGCAGGAAGAGGATGCCGGGCTGGGCCACGCCCTTGGCGCGGGCCGTGCGGATGTAGTCCTGCTGCAGCACCTCGAGCATGGTGGCCCGGGTGATGCGGGCGATCAGCGCGATGTAGACGCCGCCCAGCGCCACCGAGGGCAGGATGAGGTTCTGCAGCCAGGGCCAGAAGCCGCGCTCGAAGGGCGTGTAGCCCTGCACCGGCAGCCAGTCGAGCTCGAGGGCGAAGACATAGGCCAGCAGGTAGCCGACCACGAAGACCGGCACGGAGAAGCCGAGCACGGCGAAGCCCATCACCAGCCGGTCGATCCAGGTGCCCTGCTTCCAGGCGGCGACCACGCCCATCGGCACCGCGATGCAGATCGCGAGGATGAGGGTGATCACCATCAGCGACAGCGTCGGCTGGATGCGCTGCTGGATCATGGTGCTGACCGGCAGGTTGGTGAAGATCGAGGTGCCGAGGTCGCCCCGCATGATGTTCCAGGCCCATTCGGCGAAGCGCACGAGATAGGGCCGGTCGAGGCCGAGGCTCGCGCGGATGCGCTCGACGTCGGCGGGCGTCGCCTGGTCGCCCGCGATCACCGCCGCCGGGTCGCCGGGGGAGATGTAGAGAAGGCTGAACACGAAGAGCGCCACCACCGCCATGACGGGGATGGTGGCGACGATCCGGCGGAGGGTGTAGGCGAGCATCCGGCGCTCCTCAGCTCTTCGACACGCCCCAGAAGAAGGGGAGCGGTCCCTTCACCACGCCCGACACGTTCCGCCTCCAGGCCTGGTAGGAGAGGAAGAAGCCGGTCGGCGCGTAGAGGGCGAAGTCCATCGCCTCCTTGTTCAGGCGGTCCATGGCGATCTTCTCCGCGGGGGTATCGGGGGCGGCGAACCACGCGTCGCGCGCGGCCTCCACGCTGTCGCTCTTCGGCCAGCCGAACCAGGCGCCGTCGCCGTTCGCGCGGATGGCGGTGTAGGCGGCCGGGTTGATGCAGTCCGCGCCCGCGTGCCAGGTGTGGAAGATGTGCCACCCGCCCTGGGACGGCGACGTCTTCAGGGCGCGGCGGGAGCCGACCGTGCCCCAGTCCGTCGCCACGAAGTCCACGGTCATGCCCATCCTCTTCAACAGGTCGGCCGAGACGTCGCCGAAGGCCTTCGTGATCGGCTGGTCCTGGGCAACCACGATGGTGATCGGCTCGCCCTTGTAGCCGGCCTCGGCCAGCATCCGCTTGGCGGCGTCGTAGTCGCGCCGGCCCTTGAGGATGTCGCCGCCGGCCTCGCTGTAGATCGGCGTGCCCGGGGTGAAGAAGCTCGGCAGCGTCTTCCAGAGGTTGCGGTCCTCCCCCACCAGGGCCTGCATGTAGTCCTCCTGGCTCAGCGCCTGCAGCACGGCGCGGCGGGCGCGCACGTCGTTGAAGGGCGGGTGGAGGTGGTTCATGCGGAAGGAGCCGATGTTGCCCAGCGGGTCCGCGATGTCGACCACGATGTTCCGGTTGCGCCGGAGGGTCGGCACGAGGTCGGTGATGGGGTTCTCCCACCAGTCGACCTCGCCGTTCTGCAGCGCGGCGGAAGCCGTCGCGGGATCGGGCATGATGACCCACTCGATGCGGTCGACCATCGCCCGCTTGCCGCCAGCCAGCCAGGAGGCGGGCTCGTCGCGCGGGACGTAGTCCGCGAAGCGCTCGAACACCGCCTTCGCGCCGGGCACCCACTCGTTCCGCACGAAGCGGTAGGGGCCGGAGCCGACATACTCGCCGATCTGCTGGAAGGGGTCGGTCTTCGCGATCCGCTCGGGCATGACGAAGGAGCAGGGCGCGTTGTTCTTCGCCAGCGCCAGCAGCATCTTCGGGTAGGGCGCCTTGAGCGACCAGCGGAAGGTCCGGTCGTCCACCGCCACGAGCTCGTTCTGGATGGCTAGGATCATCTGGCCCATGGGGTCGCGCACGGCCCAGCGCTTGAGGCTGGCCACCGCGTCCTTCGCCAGCACGGGCTCGCCGTCGTGGAACTTCAGGCCGGGGCGGAGGCGGAAGGTCCAGGTCAGGCCGTCGGCGGAGGCCTCCTCGCTCTCGACCATCTGGCGCTGCGGGCGGATCTGCTCGTCCACGCCGTAGAGCGTGTCCCAGACGAGGGCGGCGGCGTTGCGGACGACGTACTGCGTGCCCCAGATCGGGTCGAAGTTGGCGAGGTTCGCCTGCGGCACGAAGCGAAGCGTCCGGGCGTTGGCGCCCTGGGACAGCGCCGGCGCCGGCAGGCCCGCCGCGCCCAGCCCCAGGGCGGCAAGGCCCGGCCCGGCCTTCAGAAACCCACGACGATCCATCATCCCACTCCCATCCGCGCGGGCCTTTGCCCGGCCATCAAAGCCCTGTCCGGCGCAGCCTGCCGCAGAAAGCGGCACCGCGCCACCGTGCCGAGGCCGGCTTGCACGGCCCGTGCCACCCGTCCCCGACGAAGGCCGCCCGCCCTCAGGCCCGCTTGAGGTTCCAGAAGATCGCGAAGCCCGGCACGCGGTCCCGCAGGTCGCGCCGGATCGCGGTCAGGGACTTGTAGGAACCGACGGGGATGTAGGGCAGCTCGTCCATCGCGACCCGCTGCATCTCGCGCGCGATCCGCTGCTGCTCGGGCAGGTCGGGGGCCACGAACCAGGCGTCGCGCAGGGTCTCGAGCGCCGGGATGTCCGGCCAGCCCGGCCAGGCGCTGGTCCCGTTCCCGCGCAGCGGAAAATGCGCCGAGGGGTCCACGAAGTCGAAGGAGGAGAAGGAGGTGAGGATGATGCTCCAGCCCCCCTTGTCCAGCGGCTCGCGGCTCGTCCGGCGCTGCACCGTCGTGCCCCAGTCCGTCAGCACGATGTCCGCGTTGAAGCCGAGGCGCCGGACGAGGTCGGCGCAGACCTGCGTCATCGCGGCCGGGGCCAGGATGTCGGTCGGCCCGACGAGGCGCATCGGCTGGTTCGTGTAGCCGGCCTCCCGCATCAGCGCCTTCGCGCGGTCGAGGCTGCGTGGGCCGGACAGCGCCTCCAGGCCCACCTCGTTCGCGAGCGGCGTGCCCGGCGTGAAGACCCCGGCCCTCTCCCACAGCCCCGGCTCCGTGCCGACGATGGCCTGCATGAAGTCCGCCTGGTCGATCGCCGGCAGCAGGGCCTGGCGCATCCGCTTGCTGTCGAACGGCGCGTGCAGGTGGTTGAAGCGGAGGATGCCCGTCAGCGGCAGCGGGTCGATCGCCTCAATCGCCAGTGCCCGGTTACGGCGGAGCAGGGTCTGCAACTCCGGCGGCGGCTGCTCGAACCAGTCGATCTCGCCGTTCTGGAGCGCGGCCGCGGCCGTGGAGGCGTCGGTGATGATCTGCCACTCGACCCGGTCGAAATGGGCGCTCTTCGGCCCTGCGGTCAGGCTCGGCACGCCCGCGGTCGTCGGGCTGTAGTCCGGGTTGCGCTCGTAGACCACGAGGCTGCCCGAGTTGAACTCGTCCCGCTTGAAGCGGAAGGGCCCGCTGCCCGTGCTGTCGCGGATCTGCTGGAAGGCATCGGTCTGCGCGATCCGCTCCGGCATGATGAAGGCCGGGCTGTTGCTGACCTGGGCCAGGGCGGGCAGCAGGAAGGGGAAGGGCCGCTTGAGGCGGAACTGGAGGCGGCGGTCGTCGAGGGCGGAGAGGTCGTCGACGAACTCCGCCAGCTTCTGGCCGGAGGGCGAGCGCTTCATCCAGCGCCGCAGGCTCGCCACCGCGTCCGCCGCGCGCACCGGCTCCCCGTCGTGGAACTTCGGGCCGGCGCGGAGCGTGATGGTCACGCGCCGGCCGTCCTCCTCGACGGCATGCCCCTCAGCGAGCTGCGGCTGCGGGCGGAAGCCCGCGTCCATGCCGTAGAGGTTGTCGTAGACCATGTACCCGTGGTTGCGGGTGATGTTCGCCGTGGTCCAGATCGGGTCGAGGCTCGTCAGGTTCGCCTGCGGCACCATCCGCAGGACCCGCGACCCCGAGGGCTGCGCGAGGGCGGGCATGGCCGGGCCGAGGGCCGCGGCGGCGGCCCCCAGGACGTGACGGCGGCGGATCATGGCACCTGCTCCCCTCTCAACCCGTGAAAGCCACCGGCGCGGGGCGTCCCGGCGGGCGCCCCGCGCCGCGGGTCAGCTCTTCTGCACGCTCCAGAACATCGGGAAGCCCTTCGGCACGCCCGACAGGCCGCGGCGGTAGGCGGTGGCCTGGAAGTACTGCCCGAGCGGCAGGTAGGGCACCTCCTGGAAGGCCTCTGCCTGCACCTCGCGCGCCACCTTCTTCTGGCCGTCGAGGTCAGGCGCGTCGAGCCAGGCGTTCCGCAGCTCCTCCATCTTCGGCATCGTCGGCCAGCCGAACCAGGCGTTGGTGCCGGTGCCGCGCAGCGCCTGGCTGACGCCGGGGTTGAAGACGTCGAGCCCGGCGAAGAAGGTGAAGAACATGCTCCAGCCGCCCCGCTCCGGCGCCTCGCGCGAGGCGCGGCGCTGCACGACGCTGCCCCAGTCCGTCGAGACGAACTCCACGTTCATCCCGCACTTTGTCAGCATGTCGTTGCCGACCTGGGCGAGGGCGTTGAGCGAGGGGAAGTCGGAGGCGGCGATGACCACGACCTTCTCGCCCTTGTAGCCGGCGGCGGCGAGGTCGCGCTTGACCTTCTCGTAGTCGCGCGGCGTGCCCAGCGCCTCGAGCCCGGCGTCGCTCGCCATCGGCGTGCCCGGCGGGAAGAAGCCGATGTTGTCCTTCCAGAGGGATCGGTCGGTGCCGATCACCGCCGTCATGAAGTCGCCCTGCACGACGGCGCCGAGCAGGGCGCGGCGGATCGCGGGGTTGTTGAAGGGCGGGTGCAGGTGGTTGAAGCGGGCGAGCGCGCAGAGCCCCGTCGGGTCCGGGATCTCCATCACCACGTTGCGGTTGCGCCGGAGCGTCGGCTGCAGGTCCGCCGTCGGCTGCTCCCACCAGTCCATCTCGCCGTTGGCGAGCGCGTTGGCGGCGGTGGAGGCGTCGGGGATGACGTTCCACTCCACGCGGTCGAGGTGCACGCGCTTGGGCCCCGCCGTCCAGCTCGGCGTGCCGTCCGCGCGCGGCGCGTAGTCGGCGAAGCGCTCGTAGACGACCTTCGCCCCGGGCACGCGCTCGTTCGCGACGTAGCGGAAGGGGCCGCTGCCGATCATCTCGCGGATGGCGGTGTTCGGGTCGGTCTGCGCGATCCGCTCGGGCATGATGAAGCAGACGGGCGTGCTCGGCTTGCCGAGCGCGGAGAAGAGCAGCGGGAAGGACTGCTTGAGGCGGAGGACGATCGTGCGGTCGTCCGGCGCCTCCATGGCGTCCGTCCGGGCGAGCAACACCTGCCCGAGCGCGTCGCGCACCGCCCAGCGGCGGATGGAGGCGATGGCGTCGCGCGCCCGCACCGGCTCGCCGTCGTGGAACTTGAGGCCCGGCCGCAGGCGGATCGTGACGCGCTTGCCGTCCTCCTCCACCGCGTGCCCCTCGGCCATCTGCGGCTGCGGGTTGAAGTCCTCGTCGAAGCCGTAGAGCGTGTCCCAGACGAGGTAGCCGTGGTGGCGCGTGACGTAGGCGGTGGTGATGATCGGGTCGAGCACCGTCACGTCCGACTGCGGGATGAAGCGCAGCACGCGCGAGCCCGCGGCCTGGGCCAGGGCGGGGCGCGACAGGCCGAGGGGCCCCGCGCCGCCCAGGGCTCCGCCGAGGGCCAGGCCGGCCCCGCCGGCGAGGAAGTGGCGACGATCCGTGGCCATCTGCTGCATCGTTCCTTCCGGGTGTGTGGCGCGAAGGGGAGCCCAGCCGCGCAGCGGGCGCAAGCCCCGCCGTTCCGGCCGGCGCCCCCTGCCCCGCCCCGGCCTCCCGCCTGGGCGAGCACCCCATCCGCGCCCTTCACGGGCCGGGTCCCAGCGGGTAGGACGCGGCCGATGCCTCCCTCCACCGCCTGGCACCAGCGCCTGCCCGCGCCGCGCCGCGCCCTCGCCGCCCAGTTCCTCCGCTTCGGCGCGGTGGGCACGGCGGGCTTCGTCGTGGACACGGCGGTGCTCTACGCGGCCCTCGCCGCGGGCGCCGGGCTCTACGGCGGCCGGGTGCTGTCCTACCTCGCGGCGGCGAGCTCGAACTGGGCGCTCAACCGCGCCTGGACCTTCCGCGCGGCCGCGCGCCCCGCAACGGGGCGCCGGGCGGCGGCGCGCCAGTGGGCGCTGTTCCTGCTGGTGAACCTGCTCGGCTTCGCGCTGAACTACAGCACCTACGCGCTGCTCGTCGCGAACGTCCCGCTCGTTACCGCGCACCCCGTCATCGGCGTCGCGGCCGGGTCGCTGGCGGGGCTCTCGGGGAACTTCCTCCTGTCGCGCCGCTTCGTCTTCGGGGGCGCATGAGCGGGCCGCGCGTCGCCGTTCTGGTGCCCTGCCACAACGAGGCGGTGGCGATCGCCGGCGTCGTCGCCGGCTTCCGCGCTGCCCTGCCCGGCGCCACGGTCTATGTCTACGACAACAACTCCACCGACGGGACGCCCGAGCGGGCCGCCGAGGCCGGCGCGGTCGTGCGCCGGGAGAGCCAGCAGGGCAAGGGCAACGTCGTCCGCCGCATGTTCGCCGACATCGAGGCGGAGGCCTACCTCCTCGTCGACGGGGACGGCACCTACGACCCGGCCGACGCCCCCGCCATGGTCGCGGCCCTCTTCGGGGAGCGCCTCGACATGGTCACGGGGGTTCGCGTGACCGAGGCGGCGGCCGCCTACCGCGCCGGCCACCGGCTCGGCAACCGCGTGCTCACGGGCGTGGTCCGCTACGTCTTCGGAGACCGGGTCACGGACATGCTCTCCGGCTACCGCTGCTTCTCCCGCCGCTTCGTGAAGTCCTTCCCGGGCATCGCCGAGGGCTTCGAGACCGAGACGGAGTTCACCGTCCACGCCCTGGAGCTCCGCCTGCCGGTCGGCGAGATCCGCACGGCCTACCGGGAGCGGCCGGCGGGCTCGGCCTCCAAGCTCCGCACCTACTACGACGGCTACCGGATCCTCCGGATGATCCTGGCGCTCGTCCAGCGGGAGCGCCCGCGCCTCTTCTTCGGAAGCGCCGCCCTGGTGCTCGGCGTGGCGTCCCTTGCGCTTTTCCTGCCGGTCCTGGAAACCTTCCTCGAGACCGGCCTCGTGCCGCGCCTGCCGAGCTTCGTGGCCTCGGGGATGATGATGAGCCTCGCCCTCGTCTCGGTTGCCTGCGGGCTCGTCCTCGACACCGTCACCCGTGGGCGGATCGAGGCGAAGCGCCTCGCCTACCTCGCCCTTCCCGGACCTGTTCTTTCTGGGGACAATTCACTACCGTATCATCACAACACGTCCGGTTAACTTTTTTGGCTCACCATTTTGTGTAATCACATGCTATCCCGAACCGCGGCGACGCCGGGCCCGGGGGCCGGGTGGAGCCGATGACGGAGAAACGAACGATGGCCCTTCCGGCTCCGCGGGCGGACGTGCTCGCCCGCGCCCTGGCGACGTGCCGCACCCAGTTTGCGATGGTCGGCGTGTTCAGCCTCGTCGTGAACCTCCTGCAGCTCACCGTGTCCCTCTACATGATGCAGGTGTTCGACCGGGTGCTCGCCACCCGCAGCATCGACACCCTTCTCTGGCTTACCCTCGTCGCCGTCTCGGCCATCGGGCTGCTCGCCCTGCTGGAGGGGGTGCGCTCGCAGGTGATGCAGCGCGTGGCGCTGTGGACCGAGAGCCGCGTCGCGCCCGAGGGCTTCGCCCGCGCGCTCGAGGCGACCCTGCGCGGCCGGCCCTACCGGATGGAGGCGCTGCGCGACCTCGGCACCTGCCGCGCCTGGCTGTCGGGCGCGGGGGCGCTCACCCTCTACGACGTGCCCTGGGTTCCGATCTACCTCGGGGTCATCTTCCTCCTGAACCCCCTGCTCGGCTGGATCGCCACCGGCGGGGCCGCCATCCTCTTTGGCCTGGCCCTCCTGACGGAGCTCGCGACCGCCGCGCCGCTGCGCGAGGCGAACACCGCCGCCATGATCTCCCAGCGCCGGGCGGACGCCATCGCCCGCAACGCGGAGGCGGCGGACGCCATGGGCATGGTCCCGGCGCTGCTGCGCCTCTGGCAGCAGGGCGTCGCCCAGGCGACTCCCCTCCAGCAGGCCGCCGCCGACCGCGCGGCACTGCTCTCCTCCATCACCAAGTTCGTCCGCCTCGCGGTGCAGATCGCCGTGCTCGGCGTCGGCGCCTGGCTGACGCTGCGCCAGCAGATGACCTCGGGCGCCGCGATCGCGGGCTCCATCATCATGGGCCGCGCCCTGGCCCCGGTGGAGCAGCTCATCGGCGGCTGGAAGGGGCTCGTCCAGGCCCGCCAGTCCATCCGGCGGCTCCGCGCCTTCCTCGCCCAGCCGCGCCTGCGGCCCGAGGCGGAGCCCCTGCCCGCCCCCGCCGGCCGCCTCTCGGCCGAGCGCCTGAGCTGGGCGCCGCCCGGCCAGGCCACGCCCTTCATCAAGGGCGTCACCTTCGCGCTCGAGCCCGGGGAGAGCCTCGGGATCATCGGGCCCTCCGGCTCCGGCAAGACGACCCTGCTGCGCCTGCTGGCCGGGACCCTCGCGCCGCTGGCCGGGCATTCCCGCCTCGACGGCGCGGACCTCGCGACCTGGCCGCGGGAGGACCTCGGCCGGTACATCGGCTACCTGCCGCAGGACGTGGAGCTCTTTGAGGGCACCGTGTTCCGCAACATCGCCCGCCTGCAGCCCGACGCCTCGCCCGAGGTCGTGCACCGCGCGGCGCGCCTCGCCGGCTGCCACGAGGCCATCCTGCGCCTGCCGCAGGGCTACGAGACCGAGATCGCCGAGACCGCGCTCTCGGGCGGGCAGCGCCAGATGGTGGGCCTCGCCCGCGCCCTCTACGGCGACCCGCGTCTCGTGATCCTCGACGAGCCCGACAGCAGCCTCGACGGCGACGCCGAGGCGCGGCTGCTCGAGGGCCTGTCCGGCCTGAAGGCGATCGGGGCGACGGTGGTCCTCGTCAGCCACCGTCCCTCCCTCGTGCAGGGCGTCGACAAGGTGCTGGTGATGCGGGACGGCGCGGCCGAGCTGTTCGGCCCCCGCGCCGACGTGATGAGCCGCCTCGGCGTCCGCGCCGTGCCCAAGCCCCGCGCCCCCGCCACCCTTCCGGGAGAAGCCGCATGAGCCTCGCCACCCTCCAGCCGGCGAATGTCCCCGCGGCCATCCCGGCCGGCTACGCGCCCCGCCCGCCGCTCGTCATCGACATGCCGCGCCCGCAGACCCGGGGCCCCGTCGTGCTGGGCTTCCTCGCGCTGCTGGCCTTCGGCGGCGGCCTGACGGCCTTCTCCGTGCTCGTCCCCCTCAGCGAGGCCGCCATCGCCCCGGGCACGATCAAGGCCGAGGGCAGCCGCCGCACGATCGCCCATCTCGAGGGCGGCATCGTGCGCGAGATCCTCGTCCGCGACGGCGACACCGTGCGGGCGGGCCAGCCGCTGCTCCGCCTCGACGACATCCAGGCCGCGACCGGGCGCGAGGCGCTGCGGGCGCAGCGCTGGGCCCTGCTGGCGCAGGACAGCCGCATCGCGGCCGAGATCGCCGGCGCGAACGCCATCGCCTTCCCGCCGGAGCTGCTGCAATCGACCGAGCAGCGCGCCCAGGAGGCGATGGACGGCCAGCGCATCCTCTTCGCCTCCCGCCAGGCGAGCCTGCGGAGCCAGTTCCAGGTGCTGGAGCAGCGTATCCTGCAGTACCAGTCGGCCGGCGTCTCGGCCGAGGCGCAGATCCTGAGCCAGCGCCGGCAGCTCACGCTCCTCCAGCGCGAGGAGGCGGATGTCCGCGACCTCGTCCGCCAGGGGCTCGAGCGCATCCCGCGCCTGCTCGGCCTGCAGCGCCAGATCGCCTCGGGCGACGGCTCCATCGCCGACCTCGTCTCCCAGCTCGACCGCTTCCGCGCCCAGGTGTCGGAGGCCCAGGCCCAGATCCGCCAGACCATGGACCAGCGCCTGCAGGAGGTCTCCACCGAGGGCCGCGACGTCCGCGCCCGCCTCAACGACGTCGAGGAGAAGCTCCGCGCCGCCGACGACGTCTCCTCCCGCCGGGAGATCCTCGCGCCTGAGGACGGCACGGTCCTGAACGCGAAGTTCTTCAACCCCGGCGCCGTCGTCCGCCCCGGCGAGCCCGTGATGGAGCTGGTGCCCGCGCGCGACCGCTTGATCGCAGAGGTGCGGGTGGCGCCGACCGACATCGACATGGTCCACACCGGCCTGCTCGCCGAGGTCCGCCTGCCCGCCTTCAAGCAGCGGCTCGTCCCCTTCCTCAACGGCGAGGTGACCGTGGTCGCCGGCGACGTGACGGTCGAGGAGCGCACGATGCAGGAGTACTACAAGGTCCGCGTCTCCATCGACGAGGACCAGCTTTCCCGCCTGGAGGGCGTCTCCCTCCGCGCGGGCATGCCGGTCGAGGCGCAGATCCAGGTCGGCCAGCGCTCCTTCCTGCGCTACATGATCCAGCCCGTCCTCGATAGCTTCCACCGCGCCTTCCGCGAGCAGTAGAGCCAAGATGCCCGAGATCCCCACCCTCTTCGCCGACGGCGTTCTCGAGGCGACGGTGCGCCACGGCGTGGCGCGCCTCACGCTCGCGGTGCAGGACGGCAACGGCAAGCCCTCCGCGACGGGGCTGCTCGTCGTGCCGCTCGCCCAGCTTCCCGCCATGGCCGGCTCCATCTCCCGCCTCATGCGGGAGGTCGAGGCCAAGGCGCGGGACGTCCAGGCCGCGGCCCAGGCGCCCGAGCCGGCCGCCCCGGAGGCCCCCGCGGCCTTCCGCTTCGGGGGCTGATGCGCCCCCGCCGGCCGCTCGCCGCGGCGCTGCTGCTCCTCGCCGTCCACCATCCCGGAACCGCCCCGGCGCAGCCGGCCACGGCCTGGGCCGCCGCGCCCGGGCCGGCGCCCGGGCCGGTCCGGATCGTCGGCGGCACCTCGCTCGGCTGCATCCAGGGCGCCGAGGCCCTGCCGGCGGAGGGCCCGGGCTTCCAGGCCGTGCGGCTCTCGCGCAACCGGAACTGGGGCCATCCCGCGACCCTCCGGGCCGTCCAGGCCCTCGGCCAGCAGGCGCGCCGGGCCGGGCTGCCGGACCTCTGGATCGGCGACATGGGGCAGCCGCGCGGCGGCCCGCTCCCCTACGGCCACGCGAGCCACCAGGCCGGGCTCGACGTCGACGTCTGGCTCGACCTCTCGCCGAAGCCCCGCGTGCCCGCCGCGGCGCGCGAGAGCATCCCCGAGGTTTGCCTCGTCCTCCCCGACCAGTCCGCCGCGGATCCCCGCCTCTTCACCGAGGCGCACGCGCGGCTCATCCGCCTCGCGGCCGAGCTGCCGGGGGTGGACCGGGTGCTCGTGAACCACGGCATCAAGCGCAGCCTCTGCGCCGCCCACGCGGGCGAACCCTGGCTCCGGCTGGTCCGCCCCTGGCGGGGGCATGACAGCCACATGCACGTCCGCCTCCGTTGCCCCCCGGGCTCGCCGGATTGCCAGGAGTTGCCGCCGCCGCCCGCCGGCGACGGCTGCGACGCGAGCCTTGCCTGGTGGCTCACTCCGGAGGCGCGGCAGCCGCCGCGAGGGGGCGGGGGCGCCGCGCCGCGGATGCCCGCCGCCTGCGCCGGGATCCTCAACGCGCGCTGAGCGGCCTCAGGCCCAGAGCCGGAAGGCGTCCGCGACGCGGCGCATCCCCTCGGGCGCGACCAGGATGACGTCGAAGCGGATGCCGGCGGCGCCGTGCCCGGGATGCGCCGCGAGCCAGGCCTCGCCCGCCGCGATCAGCCGCGCCTGCTGCCGGCGCGAGACGGAGGCGGCCGCCTCGGCGAGGCTGGCGCGCGCCTTCACCTCCACGAAGGCCAGCAGCCCCTTCCTCTCCGCCACGAGGTCGAGCTCGCCCAGGCCGGTGCGCACGCGGCGGTCCAGCACCGTCCAGCCGCGCGCCACCAGCGCCGCCGCGGCGCGCTCCTCGGCGTCGAGGCCGAGCCGCTCGGCCGCGCGGCGGGCGGCCTCCTTGGCAGGCGGGTCCATGCTGCCAGGATAGCCCGACCCGTCCCGGAGTCGGCCATGCGCCCGTTCGTCGCCGTGCTTCTCCTGCTGGCCGCCTGGCCCGCCCTCGCGCAGTCGCCCCCGGGCAAGGGCATGGTCGCCGCGGCCCACCCGCTCGCCGCCGAGGCGGGGCTGGAGGTGCTGCGGCGGGGCGGGGCGGCGGTGGACGCGGCCGTCGCCGTCCAGGCCGTTCTCACCCTCGTCGAGCCGCAGTCGAGCGGCATCGGCGGGGGCGCGCTCCTCCTGAACTGGGACGCGGCGTCCCGCGCCGCCACCGCCTTCGACGGGCGCGAGACCGCCCCCGCCGCGGCGCGCCCGGAGCTCTTCCTGCGGCCCGATGGCACGCCGCTGCCCTTCTACGAGGCCGTGCTCTCGGGCCGCAGCGTGGGCGTGCCGGGCGCGGTCGCGATGCTGGAGATGGCCCATCGCCGCCACGGCCGGCTGCCCTGGGAGGGCCTCTGGGCCCGCGCCATCGCGCTGGCGGAGGAGGGCTTTCCCGTCTCCGAGCGCCTCGCCGAGGCCATCGCGGGGGACGCGGCGCGGCTGGCCCGGCATCCCTCCGCGCGGGACCTCTTCCTGCGCGGCGGCGACCGCCCGCTCAGGGCCGGGGAGCGGCTGCGGAACCCGGCCCTGGCGGAGACCTTCCGGCTGATCGCGCGGGACGGGGCCGCGGCGCTCCTCCGCGGCCCCGTCGCCGAGGCCATCGTGGAGGCCGTGCGCGGCCACGGCGAGGGCGGGGCGATGACGACCGACGACCTCGCCGCCTACGCCGCGAAGGAGCGCGAGCCGGTCTGCCTGCCCTACCGCGCCTTCCGCGTCTGCGGCTTCCCGCCGCCCTCCTCCGGCGGCGTCGCCGTCGGGCAGATCCTGGGCGTGCTCGAGCACTTCGACCTGCCGCGCCTCGACCCCCGCGGGCCGGAGGCGGCGCACCTCCTGGCCGAGGCGGGGCGCCTGGCCTTCGCGGACCGCGCGCAGTACCTCGCCGATCCGGACGTCGTGCCCGTGCCGGTGCGCGGGCTGCTCGACCCCGCCTACCTCACCCTTCGCGCCCAGCTCGTCTCGCCGGGGCAGGCCATCGCGGAACCCCGCGCCGGGAACCCGCGCTGGCGCGAGGCGGGGCCCGGGGCGCCGATGCCGGAAGCCGTGGAGAACGGCACCAGCCATGTCGCGATCGTCGACGCCGCGGGGAACGCCGTCTCGATGACGACGACGGTGGAGGACACCTTCGGCGCGCGCCTCGTGGCCGGTGGCTTCGTCCTCAACAACGAGCTGACCGACTTCTCCTTCCGCCCTGAGATCGAGGGGCGCCCGGTGGCCAACCGCGTGGGGCCGGGCAAGCGGCCACGCTCCTCGATGTCGCCCAGCCTCGTCCTCGACGGCGAAGGGCGGCTCGCGGCGGTCGTCGGCTCGCCCGGCGGCGGGCGGATCATCGGCTACGTCGCGCAGGCGCTCGTCGGGATGCTCGACTGGGGCATGACGCCGCAGGAGGCGGTCTCCCTGCCCCATGTCGGGACGCTCGGCGGCGCGGTCGAGCTCGAGGCCGATACCCCGGCGGCCGCCCTGGCCCCGGCCCTGGCGGCGCGGGGCCACCGGGTGGAGGTCCGCGCCATGCCCTCGGGCATCCAAGCCATCCGCGTGACCCCGCAGGGATTGCTCGGCGGCGCCGACCCGCGGCGCGAGGGCGTTTCGCTAGGCGAGTGACGCGCCCCAACCCGCGCGCCCTTCGCGCGCTATCGGGCTGAACCGGAGACCCGCCATGCGCCGCCCCGCCCTCGCCCTGCTCGCCGCCGTCGCCCTCGCCGGCCCCGCCCTCGCGGCCGACGACACCGCGCAGATCGGCTACGTGAACACCGCGCTCACCAATCTCGGCCTCACGCGGAGCCACCGCATCGTCATCGAGCGCTTCGACGACCCAGAGGTGCGCAACGTCTCCTGCTACCTCAGCCAGGCCCGCACCGGCGGGATTTCCGGCATGGTGGGCGTGGCGGAGGACCCCGCGCGCTTCTCCATCTCCTGCACGGCCACGGGGCCGGTGGAGATCTCCCCCGGCGCGGCGCGGGGGGAGCGGGGCGAGATCGTCCACGAGAACTCGACGAGCCTCTTCTTCAAGGAGACCCGCGTCCACCGCTTCATCGACACGCAGCGCAACGCCGTCGTCTACATGGTCTGGTCGACGAAGCTGGTCGAGGGATCCCCCTTCAGCGCGGTGGCCGTCGTGCCGGTGGCCGTGACGCCCGTCGCGCCCACGCCGGCCTCCAGCCCGGCCGCCGCCCCGGCGCGCTGAGCCGTCCCGGACGGCCCGGCCTGATCAACGAAAGAGGCGGCGGGCGGCGAGGAGGAGGGCGGCGCCGGCCAGCGCCACGGCCGCCGGCACGCCGAGGAGCGGCAGCGGCCCGCCGGGGGCGAGGGATGCGGCCGCGGGCGGCGCCAGGCTCGCGCCAAGGAAGAGGGTGCAGGTGTAGACCGCGACGGCCAGGCCCCGCCGCGGCGTCGCGGCCCGGCCCGAGATGGTCATGATCAGCCCCGTCACGCCGATGCCGACCCCCGCCGTCGCGAGCGCCGCCCCTCCGCCCAGCCCGCCCCACCCGCCCTCGAGGGTGAGCGCGAGCCCTGCCGCCACCATCGCGAAGCCGGTGATGGCGGTGCCGGGCGCGCCGATCCGGCCGGCCAGCGGCACCGCGAGGAAGCCCGCGGCGAGCGCCGGGACCGCGAGGAGCCGCAGCGTCGCCGGCCCGATCGGCAGGGAAGGGCCGAGGATCTGAACGCCCGCCTGGAAGGCGACGAAGGCAAACATGAGCATCGGCGCGCAGACCCAGCAGGCGACGATGATCGGGTCGCGCGCGGGCGAGGCGGCGCGGGCGCCGCTCACCGGCGCCGGCCGCCCGAGGCCGGCCCGCCCGAGCGTGGCCGCCAGCAGCAGGGCGGCCGCGAGGAGGAGCGGCGCCGCGCCGAGCATGACCGGCGGCAGCCCGTGCTCGGCGACGTCCGCGACGACGAGCTGCGCGACCGGGGCGGAGGCGAGGAAGGAGAAGGCCATGGCCGCGATGCCGAAGGGCCGGCGCTCCTCCGGCAGCGTCTCCACCACGAGCGAGACGGCGGCGGGCGGCAGCGTGGCGGCGAAGACGCCCTGCAGGGCGCGGGCGGCAAGAAGGCTCGGGAAGCCCGGCGCCGGCCCGGCCAGGACGGTGGCCGCCGAGAGCAGCACGAGGCCTGCGAGGATGACCCGGCCGCGCCCGAGGCGGTCGGACAGTGGCCCGCAGGCGAGGAAGCTTGCCGCGTAGGTGACGCCGAAGGCGCTTCCCGCCAGCGCCGCCGTCGGCGCGTCGAGCCCGTAGCGCGCCTCGATCCAGGGCGTGAGCGGGATGGTGGCGTAGAGCTGCCCGACGACGAGCAGCCCGCAGGCCATCATCACCGCGATGAGGGCGGCCTGCCGGCCCGGCGTGGGGCTCAGGCCGCCGCCCGCGCCTCGAAGCCGTCGCGCCCTTCCTCCACGGCGTGGCAGGCGACGAGGGTCTCCGGCGTGCCGCGGGCCGCGACCAGGGCCGGGCGCTCGGCGCGGCAGCGGTCGTTGGCGAGGGGGCAGCGCGGGTTGAAGGTGCAGCCGGAGGGCGGGCTGATCGGGCTCGGCACCTCCCCGCCCACCGGCTGGCGCTCCCGCCCGGCCATCTCCAGGTCCGGGATCGCCTCCATCAGGGCCCGCGTGTAGGGGTGGCGCGGCGCGGTGAAGAGGGTCTCGGCGGGCGCGGATTCCACAATCCGGCCGAGATACATGACGCCCACGCGGTCGCTCACCTGCCGCACGACGGCCAGGTTGTGGCTGATGAACAGGTAGGTCAGCCCGAGCTCGCGCTGCAGGCCCTTCATCAGGTTGAGGATCTGCGCCTGCACCGACACGTCGAGCGCCGAGGTCGGCTCGTCGCAGACGAGGAACTCGGGGTTGGACGACAGCGCGCGGGCGATGGAGATGCGCTGGCGCTGCCCGCCGGAGAACTCGTGCGGGAAGCGGTTGCCGTCGGCCGGCGAGAGGCCGACCTGGCGGAGCAGCGCGCCCACCTTCTCGCGCAGCGCGGCGCCGCCCTCGGCGATGCCGAAGGCGCGGATCGGCTCGCCGACGATGTCCGACACCCGCCAGCGGGGGTTGAGGCTGGCGTAGGGGTCCTGGAAGATCATCTGCATGCGGCGGCGCTGCGCGACGGACTTCCGCGCCTCCGCCAGCTCCTGCCCCTCGAAGATGGCCTGGCCGCCGCTCGGCGCGTAGAGGCCGACCGCGAGCCGCGCGACGGTCGATTTGCCGCAGCCGCTCTCGCCGACGAGGGAGAAGGTGGTGCCGCGCGGGATGGCGAAGGAGACGCCGTCCACCGCGCGCAGCGTCCGCCGCGGCTCGCGCGCGAGGAGGCGCTGCAGGGCCGGCTTCGAGACATCGAAGTGCCGGCTGAGGTCCCGGGCCTCGAAGATCGCGGCCTCAGGCATGGGCGCGCTCCCGCGGGGCGTGGCTGTCGAAGAGCCAGCAGGCGGCCCGCGTCTCCACCGCCGGCAGCAGCTCCGGCCGCTCCTCCCGGCAGCGGTCGAAGACGTGGGGGCAGCGCGGGTTATAGGCGCAGCCCCGGGGGATGGCGGTCAGGCGCGGCATGGCGCCGTCGATCTGCGGCAATTGGTCGACCCGGTGCGACAGCGGCGGGATGGAGGCCATCAGCCCCGCGGAATAGGGGTGCGCCGCGGCCTTCACCACGGATTTCACCGGGCCGATCTCGGCGATGCGCCCGGCGTACATGACGGCGACGCGGTCGGCGGTCTCGGCGATCACGCCCATGTCGTGGGTGATGAGCATGACCGAGGTCCCCTTCTCGCGCGTCAGGCGCCGGAGGAGGGCGATGACCTGGGCCTGGACGGAGACGTCGAGCGCCGTGGTCGGCTCGTCCGCCACCACCAGCTCGGGCTCGGCGCAGAGGGCGAGGGCGATCACCACGCGCTGGCGCATGCCGCCCGAGAACTGGTGGGGATAGGCTCCGATCCGCTCGGCGGCGGCGGGGATGCCGACCGCCTCCAGCCAGCCGACCGCGCGGCGGCGCGCCTCGGCGGCGTCGATGTCGAGATGCGTGCGCATGGTCTCCGTCAGCTGGTCGCCGACCGTGTAGAGGGGGTTCAGCGTCGTCAGCGGGTCTTGGAAGATGGCGCCGATCCGCTTGCCGCGGATCCGCCGGATCTCGCGCGGGGAGAGGTTGTCGATCCGCTGGCCAGCGAGGGTGATGGAGCCGCCGGCGATGCGGCCGGGGGGCTCCAGCAGCCCGATGATGGCGGCCCCCGTCATCGACTTGCCGGCGCCGGACTCGCCGACCATCCCCAGGACCTCGCCGGGCGCGATGTCGAAGGAGACCTTGTCGAGGGCGCGAAGCGTGCCGCGCCGCCCGGGAAACTCGACGACGAGGTCGCGGACCTCGAGAAGCGGGGCGGCCATCAGCGGAGCCTTGGGTTCAGCGCGTCGCGCAGCCAGTCGCCGAGCAGGTTCACCGAGAGCACCATCGCGATGAGGGCGACGCCCGGGAAGACGGTGATCCACCACTCCCCGCTGAAGAGGAAGTCGTTCCCGATCCGGATGAGCGTGCCGAGGCTCGGCTGGGTCTGCGGCAGGCCGACGCCGAGGAAGGAGAGCGTGGCCTCCGAGATGATGGCAAGGCCGAGGTTGAGCGTCGCCAGCACGAGCAGCGGGCCGAGGACGTTGGGCAGGACATGGGTGAGCATGATCCGCGCGGGCCCGATGCCGATGACGCGCGCGGCCAGCACGTATTCCTTGTTCCGTTCCACCATGGCCGAGCCGCGGACGGTGCGGGCGAAGCGGGGCCAGTCCGAGATGCCGATGGCGAAGATGACGACGTAGACGGCGATCTGGTCGTGCAGGTCCCGCGGCAGGGCGGCGCGCGCCACGCCGTCCACGAGGAGCGCGATGAGGATGTTGGGGAAGGTGAGCTGGACGTCGGCGATGCGCATCAGCACGGCGTCGACTGTCCCGCCCGCGTAGCCCGCCATCAGCCCGAGCAGAACGCCGAGCAACAGGGCGAAGGCCGTGGCCGAGACGCCGACGAAGAGCGACATCCGCGCCCCGTACATGATGGCCGAGAGCACGTCCCGCCCCTGGTCGTCCGTACCGAAGGGATGGGCGAGCGTCCCTTCGTCCAGGAAGGCGGGAGGGTTGAAGGCGTCCATCAGGTCGAGGCTGGCGAGGTCGAAGGGGTTGTAGGGCGCCAGCACCGGCGCCGCGACGGCGCCGACGATGCAGACCAGCGCCACGATCGCCGAGATGACGGCCGTGGGCGAGTGCCGGAAGGCATAGGCGATGTCGCTGTCCCAGGCCCGGGCGATGGCGTTCATCTCAGTGCCCTCCCCCGGCGCGCAGCCGCGGGTCCACCGCGTAGTAGAGAAGGTCGACCACCAGGTTGATGGTGACGAAGACCGCCGAGATCAGCAGCAG
Source organism: Muricoccus nepalensis (assembly GCF_006438825.1). Classification (GTDB taxonomy): domain Bacteria; phylum Pseudomonadota; class Alphaproteobacteria; order Acetobacterales; family Acetobacteraceae; genus Roseomonas; species Roseomonas nepalensis. The sequence goes on from NZ_RCZP01000019.1 coordinate 66,046, forward strand.
GTAGGCGGCCATGACGGGGATGTCCGCCGAGGAGACGGACTGGATGAAGAGGAGCCCCATGCCCGGCCACTGGAAGACCGTCTCCGTCACGATGGAGAAGGCGATGATGGAGCCGAGCTGCAGGCCGACGATGGTGATCACCGGCACGAGGGTGTTGCGCAGCGCGTGGCCGAAATGGATCGAGCGGTCGCGCAGCCCCCGGGCGCGGGCGAACTTCACGTAGTCCGAGCGCATCACCTCCAGCATCTCCGAGCGCACGAGGCGGAGGATGAGCGTGAGCTGGAACAGCCCGAGGGTGATGGAGGGCAGGATGAGCGCCTTGAGGCCCGAGGCCGTCAGGAAGCCCGTGCTCCACCAGCCCAGCTGCACCGTGTCCCCCCGCCCGAAGCTCGGCAGCCAGCCCAGCCAGACGGAGAAGACGAGGATGAGCAGGCTGCCGATGAGGAAGGTGGGCAGCGAGACGCCGACGAGGCTGAAGGTAAGGAGGGCGCGGCTGATCGGCGAGCGCGGGTAGAGGCCCGTGTAAACCCCCGCCGGCAGCCCCACCGCCAGGGCGACGATGGAGGCGCAGAGGGCGAGCTCGAGGGTTGCCGGGGCGCGCTCGGCGATGAGGGCCGAGACGGGGCGCGACAGGCGGTAGGAGAGGCCGAACTCCCCGTGCAGGGCGTTCCCGATGAAGCGCAGGAACTGGACCGGCACCGGCTGGTCGAGGCCGAGCGCGGCCACGAGCGCGTCGCGCTGCGCGACGGAGAACTCCTGGCCGAGCATGGTGGCGATGGGGTCGCCGACGAAGGTGAAGAGCGTGAAGGCGATGAAGGCGACGGCAAGCATCACCGGCAGGGCCTGGAGCACGCGGGACAGGATGAAAGCGGGCACGGGTTGCGCCTAGCGGACCGGCGCCGGCCCGTCCAGCCGGCAGGCGCCGGCGGGCGGGGCGTCCGTCCCAACCCGTCCGTGATTTAATCCGTCGATCATCCGGTCCGTTTCCAGGGCGGTGGGCGGGTTTGGCGGCAGGGCCGCCGGCGGCGCAGCCTATCCGGGGCCGCCGTCACATGGCGAGCGGGCCGCTCCGCGCGTGCCCCTCGTTCGTCCAGTCGCGGATGATGGTGAAGGCCACCGCCAGCAGAACCGGCCCCAGGAAGAGGCCCAGGAACCCGAAGGCGAAGGCGCCGCCGAGCGCGCCGAGGAGGGTCAGCAGCAGCGGAAGGTCCGCGCCGCGCGAGATCAGCCAGGGCCGGATAAAGTTGTCGACCGAGGAGATCCCGAAGGCGCCGTAGAGGCCCATGAAGATGCCCCAGCCCGTGCTGCCGTTCACCAGCAGCCAGATGGTCGCGGGGATCCAGACCACCGGCGCGCCGATCGGCAGGATGGAGACCACCCCCGCGAGCAGGCCGAAGAGCGCCGGATGGGGGACGCCGGTGAGCCAGAGCCCGAAGGCGGTCATCGCCCCCTGCACCACCGCCGTGCCGAGCAGCCCGTAGACCACGCCCCGGGTCACGGCGCCGGTCAGCGCCACCAGCCGCCGGCCGCGCCCGTCCGCGATCCGCTCGGCCGCCCGGTCCAGCGCCTGCGCCAGGCGCGGGCCGTCGCGGTAGAAGAAGAAGGAGAGAAGGATCGCCACCAGCAGCTCGGCCACCCCGGAGACGACCGCGAGGAAGAGGCTGAGCGCCATCTGCGCGGCGTCGCCGGCGTAGGGGCGGAGCATGCCGAAGAGATTGCTCACCCCGAGGTCGAGCTCCCCGAATCGTTCCTCCAGGAAGCCGCCGACGAAGGGCAGGCGGCCCGTGGCCGCGAGCAGGGCGGGCAGCCCGTCCGTGAGGAAGGTCTGGATCGAGCTGCGAAGGCCGTCGATCTCCTCCCGGCTGGTCGGCGCCGCGATGGCGAGCGGCAGGCCGAAGACGAGCATCATCACCGTCACCATCAGCGCGGCCGCCCAGCCCGGCCGGAACTTCGCCTGGTCCGTCAGGAAGCGGTAGGCCGGCCAGGTCGTGAAGGAGAGGATCGCGGCCCAGAGAAGGGAGGAGAGGAAGGGCTTCAGGACGAGGAAGCAGCCGGCGAGCAGCGCCACCAGCGCCGTGACGGCGATGATACGAATCAGGAACTGCTTGTCGTCGGGCATGATTCGCTCCGGGCCAGGGCGATCCCTTATGGCGCGGCCCCGCGCCCGGACCAAACGCCCGCCCCGCGCGCTGCCTTGCCGCCCACCGCCCCGTGTCCTCCGGCGGCCTTGGGCACGGTTACGATTTGCGCTAGCCCTGCCGCTCGAGCAGCACCGCAGCGGGACAGACGCGCATGAAGATCGGTTTCATCGGCCTCGGCATCATGGGCCGCCCCATGGCGGTCAACCTCGCCAAGGCCGGCCACGAGCTGCTCGTGCCCGAGCGCGCGAGCCTGACGGACGAGGTCCGCGGCGCGGCCACCGTCCTCCCCTCCCCCGCCGAGGTCGCGGCGGGTGCCGAGGTCGTCATCCTGATGCTGCCCGACACCCCCGATGTGGAGGCCGTGCTCTTCGGCGAGGGCGGCGTCGCCGCCGCGCTGAAGCCGGGCACGCTGGTGATCGACATGTCCTCGATCAGCCCGACCGCGACGAAGGACTTCGCGGCCCGCGTGAACGAGCGCGGCTGCGACTACCTCGACGCCCCCGTTTCCGGCGGCGAGGTGGGCGCGCGCAACGCGGCACTGACCATCATGGTCGGCGGCCCGAAGGCGGCCTTCGACCGCGCCCTGCCGCTGTTCCAGGCCATGGGCAAGAACATCACCCTCGTCGGCGAGGCGAACGGGGCCGGCCAGACGACGAAGGTCGCGAACCAGATCATCGTCGCGCTCAACATCGCCGCCGTGTCGGAGGCCCTTGTCTTCGCGAGCAAGGCTGGCGCGGACCCGGCCCGCGTGCGCGAGGCCCTGATGGGCGGCTTCGCCTCGTCGCGCATCCTCGAGGTGCACGCGGAGCGCATGATCAAGCGGACCTTCGACCCGGGGTTCCGAATCGCGCTCCACCAGAAGGATCTCAACCTCGCGTTGCAGGCCGGGCGCGATCTCGGCGTGGCGTTGCCGCAGACGGCGTCGGCACAGCAGCTCTTTTCTGCGGTCTCGGCCGCTGGTGGATCGCAGCAGGACCACTCGGCGATGGTGCGCGCGCTCGAAAAACTCGCGTCGCACGAGATTGGATGAAGGATGCCTAGTGTTGCGTGCATGCAATTGCGCCAGAGGGCGAAAACGCGCATTTTAACGCACCAATCCAGGGCCATGAGATGACGCCGATGCGAACGGGCCGAAATGCCAGTGCCTCGCCCACCGAGGAACGGGCGATGCGCTTCGCCGATATCGGGCAGCAGCTTCGCGCCTACCGGCTGGAATCCGGCCTGCGCGCCGAGGAGATCGCCGCGCGCCTCGGCGTGTCGCGGGCGGCGCTCTACCGCTACGAGAAGGGCGAGGTGATCAAGCTGGACACGATCCGGCGCCTCGCGGAGCTGCTCAAGATCTCGCCTCTTTCCCTTCTCGGGATCGGCGTCGAGTACTTTTCCCGCCCCCTTGCCCTGCAGGAGCGCCTCCGGCAGGTCGAGGAGGAGGCCGAGCAGATCCTCCAGCTCGGCGGCGCGCTCTGCACCCTCGTGACCACCGAGGCCTACGACGCGGCGCTGGCAGAGGCGATGGCGGAGGCCGCCGGCACCGCCACGGAGCGGCTCGCCTTCCACGCGGCGGCCGAGCAGGCGCTCGGCCTGCTCACCGCCCGCAAGCGCCTCTACCAGCAGCGCCGGCCCTCGATCATCGCGATGGTCGGCGAGACCGCGTTGCGCAACCTCCTGACCGACGGCATCGCCCCCGGCCTCCGGCTGTCGGACGCCGTGCGGCAACGTTGCATCCTCGCCGCGCGCGCCGAGGCGGAGAACCTCGCGGCGCTGATGGAGAGCGTCCCGATGGGCCTGCAGGTGGGGCTGCTGACGGACGCCGCGCCGACCGGCCACTTCATGGTGCTCCGCGCGCGCGACCGCGCGCATCTCTGCGCGAGCCCCTTCCTCCCGGACAGCCCGCCGCTGAACGCCATCGGCGTCGGCATGGTGACCGCCGCCGACGAGGCCGTCAGCATCCACCAGCGCGTGGCCGAGAGCGCCTGGCGCGAGGCGCGCAAGGGCGCCGAGGCCGCCGCCCGCCTCAGGCTGCTCCTGGCCGAGACGCGGCTTCACTGAGCGGCGAGCCCGCGGGCACCGAGTCGAGGTCCAGCGTGGCCTCGAGGATCTCCGGGTCCTCGGTGCCGTGGGTCGTGAAGCCGATTCGGCGCACGAAGCGGATCATTCCCGTGTTCTCGGCCAGCACCTGCCCCGCCATGCGGCGCAGCCCGCGCGCCCGCGCCCATTCCACCAGCCGCGCCATGAGGTGGCTGGCGAGGCCGCCGCGCTTCCAGCCGGCGTCCACGAGGATGGCGAACTCCCCCCCGCCCTGGCCGTCCAGGACGAGGCGCGCGGTGCCGGCGAAGCGCCCGTCTTCCAGCGCCGCGAAGGCCATCTCCCGGTCGTAGTCGATCTGCGTGAGGCGGGCGATCTGGGCGGGCGGAAGCTCGCGCAGGCGGTTGAAGAAGCGGAAGCGCAGGTCCTCCGCGGGCACGCGGCGCACGAAGGCGGCCAGCTCCTCCGCGTCCTCCGGGCGGATCGGGCGCACGAGCACCCGCCGCCCGTCGCGCAGCGCGAAGGGCCGCGCGAGCTCCGCCGGATAGGGCGGGATGGCGAGGCGGCTCGCCTCCCCGGCCGGGCGCAGGGTGAGGTCGGCGTCGAGCGCGATGGTGCCGGAGGGCCCGACGCGGAGCGGGTTCGTCCGCGCGGAGGCCACCTCGGGGAAGTCGACCGCGAGCTGCGACAGGCCGACCAGCGCCTCGGCCAGCCCCTCCTTCGAGACCGGGGGTTGGTCCCGCCAGCCGTCGAGCAGCCGCGCGACCCGCGTGCGCCCGATCATCGAGAGCGCGAGGGCGCGGTTGAGAGGCGGCAGGTCGAAGCTCTCGTCCGCCTCGATCTCGGCCGCCGTGCCGCCCCGCCCGAAGCCGATCCAAGGGCCGAACATGGCGTCGTCCTCAAGCCGGAGGCGAAGCTCGCGCCCGGGCGGGCCCATGGGCTGCACCATCCAGCCGCGGAGCGCCGGCGGCGGGGCCGAAGCGGCGGCCTGGGCGAGCATCTCCGCCGCGGCCGCGCGCAGCGAGTCGGCGTCGCGGAGGCCGAGCGCGACGCCGCCGATCTCGGTCTTGGCGGGCAGGTCGGCGCTCAGCAGCTTGAGCACCGCGGGCCAGCCCAGCGCCTCCGCCGCCGCCACCGCCTCCTCCACCGTGCCGGCGACGCGGTGCGGCACGACGGGGATGCCGTAGGCGTCGAAGACCGCCAGCGCCTCGGCTTCGTCGAGGCTCAGCCGGCCTGAGGCGCGCACGGCGGCGAAGATGGCGGCCACGCGCGCGCGGTCGGGCGCGACCTCCATCACCTCGGCCGGGGGAAGCTCGGCGGCGGCGGCCCGGTTGCGCCGGTCCTGGGCGAGGTGGAGCGCGCCCTGGACCGCGGCCTCCGGCGTCGCGAAGACGGCCACCCCCCGCTCGGCGAGGGCGCGGCGCTGGGCGCCGGCGGTCGACTGGCCGAGCCAGGCGGTCAGCACCGGCGCGGCCCGCTGCCCCCGCCCGGAGGTCGCGGCCACGGCGACGAGACCCTCCGCCGCGATCGCCGGGTCCTCCTCTGGCGCCGGCGCGTGGATGGCGACGACCGAATCGACCTCGAGCAGCGCGCCGAGAAGGGTCGCGGCCTCGCCGAGCCGATGCCCCTGCCCCATCGGCAGGGCGAGCGGGTTGTGCCCGGTCCAGCCGCCGGGCAGCGCGAGGTCCAGCATCGCCCGCGCGGCCTCGGGGATCTGCGCGAGGCGGCCGCCGCCGCGCAGCGCCGCGTCGGCCGCCATCTGCGCGGGGCCGAGGCCGTTGGAGACGATCGCGATGCGGTCCCCGCGCGCCCCGTCCGGTCCGGGCCGGGGCGAGGGCTTCACGCGGCCGAGCGTCTCGGCGGCGGAGAGAAGGCTCTCCAGCCCCTCCACCCGCAGCACGCCCGCGCGGCGCAGCGCCGCGTGCATCACCGCGTCCGCCCCGTCCCGCCCGGCATAGCCCGGGCGCTGCGCGACCACGGGCCGCGTGCGGGCCGCGGCGCGGGCGGAGGAGATGAAGCGGCGCCGGTCCTTGATGCGGCGGAGGTCGAGCAGGATCGTGCCCGTGCCGGCGTCCCGCGCCAGCCAGTCGAGGCCGCCCGCGAAGCCGTAGTCGGCGTTCGTGCCGATCCCCGCGATGAGGGTGAAGCCGACCGCCTCGCTCTCCGCCCAGTCGATCACGGCGCGGGCGACGGCGGAGGACTGGCAGAGCAGCGCCAGCCGCCCTGGCCGCGGCGCGACGTGGGACAGCGAGGCGTTCAGCCCCGCGAGAGGGATGCAGAGGCCGAAGGAGCGCTCGCCGAGCGCGCGCACGCCCGTCGCTGCGCAGACGGCGGCAAGACCGGGCGCGGGGCCGATGACCACGGCGGCGAAGCACCCGGCCGCGGCGAGGGAGGCCATGGCGGGCGCGACCCCCTCCGGCGGCAGGGAGAGCACCGCGAGGTCGGGCGGCGCCGGCAGCTCGGCCAGGGACGCGACGGTCTCCAGGCCGGGCCAGGCCTCGCCCACCGCGTGCAGCGCGCCCTTGAAGCGCCCTGCCGCGATGTTCCGGGCGAGGATTCCGGAGGCCGCGACCGCCGGGTCCGCCAACAGCGCCACCCGGCGCGGCGCGAAGAGGTTGGTGTCGCGGAAGCCCTTCGCGAGCCCTCGGTCGGAGAGGGGGACCGGGAGCGTCACGGGCCCTCCTATTCGGCCGAGAGCGCCCGGCGCGCCGCCTCGGCGAGGAAGCCGCTGGCGGTGGGCAGCACGCGGTCCTCGAAGTCGTAGTTCGGGTGGTGGAGCTCCCGCCCGCCCTCGGCGGGGCCGTTCCCGATCCAGACGAAGGCGCCGGGGATCTCGCGCAGGAACTCCGAGAAGTCCTCGCCCGTCATGGCCGCTGGAAGGTCGCGCCGGACGGTGGTGACGGCGCCGGCGGCCGCGGCCGCGAGGTCGCGCTCCGCCGGGTGATTCGTGGTGACGGCGACGCCGCCGAGCACCTCGGCCCGCGCGTTCACCTGAAAGGTCTCGGAGATGCCGCGGGCGACACGGTCCAGCGCCTCGCCGATCATGGCGCCGGTCTCGTCGCGGAGGTAGCGGAGCGAGCCGCGGATCGAGACGCCGGCCGCGATCTGGTTCCAGGCCTCGCCGCCTTCGATCTTCGTCAGGCTCACCACCGCGGAGTCGAGCGGGTCGAGGTTGCGGGCGACGATCGACTGGCAGGCGACGATCGCGTGGCCGGCGGCGACGATGGGGTCGTGCGTCAGGTGCGGCAGCGCGGCGTGGCCGGCATGGCCCTCAATGAGGATCTGGAAGCGGCGCCCGGCGGCCATCACCGGCCCGTCATGCACGGCGATCGTCCCGACCGCGAGGCCCGGCCAGTTGTGCCAGCCGAAGATGCGGTCCATCGGGAAGCGCCGGAACAGCCCGTCCTCGATCATCGCGCGGGCGCCGCCGCCGCCCTCCTCGGCGGGCTGGAAGACGAGGCGGACGGTGCCCGACCAGCCCTCGTCCCGCATCAGCAGCGCGGCCGCGCCGAGCAGCGCCGTCGTGTGGCCGTCATGCCCGCAGGCGTGCATCACGCCCGGCTTCGTACTGCGGTAGGGAAGGTCGGCGCTCGCCTCCTGGATCGGCAGCGCGTCCATGTCGGCCCGGAGGCCGACGCTGCGGTTGCCGCCGCCGCGCCGCAGCGTGGCGACGACGCCGTGCCCGCCGACCCCCGTCTCGATCTCGGTCACGCCAAGTTCACGCAAACGTTGGGCGACGAAGGCCGCGGTTGGGCCTTCTTCCTGGGTGACGTCGGGATTCGCGTGGAGGTGGTGCCGCCACTGCGTCAAGGTCTCGAACAGGTGCTCATCCATGGGATCAGGAGTTAGCCCTTCCATTGCCGTCGCTCCACCCCGGACTTGCGCTGCTGCCGTTCCTGCTCGTGGGCGTCGCCGTCGCGCAGGCGCCGGGCAGGCCCCGGCCGGACGCCGCGCCGCCCCAGGAACCAGCGGGGGAGCCGGCGGGGAGGACATCGGACGGAACGACCGATCCGCAAGCCGAGGGGGCGGACGGCACCCTGGACGGCCCGGTCCGCTCCTACGCCGTCACGATCACCCCCACGGGCAACGCGGCGCTAGACACGGCCCTTGAGGCCGTCTCCTCGCTCCAGCGGCTCCGCGAGCGCGTGCCGACGAGCGCCGAGGGGCTCGTCGCCCGGGCGCTCCAGGACATGGCCCAGCTCCGGAACGCCCTTCGCTCCGAGGGCTACTACGATGGCACGCCCACCATCACCCTCGCCGGCGAGCCGCCGGACGCGCCGAACCTGGCGCTTCGCCTGGCGGCGCGCGGGCCCGAGCCGGTGCCCGTGGTGGTGGGCGCGCGCACCGGGCCGCTCTACCGCGTCTCCCGCGCGACGCTCCGCCCCTTCGTGGCCGAGACCGACATCGCCGAGGCGGGGGAGGTGGCGGGGCTCGGCCCCGGCGATCCCGCGCGCGCGGCGGCAGTGAACGCCGCCCAGGAGACGCTGCTGACGCGCCTTCGCGAGGCGGGGCACCCCTTCGCCAGCGTGCCCGGCCGCGACATCACCGTCGACCACGACACGAGGACGATGGAGATCGTCTACCGCGTCCAGCCCGGCCCCCGCGCCCGCTTCGCCCAGCCGGTCGTGGAGGGGTCGGAAAACGTGAGCGGGGACCTTCTCCGCCGCGCTTCCGGCGTGCTGGCGGGGGAGACCTACGACCCGCGGGAGCTCGACCGCGTGCGGCGGGACGTGCTGGCGCTCGGCGTCTTCGGCACCGTCCGTGCGCGCACGGGGGACCAGCTCGACGACGAGGGCCGCCTGCCCGTCACCTTCCTCGTCGCCGAGCGGCCCTTCCGCGCCCTCGGCGCCACCGCCGCCTACGAGACCCGCTACGGACCGACCATCCGCGCCTACTGGGAGCACCGGAACCTCTTCGGCGGGGCGGAGCGGCTGCGGATCGAGGGGGAGATCTCCCGCACCGCCCAGACCGGCGTCAACGGCACTGGCGCGCGCCTCTCGGCCAACCTCCGCCAGCCCTGGTTCGCCGGGCTGAACGCGACGGCGGTGACGGAGATCGCGATCCTCCGCGAGCGTCTCCTCGCCTATGACCGGGACGCGGTGACCGCCAGCTTCTCGCTCGAGCGCAAGCTCAGCACGCGGCTCACGGCCTCCGCCGGTGTCGCCGGCGACATCGGCAAGACCTCCGAGGTGGACCGCAAGATCGACTACAGCCTCGTCTCCCTGCCGCTCGGGCTTCGCTACGACGGGACCGACAGCCTGCTGGACCCGACGCGCGGCTACCGCGCGAGCGCGGTGGTGGCGCCCACCCTCTCCTTCGGGGATGCGAGCTCCACCTTCGTCCGCGCGCGCGCCACCGGCAGCGCCTATTTCGACCTCACGGGGGACAAGGGCAGCGTGCTCGCGCTGCGGGCCGGCCTCGGCACGCTCGCCGGGGCGGAGGCGGGGCAGGTGCCGCCGCACCTGCGCTTCTACGCGGGCGGCGGCGGCTCGGTCCGCGGCTACGATTTCCAGACGATCGGCCCCCGCCGGTCCAACAACACCCCACGGGGCGGCCTCTCCCTCGCCGAGGGCAGCATCGAGCTTCGCCAGCGGCTCTCCGGCCCCTACGGCGTCGCCGTCTTCGTCGACGCGGGCAGCGTCAGCGACACGGCCGGCCTCGGCTTCGACGAGCTCCGTATCGGCGGCGGCGTGGGCTTCCGCTACGCCACCGCCATCGGGCCGATCCGGGCGGACGTGGCCCTGCCCTTCTCGAAGCTCCCGGGGAACTCCGGCTACGGGCTCTACGTGGGCATCGGGCAGGCCTTCTGATGCGCCGCCTCCTGCGCGTGCTCGGCGCCGTCCTCGGCCTGCTGGTGCTGCTCCCTGTCCTCCTGCTGGGCGCGGCCTGGGTCGGGCTGAACGTGCGGCCGGGGCAGGACGCGCTGGCGCGGCTCGCCATGTCCTACGTGCCGGGCCTTTCCATCGAGAACCTGCACGGCGGGCTGCCGGCCGCGCCGCGCATCGGGCGGGTAGTCCTCTCCGACCGAGAGGGGCCCTACCTCGTCCTTGAGGACGTGGCGCTCGACCTCGACCTTCTCCGCCTGGCCTCGCGCGAGGCGCGGGTGCGGAACCTCAGCGCCGGGCGCGTGGCCCTCAGCCGCCTCCCCGTCGCCGATCCGGACGCGGCGCCGGAGCCCCCCTCCGAGCCCGGGCCGCTGCTGCCGAGCCTGCCGCAACTGCCGGTGGAGATCGCCGTCGAGCGGATCGCCCTCCCCCGGATCGAGCTCGGCGAGCCCGTGGCCGGGATCCCCGCGGTCCTCTCGCTGGAGGGCGGCGGGCGGCTCGGGGTGGACGGCGCCTTCCTCAGCGCCAAGGGCCGGCGGCTGGACGCGCCGGGCTCGCTCGACCTCGACCTCGCCCTGGCCCCCGGGGACCGCCTGCGGGTGAACGTCGCCTATGACGAGGCCCGGGGCGGGCTGGTCGCCAGCCTGCTGGGCAAGCCGGACCAGGCGACCCGCCTGCGCGTCTCGCTCGACGGGCCGGCCACGGGCGCGGCCCTCGACGTCTCCGCCGACCTCGGCGAGACGGCCCGGCTGGCGGCGAAGGGCACGGTCAGCCTCCCGGCCGCGGGCGGGGTCGGTCTGGACGCGGCGGGCACGGCGGCGCTGGGCGGCTTCCTGCCCCCGCCCGTCGCCGATCTCCGCTTCGCCCTCCGCACCCTTCCCGCCGAGGGCGGCGCCACCCGGATCGAGCGTGCCCGGGTGGAGACCGGCGCCGCCACCGCCGAGCTGAGCGGGCTCGTCGGCCAAGCGCTGGACCTCGCCTTCGAGGCGCGCGTGAACGACGCCTCCACCCTTGCCGGGCTGGTGCCCGAGGCCGTCGGCTGGGAGGCCATCACCGCCCGCGGCGCCGTGACCGGCACCAACGCCGCGCCGGAGCTCCGGGTGGACGCGACCGTCGCCGGCCCACGCCTGCCCGAGCCCGCGCCGGGCCTGCTCGGCCCCTCCCCCACCCTCCGGCTGCGCGCCAACCGCCAGCGCGTGCACGAGCTGGCGGTGGACGGCCGCGCCGTGACCCTGCGGGCGGAGGGGGCCTATGGCGAGACGCTCGACCTCACGCTCGACGCCTCCCTCGCGGCCGAGGACCTCCCCGACGTGCCCGTGCGGGGCGCGCTCACGGCCCGGGCGCGCGTCACCGGCCCGGCCGCGAGCCCCGCCGTCGCGCTGACCGCCTCCTCGCCGGAGCTCCTCGCCTACGGCCGCAAGCTCGAGGCGCTCCGCCTGGAGGCGAGCCTGCCGAGCGCCACGGTCCCGGCCGGGAGCCTGAACCTTGCGGGACGGCTGCAGGGCCTGGCCCTCTCTGCCGAGGCGCGGGCGGCGCAGGAGGGGGACCTCGTGCGGGTGGAGGCGCTCCGCGCCGCCCTCGGCCCGGCGCGGCTGGAGGGCGGGGGCGAGTTCGACACGAAGCGGATGCTCGGCACGGCCAGCCTCCTCCTCGAGGCCGCGGACCTCGCGCCGCTCTCCTCCATCGCCGGCACGCCGCTCGGCGGCGGCCTGCGCCTCTCGGCCCGGCTGGAACCCCGGGGCGAGGAGGGCGCGCGGCGCCAAGGGATCGAGGCCGACCTCCGCGCGACCGACCTCCGGGCCGGCGGCGCGTCGGTCAACGGGACCCTCCAGGCGCGGGGCACGGACGCGGCGCTGGACGTGCAGGGCGACGTCCGCGCCTTCGAGGCCCGGGCGACGCTCCGCGCGCGCCTCGCGCTGGACGGGCCCGAGAAGCGCGTCGAGCTCGCCGCGCTCGACGTGCAGCGCCAGGCGCTCGGCCTCCGCCTCGCCTCCCCCGCCACCATCCTGCTGGCGCCGGACGGCGCGGTCTCGACCCCCGGCCTCTCGCTCCAGGCACGCCCGGGCGGGACTCTGCGCCTGGCCGGGCGCTGGGGGCCGGAGACGGCGGACCTGCGGGCGACCATCGCGGCCCTTCCGCTCTCGCTCGCCAACCTCTTCGCGCCCGACCCGCCGCTGGCCGGCACGCTCTCGGGCGACATCCGCGTCTCCGGCCCGGTCGCCCGGCCCGGCCTCGACGGGGAGCTGCGCGGCACGGGGCTGAAGGCCGGGGCGCCCTGGGCGCGCGGCCTGCCCGAGGGCACGCTGCAGGCCACCGCCCGGATGCGGGGCGAGACTCTGGAGGCCCGCGCGGAGTTCCGCGCCGGCGCCGCGCTGCGCCTCAACCTCGAGGCGCAGGTGCCGAGCGACTTTGAGGGGCCGCTCAGCGCCACGCTGCGCGGCAACGCCGACATCGCCCCGCTCGCCTCCCCCTTCCTTCTCGGTGGCGCCAGCCGGGTGGCCGGGAAGCTGGCGATCGAGGCCCAGGCCGCCGGCACGGTGGCCGAGCCGCGCGTCTCCGGCACGGCGCGGCTGAGCGACGGCCTCTACCGCAACCTCGAGTACGGCGTGGCGCTGCGGAACATCGCCGGCACGGTTCGCGGCGACCGCGAGCGCATCGTCGTGGAGTCCATCACCGCCCGCGCCGGCCCCGGCGCCCTGACCGCGCGCGGCGAGCTGCGGCCCTTCGGGGAGGGGCGGCCGATCGAGCTGACGGTCACCGGCCAGGACCTCCAGCCGGTCTCGAGCGACCTTCTCCGCGGCGCCTTCGACACGGACCTGCGGCTGACGGGCTCCCTCGACTCGGGCATGCGCCTCGGCGGGCGGATCACGACGCGCACGCTGACCATCGGCGTGCCCGAGGGGCTGCCGAGCGGCGTGGCGGACATCGGCGAGGTGCGGGAGGTCGGGCGCGGCGCGCCGCGGCCGCCGCCCGGCGCCGCGCGCCGGGGGACGGCCGCCCCGGCCGAGGCCGCGCCGCTCGCGCTCGACATCACCTTCGACGCGCCGCGCCAGGTCTATCTCCGCGGCCGCGGCCTGGACGTGGAGCTCGGGGGCAACGTGCGGGTCGCCGGCAACGTCTCCGACCCGCAGGCAAGCGGGGAGCTGCGGCTGCGGCGCGGCAACCTGACCGTGCTCGACCGGCGCCTGAACTTCGAGCGCGGCGTGCTCCGGTTCCAAGGCGACGTCGCCTCGCCGGACATCGACCTTCTCGCGACCTCGCGCGCGGGCACGACGACGATCAACGTCGCCGTCACCGGCACGCCGCGCGACCCGAAGATCGAGTTCACCTCCTCGCCGGAGCTGCCGCAGGACGAGGTGCTGGCGCGGCTCATCTTCAACCGCTCCGCCGACAAGCTCTCGCCCTTCCAGATCGCCCAGCTCGCGCGCGTGCTGTCGGGCGCGCTCTCGGGCGGGAAGGAGGATCCGGTGACGGGGGTGCTGGGCCGCGTCAGCCGCTCGCTCGGGCTCGACCGGCTCGGCATCGGCAGCGGCGCCAACGGGGCGCCGGGGGTGGAGGCGGGCGGCTATCTCGGGCAGGGCATCTACCTCAACGTCGAGCCCGGCACGACCACGGGATCGCCGCGCGTCGGCGTGCAGATCGAGCTGACGCCGCGGCTGAAGCTCGAGAGCGGCGCCGGGGCCGACAGCCAGGGCGCCGGGCTCTCCTACGAGTACGAATACTGAACGCGGCCGGCCGAAGCGTCGCCGGACCTATTCCGCCGCGGCCGCCCAGAGGCTAGACTCCGCCCGTCCCGGTCGCCGTTCCGCTGTTGCCGCGCGGCCCGGCCGCCGGGCGCCACCAGCATGGAAGGAGAGGGCGAAAATGCGCGCCTTCGAGGGACAGTTCAGCGACAACAAGCCGATTCGCCGCAGCATGGAGGAGAAGCGCCGCCTTCTCGCCGAGCTCGAGCAGACGCTCGCCGGCATGAAGCCCCACACCTCGCCGGGGCTGCGCGACAGCATCAAGGGGCGGATCCTCGAGCTGCGCGCGGATATTGGCGGCGGCAAGCGCTGAGAGGACGCTGAGGCGACGGCGGGCCGGGCGCGACCGGCCCGCCGTCGCGGCGGGGCTCAGCCCGCCAGCTCGGCCAGCAGCCGCGCGTGGCTCCGCGCGCCGTGCATGAGGCAGGCCCAGTCGAACTTCTCGTTCGGGCTGTGCACCTGGTCGTCGTCGAGGCCGAAGCCCATCAGCACGCTGTCGAGGCCGAGGATGCGGCGGAAGCTCTCCACCACGGGGATGGAGCCGCCAGAGCCGATCAGCACCGCCTCGCGCCCGTACTCGGCGGCCAGCGCCCGGCGGGCGGCCGCGACCTCCTCGCTATCCTCGGGCACGACCACCGGGGGCGCGGAGCTGAAGCGCTGGACCTCGGCGCGCGCGTCGGCCGGCAGGCGCTCCTTCACGAAGGCCTCCAGCGCGTCGAGCACGGCGTTCGGGTCCTGGTCGCCGACGAGGCGGAAGGAGACCTTCGCGTGCGCCTCGGCCGCGATGACGGTCTTGGCGCCCGGGCCCGCGTAGCCGCCCCAGATCCCGTTCACGTCGCAGGTCGGCCGCGCCCATTGGCGGACGAGCGGCTTCAGCCCCTCCTCGCCCGCGGGCACCGAGAGCCCGATGTCGCCGAGGAAGCGCGCCTCGTCGAAGCCGAGCGAGTCCCAGGCCGCCAGCAGGTTGCCGCCGACCTCCGGCACCTCGTCGTAGAAGCCGGGCAGCATGACGCGGCCCTTGGCGTCGTGAAGCTGGGCGATGATGCGGCAGAGAAGGTTCAGCGGGTTGAGCGCCATGCCGCCGTAGAGGCCCGAATGCAGGTCGCGCGACGCCGCGAAGAGGTCGATCTGCGCGTAGGCCATGCCGCGCAGCCGGGCCGAGATGGCGGGCGTGCGCGCGTCCCACATGTTCGTGTCGCTGACGACGACGGCGCGCGCGCGGCGGAGCTCGGCCGCGTGCTCCTCGAGGAAGGCGTCGAGGCTCGGGCTGCCGATCTCCTCCTCGCCCTCGACCAGCACGCGCACCGGCGCGGGCGGCGAACCCGCCACGTCGTGCCAGGCGCGCATGGCCGCGAGCCACGTCATCACCTGGCCCTTGTCGTCCACCGCGCCGCGCGCGACCGTCACGGGGCCGTTGCGTCCCTCGGCAAGGGTCGGCTCGAAGGGCGGCGAGGTCCAGAGCTCGAAGGGCTCGGCCGGCTGCACGTCGTAATGGCCGTAGTAGAGCAGCGGCGCCGCGCTCGTGCCGGGGCCGGGGTGGTGCGCGACGACGGCCGGGTGCCCGGCGGTCTCGCGGATCTCCGCGGTGAAGCCGATCTCGCGCAGCTCGCGCGCCAGCCACTCGGCGGCGCGGCGGCAGTCGGCGGCGTGGGCCGGCTGGGCGCTCACGCTCGGGATGCGCAGGAAGTCGAAGTAGCGCGCGCGGATCTCCTCCTCCGCGGCGTCGAGCCGGGCGAGGACGGCGTCCAGCTTGTGCATCAGGCGTCGTCCCCCGTGTCGGGGGTCAGGCCCGCGGCCTTGATGCCGGCCACCGCCGCCAGCTCGTCCTTGTCGGAGAGGTCGCCCGAGACGCCGACCGCGCCGAGGATGGCGCCCGCGCCGTCCCGCACGAGCACGCCGCCCGGCACAGGCACCGCCGCGCCGCCCGCGAGGTCGGAGAAGGCGTTCATGAAGCCGGGCATCCCCTGGGAGCGCCGGGCCAGCTCCCGCCCGCCGAAGCCGAGGCCCATCGCGCCGAAGGCCTTGCCGTGCGCGATGGCCGGTCGGAGGAGGCTGCACCCGTCCTCCTTCAGCAGCGCCTTCATCTGGCCCGCCGCGTCCAGCACCACCACGGTCAGGGGCGCAAGGCCGAGGCGCCGCCCCTCCTCGAGCGCGGTGGTCGCGATGCGCTGCGCCTGGTCCAGCGTGACGCCGTGCTGGAAGCCGATGGGGGGATTGGGCATGGGGGCCGCCGTTCGGTTAGGGGTTCTGCCCGCGGTTCTATGCCCCTCGCGGCCGCTGGCAAGGCCGGGCCTCGGCGGCGGGGGTCCCGCCAGGGAGTCGGGATGCGCGGAAGGCCCGCGGTTCATGGACGGGATTTAGTCTTTCTCCCGGTGATCTGATTTCCGGACGCGCTCCGCCTCTGGCAGCCCCGCGCGAGCGGGAAGCTCTGCGGCGCCGCTTCCCGGCCGGACAAACTCCAACGCGGCGCCCGGATAACGCGAATGTTTGCGGTTTCGTGTTTTGGACGGGTGACAGCCGCGCGCTCCCGGAGAAAGTTGGGCGGGTGAGCACACGATCAGACACGCGGCCCGCCCGGACGGCCGACCGCCGGAACGCCGCGACGGCGCTGCGCCGGCAAGGGCCTGGCCCCGCGCGACGGCCGCCCGGCGGCGCGGCCCGCCCCCCGGCCTGACGCGGCCCCGTGCCACAGATCTTCCCCGCCTACGCGAACACCGTCGCCCGCGCGGCCATCCTCGGCGCCGTCGCGCTCGGCTGCCTGGGGATCGGCCTCCTCGTCGCGCTCCCCGCCACCTCGCACGTCACCCGCCAGGACATCATCGTGGAACAGCCCGTGCAGTTCAGCCACGAGCACCATGTCGGCGGCCTCGGCATCGACTGCCGCTACTGCCACACCTCGGTCGAGCAGTCGCGCTACGCCGGCATCCCGCCGACGCACACCTGCATGACCTGCCACTCCCAGCTCTGGACGAACGCGGAGATCCTCGCGCCCGTCCGGCGTTCGCTGGCCGAGGGCGTGCCGATCCGCTGGCAGCGGGTGCACGCGCTGCCCGACTACGTCTACTTCGACCACAGCGTGCACGTGACCAACGGCGTCGGCTGCTCGACCTGCCACGGCGCGATTAACCGGATGCCCCAGGTGCGGCAGGTGGCGCCGCTCACCATGGGCTGGTGCCTCGACTGCCACCGCAACCCCGCGCCGAACCTTCGCCCGGCCTCCGAGATCTACAACATGGAATGGCGCCCGCCGGCGGACCAGCGGGAGCGCGGCGGGAGGCTCCTCGAGCACTACGGCATCCGCTCGGAGCACCTGAGCGACTGCTCGCGGTGCCACCGGTGAGCGCGCCGCCCCTCACGCGGCGCCAGGCGGCGCTGGCGCTCATCGCCTCGGCCGCGAGCCTCGCCTCCTGCGACCGGCCGGAGGAGGAGATCGTCCCCTATGTGGAGCAGCCCGAGCGCGTCGTGCCCGGCGTGCCGCTGCGCTTCGCGACCGCCCTCCCCCTCGACGGCTACGCCCGCGGCGTGATCGCGACGGTGCACGAGGGGCGGCCGGTGAAGCTCGAGGGCAACCCGGCCCATCCCGGGAGCGGGGGTGCGACCGACGTCTTCCTCGAGGCCGAGCTCCTCGCCCTCTACGACCCCGACCGCTCGCGCGCCGTGCGGGAGGGGACGCGCATCGCCTCCTGGGAGGGCTTCCTCTCGGCGTTCCTGCCGCCGATGCGGGCGGCGTCGGCGCGCGGCGGCGAGGGGCTGAGCCTGCTCACCGGCCACGTCACCTCGCCCACCCTCCTCCGCCTGATCGACGAGCTTCGCGCCCGCTACCCGCGGCTGCGCTGGCACGCGCACCAGGCGGTCGGGGAGGCGAACGCGCTGGCCGGCGCGGCCCTGGCCTTCGGGCGGCCGCTCCTCGCCCTGCCGCGGCTCGACCGCGCGGCGGTGGTGCTGGCGATCGACGCGGACCCGCTCGGCCCGGGCCCGGACGGCATCCGGCACGGGCGCGAGTTCGCGGCCCGGCGCGCCGCGCGGCGGGAGGGCGGCGGCTTCTCGCGCCTCTACGCCGCCGAGCCCGCCATGACCCAGACCGGCGCCAAGGCCGACCACCGCCTCGCGCTCCCGCCCGCGGCGCTGGGGGACCTCGCCGCGCACCTCGCGGCCCGGCTCGGCGCGCCGCTCTCGCCCCCGGCGCTGCCGCCCGCGGCCGCGCGCTTCCTCGACGCCGCCCTGGCCGACCTGCGGGCCCATCCCGGCGAGGCGCTGGTGGTCACCGGCGAGTGGCAGCCGCCCGAGGTGCACGCCCTCGTGCACTGGATCAACGAGCGCCTGGGCGGGGCGCCCGCCTTCGTCGAGCCGCCGGGCGCCGCGGGGGACGGCCCGGCGGGGATCGGCGAGCTGGCCGGGGACCTCCGGGCCGGGCGGGTCGAGACCCTCCTCGTCCTCGGCGCCAACCCCGCCTACGACGCGCCCGGCGAGCTGGACCTCGCCGGCGCGCTGCGGGGCTCGCAGGCCTTCACGGTCCATCTCGGCGCCTGGCGGGACGAGACCGCGGCGCTCTGCCGCTGGCACCTGCCGGAGCACCACCCGCTGGAGGACTGGGGCGACCTCCGCGCGCGGGACGGCACGGTCTCCCTCTGCCAGCCCCTCATCCGCCCGCTCTACGGCACGCGCTCCGCCGCCTGGCTCCTCGGCGTCGCGCTCGGGCGGCTCGATGACACCTCGCACGGCGCGCTGCGGGCGACCTGGTCCGCGCGGCAGGAGGGCGACTTCGAGGCCTGGTGGCGCCGCGCCCTGCACGACGGCGTGGTGGCGGGAAGCGCCGCGCCCGCGGTCCCGCCGCCACCGGCGCGCCTGCCCTCGCTGCCGGAGCGGGTGGCCGGCGACGGGCTGGCGCTCGCCCTCCGGCCGGACCCGACCCTCTGGGACGGGCGCTACGCGAACAACGCCTGGCTGCAGGAATGCCCGAAGCCGCTCACCCGGCTCGTCTGGGGCAATGCGGCCCTCATGGCGCCGGAGGACGCGGCGGCGCGCGGCATCGGGGACGGCGAGATGATCCGCCTGGAGCTCGCCGGGCGCAGCCTCGAGGTGCCCGCGCTCCTCGCCCCCGGCACGGCGCCGGGCGCGGTGGTGCTGGCGCTCGGCCACGGGCGGCGCCGGGCCGGCGCGATCGGCGACGGCGTGGGCGCGGACGCCTACGCCCTGCGCCGAGCCGGGGCGCCCTGGTCCGCCGAGGGGCTCGCGGCCGTCCGCCTCGGCCGGCCCGGCGGCCTTCTCCGCGAGCAGCCGGGCCAGCGGCTGGAGGGCGAGGCGAAGGAGCTGTTCCAGACGCTCTCGCTGGACGGGTTCAGCGCCCGCCGCTCCGACCCGCCGCCCGCCCCTTCGCGCCCGCCGAGCCTCAACCCCGATGCCGCGAGAGACACCTACGCCTGGGGCATGGTGATCGACACGACGCTCTGCATCGGCTGCAACGCCTGCGTCGTCGCCTGCCAGTCCGAGAACAACGTGCCCGTGGTCGGCCCCGAGCAGGTGGCGGGTGGGCGGGACATGCACTGGCTGCGGATCGACACCTACGACCTCGGCACGCCCGAGGCGCCGAGCCCGGGCTTTCAGCCCGTGCCCTGCATGCACTGCGAGCACGCGCCCTGCGAGCCCGTCTGCCCCGTCGCCGCCTCGGTGCACGACGCGGAGGGGCTGAACGTGCAGGTCTACAACCGCTGCATCGGCACGCGCTTCTGCCAGGCCAACTGCCCCTACAAGGTCCGCCGCTTCAACTGGTACGGCTACGCCGACGGGCAGGAATACGCGAACCAGGGCGCCCCGGTGCTCGCGGCCCAGCGCAACCCGGAGGTGACGGTGCGCGCCCGCGGCGTGATGGAGAAGTGCACCTACTGCACCCAGCGCATCAGCGCCGCCCGGCGCGCCGCCGAGCGGGAGGGCCGCCCCATCCGGGACGGCGAGGTCGTCACGGCCTGCCAGGCCGCCTGCCCCTCCGGCGCGATCGTCTTCGGTGACATCGGCGATCCCGCCTCCGCCGCCGCGCGCCTCCGGCAGGAGCCGCAGCACTACGCGCTGCTCGGCCATCTCGGCACGCGGCCGCGCACGACCTACCTGGCGGAGGTCTCGAACCCCAACCCCGCGCTCGACGACGGCGCGGCATGAGCGCGGCGGGCGAGGGGCTGCTGCCGCCGGGCCTGGGCTACGGCCAGCTCGTTGGCGCCGTCGCCGACCCACTGATGCGGGGGCGCATGGGCCGCTGGTACTGGACCGCCTTCGCCGCGGCCCTGCTGCTGACCCTCGTGCTCGTCGGCAGCATCGTCTGGCTCTTCATCGAGGGCATCGGCATTTTCGGGAACAACACGACGATCGTCTGGGGCTTCCCGATCGCGAACTACGTCTGGTGGGTCGGCATCGGCAACGCGGGGACGCTGATCTCCTCCATGCTGCTCCTCACGCGCCAGCCCTGGCGCGCCGCGATCAACCGCTTCGCGGAAGCCATGACGCTCTTCGCGGTCTCCATCGCGGGCCTCTTCCCGATCCTGCACCTCGGGCGGCCCTACCTGTCCTACTGGCTCGCGCCCTACCCCAACACCATGCTGCTCTGGCCGCAGTGGCGCTCGGCGCTCGTCTGGGACTTCGCGGCGATCGTCACCTACCTCCTGTTCTCCGTCATGTTCTTCTACATCGGCCTCATCCCGGACCTCGCGACGCTGCGGGACCGCGCGCAATCGCGGACGGGGCAGGTGGTCTACGGCATCCTCGCGCTTGGCTGGCGCGGCTCGGCGCGGCACTGGGCGCGGCACGACGCGGTCTACCGCGCCATGGCCGCCATGGCCGTGCCGCTCGTCGTCTCCGTCCACAGCGTGGTCGGGCTCGACTTCGCGGCGGGGCTGATGCCGGGCTGGCAGGAGACGATCTTCCCGCCCTACTTCGTCGTCGGCGCCCTCTTCTCCGGCTTCGCCATGGTGGTGGTGCTCGCCGCCCTCATGCGCTGGGGTTTCGGCCTGCAATCCCTGCTCACCGCGCGCCACTTCGAGGCCATGGCGAAGGTGATCCTCGCGGCCTCCGTCATCATGGCCATCTCCTACGGGACGGAGTGGCTGATGTCCTGGTACGGGGGCGAGAGGGCGGAGCGGAGCTTCCTGCGCCACCAGCTCGCCGGCAGCGACGCCCTCCTCTACTGGGGCATGATCGCGTGCAACGTCGGCGCGCCCCAGCTGCTCTGGCTCCCCGCGGCGCGGCGAAGCCTCCCGGTGCTGATCGGGATCAGCCTGCTGGTGAACATCGGCATGTGGCTCGAGCGCATCCTCATCATCTGGGACACCCTCTCGCACGGCTACCTGCCGAGCATGTGGCGGCCCTGGCACGTCACGGTCTGGGACTGGGCGCTCCTTGCGGGCTCGCTCGGCTTCTATGCCCTTCTCTTCCTCGTCTTCGCGCGCGTGCTGCCGGTGGTCTCCATGCACGACATGGGCAAGCTGCGCCACGAGGAGGGAGGGTCCCGGTGACCGCGCCGCTCCTCCTCGCGGAGTTCCGCGACCCCGACACCCTCCTCGCCGCCACCCGGCGCGCGCGGGAGGCGGGGCTGCGGGATCTCGACGCCCACACGCCCTTCGCGGTCGACGGCCTGCCGGAGGCGCTCGGCCTCGCGGGCAGCCGCCTCCGGCCCGTGATGCTGCTGGCCGGGCTGGCGGCGGCCGCCCTCACCTACGCGCTCTGCTGGTACGGCGGCGTGGTGAGCTACCCCTTCAACACGGGCGGGCGGCCGCTGCACACCTGGCAGGTCTTCCTCGTGCTCTGCTTCGAGGCGGGGATCCTCGCGGCCGCCATCGCCGGCTTCGTCGGCTTCTTCGTCGCGAACGGGCTGCCCCGCCTGCACGACCGCGTCTTCGCCGCGCACGGCTTCGAGCGCGCGAGCCAGGATCGCTTCTTCCTCGCCGTCGCCGATCCGCAGGCCGACGCGGACGGCCTCGCCGCGCTGCTCGACGGGCTCGCGCCCCTCTCGGTCCGGGCGGTGGACGCGTGAAGACCGCGCCCTGCCTCGCCGCCCTCCTGCTCGGGCTCGCGGGCTGCCGGCTGGACATGGTGCAGCAGCGGCGGATGGACACCTACGCGCCGACGGCGGTCTGGAAGGACGGGACGACGGCCCGGCCGCTGCCGGAGGGGGTGGTGGCGCGGGGCGACCTCGCGCGCGACGCGGCCGCCGCGACGCCGCCGCCCGTCACCCCCGCCCTCCTCGCGCGCGGCGAGGAGCGCTACGCGATCAACTGCGTCCCCTGCCACGGGGCCGCGGGGGACGGGGACGGCATGATCGTCCGGCGCGGCTTCCCGGCGCCCCCCTCCTACCACACGCAGCGCCTGCGGGCCGCGCCGGCGCGCTACCTCTACCACGTCATCACCGAGGGCTACGGCGTCATGTACTCCTACGCGGCCCGCGTGGCACCGGAGGACCGCTGGGCGATCGTTGCCTATATCCGCGCCCTCCAGCTCTCCCGCTACGCCCCGGTGGCCGAGTTCGCCGACGCGCGGGAGCACCTGCCGTGAGCGGCGCGCGCTCCGGGCCGCGCGCCCGCCGGCCCGGCGAGCTCGCCGGCCCGGCAACGCGCCTCGGCCTCGCCGCCGCGGCGGCGCTGCTCGCCTGGGCGCTGCTGGCCCGCCCGATGGACTGGCCGGCGGGCGTGCCGGCGGCGGGGTGGCTGGTGGGCCTCGTCTTCTGGCTCGCCGTCTCGCTCGGGGCGGTCGCGCTGATCGCCATCCAGGCGCTCACCGGCGGGCGCTGGGGGGAGGCGCTGCATCCCGCCCTCCGGCCCGCGTCCCTCCTCCTGCCGGCCTTCCTGCCGCTCGCCGTGCCGCTCTTCCTCGCCCTGCCCACCCTCTATCCCTGGGCCGCGGACCCCGGCGCGGCCGTGCACGCCGACGTGGCGCGGCTCTACCTCAACCCGCACGGCTTCGTGCTACGCGCCTTCCTCGCGCTCGGGGGCTGGTCGCTGCTGGCGCTGCTGCTGGGCCTGCTGCGGCCCGGCGGCCTGCGGCGCCTGGTGGCCGCCCTCGGGCTCGTCTTCCACCTCGCGGCGACGACCGTCCTTTCCCTCGACTGGCTGCTCTCGCTCGACCCCCGCTTCCAGTCCACCGCCTTCGGCATGGCGGCCGTCGCGACGCAGATCCTGCTGGCCCTCGCCTGGGCCGCGGCGCTCCGGCCCGAGCCGGGGGAGGCCGGTGACCTCGCGGCCATGCTCCTCGCGGCCTCGCTCGGCGTGCTCTACCTCGGCTTCGCGCAGTACCTCGTCGCTTGGTACGGCGACCTCCCGCCGAAGGCAGAGTGGTTCCTCCGGCGGCAGGGATGGGGCTGGACGGCGCTCGAGGCCGCCTCCGTCACCCTCTCGGCCCTGCTGCCGATCGGCGCGCTGCTCCTCGCCCGCGTGCGGCGCCGTCCGGCGGCCCTGGCCCGCCTCGGCCCCGCCGTGATGCTAGGGGTCCTCGCCCATCTTGTCTGGATCGTGGCGCCCGCCTTCGGCGCGGCGGCGGTGCCCGCGGCCCTTCTCGGCGTGGTGGCGGTGGGAGGGCTCTGGGTCGGGCTCGTCGACGGGCCGCTCGCCGCGCGGCTCCGCCCGCGGCAGGAGGTGGCCCATGGCGCCTGAGCCGAGGCCACTGGACCAACGCGAGCCGATCGGCATCGCCGCCTGGACCGCCGCGGCGGTGGGGCTGGGCACCGCGCTCTTCCTGGCGGCCTCCATGGCCGGGCTCTACCTCCTCTACCGCCCCGAGATGGGCGCCGTCGCCCCGCCCCGCGCGGCGCGCTTCCCGGAGCCGCGGATCCAGAGCGACCCCACCGGCGACCTGCTAGACCTCCAGGCCGAGCAGCGCCGGCAGGCGCAGGGCTACGCCTGGGTCGACCGCGAGCGCGGGCTGGCGCGGATTCCCGTCGCGCGCGCCGTGGAGAGCCTCGCCGCGCGCGGCCAGGCCGCCTACGACCCGCTGCAGGCGCCGGAGCCTGGCCTTCCCCTTCCCGTCCGCTCCCTGGCGGCGCGGCGCGCGGAGGCCGGGCGATGAGGCGGCTGGCCCTCGCCTTCGCGCTGGTGGCCGCGCTCGCCGCCCCGGCCCGCGCGGCGCTGACCGAGGCGCAGCTCGCCGCGGTCGGCCTCTTCCCGCCGCCGGGCGCCGCGCTGCCGCGCGACCTCGCGCTGGTGGACGAGACGGGCCGGGCCGTGACCGGCGCGGCGCTCCGGAGCGGCCGCCCCGCGGTGCTCGTGCTCGCGGACTACACCTGCCGGACCCTCTGCGGCACGGCGCTCGGCCTGGCGGCCGCGGCGCTCGAGCGGACGGGCCTCGCGGCGGGCACCGACTACGACCTTCTCGTCCTCGGGATCGATCCGAGGGACGGCCCGGCGGAGGCCCTCGCGATGAAGGCCGCGCGCCTCGGTGCCTCGCCGCTCGCCGCCCGGGCGCGCTTCCTCTCCGGGGACGCGGCGGCGCTCGACGCGGCGCAGGCGGCGCTCGGCTACCGCGCCGCGCTCGACGCGGCGGCCGACGAATATGCCCACCCGCTCGGCGCCTTCGTCCTCACCGGCGAGGGGGCGGTCTCCCGCGTGCTGGACGGCCTCGCCCTGTCGCCCGAGGAGCTGCGCCTGGCCCTGGCCGAGGCGGCGGGCGGGCGGGTCGGGCGCTTCGTGGAGCGGCTGCGGCTGCTCTGCTACGGGCTGGACCCGGCGCGCGGGGTCTACAACGGCCTCGTCAAGCAGGCCCTGGCCGCCGGCACCGCCCTCACCCTCCTCGGGCTCGGCGCCTTCGTCCTCGCGCTGAACCGGCGGCGGCGCGCATGAGCGGGCTGCGGCTCTGGCCCGTCGTGGCCTCGGACGTGGCGACGCGGGTGGACGCGATCGTGGTCGTCCTGCTGCTGATCACGGGCGCCGTCCTCGCGCTCGTCCTCGCGCTGCTGCTGACCTTCGCCATCCGCTACCGGCGCGGCTCGTCCGCCCGGCGCGGCGCGCTGCCGGAGCTGGTGCAGAAGGAGGTCGAGATCGGCTGGACCGCGGCCACCCTGTTCCTGGCCGTCTTCATCTTCGCCTGGGCGGGCGCGACCGAGCTCGGCCTTGCCAAGCCCTCGGGCGACGCCCTCGAGATCCACGTCGCGGCCAAGCAGTGGATGTGGAAGACCCAGCACCCGAACGGCGCGCGCGAGATCGACGCGCTGCACGTGCCGCGCGGCCAGCCGGTCCGGCTGCTGATGACCTCGCAGGACGTCATCCACTCCTTCTTCGTCCCGGCCTTCCGCATCAAGCAGGACGTGCTGCCGGGCCGCCTGACCGAGCTGCTCTTCACCCCGACGCTGACCGGCGAGTACCCCCTCTTCTGCGCGGAGTACTGCGGGACGCTCCACGCCCGCATGGGCGGCACCATCACCGTGATGGAGCCGGAGGACTACGCGCGCTGGCTTTCGGCGCAGCCCGAGGGGGACGACCTCGGGCACGAGGGGCGCGCGCTCTTCGTCTCGCTGGGCTGCTCGGGCTGCCATGCCGGGAACGGGCCCGTGCGGGCCCCGGGGCTGGCGGGCATCTGGGGCCGCGACGTGCCGCTCGAGGACGGGCGGATCCGGCGCGTGGACGAGGCCTATCTGCGGGACTCCATCCTCCAGCCGCGGCGCGACGTCGTCGCGGGCTACGAGCCGCGCATGCCCTCCTTCGCCGGCCTCGTCGGCGAGGACGAGCTGATCCGGCTCGTCGCCTACATCCGTTCGCTGCCGGGAGGCCAACCTTGAGCGACATCGCGGCCGGCCAGCCCGTTCCCGGCGAGGCCCATCCCCGCCAGGGCCTGCGCGGCGGCCCGAGCTACCTGACGGCCGAGCACGGGCTGGCCGCCTGGTTCCTGACGACCGACCACAAGCGCATCGCGCTGCTCTACGCGGCGGCGCTGACCGTGTTCTTCTTCATCGGCGGCGCCGGCGCGGTCGCGATCCGCATGGAGCTCTTCACGCCCGCCGCCGACCTCCTCTCGGCCGACGGCTACAACCGGATGTTCACCCTGCACGGCACGGTGATGGTCTGGTTCTTCCTCGTGCCCTCCATCCCCAACACCTTCGGCAACTTCCTCCTGCCACTGATGATCGGCGCGAAGGACCTCGCCTTCCCGCGGCTGAACCTGTTCAGCTGGTACCTCTTCGTGGGCGCGGGCGCGCTCCTCGTCGGCGCGCTGGTCGCCGGGGGCGTGGACACGGGCTGGACCTTCTACACGCCCTTCTCGACGGGCTACTCGCAGAGCTACGTCATGGCGGCGGCGCTGGCCGTCGTCCTCGCCGGCTTCTCCTCGATCGCGACGGGCGTGAACTTCATCGCGACCGTCCATCTCCTGCGCACGCCGGGGATGACCTGGTTCCGCCTGCCGCTGCTCGTCTGGGCCCTCTACGGCACGAGCCTCGTGATCGTGCTCGCCACCCCCGTGCTCACGCTCGTGCTGCTGCTGATCGTGGCCGAGCGCGCCTTCGGGCTGCCGATCTTCGACCCGGCGCTCGGGGGCGACCCGCTGCTCTTCCAGCACCTCTTTTGGTTCTACAGCCATCCCGCCGTCTACATCATGATCCTGCCCTCCTTCGGGGTGATCAGCGAGCTCGTCACGTGCTTCTCGCGGCGGCAGGTCTTCGGCTACACCTTCATGGTCTACGCGATCCTCTGGATCGCCGTGGTCGGCTTCCTGGTCTGGGGCCACCACATGTTCGTCTCGGGCCAGTCGCTCTTCGCGAGCCTCGTCTTCTCCTTCCTGAGCTTCGTCATCGCGGTGCCCTCCGCGATCAAGGTCTTCAACTGGACCTTCACCCTCTACCGCGGGCAGATCACCTTCGAGGCGCCGATGCTCTACGCGCTCGGCTTCATCGGGCTCTTCACCCTCGGCGGGCTGACGGGCCTCTT
Organism: Muricoccus nepalensis; assembly: GCF_006438825.1. GTDB lineage: Bacteria > Pseudomonadota > Alphaproteobacteria > Acetobacterales > Acetobacteraceae > Roseomonas > Roseomonas nepalensis. Next base: position 92,667 of record NZ_RCZP01000019.1, read on the forward strand.
CCTCGCCTCGGTGCCGATCGACGTGCACGTCACCGACACCTACTTCGTGGTCGCGCATTTCCACTTCATCATGGTCGGCGGCGCGGTCAGCGCCTTCTACGGCGGGCTGCACTTCTGGTGGCCGAAGGTCACCGGGCGGCTTTACCCCGAGGCCTGGGCCCGTTTCGCCGCGGTGCTCATGTTCTTCGGCTTCAGCTTCACCTTCTTCCCGCAATTCGTGATGGGCTTCCTCGGCATGCCCCGGCGCTATCAGGTCTACCCGCCGGAGTTCCAGATCTGGCACGTCCTGTCCTCCTCCGGCGCGGTGCTGCTGGCCGCGGCCTACTTGCTGCCGATGGGGTACCTCGCCTGGTCGCTGATCTGGGGGGAGCGCGCCGGGGAGGACCCCTGGCAGGCGACGGGCCTCGAGTGGCGCACCAGCTCGCCGCCGCCGCGGGACAATTTCCGCGCGGTGCCGGTCGTTGATACCGGTCCCTACTTCTACCACCCGGACAAGGAGGGGCCGCGGCACGATCGCCGGGAGGCGCACCAGAACCAGGGGCACGAGACATGAGTGGCGAGGCAGAGGCGCTGCGGGAACCCTGGGCCTCTTTGCGCCGTCAGCGCGAGGCCGCCTCCTTCGGGATGTGGCTCTTCCTGGGGAGCGAGGCCCTCCTCTTCGGGGGCCTGATCCTCGCGTTCTCCGTCAACCGGCTTCTTCATCCGGATGCCTTCGCGGGGGCGGGGCACGAGACGAACGTCGTCTACGGGACGGTGAACACCGTCGTGCTGCTAACGAGCAGCCTTGCCATGGCGGTCGGCGCCGAGGCCGCGCGCGCGGGCCTGCGGGAGCTGGCGCTGCTCGGCCTGTCGCTGACCCTGGCTCTGGCCGTCGCGTTCCTCGTCATCAAGGGCTTCGAGTGGAGCGCCGACATCGACGAAGGTCTCTTCCCCGGGCAGGCCTTCAAGCTTGCGCCGCCCGCGGCAGGGATCTTCTTCGCCTTCTACTGGTTCATGACCGGCTTGCACGGCCTCCACGTCACGGCCGGCATCAGCGTCATCGCTTGGATCACATGGCAGGCCTGGCGAGGGGAACGGCCGCTCGAAAGCCCCGCCTTCGAGGCCGCGGCCCTCTACTGGCACCTCGTCGATATCGTGTGGGTTTTCCTCTACCCCCTGCTCTACCTGGGAGGACGGTCATGAACGGGCTGGGTGAGAACCTGCCTCAGGACGGGGCCGCGATCTGGCGGCGGAACCTCCCGATCTGGGCCGTGCTCGTCGGCCTGGTCGTGGCCACGCTGCTCCTGGCCTATGTGCCGCTCGGTCGCTGGAACACGCCGATCAGCCTCGGCATCGGCGCGGCGAAGGCGGTGCTGATTGCCGTCTGCTTCATGAACCTGCGCCGGCCTGATCCGCTGCTTCGGCTCACCGGATCCGCCTCGCTGCTCTGGATCGCCTTCCTGTTCGCCTTGACGCTGGCGGATGTTCTTACCCGTGCGCCCACCACGCAGCCCGGCACGGTGGAGCCGCGGACAGAGCCCGCGGTACCGAACCCGGACGCGAGACTGTTCTGATGCGGTCATCCCCTCAAGCGCGGAACCCCCGCTGGCTTGCGCCGGCGGGGGTTCTGCGGTGCGCCGGGCTTGGGCCGGACGCGGTGTTCTGGGGTGAGGTGAGTTGTATCGAGACGTTCCGGTCTGGTGGTCTGGCGCCGACCGACTCTCCCGTGTCTTAGGACACAGTACCATAGGCGCAGGGTGGTTTCACGGCCGAGTTCGGGATGGGATCGGGTGTGGCACACTCGCTGTAGGCACCAGGCCACCGGGCCGGAACGTCTGATGGTGTTCCCCTGGTGAGGGGGAGGATGGCGAGGTGTGAGGGGGTAGCGCGTTGGTGCTGCGTGCGGCGAGGGTTTGGGCCCTCACGCGGCGTGTGTTGAGGAGTTCGATCGGGCGATTAGGACCGCTCGGCTGCGCTTGTTACC
>NZ_RCZP01000002.1 GCF_006438825.1 Muricoccus nepalensis
GCCGCCGCGGCGCCCGCCCCCGTGCCCGCGCCCGCGCCGGCCGAGCCCCCGCCGCCGCCCATCGGCCCCGTCACGCAGCTTCCCCTGCCGCGCTTCGCCTCGCTCCGGGCCGAGGAGGTGAACCTCCGCGCCGGCCCCGGCACGCGCTACCCCATCGAGTGGACCTACCAGCGCCGCGACCTGCCCGTGCAGATCGTCCGCGAGTTCGAGCTCTGGCGCCGCATCAAGGACATGGAGGGCACCGAGGGCTGGGTGCACCAGTCCAACCTCACGGGCCGGCGCAACCTCGTCGTCACCGGGGAGGAACGCGTCCTCCGCCGCCGCCCGGAGGAATCGGGCGCCGTCGTCGCCCGCCTCCAGCCCGGCGTCCTCGGCCGCATCCGCCTCTGCGCCACCGGCGAGACCTGGTGCGAGGTCCAGGTCGGCGAGCACCGCGGCTGGCTGCGCCGGGGCGACTTCTTCGGCGCCATGCCCGGCGAGGAGGTCAAGTAGCACACGGCGAAACGATCCGGCCCCGTCTTGCCCAGCCCCGCCGCCCCGCCGTATCCCCCGGGCGGGCGGCGCCGGAAGCGCGCCGCGCCAGGAGGGACCGCATGACCACACCGCACCGGACCGGCCGCCGGCCGCTCCTCGCCCTGCCCGCCCTCGCCCTCCTCGGCGCTTCCCCGGCCCGCGCCCAGCCGGCCGGCGGCACCCCGCTCCGCCTCGTCGTGCCCTTCCCGGCGGGCACCACGCCCGACACCCTCGCCCGCCTCTACGGCGCGGCCATCACGGGCCCGCTGGCCCAGCCCGTGGTCGTGGACAACCGCGCGGGCGGCGGCGGCATGATCGCGGCCGAGTACGCGGCCCGCGCGGCGGCCGACGGCAACACCCTCTTCGTCGGCGGCAACGGCCCGATCGCCATCAACAAGCACATCACCGACCGCATGCCCTTCGACCCCGACCGCGACTTCCGCCCGGTCGCCTTCCTCGGCATCTCCATGCAGGTCCTCGTGGTGCGCCCGGGTCTCGCTACTGACCTCGCGGGCTTCCTCGCCGCGGCGCGGGAGCGGGAGGTGAACTACGGCAGCGTCGGCGCGGGATCGGCCAGCCACATGTTCATGGCGGGCCTCGTGAACCAGGCGGGGCTGAAGGGCCAGCACATCCCCTACCGCGGCGCGCCCCAGGCCCTGCTCGAGATCGCCGCCGGGCGGGTGGACGTCATGGTCGCGGCCATCGGCTCCGCGCTGCCTCTCATCCGCGAGGGCAAGGTGGTCGCCCTCGCCGTCACCGGCCCCGCCCGCGACCCGCTGCTGCCCGAGGTGCCGAGCTTCGAGGAGGCGGGCGTGCCCGGCTTCGTCCTGCCGGTCTGGAACGCCCTCTTCGCCCAGCGCGCCGTGCCCGACGCGGCGGTGGAGCGCATCGCGGCCGCCGTCGCCGAGGCCCGGCGGGACGAGGCGGTGCGCCGCGGCGTCGTGGCCGCCGGCTTCACGATCGAGGCGCGCGACCCCGCGGGCATGGCCGCCTTCATCGCGCGGGAGAGCGACCGCTGGGGCGAGATCGCGCGCGCCACGGGCGTGCGCCTGACGGACTGACCCGCGGCCCATCGGCCACAGCCCGGCCCCGCCCGCCGCGCGGCCCCCCGCGGCCGATTCCGGCGCCGCCGCGATTGCCCTAAGACAGCGCCTCCCACCCTCGTGCCACGGAGGCCGCGGCGCCTTGCCGGACCTGCTTCACCCCCAGGAGCGCGACCGCCTTCTCGCGGCCCTGCGCCGGCGGCTGCGTCGCGCGGCGCTGGACGGCCGGCCGCTCTCGGGCCTGGCGCGGACCGAGGCGCCGGGCGCGCCGCTCGCGCTCCGCGACAACGCCCTCGCGGCGGAGGCCATGGCCATCCCCGCCCTACGCGAGGCCGATCCGGGCCTCGCCGACACCCTCCTCCACTTCCTGACCGCCGTCGCCGAGGAGCCCGGCGCCCCCTCCCGCGCCGTCCGCCCCGCCGAGGCGGAGGCCGCGGCGCGCGTCGAGATCCTGCGCGACAACCCCGCCGACCTCCGCGTCCTCACCCCCTGGCACGAGTTCACCGGCGACCTCGCCCACGGCCTGCTGCGCCAGCGGATGCGCGACGAGCCCTCCGCGTCCGGCGAGGCGGCCGGACGCCGCGGCGTCCTGCACAGCGGCAACATGGCGCGCCTGCGCGCCGTCGGCGGCGTGCCCGGCCTGCTCGGCCGCCTCTCGCTCCGCGCCCGCACGCTCGACGTGGAGGACGCGATCACCGCGGCCGGCGTCCAGCCCGAGGGCGCGGGCGCCCTTCTCTGGCACGAGAGCGCGCTGCGCCTCCGCCCGCTGCCCGGCGTCTCCCTGCCCATCGGCACCCTCCGCTACGAGTACCGCGTCTCCGCCGCCGACCCCCTCCTGCGCCTCACCGTCGTGCTCCGCGCGGGCACCCGCGCCGGCCTCGCCGCGCTTCGCCTGACTACGGCGGCCGACGCCCTCTCCGAGGCCGAGCCCCCCTTCGCCCACGCCTCCCTCGGGCGCGACGGCGGGCAGGTCCCGCGCGCCGAGGGCCCCTTCGGCGAGGACGAGCTGCTGGCCCAGGGGCCGCTCGACTCCCTCCACCTCTGGCAGTCCGGACCGGCGGAGGAGGCGCTCGCCCTCCACCTCCGCCCCCGCGCGGGGGAGGCGGTGTTCAGCGCCCGCCTACGCGGGCGGGAGGGCGCCCCCCACTGGCTCGTCCTCCGCCACGCCTTGCCCGACCTCGCCCCCGGCGGCACCGCGACGCTGCGGGAGGACCGGCTCCTCGCCCGCGGCGTCGCCCACGGCACCCCGGCGGCCGCGCTCCGCCTGCTGCGCGACCCCGCGGCGCTCGCCGGCCGCGACCCCGGCCAGGCCGGGATCGGCGCGCCGCTGGCCGCCGTCGCCGCCACCCTCCTGAACGCCCCCGCCTTCGCCCACCCCATCCCGCGCGACCGCCTGGGCGCCCTGCAGGACTGGCTCGACCGCCAGGTCGCCGCCCTGCCGGAAGAGGAGGCCGCGGCGCTTCCCCTCGAGGAAACCGCCCTCCTCGTGCTGGCGCTGGACGCCGCCTGGCGCCTCGGCGGCCTGCCGGGCGACCGGCGCCGCCTGCGCGCCCTTCTCGCGCGCCTCGTGGCGGCGGCGGGGCCGGAAGGACCGGCGGGCGCGGACCTCGCCGGGCGGGGCGCCGCCATCCTCGCCCTCGCCCGCGGCGGAAGCCTCATCCCCGAGCCCTGGGTGCTCGACGCGCTCCGCCACGCCGTGCTGGCGCTCGATCCCGCCGCGCTCTCCCCCCCACCCGCGACGCGCGCCCTCGCCGCCGTGCTGCGCGGCCTGCGCGCGGTGGAGTACCTCGCCGGGACCGGCCGCATCCCGCCCGACGCCGCCGTGCTGGCGCGCGCCGCCGCCCTGCGGGAGGCCTCGCTCGCTGCCCTCTCCGGCCGCCTCCGCGCCGAGGGCGACCGGCTCGAGGTTCTGGCGGAGGAGGGGGGCGAGGCCGATGCCCCCTCCACGGCCGCCCTCCTCCTCGCCGTCCTCTCCCCGGACGAGGCGGCGCTCTCCATGGGGATGGTGACGGCTTGAGGCGCGTTCCCGCGGCCTTGGCCCTCGCCCTCGCCCTGGGCCTCGCGGCCACCGGCTGCGCCGCGCCGCCCCCGCCGCGCGAGCCCCCGATCGCCTATCCTCCCTCCGTCCGCGAGCGCGTGATGCGCATCGCCGAGGCGGAGTGGGAGGAATGGGGCCGCCTCGCCGCCGGCCTCGGCCTGCCGCGCCCGCCCGCCGGCACGGAGGGCGCGACCAGCGCCTTCCCCCGCGTCCTCGCCTATTGGCGCGCCGTGCCGGACGGGGAGGCCGAGGCCGCCATCGCCCGCAACCGCGCCCGCTGGTCCGCGACGCTGGGCGGCCTCCTCCCGCGGGAGGGCGTCTGGTCCGAGCCCGCCTGGTCCGCCGCCTTCGTCTCCTACGTCATGCGCGCGGCCGGGGTGGACGAGCGCGAGTTCCACGCCTCCGCCGCCCACGCCTTCTACGTCGACGCCATGCTGCGCGACGCCGCCGAGTTCCCGGCCCAGGCCCCCTTCGTCCCGCACGACCCCGCCCTCCGCGCGCCCGCGCCCGGCGACCTCGTCTGCGCCGACCGCTCCCGCCGCCCGCTCGCGGCCTGGCAGGACCGCCTGGCCGAGGCCGGCCGCTTCCGCCCCATGCACTGCGACATCGTGCTGCGCACCGGCCCCGGAGCGGCGGAGGCGGTGGGCGGCAACGTCGCGGACGCGGTGACGCTCACCCTCTACGCGACCGACGAGGCGGGCCGGCTGCTGCCCCGCCCGCCCGGCGAGCCCGTGGTCTTCGCCGTCATCGAGAACCGCCTCGGCCGCCTGCCGCCGTTTCAGCAGCCGTTGGTTATCTCCGCGGGCGGCGCCGGTAACGCGGGCGCAAACCGCTAAGCGCTGCCCAGGATTGTTTGCGCGAAATTTCGCAGTTATATTCCATCCAGAAGAATGCCGCGCGCCTATCGACAATATCTTCGAAGATAATCATTATCTCCCTCGACGCGCGAACCCCGGGCCGCTTTTGCCGGCCGGGGTTCACGCCGCAGGATGATCCTACTTCGAGAGGTGCATTATGGCGGATACGCCGGAACCCACGTCCAGGCGCAAGGGCGGAATCGATCTTGATTCCATGAGCGCGCAGGAACTCACCGCGCTGATCGAGGCGGCCGAGGCCAAGCGCACCGCGAAGCAGCAGGAGGCGCGGACCGCGCTCATCGAGGAATTCCGCAGCAAGGCCGCCGAAATTGGCCTCGAGCTGAATTCGCTTATTCCGGCCGCCGCCACGCCCTCCTCCCAGGGCCCCGCCCGCCGCACCCGCCGCGATGCCGGCGGCTCGGTCGCGGTGCGCTTCCGCGGCCCGAACGGCGAGACCTGGAGCGGCCGCGGCCGCATGCCCCGCTGGCTCTCGGCCATGGAAGCCTCCGGGCGGAAACGGGAAGAGTTTCGTATCTGATCGATAATTCATTTTTTGTGATAAAATGTAGCGACTGATAACTTCCAGGGGCGGCTCCCGAAAGGAGCCGCCCCTTTTTCATGCCTTACCACCGCCCAGCGTGCATAAATGCGAGAGGGTTATTTTTTTCTACAAAAGCCGGGCGCGTGGCACGGCCAAGGCGATGCAAGGGTCCGGCCACCAAACCCCCGGTTTTCACGCGCCCGGTTTGTTCAACCGCTTTTTACGAAGCCCGCTTCCCGGGCACGCCTCCGAATGGCTTTATCCAAGCGGAGCCTTTGGGGGGCATGGCTTTCAAAAACGTGTTCTTCCCGGTTGCACTCCCGGCACACGGGAACACGAAAGCGGCCGCCCCTCAGCCCGTCGCGCCCCGCAGCGCCGCCCAGACGCGCTCGGGGGTCGCGGGCATGTCGATGTGCTCCACCCTCAGCGCGTCGCAGATCGCCGAGATCACCGCCGGCAACGCGCCGACCGTCCCCGCCTCCCCCGCCCCCTTGGCGCCGAGCGGGTTGGTCGCGGTCGGCTGCGGGTTGGACAGCACCTCGAATTCCGGCAGGTCGCCCGCGCGCGGCAGGGCGTAGTCCATGAAGGAGGCGGCGAGGAGCTGCCCGCTCTCGGCGTCGAAGCGCGCCTCCTCCATCACCGCCTGGCCGAAGCCCTGGGCCACGCCGCCGTGGATCTGCCCGTGCATCAGCAGCGGGTTCACCACCGTCCCGACGTCGTCGGCCACGGTGTAGCGGTCGAGCGTCACCCGCCCCGTCTCGGGGTCGACCTCCACCTCGCAGAAGTGGCAGCCGTTGGGGAAGGTGGCGTCGCCCGGCGCCACCATGGCCTGGGCCGTCAGCCCCGCGTCCTCGCCGGGCGGGATCGGGCCGGGCGCGTGGGCGGCGGCGGCCACCTGCGCCAGCGTCACCCCGCGGTCCGTCCCCACGACGGCGAAGCGGCCGCCGGGCAGGGGGGTGAACTCGACGTCCTCCTCGCCGCATTCCAGCAGCCGCGCCGCGATCCGCCGCCCCCGCTCCACGATGCGCGCCGTCGCGGCGGAGAGCGCGGTGCCCCCGGCCACCACGCTCCGGCTGCCGAAGGAGCCGCGCCCCTGCGAGACCGCGTCCGTGTCCCCCGCGACGATCCGCACCCGGTCCGGCGCCAGGCCGAGCAGGCTCAGCGCCATCTGCCGGAACACCGTCTCGTGCCCCTGCCCGTGGTTGTGCGTGCCGAGCAGGAAGGTCGCGCTGCCGTCCGCGTTCACCCGCACCTCCGCGGATTCCGGAGCCGGCGTCCGCGGCGGCCCCGCGCTGATCTCGATGGCGTTGGCGACGCCGAGCCCGCGCCGCATCCCCCGCGCCTCGCTCGCCGCCCGCCGCGCCGCGAAGCCCGGCACGTCCGCCGCCGCCTCGGCCATCGCCATGCCGCGCGCGAAGTCGCCGCTGTCGTAGGTGAAGACGAGGCCCGTGCGGAAGGGCATCGCCTCGCGCGGGATGAGGTTGCGCCGCCGCAGCGCGACCCGGTCCATCCCCAGCCGCGCGGCCGCGACGTCGATCGCGCGCTCCACCGCGTAGGTTGCCTCCGGCCGCCCCGCGCCGCGGTAGGGCGCCAGCGGCTGGGTGTTGGTGAAGGCCCCCCGCACCGTCGCCGCGATGACGGGCGTGCGGTAGACCCCGGCCAGCCCGCCGAGGTTGTTCGTGCTCGCGTGCGGCCCCATCAGCGCGAGGTAGGCGCCGAGGTTGGCCAGCGTCTCGATCCGCAGCGCGAGGAAATGGCCCTCGGCGTCCAGCGCCAGCTCCACCCGGTTGTGGGTGTCGCGCCCGTGCGGGTCGCTCTGCATCCCCTCCGTGCGGTCGGCCGTCCAGCGGAGCGGGCGGCCGAGCGCGCGGGCGGCGAAGAGCAGCGCCGCGTGCTCCTGCGTCGGCTGCCCGCGCAGCCCGAAGGCCCCGCCCATGTCCGGCGAGATGACGCGGAGCGAGGAGGAGGGAATGCCGAGCACCGCCGCCAGCTCGTCGCGCACGGGATGCGCGCCCTGCACGCCACTGCGCAGCGTGAAGCGCCCCTCCGCCGCGTCGTGCCAGGCCACCGCCGCGCGCGGCTCCATGAAGGCGCCAACGACGCGGCTGACTCGGAAGTCGAGGGAAACGACATGCGCCGCCCCCGCGATCGCCGCGGCCGCCGCCGCGTGGTCGCCGAGCGTCCACTCGAAGGCGAGGTTCCCGGGCGCGAGCCCCGGCCAGACCTCCGGCGCGCCGGGCGCGAGGGCGGAGGCGGCGTCGACCACGGCCGGCCGGGTCTCCCACTCCACCAGGATCGCCTCCGCCGCGTCCCGCGCCGCCGCCGCCGTCTCCGCGGCCACCAGCGCCACGGGGTCGCCAACATGCGCGACGGCGTCGAGGGCGAGCGCGCGGTAGGGCGGCCGCGGCATCGGCGCGCCGCCCGGCCGGTGGCGCGGCACGGCGCAGGGCAGGGTGCCCAGCCCCGCCAGGTCGGCGCCGGTGAAGACCCCCCGCACCCCCGGCAGGGCCCGCGCCGCCGCGGCGTCGATGGACAGGATCCGCGCCGCCGCGTGCGGGCTGCGCAGGAACACCGCGTGCAGCGCGCCCGGCGGCACCTCGTCCTCGGTGTAGCGGCCGAGGCCGCGCAGCAGCCGCCGGTCCTCGTGCCGGCGGACCGGGGCGCCGATGCCGGCCCCCGCGGGTTGAACCAGGCCGTCCATCACGCCTCCCGCCGCCGCGCTGCCCGCGGTCAAGTTCCGGCCGAGACGCCGCCCGGCCCCGAGCCGGGGCGGATCATGTCGAAGCGCCCGCGCGCGATCAATGCGGCCCCCTCAGGCGAGGGCCAGCATCGCCCGGTACACCGGCCCCTCCGCCAGCGCGTAGGCCGTGGCGAAGTGGTTCGTCCCCTCCAGCACGATGGGCTCGACGCCGAGGAGCGCCGCGAAGTCCTGGGACTGCCGGATGAACTCGGGGCTCTCCGCCGTGCCGTAGGCGATCACCACCGGCGCCGCGATGCGCGCGACGTGGTGCACGGGGCTCAGCGCCAGCGCCTCCGCCGCCTCCAGCGCCACATAGGCCCCGCGCGCCGAGAGCAGCGCGGGCTCCAGGTCGTAGAGGCCGGACAGCAGCGTGACGGAACGGAGAAGCGGCCCGACGCGCGGGTCCGTCGCGACCACCGCCGCCACATGCGCGCCCGAGGAATGCCCGGACAGGTGCAGCGGCCCCCGCGCCGCCGCCCAGAGGCAGGCCGCGACCACGTCCTCCACCATGTGCGGCAGGCGGAACTCGGGCAGCAGGCGGAAGTCCGGCACCGCCACGTCCAGCCCCGCCGCGACGAGCGCCGGCGCCGCCATCCCCGCATCCGCCCGCGTCAGGCTCCGCCAGGCGCCGCCGTGGACGTGCAGGTGGATGCCGCGCGCCGGCGGCCGGGCGCGGTAGAGGTCGAGCAGCCCCGCGCCGGTGTCGTGCACCTCCGGCGGGTGCGCCGCCCGCGCGGCCGCGGTGTCGGCGGCGTAGCGGGCGATCCATTCCGCGGCGTCGGCGGCCCAAACGCGCTGGTCATAGGCCGCGTCCAGGCCGGCCTGGTCGTAGTCGCGCCAGACCTTCATTCCCTCATTCCGGCCGGATGTTGTGCTCGCGAATGATGGCGCCCCAGCGCTGCCGGTCGGCCGCGATCTGGCGCTGAAAATCTTCCCGCGTGCCGCCGAGCATCTGCAGCCCGTTCTCGGTGAAGCGCCGCTGCACCTCGGGCGCCTGCATGGCCCGGTTCAGCTCCGCGTTCCAGCGCGCCACCATGGCGTCCGGCGTGCGCCCGGGCAGCACCACCCCGAACCAGGAGGGGATGACGAAGCCCGGCAGCCCATCCTTCGAGATGACGGGAAGGTCGGGGATCAGCGGCGACGCCTCAGCCGCGCCATAGGCCACCGCGCGCAGACCGCCGTCCCGGATCTGGCCGAGGAACTCCGGCATGTTGCCGAACATCACGTCCACCCGCCCGGTCGAGATGTCGAGGATGGCCGGCGCGCCGCCGCGATAGGGCACCTGGGTGATGGTCGTGCCCGTCAGCGCCCCGAACAGGATGCAGGAGAGCTGCTGGCTCGACCCCGCGCCCACCGTCGCGCAGCTCGTGTTCCGCCCGCGCTCCTTCGCCAGCCGCGCGAGGTCCTGCCAGCTGCGGATCGGCGCGTTCGGCCCGGTGACGAGGATGTTGTAGACGGAGGCGATGTTCGTGACGGGGATGATGTCGCGGTCCACGTCATAGGGCAGCGGCTGCATCTGCGGCGTCACCGTCAAGATGCCCATGGAGGCCAGCAGGATGGTGTGCCCGTCCGGGTTGCTGCGCGTCAGCTCCTGCGTCGCCACCACGCCGCCGCCGCCGGTGCGGTTCTCCACCACCACCTGCTGGCCGACCTGCTTGCCCAGCTGCTCCGCCAGGATGCGGCCGAGCAGGTCCGAGGTGCCGCCGGGCGCGAAGGGGTTGAGGAAGCGGATGTCCCGCGTGAAGGGCGGGTCCGCCGCGCGCGACGCGACGGGGGCCAGGAACGCGGCGGCGGCCAGCAGGGCGGCGAGGCCGCGGCGGTGAGTGGTCTTCATGGGGTCCTCCTCTTGCGTCGCGCCGCCCTCGTGCCGGGACGGTCGTCAGGGATGGGGTTCAGACGTAGCCGGGGCCCTCGATCGCGGGATGGGCCCGCAGCCAGTCCTCGTCGACCTCCACGCCGAGGCCGGGCGCCTCGTTGGGCCGCACGCAGCCGTCCGCGCCGAGCGCCCAGGGCGTGCTCACCAGCGCGTCGCGGAAGAGGTTCCCGCGCGAGACGTCCGCCTCGAAATAGCCGGGGTTGTCGATCGCGCAGAGGAAATGGATCGTCGCCGCCTGGTTCAGCCCGGTCATGGAGCTGTGCGGGTGGATCGGGATCTTGTGCGCGGAGGCGATGGCCGCGATCCGCAGCGCCTCCGTGATCCCCCCGCACTTGGAGAGGTCGGGCTGCCAGACGCCGATGCTGTCGTCCTCCAGCAGCGGCGCGAACTCGAAGCGGGTGAAGTGGTTCTCCCCCACCGCCAGCGGCGTGCGGCCGTAGCCCCGCGCCTCGCGGTAGGCGCGGCGGTCGTGGGGCGGGAAGGGCTCCTCCAGCCATCCCATCGCCAGCGCGTCCATCGCCGGCATCACCCGCCGCACGTCGGAGAGCGAGTAGGCGGTGTTGGCGTCGGCCAGGATGTCGATCCCCGCCCCGAAGGCGCGCCGCACCGCCTCCATCCGCGCGATGTCGTCGGGCACCGTGTCGCCGATCCGTAGCTTCACCGCGCGGTAGCCGGCCTCGATCATCGGCCGCGCCTCCTCCACCAGCGCCTCCGGCGGCTGGTAGCCGAGCGCGACGCCGCCGGCGTAGGCGGGCACCGCCCGCGCCGCGCCGCCCAGCAGCCGGTAGAGCGGCCAGCCCACCGCCTTCGCGCGGATGTCCCAGAGCGCCATGTCCAGCCCCGACATGGCGAGCGCGCAGCCCGCCCCCATGCCGTGGCTCGCGAGCTGCCCGCGGTAGATGCGGTTCCACACCCCCGTGGTGTCCGTCGCCTCCATGCCGACCACCAGCCGCCGCAGCGTCGTCTGCAGCAGCGCCGCAACGGCGGTGTGGGCGCGCCCGTGGTGGCTCTCGCCCCACCCCACCAGCCCGCTCTCGGTGACGACCTTCACCACCACCGCGTCCCGCTTCACCGCCCGACCGACGCCGAGCGCGACGCCGCCGCCCTCCGGCACGGGGAAGGAGGTCGGGAAGGCCTCGACCGACGCGATCCTCATGCCCGCCCCCCCTGGCCGTATTCCTGCAGGAAGGATTCCCGCACCGTGATCCCGAGCCCCGGCCGGTCGGGGATGGCGACGTGCCCGTCCTCCACCGGGAAGCTCTCCTCGATGAGGTCGTGCAGCATCGGGTTGTGGCCGAGCGAGTACTCGAGGATGAAGCCCGCGCTCTGCGTCGCCGCCAGGTGCATCCCCGCGGCAAAAGCCGGCGCGCCCGACCACAGGTGCGGCGCGAGGCGCAGGTTGAAGGCCGAGGCGAGCGCCGAGATCCGCAGCCCCTCCGTCAGCCCGCCGGCGATGGCCAGGTCCGGCTGCAGCACGTCCGCCGCGCGAAGCTCGCAGATCTCGCGGAAGTCGTGCCGCGTGAACTCGCTCTCCCCCGCGCTGATCGGCACGGAGGAGGAGCGCCGCACCTCCGCCATGCCGGCCTTGTCGTCCGCGCTCACCGGCTCCTCGAACCAGAAGAGGTCGCAATCCTCCACCATCCGCGCGAAGGCCCGCGCCTCCGCGACGGTCCAGGTGCCGTGCGCGTCGGCCATCAGCCGGATGTCGGGGCCCAGCGCCTCGCGCGCCGCCCGCACCCGCGCCGCCGAGCGCGCGGGGGATCCGTCCATCACGCCCACGCGCATCTTCACCGCGCGGAACCCGGCCTGGTCGCAGTAGCCCTGCAACTGCGCGCCGATCTTCGCCGCGTCCGCCCAGCCGCCCGAGGCATAGGCCGGCATCCGCTCCACGCGCCGCCCGCCGAGCAGCCGCCAGACCGGCACGCCCAGCGACTTGCCGAGGATGTCCCAGAGCGCGACGTCCACCCCCGCGATCGCGGAAATCGACAGCCCCCGCCGCCCCACCTGCGGCAGCGCGTAGCCGCCGGCCACCGCGTATCCCTCGCGCGGCGTGTTGTACATCACGTCCCACAGGCGGGAGATGTCGCGCGGGTCCTGCCCCACCAGCAGCGGCGCGTAGTCGTCGTTGACGATGGCCGCGAGCCCGGCGCAGGCGGCGGCGCTTCCCACCCCCGCCTTGGCCTCGCCCCAGCCGGTGATGCCGCACGCCGTCTCGACGCGGACGATGACGGAATCGAAGGTCGGCACGCGGCCGAAGTCGCTCGTGTGCTGGCGCTCGTAGGGGATGGGCACGCGGCACCAGGTGGCGTGGACGCGGGCGATCCTCATGCGGGCATCCCCTCGGGCACGGGATGGCCCAGGGCCGCGCGACGCGCGCGCGACGCCTCCCAGGCCTCGGGGTTGATGAAGGAGCGCGGGCGCTCGCCCGCCAGGATGCGCACCACCTCCTCGGCGGCGCCGACGCTCATGCGCACCATCGCCTCCCCGCTCAGCCCCGCCGCGTGCGGCGTCAGGATGACGTTGGGCAGGGCGCGCAGCGGGTGGCCGGCGTCCAGCGGCTGCACGTCGAACACGTCCAGCGCCGCGCCGCCGATGCGCCCCGCGCCGAGCGCGTCCAGCAGCGCCGCCCCGTCCACCACCGGCCCGCGCGCCAGGTTCAGCAGCCAGGCGCCGGGCTTCATCCGCGCGATCCGCGCGGCCGAGACCAGCCCGCGCGTCTCGGGCGTCAGCGGGCAGGCGAGCGCGACGAAGTCGCTTTCCGCGAACAGCGCGTCCAGCTCCGCCCGCTCCACGCCCTGGGGCATGGGGGCCTCGCCGCGCCGGTGCCCCAGCACCCGCATGCGGAACCCGGCCGAGGCGATATCCGCCAGCCGCGTGCCCACCGCGCCCATGCCGACGATGCCGAGCGTCCGCCCCCGCAGCTCGAAGGCGCCGGCCGTTCGCGCGCGGGACCGCTCCCAGCCCTCCGAGAGCAGCGCCGCGTGCATCGTCTCCACGCGCCGCGCGATGGCGAGCATCTGCCCGATGGCGAATTCCGCGACCGAATCCGCGTTGGCGCCGGGCACGTTGGCGACGAGCACCGCCTGCGCCGTGCAGTCCTCCACCGGGATCATGTCCAGCCCCACGCCCTGCCGCACCGCGGCCAGCAGGCGCGGCGCGCGGGCGGAGAGGTCGTCGGGCAGCTTCCGCCGGACCACCACGGCGTCCGCCCGCGCCAGCAGCGCGTCCAGCCCGCCCGCGCCGGGCAGCTCAATCGCGTGCCCGGCGGCGCGCAGCACGGCCTCGCCGGCGGGGTCCATGGGGTCGGTGAGGGCGACCAGCATCTCAGGCCACCTTGTACTGCGCGAGGATGGCGGGATCGACCTCGATGCCCAGGCCCGGCCCGTCGGGCACGCGCACGATGCCGCCGCGCTGCACGATGGGGTCGCGCGCCAGGTGGTCGCGCAACGGGTTCGGCGTCTGCTCGAACTCCAGCATCGGCGGCATCGGGCGGAAGGCAGGGGGCGTGTCGGGCAGGGCCGCCAGGAACTGCACGGTGGCGGCGAGCCCGATCGCCGATCCCCAGGCGTGCGGCACGCACTCCACCCCGTGCGCCGAGGCCATGGCGGCGATCTTGCGGCACTCGCTGATGCCGCCGGCCGCGCAGACGTCGGGCTGCACGATGTCCATCGCCTTGCGCGCGATCACGTCGCGGAAGCCCCAGCGCGTGAAGTCGTTCTCGCCCCCGGCCACGGCCATGTCGAGCGCGCGCGTGACCTCGACGTAGCCGTCGTGGTCCTCGGGGCTCACCGGCTCCTCGAACCAGAGGATGTCGTGCTCCTCCATCGCGCGGCCGAGCCGGATGGCCTGGGGCACGGTGAAGCAGTGGTTGGCGTCCACCGCCAGCTTCACGTCGGGCCCGATCGCCTGCCGCACCGCCGCCACGCGCCGCAGGTCGAGCTTGGGGTCGCCGAGCCCGATCTTCATCTTGATCGCGCGGAAGCCCTGCGCCGCGTAGTCCCGCGCCTCCTCCACCGCCTCCTCGACCAGCCGGTCCATGTCGATGAAGTAGAGGCCCGTGGCGTAGGCCTGCACCTCCGTCCGGTGCGCGCCACCGATCAGCTTGTGGACGGGCCGCCCCACCGCGCGGCCCATGATGTCCCACAGCGCGATGTCGATGCCCGACAGCGCGGCGATGGTCATCCCCGTCAGCCCGTAGTCCTTGATGCGGTTGTAGAGGTCCTCCCAGACCACCTCGACGTCGAAGGGGTCGCGGCCGATGACGCGGGCGCGGTACTGGGTGTCGATGATGGTCTTGTTGACCATCGCCGGCCCGTAGCACTCGCCCCAGCCGGTGATCCCCTCGTCCGTGCGGATCTCCACGATGCAGGAGGCGCGCGTCGTGTAGAGCCAGCCGCGCGCCGAGGTGAAGGGCTGCTCCACCTTCGACTGCAGCACGTGGGTGATGACGTCGGTGACTTTCATGCGCTTCTTCGTTTCCTCCGTGCGGGCCCAGGCCTCAGTCGCCGCGCGCCCGCCGTTCCAGCAGCTCGATCCAGTAGCTCTCCACGCCCCGCAGGTGCCCGCCCATGGCCGCCTCTGCGCGCTCGGCGTCGCCCGCCGCCACGGCGTCGCGCATGGCCCGGTGCTGGCTCTGCGAGAGCGGCGCGCGCGTGCCGTCCGCGAAGAAGGCGCGGCGGCGGTTGCGGGACATGAGGTAGAAGGCGTTCACCACCCGCAGGAAGACGTGGTTCCCCGTGGCCTCCACCAGCGCCAGGTGGAAGGCGGCGTCGTGGTCGGCCGGGTTCTCGCCGGCGGCGATCGCGCGGTCGGTCGCCTCCAGGATCCCGTCCAGCCGGGCGATGTCCGCCGCCTGCCGGCGCTCGGCCGCGAGCCGCACGCCCTGCATCTCGAGGATGCGGCGAAGCTCCACCACCTCCCGCACCTCCGCCTCCGTCAGCGGGATGCCGAGCTCCGCCTGCAGCACGATCGCCTCGATGGAGCCCTGCTTCTCCGCCGGGCGCAGGTAGATGCCGGAATTCGGCCGCCGCTCGATCAGCCGCAGCGTCTCGAGCACGGCCAGCGCCTCGCGCACCGCGCCGCGCCCGACGCCGAAGCGCTCCGCCAGCTCCCGCTCGGAGGGCAGCCGGTCCCCCGCCTCCAGGCGGCGATGGGCGATGAAGGGAAGCAGCCGCCCGATGAGGTTCGCCCGCTCGTCGGGGACGATCCCCCTTTGACGGCCATCCAGATTGGTCATACCAAATTGGTAGGACCAAAGAGAGCGGGGCCGCAAGGGGCTTCCGCCGGGGGAGGGGACGCATGATCGTCGAGGAGCGGATCTACACGCTGCAGGCCGGGCAGGCCGCCGCCTATGTCGCGGCCTACGAGGCTGAGGGGATGGCCATCCAGAAGCCCATCCTCGGCCGGATGGTCGGCTACTACACGACGGAGTTCGGCCCCCTGAACCAGGTGGTCCATCTCTGGGCCTATGAGAGCCTTGCCGAGCGCACGGAGCGCCGCGCCCACCTCCTCGCCGATCCCGCCTGGAAAGCCTACGCGGCGAAGGTCCGCCCGATGGTGGTGACGCAGGAGAACAAGCTTCTCACCCCCGCGCCCTTCCTGCGCGTCACCTGGCAGGACTAGGCGCGCTCCGGCCGGATCCACCAGCGGAAGGCGCGGGAGGCGCCGGGCTCCAGCAGGGTGATCCCCGGCTTGCCCGCGAAGTCCCCGTCCCAGCCGAGCGGCGGCGTGGTGCCCGACCAGGGCTCCAGGCAGAGGAAGGCCGCGCCGCCCGGCTTCGACCAGAGGCCGAGGTCCCCGTAGCCCTCCCACCCCATCTCCAGCGCCGCCCCCGGTCCCTCGTAGCGGAGGCGGCGGCCCGAAAAGTCTGGCAGCACGATCGCGTCGGCGTCAAAGAGGCCCTGGTGCAGCGGCAGGCTTCCCCCGGCGAGGGGGATGGTCTCCGTGGCGTCCAGCAGCCCGCCGCTCAGCCGCCGCGCGGAAAGGGCCGGCAGGTCCAGCCCCGGGAAGCGGACCGCGTGACCCTCCGCCGAGGCCGCGCCCGGCAGCGGCCAGGCGAAGGCGGGGTGGGCGCCGAGGCTGAAGGGCAGGGGCGCCGCGCCAGGGTTGGACACCGTGGCCGTGCAGGACAGCGTCCCGTCCGCCACCGCCCACTCGAGGTCGAGCACGAAGGGGAAGGGATAGGCCGCGCGCGTCGCCTCGTCGTCCACCAGCCGCAGCGCGCAGCCCGCCTCCCCCCGCGCGCGCCAGGTGAAAGCCCGGTCCCGCGCGAAGCCGTGCTGGGTGAGGCGGTGCTCGCGCCCCCCGTGGCGCAGCACGTCGCCCGGCAGGCGGCCGACGAGGGGGAACAGCACCGGCGCGTGCCGCGGCCAGGCCGGGCCGGCCTGCCAGAGCCACTCCCCGCCCGCGCCGTCCCGCACCGAGCTCAGCTCCGCGCCGGCGGCGGAGACGGTGGCGGCGAGGCGGGAATCGCCGAAGCGGTGCGTGTCGGTCATGCCCAGGGGATGGGATGCCGGCCCGGCCGACGCAACCCAAGAGCCCCCGCGCGCGTCCCTGTCACAAAGGGCGCCGCGCGCCCGACGGAGACGCCATGCTGCACGTCCTGCCCGCCGGCTTCGGCCGCCTCCTCTCCCGGATGCGGCCGGGCATCAACGCGCTGCTCTTCGCGGGGGTGAACGTGCCGGCGGTGATCGAGGTGAGCAGCCCCGCCTTCGTGCAGGGCGGCGCCATCCCCGCCCTCTACACGGCGGACGGCGCGGGGCTGTCGCCGCCGATCGCCTGGCGCGGCCTGCCGGTGGAGGCGGCGGCGCTGATGCTGGTGGTGGAGGACGCGGACAGCCCGACGCCGCGGCCGCTGGTCCACGCCATCGCGACGCGCCTGCCGATGGCGGCGTCTGGCCTCGCCGCCGGCGACCTGCCGGGCTTGCCGGGACTGGGAATGGGGAGGAACTCGTACCTGCGGGCCGACTGGCTACCGCCGGACCCGCCACCGGGCCACGGGCCGCACCGCTACGCGTTCCAGGTCTTCGCCCTCCGCAAGCGGCCGGAAGGGCTGGGGGAGCGCCCCGGACGCGGCGCCTTGCGGGCCGCGCTGGGGCAGGGGGTGATCGCGAAAGGGTGCCTGATCGGCACCTACGCGCGACCGGCCGCGCGGAACGGGGTCCGCGCCGGCCTTCGCCCCGGTCGTTCGCTCAGCCGAGGATCTCGCTGACGATCTGGCGGATCTCCGCCTCGGTCAGGCCCAGCGGGGCGGGGTGGGGAAGGGGGGCCGGCTGGCGCTTGGCCTGACGGTCCACAGGGGTATGCATCATCACTCTACTTGCTTCTCTTCTTGGCCCGGGCGGCGTCATGGCGTCGCCGGGGCTGTTCGTGGGCCGTGCCATCATCCCTCCCGCATGGGGCAGGGATGGGTCGGTCCGGTGACACGGCCGTGACGCAGCCCGAACTTCCCGGGAGCAGCGGCCGTGGTTGAGGGAACCTTGGGGTTGCCCTCGGTGGTTCCAGTCGAAGAATAGCGCCGGGCGGGTGAACAAACCGTGTTCAACGGCCCGGCTCTCGCGAGGAAGGGGCGCCGCCGGCCTCCCGGCCCTGCCACGCCCCGTCCGAACCGGCACGGGGTGTTGCTCCCCGCGCCCCGACCCCTTGCGTCGAGCCCTGGAGGCTCAGCCCATCTGGAGGTTGGAGGCGGACATCTTGCCCTTGGGGTCCTTCTGGACCTCGAAGGAGAGCTTGTCGCCCTCGTTCAGGCCCCGCAGGCCCGCCCGGGTGACGTCCGAGATGTGGACGAACACGTCCTTGGTGCCATCATCCGGCTGGATGAAGCCGTAGCCCTTGGTCGCGTTGAACCACTTCACGGTTCCGGTCGGCATCGATCGCGTGTCTTTCGAGTGGAGGTTGCCTCGCGGGCCGGCCCCGACGAGGAGCCAGGAACCGGCGGAGAGACGGGCCCGGTCGCCCCTTGGGAGGGCGAGGAAAGCGGTCCGAACCAGCGTGGCAAGGGGAAGGTGGGGCCCGGATGAACGGATTGCAACCACTACCGCCGGGGGGCCATCTTTTGATGGCGACAGGACCGGCCCGACATGCCGCGGGCCGCGCCCGCCCGTTCCGCCGGCCGCCGCCCCATCCCGGTCTTCTCCCGAAAACCTCCTCTTTTCCCTGGCCTTTGACGGGCGAAGCCTTCATATAGCGGCCCGCCGGGTTGGGCCGAGAAGGTCCCGCCCGCCCTCCGCGTATGCGGTGGGCTGACAGGAACGGCCACGCCGCGGCGTTTCCGGCCACATGGACCCCGTTGCGTAGCGCCCTGCGCACGGACCCCATGCCGCCCGAAGCGCCGGGGACACCCAGCCCGAAGCGCGGGCGCGGGCGCGCGCAGAGACCCTTCATCCCATCCGTGTCGCAACACCGTCCCGCCAGGCAATCCGGCCCGGCGGGGCCGACAGGATGCACGCATGTTCGACAACTACTACCGCAAGGACATCGAGTGGGGCGGCAAGACGCTGACCCTCGAGACCGGCAAGGTGGCCCGCCAGGCCGACGGCGCCGTGATGGCCCGCCTCGGCGACACCATCGTCCTCTGCACCGTGGTCGGCGCCCGCAACGTCAAGCCGGGCCAGGACTTCTTCCCCCTCACCGTCAACTACCAGGAGAAGGCCTTCGCGGCCGGCAAGATCCCGGGCGGCTTCTTCAAGCGCGAGGGCCGTCCCTCCGAGAACGAGACCCTCGTCTCCCGCCTGATCGACCGCCCGATCCGCCCGCTCTTCCCGGAGGGCTTCCGCAACGAGGTCCAGGTGGTCGCGACCGTGCTGTCGCACGACCTCGAGAACAACCCGGACGTGGTGGCCATGGTCGGCTGCTCCGCGGCACTGACCATCTCGGGCATCCCCTTCTTCGGCCCGATCGCCGGCGCCCGCGTGGGCTATGCCGGGGGTGAGTACATCCTCAACCCGACGATGGAGCAGGTGAAGACGAGCGAGCTCGACCTCTTCGTCGCCGGCACCGCCGAGGGCGTGCTGATGGTGGAGTCCGAGGCCAAGGAGCTCTCCGAGGCCGTGATGCTCGGCGCCGTCGAGTTCGGCCACAAGTCCTTCCAGCCGGTCATCCAGGGCATCATCGAGCTCGCCGAGCGCGCCGCCAAGGAGCCCTGGCCGCTGACCGAGGCCTCCGACGCCGAGCGCGCGCTGAAGGCCCGCATCGCCGAGCTCGGCACCGCCGAGATGACCGAGGCCTACAAGGAGACGGTCAAGCAGTCCCGCTACGCCAAGGTCGGCGCGGTGAAGAAGGCGATTGCCGAGAAGCTGGAGGCCGAGGGCTACGACGCCGCCGCCGCCAAGGGCCTGATGAAGGGCCTCGAGGCCGACGTGGTGCGCAACACCATCCTCGACACCGGCATCCGCATCGACGGACGCGACACCAAGACCGTGCGCCCGATCGTGGCCGAGGTCGGCGTGCTGCCCCGCGCCCACGGCTCCTCGCTCTTCACCCGCGGCGAGACGCAGGCCTTCTGCGTGGCGACGCTGGGCACCGGCCAGGACGAGCAGATCATCGACGCGCTGGCGGGCGAGTACCGCGAGAGCTTCATGCTGCACTACAACTTCCCTCCCTACTCGGTGGGCGAGACGGGCCGCATGGGCTCCCCCGGCCGCCGCGAGATCGGCCACGGCAAGCTCGCCTGGCGCGCCATCCGCCCGCTGCTGCCCGAGAAGGACAAGTTCCCCTACACCATCCGCGTGGTGTCGGAGATCACCGAGAGCAACGGCTCCTCCTCCATGGCCACCGTCTGCGGCACCTCGCTGTCGCTGATGGACGCGGGCGCGCCGCTCAAGCGCCCCTGCGCCGGCATCGCCATGGGCCTCATCAAGGAGGAGAAGGGCTTCGCCGTGCTGTCCGACATCCTCGGCGACGAGGACCACCTCGGCGACATGGACTTCAAGGTCGCGGGCTCCGAGCAGGGCATCACCGCGCTGCAGATGGACATCAAGATCACGTCCATCACCTTCGAGATCATGCGGATCGCGCTCGACCAGGCGAAGGACGGCCGCATCCACATCCTCGGCGAGATGGCCAAGGGCCTCTCGGGCTCGCGCGGCGAGGTGGCGGCCACCGCCCCCCGCATCACCGTGATCCAGGTGCCCAAGGACAAGATCCGCGAGGTCATCGGGACCGGCGGCAAGGTGATCCGCGAGATCGTCGAGCAGACCGGCACGAAGATCGACATCGAGGATGACGGCACGATCAAGATCGCGTCCAGCAGCCCCGAGGCGACCCAGGCCGCCATCGACCGGATCAAGGGCATCACGGCCGAGGCCGAGGTGGGCGCGATCTACAACGGCACCGTCGTGAAGGTCGCCGACTTCGGCGCCTTCGTGAACTTCCTCGGCGCCAAGGACGGCCTCGTCCACATCTCCGAGCTCGCCCAGGACCGCGTGGCCCGCACGGGCGACATCGTCTCGGTCGGCGACAAGGTGAAGGTGAAGGTCATCGGCTTCGACGACCGCGGCAAGGTGAAGCTGTCCATGCGGACGGTGGACCAGGCCTCGGGCGCCGACATCAGCGAGCAGGTGGGCGCCAAGCGCCCGCGCGCCGACGGCGAGCCCGAGGGCGGCGACCGCGGGGGCGAGCGCGGCCCCCGCCGCGAGCGCGAGGGCTTCCGGGGCGGCGACCGCGGTCCCCGCCGCCGCGAGGACTAGGTGAAACCAGGGGGCGGAGCCGAGGGTTCTGCCCCCTGAAAAGATCGCCCGGCGCGGCCCGGAGGACTGTTCCATTCCTCCGGGCCGCGCCATATGGGCCACTCCCCTTAACCCATGTTTCTCCCCGTTCCAGGAACACCCCGGCTGTGAAGGCGATCAACACCATCCGCATGGGCGGTGCCGACGTTCTCCCCCTCGTGGAGGGTGGCAAGGGCGTTTCGGCCTCCAACGGCGCATCGGCCGGCAACTGGGCCGCCGAGGGCGGCGTGGGCACCTTCTCCGCGGTGAACGCGGACAGCTACGACGCCGAGGGGCGGATCATCCCCCAGGAGTACCACGGCCGCACGCGGCGCGAGCGGCACGAGGAGCTGGTGGCCTACGGCATCGCCGGCGGCATCGCGCAGGCGCGCGAGGCCTATGAGCGCTCGAACGGCAAGGGCCGCGTCCACGCCAACATCCTCTGGGAGATGGGCGGCGCGGAGCGCGTCGCGCGCGGGATGCTCGAGGGGGCCCGCGGCCTCATCAGCGGCATCACCTGCGGCGCCGGCATGCCCTATCGCCTCGCCGACATCGCCCGGGAGTACCGGGTCCACATCTACCCCATCGTCTCCTCCTCCCGCGCCTTCGCGGCGCTGTGGAAGCGCGCCTACTCCAAGGCCAGCGAGTGGCTGGGCGGTGTGGTCTACGAGGACCCCTGGCTGGCCGGCGGCCACAATGGCCTGTCCAACTCCGAGAACCCGCGCGTGCCGGAGGACCCCTTCCCCCGCGTGCTGAAGCTGCGCCAGCAGATGCGCGAGTTCGGCCTCGGCGACGTGCCGATCATCATGGCCGGCGGCGTCTGGTGGCTGGAGGAGTGGCAGGACTGGCTCGACAACCCCGAGCTCGGCCCCATCGCCTTCCAGTTCGGCACCCGCCCGCTGGTGACGCGCGAGAGCCCGATCCCGGACGCCTGGAAGCAGCGCCTGCTGACGCTCAAGCCCGGCGACGTGTCGCTGCAGAACTTCTCGCCCACCGGCTTCTACTCCAGCGCGGTCCGCAACGACTTCCTGCGCGAGCTGGAGGGCCGCAGCCACCGCCAAGTGGCCTACACGGCGCAGCCGATCGGCGAGCACTCCGCGACCTACGGCGTGGGGCCGCGCAAGCGCCCCGTCTACCTCGTGCCCGCCGACCTCGAGCACGTCCGCCAGTGGGAGGCCGAGGGCCACACGGAGGCGCTGCGCACGCCCGACGACACGCTCGTCTTCGTGACGCCCGAGACCAGCCGCCAGATCGTGGCCGACCAGGTCGCCTGCATGGGCTGCCTCTCCCAGTGCCGCTTCTCCAACTGGGCGCAGCACACGGACGACCACTCCAACGGCAAGAAGGCCGACCCGCGCTCCTTCTGCATCCAGAAGACGCTGCAGGACATCGGCCACGGCGGCGACCCCGAGCACAACCTCATGTTCGCCGGCCACAACGCCTTCCGCTTCGCGCAGGACCCCTTCTACTCCAACGGGTTCATCCCGACGGTGAAGGAGCTCGTCGGCCGGATCATGACCGGCCGCTGAGCTGGTTCACTGGTCTGGCGCCCGGCCGAAGGCCCGGCCCCCGGAAGGGGGCCGGGCCTTCCTCATTCCGTGATGCCGCGCGCCCGCGCCGCCCGATGACATTCCGCCGGACGGAAGCCTAGTTTCGCCGCGACAGGGGCCCTTGGCGGGCCCGGACGGGAACAGGCGATGCTCGAACTCACCATCAACGGCCAGGCGCGGCAGGTGGACGCCGAGGGCGACACCCCGCTGCTCTGGGTGCTGCGCGACACGCTCGGCATGACCGGCACGAAGTACGGCTGCGGCATCGCGCAGTGCGGCGCCTGCACGGTGCTGGTGGACGGCAACGCCACCCGCTCCTGCGTCACCCCCGCCGAGAGCGTGGTCGGCGCGCAGGTCACGACCATCGAGGCGATGGAGACCGACCCCGTCGGCACGAAGGTCGTCGAGGCCTGGCTGGCCGGCCAGGTCGCCCAGTGCGGCTACTGCCAGTCCGGCCAGGTCATGGCCGCGACCGCCCTGCTGAAGGCGACGCCGAAGCCGACCGACGAGGACATCGCGGCGGCCATGACAAATCTCTGCCGCTGCGGCACCTACAACGCCATCGCCGCCGCCGTGCGGCAGGCCGCGACGGCCTGAGCGGGGACCGCACCATGGACGGCATGATCCCCCCGACCGACGCCCGGCCCGGCACCCCCGTCTCCATCGCCGAGGGCCGCGTCGCGAACCTCTCCCGCCGCGGGCTCCTCGGCGCCGGCGCGGGCGCGCTGCTGCTCGGCACGCTGGCGAGCGCCCGCCCGGCCCGCGCGCAGGGCGAGGGCCTGGCCGCCGCCGCGCCGCGCCCCGGCACCCAGGTCGCGGCCTTCCTCGAGATCCGCGGCGACGGCACGGTGCGGCTCCTCTCGCCCTTCGTGGAGGGCGGGCAGGGCATCGCGACCGCCATGGCGCAGATCGTCGGCGAGGAGCTGGACGTCGAGCCCGCGAACTTCATCGTGGACTGCGCGCCGCCCGGCGCGGACTACCTCGTGGTGAACGGCAAGCGCCTGACCGGCGGCAGCCTCTCCGTCCGCTCGAGCTACGACACCATGCGCCAGCTCGGCGCCACCGCGCGCAACATGCTCGTGCGCGCCGCCGCCGCGCGGCTCGACGTGCCCGAGGGCGAGCTGGCGACCGAGCCCGGCCGCGTGGTCCACAAGGCCTCCGGCCGCGCCCTCGCCTATGGCGAGCTGGCCGAGGCCGCGATGAAGCTCCGCCCGAGCGAGGTCGCAGCCCTGCGCGACCCCGCCACCTTCCGCTGGATCGGCAAGCCGGTCCCGCGGTTGGACGCGCGGGACAAGTCCACGGGGCGCGCGAAGTACGGCATCGACCTGACGGTGGAGGGCATGCTCCAGGCCTCCGTCGTCCACGCCCCGCGCCTCGGCCAGGAGCCGGACGTGCTGGCGAACGAGGCCGAGGTGCGGGCCATGCCCGGCGTGCACTCCGTCCACCGCCTGCCCGGCGCCGTCGCCGTGCTGGCCGATAGCTGGTGGCGCGCGCGCAAGGCCTCCGAGGCGCTGGACGTGACCTGGAAGGAGGGGCGGCACGACCGCGCGCTGCCCGCCGACTTCTCCTCGGCCGGCATGCTCGCGGCGCTCCGGGCGGAGAAGGGGGCCGGCAGCCCGGCGGAGGAGAGCGGCGACCTCGCCGCCGCCTTCGCGGGCGCGGCCAGGACCATCGAGGCCGAGTACGACGCCCCCTACCTCGCCCACGCGCAGCTCGAGCCCCCCTCGACCATCGCGCGCTTCAACGGCGACGGCACGCTCGAGCTCTGGATGCCCAACCAGGCGCCCGAAATGTTCCAGGCGGTCATCGCCCGGATCAGCGGCCTCGACGCGGCAAAGGTGAAGATCCACTCGCCCATCCTCGGCGGCTTCTTCGGCCGCCACTTCCTCTACGACGCGGCCGCGCCCTACCCGCAGGCGATCGCGCTGGCGAAGGCCACGGGCCGCCCCGTGAAGGTGATCTGGAAGCGCGAGGAGGAGTTCCTGCGCGACGGCCTCCGCCCCATGGGCTTCGTGCGCTTCAAGGGCGCGGTGGGCGCGGACGGCATGCCCGTGGCGCTGCAGGCCGCGGCCGTGGGGGAGGGGCCCATCGGCCGCTACTTCACCCCCAACGAGGCCGTCGATTCCTCGATGGTGGAGGGCATCGCCGGCAAGCCCTACGCGATCGGCGCGAAGCGGGTGGACTGCGTGAAGGTGGCCCAGCCGCCGGTCATCGCCTTCTGGCGCTCGGTCGGCCACTCGATGAACGACTTCTTCTACGAGTCCTTCCTCGACGAGCTGGCCGCGGCCGGCGGCAAGGACCCCTACGAGATGCGCCTCGCGATGCTCAAGGA
The DNA here is from genome assembly GCF_006438825.1 of Muricoccus nepalensis. Taxonomy (GTDB): domain Bacteria; phylum Pseudomonadota; class Alphaproteobacteria; order Acetobacterales; family Acetobacteraceae; genus Roseomonas; species Roseomonas nepalensis. The sequence continues at coordinate 24,194 of NZ_RCZP01000002.1, forward strand.
CAGCCCGCGCCACGCGACGCTGCTGCGGGCGGTGGCCGAGCTCTCGGGCGGCTGGAAGCGCGGACCCTTCGAGGCCGAGGGCGTCCGTCGCGCGCGCGGCGTCGCCATGGCCTCCCCCTTCGGCTCGGAGGTGGCGACCATCGCCGAGGTCTCGATCACGGACGGCGAGATCCAGGTCCACGACCTCTGGATCGCGATCGACCCCGGCCGCGCGGTGAACCCCGCGATGATCGAGGCCCAGGTGCGCTCCGCCGCCGCCATCGGCCTCTCCTCCTCGCTGCTGGAGGAGGTGGTCTACGAGAACGGGGAGCCGCAGGCGCGGAACTTCGACGCCTACACCATCCTGCCTCATGCCCGGATGCCCCGGGTGCACGTGCGGGTGGTGGAGAGCGGGGCGGCGCTCGGCGGCGTGGGGGAGCCGGGCGTTCCCGGCGTGCCGCCGGCCGTCGCCAACGCGGTCGCGGCCCTGACGGGGCAGCGGATCCGCAGCCTGCCCATGGCCAAGACCCGGCTCGGCTCCGCTTAGCTAACGATCCGGTTATTCTTTCTAACTGCTTGCCGGCCGGGGGAGGATTACTCCCCCGGCCGGTCCGTCAGCACGGCCTCGACCGCGCGGGCGACGGCGAGCAGCCGGCGGTCCCCGCCGTGCTCGCCGGTCAGCATCAGCCCGACCGGTTCCTCGCCCTCGGCGTGGCAGGGAAGGCTGATCGAGCAGCGGTCGAGGAAGTTCGCGACCGCGGTGTTCCGCAGCAGCAGCAGGTTGACGCGGTTGAAAGCCTCCGCCGCTGCCAGCTCCGCGATGGCGGGGGGCGTGAGGGGGCAGGTGGGGGCGACGATGGCGTCGAAGGGCGCGGTGCGGGGCGCCGTCGCCGCGATGATGCGCGCGCGCTCCGCCATCAGCGCGATGAGGTCGGCCGCGGACATGGCGGCGCCACGCTCGATGCGGGCGAGGATCAGCGGGTCGTAGAGGTCGCGCGCGCGGCCGATGAGGTCGCGGTGCAGCGCCCAGGCCTCGGCCGCCGCGAAGCCGCCGGTCGCGTTGGCGGCCGGGATCTCCGCGATCTCGGGCAGCGCCACGTCGATCAGCCGCGCGCCCGCCGCCTCCAGCCGCCGCAGCGCGCGCTGGAAGGCCGCGGTGACGGGCGGCGCGACGCCGTCGAAGAGGTAGGTCGCGCTCGGCACGCCGAGGCGGAGCCCGTCCAGCGCGGCGGCGGGGGGAGGGGAGGCGTCCTCCTCGCCGGCCATCACCGCGTCGAGCACCGCGCAGCAGGCGGCGCTGGGCGCCAGCGGCCCGATGCTGTCGAGGGTGGAGGAGAGCGGGAAGGCGCCCGCCAGCGGCACGCGGCGCGCGGTGGGCTTGAAGCCCGCGATGCCGCAGAGCGCCGCCGGCACGCGGCACGACCCACCCGTGTCGGAGCCGATCGCCCCGAGCCCCATGCCATCAGCGACGGCGACGGCGGCGCCCGAGGAGGAGCCGCCGGGCGCGCGGCCCGTGGCGCGGTCGTGCGGCGCGCGCGGGGTGCCGTGGTGCGGGTTCAGCCCCGTGCCGGAGAAGGCGAACTCGACCATGTTCGTGCGGCCGAGCACGACGAAGCCCGCGCGCTCCAGCCGCGCGATGGCCGGCGCGGTGGCCGCGGCCGGCGGCGCGTCCCGGCGCGCGACCGAGCCGGCGCGGGTCGTGACGCCCGCCTGGTCGAAGAGGTCCTTGATGCTGATCGGGATGCCCGCGTAGGGCCCGGGCGCGCGGCCCACCCGGCGCAGCGCGTCCATCGCGCCCGCCGCCGCCCGCGCCGCCTCCGCCTGCACGGCGACGAAGGCGCGCGCGCCCTCCCCGGCGGGGTCGGAAATCCGCGCGAGCGCGTCCTCCACGAGGCGCGCGGCGGTGGTCGTGCCCGCCGCCAGGGCGCGGGCGGCGGCGTCGATTGTCATCATTCCCCGATGATGCGGCGTGCATGCGGGGGCCGCAATGCCGGCGGCGTTGACAGGAACGGGTTGCCCGAAGCAGGTTGGTGATAACCAGAGGGTTACCCGCGAGGAACCCGCGCGCTATCGGGAGATTGTCCATGACCATCCACACGCCGCTGCGGGTCCCCTTCGGGGCGCCGCGCCGCGCCGTCCTCCTCGGCGCGCTGGCGGCTCCCTTCCTCGGCGGCCGCGCCTCCGCGCAGACGGTCACGCTCCGCTCGGCCGACGTCCACCCGGACGGCTACCCGACCGTCGAGGCCGTGAAGTTCATGAGCAAGCAGGTCGAGGAGCGCTCGGGCGGGCGGCTGCGCATCCAGGTCTTCGGCTCGCGCCAGCTCGGCGAGGAGAAGGACACGCTGGAGCAGACGCGCTTCGGGGTGATCGACCTCAACCGCGTGAACTCGGCCAGCCTCAACTCCCTCATCCCCGAGACGGTGATCCCCGGCCTGCCCTTCCTGTTCCGGGACGAGGCGCACATGCACCGGGTGCTGGACGGCGCGATCGGCGACGACATCCTGTCCGGCGCCGCGCGGCACAACCTGATTCCGCTCGGCTACTACGACAGCGGCGCGCGCAGCTTCTACACGCGGGCGAAGGCGATCCACGAGCCCGGCGACCTGCGCGGCCAGAAGATCCGCGTCCAGGCCTCGGACATGTGGGTGGCGATGATGCGCGCCTTCGGGGCGAACCCCACCCCGCTGCCGACCGGCGAGGTCTACTCGGCGCTGCAGACGGGCGTGGTGGACGGGGCGGAGAACAACTACCCCTCCTACCAGTCCTTCCGGCACTTCGAGGTGGCGAAGTTCTACTCCGTCTCCGAGCACTCGATGGCGCCGGAGGTGCTGGTCATGGCCAAGCGCTCCTACGACCGGCTGCCGAAGGAGCTGCAGGACATCCTGCGCCAGGCCGCGAAGGACAGCGTGCCCGAGATGCGGCGGATGTGGCAGGCCCGCAGCGAGGAGGCCAAGGCGGCCGTCATCGCGGCCGGCGCCCAGATCAACACGATGGACAAGGGCCCCTTCGAGCGCGCCATGGGCCCGGTCTACGACCGCTTCGTGAGCGACGCCCGCATGAAGGGCATCGTCTCCCGCATCCGCGAGTCGGCCTGACCGTGCTCGCCAGCACGCAGCGCGGCCTCTCCGCCGCGCTGGACGCCGTCTGCCGCGTCACCCTCTTCGTCGCGGCCTTTGCCCTGCTGGCGATGGTCGCGGTGGTGGCCTACGCCGTCTTCGGGCGCTTCGTGCTGAACGACACGCCGTCCTGGGCGGAATCGGCGGCCATGATGCTCATGGCCTGGACCATCATGGGGGCGGCGGCCGTCGGCGTGCGCGAGGGCTTCCACATGGGCTTCGACACGCTCAAGGCCCTGCTGCCCGCGCCGCTCGAGCGGGCCTGCGACATCGTCTCCGACCTCTGCATCACCGCCTTCGGCGTCGGCATGGCCTGGTTCACCGGGGAGCTGGCGCTGGAGGTGTCCGACACGACGCTGCCGACGATCGGGCTGAGCGGCGCGGTGGAGTACCTGCCGCTGATCCTCGGCGGGGTGCTGATCACTCTCTTCGGCGTCGAGCGCCTTCTCGCCCACGCGGCGGGGCTGCGGGCGCCGGCGGACATGCACCCCAAACCCATCCTGACCGACGCCTGACGCCGCCCGCGGCGCGGAAGAGAGCACCCCCATGGATATCGCGGTCCTGCTCGGCAGCTTCACGCTGCTGCTGCTGATCGGCACGCCCGTCGCCTTCGCGCTCGGCATCGCCGCCTTCGTCACGGTGCTCTGGATGGACCTGCCGGCCATCGTGGTGTTCCAGCAGATCGCCTCCGGCATGAACATCTTCTCGATGCTGGCGATCCCCTTCTTCATCTTCGCCGGCGACCTGATGATGCGCGGGCAGATCGCGGACCGGCTGGTGGCGCTGGCCTCGGCCATGGTCGGGCACCTGCGGGGTGGGCTTGGCCAAGTGAACGTGGTGGCGGCGACGCTCTTCGGCGGCGTCTCGGGCTCGGCGGTGGCGGACGCCTCGGCGATCGGCGGCGTGATGATCCCGCAGATGCGCGCCCGCGGCTACGCGCCGGACTACGCGGTGAACGTGACCGCCAACGCGGCGCTGATCGACCTGCTGATCCCGCCCTCGCACAACATGATCCTCTACGTCATCGCGGCGGGCGGCGCGATCTCGGTGGCGGACCTCTTCACGGCCGGGCTCATCCCGGGCCTGCTGCTGATGCTGGCGATCATGTTCGTCGCCTGGCTGGTCGCGGTGCGCCGGGGCTACCCGCGGGAGGCCTTCCCGGGCTGGTGGGCGCTGCTGCGCCTCGCGGTCGGCGCCATCCCGGGGCTGATGCTCATCGTCATCATCTTCGCCGGCGTCCGCTCGGGCATCTTCACCGCGACCGAGAGCGCCTGCGTCGCGGTCATCTACGCCCTGCTGATCATCGGCTTCGTCTATCGCAGCCTCACCTGGGAGGCCTTCAAGGAGGCGGTGCTGGGCGCCTGCCGGACCACGGGCATGGTGCTGCTGATCATCGGCACGGCCTCCGCCTTCGGCTGGCTGATGGCGCTGATGCAGGTGCCGGTGGCCGCGGTCGCGATGATGAAGAGCATCACCTCCGACCCGCTGGCCATGCTGCTGCTGATCAACGTCGTGCTGCTCGTCCTCGGCACCTTCATGGACATGGCGCCGCTGATCATGATCGGCACGCCGGTCTTCCTGCCGGTGGCCGTCGCGGCCGGGATGGACCCGGTGCAGTTCGGGATCGTGCTCATCCTCAACCTCGGGATCGGGCTGATCACCCCGCCCGTGGGCCCGCTGCTCTTCGTCGCCTGCGCGGTGGGCAAGGTCTCGATGTGGGAGGCGACGCGGACGAGCGCCCCCTTCTACATCGCCAGCTTTGTGGTTCTGATGGCCGTGACCTACATTCCCTGGATCTCCCTCTGGCTCCCGTCCGTCTTCCACTGAGGCCCTCATGACCGACAAGACACGCCCCGTCCTGCTGACCGGGGCGTCCGGCAACCTTGGCCGCGCCCTCGCCCCCGCGCTGGCGGCGGCCGGCTACCGGCTTCGCCTGACCGACATCTCCCCCTTCCCAGACGCGCTGCCGGAGGGCGCCGCCTTCACGAAGGCCGACCTGAACGACGGCCCGACGATCCTGCGCCTGGCGGAGGGCTGCCAGGCGATCCTCCATTTCGGCGGCATCAGCACGGAGCAGCCCTTCGAGGTCGTGCTCGGCCCGAACATCCGCGGCCTCTACCACGTCTACGAGGCGGCGCGACGGGAGCGGGCGCGGGTGCTCTTCGCGAGCAGCAACCACGCGATCGGCTTCCACGAGCGGCCCGCCGGCAACGGCGAGCTCCTGGACGCCGACTGCGCCTTCCGGCCCGACAGCTTCTACGGCCTCTCCAAGGCCTATGGGGAGCTGATGGGGCGGCTCTACTGGGACAAGCACGGGGTGGAGAACCTCAACCTGCGCATCGGCTCCTCCTTCCCCGAGCCGGCCGACGCGCGGATGCTGTCCACCTGGCTGTCCTACGCGGACCTCGCTCGGCTGATGGAGCGGTTCCTGGCGGCACCGCGGATCGGCCACGCGGTGGTCTGGGGCGCCTCGAAGAACCCCGCGACCTACTGGGGCGCGGACCACCGCGACCGCATCGGCTGGGAGCCCGAGGACACGGCCGAGAGCTTCCGCGGGAAGGTCGGCGGCAAGGTCTCGGGCGACCCCGTGACCGAGCGCTACCAGGGCGGCGGCTACACGGCCATGGACTACACGCGCGACAAGCCCTCGCCGAAGGACGCCTTCTCGCTGGACTGAGGGGATGCTCGGGATCGAGGGCGGCGGCTGGCGCGCCACGCTGCTCCCGTCGCGCGGCGGGGCCCTCGCGAGCCTGAGCCACGCGGGGAGCGACGTGCTTCTCCCGCTGCCCGAGGGCGCCGATCCCAACGACACCTGGGCCGGCGCCTTCGTCATGCTGCCCTGGACGAACCGGATCGACGAGGGGCGGCTGCCGCACCCGGGCGGCGTCGCGCGCTTCCCCTGCAACCGCGTGGCCGAGCGCACCGCGCTGCACGGCCTTTCGCGCGAGCACGGCTGGGAGGTGGAGGACGCCTCGGCGGGCCGCGCGGTGCTCGTGCAGCGGCTCGACCTCGCGCCCTTCCGCTACGTCGCCCGGCTGGAGGTGCGGCTGGGGGAGGCCTTCTCCCTCGTGCTCACGGTCACGAACGACGGGGCGGAGGGCATGCCCTTCGGCACGGGGTGGCACCCCTTCTTCGTGCGGCCCGAGGGCACGCGGCTCGCCTTCCGCGCGACGGGCGCGATCGAGCGCGACGCGCGGAACCTTCCCGTCGGCCTCGCGCCCTCGGCGGGGCTGGAGGGCGGGGAGGAGGCCTTCGCCGGGCAGGACACCCACTTCACGGGCTGGGACGGGACGGTGCGGCTCGACCTCGGCGCGCGGGCCTTCGCGCTGCGCGGCGAGGGCGCCTGGTCGCGCAACCTGCAGGTCTTCGCGCCGAGGGGCGCGGGCGTGATCTGCGCGGAGCCCGTAAGCCACGTGCCGGACGTGGTGAACCGCCCCGCCTTCGCGCCGCTCGGCGACATGCGCCGCCTCGCGCGTGGCGCGGCGATCACGGGGGGCGTCGCGCTGCTGCCGCTGGTGTGATGCAACCGGCAACCTTTGGGATTCGCGCCGCGTTCGGCAGCGGATTGCGGAGAGGTGGAACATGGCTTCCGGCACGGCGCGAAAGACGGATCCGAAGCTCTGGGAGAAGGTAAAGGCGCGCGTCACGCGCGGCACCAAGGGCGGCGACGCCGGGGAATGGTCCGCGCGCAAGGCGCAGCTCGCCGTGGCCGAGTACAAGAAGGCCGGCGGCGGCTACGAGGGCGGCAAGAAGGCCGACAACCATCTCTCGCAGTGGACGAAGGAGGAGTGGGGCACGAAGTCGGGCCGCGAGAGCGGCAAGACCGGCGAGCGCTACCTTCCGAAGAAGGCGCGCGAGGGGCTGAGCGACGACGAGTACGCGCGCACGACGGCGGCGAAGCGGCGCGACACCGCGAAGGGCAAGCAGTTCTCCGCCCAGCCCGCGGACGTCGCGCGCAAGACCGCGACGGCGCGGGACACGGGCAAGCCCGCGGCGAAGCGGGCGGCGACGAAGGACGCGCCCGCCAAGGCGGCGCCGCGGCGTGCCCCGGCCGCGCGGAAGACGGCCACCAAGGCGGCGGCCAAGGCGCCTGGGCGCGCCGCCCCCGGCACGGCCGGCAAGACGGCGGCGCGCAAGCCCGCCGCCGCGAAGCGGGCCGCCCCGGCCCGCAAGGCCGCCGCGGAGAAGGCGCCCGCCCGCAAGGCGCCGGCCCGGAAGACGCCCGCCCGGAAGACGGCGGCGAAGGCCGCGCCGAAGGCGCCCGCCAAGCGCGCGCCCGCCTCCCGCGCCGCGAAGGCGCCCGCCAAGGCTCCGGCGCGCCGGGCCGCCCCCTCACCTCGTCCAGCGAAGGGAAAGACCAAGTGAGCGACGACACTCCCGATCCGCAGGAGGTCCTGCGCGCCTTCCGCGAGGCGGTGAACATGGAGCCCGGCGCGCTGCGCGACTGGCTCGGCACGGAGGAGAGCCGCGCGGTCGGCTTCGTGCACGAGGGCGAGGCTGAATCGGTCGGGCACGAGATGGGCGAGCACATCGTCCGCCTTCTCGAGAACCCGCCGGAGGATCCCTCGGAGGAGGACCTCGCGCGGATGCGGAAGGTGGTGGGCTACGTGCACCGCCACATGGCGCAGGGCCCGCAGGACGACGTCGAGCACTCGCGCTGGCGCTACAGCCTGATGAACTGGGGGCACGATCCCCTGAAGGGCGGCGCGTCCGGGAAGGCCGCGCCGCGCCGCCGGGCCGCCGCGCGCAAGCCGGCCGTGCGCAAGCCCGTCGCGCGCGAGACGGCGGCGCGGAAGACCGCTTCCCGATCGACTGCCGCGCGCCCGGCGCCCGCGCGCAAGGCCGCCGCGCCGGAACCGGCCGAGCGCCCCGCCGGCCGTGGCACGGCGCGGAAGGCGGCCAGGGCCAAGGCGACGGCTGGCAAGACGACGGCGGGCAAGGCAGCGACCGGCCGCGCCGCCGGGACCAAGGCGGCCCCCGCCAAGGCGCCGACCAGGCGGGCGACGGGCGCCAAGGCCGCGCCCGCGCGCGCCTCGGCGGCGCGGGGTTCCACGGCCAAGGCGGCGGGCACGAAGGCCCCTGCCGCGCGCGCGAAGGCGCCGGCGGGGAAGGCCGCGGCGGAGTCGCGGGCCGCGTCCTCCGCGCGCGGGGCGGCGAAGCCGGCGGCGCGCCGCGCGGCGGCCAAGCCCGCCGCGAAGACGGCGCCGCGCGGCGCCTCGGCCAAGGCGCCGGCCCGGTCCAAGGCCGCCGCGCCCAAGGCGACGGCATCCAAGGCAGCYGCGTCCAGGGCGACCGCGCCCAAGGCGCGCGGTACCGCGAAGGCGCCCGCCGCCCGGCCGCGCGCGGGGGCCGCGCCGCGCCGGACGCCGCCGCGCAAGCCGCCCACCCGCCGCTCCTGAGGCGCGCGCCCGGGTTCCAACCGGGCGCGGCGCGGCGCAGGATGGGGCGATGCAACGCGCGCTTGTCCTCGGGGCCGGGATCATGGGCCTCTCCGCCGCCTGGGCGCTGGAGGCGGCGGGCCACGCGGTGACGGTCGTCGAGGCGGAGGCGGTGCCCAACCCGCGCGGCGCCTCGGTGGACGACCACCGCCTCATCCGCCACGCCTACGGGGCCGCGGCCGGCTACACGCGCATGGTGGACGAGGCCTACGCGGTCTGGGAGGACCTCTTCGACGCCCTTGGCGAGCGGCCCTATGTCGAGACGGGGGTGCTCGCCCTCGCCGGCGGCGCCGCGGCGGAAGGGGACTGGTTCGGCGCCAGCCGGCACGCCCTGCTCGGGCGGGGGATGGCCGCCGAGGACCTCCAGCCGGGCGCGCTGGAGGTGCGGTTTCCTTGGTTGCGCGGGGAGGGGCTGGCGGAGGGCTTCCACGCCCCGCGGGGCGGCGTGCTGCTCGCGCGCCGGATCGTCGCGTCGCTGGCCCGGCACCTCGAGGGGCGCGGCGTCGCCTTCCGGCGGGCGCGGGCGACCGGCGTCGATCCCACCCGCGCGCGCCTAGCCCTCTCCGACGGCGCGGCGGTCGAGGGCGACCTCCTGGTCGTGGCCGCGGGACCCTGGGCGCCGCGGCTGCTGCCCGGCCTCGCCGGCCGCGTCACGCCCTCGCGCCAGGTGGTGGTCTACTTGGAGCCACCCCCGGCGCATCGCGAGGCCTGGGCGCGGGCGCCGATGGTGCTCGACCTTTCGGAGACCGGGGGCTTCTACGCCGTGCCGCCGGTCGCGGGCACGGGGCTCAAGATCGGCGACCACCGCTTCTCGCTCCGGGGCGACGCGGAGGACCCGCGGGAGGTCACCCCGGCGGAGCGCGACGCCATCCTCGCCCTCGCCCTGCCGCGGCTGCGCGACGCCGCCTCCTACCGGGTGACGGCGGCGCGGGCCTGCTACTACGACGTGGCGGAGGGGGAGCGCTTCGTGGTGGAGCCCTTGTCGCCGCGCTGCGTGGTGATGAGCGGCTTCTCCGGCCACGGCTTCAAGTTCGGCCCGCTGCTCGGCCGCGCCGTGGCGGCCGCGCTCGGCGACCCCGCCCGCATGGCGGCGCTGCCGGGCTGGGCGGCGGGCGGCCCCGACGAGATCCGATTCCCGCAGCGATCACAGGAGGACGTCAGCGCATGATGATGCCGCCCGCCGAGGCCCTGGCCTTCGCCCTCACCCGCCTGCACGACCTGCCGGCGCTCTCGGCCCGGCTCGGCACGCCGCTCGAGGCCGGGGACATCGCGGCGATCCTGGAGGAGGCCGCGCGCTTCGCCGAGGAGCGCATCGCGCCCGGCCGCGTCGAGGCCGACCGCACGGGCTGCGCGCTGGAGAACGGGGTGGTGCGCACGCCCCCCGGCTACGCGGCGCTGCTGGAGGAGTGGCGCGCCGCGGGCTGGCAGGGAGTGGCCGCGCCCGAGGCGCATGGCGGACAGGGCCTGCCCCACGCCATGCTGACCTCGGTCTTCGAGCTCGCGACCTCCGCCGACATGTCCTTCGCGCTGATGCCCATGCTGACCGCGGGCGCGATCGAGCTGCTGGTGCACCACGCGAGCGAGGACCAGGCGGCGCGGCTGCTGCCGCCGCTCGTCTCCGCCGCCTGGAACGGCACCATGTGCCTGACCGAGCCGCAGGCGGGGAGCGACCTCTCCTCCATCCGCACGCGCGCCGTGCCGGACGGGGCGGGCGGCTACCGGATCAGCGGGCAGAAGATCTACATCACCTGGGGCGAGAACGACCTCGCGGAGAACACGCTCCACTTCGTCCTCGCGCGGCTGCCGGACGCGCCGGCGGGGTCGCGCGGGATCTCGCTCTTTGCCTGCCCGAAGGTGCTGCCCGACGGGCGGCGCAACGCGCTCCGCTGCGGGGGGATCGAGCGCAAGCCGGGCATCCACGCCTGCCCGACCTGCACGATGATCTTCGAGGAGGCCGAGGGGGAGCTGGTGGGCGAGCCGCACCGGGGCCTGGCCGCCATGTTCTCGATGATGAACGCGGCGCGCCTCGCGGTGGGGGTCGAGGGGGTGGGCCAGTGCGCCCGCGCGACGCTGCTGGCCGAGGCCTACGCGGCGGACCGCGTGCAGGGCGGGCGGCCGATCGCGGAATACCCGGACGTGGCCCGGATGCTGTCGGAGATGCGGGCCGTGACCCACGCGGCGCGCCTCCTCTCGCTCGACGCCGCCGTCTGCATCGACCGAGCGCGGGCGGGGGAGGCGGGGGCCGAGGGGCGGCTCGCGCTGCTGACCCCTATCGTGAAGGCCTGGTGCACCGAGCGCGGCGTGGAGGTCGCGAGCCTCGGCATCCAGGTCCATGGCGGCGCCGGCTACGTCGAGGATTCCGGGGCGGCGCAGCTCTGGCGGGACGCGCGGATCGCGCCGATCTACGAGGGGACGAACGGCATCCAGGCGATGGACCTGCTGGTGCGGAAGCTGCCGCGGGCCCTGCCGGAGTTCCTCGCGCTGGTGGAGGAGGCGGGGGCCTCCGATCCAGCCCTGCGCGGCCCGGCGGAGGCGCTGGCGCGCGCGGCCCGGCACCTGGCCGCGGCCTCCCCGGAGGAGGCCGGCGCGGCGGCCGCGCCCTTCCTTGACGCCGCGGGCTGGGTGCTCGGCGGCGGCTGGCTGGCTCGCGCGGCGGCGATCGAGCCGGCGCTGGCGGCGGACGGCGCCTTCTTCCTCCGGCGCCTGCTGCCCCGGGCCGGCGCGCGGCTGGAGGAGGCGCTCGCCGGGGAGATGGCGCCCGCTTGAACGGCCCCTCCCTTCGCAACTGGCGCGCAACCTGCTCCAACGGCATCTTGCGCGCGCGCCTTCCGCGCAAACATCCCCTTTCCCAGCCCCCCTGGCTAAACGGAGTCCGATGAACGCCCTCAGCCGCCCCTCCTTGCGACCTGAGAGGCCGCACGCTGTCATCATCGGGGCCGGGCCCGGCGGCCTCGCCTCCGCCATGCTCCTCGCCGCCCGGGGGCTTCGCGTCACGGTGCTGGAGAAGGACCGCGTCGTCGGCGGCCGCAGCCGGACGCTCGAGACGGCCGAGGGCTACCGCTTCGACCTCGGCCCCACCTTCTTCCTCTACCCCCGCATCCTCGGCGAGATCTTCGCGGAATGCGGCACGAAGCTGGAGGAGGAGGTGGAGCTCATCCGCCTCGACCCGCAGTACCGGCTCGTCTTCGAGGCGGCGGCGGGGAACGTCACCGTGGACGCGACGCCCGACCTTGCCCGGATGGAGCGGGAGATCGCCAAGATCGACCCGCGGGACGCGGCGGGGGTGCGCCCCTTCATGGAGGAGAACCGCCGCAAGCTCGCGGCCTTCCGCCCCGTGCTGGAGCGCGCCTTCACCAAGGCGACCGACCTGATGGCGCCGGACATGCTGCGCGCGCTGCCGTTGCTCAAGCCCGGCCGCTCCGTCGACCAGGACCTGCGCCGGCACTTCCGCGACCCGCGCACGCGCCTCGCCTTCTCCTTCCAGTCGAAGTACCTGGGGATGAGCCCGTTCCGCTGCCCCAGCCTCTTCACCATCCTCTCCTTCCTCGAGTACGAGCACGGCGTGTTCCACCCGCGCGGCGGCTGCGGCACGGTGGCGACCGCCATGGCGCGGGTCGCGGCCGACCTCGGCGTCGAGTTCCGGCTGGGCACCTCGGCCGAGCGCATCACCTTCGACGGCGACCGCGCGACGGGCGTCGAGGCGGGAGGCGCTCATATCCCCGCCGACTCCGTGGTGCTGAACGGCGACTTCGCCCATGCCATGCCGCGCCTCGTGCCCGACGCCATCCGGCGGAAGTGGTCGGACAAGCGGATCGAGCGCGCGCGCTACTCCTGCTCCACCTTCATGCTCTACCTCGGCGTGGAGGGGGAGTTCCCGGGCCTCTCGCACCACTCGATCCTTCTCTCGGAAGGCTACCAGCGGAACATCCAGGACATCGAGGAAGGCATCATCCCGGAGACGCCCTCGCTCTACCTGCAGAACCCGAGCGCGACCGACGCGACCATGGCGCCGCCGGGGCACTCGAGCCTCTACGTCCTCGTCCCCGTGCCGAACCTGACGCACGGGCACGAGTGGACCGAGGCGGACACGGCGCGCTACCGCAAGCTGGCGCTCGACCGCCTGCGGGGCCTGGGCGTGCCCGATATCGAGGCGCGCATCCGCTACGAGCGCATCGTGACCCCCCGCGACTGGCGGGACGACTATGCCGTGGGTTATGGCGCGACCTTCAACCTCGCGCATGATCTCCGCCAGATGCTGACCTTCCGGCCCGGCAACCGGTTCGGCGACACGAAGGGGCTCTACCTCGTCGGCGGCGGCACGCATCCGGGCTCCGGGCTTCCCGTCATCTACGAGGGCGCGCGGATCAGCGCCGACCTCCTGCTGCGCGACCTCGGCCGCGCGCCCGTCTCCACGAGGATCTGACCATGGCAAAGGTTGCCGTCATCGGCGGGGGCCTGGGCGGCCTGGCCGCCGCCTGCGTGGCCCAGGCCCGCGGGCACCAGGTGACGCTGTTCGACAAGAACGAGTGGCTGGGCGGCAAGGCCGCCGTGCTGCACCTCGACGCGCCGGCCACGCCCGCCGGGCGCAACGGCGGCAGCTTCCGCTTCGACATGGGGCCGACCATCCTGACGGTGCCGCGCGTGCTGCGCCGCATCTTCGCGGAAGCGGGCCGCGACCAGGCGCGCGACCTGCCGCTGATCCGCCTCGACCCGCAGTGGCGCTGCTTCTTCGAGGACGGCACGCGGATCGACCTCTCCGAGAACGTCGACGAGATGGCGGCGAAGATGGACGCCTTCGCGCCCGGCAACGGCGAGGGCTACCGCGCCTTCCAGCGCGAGTCCGAGAACCTGCACCGCATCTCCGAGGGCTTCTTCTTCTGGAAGTCCGTCGAGGACCTGACGGACACGATGGACTTCCGGTCAAACATGCAGGCCGACACGCTCAAGGACGTGATGGCGCTGCGGATGGGCAAGACGGTGGCCAAGGTCATCCGCGGGCACGTGCCGGACGCGCGGCTGGCGCAGATGCTGGACCACTACACGCAGTATGTCGGCTCCTCGCCCTACCTCGCGCCCGCGGTCATCTGCGGCATCGGCGACATGCAGGCGAGCGAGGGGATCTGGTACCCGGTCGGCGGCACGCGCGCGGTCGCGGAGGGGCTGGCGAAGCTCGCGGAATCGCTCGGCGCGGAGCTGCGGCCCGCGACGGAGGTGACGGGGCTCGACCTCCGCGACAACGGCACGCGGGTGGCCGGCGTGGTCGCCAAGGGGGAGACGATCCCCTTCGACGCCGTGATCTCGAACATGGACGCGATCCGCACCTACAAGGAGCTGGTCGGCGGCAAGACGGGGCGCAAGTACGAGAAGAAGGGCTTCAAGCCGGCCTGCTCGGGCGTCGTGCTCTATCTCGGGCTGAACAAGCGCTACGAGCATCTCGGCCACCACGACTTCGTCTTCTCGCGCGACGCGGAGGAGGAGTTCGACGCCATCTACAAGAAGGGCATCCCCGCGCCCGACCCCACCGCCTACCTCGCGGCGCCGTCCGGCACGGATCCCTCCGTCGCGCCCGATGGCGGGGAGGCGCTCTACGTCCTCGTGCACACGCCGCATCTCCGCCCCGGGCAGGACTGGTCGAAGATGCTGCCGGAGTACCGGCAGGTGATCCTCGACAAGCTGAAGCGCACGGCCGGCATGGAGGACATCGAGGAGCGCATCGTGGTGGAGCGGGCGCTGACGCCGCAGGACATCCACGAGCGCTACAAGGTGCTCGACGGCGCCATCTACGGCCTCGCCTCGCACGGGGCCTTCCTCGGCGCCTTCAAGCCGGGCAACCGCTCGCGCCGGGTGAAGGGGCTCTACCTCGCGGGCGGGGCGGCGCATCCGGGCCCGGGGATGCCGATGGTGATGATGTCGGGCTGGATCGCGGCCGACGCGCTCGACCAGGACATGGGCGGGCCCGGCATGTCGCCGGAGGCCCGGCGCGCCGGGACGCGGGACGCGCTGCTCGCGCGGATGGAGGCCTCGATGGCCCCGGCGGCGGAATAGGGGATGCCTGGGCCGTCCCCCGTCACGCTGCGGGACGCGCGGCTCTTCGCCTTCTTCCACGTCGTCTTCTCCCGCCACTTCCGGCGCGGCATGGGGGCGCTGCGGGTGCCGGCCTGGGGCCTCCCGCAGGAGCACCGCGGGCGGCCGCTGATCGTGCTGGCGAACCACCCCTCCTGGTGGGACGGGGTGGCCTTCATGCTCCTCTCGGCCCGGCTGTTCCCGTCGCGCCATGTCTTCATCCCCATGGCGGCGGAGGCGCTGCGCAAGTACCGCTTCATGCGGCGCCTCGGCGTCTTCGGGATCGAGCCGGGGGCGCGCGGGGCGGCGGCCTTCCTCCGCACGGCGACCGAGGTGCTGGCCGCGCCGCGCGCGATGCTCTGGATGAACGTGCCCGGGCGGTTCCAGGACGTGCGGGAGCGGCCGGTGGCCATCGTGCCCGGGGTGACGCGGCTGGCCGAGATCGCGCCCGGCGCCATCGTCCTGCCGCTGGCGCTCGACTACGTCTTCTGGACCGAGAGCCGGCCGGAGATGCTGGCCGCCTTCGGCCCGCCCATCGAGGCGGCGGCGCTGCTGGCGCTGGACCGCGACGCGCGGGAGGAGGCGCTGCGGGAGGCGCTGACGGCCACGATGGACCGGCTGGCCGAGGAGGCGATCACGCGCGACGCCGCCCGCTTCGAGGTGGTGGCCGAGGGCGCGGAGGGCATGGGGGGCCTCTACGACCTCTGGCGCCGCGCCCGCGCCCTGGCCCGTGGGCAGCGCTTCGACCCCCGGCATGTGCGCGACGCCAAATCCGGCTAGACTGCGCGGCGTGACGCCAGAAGAAGCCAGTCGGGGGGATGCGCGGTGATCGACGTCCTCTCCCTCCTCATCGCGACCTTTCCCGCGAGCATGACGGCCGCGAACCTCGTCCTGCTCGGCCGCGCGGCGGGGGCGCCCGCGCCCGGGGCACTCGTCTCGGTTCTTATTCCCGCGCGCGACGAGGCCGCGAACATCGGCGCCTGCCTGGACGCCGCGCTGGCCAGCGCCGGGGTGCCGATCGAGGTGCTGGTGATGGACGACGGCTCCACCGACGGCACCGCGCGGATCGTCGAGGCACGGGCCGCGGCCGACCCGCGGCTGCGCCTCCTCCAGGCGCCGCCGCTGCCGCCGGGCTGGACGGGCAAGGTGCACGCCTGCGCCCGCCTGGCCGAGGCCGCGCGGGGCACGCATTTCCTCTTCATCGACGCCGACGTGCGCCTGGCGCCCGACGCCGCGGCGCGCATGGCGGGGCACGCGGCGGCGAACGGCCTCGCCCTCGTCTCCGGCGTGCCGCGCCAGCGGATCGGCAGCCTCGGTGAGGGGGTCACGGTGCCCGCCATCAACCTCATGATGCTCGGCTACCTTCCCGGCGCCGGGCGGGCCTTCACCAACCATCCCGCCATGGCCGCGGCCTGCGGGCAGCTCCTGATGGCGGAGCGCGGCGCCTACGAGGCCGTGGGCGGGCACGCCGCCTTCCCGCGGCGGCTGCACGACGCGCTGGCGCTGTCGCGCAACCTCCGCGAGGCCGGGCACCGGACCGAGGTGGTGGACGGCAGCCCGCTCGCCGATTGCCGGATGTATTCGGGCTTCGCCGAGGCCTGGGCCGGCTTCGCCAAGAACGCGCGGGAGGGCATGGCGACGCCGCTCGGCCTGCCGGTCTGGACGGTGCTGCTGGGCGCGCCGCACCTGCTGCCCTGGCTGCTGCTGCCGAGCCCCTGGGCGATCGCCGCCCTGATCCTCTCCTTCCTCACCCGCGCCGCCATCACGCTCCGCGTGCGCGAACCGCTCTGGACCATTCCCTTGCATCCCGTGACCGTCGCCGTGGCCCTGGCCATCCAGTGGACCGCCCTCATCCGCTCCGCCCTCGGCCGCCCCGCGGGGTGGAAGGGCCGCGCCTACCAGCCCGTGGACGTCCCGTGAGCGGCGACGTCGTGGAGGCGGGCGTCGCCGCGGGCGCGCCGACGCGCGGGCCGGATTCCGAGAACTTCCCCGTTGCCTCGCGCCTGCTGGCGCCGGCGGTGCGGGGGCGGGTTCTGGCCTTCTACCGGGTCGTGCGCCTGTCGGACGACATCGCGGACAGCCCGGACCTCGACCCCGCGGAGAAGCTGCGGCGCCTGGACGCGATCGACGCCGCGCTGGACGGGGCTCCGGGCGTGCCCGAGGCGGCGGCGCTGCGCGCGAGCGGCGCGGGGGTGGAGGAGGCGCGGGCCATGCTGACCGCCTTCCGCCGCGACGCCCGCAACGAGGGCTGCGAGGACTGGGCGGCGCTGGTGGACTACTGCGCGCATTCCGCCGTGCCCGTGGGCCGCATCCTGCTCCGCCTGCACGGCGAGGATGCCGGGCCGGTGCCGGCGGCGGACGCGCTCTGCACCGCGCTGCAGGTGCTGAACCACCTGCAGGACATGGGCGAGGACCGCGACGCCATCGGCCGGATCTACCTGCCCCGCACCTGGATGGACGAGGTGGGCGGGGAGAGGGCGGTCTTCACCGAGGCCGCGCCGCGCCGCGCGCTGCTGGACGCGCTGCTCGACCGCTGCGAGGCGCTGCTGGACGTGGCCTCCGCCCTGCCGCATCGGCTCCGCAGCCGCCGCCTGGCGCTGGAATCGGCGACGACCATCGGCTGCGCCCGCCGCCTGCTGGCGCGGCTGCGCGCGGCGGACCCGATGGCCGGGCGCGTGGCGCTGAGCAAGGCCGACACGCTGGCGGCGCTGCTGGCCTCGCCGCGCCCGGCCTCGGACGCGGCGGTCGTGCGGGCGGCGGTGGCGCGGGCGGGGTCCTCCTTCTCGCGCGGCATGGCCTCGCTGCGGGGGGAGCGGCGGCGGGCGCTCTACGCCGTCTACGCCTTCTGCCGCGCGGTGGACGACATCGCCGACGGCGCCGCGCCCTTCGGGGAGAAGCGCGGCTTCCTGGCCGAGTGGCGCGCGAAGCTGGACGCGCCGGACTGCGCCCTCTCGCGCGAGCTGGCCTGGGCGCGGGCGCGCTTCGGGCTGCCGCGCGAGGAGTGCGTCGCCATGATCGAGGGCATGGAGACCGACGCCGCGCCGCGGCTGCGCCTGCCGGACGAGGCGGCGCTGGAGCTCTACTGCCGGCGCGTGGCGGGCAGCGTCGGCGCCATGTCGGTGCGCATCTTCGGCGCGCCGGAGGCGGTGGAGTTCGGGCTCGCGCTCGGCCGCACGCTGCAGCTCGTGAACATCCTCCGCGACATCGACGAGGACGCGGCGCGGGACCGGGTCTACATCCCCCTCTCCTGGCTCGGCCCGGACGCGGAGCCGGCGGCGCTGCTGGAGCGCCCCGACCTGCACGAGGCCTGCCACCGGCTGCTGGGACGCGCGGAGGCGGGCTTCGCGGCGGCGGAGGCGGAGCTGGCGCGCGCCGGGGCCGGCGCGGGGCCGCTCCGCCCGGCGCGGGTGATGATGTGGGCCTACCGACGCATCCTGGACCGGCTCATCGCCCGCGGCTTCCACCCGCCGCGCCTCCGCCCGCGCCTGGGCACGGCCGAGCGCGCGCGGCTGGCGGCCATGGCGCTCGGCTGGGGGTAGGGCGGGGCCGTCAGGCGGCCTCGCGCAGGGCGGCGCGGATGGCGGCGGCCATGGCCTCGGATTGCTCGGCGCCGGAGACGATCACCTGCCGGCCGAGGACGACGGCCGGCACGCCCCCGAGCCCCGCGGCGCGGGCGGCGTCCTCCGCCACCTCCGCCGCGCCCTCGTCGCCCGCCAGCATCGCGGCGGCGCGGCCGGGGGGCAGGCCGGCCGCGTCCCCGATCGCCGCCAGCACCGCGGGGTCGCCGATGTCGCGGCCCTCCGCGAAGTAGGCGGCAAAGACGGCCTCGGCCACGGCGTCGGCCAGGGCCGGCCCGCCCTCCCGCGCGGCGAGGCGGATCAGGCGGTGGCTGTCGAGGGAGTTCGGCGTGCGCTCGATCCGCTCGAAGTCGAAGGGCAGGCCGTCCTTCGCCCCCTCCGCCGCCAGGCGCGCGTCCAGCGCGCGGCCGCGCTCCACGCTGCCGAACTTGCGGGCGCGGTACTCGGCGCGCGGCATGCCGCCCGGGGGCATGGCGGGGTTGAGCTGGAAGGGGTGCCACTGGCGCGCGAGGCGGGCGCCCTCGCCGGCCAGGACCGCCAGCGCCGCGTCCAACCGGCGCTTGCCGACCCAGCACCAGGGGCAGACCGTGTCCACCACGACGAGCAGCGTCGTCCCCTCTTCCGGCATGGCGCGGCCCTTCCTTTCCCGGTGCCCGGGGATGCAACCACGCGGCGCGCGCGGCGGCCACGGGGCCGGTTTCACCGCTTGGCGAGCCGCGGGCCCGCTTCACCGGTTCTTGAGAGAAAGCTCCCCCTTATTGCCGCGTTGTGGCTGCGGACGGATTTTCGGGTGGAACGACGTGTGGCGTAACGGATTGATCCTCGCCGGGCTCCTGGCGCTGGGCGGGTGCTGGGAGGAGGCCCCGCCGAAGGGCCAGGCCGCCGCGGCGCCGCGCGGGGGCGACGTGGTGGCGCAGGTGAAGGTGGCGGCGGAGGAGCGCGTGCGGGCGGTGGCGCGCGAGGCCGACACGCTCCGCTTCCGCGCCGTCGAGGCGCATCGCCAGGCCATGCCCGACACCTACGCCGTCTGCGGGCAGGCGAACGTCTCGGGCGGGGCCGTGTTCATCCCCTTCGTCTCCGTGGTGAAGACCGCGGGCGGGGTGACGGAGGTGGAGCAGCACATCGGCCGCACGAACATCGAGGCGACGCGCGTCTACGTGGAGCTCGTCAGCCGCTGCTTCGACGGCGGCGGGCCGGTGCAGCGGGCGGGCGGGGGCACGGTGTCCTCGCCGACGCCGCCGCTGCCCAACGGGCTGCCGATCCTCGAGCAGGTGGGCGAGGGACCGGCCCCTGCCACGGCCCCGGCCGTGGCCCCGCCGGGCCCGACCGCCTCGGCGCCGGCCGTGCCGGTGCAGCCGAGCGGCGGCACGCTCGTCATGCGGCAGAACGGCAACCTCCGGGCCTCGCCCGGCGGGGGCGGGGCGGTGCTGCGGGTGGCGCGCCCGGGCGCCGTGCTGACGATCTTCGGCACCGCGCCGGGCGGCTGGTACCAGGTGGGCGAGGGCGCGCCCGAGGGCTGGATCCATGGCAGCGTGGCGACCGTGCAGCCCTACGGGCCGGAAGGGGCGGCGCGGCGCCCGCTCCCGCTCGGATCCTTCGCCTCGACGCAGTAGCGGGCGCCCTTCGGGGCCATCGCCCGCCCGGGGGGCGGGGTGCCGCGGGGTGACCCTCCGCGGCCCGGGGCGCCGGCCGGGAGGCCCCTCCGGCGGCGTTTCGAAACCGGGTTAGGGGTTGCTTAGGGTCGCCGCCGGATGATGCCGACCGAGCATCTCCGGGGCCACGACCTTGCGAAACCGTCTCCCGATC
This sequence comes from Muricoccus nepalensis, assembly GCF_006438825.1. Taxonomy (GTDB): domain Bacteria; phylum Pseudomonadota; class Alphaproteobacteria; order Acetobacterales; family Acetobacteraceae; genus Roseomonas; species Roseomonas nepalensis. Next base: position 44,174 of record NZ_RCZP01000002.1, read on the forward strand.
CTGTCGGCCGGCCTGGCCGCCCTGCTGGCCCTGTCGGCGCTGCCGGCCCGGGCGGCCGACGTGCTGCGGGTCGGCGGGACGGGTGGGGCCACGGCCCTGCTGGCGCATCTGGGCAAGCCCTTCACCCGGCAGACCGGCATCGTCGTCGAGGTGATCCCGAGCCTGGGCAGCGGCGGGGGCATCGCCGCCACCGCGGACGGCGTGCTCGACCTTGCCGTCTCCGGCCGCCCCCTCTCCGCCGCCGAGAAGGCGCGCGGCCTGGTCCAGGCGGCCGCGGTGCGCACCCCTTACGTGCTCGCCACCTCCCACCGCGCACCGCCCGCCATGACCGAGTCGGAGGTCGTCGGCGCCTATGCGTCGGAGACGGCGAGCTGGCCGGACGGGTCGCCGATCAAGCTCGTCCTGCGGCCGCGCGCGGAGAGCGACAACCAGGTGCTGGCGGCCCTCTTCCCCGGCATGGGCGCGGCGCTGGACGGGGCGCGCCGGCGGCCCGAGCTGCCGGTCGCGGCCACGGACCAGGACAACGCCGACGCGGCCGAGGGCCTGAGGGGTTCGCTCATCGGCACGACCTACACCCAGGTCGTCATGGAGGAGCGCAACCTCCGCATGATCGCGATTGGCGGAGTCGCGCCCTCGATCGAGTCCTTCGAGAGCGGGGCCTACCGCCACACGAAGGTGTTCCACGTCATCCACGCGCAGCGGCCGGGGGGCGTGGCCGAGCGGTTCGTGCGGTTCCTGCGGAGCGAGGAGGGCGTGCGCGCGCTGCGCGAGGCCGGCTGCCTGCCGGCCGCCGACTAGGCCCCGCCCGTGCGCCTGCCCCATATCCGGAACCTCGTCAGCGGGATCGGCCTGCTCGTCGCCCTGGTGACGGCGCTCGCGGTGCCGGTGGGGTACTTCGCGGTCCGCTCCTCCGACGCCGCCGCGGCGCTCGGCTTCAAGGCAAGCCTGAGCGCGGGCCGCGCCGCGAAGTACATCTTCACCTACGAGCGCCTGTGGCAGTACCAGCAGGTGCGCCTGGCCGAGATGATCGAGCTGCCCGACGAGCGGGGCGAGCGGGTGCGCCAGCGCATCGTCGATCTCACGGGAAAGGTGGTCCTGCAGGAGGCGGGCGACCTGCCGTTCCCGGTGCAGATGGTCCGGCAGCCGATCGTGGTCCGCGGCGAGACCGTCGCCTGGCTGGAGGCGGAGACGACCCAGCGCCCCCTGCTGGTCAGCACGGGCCTCGTGGCCGTGGTCAGCTCCGTCCTGGGCCTGCTGGCCTGGCTGACGGTGCGCCTGCTGCCGCTCCGCGTGCTGGACCAGACCCTGCTCAGGCTGTCCACCGAGAGCGCGCGCTTCCAGGCCGCGCTCGACAACATGACGCAGGGGCTGTGCCTGTTCGACGCCCGGCACCGGCTGGTGGTGCACAACCGGCGCTTCGTCGCGATGTTCGGCGCGCCCGCCGCGGGCGCGGCCGCGTCCGGGCTGCTGCCGGGCCACCACCTGGGCCGGCTGTTCGTGCCGCCCGACCCGCAGCGGCCCGACGAGCAGGACGGCGGCACGCACGAGCTGGCGGACGGGCGCGTGATCCAGATCTCGCGTCAGGCCGTCGCTGGCGAGGGCTGGGTCGCCACCTTCGAGGACGTTACGGAGCGCAAGCGGTCCGGCGAGCGGCTGTCGCACATGGCGCGGCACGATGCGCTCACCGGCCTGCCCAACCGCGTGCTGTTCCGCGAGCACATGGAGCGCGTCCTGCCGCGCCTGCGCCGCGGGGAACCTCTGGCCGTGCTCTGCCTCGACCTGGACGGCTTCAAGGGGGTGAACGACACGCTCGGCCACCCCGCGGGGGACGAGCTGCTCCGCGCCGTCTCCCGGCGCCTGCGCGACAGCACGCGCGAGACCGACCTCGTCGCGCGGCTCGGGGGCGACGAGTTCGCCATCGTCCAGGTGGGGGCGGAGCAGCCGCAGAGCGCGGCGGCGCTGGCCGATCGCCTGGTGGAGGCGCTGCGGGAGCCCTTCGACCTGCAGGGCCAATGGGTCGAGATCGGCACCAGCATCGGCGTCGTGCTGGCCGACGAGGGGATGGGCACGGCGGACGAGCTGCTGCGGAACGGCGACATCGCCCTCTACCGCGCCAAGGCCGCGGGGCGGGGGACGTGGCGCCTCTTCGAGCCGGAGATGGACACCGAGATCCAGAAGCGGCGGCAGGCGGAGATCGACCTGCGCCGCGCCATCGCGGAGGAGCAGTTCGAGGTCCATTACCAGCCGCTGATCGAGGCGCGCGGGGGGGTGCTGACGGGCTTCGAGGCGTTGCTGCGCTGGCACCACCCCGAGCGCGGGATGATCTCGCCGGCCGAGTTCATCCCGCTCGCGGAGGAGATCGGCCTCATCCGGGCCATCGGCGCCTGGGTCCTGCGCAAGGCCTGCGCCGACGCGGCCGGATGGCCCGGGCACGTCCGGATCGCGATCAACCTCTCGCCCGTGCAGTTCGTCAACGGCCACCTGGTGCAGGAGGTCGAGCAGGCGCTGGCCTCGGCCGGGCTGGCGGCGAGCCGCCTCGAGCTGGAGATCACGGAGTCCGTGCTGCTGCAGGACAACGACGCGACGCTCGGCGTGCTGCACCGGCTGCACGACCTCGGCGTCCGCATCTCCATGGACGACTTCGGCACCGGCTATTCCAGCCTCAGCTACCTGCGCCGCTTCCCCTTCGACAAGATCAAGATCGACCAGAGCTTCGTGCGCAACCTCGGCGGGGAGAAGGGCAGCATCGAGATCATCCGCGCGGTGGTGGGGCTGGGGAAGGCGCTGGGCATGAACGTCCTCGCCGAAGGGGTGGAGACGGCGGAGCAGCGCGGCATCCTGGAGGTCGAGGGATGCGACGAGCTGCAGGGCTACCTGTTCAGCCAGCCCCGGCCGGTGCGGGACGTGCCGGCCATCATCGCGGCCCATCCCATGGCAAGGGACGCGGCGGCGCGCGGCCCCCTGCTGGTCGTCGACAACGCCGGGGAAGGGCGGGCCGAGGCGGCACCGTCCGGCGGGGCGGCGGCTCGCGCGTGACGCGCTTCGCCCCGGAATGGTCCCCCCTGCCGGATTCGAACCGGCACACCCCTGCGGGTGAGCGATTTTAAGTCGCCTGCGTCTACCGTTCCGCCAAGGGGGGCCGCCGCATCATAGCGCGCCCAGCCGGTCCGTCACGCCGCCGGGCGGGCCGCCACGCGCGCGGCGCCCCCGGCGCCGGAGACCGCCTCGATCAGCATCCGCTCCGTCAGGATCTGCGGCAGCACCACGGGGGCGCCGCCGCCCGCGGGGTAGAGGAGGTAGAGCGGCACCCCGTCGCGCCCGCTCTCCCGCAGGAGGGCGGAGATGGCGGGGTCGCCGCGGGTCCAGTCCCCGGTCAGCAGGGCCACGCCCTCCCGCGCGAAGGCGGCGCGGGTGGCGGCGGTGTCGAGGGCCACGCGCTCGTTCACGCGGCAGGTGATGCACCAGGCCGCCGTCAGGTTCACGAAGACCGGGCGGCCCTCCGCCCGCAGCGCCGCGACGCGCGCGGCGGACCAGGCCTCGCCGCCCGCCTCGGCCACGGGCGGCGCCCCGCGCGAGACCTGGGGAAGGAGGGCGAGCGCCGCCAGCAGCGCCAGCGCCGCCGCGCCGCGCCCGACCCGTGCCCCCTTGGCCGAGGCCGCCTGAGCGGCGCCGAGGGCCCAGGCCGCGAAGCCCACCAGCACGGCACCGGCCAGCACCCAGGCGGCGCCCTCCGGCCCCGCCTGCACCATGACCACCCAGGCGAGCCAGGCCGCCGCCGCGTACATCGGGAAGGCGAGGACGCCGCGCAGCCGCTCCATCCAGGCGCCGGGGCGGGGCAGGAGGCGGGCGAGGCTGGGGAAGGCCGCGAGCAGCGCGTGGGGCGCGGCCATGCCGAGGCCCATGGCGCCGAAGACGGCCAGCGACGCGGCCGGCGGCAGGGCCAGCGCCGCGCCCAGGGCCGCGGCCATGAAGGGGGCCGTGCAGGGCGTCGCCACCACCACGGCCAGCGCGCCGGCGCCGAAGCTGCCCGTCCGCCCGCCGCCGGAGGGGCCGCCCACCGCGAAGACGCCGGACAGGTTCAGCCCCACCGCCAGCATCAGCCAGGCGAGGCCGGCGACGAAGGCGGGCGCCGTGAACTGGAAGCCCCAGCCCGCCGCCGAGCCCGCCAGCCGCGCGGCCACGAGGGCGCCGCCGATGGCGAGGAAGGCCGCGACCACGCCCGCCACATAGGCCAGCGCCTCCGCCCGCACCGCCGCGCGCGGGGCGCCGGAGAGGCGCGCGAGGCCCATCGCCTTCATCGCCAGCACGGGGAAGACGCAGGGCATGAGGTTGAGGATGAGCCCGCCGAGCGCGGCCCAGAACACCACCCGCAGGAGGCCCGCGCCGGCCTCCGGCACCGGGCCGGGCGCGGCGGAGACCGTGTAGGCGCTACGCACCCCGGCCGCGTCGGTGAGGGCGACCACGCCCGAGACCGCCGCCGGCACCGCCGCCGCCCCGCGCTTGAGCGAGAGCACGAGCGCGCCGTCCCGCAGCGAGAGAGGCTGGGGGGCGGCGTTGTCGATCAGGCCGGGCTCGTCGGGGAAGAAGAAGGCGTTGCGCACCGAGGCCGGGGCGAGGCCGGGGCCGGAGAGCTCGACGGCGCCGCGCCCGCCGTCGAAGCCCGCGCGGACCGCGAAGGGGGAGGGGCGGGGCAGGGCGCCCTCGGCGGCGCGGAAGAGGCTCGCTGCCGCCGGGTCAGGCCGCGGCGCGGCCTCCACGGGCAGGTCGAGGCGGAAGGAGCCCTCCTCGGGGATGCAGAGGTCGGCGCAGACGAGCCAGCGCGCGGTGCCCTCGATCGTGAGGAGGCGCCCGGGCGCGATGCCCTCGGGCGGGGTGACCGTGAGAGGGAAGACGGCCTCGCCGAGGTAGCCGAAGTTCACCAGCGGACCGTAGGGAATGCGGGTGGGCGCGGGGAAGGCCAGGGGGCCGGCCGTGCCGCCGTCGGGCAGGGAGAGCTCGAGCGAGGGCGCCTCCCCGGCGTCGCCCGGGTTGGTCCAGTAGGTGTGCCAGCCCGGCGCCAGCACCTGGCGCAGCGCGAGGCGGAAGGGCTGGCCGGGCGCGACCGCCGCCGCCTCGGTCACCAGCGTCACGCGCGCGCGGGGGGAGGCCACGGCGGCGCTCTCGGCCGCGCGGGCGGCGCCGGGCAGCAGCAGGGCCGCCAGCAGCAGGAGGAGGGCGCGCATCAGCACGGCATAGGGCCGATGCGGCGCCCGCCGCAACGCCCGGCGCGGACCGGGCGGGGCATCAGCCGCTCGCCGCGTCCAGCGCCGCGATGTCCTCGGGCGGCAGGGCGAGGTGCACGGCGCGGACGAGGCTCTCGAGCTGCGGCCGGCTCGTCGCGCTCGCGATGGGGGCGGTCACGCCCTCCCGCGCGATGACCCAGGCGAGGGCTACCTCGGCCGGCTTGGCGCCGCGGCGCCCGGCCACCTCGTCCAGCGCGGCGAGGATCCGCATGCCCCGGTCGTTGAGGTACTTCTCCACCCGCCCGCCGCGGGCGCGACCCTCGATATCGGCCTTCGAGCGGTACTTTCCGGAGAGGAAGCCGGAAGCCAGGCTGAAGTAGGTGATCACGCCGATCCCCTCGCGGATCGCGAGGTCGCGGAGCGGGCCGTCGAAGCCCGCGCGGTCGTAGAGGTTGTACTGCGGCTGCAGGCTCTCGTAGCGGGGCAGGCCCTTCGCGCGCGCGGTCTCCAGCGCCTGCGAGAGCTGGGCCGCGTCGAAGTTCGAGCAGCCGATGGCGCGGACCTTGCCGGCCTGGATCAGCGCCTCGTAGGCCCGCAGCGTCTCCTCCTGCGGCGTGGCCGCGTCGAAGGCGTGGGACTGGTAAAGGTCGATGCGGTCCGTGCCGAGGCGGCGGAGCGAATCCTCCACCGCGCGCTCGATCCAGCGGGGCGAGAGGCCCTTGCGGTCTTCCCCCATGTCCATGCCGACCTTGGTGAGGAGGAGGACCTTCTCGCGCTTGCCGGGGTTAGCGCGCAGCCAGCGGCCGATGATCGCCTCGGACTCGCCGCCTTGGTGGCCCGGCGCCCAGCGGGAATAGACGTCCGCCGTGTCGATGGCGTTCAGCCCGGCGTCCACGAAGCCGTCCAGCAGGGAGAAGCTGGTCGCCTCATCCGCGGTCCAGCCGAAGACGTTGCCGCCGAAGACGAGGGGGGCGATCTCCAGGCCGGTCCGGCCGAGCGCGCGCAACTGCATGGGATGGTCCTTCGTGGTGCAGGCCCCAAGGTGGGCGGCGGGCCCCGCCCTGCCCAGGGGCGATGGGGTGGCGGGGCGGCGTTTGACAAGCCGTGCCGCTCCGCCGAGACCGCGGGCACGATGCAGCTTCCCGAACTTCCCGTCGCCGAGGCCCTTCCCGCCCTGCTCGCGGCGCTGCGGGCGGGCTCCAACGCCGTGCTCGTCGCCCCGCCCGGCGCGGGCAAGACGACCATCGTGCCGCTCACCCTGCTGGACGAGCCCTGGGCCACCGGGAAGATCCTCGTGCTCGAGCCCCGGCGCGTCGCGGCGCGGGCGGCGGCGCGGCGCATGGCGGAGCTGGCGGGGGAGGGGGCGCCGGGCGGCCTGGTCGGGCTCTCCACGCGCCTCGACCGCGCGGTGTCCGACCGCACGCGGATCGAGGTGGTGACGGAGGGGCTGCTCGTGCGGCGCCTGCAATCGGACCCGGATCTCGCGGGCGTCTCGGCCGTGCTGTTCGACGAGGCGCACGAGCGGCACATCGACACCGATCTCGGCCTCGCGCTCTGCCTCGACATGCAGCGGGCGCTGCGGCCGGAGATCCGGCTGGTCGCGATGTCCGCCACGCTCGACGCCGCGGGCTTCGGGGCGCTGCTCGACGCGCCGCTGATCGAGAGCGCGGGGCGGGCCTTCCCGGTCGTTGTCCACCACCGCCCGCGCGACATCAAGGAACCGCGCGACCTGCCCGAGGCCATGGCGGGCGCCATCCGCGAGGCGCTGCGGGCGCACCCGGGAGACGTCCTCGCCTTCCTGCCGGGCTGGGGCGAGATCCGGCGCACGGCCGAGCGGCTGTCCGGCATCGAGGCGGAGGTGCTGCCGCTGCACGGCGAGATGCCGCCGGCCGAGCAGGACCGGGCGCTGAACCCCTCCGCGCGCCGGAAGGTGGTGCTGGCGACCTCCATCGCCGAGACCTCGCTGACCGTGCCGGGGGTGCGGATCGTCGTCGACGGCGGCTTCCGGCGCGCGCCGCGGCTGGACGCGGCCACGGGGCTGACCCGGCTGGCCACCGTCCGCATCTCCCGCGCCGCCGCCGAGCAGCGGGCGGGTCGCGCGGGGCGGACCGAGCCGGGCGTCGCCATCCGCCTCTGGACGGAGGCGCTGCACCGCGGCCTGCCGATCGCGAACCGGCCGGAGATGCTGGAGGCGGAGCTCTCGGGCCTCGCCCTCGACTGCGCGGCCTGGGGCGCCGATCCCCGCGCGCTGTCCTTCCTCGACCCCCCGCCCGAGGGGGCGCTGGCGGCGGCGCGCGCCCTGCTGCACGACCTCGACGCGCTGGACGGGGAGGGGCGGATCACCGCGACCGGGCGGCGCATGGCCCGCCTCGGCGCCCATCCCCGGCTCGCCCGCGTGATGGTGGAGACCCGCACGCCCGGCGAGGGCGCGCTGGCCGCGGACCTCGCCGCGCTGCTGGAGGAGCGCGACCCCATCCGCAACCGCGAGGCGCCGACCGACCTGCACCTGCGGCTCGACCTGCTGCGCGGGGGCGACCACCCGGAGGCCGACCGCGGCGCCGTCCAGCGCATCCGCCGCACCGCGCAGCTTCATCGGCGCCGCCTCTCCGTGCCCGAGCGGACGGAGCCGGAGGGCGATCCCGCGGCGCTGCTGGCGGCGGGCTTCCCGGACCGCATCGCGGCGCGGCGGGGCACGATGGAGGGGGCCTACCGCCTCGCCTCCGGCCAGGGGGCACGGCTGGCCGCGACCGACCCGCTGCGCAAGTCCGCGCTGCTGGCCGTCGCGGCGCTCGAGCTGCAGGGAACGGAGTCCCGCATCCGCATGGCGGCGCCGCTCGACCGCGCGGTGCTGGAGGCGCGCTTCCCCGAGCGCTTCGTGCGCGAGGAGGTGACGGAGTTCGACGCGCGGGCGAACGCCGTCGTCGCCCGCCGGCGGCTGCGCTTCGGGCCGCTGGTGCTGGAGGAGGCGACGCTTCCCCACGCCGACCCCGCCCTCGTCGCGGGGGCGCTGGCCCGCGCCGCGGCGTCGCGCGGCTTCCGCGACCTCGACTGGACGAAGGCGGCGGTGGCGCTCCGCGCGCGCCTGCGCTGGGCCCGCGCGACGGAGGGCGCGCCCTGGCCGGAGGTGTCCGACGCGGCGCTGGCCGCGACGGCCGAGGAATGGCTGGCGCCGCACCTGCACGGGAAGTCCCGCCTGGCGGAGCTGCGCGGGCTGGACGCGGCGGCGGTGCTGCAATCCTTGGTGCCCTGGGAGCTGCGCCGGCGGCTGGACGCCGAGCTGCCGCCCCGGGTGGATCTGCCGGAGGGCCGCAGCGCCGCCATCGACTACGACCGCGAGGTGCCGGCGATCGAGGCGCGGGCGCAGCACCTCTTCGGCCTCGCCGCCGCGCCGCGGCTGATGGGCGGGCGCGTGCCGCTGCAGGTCTCGCTCCTCTCGCCGGCCGGGCGGCCCATCGCGGTCACCTCGGACCTGCCGGGTTTCTGGCGGGGCGGCTGGGCGGAGGTGCGGCGGGAGATGCGGGGGCGCTACCCGCGCCACGCCTGGCCGGAGGATCCCTCCGCGGGCGGGTGAGGCGCCTCGCGAGACCTTGAACACCCCCTTATCCTTCCCCCTCTATGGGAAGACCGTCCCCGCCGACTCGCCGGAGAGCCGATAGACCGCATGCCCGAGCCCACCACCACGTTCCCCGCGCCGCCGGCGATTCACTCCTCGCGCCTCGCCCGCCGCGGCGCCCTGCTCGGGCTCGCCGCCCTGGCGGCCGCGCCCGGCTGCACGCCGCTGGACGCGCGGGCCCAGTCCGTCCCCGCCACTCCGCGCATGACCGTGCTGCCGGACTTCGCCGACCTCGCCCAGGCCGTGCTGCCGGCGGTGGTGAACATCGCGGTGACGGGGGAGCAGACGACCCAGATCCCGCCGGAGCTGCGCGGCACGCCCTTCGAGCGCTACTTCCGGGAGCGGCGCGGGCGCCAGCAAGTGCAGGGCGCGGGCTCGGGCTTCGTCATCGACCCCTCCGGCTTCGTGGTGACGAACAACCACGTCGTCGGCTCGGCGGCGCGCGTCGTCGTCTCGCTGCAGGACGGAACGGAGCACCCGGCGCGCGTGGTGGGCACGGACGAGCTGACGGACCTCGCCCTGCTGCGCATCGAGACGCGGGCGCCGCTGACGGCCGTGCCCTGGGGCAGCTCGCCCGTGCGGGTCGGGCAGTGGGTGATGGCCGCCGGCAATCCCTTCGGCCTCGGCGGCACGGTCACCACGGGCATCGTCTCGGCCCGCGGGCGCGAGATCGGCGCGGGGCCCTTCGACGACTTCATCCAGACCGACGCCGCCATCAACCCCGGCAATTCCGGCGGGCCGCTGTTCAACACGGCCGGCGAGGTGATCGGCATCAACACCGCCATCTACTCCCCATCCGGCGCCAGCGCGGGCATCGGCTTCGCGACGCCGTCCGACCTCGCGCGCGGGGTGATCGACCAGCTCCGGCGGGACGGGCGGGTGGAGCGCGGCTGGCTCGGCGTCGCCGTGCAGGACGTGAACCCGGACGCGCCGCGGGGCCGGCGCGGCGTGCAGATCCAGGGGGTGGAGCGCAACTCCCCCGCCGCTCGGGCCGGGCTGCGGGCAGGCGACCTCGTCACGGGGCTGAACGGGGAGCGGATCGAGAGCTCCCGCGCCCTCATCCGCAGCATCGCGGGCGTGGCCCCCGGGCAGAGCGTGCGGCTGACGCTGACGCGCGAGGGGCGCGGGCAGGACGTGAACGTGCAGGTCGGGCGGCGCCCGCCGGGGACCGCGGCGGCGGTCCAGCCGCAGTAGGGCGGGGCGGGGCCGATGCCCCGGTGCTGGACAGTCCTGCCGCGGTCTTCCAAGAAAGGCGGGAATCTCCGGCGGGAAGCCGTCCCGGGCCGATCACGCCCGGGATAGAACAAGGACCACCATGCGTATCCTCCTCGTCGAGGACGACCCCGAGGTCGCCCGCTTCGTCCGCCGCGGCCTGACCGAGGCCGGCCACGCCGTCGAGCACCGCGACAACGGGCGCGACGGCCTCTTCGCCGCCGCCGGCGAGCCCTTCGACCTGCTGGTGATCGACCGCATGCTGCCGGGGGGCGTCGACGGGCTGCGCCTGGTGGAGACGCTGCGGGGGCAGGAGAACCGCACCCCCGTGCTGTTCCTGACGGCCCTTTCCTCGGTCGACGAGCGGGTGCGCGGGCTGAAGGCGGGGGGCGACGACTACCTCACCAAGCCCTTCGCCTTCGCCGAGCTCCTCGCCCGCGTGGAGGCGCTGGGGCGGCGCCCCGCCGCCGAGGTGCCGGCGACGCGGCTTCGGGTGGCGGACCTGGAGCTGGACCTGCTGTCGCGCTCCGTCACGCGGGGCGGCAAGCGGATCGACGTGCAGCCCCGCGAGTTCCGGCTGCTCGAGCACCTGATGCGCCACGCGGGGCAGGTGGTGACGCGCACGATGCTGCTCGAGAAGGTTTGGGACTACCACTTCGACCCACAGACGAACGTCATCGACGTGCACGTCTCGCGGCTGCGCCAGAAGCTCGACCGCGGCTTTGACAAGCCGCTCATCCACACCATCCGCAACGCCGGCTACATGATCCGGGCGGAGGACGCCGCCTAAGGGGCGCGCGGCCGTGGTCGCCGGGCAGATCCGCCGCGCTCCCGTCCCCCGCCTGGTGGACAGCGCGGGGTTCCGCTTCGCGGTCTTCTTCGCCGTCATGTTCCTCCTCGGCGGCGTCGCCTTCGCGGGCATCGTCTGGTGGAACACGGCGGGCGGGCTGGACCGGCAGACGGACGCGGCCATCCGCGCCGACGTCGCGGCCCTCGTGCAGCGCTTCCGCCAGGCCGGGCGCGAGGGGGTGGAGGAGGCGATCGCCTTCCGCCTGCTGCGCGACGGCGACGCGCAGGACCTCTACCGCCTGACTGATTCCACGGGCCGCCAGATCGCGGGCAACCTCGACGCGACGCCGGACGAGCTCGACGGGCCGCCGCCGGAGGGGGAGCCGCTGCGCTGGCTGCGCGCGCCGCTGGTGCGGGAGGGCTCGCTGACGGAGGCGCGGCTCTACCGCGCGGACCTGCCCAACGGGGACCGGCTGATCGTCGGGCGCGACGTGGAGGAGCGGCTGCGGCTGCGCGAGCTGCTCGGGCGGGGCCTCGGCTGGGCGGCCAGCGCCTCCTGCCTCATCGCCCTCATCGGCGCGCTGCTGCTGCGGCGGGCGCTGCAGTCCCGCCTCCGCCCGGCCGCCGAGACGGTGACGTCCATCGCCCAGGGCGACCTCACCCAGCGCGTGCCGCTCTCGGGCCGCGAGGACGAGTTCGACCGGCTGGGGCGGGCGCTGAACGCCATGCTGGACCGCATCGGCACGCTGATGGCCGGCGTCCGCGGCGTGTCCGACGCCATCGCGCACGACCTGCGCACCCCCGTGGCGCGGGCGCGCGGGCGCCTGGAGGAGGCGCTGGACGGCGATGCCGAGACGATGCGGCGCGCCATCGAGACGGGGCTGGCCGACCTCGACGGGATGACGCGGATCTTCCAGGCGGTGCTGCGCATCACGGAGGCCGAGGCGGGGGCGCGGCGCGCGGCCTTCGCCGCCCTCGACCTCACGCCGCTGCTGGCCGACGCCGCCGAGCTCTACGAGGTGCTCGCCGAGGCGCGCGGGGCGGCGCTGGCGGCCGAGCTGCCGGAGGCGCTGCCGATGACGGGCGACCGCGACCTGCTGCTCCAGGCGGTCGCCAACCTCCTCGACAACGCCGTGAAGTTCTCCCCGGCCGGAAGCACCATCCGGCTCCTGGCGGGCGTGTCGGAGGGGTCTCTCCGGATCACCGTGGCGGACGAGGGGCCGGGGCTCTCCCCGGCGGACCGGGCGCGGGCCGGGGAGCGGTTCTTCCGGGCCGACAGCGCGCGGGCGACGCCGGGCTACGGGCTCGGCCTCTCGCTCGTCCGCGCGGTGGCGGGGCTGCACGGGGGGGAGCTGGTGCTGGAGGACACCCATCCGGGCGCGGTGCCGCCGGGCCTCTCGGCCACCCTCGTCCTGCCGGCCGACGTCGCGCCCGCGGCCGAGGCCTGAGGGGGTGGGGAAGCGCAACCCGTCCCTTTCCGCGGCGCTGGCCGGGGCGGCCGCGCTCTGCGCCGTCATCGGCCTCGCGCGCTTCGGCTACGTGCCCCTCTTCCCCGCCCTCGTCGCTGCCGGCTGGGTGGGGGGCGGGGAGGCGGGGGCGCTGGGGGCGGTGAACTTCACGGGCTACCTCGCGGGCGCGCTGATCGGGCCGCGGGTGGGGGCGCGGCTCGGCACGCGGCGGGCGCTGGACGCGGGGATGGGGCTGGCGGCGCTGTCCTTCCTCGCCTGCGCGCTGCATCTCGGCTTCCCCTGGCTGGCCCTCTGGCGCGCGGCGGCGGGGCTGGCGGGGGGCGTCACCATGGCGCTGATCGGCCCCGCGGTGCAGGCGGTGACCGAGCCCTCCCGCCGCGGGCGCGCGGGCGGGCTGGTGCTCGGCGGGGTGGGCTCGGGGGTGATGCTGGCCTCCCTCCTCGTGCCCGTGCTGGTGGGCGCCGGGGGGCTCGCGGCGACCTGGGCGGGGCTCGGCCTCGCGGTCGCGGCGCTCTGGGCCTTCGCGCATCCGCGCTGGCCGGACCCGCCGGCCCTGCCGCGGCCCGTCGCCGGGGAGGCCCCGGTGGCGGCGCCGGCGGGGGTGGGGATGCTCGTCCTCGCCTATACCCTCTCGGCGGCCGGCATGGCGGCGCCGATGGTCTATCTCGGCGACCTCGCCGCGCGGGGGCACGGGCTCGGCGTGGCGGCGGCCGGGCTGGTCTGGGGGCTCTTCGGCCTCGGCGCCCTCGGCGGGACGCTCGCCGGCGGGCTCGCGACCGATCGGCTGGGGCCGCGGGCCATGCCGCTCTGGCTGGGGGTGCAGGTCGCGGCGCTCGCCGCGGCGCTGCTGCCGCACCCGGCGGCGGTGCCGCTGGCCTCGCTCCTCTCGGGCTTCTCGGGGGTCGGGATCTCCGCGGTCGCCCTGGCGCGGCTCCGCTCCATGACGGGGCCGGCGACGCCGCGGCACTGGTCGCGCGCGACGGCGCTCTACGCGGGCGCGCAGGCCGCCACGGGCTACGGCCTGGCCTGGCTCTTCGCCCTCGCCGGCGACGCCCACGCGCCGGTCTTCCTGGCGGGGCTGCTGCTCAGCCTCGCCGGGCTGCTCGTCGCGCTCCGGCGGGGGTGAGGGCGCGCCTCAGACCGCCGCGGAGTGCCGCTGCGGCGAGGGCGCGAGATGGGCGTCGAAGCAGGCCGCGACCTGGCGCACGAAGCGGCGGCCGGCGGGCGTCACGGTCAGGCGGCCGGGCCGGATCTCGACCAAGCCCTGCGCCTCCAGCGGCGCCATGGCCGCGATCGCCTCGCGCAGGATCGGCTCGAGCGGCACGGCCGCCGTGGCCGGGGCGGCGAGGTCGAGGGCGAAGTCGCACATCAGGCGCTCGATGAGGGCGCCGCGGGCGCGGTCCTCCGGCGTGATCGCGACGCCGCGGGCGATGGGCAGGCGGCCCTCCGCCACGGCATCGGCGTGATTGCGCTCGTCGAGGATGTTGCCCGCGAGGCCGCCGGGCAGGCTGCCGATAGCCGAGGGGCCGAGGCCGAGCAGCACGGGCGCGTCGTCCGTGGTGTAGCCCTGGAAGTTCCGCCGCAGCCGGCCCTCGGCCGCGGCGCGGGCCAGGGGGTCGCCGGGGGCGGCGAAGTGGTCGAGGCCCAGCGCCGCGTAGCCGGCGCGGGTGAGCACCCTCTCGGCGGCCTCGGCCTGCTCCATCCGCGCCTCGGCGCCCGGCAGGGCGGTGGCGTCGAGGGCGCGCTGGTTCGGCTTCATCCAGGCGACGTGCGCGTAGCCGAAGACCGCGATCCGGTCGACGCCGAGCCAGGCGGCGAAGCGCGCGCTCCGCTCCACGTGGTCCACGGTCTGGCCGGGCAGTCCGTACATGAGGTCGAGGTTCACGCCGGAGAAGCCCGCCCGGCGGAGGCGCTCCACGGCGATGGCGACCATCTCGGAGGGCTGCGTCCGGCCGATCCGCGCCTGGACCTCGGGCGAGATGTCCTGCACGCCGAGGCTCGCCCGGGTGAAGCCGAGCTCGGCCAGGGTCGTGACCATGTCGTCGTCGAGCAGGCGGGGGTCGAGCTCGATCGCCAGCTCCGCGCCGGGGCGGAGGCCGAAGCGCGCGAAGAGGCCGTTCACGAGGGTGCGCATCCGCACGGGGCCGAGGATGGAGGGGGTGCCGCCGCCGAGATGCAGGTGCGCGACGCCGCCGTGCTCGGGCAGCGCTGCCGCCAGGAGGTCCGCCTCGCCCTCCAGGGCCGCGGCGAAGGCGTCGATCCGCGCCTCGGAGCGGGTCGGCTTGGCGTGGCAGGCGCAGTACCAGCAGAGGTCCCGGCAGTAGGGGACGTGAAGGTAGATCGAGAGCGGGTCGCCGGCGCGGACGCCGTCGCGCAGCCAGCCGCGGTAGGTGGCCTCGTCCAGCGGGCCGAACTGCGCGGCCGTGGGGTAGCTCGTGTAGCGCGGCACCTTGGCCTCGGCGAGGGCGAGCAGCGCGCGGGAGGGGGCGGGGGCGGCGGTCATGGCCATGGGCGTAGCCGCGCGCGGCTCCCGCAACCTTGATCTAGCGCAAAGGGCCGGCGGGCCCCGCCGCGCGGGTCCGCGCCCGCGCCCCCTTGCCAGCGCCCCCGCGCCGGGGAACATCCCCGCCGATCAGGGAGAGACGCCGATGCCGGACGAGGCCAAGCCCGGGACGCCCCCGCCCGAGGCGCCGAGGGAGGATCCGCGCCTGCCGCTGACGGGGCTGCGGGTGGTGGAGCTCGGCCACTACATCGCGGCGCCCTTCGCGACCCGGCTGCTGGCCGATCTCGGCGCCGAGGTGATCAAGGTGGAGCCGCCGGGCGGCGACCCGCACCGCGACTGGGGCGCGCGGGTGAACGGGCACGCCGTGTGGTTCTCCATCCACGGGCGCAACAAGCTTTCGGTCACGCTCGACCTCAGGACGGCCGAGGGGAAGGAGAAGCTGCGCGCCCTGCTCGCCCGCGCCGACGCGCTGGTGGAGAACCTGCGGCCGGGCGCGATCGAGCGGATGGGGCTCGGCCCCGAAGCGCTGCACGCGATGAACCCGCGCCTCGTCATCGCGCGGGTCTCGGGCTACGGGCAGGACGGGCCCTACCGCGACAAGCCGGCCTTCGGCGCCATCGGCG
Organism: Muricoccus nepalensis; assembly: GCF_006438825.1. Lineage (GTDB taxonomy): Bacteria > Pseudomonadota > Alphaproteobacteria > Acetobacterales > Acetobacteraceae > Roseomonas > Roseomonas nepalensis. Next base: position 59,605 of record NZ_RCZP01000002.1, read on the forward strand.
AGGCGATGGGCGGCCTGCGCCACTTGACCGCCAATCCCGGCCAGGCGGACCTGCCGCCGCCCCGCTGCGGCGTCTCGATCAGCGACGACCTCGCGGGCATGTACGCGGCGATGGCGCTCGTCTCCGCCTGCTGGGGGCGGGACCGGAGCCCGGAGGGGAAGGGGACGGTGATCGACCTCGACCTCGTCTCCTCCGTCTTCTCGCTGATGGAGGGGATGCTGCCGGAATACGGGCTGCTCGGCCGCGTGCGACAGCCGATGGGGGCGGCCCTGCCGAGCGCGGCGCCGACGAACACCTATCCCTGCGCGGACGGGAAGTGGCTGGCGGTCGCGGGCAACTCCGACCCTATCTTCCGCCGGCTGATGACGCGGATCGGGCGCGAGGACTTGGCCGACGACCCGCGCATGGCCGGCAACTCCGGGCGCTGCGCCAACGCGGCCGAGCTGGACGAGGCGATCGCGGCCTGGACGCGCACCCTGCCGGCCAAGGAGGCGCAGGACGCGCTGGAGGCGGTGGAGGTGCCGTGCTCGCGCCTCTTCGACATGAAGGACTGCGTCGAGGACCCGCACTTCCAGGCGCGCGACATGCTGCTGCCGGTGGAGGACCCGCTGATCGGCGCCACGGTGCCGCACCCGGCCGCGCCCTTCCGCTTCCAGGGCATCGCGCCGCGCGACATGGTGCGCTGGCCCGGCCCCGCGGTCGGCGCGCACAACGAGCACGTCTTCGAATCGCTGCTGAAGCAGGAGGCCAAGCCATGACCAACCCGCGCGCCATCATCAGCGACGTCGCCCCGCGCGACGGGCTGCAGTCCATCGGGCCCTTCGTGCCGACGGCGACGAAGATCGCCCTCGTGCGCGCGATCTATGACGCCGGCATCCGGCGGATGGAGATCGGCTCCTTCGTCTCGCCCAAGGCCGTGCCGCAGATGGCCGACACGGCGGAGGTGCTGCGCGCGGCGCTCGCGATGCCCGGCCTCGAGTGCACGGTGCTGGTGCCCAACCGGCGCGGCTTCGACCTGGCGGCGGCCTCGGGCGCGCAGCGGCTCGGCCTCTTCATGTCGGTGACGGAGAGCCACAACAAGGCGAACCTGAACCGCACGCGCGAGGAATCCTTCGCCGACCTCGCGGCCATCGTGCGCGATGCCAAGGCCGCCGGGCTGGAGCTTCGCTTCAACCTCTCCACCGTCTTCCATTGCCCCTTCGAGGGCGTGGTGCCCGACGGCGAGGCGCTGGACTGGATCGAGCGCGTGGTCGCGCTGGACCCCGCCATGGAGGTCGCGCTGGCCGACACCACCGGCAACGCGGCCCCCGACCAGGTGCGGCGGATTTTCGAGCGCGCGCACCGCTCCTGGGGCCTGCGCTTCGCCTTCCACGGGCACGACACCTACGGGATGGGGGTGGCCAACGTCTCCGCGGCCTGGGCGGCGGGGGTGCGGATCTTCGATTCCGCGGCGGGCGGGCTGGGCGGCTGCCCCTTCGCGCCGGGCGCCACGGGCAACGTCGCGACCGAGGACGTGGCCTGGCTGTTCCGCCGCATGGGGGTGGAGACGGGCGTCGACTGGAACCGGCTGCTGGCGGCCGCCGACCTTGCCGCGCAGATCCCGGGCGGCACGCCGGGCGGGCGGCTTCGCGGCGTGCCCTCGGTGCGCCAGGCGGCCTGAGGCGCGCCGCCCGGGCCTGGACGGACGGGCGCGGAACGACGGGCGCGCGCCCTGCCCGGGGCGGCGGGGACGCCGCATAATGCGGGCCCTCGCCCCACCCAAGGAACCGCCCCGGCATGTCGTTCTTCCCCCGCTGGCCGCTCGCCCGCGGCGCCACCGTCCAGCCCGACGAGCGCCTGCCCTGGGGGACCACCGGCCTGCTCGGCGTGCAGCACTTGGTGGCCATGTCCGGCTCGACCATCCTCGGGCCGCTGCTGATGGGCTTCGACCCGAACCTCGCCATCCTGTTCTCGGGCATCGGCACGTTGATCTTCTTCGTGCTCGTCGGCGGGCGGGTGCCGAGCTACCTCGGCTCCTCCTTCTCCTTCATCGCGGTCGTCATCGCGGTGACGGGCTACGCGGGCACGGGGCCGAACCCCGACATCGGGCCGGCGCTGGGCGGCATCATCGCGGCGGGGGCGCTCTACGCCGCCATCGGGGGGCTCGTCATGGTCACGGGCTCGGGCTGGGTGGAGCGGCTGATGCCGCCGGCGGTCACCGGCGCGGTGGGGGCGGCGATCGGGCTCAACCTCGCGCCCGTGGCGGTGAAGGGGATCGAGGGGAGCGGGGCGCATGTCCTGGTGGCGCTCGGGACGCTGGTGGCGACGGCGCTGATCGCGGTCTACGCGCCGCTCGCGCTCCGCCGCGTCTCCATCCTGGCGGGGATCGCCGCCGGCTACGCGCTCTACCTTCTCGTCGGCAACGTCATGGGGCTGCTGCCGCCGGTCTCCTTCGCGGAGCTCTCGGCCGCGCCCTGGTTCGGCCTGCCCGCCTTCCGCGCGCCGCGCTTCGGGGCGGGGGCCATGGCGCTGGTCGCGCCCGTGGCCTTCATCCTCGTCGCGGAGAACCTCGGGCACATCAAGGCGATCGGTGCGATGACCGGGCGCAACCTCGACCCCTATATCGGCCGCGGCTTCCTCGGCGACGGCATCGCCACCATGGTCTCGGGCTTCGGCGGGGGCACGGGGGTGACGACCTATGTCGAGAACATGGGGGTCATGGCCGTGACCCGCGTCTTCTCGACGCTTCTCTTCATCGTGGCGGCGGTGGCGGCGATCGCCCTCGGCTTCTCGCCGAAGTTCGGGGCGCTCTTGCGGACCATCCCGGGGCCCGTGCTCGGCGGGCTTGCGGTCATCGTCTTCGGGCTGATCGCGGCGGCCATGATCCGGCTCTGGGTCGACAACCGCGTGGACTTCTCCGACCCGCGCAACCTGCTGACGGTCGGCACCGCGCTCGTGCTCGGCTCGGGCAACTTCACGGTGACGGTCGGCGGTTTCTCGGTCGCGGGGATCGGCACGGCGACGATCGCGGCGATCGGGCTCTACCAGCTTCTTGGCCTCGGGCGGCGGGAGCCGGTGGGGGTGGCGCACGGGATGCCCGGCGCGGAGGCCGAGGCCGGCCCGCCGCGGTGACCCCCGGTTGCCGCGGCGGCCCCCGGCGCGGCATGAAGCACTCCCCGACCCTGCGCAGGATACTCCCGCCATGACCCGCATCCTCCGCCTCGCCGCCGCCCAGATGGGGCCGAACCAGCGCGCCGACGCGCGGGAGGCGATCCTCGCCCGCATGATCGCCCTCCTCGAGGACGCGGCGGCGCGGGGGGCGCGCCTCGTCGTCTTCCCGGAACTGGCCTTCACCACCTTCTTCCCGCGCTGGCTGCTCGAGGGGGCGGAGCTGGACGCCTACTACGAGGAGGCGATGCCCAACCCCCGGGTGCAGCCCCTGTTCGACCGGGCGCGGGCGCTGGGGGTGGGCTTCTACGTCGGCTACGCGGAGCGCACGCCGGAGGGCCAGCGCTTCAACTCGGCCATCACCACGGCCCCGGACGGGACGATCCTCGCCAAGTACCGCAAGGTGCACCTTCCCGGCTCCGTCGAGCCGCGGGCGGGGGACCGCTTCCAGCAGCTCGAGAAGCGCTACTTCGAGTACGGCGACCTCGGCTTCCCGGCCTTCCGGGGCGCGGCCGAATGGGGGGCGCCGGTGATGGGGATGCTCGTCTGCAACGACCGGCGCTGGCCGGAGGCCTGGCGGGTCTACGCGCTGCAGGGGGTGGAGCTGATGGTCATGGGCTACAACTCCGCGGCCTACGACCCCAACGGCGGCAGCACGGAGAACGAGGAGATCCGGAGCTTCCACTCCACCCTCGCCGCGCAGTCCAACGCCTACATGAACGCGACCTGGGCGGTGAGCGTGGCCAAGGCGGGGAACGAGGACGGGTCGGGCCTCATCGGCGGCTCGGTCATCGTGGACCCCAACGGGGTGATCGTGGCCCAGGCCCGGACGCTTGGCGACGAGGTGCTGGTGGCGGACATCGACCTCGACCTCTGCCGCCAGGGGAAGGAGAAGATGTTTAACTTCGCAGCCCACCGGCGGCCGGAGCACTACCGGCGGATCGTGGAACAGGTAGGAGCCGAACCGCCGTAGTAACGAATCGCTCGGCCAAGGAATCCTCTTTGGCGGGGCTTGGTTCTTCTTGGCCGGGCTCAGCCCGCGCTCGGCCCGGCCACCTTGTCCGGGTAGTTGCAGAACTCCCGCGCGACGCAGTGCCAGCATTCCGGGCGGCGCGCCTTGCAGACGTAGCGGCCGTGCAGGATCAGCCAGTGGTGGGCGTCGCGCAGCAGGGCCGGCGGGCAGCGCTTGACCAGCCCGTCCTCCACCGCCCGCGGCGTGTCGCCGGGCGCCAGGCCGGTGCGGTTGCCGAGGCGGAAGATGTGGGTGTCCACGGCCATGGCGTCCTCGCCGAAGGCGACGTTGAGGACGACGTTCGCGGTCTTGCGGCCGACCCCTGGCAGGGCCTCCAGCGCCGCGCGCTCCCGCGGGACCTGGCCGCCGTGCCGCTCGATCAGCAGGGCCGAGAGGGCGGCGACGTTCTTCGCCTTGCCCTGCCATAGGCCGATCCGCCGGATGTGGCGGGCGATCCCCTCGGGGCCGAGGGCGACCATGGCGGCGGGGTCCGGCGCCTCCGCGAAGAGGGTGGCGGTCGCCTTGTTCACGGCGATGTCGGTCGTCTGGGCCGAGAGGACGACGGCCACGAGGAGGGTGAAGGGATCCTGGTAGAGGAGCTCCGGCTCCGGCTCCGGGTTGGAGGCGGCGAGCGCCCGGATGAAGCCCTCCGCCTGCGCCGCGGCCATGCGGCGGGCGCGGCGCGGCTTGGTCGCGGTGCCGTGCAGGGGACGGGCGGGCTTGCGGGGGGCGGTCGAGGGGGCGCGGCTCACGCGATCGTCCATAGCGCGGAACCTCTTGGGGGAGGAAATCCGCGGGAAGGCGACTATGTTGCGGGCATGACACCGAGCCCGGACGCTCCCCTCTTCGAGGCGATGACCGTTCCCCACCAGTCCGGCACGCCCGCGGGGTTGCGGGTGATCGCGGCGCTGGTGCTGATCGTGTCGGGAGGGCTGACGGCGCTGTTCTGGTCCCTCGGCGCCTGGCCCGTCGCGGGCTTCATGGGGGGCGAGGTCGTGCTCGTGATCGGGATGCTTCGGACGCACCGGCGCTGGTCGTCCCGGATCGCGGAGCGGATCACCCTCGCGGACGGGCGGTTGCGGGTGGACCGGACGGACCGGCGCGGCCGGCGCCGCGCGGTGGAGTTCGACGCTTACTGGACGCGGGTGGCGCTGACGCCCCGGCCCGGGCGGATCAGCGAGCTTCGGCTCGCCGCGCGGGGGCGCTCGACCGAGATCGGGCACTTCCTGCACGAGCCGGAGAAGGAGAGCCTCGCCGAGGCGCTGGCCCAGGCGCTGCGGCGCTACCGGGAGCCGGTCTTCGACAACCCGCAGACGCGCGACGGCCTGCCGGGCTGAGGAGGCGGCCGTCGCCCGGCGCTACTCCGTGGGGGCGAGGCTCTTGATGAGCTCGAAGACGCGCTTGCGGACGCTCGGCTCGGTGATGCGGTAGTAGGCGCGCACGAGCTCGAGGGTCTCCCGCTTGTTCATGGTGTCGTCCTCGAACCCTTCCTGGGTCTCGGCGAAGCCCGCGAGGCGGGAGCGGAAGCCGGCGGTCACGCCGCTCATGCTGTCGGGCATGTCGTCGAAGAAGAAGCCGATCGGCACGTCGAGGACGCGGCCGAGGTCGAAGAGACGGCTCGCCCCGATGCGGTTCACGCCGCGCTCGTACTTCTGGACCTGCTGGAAGGTTAGGCCGAGCGCCTCCCCGAGCTTCTCCTGGCTCATGCCCAGGAGCGTGCGCCGCAGCCGGACGCGGCTGCCGACATGCACGTCGATCGGGCTGGGACGGTGCTCGGGCTTCTCGACCCGATCAAGCGACTCCTCACCAGCCATACGCGCCACTCCTTCATTCGACGGGACCAGGGGGCGGCGCACGTCTTGCACACCATGACCAGCCACGGCACGACCACGGCCGTCATAGAACCCTGCAATGTTCGAAACGAGTCTTGAACAGATCCTAACGAATTGTCAACTCTTTCGAGAATTCCAATTAATGGGACGGGCCCACCGTATCCATTCAGGTCCTCACAACGAGCGGACCCACGGATTCGTTGCCGCGCAATCTGGTGCCCCACCACCCCGCCAGTAGGAAAATACCCACCAGAATTGCCGGGATCAGGAGACCGGCGCGCGCGAAAGGCGTCGGCGGCTCGGCGCCGGGGAGGGGCGCGAGGGCGAAGCCCGTCCGGCCCAGGCCAAGGCTCGCGAGCTCCCGGCCGCGCGAATCGAAAGCCGCGGAGATGCCGGTCTGGGCCGCGCGGGCGAGGGGAAGCCCCTCCTCCACCGCCCGCATCCGGGCCGCCGCGAGGTGCTGGTGGGGGCCGGCCGAGATGCCGAACCAGGCGTCGTTGGTGATGTTCAAGAGCCAGCCCGGACGTTCCGAACCAACAACGTCTCCAGGAAAAATCACTTCGTAACAGATGAGAGGACCTGCCGGCGGGAGTCCGGGAAGGCGCAACGCGACCGGCCCCGGACCGGCTCCGAAATCAACGCCGCCCCGGATCACGCGGATCGGCAGCAGGCCGGAGAGGGGCATGTACTCGCCGAAGGGGACGAGGTGCGCCTTGTCGTAGGTCGCGGCGATGGCCCCGTCCGGGCCGAGGGCGACGAGGCTGTTGAAGAGCTTCGTCGGCCGCCGGTCGGGTCCCCACTCCGCCCGGACGGTGCCCGCCAGGAGGAGGCCGTCGGGGGGGAGGGAGGCGGCGGCCACCCGGCGCGCCTCGGCGTCGTCGGCGAGGAGGAAGGGGCTCGCCGTCTCCGGCCAGACGATCACCGGACGCGTCCCGGGCCGGTCGCGCCGTGCGGCCTGCACGCCCTCCTCGCTCAACTCCAGGTAGCGACGAAAGATAGGAATTCGCGTCTCCTCGCGCCACTTGGCCTCCTGGGCCACGTTGCCCTGGACGAGCACCAGGGTGACGGGGAGGGGGTCGGGGCCGGCCGGGGAGAGGCGGGCGGCGCCGAAGGCGGCCAGGAGGGCGAGCAGCGCCAGCCCGCCCCCCATGGCGCGGCGGCCGAGGAGGGGCGTCGTGGCCAGGAGGACGGTGAGCAGCGAGAGGCCGTGCGTGCCGATCCAGGCCGCGCCCTGGGCGGAGAGGGCCGAGAAGGCCCAGGCGGTGCCGAGGAGGTTCCAGGGGAAGCCCGTGAAGGCCCAGCCGCGCACGAACTCCGCCAGCACCCAGCCGCCGGCCAGCACGAGGGCGCGCGGCCAGCCCGGTGCGGCGCGCCAGGCGAGGACGGCGGGGATGGCCGTGTAGAGGCCCATCCAGAGGGCGAGCAGGGGCACGGCGAGGGGCACGAGCCACCAGAGACGCTCCGCCTCGGTGAGGATCGAGTAGGTGATCCAGTAGAGGCCAGTGACGTGCATGCCCCATCCGAAGGCCCAGCCGATCGCCGCCGCCCGCTTCCAGCTCCCGGCGCGGCCGAGCAGCAGCAGGAGGCCGGGGAAGCAGACCAGCAGGACCGGGAGGGCGAAGACCGGCGGCATGGCGAGGGAGGAGAGGGCGCCGAGGCCGAAGGCGACGGCGAGGGCGCGCCAGCCGGCGCGCGATTCCAGGTAGCCGGCGAAGCGCTGCAAGGGGGTCTCTCTATTCCGCCGCCTGCGAGGGGGCCTGGGGGGCGGTCGCGCCGGATTCGATGCCGGCGCCGGGCATCTCGATGGCGGGGGTCGCGGGGGTGGGGCGGCGGACGCGCAGGCGGCGGATCCGGCGGGGGTCGCTGTCCAGCACGCGGAACTCGATGCCGGACGAGTGGGAGACGAGTTCGCCGCGGGCGGGGACACGGCCGGCGAGGGTGAAGACGAGGCCGCCGACCGTGTCGATGTCCTGGTGGCGCTCCTCGCTCGTCAGGACCTCGCCGTAATGCGCCTCGAAGGCCTCGATGGTCATGCGGCCGTCCACGTCGAGGCTGCCGTCGGGCCGCTCCACGGCCTGGGGCGGCGCCTCCTCGTCGTGCTCGTCGGAGATGTCGCCGACGATGGTCTCGACGAGGTCCTCGATGGTCACCAGCCCGTCGATGCCGCCGTACTCGTCCACGACGAGGGCCATGTGGGTCCGGGCCTCGCGCATCTGCAGCAGCAGGTCCAGGACGGGCACCTGGGGGACGACGAAGAGGAGGGGGCGGAGGGCGGCCTCGAGGGAGAAGGGACCCTCCCGGCCGACGGCGGCGAAGACGTCCTTGATGTGGACCATGCCGCGGATGTCGTCGAGGTTCTCGCTGTAGACCGGGAAGCGGCTGTGGCCCTCCCGCTGGATGAGGCGGATCGATTCCTCCAGCGTCAGGTCGCAGGGCATGCCGATGATGTCGGCCCGCGGCAGCATGACGTCGACCGCGGTCTTGTTCCGCAGCTTGAGGACGTTGCCGAGGATGACGCGCTCGTTCGCGTCCAGCGCGTCGGCCTCGGGCGCGCGGCCCTCCTCGCCCTCGCCCTCGACGAGGGCCTCCACCTGGTCGCGCACGCTCTCGGCCTCGCGCCGGCGGAGGAGGCTCTGGAAGCGCCAGAAGATGTTGTTGCGCTGGGCGCGCTCGTGCGCCCGCTCGGCCGCGCGCTCGGCATGGCCGCTCCGATCGCTCATGCCACGCCCCTCCAGGGATTGGGCAGGGCGAGGCGGCGCATGACGCGCGCCTCCGCCCGCTCCATCCGCCGCGCCTCGCCGGCGCGGAGATGGTCGTGGCCCGCGAGGTGCAGGACCCCGTGGGCGACGAGGTGGGAGAGATGCGCCATCACGCTGCGACCGGCGGCGCGCGCCTCCCGCCGCACCGTGCCCAGCGCCAGCGCCACGTCGCCGGGCATGCCGGGGTGGAGCGGGGGGAAGGAGAGGACGTTGGTGGGCTTCGCCTTGCCGCGGTGGTCGCCGTTGAGTCGCTTGACCTGCAGGTCGCCGGTCAGCAGCACGGTGACGGCGCCGTCGATGCCGGCCTCCTCAAAGGCGGCGGCGGCGGCGCGGCGCGCCACTTCCTCGACCCGCGGCACGGCGGACCGCCAGGCGGGGTCCTCCAGCACGACGTCGATATCGTGCTCCCACCCGGGGAGGGGCTCCCCGGGCGTCTCGTCATCGTCCCGGCCGGCGTCGCGACCGGGGGGGATGTTATTCGGCCCGGCGGGTGTTCCGCCGGGCGGGCGACTGCCCACCGCTGCCTTACTCCTTCAACCTCGCGCGCGCGGCGCGGCCATCGGCCGCCTCCTGCTCCGCCCGCCCATAGGCCGAGACGATGCGCCCGACCAGGGGGTGGCGCACGACATCGCCCTCGGCGAAGCGGGTGACGCCGATTCCCTCGACGCCGTCGAGGATGGAGAGCGCCTCCACCAGCCCCGACTTCTGCCCCGGCGGCAGGTCCACCTGGGAGGGGTCGCCGGTGATGACCATGCGCGTGCCCTCGCCCATGCGGGTGAGGAACATCTTCATCTGGGCCGGCGTCGTGTTCTGCGCCTCGTCGAGGATGGCGAAGGCGTGGGCCAGCGTCCGGCCGCGCATGAAGGCGAGGGGGGCAATCTCGATCTCCCCGGACACGAGGCGGCGCGCCACCTGGTCGGCCGGCATCATGTCGTGGAGCGCGTCGTAGAGGGGGCGGAGATAGGGGTCGACCTTCTCCTTCATGTCGCCGGGCAGGAAGCCCAGGCGCTCCCCGGCCTCCACCGCCGGGCGGGAGAGGATGATCTTGTCGACCTGGTTCGCCATCAGGAGCGCCACGCCCTGGGCGACCGCGAGGTAGGTCTTGCCGGTGCCGGCGGGGCCGACGCCGAAGACCATCTCGTGGCGCTGGAGCATGTCCATGTAGGCGCCCTGCGCGCGGCTGCGGGCGGCGATGGCGCCCTTGCGCGTGCGGATCGCGGGCTTGTCGGCCAGCGGCAGGCGCGGGTCCTCCGCGGGGCCGTCGGCCATGCGGAGCGCGGCCTCGACATCGGCCATTCCGGTGATCTCTCCCTTCTCCAGGCGTTGCCAGAGGGCGCGCAGGACCGATTCCGCGAGCCCCGTGCCCTCCGCGCCGCCCGAGATCGTCGCCCGGTTGCCGCGGGAGGCGATGCGAACCCCCAATCGTTGCTCGATCCGCGCGAGGTGCCGGTCGTGTTCCCCGTAGAGCAACGGCAGCAGCGCGTTGTCGTCGAAGGTCACGGTGACCGTCCGCGGCAGGTCCGGCGCGAAGGCCGGGTTGCGCGGAAGGGCGCGGGGATCGGGCCGGAGGGCGATGCCAGCGGCGGGGGCGGCGGCCTGGGTCAAGCGGCGGCGGACTCCTCAGTTTCTTGGCACGGGGACGCCATGGTTGCGGAGAGAGAGTTGGGGAGGGCGGCCCGCAATGTCATCGGAACCACCGCGCCCACCGGGGCCGCGCCTGTTGCATGAACAGGCTGGAGCCACGGGCTGCGGCCCGCCACCTGGCCGGGATGCCGCCCCGTGCCGGTGACCAGGACATCGACGACGCGCCCGACGCAGGCGCGGTTGAACCCGTCCTGCTGCGCGCGCAGCACGGACTGCAGGGCCTGGAGCCGCGCGTCCTTCTCGGCCTCCGGCACCGCGTTGGGCTGGCCGGCGGCCGGCGTGCCGGGGCGGGCGGAGTACTTGAAGGAGTAGGCGCCGGCGAAGCCGACCCGCTCCACGAGCCGCATCGTGGCGTCGAAGTCGGCGGCGGTTTCGCCGGGGTGGCCCACGATGAAGTCGGAGGTGAGCGCAAGATCGGGGCGCGCCTCCCGCAGCCGGTCCGCGAGACGGAGGTAGAGGTCGGCCTTGTGCCCCCGGTTCATCGCGGCCAGCACCCGGTCGGACCCGCTCTGCACGGGGAGGTGCAGGTAGGGCATGAGGGCCGGGATCTCCCCGTGGGCCGCAATGAGGTCGTCGTCCATGTCGCGAGGGTGGCTCGTCGTGTAGCGCAGACGGGCAACGCCGGGGATTTCCGCCAGTTCCCGCAACAAGCGCGCGAGGCGCCAGGTCCCGCCGTCCTGTGACGCGCCGGCCCAGGCGTTCACGTTCTGCCCGAGGAGGGCGATCTCGCGCGCGCCGCCGGCCGCGAGCTGCCGGGCCTCGGCGAGGACGGCCGCGGCGGGGCGGGAGAACTCGGCGCCGCGGGTGTAGGGGACGACGCAGAAGGAGCAGAACTTGTCGCAGCCCTCCTGGATGGTCAGGAAGGCGACGGGGCCCTGGGTGGCGCGGGCCTCGGGCAGGTGGTCGAACTTGTCCTCGGCGGGGAAGTCCGTCTCGATCACGGCGCCCGCCGCGCGCGAGGCGCGGGCGACCATCTCGGGCAGGCGGTGGTAGGTCTGCGGGCCGAGGACGATGTCGACCCAGGGGGCGCGGGCGGTGATCTCCGCCCCCTCCGCCTGGGCGACGCAGCCGGCGACCGCGATGACGGTCTGCCGCCCCTCGGCGGCGCGGGCCTTCTTCGTCTCGCGGAGCCGGCCGAGGTCGGAGAAGACCTTCTCGCTCGCCTTCTCGCGGATGTGGCAGGTGTTGAGGATGACCATGTCGGCCTCCTCCGCGCTCTCGGTCGGCGCGTAGCCGAGGGGGGCGAGGATGTCGGCCATGCGCCCGCTGTCGTAGACGTTCATCTGGCAGCCCCAGGTGCGGATCAGGAGCTTGCGCGCGGGCTTGCCCGCCCCGGGAAGGGCGGGGGTGGCGGCCGGGACCGGGCCGGTGGAACTGCTCATGCGGAGGAAAACCCCTTCTCCCCCGGGCCTCCCGCCATGGAGGGGGCCTCGGGACGGGGCGATGTGCGGCGCGGGGCCTTCGAGGTCAAGAAAGACCCGGGCGCGGCGGAGGGGGCGCGTCCATTTCCGGAGCCTCGCGGATGGCGCCGCGTCGCGTCAAGCGCGAAGGCGGGATCCTCAGGGACGCTCCGGGCGGAGGGGGCGCGGCTCGCGGTTCTGGCGCAGCGTCGCGGCGCCCTCGGCCACCACCGCCTCGGTCACGGCGGCGAGGGCCTTGCGGTTGGGGATGGCGCCCGGCGGCAGCGGCTCGTGCAGGACGACGGTGGCGCGCAGCCCCGCGTGGCGGACGAGGCGCCACACATGCGGGGCGATCTCCATGTTGCCGTACCAGGCGAAGAGGGGCCGGTCGCGCCGGCAGGCCGGCAGGCCGCCCAGGCGGTCGAAGACGACCGAGACGGGGCGGATCACCGCCGCCTTCTCGGCGATGGCGAGGAAGGAGGAGCGGAAGGGCAGGACGCGGGTGCCGTCGGAGCTCGTGCCCTCGGGGAAGAGGATGAGCGAATCGCCGGCGGCCAGGCGCTCGCTCATCTCGCGCGCCTCGTCGCCGGTGCGGCGGCGCGAGCGGGAGACGAAGACGGTGCGGCCGAGCCGCGCGACGAGGCCGATCAGCGGCCACTGCCCGATCTCGGCCTTGGAGACGAAGGCCGCCTCGATCGAGCCGCCGAGGACCGCGATGTCGAGCCAGGAGGAGTGGTTGGAAAGGTAGAGGGTGCGCGGCGCCGCCGTCCGCTCCCCCACCACGCGGAGCCGCATGCCGATGACGAAGCAGACGCCGCGCCAGTAGAGCCGCGCAAAGAGGATCTTCCCCCGGCCGGGCAGCAGCAGCAGCACGGCCTGGACGGGCATGCAGAGAAGGGTCCAGAGGCCGGCGACGAGCAGCCGGCGGACGGCCCGCAGGCGGCCGCCGAAGGGGCGGTCCCCCATCACGTCGAAGGCGCGGCCGCCGGGCAGGACGCGGCGGAACCGGAGGGGGGTGCGGCGGCGGAGGCGGCCCGGCGCGGCAAGCGCGAGGGCGGGGTCGCTGGGGACGGCGTCCATGCCCGCGGGGTTAGCCCGCTCCTCGGGCGGCGTCCATGCTGCCGGTTGGGCCACGGGTTGCGGCGTGGGCCGCGGTTCGGCCGGGCGGCCGGCGGGGGCGCGGCTAGAAGCCCGCATCCGCCTCCAGCTCGTCCTCGGCCTGGGGGCCGACCCGGCGCTCGTAGTGGCGGAAGTACTTGGCCGTGACCTGGTCGGTCTTCACGACGACGCAGACGTCGGTCGTGTTGAACTGCGGGTCGACCACCGCGCCGTCCCCGACATAGCCGCCGAGCCGGAGGTAGCCCTTCACGAGCGGCGGCAGGTTCGCGAGCACGCGGCGGGAATCGATCGTCGCGGGGTCTCGCCGGTCCATCGGCACGCGCCGCCCGGGCAGGGCGCGCGGGCGCAGCGCCGGGGGAGCGAGGTGGTGGGCGTGGAGGTAGGTCAGCGGCTCGGCCAGGGCGTCCGGGTCCGTCCCGGGGAGGGAGGCGCAGCCGAACATGAGGGCGATGCGGCGCTGGAAGACATAGGCCGCGATGCCCTGCCAGAGGAGCTGGAGGGTGCCGCGCGTGCGGTAGCGCGCGTCCACGCAGGAGCGCCCGAGCTCCAGCAGCCCGCCCTCCTGGGCGAGGATGGGGGAGAGGTCGTACTCGGAGGCGGAGTAGAAGCCGCCCACCCGGTTGGCGGCGGCGCGGGTGATCAGGCGATAGGTGCCGACCACGGCCCGCGCGCCCTCGCCCCGCTCGTGGTCGAGCACGAGGAGGTGGTCGGCCACGGGGTCGTAGGCGTCGACGTCAAGCCGGGAGGCGGCGGTGGAAGCGTCCGGCCGGGCGCCCATCTCCTCGTAGAAGACGCGCCAGCGGAGCGCCTGGGCCGCCTCGACCTCCGCCGCGTTCTCCGCGATGCGGACGCCGAGCCTGCCCGCGCGCAGTTCCCCCAACCCGGGGGCGAGCCCGGTCATCACCCATCCTTCTTGGGGGCGGCCGGCGCCGGGGCCGGGGCCTGCGAGGGGGAGGGCCGGGGGGCGCGGCGGCGGGCGTCGGGCGCGGGCACCGGGGCGCGCTTGCCGAACAGCTCCAGCCGCTGCTGGACGAGGGTGAAGCCGTAGCGCGCGGCGATCGACTGCACGAGGCGCTCGTGCTCGTCGTCCTCGAACTCGATGACGATGCCCGTGTCGACGTCGATGAGGTGGTGGTGGTGGCCGCGGTCCGCCGGGTCGTAGCGGGAGCGCCCGCCGCCGAAGTCGCGCCGCTCGAGGATGCCCTTCTCCTCCAGCAGCCGCACGGTGCGGTAGACGGTGGCGATGGAGACCTTGCTGTCGAGCGCGATGGCGCGCCGGTACAGCTCCTCCACGTCCGGGTGGTCCTCGGCCTCGCTGAGGACCCGCGCGATCAGCCGGCGCTGGCCGGTCATCTTCAGGCCGCGCTCGATGCACAGGCGCTCGATCCGGGTGGGATCCCCGCCCTGCGGGCCCTTGCCGTGCGGCGCCTTGGTCTGGGTCTGGGTGGCGTGGTCCATGGTCTTCCCGTTCGGGCGGAGACTACCCCGCGAGGGCCCTCGCCGCCAAACAGGGCGATGAACCGGGTGGTGCCGGCACGGGCGGCCCGGGCCGATCGGACCGCAACGATTCCGTCCGCCCGCCGCGCCCGTGGCATGGGCCCGGCCGGCGGCGCAGGGGCGGGAGGGGCCGCCCTACTCCTTGGCGCCGCGGCCCCGGCGCGCGGCGCGCGGGCGGGTGCCGAGTCCGATCTTCTTGGCGAGCGAGGAGCGGTGCTCCGCGTAGGCGGGCGCGACCATCGGGTAGTCCGGCGGAAGGTTCCAGCGCTCCCGGTACTGCTCGGGCGTCATGTTGTAGGCGGTCTTGAGGTGCCGCTTCAGCATCTTGAGCTTCTTCCCGTCCTCGAGGCAGACGAGATACTCGGGCGTCACGCTCTTCTTCACGGCGACCGCGGGCTCCGGCCGGGACGGCGCGGGCGCCTCGGGCGCGCGGCCGAGGCCGGCGAGGGTGCGGTGGACGTTCTCGATGAGGCCCGAAAGCTCGGTCAGGGGCACGGGATTGTTCGAGACATGGGCCGCCACGATCTGCGCCGTCAGGCCGAGAACGCCGGAATCCGCTGTGTCCCGGGCATTGGCCGTGCTCTCCGGCATGACAATCTCCTGCATGGCAGTGTTCAACGGATCCGGCGTGACGTGGTGAGACGTGGTGGTCGAGTGTCGTGACCAGCATGAGGCAAGGACTTGCCGGCATCCCGATTCGCATCTGATCTACATCGTCCCGGGCGGCGTTAACAGAGAAGAGTTGAGGAAAACAGCGATGGCCAAAGAAATGATCGGCGGAAATGCCGCCCTGGATATGGCCGGGACTTGGACTCCTCAGGCGACCCTCGACATCACTCGCGAATCCTGCCCGATGACCTTCGTCCGCACCCGCCTCGCCCTCGACCGGCTGGCGGCCGGGGAGGTGCTGCTCGTGCTGCTGCGGGGCGAGGAGCCGCGGCGCAACGTGCCGCGCACGGCGGCCGAGCAGGGCCACGCCGTGCTCGGGATGGAGGAGGGGCCGGACGGGTCCGCCCGGCTGCTCATCCGCAAGGGGGGGTGATGCGCAGCACCAGCGCGTCGCTGCCATCGGGGTAGTAGCGGCGCCGGAGGCCGACCTGGGCCGCGCCGGCGCGGGCGTAGAGGGCGCGGGCTGGGGCGTTGCGCTCGGAGACCTCGAGGAAGAGGGCCGAGGCGCCCCGCCGCGCGACCTCGGCGACGGCGGCCCCGAGCAGCGCCCCGCCCAGCCCGGCCCGCTGCGCGGCCGGGTCCACCGCGAGGGTGAGGACCTCCGCCTCCCCGGCCGCGGCGCGGGCGAGGACGAAGCCCGCCGGTTCCTCCCCCACCGCCAGGCCGAAGGCGCCCTCGAGCGCGAGCATGAGGCGGATCGCGGACTCGCCCCAGCGCTCCTCCGGCGGGAAGGCGGCGGCGTGCAGGGCGGCGAGCACCGGCGCCTCGGCGGCCGAGACGGGCCGTGGCGGCGGGGCGGGGGTCACGCGGCCGGTTCCCGCGGCGCGGGCGCGGGCGCGGGGCGGAGCGCGAGGGGCTCGGCGTAGACGGGCGCGGCCGGGCGCGGGCGGCCCGCCGTCAGGGCGCGGGCGGCGGCGGCGGCCAGGGCGGCGGCGTCCGGCAGGCGGCCGCCGGAAAGGAGCGCGTCCGCCCCCCGCGCGCGCAGCCGGGCCGCCGCCTGGGGTGCGGCGTCGCCCACCAGCACGACGGGGCCGCCGGGATGGGGAAGCGCGGCCTCCTCGAGCATGGCCGGCGCCTCGCCGGGGCGCTCCAGGACCAGGCCGCCGCGGCCGGCGGTGGTGACGGACCAGACCGCGCGCCCCCGGGCCTGCGCGGGCGGCAGGGCCTCGGCCAGCGCCTCGCCGGTGGTCACGCCGTGGCAGGGCACCCCCCACCCCGCCGCCAGGCCCTGGCCGAGCGCGAGGGCGGCGCGGATGCCGGTGAAGCCGCCGGGGCCGATGCCGACGGCCACCGCGTCCGGCGGGCGGTCCTGGCCGGCCAGCACCTCGGCAGCCAGCGCGGGCAGGGCGGCGGGCTGGCCGCGCGCGCCCTCCCGCCGGGCCGCGGCGAGCACCGTCCCGTCCTCCCAGAGCGCCACCGAGGCGCCCGCCAGGGCGCCGTCCAGGGCCAGCAACCGCATCGCCTCATCCTTCCTTGCCGGCCCCGCCGGCCGTCTTGCCGGCCCCAATCTGTCAACTCCGGGCCGCGCCGGCCATGCGGGCCGATTGTGCCGCCGTCACGGGCGGGACAAAATGGGCGCGCAACGAGGGGGTCGGGACGCGCGGATGACGAGGCCGGTGATGCAGCCCCCCGCGGGGCGCCGCGGGCGCCGGGCGCGGCGATGAGGGTCCTTCTCGTCCATCCGAACTTCCCGGGCCAGTACGCCCACGTGCTGCCCTTCCTGGCGGCGCGGCCGGGCACCCGGGTCGCGGGGATCGGGGCGCGCGCCTTCCCGGTGCCCGACGGCGTGGACCTCCGCGTCTACGACCCGCCGCCGCCGCCCGGCGAGGAGGTGCCGCCGCGCGCGCGCCCGGCCCAGGCGGCGCTGGCGCGGGCCGAGCGGGTCGCGCGGCTCGCGATCGACCTCCGGCGGGGCGGCTTCGTGCCCGATGTCGTGCTCGGCCATATCGGCTGGGGGGACACGCTGTTCCTGAAGGACGTCTTTCCCCAGGCGCCGCTGCTGCTCTACGCGGAGTTCTTCTACAGCGCGACGGGCGCCGATGTCGGGCACGAGCCGGGCAAGCCCGCCACCCTGCAGGACGCGGTGCGCGTCCGCACGATGAACATGCCCCTTCTCTCGGCCATGGGGGGCGCCGACTGGGGGGCGGCGCCGACGCGCTGGCAGCGCGACCGCTTCCCCGAGTGGTTCCGCAGCCGCATCAGCCTCATGCACGAGGGGGTCGACACCGAGGTCTGCCGCCCGGACCCGGAGGCGCGCTTCGCCCTGTCCGACGGCACGGTGCTGCGGCCGGGGGACGAGGTCGTGACCTATGTCGCGCGCGGGCTCGAGCCCTACCGCGGCTTCCCGACCTTCATGCGCGCGCTGCCGGCGCTGCTCGAGGCGCGGCCGGGGGCGCGGGTGGTGATCGTGGGCGCCGACGGCGCGAGCTACGGCCGCCCGCCCGAGGGCGCCGCGAGCTGGCGGGAGGCGATGCTGGCGGAGGTCGGGCCGCTCGACCCCGCGCGCGTGCACTTCCTCGGCCGCATCCCGCACCCGGCGCTGCACGCGCTGTTCCGCGTCTCGGCCGCGCATGTCTACCTGACGGTGCCCTTCGTCCTCTCCTGGAGCGTGCTGGAGGCGATGGCCTGCGGGGCGCTGGTGGTGGGCTCGGCGACGCCGCCCGTGCAGGAGGTGATCGAGGACGGCGTGAACGGCCTCCTGACCGACCTCTACGACGCGCCGGCCCTCGCGCGGCGGCTGGCGGAGGCGCTGGCCGATCCCGCGCGCCACGCGCCGTTGCGGGAGGCGGCGCGGCGGACGGTAGAGAAGCGCTTCGACCTGAAGCGCGTCTGCCTGCCGCGCCAGGTGGCGGTGATCGACGCGCTGGCCGCGCGGAAGCGGCCGCTGACCTACGCGTGAGCGGCGGGCGCTAGTCCCCCGTCGGGAAGTTCGCCCGCGCGCGCCGCAGCAGCGCGCGCAGCATTCGCGCCTCGTCCGTCGAGAGCCCGCTCGTCGCGAGCGCGTTCACCGCGTGCGCCTCGGGCACCAGCGCCTCGCGCAGGGCGCGGCCGGCGGGGGTGAGGAAGATGTGGACCTTGCGGCGGTCCGTCTCGGAGCGGATGCGGTGGATCCACCCCTCGGCCTCGATGCCGCGCAGCGCGATGACGGCGGTGGGCTCCATCATGCCGACGCGGCGGGCGAGGTCGCGCTGGGTGATGCCGTCCTCCTCCCAGAGGACGCGGAGGAAGTACCAGGCGCCCGGCGCCACCCCGTGCGCCTGCAGCCGCGCCTGGAGGTGGCGCTGGATCGCGCGGTTGAGGTCGCGGACGAGGAAGCCGACGCTCTCCTCGAAGGGCAGGGGGACGGCGCGCGGGGGCGCCGCCGCCTCAGGCGGGCTCAGGCGACGGCCGCCCGCGCCATCTCGCGCTCCTCGGGCTCCTCCTCCATGCCCGTGAGGTAGGCGGCCTCCTCGGGCGAGGCGCCGAGCGTGCGCCAGTCCTCGGTCTTGGGCACGACGCCCTGGTAGGAGCGGAGCTTCGCCTGCGGCAGGTGCGGGGCCTCGAGGCCGATGGGCGGCGCGCCGGCCTCGTGGCGGGCGACGGCGTCGAGCATGATGCGGCGGAACTGGATGACGGCGATGTCGCTCGCGCCCAGGCGCTCGCTCGTGCGGTCGGCGATGGCGCCCATCGATTCCCACATGGCGATGTCCTGGTTGGGGATGCCGGGGATGCCCGTGAAGGAATCGCCGGTCTTCATCAGCGCGCGGTCCTGGAGGTAGTCGTTGGAGGCGTGGCGCTTGATCGGGCGGAAGTCGGCGTCGACGTCCATGCCCACCTCGGTCACGCAGAACTTCCGCCAGGCCTCGGGCGAGATGTTCTCGCGCCCCTCCTCGGTCCAGGCGATGAAATGGAAGTAGCTGCTCGTGTCGTCGCGCGGCACGATGACGCTGGCGACGTTGTAGGAGGAGTTCGGCGGGATGAGCGCCGTGAAGGGCGCGACGAAGGTGGTGATGCGCACGTAGTCCTGCGTCTGCGCGTTCATGATCGGGCGGCGGATGGCCGCGTAGCGCATGCCGTAGTTGGTGACCTGCACCTGGATGCGCGGGTTCTTGTCGGTGGAGGGACGCACCCAGTGGGTGTCGAGCGCCTTTGCCTCACCCCGCGCGGGCTTCATGTCGGAGGAATGGAGCGAGGAGGAATGGGCGCTGTCGATCTGCCCCTCCATGATCTGCGCCCAGTTGCAGGGCAGCTCGATGCGGAGGGCCGAGACCTTGGCGCCAGGCGTGGGCGCCCAGGCCGGCGGCTCGAACTCCGGCATCTCCTCGGGCTTGCCCATGTAGGTCCAGACGAAGCCGCCGGCCTCGCGCACGGGGTAGGCCTTCTGCTTCACGCGCTCGGCGAAGCGGCTCTCCTTCGGCTCGGAGGGCATGTCGACTACGTTGCCCTCCACGTCGAACTTCCAGCCGTGGTAGAGGCAGCGCAGCCCGCAGTTCTCGTTGCGCCCGAAGGCGAGCGAGGCCTTGCGGTGCGCGCAGAACTCGCCGAGCACGCCGAGCCGCCCCTCGCTGTCGCGGAAGGCCACGAGCTTCTCACCGAAGAGCGTCACGCGCACGGGGCGGCCGTCGGGCTCGGCCACCTGCTCGGACAGCAGGGCGGGCACCCAGTGGCGGCGCATGAGGCGGCCCATGGGGGCCTCGCCCTCGACGCGGCAGAGGGTCTCGTTCTCGGCGGCGGTCAGCATGGGGCGCGTCCTCCGGTAGATCAGGAATTTGGTTAGGGTTCTAAGGTTATAGCACCCCTGTTGGCGGTCAAGGGGGGACATCGTGCGGGGGTGCCAGCGTCCCGTGGCGGCTCGCCGGAGCGTGATGGCACCGGATAGCCCGTTCCGTCTTGCCAGGATAAACTTAGTCTTCTAACCGTGTCCCGCCGGCGAGAGACCGGGAGACCAGAGACCGGGAGGAAAGCCAAGGATGCCCGATGCGCCCGCCGAGGGTGAGCTGATGGCGCTCCGCGTTGCCCGCGCCGAGCCCGCGGCGGAGGGGATCCACCTCTTCGAGCTGCGCCACCCCGCCGGCGGGGAGCTGCCGCCCTTCACCCCGGGCGCGCATCTGTCGGTCCGCGTGCCCGGCGGCGCCCTGCGCAACTACTCCCTCTGCAACGACCCGCACGAGCGGGACCGCTACGTCATCGCCGTGAAGCGGGACGAGGGCGGGCGGGGCGGCTCCGTCGCGCTCGTGGACGGGGTGGCCATGGGCGACGCGCTGGAGGTCTCGGCGCCGCGCAACCTCTTCGAGCTCGACCCGCGCGCCCCGGAATACCTCTTCGTCGCCGGCGGCATCGGGATCACGCCGATCCTCGCGATGATCCGCTACCTGAAGGCGACGGGCGGCAAGCCCTTCCGCCTCTTCTACCTGACGCGCCACGCGGCGGGCACGGCCTTCCTGGCCGACCCGGACCTCGCCGGGGAGGCCGTGGTGATCCACCACGACGAGGGCGACGCCGACCAGGCCTACGACCTCTGGCCGGTCTTCGAGGAGCCGACCAAGGCTCATATCTACTGCTGCGGCCCGCGCCCGCTGATGGACGCCGTGCGCGACATGACCGGCCACTGGCCGGAGAACAGCGTCCACTTCGAGGATTTCGGCTCCGACCTCGTCCGCCCGCGCGAGGACGACAAGCCCTTCCGCGTCCGCGTCGGGCGCGAGGGGGAGGCGCTGGAGGTGCCGGTCGGGGCCACCATCCTCGAGGTGCTGCGGCTCCACGGCCACAAGCTTCCCTCCTCCTGCGAGAGCGGCACCTGCGGCACCTGCCGCACGCGCTACGTCGAGGGAGAGGTGGACCACCGCGACCTCGTGCTGACGCCGGCGGAGCGGGAAACCTCGCTCATGATCTGCGTCTCCCGCGCAGCATCGGACGAGCTGGTGCTGGAGCCTTGAGCGGGCCGCGCATACGTCTCGGCGTCGCCGGGTTGGGGCGCGCCTTCATGCTCATGCTGCCGACGCTGGCGCGGGACCCGCGGGTGGCCATGGTGGCCGCCGCTGACCCGCGGCCGGAGGCGCGCGCGCGCTTCGAGAGCGACTTCGGGGCGCGCAGCTACGCGGAGGTGGAGGCGCTCTGCGCCGATCCCGCGCTCGACGCCGTCTATGTGGCGAGTCCCCACCAGTTCCACCTCGCCCATGTGCGCGCGGCCGCCGCCGCCGGGAAGCACGTCCTCGTCGAGAAGCCGATGGCGCTCTCGGTCGCGGACGGGCTGGCCATGGTGGAGGCGGCGCAAGCGGCGGGGGTGCATCTCGTCGTCGGGCACAGCCACTCCTTCGACGCGCCCTACCGCCGCGCGCAGGAGATGATCCAGGCCGGTGAGTTCGGCGCGGTCCGGATGATCACGGCGCTCAACTTCACCGACTACCTCTACCGCCCGCGCCGGCCGGAGGAGCTGGACACGGCGCAGGGGGGCGGCGCCATCTTCTCGCAGGCGCCGCATCAGGTGGAGGTGGCGCGGCTGCTGGCGGGCCGCCCGGCGCGGAGCATCCGCGCGGTGGCGACGGTCTGGGACCGGGCGCGCGGGACGGAGGGCGCCTACAACGCGCTGCTCGACTTCGGCGAGGGGCTCTCGGCCACGCTCACCTACAACGGGCACGGCCATTTCGACACGGACGAGTTCCAGGACTGGATCGGCGAGATGGGCACGCCGCGCGACGCAGCGGCCTACGGCACCGCTCGCGCCGCGCTGCGCGGCGTGGCGCCCGGCGAGGAGGCGGCGCTGAAGGAGCGTCGCGCCTACGGGCGCGGGGCCGGCGCGGAGGAGGCCCGTCGCGCCCCGCCGCCCCCCGCCTACAACCACTTCGGCCTTGTCATCGCCTCGCTCGAGCGCGCGGACCTGCGGCCGACGCCGCGGGGCGTCATGGTCTACGCCGACGACGAGCGCCGCTTTGAGCCGCTGCCGCCGCCCGACGTGCCGCGCGCCGAGGTGATCGACGAGCTGCACGCCGCGATCCTCGGCGGCGTGCCCCCGCTGCACGACGGCGCCTGGGGCCTAGCGACGGCGGAGATCTGCCTCGCGCTGCTCGAATCCGCGCGGACGGGGGCGGAGGTGGCGTTGCGGCACCAGGGCGCGGCATGATGGCCGTAACGAATCCCGGGAGGAAACCGATGACCCACGCAGCCCCCACGCGGCGCGCCGCCCTCGGCCTCGCCGCCGCCGCGGCGCTCGCCCCCGCGGCCCGCGCGCAGGCCCGCACGATCCGACTCGTCGTGCCCTACGCGCCCGGCGGCACCAACGACGTGACCGCCCGGCTGCTGCAGCAGCGCATGGGCGAGGCGCTCGGGCAGACCTGCGTGATCGAGAACCGCTCGGGCGCCAGCGGCGCGATCGGGGCGCAGGAGGTGGCGCGCTCGGCGCCGGACGGGGGGACGCTGCTCTATTCCAACGAGGTCCACCCGATCCTGCGGCTGGTGCAGCGGGGCGTGCCCTTCGACGCCATCGAGGACTTCACCCCCGTCACCCGCACCGTCAGCATTCCCTATGTCCTCGTCGGCGGCATGCGGGGCGGGGAGGCGGGCGACGCGCGCGCCCTTCTCGCGGCGGTGAAGGCGCGGCCGGCGGGCTTCACCTTCGCCTGCTCCTCGCTCGGCTCGGTCGGGCATCTCGGCGCGGCGGCGCTCGGCCAGAAGCTGGGGGTGGAGGTGACGACGGTGATCTACCGGGGCACCGGGCCGGCCATCAACGACGTCATCTCGGGCGCCGTGCCGCTGATGTTCGCGCCCGTCGGCGCCGTGCTGCCGATGATCCAGGGCGGGCAGCTCCGCGCCTTCGCCGTGACGGCGCCGGCCCGCCTCTCCAGCATGCCGACGACGCCGACCATGGGCGAGGCCGGGCAGCCCGACATGCTGTTCGAGGGATGGTGCGGCATCTGGGGCCCCAAGGGCCTGCCCGCCGCGCGCGTGGAGGCGGTGCACGCCGCGGCGCAGGCGGCGCTCGGCGACGCCGAGATCGTCCAGCGCCTCGCCGCCATCGGCTGCGCGCCGATCAGCGAGAGCCCGGCGGAGTTCGCGAAGGCGATCGTGGCGGAGCAGGCGCGCAACGGCGCCATCATCCGCGCCGCCGGCATCCAGCCGGAATAGGAGACAGGCATGGCCCTCATCCGCATCGAGCCCGTGCTGGAGGAGCGCAGCGGGCGCTACTTCCTCGAGATCTACAGCCCGCACGACGCGGGCGCGCCCCTGGTCACGACGCAGCCGCGCTACGCCTCGGCGGCGGCGGCGGAGAACGACCTCCTCGCCATCATCGCCGCCGCCGCCAGCGCGCCGCGCGGCTAAGGGAGCCAAGGCTTGCCCAACCTCCGCCTCTCGCTCGCCATCGGCGATTACGACCGCATCCGGCCGCTCGTGGACGGCAACGTGCGGATCGACGGGCTCGATCCCGTCTTCTCGATCCTCGACCCCGAGGAGATCTTCTTCCGCGCGTTCAAGCACGCCGACTTCGACATCTGCGAGCTCTCGCTCTCCTCCTACACGGTGAAGACGGCCAAGGGGGACTGCCCCTATATCGGCGTGCCCGTCTTTCCTTCGCGGGCCTTCCGCCACACCTCCGTCTACATCCGCACGGATCGGGGGATCGAGACGCCGGAGGACCTCAAGGGCCGGCGGGTGGGCGTGCCGGAGTACCAGCTGACCGCCAATGTCTGGGTGCGCGCGATCCTCGAGGAATACGGCGTGCGCCCGGCCGACATCACCTGGGTGCGGGGCGGCTACGAGCACCCGGGGCGGGAGGAGAAGATCGCGCTCAGCCTGCCCGCCGACGTGCGGCTGGAGAGCCTGCCGGCGGGGGCGACGATCTCCTCCGCGCTGGCGGACGGGACGATCGACGCGGTGATCGGGCCGCGCGCGCCCTCCTGCTTCGAGCGCGGGCACCCGCAGGTGGGGCGCCTCTGGGCGGACCCGGTCGCCGCGGCCTCGGAGTGGTACGGGCGGCACCGGATCTTCCCCATCATGCACCTGCTGGGCATCCGCAAGGACGTGGCGGAGCGGCACGGCTACCTGCCGGGCGCGCTGGTGAAGGCCTTCGAGGAGGCGAAGTCCTTCGCCCTCGCGCGGCTCTCCAACACGGCCGCCACGAAGGTGACGCTGCCCTTCGTGGAGGAGCGCCTGCAGCAGGCCCGCGCCCTGATGGGCGACGACTTCTGGTCCTACGGGCTGGAGGCGAACCGCCATGGGCTCGACGCCTTCCTCGCCGCGCACCACGCCCAGGGCCTCTCCGCGCGCCGCCTCGCGCCGGAGGAGCTGTTCCACCCGGCCTCGCTGGACGCCTTCCGCCTCTGACCCGCAGGAGAGACGACGCCATGCCCGCCATCCAGAACCGCGTCGAGGACATCATGGCCTCCGCTACCCGGCGCGGCCTGCCCCGCCGGATCCAGCACCCCGTGGCCGACACGGGCGCCTTCCTGCGCGGCATGGACAACTTCTGCCGCGTCATGGCCATCCGCCCCGGCGACCACGTGGTCATGCTGACCGACCCGCTGCTCGACCCACGGGTGGTGCAGGCAGTGCAGGGCCTGGCCCGCGGGCGCGGCGCCACCTTCATCGCCTACATGGGCGATTCCACCCGCTACGTGACCGTGCCGGAGGAGGCCAAGCCCCTGCTGGAGCGCGCGACCTTCGTGGTCTCCACCTGGTTCGCCTCCGTGCTCGATCCCTACTGCATCGGGCTCCGCCGCCAGAAGGGGCAGCGCTGGGTCAAGATCACCTTCTTCCGCGACCTCGACCTGCTGCACACGCCCCAGGCGCAGTTCCCCATCGAGCTGCTGGGCGAGATCATCCGCGCCACCGGCCGGATGTTCCCCGAGGCCGGGGACTTCACGCTGCGCGTCACCGACCCGCGCGGCACCGACTTCCGCGTGCCCTTCACGGAGGCGATGCTGACGAAGATGCGCGCCCACAACCGCTGGCGCGGCCACAACTTTGCCGACGAGGACGGCTGCTACGTGCACTACCTGCCGACCCACGGCCCGAACCTCTTCGAGCCGAACATGGTTGGCCTTCGGCCCGACGAGAAGATCGGCGTCACGGGCACCATCTGGCCGCAATGGGCCGTGGGCTTCGACGAGCCCTTCCGCGAGCCGCTCGGCGTCGAGTTCCGCGACGACGTGGTCCACGCCGTCCACGGCGAGGGATGGGAGGCGGAGGTGATGCGCGACTACCTCATCGGCGGCACGCTCGAGGAGGTCGGCTGCGGCCACAACCCCAAGGCGCCGCGCTTCGACATCTACCCCGCCGGCCCGAACTCGCCGGGCGCGCTGCATTTCGGCATCAACGCCCTCAAGCCCTCCGAGTACCTGCGGCGCGTGATGCCGAACTGGGAGGAGCCGCACATCCACATGGACCTCGTCTCCTTCGACGCGACCGTCATGGCCGGCAATCGCACGATGGTGGAGGACGGCTACCTCCTCTCGCTCCGCGACCCCGCCGTGCGGGCCCTGGCCGAGACCTACGGCGACCCCGTCGAGCTTCTCGAGGCCTATCCGGTCTAGCGCCGCCACCCCGGGAGGGAGCCACCATGAGAGCAACCCGTCGCGCGCTGCTCGGCGGCGGCGCCGCCCTGCTGGCCGCGCCCGCGCTCGCCCAGTCCTACCCCGACCGCCCGATCCGCCTGATCGTGCCCTTCCCGCCCGGCGGCGGCGGCGACACGCTGGGCCGCCTCTCCGCCCAGGCCGCGCAGGCGCACCTGGCGCAGCCCATCGTCATCGACAACCGCGCCGGCGCCGGCGGGAACATCGGCGCCGAGGCGGCCGCCCGCGCGCCCGCCGACGGCTACACCCTGCTCTACGGCACCAACGGCACGCACGCGATCAACGAGGCGCTCTACCCGCGCCTGCCCTTCCGGCCCGAGGCCGACTTCACCCCTGTGGCCGCGCTGACGCGCATCGCGCTCGTCGTCGTCGTGCGGCGCGACCTGCCGGCGGAGACGCTGCCCGACCTCGTCGCCTACCTGAAGGCCCATCCGGGGCGCGTCAGCTACGCCTCGGCCGGGAACGGCACGACGGGGCACATCGCCGCCGAGATGTTCCGCGCCGCCGCGGGGGTGGAGATCCTGCACGTTCCCTACCGCGGCAACGCCGCCGCCATGACCGACCTCGCGGGCGGGCGCGTGGACATGGCCATCGACCTCCTCCCCGCCGCCGCCCCGGTGCTGGAGGGAGGCGCCGTGCGGGCGCTCGCCGTCACCAGCGCCCGGCCGCTGCCGAGCCATCCCGCGCTGCCCACCGTCGCCGCCACCCTGCCGGGCTTCGAGGTGGCGGCCTGGGACGGCGTCTTCGCCCCCGCCGGCACGCCGCCCGCGGCGGTGGCGGCCCTCAACGCCGCCTTCCGCCAGGGCCTGCGCGATCCCGAGGCCGTGGCCCGCCTCCGCCAGCGCGGGGCCGAGGTGGTGCCGGTGGAGACCCCCGCCGAGTTCGCCGCCTTCGTCGCGGCCGAGCGCGCCAAGTGGGCGGCGGCCGTGCGCGCCAGCGGCGCCCGGATGGACTGAGCCGGCGCCCCCTCTCGCGCCGGAGGGGTGGCGGAAGGGCGGCCGTCCCGCTAAGGGCGGGGTTCCATGAACCCCCCCGGCCTCCCCGTGAGCGGCGCGCCCCTCCTCGCGCTGCGCGGCGTCACCAAGCGCTACGCGAACGGCACGGTGGCGGTGCAGGGGGTGGACCTCGGCATCGCGCGGGGGGGCTTCGTCAGCCTTCTCGGCCCCTCGGGCTGCGGCAAGAGCACCCTGCTGCGGATGATCGCGGGGCTGGTGCCGCCCACCGCCGGGGGGATCGCCTGGGAGGGCGGGCGGCGGCCGAGCCTCGGCTTCGTGTTCCAGGACCCGACGCTGATGCCCTGGCGGACCGCGCTCGACAACGTGGCGCTGCCGCTGCGCCTGGCCCATGTCCCGAAGGCCGAGCGGCAGGAGCGGGCGCGCGCCATGCTCGCCCTCGTCGGGCTCGCGGAGGCGGCCATGCGCTACCCGCGGGAGCTTTCGGGGGGGATGCGGATGCGCGTCTCCATCGCCCGGGCGCTGGTGACCGAGCCCGAGGTGCTGCTGCTCGACGAGCCCTTCGCGGCGCTCGACGAGATCACGCGCTTCCGGCTCAACAACGACCTGCTGCGGCTGTGGGAGGCGCGGCGCTTCACGGCGGTCTTCGTGACGCACTCCATCTTCGAATCCGTCTACCTGTCGGAGCGCGTGGTGGTCATGGCCGCGCATCCGGGCCGGCTGCACGCCGACATCGCGCTGGAGGCGCCCGCCGCGCGCGACGAGGCCTTCCGGACCTCCCCGGCCTACGCGGCGCTGTGCCGCACCGTCTCGGGCGCGCTGGAGGGGGCCATGGCGGCATGAGCGCGGCGTCCGAGGGAGGGCGGGGCGGCGCCTGGGCGCGCGTCCTCGCGCCGCTGCTGATGGGGGTGCTGGCGCTCGGCGCCTGGGAGATGGCCGTGCGGCACTTCGGGGTGCCCGCCTACATCCTGCCCGGCCCCGTCGACATCGCGCGCACGCTGGCGGCGGATGGCGGGTCGCTCGCGGCCTCGCTGATGGTCACGCTGCGGATCACGCTGCTGGCGCTGCTCATCGCCGTGGTCTCGGGGGTGGCGCTCTCGGTGCTGTTCAGCGGGTCGCGCTGGGTGGAGATGACCTTCCTGCCCTACGCCGTGATGCTGCAGGTGACGCCCGTGGTCTCGATCGCGCCGCTGATCATCATCTGGGTCGACAACGTGCAGGCGGCGCTGCTCGTCTGCGCCTGGATCGTCGCCTTCTTCCCGATCGTGTCGAACACGACCATTGGGCTGAACAGCACGGATCGGAACCTGCTCGACCTCTACCGGCTGCTCGGGGCCTCGCGCTGGCAGACGCTGGTGCATCTCCGCCTGCCGGCCGCGCTGCCCTTCTTCCTCGCGGGGCTGCGCGTCTCGGGCGGGCTGGCGCTGATCGGCGCCATCGTGGCCGAGTTCGTGGCGGGCACGGGGGGCGCGAGCTCGGGCCTCGCCTACCGCATCCTTGAGGCCGGGTACCAGCTGCAGATCCCCCGGATGTTCGCGGCGCTCGCGCTCATCTCGCTCTCGGGGGTCGCGATCTTCCTCGCCCTCTCGCTCGTCTCGCACCTTCTCCTGCGGCGCTGGCACGAGAGCGCGCTGCCCGGGGAGCGCTGAGCGCCCTCAGCGCCCGCGGAGGCGCAGCAGGACCGTCCGCGTGCCCTGGGCGGCGCGGCGCAGCACCCGCCAGACCTTGCGCGGCACCGGCAGGGCCGTGAGGAGCTGGTAGACGAGCACCCGCCGGTTCCCCGGCGTCAGCCGGTCGAGGTAGAGCGCGGGGGGCATGCCGCTGCCCGCCTGCAGGTCGCCGAGCAGGCGCTGCGACACGTCGAGCGCGTCGTAGCGCGCGGGGTGCAGGTCGCGGATGGCCTCGAGGTCGGGGCGCACCTCGCCGTG
Source organism: Muricoccus nepalensis (assembly GCF_006438825.1). GTDB lineage: Bacteria > Pseudomonadota > Alphaproteobacteria > Acetobacterales > Acetobacteraceae > Roseomonas > Roseomonas nepalensis. Next base: position 88,109 of record NZ_RCZP01000002.1, read on the forward strand.
CATGTCGCGCTCGGCCTCGCCGCTCTCGACAAGGCCGAGGAAGAAAGGCCGGCGGCGGTCCACCGTCACGCTCGCGCGCGCGGTCGTGACGCCCTTGGCGTAGACCGCGAGCGCGGCGGTCGCGCGCAGGTCGAGGCTTTCCAGCAGGAGCTCCCGCACCGTCCCGAAGGCGCCGGCGCGGAAGAGGAAGCGCGCGAGGCCGATCGGCGCGCCGGGGTCGCCGCTCACGAGGTCGAGGGGGGGCTCGACGGAGAAATGCGGCTCGCCGGCGCCGTCGTTCAGGCAGACGATCGCCTTCGACCAGGCGTAGTCGGCCGCCGGGTGGCGCGAGAGAAGGCCGGCGAGCATGGACGCGTGGTTGCTGAACACGGTCTCGTTCGGCGCGACGAAGAGGAGGAGGGAGCCCTCCGGCGCCGTCTCGAACTCCGTCTTCAGGACTGGGCCGATGCGGTTGCGGCGGACCACCTTGCCCGCGCCGTCGCGCTGGAAGAAGGCGGCGCCGCGGAGGTCGGGCGGGGCGGTGCCTTCGGGAAGGAGCGCGGCCGCGCGCTTGCGGGCCTCGAGCAGGTCGCGCTCGTCGACGAGGAGGGCGGCCTCGAAGCCCTGTTCGCGGTGAGCGAGCGCGGCCGCGACCTGGCGCCCGAAGGCCTCGGTCGCGGGGTCGGGGGCGAGGAAGACCATGCGCAGCGGCGCCGCGCCCTCGGCCGGGCGCTGGAGGGCGGCGAGCTCGGCCTTGCGGGCCTGCAGCCCGCCGTAGATCGTGGCGAGCGAGGCGTCCATCGTGTAGCCGCGCTTGAAGATCGCCTGCGCGCGGGCGGCGAGCGCGAGCGCCTCCTCCGGGTTCGCGCGCGCCCACTTCACGTGCTCCATGATCCGCCGCGCGACGGCCTCGGCGCCGTTGCGCAGGTCGACGTAGAGGAGCGTGTCGCCGAAATGCGTGCGGGCCCAGGGGTTCTCGTCGCAGATGACGAGCGCGCCGGCGGCCAGGCCCTCGAAGAGGCGGTTCGACATCAGCGCCGCGTCCTTGTGCGGCTCCGACGAGAGGGCGAGGCAGATGCCGGCCTTGTGGATCTCCTCGATGACGGAGGTGCCGTCGAAGGGAAGCGGGCGCTGGTAGCTGCCGAAGCCCTCCCACACGCGCACGCCGCGCAGCGTCTCCGGCCCGAAGATCCGCAGCACCGAGGACTTGTCGAGGATGTTCAGCACGGTCTGGTGGCGCGACCCGCCGCGGCCGAGGCGCTCCCAGTTGATGCCCATGTAGAAGATCTTGAGGTCGCCGAGGCTGGGTGGCAGGACCGGGGTCGAGAGGGCGTGGAAGAGGTTGAAGGCGGGCGGGAGGTGCGTGCTGCCGTCGTGGATGAGGCGCTTGAGGTGGAGATCCGCCACCGGCGACTGGCAGCTCAGGAAGTCGTCGTGGGTGAGGAGGTTCTCGGTGGTGGAGCGGTAGCCGAAGTCGTGCAGGAACTGGACCGGGTTCCAGAGAGTCACGAAGGAGAAGATGTCGTAGGCCTTGGGCGTGCTGAAGTGCAGGTGGATGACGAAGTCGAGGTCGGCCGCGGTCAGCGGCTCGCCCTTGCTCCCGAGCACGCGGCCCATGTGGTCGAGCACGACGCATTCGAGGCCGAGCAGCCTCGCGGTGTTCTCGAGCCGCGCGATGACCTCGTCCTCGGCCACCTGGATGTCGGGCCAGAGCTTCACGACGCCGAAGCGCCCGAGCAGCCCCGCGGGAAGCGTGAAGTCCGGGGCGGTCTGGGTCGGGGTCATGGTGTCTTCCAGCGCGCCCGCGCGCTTGGACGGACGCCCGGCGTGGCGGGCGGCCGCCGGGCGCGAATCACCCCCGCCGCGGCGCGGGCGGCCGCGCCGGGGAGGGCGGTCAGCGGCGGGCGACGGCGGCGTGCGCCGCCAGCCACTCGTAGGTCTCGAGAAGCGCGTCGCGCAGCGTGTAGCGCGGCTTGAAGCCGAGCGACTGGAGCTTGCTGACGTCGTACTGCCGCAGCTTCTGGCCGTCGGGCTTCGTGCGGTCCCACTCGACCGGGCCCTTGAAGCCGGAGACCTCGGTGATGAGCTTGACGGTGTCGGCGATGGAGATGGCCGTGCCGGTCGCCATGTTGATCGGCCCGGTGAAGCCCTCGGCGATCATGCGGAGCGCGAGCGCCGCGTCCTTGGCGTAGAGGAAGTCGCGCTGGGGCGTGCCGGTGCCCCAGATGGTCACGGCCTCGCCGGTCTGGTTGGCGCGCAGGAACTTCGACATCAGCGAGGGGATGACGTGGCCGTGCTGCTCGTCGAACTTGTCGTGCGGGCCGAAGAGGTTGGTCGAGATGCAGTAGGCGTAGTCGAGCCCGTACTGGTCCTTGTAGGCCTCGAGATGGGCCAGCATGCCGCGCTTGGCGTGGGCGTAGCCGGACTCGGAGTAGTGCGGCGGGCCGTTCCAGATCTGGTCCTCGGTCATCGGCAGGCGGACGGCGTCGGAGTAGATGGCGGTCGAGCCCATGGCGACGACCTTGGTGGTCCCGGCCAGGCGCGCGGCCTCGACGACGTTCGAGTTCATGCGGGTGTTGTCGAGATAGGCCTGGCCCTGGGCCCGCATGTTGCCCATCAGCCCCGCGACGCGGGCGGCCAGGTGGAAGACCACGGCGGGGCGGTGGCGCTCGAAGGCGGCGCGGGTGGCCTCGAAGTCGGTGAGGTCCACGTCGCGGCTGGTCAGCCCCACCACCTCCCCCTTGGAGGCGGTGCGAAGCTCGTCCACCAGGGCATGCCCCAGGAGGCCGGAGGCCCCCGTCACCAAAAACTCGGCTCTTTGCACCTGGCGCAACCCTCTGGGATGGCAGCGGAAATGCCCGTGGGACACCCGGCTCCAACGTCAATCCTGGCGCTGTGTCGCAGATGAGGCCGGGGCTGTGAAGCGGTTATGTGACGGAACAAGCCGCGGCCGGGCGGCCCGGGGGCGCGTTTCGGAATGGAATCGACCACCCGCGCGGCGCCCGGCTCCGACGCGGCGGCGGCCTCCCGGCGAAGGGGCGAGGGGCCCGGCGGAGGGGCGGGGGCGAGCGTCTCAGGCCACCACCAGGCGGGTCGGGCGCGCCTCGCCCTCCGGCAGGAGGGCGACCTCGGCGATGACCGGCCGGTGGTCCGAGGCCGCCCGGGCTCCCCGGTCCGTCCAGCTCCGGACGAGGGAGGCGCGGGGGCGGGCGTAGATGCGGTCGAGCGCGAAGAGGGGGCGGCCCGCGGGGAAGGTCCGGGCGCGGGTGCGGGAGGGAAGGGTGCCCAGGAAGGCGCGGTCCACCGGGCCGTGCGGCTCCCAGTCGTTGAAGTCGCCCAGGGCCAGCAGCGGGTCCGCGGTGGCGCGCGCCAGGGCGGCGAGGCGGGCCGCCTGGGCGCGTCGCTCCCCCCAGCCGAGGCCGAGATGGGCGGCCAGCAGGCGCAGCGCCCCGCCCGGCGTCTCCACCCGCGCCGTGATGGCCGTGCGCGGCTCCCGCCCGGGGACGGAGAGGTCGTGCAGCGCGCCCTCCTCCAGCGGCCAGCGGCTGACGAGCATGTGGCCGTAGCAGCCGTCGGCGGCGCGGAGCGTCGGCGCCTCCACCGCGTGGCCGCCCAGCGCCTCGCGCAGCGCGGTGAAGGGAAGGCTGCCCGGCCGGTTTCGGCCCTCCACCTCCTGGATCGCCACGACGTCGGGCGCGTGGCGGAGGATGAGGTCGATGGCGCGCTGCAGGTCGTGCCGGCCGGCCGGGCAGACGGCGCTGTGGATGTTCCAGGTCATGGCCCGGAGGGTGAAGCCGGGGATCACGCGGGGCCTTATTCCTCGTGGCGCAGGCGGCGGAAGAGCTTCTGCAGGCCCCAGGTGATGCCCGCCCAGGCCGTGAGGACGAGGACCAGCAGGCCGATGTTGCGCGGCGTCGGGTGCTCCAGGATGCGGGAGAGGCCCTCGCCGACGAGGGAGAGGAGGGCGATGCCCGGCAGCAGGCCGAGGGCGGTGCCCAGCATGTAGTCGAGGAAGCGGATCCGCATCGCCCCGGCCACGAGGTTCACGAGGGTGAAGGGGGCGACCGGCAGCAGGCGGATGGTGGTGACGGCTAGGATGCCGTTGCGGTTCACCGACTGGCTGACTCGGTTGATCCGCGGGCCCAGCATCCGGCGGAGCAGGTTGGGGCCGAGCTTCCGCCCCGCCCCGTAGGTGGCCGCCGCCGAGACCAGGGCGCCGACCGCGGCGTAGAGCAGCCCGGGCCAGGTGCCGAAGGCCGCGGCCGTGCCGAGGATGAGGACGTTGACCGGGAAGGCCACGAAGCCGAGCAGCAGGAAGAGCCCGACCGAGGCCGCCGGGCCCCAGGAGCCGCCGGCGGTGAGCGCCGCCTTCATCGCCTCCGGCGTCATGTACTGGGCGACGGGCGTCGCCTTCCACAGCAGCAGGAGGAGGGCGACCGGCAGCAGCATGAGCGCCGCGCGGGCGAGCAGCGGCCAGGGCTCCCCGGAGGAGGGGGCGACGTCGGGGTGGCCGAGGTAGTCGGCCAGGAACTCGCCGGACTCGATGGGGCGGCGGGGGTCGGCCGCGCGCTCGATGCCCGGCAGCAGGCTGCGGGCGGGGGCGTCGCCGTCCTCGACGTCGCGCAGGCTGTGGCCGTCGCGCGAGAGGCCCTTCACGGCCTTCAGGATCGAGCCCGTCTCGCGCAGCCGCGCCGCGACCTCGCCAGCGGTCGCCCCCGTGTGCTCGGCGATGAGGCGGTCCCGGATGCCGGCCACCGCCGCGCGCTGGGCCTCGTCCGCGGCCTCGACCATGAGGTCGCACTCGGTGTCCGTGCCCATGGAGCGGTTGCAGAGGTTGGAGGAGGCGACGCGGAGCAGGCGATCGTCCACCACCATGACCTTCGCGTGGACCATCACCTCCGATTCCGCCGCCCCGCGCGCGACGTGCGGGAAGGTGAGCCGCACCCGGTCGCCCACCCCCGCCCGGCGCAGCGCCCGCATGAAGCGGATGCGGCCGGCGAGCATCGTGCGGTGCTCGAGCCAGGTCTGGTGGGTCTTGGGGGCGACGATCAAGGCCTCGAGCGCCGGGCGCTCCTTGAGGCGGCGGATGAGGGCGCGGGCGATGCGGCCGCAGGTGAGGAACTGGTTCTCGATGTAGAGGCTGCGCTCCGCCGCGCCGATCATGTCGAGGTAGAGGGCCTCCACCTCCCGCACCTCGGGGGCGCCGTCGTGCTTCGGATGGGTGCGGGCGATGCCGAGGGTGACGTCGCGCAGGTCCGGCGCCACCGAGGCCGGCCAGGGGTCGCGGCCGGCGGGCGGGGTGGGGTCGGCGGGCATGCACTCCTCGCAGGCGCGCGCCCAGCGGTCGGCGACGAGCTCCGCCAGCGCCGCCGCGGCCTCGCCGTCGACCACCATCTGCACGTCGTGGAAGGGCGGGTAAGGCTTGCCCCCGGGGTCGGTGCGGCCGGGGTCCTCGGGCTCGTGCGCGTTGCGGTCCCAGCGGCGGATGGTCAGGTCCAGCCCGCCGGAGAAGGCGACGAGGCCGTCGACCACGACCACCTTCTGGTGGTGGGAGGCGCCGAAGGGGGTCCGGTCGTCGAGGCAGAGCTCCACCCCCTCCGGCACGCCCCAGCGAAGGGTGATCGCCGGCAGGAGCTGGCGCTCGAGCGCGTAGAGGACGGAGTAGTCCCAGAGGAGGAGCTTCACCGAGAGGCCTGGGCGGCGCTCGACCAGGGCGGTGAGGAAGGCGCCCAGCTCCTCCGGCAGGCCGTCCTCCGGCGGGTGCTCGCCCACGAGCCGGGTGCGGCTGTCGATGTCCCAGCCCACGATGTGGATGCTGCGCTCGGCCGCGAGCATCGCCTCGCGCAGCGCGGCGAAGTAGGTGGCGCCGTCCGACAGCACCGCCGCCCGGGGCGCGCGGGCCACGCGCCAGGCGTTGCGGCCGGGGTCGAGCAGGGAGGCGGGGGCGGGGGCCGCGCGCGGGGGCAGGGTCCGGGGGCGCGGGGGAGCGTCGGTGAGCATCCGTCGGCTAACGCCGCAGGCTCCGTTTCGTTCGCGGGTGCGGGATGGGCGGCCCGGCTCTTGCTAAATCACATCCTCATGGGGCCAGGTGCCTGTTTTGCTGGGGGGAACGCGATGCTGTGGGACGTGGCGAGGGACAGGGGCCCCGAGGCGGCGGCGCGCGCCGCGCTGGACCGGATCGAGGCCTGGGCCGACCCCGCCCTCTTCCTCCATCGCGTCCCCGAGGCGGCGGTGATGGCCGAGGCCGCGCGCCTGGCCGCGGAGGGCCCGATGGGGCGGCCCCTCTACGGCATCCCCTATGTCGTGAAGGACAACATCGACGCGGCCGGCCTGCCGACCACCGCGGCCTGCCCCGACTTCGCCCGCGTGGCGGAGGCCGACGCGCCCACGGTCGCCCGGCTGCGCGCGGCGGGGGCGATCCTGCTCGGCAAGGTGAACCTCGACCAGTTCGCGACGGGTCTCGTCGGCGTGCGCAGCCCCTATGGCACGCCGCGCAACGCGGTGGACGCGGCCTGCGTGCCCGGGGGCTCCTCCTCGGGCTCGGCCAGCGCCGTCGCGGCGGGCATCGCGGCCTTCTCGCTGGGCACGGACACGGCGGGATCGGGGCGGGTGCCGGCGGCGTTCCAGAACATCGTCGGGCTGAAGCCGAGCCTCGGCCTCGTGCCGACGCGGGGCGTGGTGCCGGCCTGCCGCTCGCTCGACGCCGTCTCGGTCTTCGCGCTGACGGCCGCGCAGGCGGGGGCGGTGCTGGCGGTGCTGGCCGGGCCGGACGCGGCCGATCCCTACTCCCGCGCGGCGCCCGCGGGCTGGCGGGCCACGGGCGGCGCGGTGCCCCCCGCGCTCCGCGTCGCGGTGCCGGAGGAGGCGGAGCTTCTCTTCGACACGCCGGACGACGCCGCGCTGTTCCGCGCCGCCCTCGCGCGGCTGGAGGGGATGGGGGCGGTGCTGGAGCGCGTCTCCATCGCGCCCTTCCTGGCGCTCGCCCGCCGCCTCTACGACGGCGCCTGGGTGGCCGAGCGGACGGCGGCGCTGCGGGACTGGGTGGAGAACCGCCCGGCCTCGCTGCACCCGGTCACCCGGACCATCCTGGAGGGCGGCCTCGCCCGTCGCACGGTGGACGCCTTCGACGACTTCCACGCGGTGGCGGAGGCGCGGCTCCTCTCGCGGGCGCTGTTCGCGCGCGCCGACCTGCTGGCGGTGCCGACCGCGCCGGGCATCCCGACGCTGGCGGACCTGGCCGCCGAGCCGGTGGCCGCCAACAGCCGCTGCGGCACCTACACGAACTTCGTGAACCTGCTGGACCTCTCGGCGCTGGCGCTGCCCGCGGGATTCCGGGGCGACGGGCGGCCGGCGGGGGTCACCCTCATCGGCCCCGCCTTCGCCGAGGCGCGGCTGCTCGCGGTGGGGGGCGCCCTGCACCACGCGGCCGGGCTGCCGCTCGGCGCCACCGGCGAGCCGACGCCGCCGCCCGAGGCGGGGGCCGGCGCGGGGGCGGGGGAGATCCCGCTCTTCTGCATCGGCGCGCACATGGCGGGCCTGCCGCTGAACGGGCAGGTCACCGCGCTCGGCGGGCGCTTCCTGCGGCGGGACCGGGCGGCGCCGGGCTACCGGCTCTACGCGCTGGGCAACCGGCCCGGGCTGATCCGGGGCGAGGGCGAGGCGGCGATCGAGGGGGAGGTCTGGGCCCTGCCGGCCGCGGGGATCGGCCCCCTGCTGGCCCAGGTGCCGCCGCCGCTCGGCTTCGGGACGGTGGCGCTGGAAAGCGGGCCCTGCCTCGGCTTCCTGGCGGAGCCCGCCGGCCTGGTGGGGGCGCCCGAGATCACGGCGCTTGGAGGATGGCGGGCCTACCTGGCATCGCGCTGACGGGGGGCGCGGCGGGAGGCGGTGCCAGCTCCGCCCGGGCCGCCGCCACGGCCTCGGCGAGGCTGGCCCGGAAGCGGACGGCGGGCGGGCGCACCCCGTGGGTGCGCAGAACCCGCCGGATCGGCGGGCTCGCGCCGGCGAGGAGGACGAGCGCGCCCGCGCGCCGCGCCTTGCGGGCGAAGCCCTCGATCGTCGCGGCCGCCGTGGAATCGAGCACGGGCACGGCCGAGACGTCGATCACGTAGGCCCGGGGCGGCGCGCCCACCCCGTCCAGCGCGGCTCCCACCCCGGCCGCCGCGCCGAAGAAGAAGGCGCCGGCGATGCGGATGACCGCGATGTCGGGATCGGCGGGGAGGGCGTCGCCCTCCTCCGCGGCGTCGGCCTGGTCGGCCTCCACCACGGGGCGGCCGGTCTCCACCCGCACGGCCTGGGCCATGCGGTGCAGGAAGAGCAGCGCGCCGATGCCGAAGCCGATGACGATGCCCTCGATCAGGTCGCGGAAGACGACGAGGAGGAGGGTGGCGAAGAGCACCACGCCGTCCCCACGCGAGCCGCGCAGGAGGGCGGCCATGGCGTGCCGCTCCACCATGTTCCAGGCGACCACCGCCAGCAGCCCGGCCAGCGCCGCCAGCGGGATATAGGCCGCGAGCGGCGCGGCCAGCAGCATGAAGAGAAGCAGGAAGACCGCGTGCAGCATGCCCGAGACTGGGCCGCGGGCGCCGGCGCGCACGTTCGTCGCGGTGCGGGCGATGGTGCCGGTGACGCAGAAGCCGCCGAAGAGGGCGGAGCCGATGTTGGCGACTCCCTGCGCCACCAGCTCGGCGTTGGAGCGGTGCCGGCGACCGCTCATGCTGTCCGCCACCACGGCCGAGAGAAGGCTCTCGATGCCGCCCAGCAGCGCGAAGGAGAGCGCGGCCGGGAGCACCGCGAGGACGGCCTCGGGGCTCATGTCCGGCAGGGCGGGCGCGGGCAGGGATTGCGGGATGCCGCCGAAGCGGGTGCCGATGGTCTCCACGGGCAGGCCGAGGCCCGTGGCGAGGGCCGCCGCGGCGGCGACCGCGATGAGGAAGCCCGGCCAGGTCGGGCGCCACCGCCGCAGCACCAGGATGATCGCGACCGACAGCGCGGCCACGCCCATCGCCGCCGGGCTGGCCGTCGGCAGCGCCCCCCAGAGCGCCGCGAGCTTCGGCAGGAAGGGGCCGGGCTCGCGCGCCAGCGTGAGGCCCAGCAGGTCCTTCATCTGGCTGGCGAGGATGATCACGCCGATGCCGGCGGTGAAGCCGACGGTCACGGGGTAGGGGATGTACTTGATGAAGGTGCCGAGGCGCAGCAGGCCGATGGCCATCAGGATGAGCCCCGACAGCAGCGTCGCCAGCACCAGCCCCTCGATCCCGTGCACGGCGACGGTGGAGGCGACGAGCACGATGAAGGCGCCCGCCGGCCCCCCGATCTGGAAGCGGCTGCCGCCGAGGAGCGAGACGAGGAAGCCGCCCACGATAGCCGTGTAGAGCCCCCGGTCCGGGCCCATGCCGGAGGCGATGGCGATGGCCATGGAAAGGGGGAGGGCGACGATGGCCACGGTGAGCCCCGCCACCGCGTCCGCCCGCAGCGCCCCGAGCCCATAGCCCTCCCGCAGGACGGTCACGAGCTTGGGGGTGAACATCTCCGCGAAGCCCGGGCCCTTCGGCGCGGGCGCCCGCCTCAGATCACGCGCACGGGCTTTCCCGCCATCCATGCCTTCAGCGCCTCCAGCGCGCCGCCGTAGAAATGCTCATAGTTCTGGCGCGTGACATAGCCGAGATGCGGCGTCAGCACCGTGTTCGGCAGGGACGCGAGGGCGGTGCCGGCCGGCAGGGGCTCCTCGTCGTAGACGTCGAGGGCGGCGCCGGCGAGGCGGCGCGCGCGCAGCGCCTCCTCCAGCGCCGCCGTGTCCACGAGCGGCCCGCGCGAGGTGTTCACGAGGTAGGCGCCGGGCTTCATCAGGCCGAGCTCGGCCGCGCCGATCGTGTGGCGGGAGCGCTCCGAGAGGACGAGGTGGAGCGTCACGACGTCGGCTTCCCGCAGCAGCTCCTCCTTGCTCACCCGCGTGGCGTCGGCGGCGCGCGCGGCCTCGTCGGTCAGGTTCGTGCTCCAGGCGAGCACCCGCATGTCGAAGGCGCGCGCCACCCGCGCCACCCGCTGGCCCTGCTTGCCCAGCCCGATGACGCCGAGGGTGCGCCCCTCCAGCCCCTCGCCGAGCACCGTCTGCCAGCGGCCCTCGCGCAGCGCGCGGTCCTGGGCGGGGATGTCGCGGAGGAGGGCAAGGATGAGGCCCCAGGTGAGCTCCGAGGTCGGGGAGGTGGTGCCGGGCGTGCCGCAGAAGGTGATCCCGCGCTCCTTCAGCGCCGCCGCGTCCACCGAGTTGTTCCGCCCGGCCGTGGTGACCAGCAGCCGGAGGTTCGGCAGTCGCTCGATCAGCGAGCGCGGGAAGGGGGTGCGCTCGCGCATGAGGACGATGGCGTCGTAAGGGGCGAGGCGGGCCGCCAGCGCGTCCGGGTCCTTGATCGTGTCGCGGAAGACGTCCACGGGCACGCCGAGCGAGCCCCAGTCGCCGAAGGAGAGGGCGACGCCCTGGTAGTCGTCCAGCACCGCGATGCGGCTCAGCGTGTTCATGCGCGCTTCTTCCTCCGGTGGGCGCGCCGGTGGCGAGTCCCTTGCCCCCAGGCTAGGCCAGAACCCCGCCCCCGTCAGGGGTGCCGAGAAGCCGCTCCACGGGGTCGCCCAGGCGCAGCGCGCCGCCCTCGATCACGCGGGCGGTGATGCCGCCGTGGCCGCGCACGGCGTTGTAGCCGCCGGGGCCGAGCTCCTCGTCCATGCGCGAGCAGGGGTGGCAGTCGCCCGACCATTCCAGCAGCACCTCGCCGACCCGGAAGCGACGGTTGCGGAGCGCCGAGAGGTTGATGCCCTCCACCACGAGGTTCCGCCGCAGCCGCGCCGGTTCCACCGCCTCGCGCGCGAGGTAGCCGGCGATGGCGCGGAGCTGCTCGGCCGCGATGAGCGTCACCTGCCGCGCGCCGTCGCGGGTGCTGGCGAAGCGGTCGCCGGACAGGCCTTGGCCGCGCTCGGCGCGGGCGGCCTCCACCGCCCGCACCGGCGCGCGGCGGGCCGGGCGGAGCCCGATCCAGGCGAGGCGGCCGGGGGCCACCGGCCCGTCGATCAGCCGCGCGAGCATGGAGCCGGGGGCGGGCGAGGCGGGGCGCGGGGGCTCGCCGAAGAGGTCGCGGGTCAGGGCGCGTAGCCCGTGGGAAGGGCGGTCGTGTACTTGATCTGCTCCATCGAGAAGCTCGAGCTGACGTCGAAGAGGTCCGCCATCTCGATGAGGCGCTTGTAGACGCCGTCATAGGCCGCGATGTCCGGCACGACGACGCGGAGAAGGTAGTCGACGCTGCCGCTCATGCGGTGGAACTCCAGCACCTCGGGGATCTCGCTGACCGCGCGGCAGAAGCGCTCGGCCCAGTCCATGCTGTGGCGGTTGGTGCGGATGGTGACGAAGACGGTGACGCCGACGCGCATCTTCGCGGGGTCCAGCAGGGCCACGCGGCGGCGGATCACGCCCTCCTCCTCCAGCCGCCGGATGCGGCGCCAGCAGGGGGAGGGGGAGAGGCCGGCGCGCTGGGCGACCTCGGCCACCGAGAGGGTGGCGTCCTCCTGCAGGCATTCGAGGATCTTGCGGTCGAACCCGTCGAGCGGGGATGGATTTTGCGCCAATTCGGCCAATCCAGGTATGGAATGGCGGCATTGTCGGGTGATGCGGCATGGAACGCAATCCCATGCCCCGCGACGACCACTAGGATCGGCGCCACGCCCGAGGAGCCGACGCGCATGCCGACCCCGTCCTTCACCGACCACCCGGCCTCGGTGGGCGAGACCTACACCGAGCACCTGCACACGGCCGCCTGGTTCGGCTGGCGGATGCTGCTGGGCTCGCTCGCCTGCTTCGTGCACGCGGTGCTGCCCTTCCTGTTCACGCGCACGGGGTCGGCGACCATCACCCAGCTGCACGACCGGATGGTGCTGAACCGGGTGCGGGCGGCCCGCGCCCCGGACGCCGCCGGGGACGCCGCGCGCCAGCCTCTCTAGCCGAAGGTCGCGCTGAACAGCGACAGGCCGGGTGCGGGCGCCTCGACCTCCACGAGGTGCTCGCCGTAGGTCTCGCCGTCGAGCAGCGTGTAGAGGGTCGGCCGGCCGACCTCGACCACGCGCCAGGCGCCGCCATCGGCCCGCACGCGCAGGGGGATGCCCTCGGCCATCCCCTCCGCCACCCCGGCCACGAGGTGGAGCCGGGCCGCCGAGAAGCGCATCCGCAGGCCGCCGCGCGCGGAGCGGAGCACCAGCTCCTCCTCGCCCCGCGCCCAGGTGCCGTCGAGGTCGTAGCGGTTCAGGCCCGGCCCCGCGCCCGCGAAGGCGTAGGTGGCCTCGCCGCGCCGGGGCGACTGCGCGCGCTCCTGCGGGGTCGGGTGCAGGGCGCCGAAATAGACCTCGGGCGAGCGGACATGGGACAGGTCCGGGTCCTCGCCCGGGCGCGCCGGGAAGGGGCCGGAGAGGCCGAGAAGCCCGCGGATCGCCCCCTCCATCTCCCGCGCGTGGCCCTCCCCCTCCCGCAGGAGGACCACCCGGCCCTCGCGGTCGAGCAGGTAGAAGGCGGGCCAAGCCTGGTTGCTCCAGGCGCGCCAGGTCCGGCGGTCGTTGTCCTGGCCCACGGGGTAGAGGATGCCGAACTCCCGCACCGCGGCCTCGACGTTGCGGCGCATCCGCTCGAAGCCGAATTCCGGCGTGTGGATGCCGACCACCTGCAGCCCGCGCGGCCCGTACTCGGCCTGCCAGCGGTTGAGGTAGGGGACGGTGCGGCGGCAGTTGATGCAGGAGTAGGTCCAGAAGTCGACCAGCGCGACCTTGCCGCGCAGCCCGGCGACCGAGAGCGGCGCCGGCGCGTTGATCCAGCCGTCGATCCCCACGAAGTCGGGCGCCTGGGGGGCGAAGGAGCGGGCCGGGGAGGGGGCCAGGGCCGGCACCAGGCCGGCCAGGAGCCCCGGGGCGAGGAGGCGGCGTCCGGGCAAGGGGGTCACTCCATCAGGCCTGGTGGAGCTGACGACGCGGCGGGCGGGATTCAAGGCCGCCGCGCCGGGGCGGTCAGGCCGCCTCCAGCTTCTCCGACAGCTCCAGCCATTCCTCCTCGAGCTTGCCGAGGGTGGCGGCGATGGCGGCGCGGCGGGTGTTCGCCCAGGCGATGTCGGCGGGCTTGAAGCGCGCGTAGGTCTCGGTGTTGGAGAGCTTCTTCTCCAGCAGCCGGTCCTCGAGCCGCAGCTTCTCCATCCGCGCCTCGACCTCGCGCACGCGCTCCTTGATGGGGGCGAGCGCGGCGCGGGCGGCGGCGCGGCTGGCGGCGGTGGGCTTCGGCGCCGCCTCGGCCTCGCCGCGGTTGGCGGCGCGCGCCTCGCTCCGGGCCTCCCGGGCGCGGCCGGCCAGCCAGGCGCGGTAGTCCGCGAGGTCGCCGTCGAAGGGCTTCACCTGCCCGTCCGCGACCAGCCAGAGCTGGTCGGCGGCCAGCTCCACCATGTGCGGGTCGTGGGTGATGATGACGACGGCGCCCTTGTACTCGGCGAGCGCGCGGACCATCGCCTCGCGCGCGTCGATGTCGAGGTGGTTGGTGGGCTCGTCGAGGATGAGGAGCTGGGGCGCGTCGCGCGTGGTGAGCGCCAGCAGCAGCCGCGCCTTCTCGCCGCCCGAGCAGTCGCTGATCTTCGTCGTGGCGCGGTCGACGTCGAGGCCGAAGCGCGCGAGCTGGCCGCGCACCTGGGTGATGGTGGCCTTGGGCATCACGGCCTGCATGTGCGACAGCGGCGTGCCCTGCGGGTCCAGCGCCTCCGCCTGGTGCTGGTCGAAGTAGCCGATCTTGAGCCGCGGCGTGCGCCGCACCTCCCCGGAACTGGCCTCCAGCTTGCCGGCGATGAGCTTGGCGAGGGTGGACTTGCCGTTGCCGTTGGCGCCGAGCAGGGCCACGCGGTCCTCCTGGTCGAGGCGCAGGCCGAGGCCGCTGAGGATGGTGCGGTTCCCGTAGCCGACGGAGGCGCCGTACATCGTCAGGATGGGCGGCGCGACCTCCACGGGGTCGGGGAACTCGAAGCGGGTCGGGCCGTCCTCCACCGTCGCGATCACGGGCGGCAGCTTCTCGAGCGCCTTGATGCGGGACTGGGCCTGGCGCGCCTTGCTCGCCTTGGCGCGGAAGCGGTCCACGAAGGCCTGCATGTGCGCGCGCTCGGCCATGATCTTCACGTTGGCCGCGGCCTGCTGGGCCATGCGCTCCGTGCGGATGCGCACGAACTCGGAGTAGCCGCCCGGGTAGGTCGTGATCTTGCCGCGGTCGAGGTGCGCGATGCTGTCCACGCACTCGTCCAGCACCTCCCGGTCGTGGGAGATGATGATGGCGGCGCCGGAGAAGCGCTTAATCCAGCCCTCCAGCCAGATCGTCGCCTCGAGGTCGAGGTGGTTGGTGGGCTCGTCGAGCAGCAGCAGGTCGGGCTCGAGCGAGAGGGCGCAGGCGAGCGCGACGCGCATCCGCCAGCCGCCCGAGTACTCCCGCACGGGGCGGAGCTGGGCCGCGCCGTCGAAGCCGAGGCCGGCGAGCACCGCGCCGGCCCGCGCCGGGGCGGCGTCGGCGCCGATGGCGATCAGCCGCTCCTGGACCTCGGCCACGCGGGCGGGGTCGCCGTGCTCCATCTCGGCCAGGAGCGCCGCGCGCTCGGTGTCGGCGGCCAGCACGGTGTCGATGAGGGAGACGTCCGTGCCCGGCTGCTCCTGCGCCACATGGGCCATGCGGGCGCGGGCGGCGACGCGGATCTCGCCGCCATCCGGGGAGAGGGCGCCGGTGAGGGCCCGGAACAGGGTGGACTTCCCGGCGCCGTTCCGCCCCACGAGGCCCAGCTTCCGGCCGGGGTCGAGCTGCAGGTTGGCGCCGTCCAGCAGGGTGCGCCCGGCCATGCGGATGGTCAGGTCGCGAAGGGCGAGGACGGTCATGGCGCCCCTTCTAGACCGCGGGGAGGGCGGGACGGAACGCCGCATTGCGCATCCCCGTCGCGCGCCGGCCGAGGGGGGCTCCCCCTCCGCCCTTGCAGCGGGCGCGCCGCGTGCTAGGCCCGTCCCCTCGAGACCGAGGGGGAGCGAGGCGGCCGATGGACAGGACCCACCACCACCCGCCGCCGAGCGCCCTGCGCCGCTTCCTCGATTCGGAGTCCTCGGGCGGGCTGGTGCTGATGGGGGCGGCCGCCCTGGCGCTGGTCATCGCCAACACGCCGCTGAACGCCGCCTACCAGGGGGTGCTGCACGCCCATCTCGGCCCGCTTTCGGTCGAGGAATGGATCAACGACGGGCTGATGGCCCTGTTCTTCCTGTTCGTCGGCCTGGAGATCAAGCGCGAGGCGGTCGACGGGCAGCTCGCCACCTGGCCCCGCCGCGCGCTGCCCGGGCTCGCGGCCGCGGGGGGGATGCTGGTGCCCGCCCTCATCTACCTGATGGTCAACCCCAGCCGCACCGCGCATGGCTGGGCCATCCCGACCGCGACCGACATCGCCTTCGCCCTCGGCGTCCTCTCGCTGCTCGGCCGGCGCGTGCCGGCCTCGCTCCGGGTCTTCCTGGCAGCGCTGGCCATCATCGACGACCTCGGGGCGGTGGCCATCATCGCGGTCTTCTACACGGGGGGCCTCTCCCTGCCCGACCTCGCGGCCGCGGCGGCCGTGATCGCGGTGCTGGCGGCGATGAACCGGCTGGGCGTGCTCCGGCTCCTGCCCTACCTCCTGCTCGGCGCCGTGCTCTGGGTGCTGATGCTGCGCTCGGGGGTCCACGCGACGCTGGCGGGGGTCTTCCTCTCCCTCACCATTCCCCTGCGCCACCGGCCCGGCGCGGTCGACGACGAGCGCGCGAGCCCGCTGCACCGGCTGGAGCACCGCCTGGCCGTGCCCGTGGGCTTCGTCATCGTGCCCGTCTTCGGGCTGGCCAACGCGGGGGTGCCCTTCCTGAACCTGCCGGGGGAGGCCCTGGTCGCCCCGGTCACGCTGGGCGTCGGCCTCGGGCTGCTCCTGGGCAAGGCGATCGGCGTCTTCGGGGCGGCCAGCCTCGCGATCCGCCTCGGCCTCGCGGACATGCCCGCCCATGCCAGCCGCCTCCAGCTCTTCGGCGTGGCCCTCCTCTGCGGGATCGGCTTCACGATGAGCCTCTTCGTCACCCTGCTCGCCTTCCCCGGCGACCCGCTGCTCCAGGCGGAGGCGAAGATCGGCATCCTCGGCGGCTCCCTTCTCTCGGGGCTGCTCGGCTACGCCCTGTTGCGCGTGGCGCCGCGGGACGTCCCGGCGACGCCCTCGCGGTGAGGGGGCGGGGCGGGTCCCCCTTGCCGAACGCCCCCGGCGCCGCTACCGGCGCCCACACCAACAGAGGGAAACCGCCACCATGGCCACCGAGCGCACCTTTTCGATCCTCAAGCCCGACGCGACCCGCCGGAACCTGACCGGCAAGATCAACGCCGTCTTCGAGGAGAAGGGCCTGCGCATCGTCGCCCAGCGCCGCATCCAGATGACCCAGTCGATGGCCGAGACCTTCTACGGCGTCCACAAGGAGCGGCCTTTCTTCAAGGACCTCGTCTCCTTCATGACCTCTGGCCCCGTGGTCGTGCAGGTGCTCGAGGGCGAGGACGCGGTGGCCAGGAACCGCGAGATCATGGGCGCCACCAACCCCGCCAACGCGGCCGAGGGCACCATCCGCAAGCTCTTCGCCGAGAGCATCGAGGCGAACTCGGTCCACGGCTCCGACAGCCCGGAGAACGCGGCGACCGAGATCGCCTTCTTCTTCGCCGGCCACGAGATCGTCGGCTGAGGCGGCCGGGCCGGGAGGGTCCCTCCCGGCCCTTTTTGCCCCGTCTCGGAAATGAGTGCTTCGCCGGGGGCGGCGCCCGTGCGATCAACCCGGCCTAACCGCCACGCACTGGAACACCGCCTTGCCGAGGATCATGGCCACGAGCCCGGGGCCGCGCCGCCCATGACCGCCGCCCAGGCCGAGGCCCCCGCGGCCGTCGCGGCGCCAATCGAGCTCAGCCCGGTCGAGAACCGGACCGAGGTCCGGAACCATTTCCGCCGCTGGCGCAAGGCCCTGGCCGCCGACGCCCGCTTCCCCGCCGCCCGCCGGCCGGAGCCCGAGGACGAGGCGGAGGCGGTGAAGGACGGCTTCCAGTGGAAGCTCACCCTCCGCCCGGCCGGGCAGGCCGCGGCGCTGGACTTCAGCATCCGGCTGCTCGAGAAGTCCGCTTCCTACACGCCGCTCGACCGGAACAACCAGGCGGCGATCGGCCGCGACCGGGCCGACGGGCGCTTCTACATCCTGCGCCAGTGGTACGACACGAAGCGGATCGGCAGCCGGGCGCTGAACGCCGAGGCCCTGGCCGGCTACGACGCGCCGCGCCCGGCCGACCTGCTCCACGCGGAGTCCAAGCCCAACGCGGGCCGCGGCCGGCTCTACCTGGTGGTGGCCTGCCTGGACGACACGGACGAGGCGATCGCCGAGCAGACCCACGCGGCGCTGGGCGCCTTCCACCGCGTGGCCAAGGCGGCGCGCGCCGACTTCATCTGACGGGCTTGTCTGACCGGCCGGGCGCCGCCCCGCGAGGGGGCGGGCCCTAGCCGAAGCTGATGCCGGTGTCCCGCATCAGCCCCTGCACCAGGACCCGCTCGCTCACCAGGCGACGGGCCAGCCCCTCGGCGTCCGGCGGCACCGCCGTGGCTCCCATGGCCGCCAGGCGCCGGCGCACCTCCTCGTCCCTCGTCGCGAACTCCACGGCCTGCTCCAGCTGCCGCAGGACCGGCTCGGGCGTGCCGGCGCGGCAGAACATCGCGTTCCAGCTGGTGAGGTCGAAGTCCGGGAAGCCGGATTCGGCGATCGTCGGCACCCCCTCGATGCCGCCGCGCCGCTGGCCCGAGGTCAGGGCGATGGGCCGCGCCCGCCCGCCCTCCATCACCGGGTGGAGCGAGTTGGCCGAGAGATAACCGGACGGCAGGGTGCCCCCCGCCAGGTCGCGCGCGACCTCGGCGCCCCCGCGGTAGGGGATGTGCTCCATCTTCACCCCCGCGCGGTGCGCCAGCAGCGCCCCGGCGAGGTGCCCGGTGTTGCCCACCCCCGGCGTGCCGTAGGGCATGCCGTCCGGCATGGCCCGCGCCGCGTCGAGGTAGCCCTTGAGGTCCCGCACCGGCGAGGAGCCCGGGACGGCCAGGATGTAGGGGACCTCCGCCACCATCCCGACCGGGGTGAAGTCGCGCTCGTAGTCGAAGGGCAGGTTGCGGTTGATGAACTGGGCGATGATGAAGGAGGCGGCGTCGAAGAGCAGCGTGTGGCCGTCCGCCGGCGCCTGGAAGACCTGCCCGGCTGCGAGCGCCCCCCCGGCGCCGGTGCGGTTCTCCACCACCACCGTCTGCCCGAGGAACTCCGCCATCCTCGGCTGGATGAGCCGGGACATGGTGTCGGAGTTGCCGCCCGCCGCGAAGGCGATCACCACCCGGATGGGGCGGCTGGGGAAGCCCGCCTGCGCCCGCACCGCCGGGGCGGCCAGCAGCCCGCCCGCCAGGAGGCCCCCCACCAGGGCGCCGAGGCCGCGCCGGCCCGGCCGCGGCGGGGACGGGGGGGCGGGAAATCGGCTCATCGGGCGCGCTCCTTCACGGCGCCGGCCCTTGGCGGGCCCGTCGCGTCGCCCGATCCTGCGCCGGCCCGCCCGTTGGGTCGAGTTCAGGAGACCGCGATGACCCCCCCGATCCTCCGGCCGCTGCAGGAGGGCGAGATGCCCGCGCTGGTGGCGATGCAGTCCGCCTCCTTCGCGGCCCTCGCCACCGCCTACCCGGCCGCTCTGACCCCGGCCTACGACGCCATGCTGCGGGAGCCGGGCTACGCGGCGGAGGTGGCGGAGAGTGACGTCTGGGTCGCGGAGGCGGGGGGCGCGATCCTCGGCAGCGCGGGGTGGCTCGGGCAGGGGGACGGGGTGGGGCGGATCCGCAAGGTCTTCGTCCACCCCGACGCCGCCCGGCGGGGCCTGGCGACGCGGCTGGTGCGCGCGGCGGAGGAGCGGGGGCGGGGGGCCGGCTGCACCCGCTTCGTGCTGCGCGCCTACCTCAACGCCGTGCCGTTCTACGAGAGCCTCGGCTACGCCGCGGACCGGCCGGGCGAGCGGCCTCTGCCGGGCGGTCTCTCCATGCCCGTGCTGTTCATGCGGCGCGGCTGAGCCCCGGCCGCGCCGCGTAGGACACGCCCGCGAAGTCCCGCAGCCGCTGCTCGACATCGGCGAAGGCGACCCGCGCGGCCTCGGGCACCGGGGCGTCCGGGGTGCGGGTGCGGTGCTCCAGCCAGCGGGCCACCGCGCCCGCGCCGCGGCGATGGGCGGCGGCGACCAGCCCGGCCTCGGTCAGCGGGACGGTTCCCCCGTCGGTCGCGGTCACCGTCTGCCCGGCGGCGCGAAGGGAGCCGTTGGCCGCGAGCTGCTGCTCCGCCCGCAGGAGATAGTCGCTCATCGCCGTCTCCTGGGCGGCGGGATTGCTGAGGAAGTCGGCCTCGCTCCGCACGCCGGCCGCCGCGGCGCGCTCGGTCCAGGCGCCGGCGCCGTCCTGCCAGCCGATATCGCGGAGTGCGATCGGCATGAATTGGTAACGGCCGAGCGCGCCGGAGGTGGGGTTGCGGGCGGCCCAGCCCGCCCCCGCGCTCTCGAGCGCCGCGATCCGGTTGCGGAAGGTGGCATCGGTGCCAGCAGCGGGGGGGCTGCCGGGGGTGCCGGCGCCCGCCAGCGCGCGCTCGGCCGGCGCCGCCGCGGGGGGGCGCGGCGGGGTGAAGGGCGCCTGGGCCCGCGCAAGCGCGCCCTTGAAGTCCGCCGTCTTGGCGACCGTCTTCACGGCGCGGCCGGGCCGCAGGGCGGGGGCCTGCACTGCCTGTGTGCTCATGCCACGGAACCTGCCACAGGGGCCTCAGCGGAGGGTTAACGGGCAGGCGTTCTGTCTGGCGCAACTTGGCGGGGAGAGTTCCGTTCTCCGGGCCAGCCCAGAAGGACCCCGCGCATGCCCGACGACCAGACGACGCCCCAGCCGCCGCAGCACCAGGACCGCCAGCCCGGCATCGAAGCGGCGATGACGCCCCGGCCGCAGTCGTCGATGGAGAACTGGCGCCCCTCGGGCAAGCTGGAGGGCAAGACGGCGCTCGTCACCGGCGGGGATTCCGGCATCGGGCGCGCGGTCGCCATCGGCTTCGCGAAGGAGGGGGCCGACGTCGTCGTCCTCTACAAGGACGAGCACGAGGACGCCGCCGAGACGAAGCGCCTGGTGGAGGCGGCCGGGCGGCGCTGCGAGACGATCGCGGGCGATGTCGGCGACGCGTCGTTCGTGCGCGAGGCCGTCGCGCGCGCGGCCGGGTTCCTCGGCGGGCGCATCGACGTGCTCGTGAACAACGCGGCCGAGCAGCACGAGAACAAGGATTTCGCGACGATCGACGAGGCGCAGGTGGAGCGCACCTTCCGCACGAACATCCTCGGCTACTTCTGGGTGGCGAAGAACGCGCTGGCGCACATGCCCGAGGGCGGCACGATCATCAACACGACCTCCGTGACCGCCTACAAGGGCAGCCCGCAGCTCATCGACTACTCGAGCACGAAGGGCGCCATCCTCGCCTTCACGCGGAGCCTCTCGCAGCAGCTTTTCGAGAACCGGAAGATCCGCGTGAACGCGGTCGCGCCCGGGCCGATCTGGACGCCGCTGATCCCCGCGAGCTTCACGGACGAGGAGTCGGCCAAGCACGGCTCCTCCGCGAAGATGGGCCGCGCGGGGCAGCCGGACGAGGTGGCGCCGAGCTACATCTTCCTCGCCTCCGAGGCGGACAGCTCCTACATCAACGGGCAGGTGCTGCACCCCAACGGGGGCGACGTGGTGAACGCCTAGGTCGCCAGCCGCCACCCCGCCGCCGCGCGGCTCAGGCGGAGGGCGAGGGGGGCGGCGGGGTCCTCGACGGCGAAGGGGATCGCCTCGCCGTCGGCGACGACCGTGTAGCGGCCGATGCGCATCGTCTCCCCCGCCAGCAGGGGGCCGGCGCGGCCTTCGGCGTCCGTCGTCCACTCCCCAGCCGGGGCGCCCTCGATGCGGAGCGCCAGCGCCAGCCCGGCGAACGGGGTGCCGTCAGCGCCGGCCGCTGCGAGGACAATGCGGCCGCGCGGCGGCTCCGCGTCCGGCGCCGCCACCCGCGCCGCGAGGCGGAGGCGCGAGACATGGGCGACCTCCTCCAGCGCGGCCGCGCGCTCCACGGCGACGGGGTTGCCGAGCCGCGCCCGGAAGCGCCGGAGCACGTCCGGCCCCGTGTGCCGGCGAAGGCAGATCATGAAGGGGATGCCGTGCCGCGCGCGGTAGGCCGCGTTCAGCCGCCGGAGCTCCCCCGCATCCTCGAGCCCCGCGCCGCCCTGCTCCTCGCGGGAGGCGGCGGTCATGTCGGGGGGCAGGGCGCCGGCGGTGAGCTCGGGGTGGAGGTTGAGGAAACGAACGCGCCCCGCCTCGTCCTCGCCGCGGACCACGGCCATCAGCGCGGCGTGCAGGGCGGCGGTGCTGGCGAAGGGGCGGGAGGCGGCCGCGCGCCGGGCGACCCAGGGGGCGTGCTCGAAGACGCCGTCGAGCGCGGCGGCGAAGCCCTCCGCCGGCAGCGCGTTCAGCGCCGCGAGGTCCGGCCGGGGCACGGGGCCCGCTGCCTGTCCATCGCCCATGCCGCGTCCTTTCGCCCTGCCGCCGGGATGATCCCAGCCCGGGGCAGGGCGGGCAACGGGGGGCGGGGCGTTTCACGGTGCAGCATTTACCGCCCTGGCGCGTTCATCGAGCTCGGTCCGGGCTGTCCCGGGCGGCGAGACCCCATCCCCGAGGAGCGCGGCGCATGAGAGCGATCACCTGGCACGGCAAGAACGACATGCGCTGCGACACCGTGCCCGACCCCAAGATCGAGGACGGGCGCGACGCCATCATCAAGGTGTCCTCCTGCGCCATCTGCGGGTCCGACCTGCACATCATGGACGGCATGATCCCCGGCATGGAGCGCGGCGACATCGTCGGGCACGAGTGCATGGGCGAGGTGGTTGAGGTCGGCAAGGACAACAAGAAGCTGAAGGTTGGCGACCGCGTCGTCGTGCCCTTCACCATCTCCTGCGGCGAGTGCTTCTTCTGCCAGAAGGGGTTCTTCTCGGGCTGCGAGCGGTCCAACCGCAATGCCAAGACCGCGGAGAAGCTCTGGGGCCACTCGCCCGCAGGGCTCTTCGGCTACTCGCACATCCTCGGCGGCTACGCGGGCGGGCAGGCGGAGTACGTGCGCGTGCCCTACGCGGACGTCGGCCCGATCAAGGTGCCGGACGGCATGACGGACGAGCAGGTGCTGTTCCTGTCCGACATCTTCCCGACGGGCTACATGGGCGCCGATTTCTGCAACATCCAGGGCGGCGAGACGATCGCGGTCTGGGGCTGCGGCCCCGTGGGGCAGATGGCGATCCGCAGCGCCTTCATCCTCGGCGCCGAGCGCGTGATCGCGATCGACACGGTGCCCGAGCGCCTCGCCATGGCGCGCGCGGCGGGCGCCATCACGCTCGATTTTCACGACGTGGACGTCTACGACGCGATCCAGGAGCTGACGAAGGGCCGCGGCGCGGACGCCTGCATCGACGCGGTCGGCACCGAGGCGGACGGCACGGCGAGCTTCGATTCCGTGATCGACCGCATCAAGGTCGCGACCTTCATGGGCACGGACCGCCCGCACGTGCTGCGCCAGGCGATCCACTGCTGCCGCAACTTCGGCACCGTTTCGATCATCGGCGTCTACGGCGGGCTGCTCGACAAGATCCCGTTCGGATCGGCGATCAACCGCGGCCTGACCTTCCGCATGGCCCAGACGCCCGTGCAGCGCTACCTACCGATCCTGCTGGAGCGCATCCAGAAGGGCGAGATCGACCCCTCCTTCGTCATCACCCACACGGCCTCGCTCGAGGAAGGCCCCGATCTCTACAAGACCTTCCGCGACAAGAAGGACGGCTGCATCAAGGTCGTCCTGAAGCCCTGATCCCAGACATCCGGAGAAGCATCATGGCCCAGGCCATCCGTCCGCTCGCCCTCGTCACGGGCGCCTCCACCGGCATCGGCCTCGAACTCGCGAAGCAGGCGGCGCAGCACGGCTACGACCTGCTGATCGCGGCCGACGAGCCGGCGATCGAGGCCGCCGCCACCGAGTTGCGCGCGATGGGCGTCAACGTCGACGCCGTGCAGGCCGACCTTTCCACCACGGAAGGCGTCGACCGGATGCTCGAGGCGCTGCGCGGGCGCGACGTGGAGGCGCTGCTCGCCAACGCCGGGCGCGGCCTCGGCAAGGGGTTCCTCGACGAGGACTTCGACCGCGCGCGCCAGGTGGTGGACACGAACGTCACCGGCACGATCTACCTCATCCACCGCGTCGGCCGTGCCATGCGGGCGCGCAACGCGGGGAAGATCCTCATCACGGGGTCGATCGCGGGCTTCATGCCCGGCAGCTTCCAGGCCGTCTACAACGGCACGAAGTCCTTCCTGAACTCCTTCTCCTTCGCCATCCGCGACGAGCTGAAGGAGACGAACATCACCGTCACCTGCCTCATGCCCGGCCCGACCGAGACGGAGTTCTTCGAGCGGGCCGACCTGATGGACACCTCCGTCGGCCAGGGAAAGAAGGACGACGCCGGGATGGTCGCGCGCGTCGGCTTCGAGGCCATGCTGAAGGGCGAGGGCGACGTCGTCGCGGGCTGGAAGAACAAGGTCCAGTCGGCCATCGCCAACGTGCTCCCGGCCGGGGTCACGGCGGCGCTCCACCGCGGCATGGCGGAGCCGGGCAGCGGCAAGCAGTAGCGCCAGCGGAGGGGCCGCGCGGCCCCTCCCTCAGCGCGCCTTCGGCAACGGCCGGGCCGCCGCCTCGAAGCCGGCCCAGGGGTCGGGCGCCGCGATGCGGGCGGGGGCGGTGCGGAGGGTGAAGGCGCGGGGATCGAGGTCCGGTCCCACCTCCGTCCAGTCGAGCGGCAGGGAGACACCGGCGCCGGGCCGCGCCCGCGGCGATCAGGCGGCCACGGCCGAGGCGCCGCGCGCGTTGCGCTGGTAGTCGAGGAAGATGCGGCCGGCGCGCGCCTCCTTGGCGCTCGCGGTCGTGAAGCGGGCGGGCTCCTCCGCCTCCAGCGCCTTGCACAGCCTCTCGGCCGTGTCGTGCAGGCCCTTCCAGCTCGCGCCCGAGACGGGGACGACGACGTGCAGTCCCTTGCCGCCCGTGGTCTTGCAGAAGGGGGCGAGGCCGAGGGCCGCGACGCGCTCGCGCAGGGCCAGCGCGGCCTCGACGACGCGGTCGAAGGGGAGGCCCTCCGCGGGGTCTAGGTCGAGGATCATCCGGTCGGGCCGCGTGATGGCGGTGCTCTTCGCCGGCCAGGGGTGGATCTCCGGCGCGCCGAACTGCGCGAGGGCGACCAGCCCCTCCACCCCGTCCACCTGCAGCAGCGGGGACGCCTCCCCGCGCGGCGTCACGGGCGTGAGGCGCGCGGGGGTGCCGCGGCCGGCGTGGCGCTGGAAGAAGGTCTCCGCCCCGATGCCGTCCGGCGCCCGCAGCAGCGAGAGCGGGCGGCCGGCGATCCAGGGCAGGAGGCGCGGCGACACGGCCTCGAAGTAGCGGGCGAGGTCGCGCTTGGTGAGGCCGTCCGCGGGCCAGTAGAGGCGGTCCGGGTGGGTGAGCGGCACGCCCGCGACCGTCTCCGCGGGGGCGGCGGACCGGCTACGGGGCGGGGCGGGCGTGCGGGCCATGGCAAGGCCTGAACGCGCGCCTGGCCGCGGCGGTTTAGGCGAGCATGTCCTTGACCATCGGCACCACCTTGCCGCCGTAGAGCTCGATGCTGCGCATCATGCGCGCGTGCGGCAGGGTGCCTGCGCTGTACTTCATCTCGAAGCGGGACAGGCCGAGGGCGCCCACGGTCGAGGCGATGCGCCGCGCGACGGTCTCGGGCGCGCCGAGGTAGAGCGAGCCGCCGGCGATTTCGCGCTCAAAGTCCTCCGGGCGCGCGGCGGGCCAGCCGCGCTCGGCGCCGATGCGGTCGCGGGAGGCCTTCCAGTGCGGCCAGAGCTCCTCGCGCGCCGCCTCGTCCGTCTCGGCGACGTAGCCGTGGGAATGCACGCCGACGGGCTGCGTCCCGATGCCGAACTGCGCCAGCGCCTGGTGGTAGAGGTCGACATAGGGGCGGAAGCGCGCGGGGTCACCGCCGATGATGGCGAGCATCATCGGCAGCCCGTAGCGGGCCGCGCGGATCACCGATTTCGGGCTGCCGCCGACGCCGATCCAGGCTTTCAGCGATCCCTCCACGGGCGGGAAGACGCGCTGCGCCTCGAGCGGCGGGCGCGTCTTCCCCTGCCAGGTCACGGGCTCGCCGGAGAGGAGGGCGGCGAAGAGGTCGAGCTTCTCCTCGAACAGCGTCTCGTAGTCCTCGAGGTCGTAGCCGAAGAGAGGGAAGGATTCCGTGAAGGAGCCGCGCCCGAGGACCACCTCGGCCCGCCCGGAGGAGACGGCGTCCAGCGTCGAGAAGCGCTGGAAGATGCGGATCGGGTCGTCCGAGCTGAGGACCGTCACGGCGGAGCCGAGGCGGATGCGGCGGGTGCGCGCGGCGATGGCGGCCAGCACCACCTCGGGGGAGGAGACGGCGAAGTCGTCGCGGTGGTGCTCGCCGATGCCGAAGAAGTCGATGCCGAGCTCGTCCGCCAGCACCGCCTCGTCGACAAGCTCGCGGATGACTTGCGCCGGGTGGACCGGCCGGCCGTCGGGGCCGGTCGTCACGTCGCCGAAGGTGTCGAGGGCGAATTCCATGCCTAGCTCCCCGCCGGTGCCAGGGCGGAGAGGCTGGCCGCGACCGCCTCCGCCGCGCGAATGCCATCCACCCCCGCCGAGAGGATGCCGCCCGCGTAGCCCGCGCCCTCGCCGGCCGGGAAGAGGCCGGGGGTGTTCAGGCTCTGCCCGGTCTCGTCGCGCTTGATGCGCAGCGGCGAGGAGGTGCGCGTCTCCACCCCCGTCATCACGGCGTCGGCCATGGCGAAACCCTTGATCTGACGGTCGAAGGCCGGCAGCGCCTCGCGGATGGCGGCCACCGCGAAGGCGGGGAGGCAGAGGGCGAGGTCGGTCGGCGTGACGCCCGGGCGGTAGGAGGGGACGACGCTGCCGAGCGCCGTGGAGGGCCGCCCGGCGAGGAAGTCCCCCACCCGCTGGGCGGGCGCGCGGTAGTCGCCTCCGCCGGCGATGAAGGCGCGCTCCTCCAGCTCCCGCTGGAGCGCGATGCCGGCGAGCGGGGAGCCCGGGTAGTCGCGCTCGGGCGTGATGCTGACCACGATGCCCGCGTTCGCGTTGCGCTCGTTGCGGGAATACTGGCTCATCCCGTTCGTGACCAGGCGCCCGGGCTCGGAGGCGGCGGCCACGACAGTGCCGCCCGGGCACATGCAGAAGGAGTAGACGGCGCGGCCCTCGGCCTCCGGCGTGCGGCAGTGGTGCACGAGCTTGTAGTCGGCGGCGCCGAGGATCGGATGGCCAGCCTGCGGGCCGAAGCGGCAGCGGTCGATGAGGCCCTGCGGGTGCTCGATGCGCACGCCGATCGAGAAGGGCTTCGCCTCCATGTAGACGCCGCGGTCGTGCAGCATCTCGAAGGTGTCGCGCGCGGAGTGGCCGACGGCGAGGACGGCGTGGTCCGCCTCCAGGAAGGAGCCGTCGGAGAGGTGCAGGCCGCGCAGGCGCCGGCCGGCGTCGGTCTCGATGCCCTCCACCCGCGTGCCGAAGCGGTACTCGCCGCCCAGCGCCTCGATCGTCGCGCGCATGTGCTCGACCATGGAGACGAGGCGGAAGGTGCCGATATGCGGCTTGGAGACGTAGAGGATCTCCTCCGGCGCGCCGGCGCGGACGAATTCCTCCAGCACCTTGCGGATGCGGTTCGCGCTGTCGCCGATGCCGCTCCAGAGCTTGCCGTCCGAGAAGGTGCCGGCGCCGCCCTCGCCGAACTGGACGTTCGATTCCGGCGTCAGCACCGAGCGGCGCCAGAGGCCCCAGGTGTCCTGCGTGCGCTGGCGCACCACCTGCCCGCGCTCGATCAGGATCGGGCGGAGGCCCATCTGCGCGAGGATGAGCATGGCGAAGAGGCCGCAGGGCCCGGCGCCGATCACCACGGGGCGATGGCGCGGCGGCACGGCGGGGGCGGGGGGCAGGCGGTAGCGCGTCTCGGGCGTGACGGAGACCTGGCGGTGACCCTCGAGCCGCGCCAGCACCGCCGCCTCGTCCCGCAACGCGACGTCGAGCGTGTAGATGAGCGCGATGGCCCCGCGGCGCCGGGCATCGTGGCCGCGGCGGAAGACGGTGATGTCCAGCACCTCCCCGGGCGGCACGCCCAGGCGCGCGGCGGCGGCGTCGCGCAGCGCGTCGTCCGCGTGGTCGAGGGGGAGCTTGATCTCGGTGAGGCGAAGCATGGCGGCGGGGATATAGGGTGCTCGCCCGTGGAATGATACACGGCGGGGTGCCCCGCGCCCGCCGGCCTGCCTTGCCCCGGGCGCGGCCTTCCCTAGGATGCCCGCCGGCCCCCGGGCGGTCCCTGCCGGCCCGGGCCGGGCCGCGGGGGAATGGGCCATGCGCCGCTGGATCGTGCTTCTCGGAGTGGCCGCCCTCTGCTCCGCGGCGGACCCGCTGGCCGCCCAGGCGCCCGCCGCCCCGGGGCAGTCCCAGGCCCGGCCGGCGCCGCGGCGGGACGCCTTCTACTGGCTCGGCGAGATCAACAAGGCCAGCGCCGTCATCAATTCCGAGGAGGGGCTGCTGGACCCCGCGCTGGCGCCGCGGATCGCGGCGGGGCTGAACCGCGTGCTTCAGGCCGGCGATCGGCCCGGGGGGCCGCGCCCGAGCCTCGTCATCACCTTCGAGCCGCTGCTGATCGAGGCCGCGGGGGTGGAGGCCACGCTGCTGCACGCGGGGCGGTCGAGCCAGGACATGCTGGCCACCGTGCGCGCCGCCATCCTGCGCGACGAGCTGCTGCGCCTGTCGGAGGCGCTCGGCCGCACCACGGCGACGATGCTGCGCCTGGCGGAGGCCCAGGCGGCGACGGTCGTGCCGAACTACACCAACGGCGTGGCGGCCCAGCCCAACAGCTACGGCCACTACCTCCTCGGCCACGTCGCGGGGCTGGAGCGGGACGCGCAGCGGCTGCGGGAGGCCTTCGCGCGGCTCGACCTCTCGCCCATGGGCACCACCGTGCTGAACGGCACGAGCTGGCCGCTGAACCGGGACCGCATGGCGCGCTACCTCGGCTTCCCCGGCACGGTGGAGAACGCCTACGACGCCGCGCAGATCGTGGCGGCCGAGATGCCCGCGGAGATCGGTGCGGTCGCGACCGGCATCGCGCTGCACGCCGGCGCCTTCGTCGAGGACGTCATGACGCAGTACGCTCAGCCACGGCCCTGGATCCTGCTGCGGGAGGGCGACGGCAACACCTACGTCTCCTCGGCCATGCCGCAGAAGCGCAACCCCGGCCTGCTGAACGACACGCGCGCCCAGGCCTCGCGGGTCGTGACGCTGGGGATCGGGCGCGCGATCCAGGCGCACAACATCCCGCCGGGGATGAGCGACGCGAAGGGGGTGGCCGACAACGTCGCCGTCACCGCCGGCGCCGTCGCGCTGCTGGACGCCTGGGACCGGGTGCTGAAGGCCCTCGTCATCAGCCCCGAGCGCGCGCTGGAGGAGCTGAACAGCGACTGGACGGCCTCCCAGGAGATCGCGGACGTGCTGATGCGGAAATACCGCCTCCCCTTCCGCGCCGGGCACCACTTCGCCTCCGAGGTGGT
This sequence comes from Muricoccus nepalensis, assembly GCF_006438825.1. Taxonomy (GTDB): domain Bacteria; phylum Pseudomonadota; class Alphaproteobacteria; order Acetobacterales; family Acetobacteraceae; genus Roseomonas; species Roseomonas nepalensis. The sequence goes on from NZ_RCZP01000002.1 coordinate 116,872, forward strand.
GGACCACGCCAAGGCCCACGATATCCGCCCGACCGACTTTCCCTACGCGGAGGCGCGGCGGATCTACGGGGAGACGCTGCGCGAGATGGGCCTTTCCCCCGCGGAGCTGCCGATGGGCGAGGCGGAATTCCGCGAGACGCTGGACCCCGTGGCCATCGTCCGCAACCGCGCGACGGCCGGCGGCCCGCAGCCGGCGGAGATGGCGCGGATGCTGGCCGGCGCGGGCGAGCGCCTGGCCGAGGGCGCGCGCTGGACCGGGGAGCGGCGCGGCCGGATCGACGCCGCGCTGGGCGCGCTGGACGGGGATTTCGGCCGCCTCCTCGCCCGCGCGCCGTGACGTTGCGGGGCGACGCCCCCGCCACCCTTTCCCGCCCGCCGCGTTACGCCCGGGACTTCGGACGGAGACGGTGATGAAGGCCATGGTGCTGCGGGCCCCCGGCGGGCTGGATCGGATCGAGCGCGCCGAGCGCCCCGACCCCGGACCGCCCGGTGCGGGCGAGATCCGGGTCGCGCTGCACGCCTCCTCCCTCAACTTCCACGACCTCGGCGTCGCCACGGGGCGGATGCCCTCGGCGGACGGCCGCGTGCTGATGGCCGACGGCGCCGGGGTGGTCGAAGCTGTGGGCGAGGGCGTGGCGGGGTTCGCGGTGGGCGATCACGTCGTCTCCTGCTTCTTCCCGGACTGGCAGGACGGCGGCCCGACCGTCGCCGACTTCTCCCGCACCCCCGGCGACGGCATTGACGGCTTCGCGCAGGAGGTGGTGACCCTTCCCGCCACCGCCTTCACCCGCGCGCCCTGCGGCTTCAGCCACCTGGAGGCCGCGACCCTCACCACGGCGGGGCTCACCGCCTGGCGCGCGCTGGTGGTGGATGGCGGGCTGAAGCCGGGCGACACGGTGCTGGCGCTGGGCACGGGGGGCGTCTCGATCTTCGCGCTGCAACTCGCGAAGAGGACGGGGGCGCGGGTGATCATCACCTCCTCCTCCGACGAGAAGCTCGAGCGCGCCCGCGCGCTCGGCGCCGACGAGACCGTGAACTACCGCGCCACCCCCGAATGGGGCGCCCGCGTGCGCGAGCTGACGGGCGGGCGCGGCGTGGACCACGTCGTGGAGGTCGGCGGGCCCGGCACGCTGCCGCAGTCCATCCAGGCCGTGCGGATCGGCGGGCACATCTCCCTCATCGGCGTGCTGACGGGGCGGGGCGGGGAGGTGCCGACGGCGCTGCTGATGGCCAAGCAGGCGCGGTTGCAGGGGCTGATCGTCGGCAGCCGGCGCCACCAGGAGGACTTCGTGCGCGCCCTCGACGGTGGCGGGCTGCGCCCGGTGATCGACCGCGCCTTCCCGCTGGAGGGGCTGGCGGAGGCCTTCCGCTACGAGGAGGGCGCCGGGCACTTCGGCAAGATCGGGGTGGAGTGGTAGGCCCTCAGACCGAGAGGCCCGCGCACCAGCCCGACGCCCAGGCCCACTGGAAGTTGTAGCCGCCGAGCCAGCCCGTGACGTCCACGGCCTCGCCGACGACGTGCAGGCCGGGGACCTCCTTCGCGGCCATCGTGCGGGAGGAGAGCGCCGCGGTGTCGACGCCGCCGGCCATGACCTCCGCCTTCGCGTAGCCCTCGGTGCCGGCGGGCGTCAGCGCCATGGACTTCAGCATCGCCGCCACGGCGCCGAGCGCCTTGTTGCCGAGCTCCCCCACCGGGCGCGTGTGCTCGGCCAGGCGCACCGTGCTGAGCGCCGCCGCCAGGCGCTGCGGCAGCTTCTCCGCGAGCACGGTGTGCAGCGCGGCGCGTGGCCGCTCGTCGCGCCGGGCGCGGAGCCAGGCGAGCGCGTCCACGTCCGGCAGCAGGTCCACCGTCACCGCGCCGCCCGGCCGCCAGGGGGTGGAGACCTGGAGGATGGCGGGGCCGGAGAGGCCGCGATGGGTGAAGAGCATCGCCTCCCGGAAGGTCGATCCCCCCGCCCGCGCCTCTACCGGCAGGGAGACGCCGGAGATGGGGCGCATGAGCGCCAGCGCCTCCTCGCCGAAGGTCAGGGGCACGAGGCCGGGGCGTGGCTCCACGACCGGCAGGCCGAAGCGGCGCGCGATGTCGAGGGAGAGGCCCGTGGCCCCCATCTTCGGGATGGAGAGCCCGCCGGTGGCCAGCACGAGCGCGGGCGCGGTGAAGGCGCCGCGGTCGGTCTCCACGCGGAAGTCGTCGGCGCGCGAGACGTCGACGACGCGGTGGCGCAGGCGAAGGTCCACCCCCGCCGCCTCGCATTCCGCGAGCAGCATATCCACGATCGCGCGCGCCGAGCCGTCGCAGAAGAGCTGGCCGAGCGTCTTCTCGTGGTAGGCGATGTGGTGCTTCTCGACGAGGGCGATGAAGTCGCCGGCCGTGTAGCGGCTGAGGGCGGAGCGCGCGAATTGCGGGTTGGCGGAGAAGAAGCGCGCGGGCTCCGTGCCCGTGTTCGTGAAGTTGCAGCGCCCGCCGCCGGAGATGAGGATCTTCGCGCCCGGCGCGTCCGCGTGGTCGAGCAGCAGCACGCGCCGGCCGCGCTGCCCCGCCGCCATGGCGCACATCAGCCCGGCCGCGCCGGCGCCGAGCACGATCGCGTCGAAGTGGCTCATCCCATCAGCCGCCGGATGATCGAGAGCGGGGTCTTGTAGGGCGGGTAGCGCATGGGCGGATCGATGCCCGCGGGCTGGCGGAACAGGGCGCGCGCGTTGGAGAAGGCCTCGAAGCCCGACCGCCCGTGGTAGCGCCCCTGGCCGCTCGGCCCCACGCCGCCGAAGGGAAGGTCGGGCACGGTGCAGTGGACGATCGCCTCGTTCACGCAGAACCCGCCGGACGGCAGGGCCGCCGCCACGGCCTCGGCGAAACCCGCGTCCCGCGTATGGACGTAGAGGGCGAGCGGCCGCGGCTGGCGGGACAGGCCCGCGAGCATCGCCCCCCGGTCGCGCCAGGTGGCGATCGGCAAGATGGGGCCGAAGATCTCCTCCCCCAGCAGCGCGGGATCGGGGTCGAGGAGGACGGCCGGCTGCAGGCGCAGCGCCGCCTCGTCCACGCCGCCGCCGATGACGGCGCGGCCGAGCGGCAGCAGGCGGCGGAGGCGGTCGAGGTGGCGGGCGTTGACCACCCGCTGCATCCCGCGCCCGTCCTCGCCGTAGAAGCGCGCCAGCGTGGCCCGCAGCGCCTCCACCAGCGGCGCCGCCACGTCCTCCCGCACGAGGAGGTGGTTGGGGGCGAGGCAGGTCTGGCCGGCGTTGAGGAACTTCGACCAGGCGATGCGCCGCGCGGTCAGCGCGAGGTCGGTGCCGCCGTCCACCACGCAGGGGTTGGCGCCGCCGAGCTCCAGCGTCGTCGTCGCGAGGTTGCGGGCCGCGGCCTCGGCCACCTTGCGGCCGGTCTCGGTGCCGCCGGTGAAGAAGACGTGGTCGAAGGGAAGCGCGGTCAGCGCCGCCGCCACCTCCGGGCCGCCCTCCGCCACCTGCACGTGGCCGGGGGCGAAGCAGCGGGCCGCGAGGCGCGCGATGGCCGCCGCCGTGGCGGGCGCGGCCTCGGAGGGCTTGAGCACCACGGCGTTGCCGGCGGCGACCGCGCTGACCAGCGGCACGAGGAGGAGCTGCACGGGGTAGTTCCAGGGGCCGAGGATCAGCACGGCGCCCTTGGGCTCCATCCGCAGCGCGGCGCGGCCGGGCAGGTGGAACCAGCGCCCGCCCACCCGCCGCTCCGCGGCCCAGCGGGGCAGGCGCTTGAGGGCGAGGGCGATCTCCTGCCGCACGAGCATGATCTCGGAGGTCCAGGCCTCGAAGGCGGACTTGCCGAGGTCGGCCGCAAGCGCGTCGAGCAGCTCCGGCTCCATCGCCTCCAGCCCGTTGCGGAGCGCCTCGAGCGCGGCGCGGCGGGCGGGGAGGGGAAGGGCGGCGCCGCCCGCGGCGAAGGCGCGGGCCGCGTCGAGCAGGGCGGGGGCGTCGAGCATGCGCCCGTCTAGCAGCCTTCGTCCCCGCTGGCATCCGGCCGCCCTGGTGGCGCGCCCCGTGTCGCCGGTGCGCTCTGCGTCGTCGGCGCGCGCGGCGTCGCTAGCGCGCGCGCGTCGCCTGGCCGAGGAGGGGAAGGTCCGCGGCCTCGGCGGCGGGGGAGGCCATGATGAGGCGGTTGACGTAGGGGTCCAGGCCCGCGGGCAGGGGGGCCGCGACGGGCGCGTAGCGGAAGGCGAAGATCGGCAGGATCGAGTACTGGACCTGCAGGATGAGGCGCGGCGCCCCGGCCGGGGGCAGGCCCATGTGGATGCCGTGGGTGTCGGCGACGAAGGTCGTGCCGGCCGGCCCGGTGACGGTGCGGATGCTCCGCGGCCCGTATTCCCGCTCCAACGCGGCCCGCTGGTAGGGCCGCGCGCGCAGCTGGGCGGCCGTGTTGTGGGAGCCGCGCACGTAGACATGCGGCCCGTCCTCGGCCCCGACGTCGGTCAGGTAGACGAAGAGCTTGAGGAAGCGCCAGTCGTCGGGGTCGCGGTGGAAGAGCTGCGTCGCCTCGGGCCGGGCGGCCGCCGGCAGGGACCAGCGCACGCCGAGGCTGGAGATGGTGGGCTTGCAGCCGAGGTAGCCGGCGACGAGGCGGAGGAGGCCGGGCGCGTTGATCGCCTCCATCAGCCCGGGGCAGGCGACGACGGTGGAGAGGGGATAGGAGGCCATGGAGGTGCCCGGCTCTACCTCCTCCAGGCGCATCAGCCGGCGGCCGGGGCCGACGACCCGCTGGGCGCGGAAATAGGCGAGCATCTCGCCCGGATCGGCCGGGGGCGGCGGGCCGTCGAGCATCGCCAGCCCGTCCTGCCGCAGCCCGGCGAGGGCGGGGTGGGGCGGCTCGCCCGCGGGGAGGGCGGTCCCGGCGCCCTGCCGCAGGCGGATCGCCGCCGCCAGGCAGCGCGAGACGGAGCCCCGCAGCCGGCGGCCGGTGACCAGGCGCTGCGCGTAGTAGGCGGCCGCGCGCCCGGGCTCGAAGCCGCGTCCCGGTCGAAGCCGTGCATAGTCGATCATGCGTGCCAAGCCCCAGCAAGGCGAAGGGTCCCGGCGCCGGGCGGCGGCCGGTTCGTTCCTTCTTGAGATCGTTATAGACCCGGCGTCCAGGTGGCGTGGCGGCCTCGTGGGGCGCAGCGGCGGCGCTCTCAAAATCGTGCGCGGCGTAATGAAACGAAAGGTTAACAGAAGGTTAACGGGACATGAAGGGCGGGCCGTCAGCGCCGGAGCAGCCATTCCACCAGCTTGCCCCGAAGCCAGATCTCGCTCGGGTCCTGGTCCACGGCGGTGCGCCAAGCCATGTGGGTCAGCGCCTCCGGGCAGGGGAAGGGCGGGGGGTCGTGCGCCAGGCCCTCCAGCATGCCGAGCGCCGCCATGGCGGAGAGCGCGCCCTCGGGGATGAGGCAGAGCATGTCGGAGCCGGGCAGGGTGCGCGGCATGAGGGCGAAGTCGGGGATGCCCATGACGACGTGGCGGCGGCGGCCGAGTCGCGCCAGGGCCTCGTCCGCGAAGCCCGTGAGGTCGCCGCGTGGGGTCACCAGCAGGTGCGGGCGCTCGCAGTAGCTGTCGAGGTCGACCGGGCCGGGGGAGGCCGCGTCGCGGAGCACGCGCCAGCCGTCCCGCCGCAGCACGCGCTGCTTGGAGGCCGCGGGCAGGTCGATGACGAGGCCGATCGCCGTGTTCACCTCCCGCGAATCGAGCAGGTGCGGGATGTTCCGGTAGTTGGCCGTGCGGATGATGAACTGGCACTGCGGCGCGGCGCGGCGGAGCTGCGGCAGGACGGGGATCATCGCCATCCCGATGTCCGCGCTCATGCCCAGGCGGAAGGTGCGGGTGTCCGTCGCGGGGTCGAAGGGGATGGCGCCGGCGACGGCGCCGGCCACCCCGGTCAGCGCGGGGGCGAGCTGCTCCATCAGCGCCTCGGCCCGCGGCGTCGGCTCGAGCACCCGGCCGTTCCGCACGAAGAGCTCGTCGTGGAAGAAGGCGCGCAGCCGGGCCAGGGCCGAGGAGGTGGCGGGCTGGGAGAGGAAGAGGCTCTCGCCGGCCCGCGTCACGCTCCGCTCCCGCATGAGGGCGGCGAAGACGGGGAGGAGGTTCAGGTCGAACTGCCGCAGCCCCACCTCGTCCGGGCGTCGTTGCATGAGGGGGCTCCTGAAAGTTCCATCCACCGGACGAATAGCAGGCATCCATGCCATCGAGTGGAAAGGGCCCGCACCGGGCTCATATGGGGTGGTGAGGCGACGATATGCTTCGGCGCCATCTACTTGGGATATAGAATATGTCTTCCGTTAACCTGACCAAGACCCTCCGCGCGCTCGGCTTGGCCGCCGCGGTCATGGGGTCCTTCGTCGCGCAGGGCGCCAGCGCCCGCACCCTCTACACCGTCGACGGCCCGATCTCCGTGCCCGAGACCACCATCCAGCAGAGCCGTACCCCGCTGGCGAGCCCGGCCCAGGCACCGGCCCTCGTCTTCCTCGAGCGCAGCGGCGCCACGGGCGGCGGCGGCCAGCACTCCTGATTGGACAAGGCGGGGCCTCGCGCCCCGCCCGCGTGCCGAGAAGGGCCGCCGGGATCCCCGGCGGCCTTTCCTGCGTTTGCGCCCCGGCTCAAGACCGGCGCAGGTTCCACAGGTAGGGGTTGGGCCCCTGCAGCACGCCCGAGAGATCCGCGCGGAAGGCGGTTTTGAGGACGAAGAGGCCGCTCGGCGCGAAGCCGACGCTCTCCCAGGCCGTGCGCTGGACCGCGGCGAAGGCCTCCGCCTGCGCCGCCGGGTCGGGGGCGTAGAGCCAGCGCTCGATGCCGGCCTCGGTCGCGGGGTCGGTGGGCCAGCCGAACCAGGCGGTCGGGCCGTCGCCCCGGATGCCCGAGTTCACGGCGGGGTTGGCGATGGAGGCCGCGGGGAAGTTGGTGGGGTAGATGCTCCAGCCGCCATGCGCCACGTCCTCCCGCGAGTTGCGGCGGGAGAGCATGGCGGCCCAGTCCATCTCCTGCAGGTCCACCTGGAAGCCGAGTTGCCGGCAGAGATCCGCCGCCAGCCGGCCCTGGGGGGCGACGGCCGCGAAGTCGGTCGGGTTGATCACCACCACCTTCGCGCCCTCGGCCCCCGCGGCACGGATCGCGGCGCGCGCGCGGGCGAGGTCGCGCGGCGGGGCTGGGAACTCCTCCACCCCCGGCAGGGTGCAGGGAAAGAGGGCGTGGCACTCCCGCCAATCGCCGGGCGCGGCGACGGAGGCCATGTGGTCGGGCTGGCTGAGGCAGTCGCGCAGGGCGCGGCGCACCTCCACGCGGTCGAAGGGCGGGTGGAGGTGGTTGAAGCGGATGACGCCGAGGAACCCCGTGGGGTCGTAGACCTGGGTGCGGATGCCTCGGTCGCGCGCCATCAGCGGTAGCAGGTCGGGCAGGGGGTATTCCACCCAGTCCACCTCCCCCCGCTGGAGGGCGGCGCCCGCGGTCGCGCCGTCGGGGATGATGTGCCACTCCAGCCGGTCGAAGGTCACGCGCTTGCCGCCCGAGGCGCCCTCGGCGGGCTCGTCGCGGGGGACGTAGGCCTCGTTGCGGGCGTAGGCGACGAAGCTGCCCGGGTTGAACTCGGGGGCGAGGAACTTCCAGGGGCCGCTGCCGACCATCTCGGGCACGGGACGGTCGGGCGGGGTGGCGGCTAGGCGCTCGGGCATGATGAAGGGCGGCACGCTCGCGGGCTTGCCCAGCGCGTAGAGAAGGGCCGGGAAGGGCCGGCTGAGCCGGATGGTGAGCGTCCGGTCGTCCGGCGTGCCCCACTCGGCCACGGCGCGGGCCAGGATTTGCCCGAAGAGGTCGCGCACGCACCAGCGCTTGAGGCTGGCCACGCAGTCGCGGGCGAGCACGGGCGCGCCGTCGTGGAAGCGGAGGCCGTCGCGCAGGCGGATGGTCCAGAGGAGGCCGTCCGCGCTCGCCTCGTGGCCGGCGGCCATCTGCGGGTGGATGGCCAGCTTCGCGTCGGTCGCGAAGAGGGTGTCGAAGACGCAGAAGCCGTGGGTGGTGCTGATCGTCGCGTTCTGCACGATCGGGTCGAGCGCCGTCAGCGCCGCCTGGGGCACGAAGCGGAGCGTCCGCGCCCGGTTTGGCGCGGCCACGGAGGGCTGCGCGAGCGCGGGCAGCGGGAGGGCCGCGAGGGCGGCCCCCGTCAGAAGGGATCGGCGTTGCATCCTGCTCTCCTCCTCCGGCGGGCGGCGGTGGGGAGTGGGGCATGAGGGCGCGCGTCCCCGTGCCGCCCGGCGGGGCGGGGATGGGGCGGTTCCGCCGGGGGCGGGCGCGTGGCCGTCATGGTGCACCGATCCCTACGCCGGTCCGAACCGGGTCAGGTTCCAGGGGTCGCGGGTCTCCCCGCCTCTCAGCCCGAAATGGGCTCCCCCCGGTGTCCGCGGGCGGTATCGGGGAAGGCCGGGCGCGAAGCAAGGGCCGAGTGGCGGCGCGCCGTCCCGCGACGCGGACGCGTCCCGGCTAGTTGGGACGCTGGCTGGGGGAAGGGCCGTTCATCAGCCGCGCCAGGTCGCGCCGGCGGGGCCGGGCCGCCGCCGGGGCGGCGTGGTGGCCCATCGCGGGCAGCACCGGGCGGATCATGCCGGAGAAGGAGGGGCGCCCGGAGGCGTCCACCAGCCGCGTGACATAGGCCTGGGCCCAGACCACGCTGCCGTCGCGCCGCAGGTAGCGCTTGGCGATGGTGAAGGGCTCGCCGTGGAGGTGCAACCGTTCCAGCAGCCCCTCGCAGACCGGCCAGTCCTCGGGATGGGTCAGGGCCTTGATGCTCAGCCCGACGAGCGTGGGCGCCTCGTAGCCGAGCAGCTCGCAGACGGTGCGGTCCACCTGGGTCAGGCGTCCTGCCTCGTTGCTGACGGCAAAGCCAAGGGATTGGTCGATCAAGCCGAAGGTCCTGCTGAGAACGCGTCCCATGTCATCCGCTCCGCTCCAGCGCAGCAACGCGCGCCGGGCCGCGAAGTCACGGGTCGGGTCCCGCGAGGGAGCCGTCCCGGGCGATACATGGGGCCGCCCGGCCGGGCGTAAACCGGGCCGGGGCGCGCCGCCGGGCCGGCCGGAGGGAACCCGCGCGCCGCGGCCCGGTTATGGCCGCGAGGCCCGGCCCGTCGCCGACCCCGTCCGGCCCGCGACCGCGCGGCCCATCCCTCTCCAGGAGCACCCCATGCCCCGCATCTCCGGCGCCGTCGTCGTCATCGCCGGCGCGTCCAGCGGCATCGGCCGCGCGACCGCCCAGCTTCTGGCACGGCGCGGGGCGCATCTCGTCCTCGCCTCCCGCCGCGCCGACACGCTCGAGACCGTGCGCGCGGAGTGCGAGCGGCTGGGGGCCGAGGCCATCGCCTTCCCGACCGACGTGACCGACGCGGGCGCCGTGCAGCAGCTGGCCGAGGCCGCGCGCATCCGCTTCGGGCGGATCGACGTCTGGATCAACAACGCGGGCATCGACGCCATCGGCCCCTTCGAGGAGGTGCCGGTCGAGGCCCACGCGCAGACGATCCGCACGAACCTCCTGGGCGGCATCCACGGCGCCCACGCCGTGCTGCCCGTGTTCAAGCGGCAGCGGCAGGGGGTGCTGATCAACACCCTCTCGATCGGCTCCTGGGTGCCGACCCCCTTCGCGGCCTCCTACGCGGCCTCGAAGGCGGGGGCGCTGGCCTTCGCGGAATCGCTGCGGGCGGAGCTGCAGGACCACGCGGACATCCATGTCTGCGACGTCTTCCCCGCGGTGGTGGACACGCCGGGCCTTCGCCACGGGGCGAACCACACGGGCCACCGGATCGAGGTCGGCGGCCCCGTGACCTCGCCCTTTGCGGTGGCCGAGGCCATCGCCTCCCTCATCGAGGAGCCGCGCGCGGCGGCGGTGGTCGGGCCGGCGGCCTGGGCGCTGCGCCTGGCCTCCACCGTTGCGCCGGGGCCGCTGCGCTGGGCGATGGGCAAGGTGATGCGGCGCGGCCTGGGGCGGGCGCCGAAGGCCGGTGTGTCGGACGGCAACCTCTTCGAGGCGCCGGCGGACCACGAGGTCTATGGCGGCTTCCGGAAGGAGGCGGGCCTCAAGCTGCCGCCCAAGGCCTGGCTGACGGTGGCGGGGATCGCCGGCTTCCTCCTCCTCCGCCGGCGCTGAGGGCGGCGGCTGCGCCGGGCGCCGCCGGAGCGGCAACTTTGCCAGGCGCCGCCGGAGCGGCGGTTTTGCCAGGCGCCGCCGGAGCGGCGACGATGGGGCCCGCAACAGGCAAGGAATACCCCCGCGTGGAGATCGACATCCCCGAGGTGCGCGCCGAGGTCGAGGCCGCCTTCGCCCGCTACGAGCAGGCCCTGGTCACCAACGACGTGCCGGTGCTGGAGGAGCTGTTCCGCGATGCCCCGCAGACCATCCGCTACGGCGTGGGCGAGAACCTCTACGGCATGGAGGCGATCCGCGCCTTCCGCCGCGCGCGCCCCTCGGTCGGGCTGATGCGGCACCTCTTCCGCACGGAGATCACCACCTACGGGCGCGACCTGGCCACGGCCAACACGATGTTCCGCCGGGACGCCATGGTCGGAAAGGTGGGGCGCCAGAGCCAGACCTGGGTGCGCTTCCCCGAGGGGTGGCGGGTGGTCTCGGCGCATGTGAGCGTCATCGCCGAGGTCTGAGCGGGCCGGCCCGTCCCCTTGCGGGGGACGGGCCGGACCCGCGCGTCAGTGCCCGGGGCCCTTCCAGACGCCGCCCGGCCGGTCGGCGAAGCCGATGCCGGTCCAGGCGCGCTGCGCGTCGCCCGCGAAGCCCGGGTGCGCGTCGCGCTCCAGCCGCTGGAAGCGGCGCTCCAGCAGCGTGGCCCCGCCCTTGGCGTAGAGGCGCCACCCGACGATCCGCAGCTGCGCCACGATCGCCGCCTGGGCCGGATCGGCCGCCGCCTCGCGCAGCGCCACCACGTCAGGGGGCTCGGGGTTTGCCATCTCGGCCTCCACCTGGCGATGGAGGTCGTGCAGCAGCCGCTCCATCTCCTCCCAGGAGGGCGGCGGCGGGGGCGCCGGCTGCGCGTCGCGCCACCGCCGGTGCGCCGCCGCCAGCCGGGCGAGGATCGCCTCCTCCTCCCCCGTCTCGCTCATGCCGTGCCCTCCCGGCGCCGGGCTAGGCCGCGGCCACGGTGCGCTGGGTCTGCACGCCCAGCCCCTCGATGCCGACCCGCATCACCTGGCCCGGCCGGAGATAGACCGGCGGCTTCATGCCGAGGCCGACGCCGGGCGGCGTGCCCGTGGTGATGATGTCGCCGGGGTGGAGGGTGACGAAGCGCGAGACGTAGGCGACGAGGGTGCGCACGTCGAAGATCATCGTGCGCGTGGAGCCGTCCTGCATCCGCTTGCCGTCGAGCTCGAGCCACATGGGCAGGTCCTGCGGGTCGGCCACCTCGTCCGCGGTGACGAGCCAGGGGCCGACGGGGCCGTAGCCGTCCGCGCTCTTGCCCTTGTCCCAGGTGCCGCCGCGCTCGAGCTGCCATTCCCGCTCGGAGACGTCGTTGCAGACCGCGTAGCCCGCGACGTGGCCGAGCGCGGCCTCCTCCGTCACGCGCTTGGCGGTGGTGCCGATGACGATGGCCAGCTCCACCTCCCAGTCGCTCTTCTGGCTGTCGGGCGGGATCTCGATGTCGTCGTCCGGGCCGGCGAGGGTGTTGAGCGACTTGAGGAAGATGATCGGCTCCTTCGGCACCGCGGCGCCGCTCTCGGCGGCGTGGTCGGCGTAGTTGAGGCCGATGGCGACGAAGTTGCGCGTGCCGGCCACGGGCGGGCCGAGCCGCACCCCGGCCTCCACCACCGGCAGCGTGGCCGGGTCGAGGGCGGCGAGCCTTGCCAGCCCCTCCGGCGAGAGCGCCGCGCCGCCGAGGTCGGGCACCACGCCCGAGAGGTCGCGGATCGTGCCGGTCGCGTCCAGCATCCCCGGTTTCTCGGCGCCGGGCGCGCCGTATCGCAGAAGCTTCATTCCTGGTTCCCCCTGGTCATCCGCCGCGCTTAGCACGGCGCCCGCCGCGCGCCGATGCCGCGCGGGCCGCGTGGATCGGCCTCAGCCGAAGGATTCCTCGAGGAAGACCTGCACCGCCTGGAACAGGGCGCCCCGGTTTCGCTCCAGCATCATCGCGTGCGTGCCCTCCGCGAGGATCGTCAGCCGCTTGCCCGGGGCGTTCACCATCAGCGGGAAGAGCGTGTTGGCCATCGAGGGCGGCGTGTCCCGGTCCCATTCGCCGAGCACCAGCAGGGCCGGCACCGTGACCTTGGCGGGGTCGTAGAAGGGCTTCCCAGCGTCCCAGTAGTCGCGGAGGTCCTGGAGCACGCCGTTCGGCGCGCGCAGCGCGGAGGGCACCTGGCGGGAGCCCTCGGGGTCGGTCGCGAAGGTGGTGTCCGCCCAGTGCTCGAACCAGCCGGGCGGAAGGAGGGCGGCGCGCTTGGCGTCGGGCACCCCGGTCAGCCAGCGCTCCCGCGCCTGGGCGCGGGTGACGGTGCGGTAGGCGGAGAGCGGCCCGTCCGGCACCGGCACCGCGCCGCGGTTGCTCGGGTCGCGCAGCCAGACGGGGGCGTAGAGCACCACCCGGTCCACGAGCGAGGGGTTGTCGGCCGCGAAGCGCGCGACGAGCGTCGTGCCCCAGGACCAGCCGACCAGCCCCGTCTTGGCCACGCCGCGCGTCTCGCGGATGTGCTTCAGCGCCGCGCCGATGTCGGCCACCGCCGCCTCGCCGCGGCTGGGCGGGGGGGTGGTGTCCGCGGGCGGGCGGGTGGAGCGGCCGTAGCCGACGAGGTCGACGCTCCAGACGTCGAAGCCGCGCCCGGCCATGTAGTCCATCCAGGAGACGCCGGAGAGGGGCAGGTCGAAGGCGGTGCTCGCGGGGTAGGTGGCGCCGTGGACGCAGAGGATGGTGCGGTCCGGCCGCGCGGCCCCGCCCGCTGGGTTGCCCGCCTGGCCCCGCTTGTTCCGCAGGTAGAGCTGCGTGCCGGGCAGGGCGCCGGGGATCAGCACCTCGTCGAAGGCGACCCCGGCCGGCTGCGCCGCGGCCGGGTCCGCCGCGGCGGCGAGGGCGAGGGCGGCGCCCCCGGCGAGGGGGGCAGCAAGGGCGGTGCGGCGCTGCATGCGGATGGTTCCTCCTGGGCGTGGGCCCGGGCGATCGGGCACCCCGCGTTTCCTGGACCCTGCCACCGGCGCCCGCGCCTGCCAACGCCCTGCCCGCGCCGTGGGGCCGCTTCCGGCGGCGCAGCGGGGAGCCCTGCGCGGCGCGCGGCGGTGCCTTCCGCCGCCACGCCTGCATCCCCGGCGCGCGCGCCCCACATGGGGGTCGATGACCGAAAACGACGGGGAAGCGGCCGGGGCGCGGCGCGAGCGGGCGGGGTGGTGGGCGGAGGCGCGGGCGACGCTCCTCCTCGCCTGGCCGATGGCGCTCACCAACCTCTCGCAGATGGCGCTGCTGGCGACGGACGCGGCCTATCTCGGGCACCTTTCGACGGAGGCGCTGGCCGCCGTCACCCTCTCCGGCACCCTCTTCTGGACGATGCTCTCCCCGGGCTTCGGCCTCTCCTTCGCCAGCGCGGCGCTCCTCGCGCAGGAGCGGGGGCGGCGGGTGGGGCACGTGCGGGCCATGCGGCGCACGCTGCGCGCGGGCTTCTGGGGGGCGGTGCTGGCGGCGCTGCCGGGCATGGTCCTGCTGTGGAACGGGGGCGCGGTCCTGCGGCTGCTCGGGCAGGACCCGGCGCTGGCCGGCCAGGCGCAGGAGTTCATGCGCGCCGTGCTTTGGGGGATCATCCCCTTCGGCCTCTTCCTCACCCTGCGCGGGCTGATGGCGGCGATGGAGCGGCCCTGGGCGCCGCTGGTGATCGGCGTGCTGGCCGTGCCGCTGAACGCGCTCATCGGCTGGGTGCTGATCTTCGGCAACCTCGGCGCCCCGGCGCTGGGGGTGCAGGGCGCGGGCATCGCGGGGGCGGCCGCCGACACCTTCATGTTCGCGGCCCTCGCCCTCGTGGTGGCGCGCGACCGGCGGCTGCGGCGCTACCGCTTCTTCGGGCGTCTCTGGCGGCTGGACCTCTCGCGGCTGGGCAAGGTGCTGTGGCTCGGCCTGCCGATCTCGGCGCAGATGCTGCTCGAGATCGGGCTGTTCAGCGCGGTGGGGCTCGTCATGGGGGCCTTCGGGGCGGTCGCGGTCGCGGCCCACGCGATCGCGCTGCAGATCGCGAGCACGACCTTCGCCATCCCCCTCGGCCTCGCCCAGGCCGCGACCACGCGGGTGGGGCTGGCGGTCGGCGCCGCCCGGCCGCGGGCGGCCTGGCGGGCGGGGTGGACGGCGATCCTTCTCTCGGTGGCCTTCATGGGGCCGATGGCCGCGGTCATGCTGCTCGCGCCCGGCGCCCTCGTCGCGCTCTTCCTCGACCCCGCCGCGCCCGGCGCGACCGAGACCGCGGCGCTGGCCGCGACCCTGCTGTTCCTCGCGGGGCTGTTCCAGCTTAGCGACGGCGTGCAGGTGGTGGGGGCGGGGGCGCTGCGCGGGCTGCAGGACACGCGGGTGCCGATGCTGATCGCGGCGGCCGGCTACTGGGCGCTGGGCTTCACCGCGGCGGTGGCGCTCGCCTTCCCGGCCGGGCTGGGCCCGCCCGGCATCTGGGCGGGGCTCGTCGTCGGGTTGCTGGGGGTGGCCGGCGCCATGGGGTGGCGCTGGGCGCGGCTCTCGGCGCGGGGCGGGTTGACGGCCGGGCGCGGCCTTGCCCCCATCGCGCCATGAGCACGCCGCCCGACCCCCGCCCCGCCATCTGGAAGAAGCTCCTCACGCTGGAGGCGCTGTCGGCGCGGCTGGGGGAGAGCGCGCCGAGCTTCCTCGGCTTCCGCATCACGGAGATGGGGCCGGACTACCTGCGCGGCGCCATGCGGCTCGACCACCGGCACGTCCAGCCCTGGCGGGTGCTGCACGGGGGGATCTCGGTGGTCGTCTCGGAGACGCTCGGCAGCGTCGCCTCCTACCTCGCGGTGCCCGAGGGCTTCCACTGCGTGGGGATCGAGATCAACGCGAACCACCTCGCGCCCGTGCCCGAGGGGCAGGAGATCACGGCCGAGTGCCGTCCGCTGCACACCGGCCGCTCCATCCAGGTCTGGCAGACCGAGATCCGGCGGCCGGACGGGCGGCTGGCCTGCGTCTCGCGCCTCACCTGCAGCGTCCTGCCGGACTGACGGGGCGCCGTTACGTTCCGTCGCCGGTCGGCGCGGACGGGAAACGGCGGCCGCGGCATCATGGTGCCGGTCCTTCACCGCCGACGGAGACGAGTCCATGCGCAAACCCTTCCTCCTGGCCGCGGCCCTCGCCCTCGCGGCCGGCCCGGCCCTCGCCCAGGTCGGGGCACCTCCCGGGCCGCCCCCCGGCGCCGCGCCGCCGCCGCAGGCCGCGGCCCCGGTGCCGCCTCCCCCGCCGCCCGGGCCGCGCGGCCCCGGGATGGAGGGGCCGGGGATGATGGGCGGGCGGATGATGCCGGGCGAGCCCCCGGGGCCGATGCGCGGCTGGCACCGCGGCCCGCCGCCCTCCCGCGCGGCGAGCTTCCACTTCCAGCGCGAGGACGGGGAGATCCACATCCACTGCGCCGAGGGGGAGTCGACCCGCGCCTGCGTCGACGCCGCGGCGGTCCTCCTCGACCGGCTCGTGGGCGCCCCGCCGGCGCGCTGAGGGTCGGGGAGGGCGATCACAAGCCCTTCAGACCCCTCCCCGCGGGGAGGGCGCGCCGCGCGAAGGGGGCTAGAGGGCTCCGGAGCGGTTCGGAGGGTAGGGCTTGTCGTCTCGTCACCGGTTTGCGCTTACCCTCGCGCTCGCCCTCTCGTCTGCCGTCCCGGCCGCCCGGGCCGAGGAGGCGGACGGGGTCCGCTGGAACGGGGCGGTGCCGACGCTGCGGCTCGCCGAGGGCGGCTTCACCCTTCGCCCCACGCTCCGCCTCGACGCCGACGCCGGCTCCTTCTTCGGCCAGGAGGAGCCGGGCGGCTACCGCAGCGGGGTGAACATCCGGCGCGGCCGGCTGGGCGCGCGCGGCACGATCCTGCGGGACTTCTCCTACACCTTCACCTGGGAGTTCGGCGGGTCCACGCCGAACGACTACGGCAACCTCTTCGAGGCCCAGATTGCCTATGCGGGGATCGAGGGGGCGACGATCCGGGCCGGCGCCTTCACCCTCCAGCACCTGCCGGACTTCGCCGGCCCCTCCTTCGACCTGCCCTTCCTCGAGCGCGCGCTGATCAGCAACGTCGCGGGCTCGCTCGCCTCCGGCACCTCGCGCGCGGCGATCGGGGTGGAGGGGAACGGGGCGGTTGGCGGGGCGGGGGCGCGGTGGAACGCGAGCGCCTACGCCACCGGCGGCGTGGCCTCGACGCCCGACGACGAGCGCCAGCGGGGCTTCGCGGGGCGGGCCGTGCTGCTCGCGGTCGACCGGCCGGGGGTGCAGCTCCAGTTCGGCCTGGACGGCGCGGTCCAGCTCCATCCGGGCACGAGCCCGGGGCCGGAATCCGTGCGCCTTCGCGACTACCCCGAGCTTCGCGTGGACAGCCGCCGCTTCCTCGACAGCGCCTCGATCCGCGCCGGCAGCGCCTGGGCGGCGGGGCCGGAGGCCTCGGCGCGGCTCGGGCCGGTCACCCTGGAGGGGGTCTGGCAGCGCGTGGCGGTGGACGCCGCCAGCGGTCCGGACCCGCGCTTCGAGGGCTGGTATGTGCAGGCCCTGGTGCCCCTGGTGGGGGCGCCGCGGGAACGCTCGGCGGAGAGCGGCACCTGGAAGCGCCCCGCGCCGAGGGGGGAGGGCGGCTTTCCGGGGGCGCTCGAGCTCGGCGCCCGCTACAGCACCGTGGACCTGCGCCAGGGGGCGCAGGGCTCGCGGCAGTCGATCCTGACCGCGGTGCTGAACTGGTACCCGACGGAGCGGCTGCGCCTGGCCGCCCAGTACGAGAACGGCCGCACGGCGGTGGCCGGGGGCGGCCCGGACCAGGACTTCCAGGCCGTCGGGCTGCGCGCCGCCTTCAACCTCTAGGGCGCGGCCTCAGCAGCCGCCGGGCACGGCCTCCAGGGTCTCCAGGCGGCCATTCACGGAGAACTCCCCGAAGTCCATGTTCAGGTCGTCCGCGACGCCGTTCGCGTAGTAGCGCAGGCCCACCTCGTAGTCCGGGGAGGAGGCGCCGCCGCCGCTGCTGTCCTTGCCGAAGAAGGCGATGCGCATGCGCCCGCTCTCCTGGCCGTTGAGCAGGGGGAAGCGGGGCTGGCCGTCGGCCTCGCGCCGCCAGGGGGAGATGACGGTGGTGCTCTCCTGCGCGCCGTCCTCGCTCGTGCCGTCCATGAGGGGCACGTTGAGGATGCGCTCCGCCGCCCGCGCCGCGCCGATCGCGCGGATGGTGTGGGCCATGGGCAGCAGGGTGCCGGGGGGCAGCCTCTCCTGGCGGGCGGCGGGCTGGTCGTAGTTGGCGACGCCGGAGCCGTCGGGCTGGAGGGTGGCCTCGCCGGTGATGCGGTTGCTCACCGCCCCGCCGGTCATCTGGGTCATGGAGAAGCGGAGGCGCTTGCCGTCCTTGCTCTCGAAGGTCGCGTAGTCGGAGGCGGTCTCGATCGTCTGCCCGTCGCGGTCCTGCAGGCGCATGGTCAGGCGCTGGCGGCTCGCCCAGCCGTCGCAGGCGTCCAGCACCTCGAAGAGCATGACGCCCTCGGCGCGGGCGATGTCGGAGCTGTCGCGCGACTTGTCGAAGGAGAGGCGGTAGGCGCCGCGATGGGCCACCATCTCCTCCGACCCCGGCAGGGCGGCCGGGGCCTGGGCCGCCCCGGGCGCGGCCGCCGCCTGCTGGGCCGGGGCGGGCGCCGGGAGGGCGAGGAGCGCCCCCAGCGCGAGGGCGGGGAGGGCGGTGGCGGCGAGAAGAGAGCGCAGGCGCATCGAGGTGCCTTTCCGGTTCGCCCCTGACTTAGGTGTTCTTCGCCGCCGTTGCACCCTGCGGGCCTACGGCGCCCTCGCCGGGGGCGGCGGGAGCCTTGGGGGGCACCTTGGCCGGGGGGAGGTCCGGCTTCAGGAACAGCTCCTTCCAGCGGGAGGGCTCGACGGGGGCGGGGGCGCCCATCATCAGGTCCTCGGCCTGCTGGTTGAGGGGGAAGAGGGTGATCTCGCGGATGTTCGGCTCGTCGGCCAGCAGCATGACCATGCGGTCGATGCCCGGGGCCGAGCCTCCGTGCGGGGGGGCGCCGTAGCGGAAGGCGTTCAGCATGCCCCCGAAGCGCGCCTCCACCTCGTCGGCCGAGTAGCCGGCGATCTCGAAGGCGCGGATCATGATGTCCGGGCGGTGGTTGCGGATGGCGCCCGAGGACAGCTCGATGCCGTTGCAGACGATGTCGTACTGGAAGGCCTTGATGTCGAGCGGGTTCATGGAGTTCAGCGCCTCCAGCCCGCCCTGGGGCATGGAGAAGGGGTTGTGGCTGAAGTCGATGCCGCCCGGCTTCTCCTCGCTCGCCTCGTACATCGGGAAGTCGACGATCCAGCAGAAGCGGAAGGCGTTCTCCTCGATGAGGCCGAGCTCGTTGCCGAGGCGCGTGCGGACGGCGCCGGCGAACTTCTGGGCGTCCTCCTTCGCGCCGGCGGCGAAGAAGACGGCGTCGCCGGGCTGCAGGCCGCAGGCGGCGCGGATGGCCTCCACGCGGTCCGCCTCGAGGTTCTTGGCGATGGGGCCCTTCGCGCCGTCGGCGGCGAACTGGATGTAGCCGAGCCCGCCCGCGCCCTCGGCGCGCGCCCACTCGTTCAGCTTGTCGAAGAAGCCGCGGGGCTTGTCGGCCGCACCCGGCGCCGGGATGGCGCGGACGATGCCGCCCGAGGCCGCGATCTTCGAGAAGAGGCCGAAGCCCGAGTTCGCGAAGTGCTGCGTGACGTCCGTGATCTTCAGCGGGTTGCGGAGGTCGGGCTTGTCCGAGCCGTATTCCAGCATCGCGGTGTCGTAGGCGATGCGCGGGAAGGGGGCGGGCGTGACCGTGCGGCCGCCGCCGAACTCCTCGAAGACGCCGTGCATCACGGGCTCGATCGCCGCGAAGACGTCCTCCTGCGTCACGAAGCTCATCTCGAAGTCGAGCTGGTAGAACTCGCCGGGGGAGCGGTCGGCGCGGGCGGCCTCGTCGCGGAAGCAGGGGGCGATCTGGAAGTAGCGGTCGAAGCCCGCGACCATGGCGAGCTGCTTGAACATCTGCGGCGCCTGGGGCAGCGCGTAGAACTTGCCGGGGTGCAGGCGTGAGGGGACGAGGAAGTCGCGCGCGCCCTCGGGGCTGGACGCGGTCAGCAGCGGCGTCTGGAACTCGGTGAAGCCCTGCTCGATCATCCGGCGGCGGATGGAGGCGATGACGCCGGCGCGCAGCATGAGGTTGCGGTGCTGCTTCTCGCGCCGGAGGTCGAGGAAGCGGTAGCGGAGGCGCAGCTCCTCCGGAAATTCCTGGTCGCCGGCGACCTGGATCGGCAGGACCTCGGCCGCGGACTGGACCTCGAGGGCGGTGACGCGAAGCTCCACCTCGCCGGTCGGCAGCCGGGGGTTCACCGTGCCGCCCTCCCGCGCCACGACCTGGCCGGTGACGGTGATCACGCTCTCGGGGCGCAGGTTGTCGGCCGCCTCGAAGACGGGGGAGCCGGCGGGGACCACGCACTGGGTGAGGCCGTAGTGGTCCCGCAGGTCGAGGAAGAGCAGCCCGCCGTGGTCGCGCTTGCGGTGCACCCAGCCGGAGAGCCGGACGGTGCTGCCGGCGTCCGACGCGCGGAGCGCGCCGCAGGTGTGGGTGCGGTAGGCATGCATGGGAGGGGGCCTGATGCTGGTCGTGGTGCCGGTGGTCGTGGTGCCGGCGTCAGGCCCGCAAGAGCGGCAGGGCGGCCCGGGTGTCAACCCCGGAGGCCCTGAGGGGGCCGCGGGGGCCCCCTCCCTGGGGTCAGCGCGGCAGGGAGTCGTGCGCCGCTAGGCAGGCCATGTCGAGGATGCCGTTCACCCCCGCCGCGATGGAGAGGATCTGCGCGGGCTTGGAGAGGCCCATCAGCAGGGGGCCGATGGTGGTGGCACTGGTGAGCCGCGGGGCGGCCTTGCTGAGGATGTTGGCGGCGTGCAGCCCCGGCATCACGAGGACGTTGGCGGCGCCCGTCAGGCGGCAGAAGGGGTAGAGGGAGCGGAGCGAGGGGTCGAGGGCCACGTCCGCGGCCATTTCGCCCTCGTACTCGAAGCCGACCTCGCCGCGGGCGTCCAGCAGCTCCACCGCGTGGCGCACCGTCTCGGGGATGACGCTGCCGCGGGGGTCGCCGAAGGTGGAGAAGGAGAGGAAGGCGACCCGCGGCTCCAGCCCGAGGCGCCGGGCCTGGGCGGCGGACTGGACGGCGATCTCGGCCAGGGTTTCGGAGTCCGGGCGCTCGTGGATGGTGGTGTCGGCGATCAGCACCGTGCCGGCGCGGCGCGTCAGCATCAGCGTGAGGCCGAAGAGCACGCCGGTGCCGCCGTGGGAGGCGGGCGCGGGGTCGATGGCCAGCGTGATCTGCTTCAGGGCCGCGGAATAGGAGCGGGTGGTGCCCGTCACCATGGCGTCGGCGTCGCCCTGCGCCACCATGCAGGCGGCGAAGACGTTGCGGTCGAGGTTCACCGCGCGCTGGCCGTCCCGGAAGAGGAAGCCGCGGCGCTGCATGCGGGAGTAGATGTACTCGGCGTAGCGGTGGTTGCTGTCCGAGCGGGCGGCGTTGTGGATCTCGATGCCGTCGGGCAGCGGGATGCCGAGCGAGGCCACCGTCGCCATCACGCGCTCCTCGCGGCCGACGAGGATCGGCGTGCCGTAGCCCGCGTTGCGGAAGGCGATGGCGGCGCGGATCGTCTTCTCCTCCTCGCCCTCGGCGAAGACGACGCGGCGCGGGTTCTGCCGCACGCGCTCGGTGATCGCCTCCAGCGCGCCGCCGACGACGTCGAGCTTCTGCGCGAGGTCGCGCGCGTAGCGCTGCATGTCGAGGATCGGCTTGCGGGCGACGCCGCTGTCCATCGCGGCCTTGGCGACGGCCGGCGAGACGCGGGAGATGAGGCGGGGGTCGAAGGCGTGGGGGATGATGTAGTCGGGGCCGAAGCGGAGCCCGAGGCCGCCGCCGGCGCCCGCCACCTCCTCCGGCACGTCCTCGCGCGCCAGCATCGCGAGCGCCTCGGCGGCTGCGATCTTCATGGATTCGTTGATCGTGCTGGCGCGCACGTCCAGCGCGCCCCGGAAGATGAAGGGGAAGCCGAGGACGTTGTTCACCTGGTTCGGGTAGTCGGACCGCCCGGTGGCCACGATGCAGTCGGGGCGGACGGCCTTGGCCTCGTCGGGCGTGATCTCGGGGTCGGGGTTGGCCATCGCGAAGATGATGGGCTTGTCGGCCATGGCGCGGACCATGTCGGGCGTCACCGCGCCCTTCTTGGAGAGGCCGAAGAAGGCGTCGGCGCCCGCCAGCGCCTCGGTCAGGGTGCGGGCGCTGGTGTCGGTCGCGTGCGCCGACTTCCACTGGTTCATGCCCTCGGTGCGGCCGCGCCAGAGGACGCCCTTCGTGTCGCACATGACGATGTTCTGCGGGCGCATCCCCATGGCGCGCAGCAGCTCCGCGCAGGCGATGGCGGCCGAGCCCGCGCCGTTGATCACGAGGCTCGTCTCGCGGAGGTCGCGGCCCGTCAGGTGGCAGGCGTTGATCAGCCCGGCGGCGGCGACGATGGCGGTGCCGTGCTGGTCGTCGTGGAAGACGGGGATGTCCATGATCTCGCGCAGGCGCTGCTCGATCACGAAGCACTCGGGCGCCTTGATGTCCTCGAGGTTGATGCCGCCGAAGGAGGGCGCGAGGAAGCGGACGCAGTTGACGAACTCGTCGACATCCGAGGTGTCGACGCAGAGGTCGATGGAATCCACCTCGGCGAAGCGCTTGAAGAGCGCCGCCTTGCCCTCCATCACGGGCTTGCTGGCGACCGCGCCGAGGTCGCCGAGGCCGAGCACCGCGGTGCCGTTCGAGATGACGGCGACCATGTTACCCTTGGCCGTGTAGTCGTAGGCGAGGGACTTGTCGCGGTGGATCTCGAGGCAGGGCTCGGCGACGCCCGGCGAGTAGGCGAGCGATAGGTCGCGCGCGGTGGAGAGCGGCTTGGTGAGGCGGATCTCGAGCTTGCCGGGCTTGCCCTCGGCGTGCATCGCCAGGGCCTCCTCCCGGGTGATGCGGGCGGTGCGGGAATCCCCGCTCCCGGCTCGGCGCGCGTCGTCCATGGTCATTCCTCCCGCTCAGGCTTGCCGCCCGGCTCCCCGCTCTGGCCGCCTTATGCCCCGCGGGGCGGGCGGCGTGAAGCGCCGCGCGTGGTCAGGTCCGGCGGATGTTCCAGGGATAGGGCGTGCTGCCCTCCAGGAAGTCCGTCAGGTTGCGCCGGAAGGCGGTGCGGACGGTGAACTGGCCGAGCGGGA
The DNA here is from genome assembly GCF_006438825.1 of Muricoccus nepalensis. Taxonomy (GTDB): domain Bacteria; phylum Pseudomonadota; class Alphaproteobacteria; order Acetobacterales; family Acetobacteraceae; genus Roseomonas; species Roseomonas nepalensis. The sequence goes on from NZ_RCZP01000002.1 coordinate 139,290, forward strand.
TGGTCGCCACCTCGTCCAGCGCGAGGCGGCCCAGCGCCTCCGCGGCGCGGGCGCGGGCCGCGTCGTCGGGCGCGTCGATCCATTCCGTCGTCAGCGCCTCGGCGCGGTCGCTCTTCCACCAGCCGAACCACCCGGCCTCGCCCTGGCCCCGGATGAGGGGGGACATGGCGGGGCTGGAATAGGTGTTGGAGGAGCCGGTGGTGTGGAAGATGCTCCAGCCGCCGCGCTCCACGGGCTCGCGCGAGGTGCGGCGCTGGATGACCGTGCCCCAGTCGCTCTCGGCGAGCTCCACGTTCACGCTGATCCGGCGCAGCGCGTCCGCGGTCACCTGGCCGAGCGGGCCGATGTCCGGGTAGTCGGTCGGGTTGATGACGACGACCTTGCCGTTGCCGTAGCCGGCCTCGCGCAGCGCCGCGCGCGCGGCCTCGAGGCTGCCGGGCATGAGGTCGGGGTTGTCGCGGTAATAGGCGGTGCGCTTGGGGAAGAGGCTCCGCGAATCCGTCCAGAGGGCGGTGTCGTCGCCCTGGGCGGCCCGCATGTAGTTCTCCTGGATGACGGAGAGGCGCACGGCGCGGCGCATCCGCACGTCGTCGAAGGGCGGCTGGAGGCAGTTCAGCCGCATCAGGGCCAGCCGCCCCTCGACGTCGAGGATCTCCTGGCGGATCTCGCGGTTGCGGGCGAGCACGGGCCGGAGGTCGGACAGCGGGCGCTCCCACCAGTCCACCTCGCCGTTCGTCAGCGCGGCCGCGGCGGTGGAGGGGTCGGAGATGACGTTCCACTCGACCCGCGCCATCCGCGCGATCTTGGCGCCCGAGGCGCGCTGCGGCGGCTCCTGGCGGGGGACGTAGCCGTCGAACCGTTCGTAGACCACGCGCGAGCCCGAGTTGTACTCGCTGGCCACGAAGCGATAGGGGCCGGAGCCCGTCATCTCCGTGATGGCGCGGTTCGCGTCCTGGCTCGCCAGCCGCTCGGGCATGATGAAGCAGACGCTCGCGTCGGGCTTGGCCAGGGCGTCGAGGATGAGCGGGAAGGGGCGGCGGAGGCGGGCCTCGAAGGTCCGGTCGTCGATCGCGCGCCACTCCGCGACCGCGCGGGCGAGGAGCTGGCCGAAGGGGTCGCGCACGCACCAGCGCTGGACGCTGGCGATGCAGTCGGCGGCGCGCACGGGCTCGCCGTCGTGGAAGCGGAGGCCGTCGCGCAGGCGGAAGCGCCAGCGGAGGCCGTCGTCCAGCACCTCGTGCCCCTCGGCCATCTGCGGCCGGGGCCGGTTCGCGGCGTCGACCGCGTAGAGGGTGTCGAAGACGTAGTAGCCGTGGTTCGTGGTGACGGTCGCCGTCGTCCAGATGGGGTCGAGGCTGCTGAGATTGGCTTGGGGCACGAAGCGGAGCGGGGCGGCGCGCGCCCCTTGGGAGAGGGCCGGCGACGCCAGGGCCGGGCCCGCGGCCAGCGCCGCGCCGCCTCGGAGCAGGGTTCGACGATCCATCCCGTTCTCTCCCGCGTGGTCCGGCCGGGCGGTCCCGGCTCCTCCGCTAAAAGCCTGCGCCCGGGCCGCCACCCCTGGCAAGCGCCGGGGCCGGCGCGGGGCGCGCAAGCGCTGGACCGATCCCCTCGCCGCACTTACGACTGGGCGCCATGAACGCCGCGCCGCCCCTCCCGCACGACCTGCCCCGGGCCGAGGGCGCCACCCCCGCCATGGCGCAGTGGTTCGCCGCCAAGGCCGCCCATCCCGACGCCCTGGTCTTCTTCCGCATGGGCGACTTCTTCGAGCTCTTCTTCGCCGACGCCGTGACCGCCGGCGAGGCGCTGGGCCTGGCCGTCTCGCACCGGGGCGAGCACGGGGGGCGGCCCGTCCCCATGGCCGGCGTGCCCGTGCACGCGATGGAGGCCTATCTCGCCCGCCTCATCCGCCGGGGCTTCCGGGTCGCGATCTGCGAGCAGATGGAGACGCCCGAGGCCGCCAAGGCGCGTAAGGCCCCGGCCGTCCGGCGGGAGGTGGTGCGGGTCGTCACCCCGGCGACGGTGACCGAGGAATCGCTGCTCGAGGGCGCGCGCCCGTCCTGGCTGCTGGCGCTCGCGCCCGAGGGCGGGGAGCGGGTGGGGGCCGCCTGGCTCGACGTCTCGACCGGCCAGGTCTGCACCGAGAGCCTTGCCGCCGCGGAGCTCGGCGCCCTCCTCGCGCGCCTGGAGCCGGCCGAGGTGCTGGCGCCCGAGGCGCTGGCCGCCGGCGACGCCCTGACGCCGCTCGGCGGCACGGTGCGCGAGGTGGCGCCGCCGCGGGACGGCGGGCGCGTCGCGGCCGAGGCCTGGGGGGTGGCGAGCCTGGCCGCCTTCGGCGCCTTCACCGAGGGCGAGGCGGCGGCGCTGGCCATGGCGCTCGACTACGTCCGCGCCACCTCCGGCGGCACCCTGCCGCGCCTCGCCCCGCCGGAGTGCCGGGGCGGGGAGGGGACCCTGCGGATGGACGCGGCGACGCGCCGGAGCCTTGAGATCCTCAAGGCCGAGCGCGGCGGCAAGGACTGCCTCCTCGGCGCCGTGGACCGCACCCTGACGGCGGCCGGCGCCCGCGAGCTGGCGGCCCGGCTGGCCATGCCGCTCGCCGAGGCGGAGCCGGTCGCGGCCCGGCACGACGCCGTCGCCTTCCTGCTGGCCGCCGACGCCGTGCGGGGGGCGCTGCGGGAGGCGCTGCGGGGCGCGCCCGACATGGCCCGCGCCCTCGGCCGCCTCTCGGTGGAGCGCTTCTTTCCCCGCGACCTGGCCGCGCTGCGGGACGGCCTCGCCCGCGCCGAGGCGATGCGGGACGCGATCGCGGGCGCGGAGGGGGTGCCGCCCGTGCCCCCGCTGCTGTCGCACGCCGCCGAGGCGCTGGTGCCGCAGGGCTCGCCGCGGGCGGAGCTCGCCCGGGCGCTCGCCGCTGAGCTGCCGGCCCGGCTGGAGGAGGGCGGGGTGGTCGGCCCCGGCTACGACGGGGAGCTGGACGCGCTGCGGCGCCTCCGGGACGACGCGCGCGGGGCCATCCTCGCGCTCCAGATGGACCTCGCCCAGGCCTGGGGGGTGGCCAGCCTCAAGATCCGCCACCACCAGCAGCTCGGCTTCCTGGCCGAGGTGCCCTCGGCCGCGGGCGAGACCCTGCTGCGCGCCAAGCCCGCGCCGGGGCCGATGGCGCCGGTCCACCGCCAGAGCATGGCCAGCGCCCACCGCTTCACCTGCGGGGCGCTGTCCGACCTCGACCGCAAGCTCTCCCAGGCGCGGGACGAGGCGGCGCGGCGGGAGGCGGCGGTGGTGCGGCACCTGCGGAAGCTTTGCCTGGAGGCCGCGCCCGGCATCGCCGCCGCGGCGCGGGCGATGGCGGAGCTCGACGTCCATGCGGCCTCGGCGGAGCTCGCGGCCGGGGGCGGCTGGTGCCGGCCCGAGATGACGGAGCGGCCGGACTTCTGCGTCGCGCAGGGGCGGCACCCCGTGGTGGAGGCGGCGCTGCGGCGGAGCCGGGGGCCGGCCTTCGTGCCGAACGACGCCGACCTCTCCCCCGGGCGGCGCCTCTGCCTGCTGACCGGGCCGAACATGGCCGGCAAGTCCACCTATCTCCGCCAGAACGCGCTGATGGTGGTGCTGGCCCAGGCCGGGCTCTACGTGCCCGCCGAATCCGCGCGGATCGGGCTCGTGGACCGGCTCTTCTCCCGCGTCGGCACGGCGGACGACATCGCGGGCGGGCGCTCCACCTTCATGGTGGAGATGAGCGAGACGGCGGCGGTGCTGAACCAAGCGGGGCCGCGGAGCTTCGTGGTGCTGGACGAGGTCGGGCGCGGCACGGCCACCTGGGACGGGCTGGCCATCGCCTGGGCGGTGCTGGAGGCGCTGCACGACCGGCTGCGGTCCCGCACCCTGTTCGCGACGCATTTCCACGAGCTGACGGCGCTGGCCGGGAAGCTGCCGGAGCTGGCGCCCGCCGCCATGAAGGTGCGGGAGCACCGGGGGCAGGTGGTGTTCCAGCACCTCGTGGGGCCGGGCGCCTCGGAGCGTTCCTGGGGCCTGCACGTCGCGCGGCTGGCGGGCGTGCCGCGCGAGGTGGTGGGGCGGGCCGAGGTGGTGCTGGCCTCGCTGGAGGAGCGCGCGCGGGGGCTGGACCCCCTCTCGGGCGAGCTGCCCCTCTTTGCCGCCGCCCCGGCGCCGCGGCCGCAACCGCCGGTAGAAGAGGATCCGCTGCGGGCCGCGCTGGAGGGGCTGGATCCTGATGCGATGGCGCCACGGGAGGCCCTGGAGGCGCTGTACCGGCTGAAATCCTTGCTGCCGGGCCACAGGGTGGCTGTTGCGCCGCAGGAGGACTCCTTATCTTCGGTCGGATGAACACCGCTGCCCTCGGCGAAGCCGAAGCACCCTTCGCGCCGCAGATCGGGTTTGGCGGGGCGGGGCTGGAAGGGCTCGCCGCCTCGCCGCCGCCCGCGCGCGACGAGGCGCTGGCGCTGCTGCGGCGGCACCTCAGCCGCATCCAGGGCGGCATGCAGGAGCGCTTTGAGCGGGAGAGCCTGGCGGGGCTGGTGGCCGCGCGGGCGCTGGCCGCCGAGATGGACGGGCTGATCGCGGGCATCCTGCGCTACAGCCTCGTGGCCACCGGCGTGCCGGCGGGCTCCTCCCCTTTCGCGCTCGCCGCCACGGGCGGCTACGGGCGCGGGACGCTGGCGCCCTATTCCGACATCGACCTCCTCTTCGTCTCCGACGCGCCGCTGGAGGCCCAGGGGCGGCGGGCGGTCGAGTTCATGCTCTACCTCCTGTGGGACCTCGGCGTGAAGGTCGGGCACGCGACCCGCTCGGTCGCCGAGTGCCTGGTGGACGCGCGGGCCGACACGACCGTGCAGACGGCGCTGCTCGACGCGCGCTTCCTGGAGGGGGACCAGGCGGTCTACGAGCGCTTCCACGAGGCCTACGCGGCGGCGCGGGCGGAATGGGGCCTCGCGCAGTTCCTCCACGCGAAGCAGATCGAGCGCGGCCTGCGCCACGCCCGCTACGGCGACAGCCCCTACCTCGTGGAGCCCCACATCAAGGAGGGGCGCGGCGGGCTGCGCGACCTCCAGACGATGTACTGGATCGCGCGCTACGCCTTCGACGTCGAGAAGATGTGGCAGCTCGTCGGGCCCGACAGCCCGGGCGGCGGGCTGCTGACGGCGCAGGAGGCGCGGGCCTTCCGCCGCGCCTGGTCCTTCCTCTGGACCGTGCGCTTCCACCTCCACTACGTCACCGGGCGCGCCGAGGAGCGGCTGACCTTCGACCTGCAGCCCGTGGTCGGCGCCCGCATGGGCTACACCCGCCACGGCAAGCAGGACGGGGTGGAGCGCTTCATGAAGCACCTCTTCCTCACCGCGCGCGAGGTGGTGCGGCTCAAGCGGCTGCTCGAGCCCGCGGTGGAGCGGGCGGCGCTGGGGATGCCGGCGCTGCAGCCCGCCCCCGACAGCGCGATGAAGCGCGACGGGCTGACGCTCGCCGACGGCAAGATCCTCTTCGCGCCGAGCCACGACATCGCGGCCGACCCCGCGGTGATGCTGCGCCTCGTGCGCACCGCGCGCGACCGGGGGCTCGAGATCCACCCGCTGGGGCTGCGCGCCCTCATCCGCAACGCGCGCTACGCGGCGCGGCTGCGCGGCCAGGAGGCGGCCAGCACCCTCTTCCTCGACATCCTCACGGGGAAGAACAGCGCGCACTGGCTGCGCGCGCTGAACGAGGCCGGCGTGCTGTCCCGCCTGGTGCCGGAATGGGCGCGCATTGTCGGGCTGATGCAGTTCGACACCTACCACGTCTTCACCGTGGAGGAGCACACGATCGAGGCGGTCGGCGTGATGAACGCCCTCGAGCGCGGGGAGCTGGACACGATCGCGCCGGTGGCGTCCGAGCTGGTCGGGCAGCTCCAGTCCCGCCGCGCGCTCTACGCGGCCATCCTGCTGCACGACATCGCCAAGGGGCGCGGCGGCGACCACTCCGAGCTCGGCGCCGGCATCGCGCAGGAGCTCTGCCCGCGCCTGGGCCTCTCGCCCGAGGAGACGGAGACGGTCTCCTGGCTCGTGCTGAACCACCTGCTGGTGAGCCAGACGGCCTTCAAGCGCGACATCGACGACCCCAAGACCATCCTCGACCTCGCCGAGGTCGTGCAGTCGCCGGAGCGGCTGCGGCTGCTGCTCGTGCTGACGGTCTGCGACATGCGGGCGGTCGGGCCGAAGGTCTGGAACGGCTGGAAGGCGACCCTGCTGCGGGAGCTCTACTGGCGCGTGGCGGAGGTGCTGGCGGGCGGCCTCTCGGTGCCCGAGCGCGACGTGCGCGTGGCGCGGGCGAAGGAGGCGGCCGCCGCGGCCCTCTCCTTCCGCCCGGCGGCGGAGGTGGAGCGCTTCCTCTCGCTCGGCTATCCCGGCTACTGGCTCTCCTTCGACCCCGAGACGCACGCGCGCCACGCGGCGCTGATCCGCGACTCCGAGAGCACGGGCGCGCCGCTGACGGTGCGGACCGAGGTGCTGGAGGACCGCGCGGTCACGGAGGTCACGGTCCACACCGCCGACCATCCCGGCCTGTTCAGCCAGATCGCGGGCGCGCTGGCGGTGGGCGGCGCCTCCATCGTGGACGCGCGGATCCACACCATGACCAACGGCATGGCGCTCGACACCTTCTGGGTGCAGGACGCGGGGGGCGGCGCGCTGGACGCGCCGCACCGCCTCGCGCGGCTCTCGGTAATGATCGAGCAGGCGCTGTCGGGCCGGATGCGGATCAACGACGAGATCAAGAAGGTCAAGCGCGAGCCCGCGCGGCTCCGGGCCGTGACGGTGCCGCCGCGCGTGGTCATCGACAACCACGCGAGCAACACGCACACGGTGGTCGAGGTGAACGGGCGCGACCGGCCGGGGCTGCTGCACGACGTGACCGCCGCCCTCTCCGCCCAGGGCGTGCAGATCGCCTCCGCCCATGTCACGACCTACGGCGTGCGGGCGGTGGACGTCTTCTACGTGAAGGACCTCTTCGGCCTCAAGATCGAGAACGAGCGGAAGCTGGAGGGGCTGCGGCGGGCGGTCCTGGCCGCGCTGGGGACGGAGGCGGCGCCGGCCGCCTGAGGCGCGGCCCGCCCTAGCGCCGCGCGCGGAGGAGCGCCGCGGCGGAGAGAAGGATGGCCGCGATGAGGACGCCCGCGGCGACGAGGCCGGCGGGCGTCGCGCGCGCCGTGGCCCGGAGGGTGCCGGCCGGGCCGAGGCGGAGCTCCAGCTCGGCGCGCATCTCCTCGGGGTGGGATGGCGGGCTGCCCATCGGCTGGTTCTCCATGGCGGCGGGAGGGTCCTTCCGTCGGCGGGTCAGCCGAGCATGCGGCCGATCACCTGCGCGGTGTAGTCCACCACCGGGATGACGCGCCCGTAGTTGATCCGCGTCGGCCCGATCACGCCGATGGCGCCGACGATCCGCTCCTGCCCGTTGCGGAAGGGGGCGACGACCATGGAGAGCCCGGCCGTGTCGAAGACGCCGCTCTCGGCCCCGATGAAAATCTGCACGCCCTGGCCGCGCTGGGCGAGCTCCAGCAGGCGCAGCATCGTCTCCTGCGCCTCCAGCCGGTCGAACAGCGACTGGATCTCGGCGACGCGGGCGGCCTGGTCAATGTTCTGCAGCAGCCGGGACTGGCCGCGCAGGATGAGCGAGCCGCCCCCGCCGCCCGCCCAGGTCGCGAGGCCGGACTGGACCACCTGGTTCGTCAGGGCATCCAGCGCCGTGCGGTTCGCCGCGATCTCGGAGGAGACGAGGTGGCGGGTGTCCTCCAGCGTGCGGCCGTTGAGGCGGGCGTTGAGGTAGTTGCCGGCCTGGGCCAGGGCGCCGGCGGGAAGGCCGGGGGGCACCTCGATGATGCGGTTCTCGACCTGCCCGCGCTCGCCCACCAGCACCACCAGGGCGCGGCCGGGGCCCAGCGCCACGAACTCGATGTGGCGCACGGCCGATTCGGCGCTCGGCGCGACGACGAGGCCGGCGGCGCCGGCGAGGCCCGAGAGCATCTGCCCGGCCTCGGCCAGCGTGTCCTGCATGGAGCGGCCGGAGGCGGCGCAGCGGGCCGAGATCGCCTCGCGCTCCTCGTCCGTCAGGTCGCCGAACTCGAGCAGCCCGTCCACGAAGAGGCGCAGCCCGCGCTCGGTGGGCAGGCGGCCGGCGGAGGTATGGGGGGCGTAGAGGAGCCCCGCCTCCTCGAGGTCGGCCATGGCGTTGCGGATGGTCGCGGGCGAGAGGGAGAGGGGGAGGCGGCGCGACAGGGTGCGGCTTCCCACGGGCTCCCCGGTCTCGACATAGAGTTCCACCACCTGGCGGAGGATCGAGGCGCTGCGCGTGTCGAGGCCCGGCAGATGGCCCGCCGCGGAGATGCTGCGCGCGGCGGTGAGGCCGGGTCGCTGGTTGGGCTGGGCGCCCATTCGTTCGCGGGTCTCCTGTGACCGTGGGTGAATCCGTAAGCTAGGTAGAGGGGCGAGGGGCGTCAACGCGGCGCGGCCGGGAGGGGCACCCCCCTGGAACGCGCGACGGGCCGCGGCGCCCGCGCTTTCCAGCCCCACCAACGCTTTGTTCGGGGTTTGTGATGTTCTGTTAAGTCTTCCGCAAGCCGTCCCTGCCACAATACGTCACACCCGCGACATTGTTCCGTCGCGAGACCCATGCCCAATGAGGTGGCAATGCGGAGGCCGCCATGGGCGACACACGCGACGGACACGGACGCAAGCGGGGACTGCCCTCGGTCGGGGCCTGGGCCGCGATGCTGACCCTGTGGCTCCCCCCGCCCGAGGCAGGGGCCGCCGCGCAGGGCGCCGCCCGCCCGGTCGCGGTCCTGCCCGCCCCGGCGGGGCCCGGCTGCCTCGCGCCCTCGGCCCCGGCCGGCGGGCTGGCCGCCCCGGCCTGCGGCGGAAGCGGGACGGAGCGGCCGCCGGCGGGGTGACGCCCGCGGCGCGACCGCCGCCCGGGCCGGACCCTTCTCGTTGACAGGGGTGGGGCCGGGCGTGTTCCTCCCGCCTCCGTCGCGAGAGAGAGCCGCCGCATGTCCCACTCCCCGCCCGGCCGGAACGCCGGCAAGGCCACCGGAACCGCCTTCGGCGCCGCCCTCGGCCAGGCGCTCGGGATCGAGCCCGGCGCCCGGCTGCCCGGCCGCCCCTCCGGCCGCGCGCCCGACCAGCTTCGCGCCCTGACGCTCGAGCCCGGCTTCGCCCGCCACGCGGAGGGGTCCTGCCTCGTCCGGATGGGGGTGACGGAGGTGCTCTGCACCGCCAGCGTCGAGGGGCGGGTGCCGGGCTTCATGCGCGGCAAGGGCCAGGGCTGGGTGACCGCCGAGTACGGCATGCTCCCGCGCGCGACCCACACGCGGGGCGAGCGGGAGGCGGCGCGCGGCAAGCAGTCCGGCCGCACGCAGGAGATCCAGCGCCTGATCGGCCGCAGCCTGCGCGCCGTGACGGACCGCGCGGCCATGGGCGAGATGACCATCACCCTCGACTGCGACGTGCTGACGGCCGATGGCGGCACGCGCTGCGCCGCCATCACCGGGGCCTGGGTGGCGCTGCACCTCGCCTTCCAGCACCTCCGCCGCAACAACATCCTCGCGCGCGACCCGCTGGTGGACCAGGTGGCGGCCGTCTCCTGCGGGATCCACGACGGCGTGCCGGTGCTCGACCTCGACTACGCCGAGGACAGCGCGGCGGGCACGGACGGCAACTTCGTCCTCACGGGCAAGGGCGGCCTCGTGGAGGTGCAGGCGACGGCCGAGGGCGCCCCCTTCTCCGAGGCGGAGCTGACGGGGCTGCTGGGGCTGGCGCGGAAGGGGGCGGCGGAGCTCTTCGCGGCGCAGCGCGCGGCGGTGGGGCTGTGAGCGGGGCGCGCCGCCCGCTTCGCGAGAAGCGGCTCCTCCTGGCCACGCACAACGCCGGCAAGGCGCGCGAAGTGGCGGCGCTGCTGGCCGAGCACGGGATCGACGTGGTCACGGCGGGCGCGCTCGGCCTGCCCGTGCCGGAGGAGACCGAGACGAGCTTCATCGGCAACGCCACGCTCAAGGCCCTGGCCGCGGCGCGGGCGGGGGGGATGGTCGCGCTGGCCGACGATTCGGGCTTCTCCGTCGCCGCCCTGGACGGGGCGCCGGGAGTCTACACCGCGGACTGGGCGGAGCGGCCGGACGGCACGCGGGACTACGCCGCGGCCATGGCGAAGGTCGAGCGGCTCGCCCGGCACTCCCCGAATCGCCGCGCCTGGTTCTCCTGCGCGCTGGCGATCGCCTGGCCAGACGGGCATGTCGAGGCCTTCCTCGGCGAGGCGCCCGGCGGGTGGGTCTGGCCGCCGCGCGGCGAGACCGGCTTCGGCTACGACCCGATGTTCGTGCCGGAGGGGGAGACCCTGACCTTCGCGGAGATGGAGCCCGCGCGGAAGCACGCCATCAGCCACCGCGCGGCGGCCTTCCGGCTTCTCTCGACGGCCTGCCTGCCGGCGGGCTGAGCGGGGCCGGGGCGCCCGGCGGGGGCGGTTAACCCGGCCTTGATGGTCATCGGCGATCTTGCACCCGAATAGCGGGTGCGGAGCCGTGGCAAAAGGCAAGGGCGAAGGCGTCACCATCGTCATCAAGAAGGAGGAGGGGGGCGAGGGCGGCCACCACGGCGGCGCGTGGAAGGTCGCCTACGCCGACTTCGTCACGGCCATGATGGCCTTCTTCCTCCTCATGTGGCTGCTGAACGCGACCACGGAGGAGCAGCGGCGGGGCCTGGCCGACTACTTCAACCCGACCAACGTCATGGGCCAGCGCCCCAGCGGCTCGGGCCAGCCCTTCGGCGGGCGCACCCCGAACGAGACGGGGCAAATGGCCTCCAACGCCTCCTCCGTGCGGGTCGAGACCGGCCCGCGCCCCGTGGTCTTCGACCTCGAGGAGGACGACAGCAACACGCCCGCCAGCGCGGTGGAGCGGCGCGAGGGGCCCAAGGGCGACGACGAGACCGCGACGCCCGCGCGGCTGCTGGCCGAGCGCTCCGCCGCCATCCGCGCCTCGGCCTCGGCCGCCCCGCCCGGGGAGCGCGAGGCGGGGGACCGCGAGACGGGCACGGGCTCCGCCGACGTCACCAAGGCCACCAGCGAGGCGCTGCGCGAGGAGCACGAGAAGCGCGAGCGCGAGGTTCTGGACCGGTTGGCCGACCAGGTGCGGGCCGCCGTGCGCGACGACCCGGCGCTGGCCGACCTCGCGAAGCAGCTCCAGGTGGAGCAGACGCCGGAAGGCCTGCGCATCCAGATCCTCGACGCCGAGCGCCAGCCGATGTTCGCCCTCGGCGGCAGCGTGCCGGCGGACAAGGCGCGGGCGCTGCTGGCGAAGGTGGCGGCGGTGATCAACCGGGTGCCCAACGCCGTCTCCATCAGCGGCCACACGGACGCCACGCCCTTCCGGCCCGGCGCCCGCTCCAACTGGGACCTCTCGACGGAGCGCGCTAATGCGACGCGCCGTCTGCTGGTTGAGGGAGGCATCCCCGAGAGCCGGATCCGCAGCGTGGCGGGCCTGGCCGAGCGCGAGCCGCTGATGGCCAACGACCCCGGCAACCCCGCCAACCGGCGGGTCTCCATCCTTCTGCTGCGCGAGAACACGAGGAACGCCGCACCGTGACGACGATCATCGGCTTCGTGGTGATGATGATCACCGTCTTCGGCGGCTACACGCTGTCGGGCGGCAAGTTCGACATCATCCTGCACGCCCTGCCGCTCGAGGGGATGATGATCGGGGGGGCTGCGATCGGCGCCTTCGTCATGTCGAACTCGATGCACGACGTGAAGCACACGCTGGGCGGCTTCGGGAAGCTGCTGAAGGGCGCGCGCTTCCACAAGTCCGACTACGTGGAGATGCTGTCGCTGCTCTACTACTTCGTGCGACTCGTGCAGACGAAGGGCGCCATGGCGCTGGAGGCGCATATAGAGAAGCCCGACGAGAGCCCGGCCTTCGCGAAGTTCCCCAAGATCAAGGCGAACCACCACGTTGTCGCGATCATCTGCGACTACCTGCGGATGGTCGGGATGAACGCCGACGACCCGCACCAGATCGAGGACGTGATGGCGCGCGAGCTGAAGAAGATCAAGGAGGAGGAGCTGCACCCCTCCCACGCCATGCAGAACATGGCGGACGCGCTGCCGGCGCTCGGGATCGTGGCCGCGGTGCTCGGCGTCATCAAGACCATGGCCTCGATCGACCAGCCGCCGACGGTGCTGGGCGGCATGATCGGCGGCGCGCTGGTGGGGACCTTCCTCGGCGTGCTGCTCGCCTACGGCGTCATGGGCCCCATGGCCGCGCGGCTGAAGGGCGTGGTGGACGAGGAGCAGAAGTACTTCGAGGTGATCCGCGCGGTGCTGGTGGCCCACCTGCACGGCAACGCGCCCCAGGTTTCCGTGGAGACGGGGCGGAAGATGGCGCCCTCCAGCCACATGCCCACCTTCCAGGAGCTGGAAACGGCGCTGCAGGAATTGCAGATCGCCTGATCCCCGGGCTACGCGGCGGGGATGGACGACACAGCCCCCTTCCACGACCTCATCGGCATCACCCTCGACGAGTGGCGCGACGGCTTCGCCCGCCTCGCCCTCGTGGTGGAGCCCCGGCACCACAACCGCAGCGGGGTGCTCCACGGCGGCGTGCTCCTCTCCATGCTCGACCAAGCCGGGGGTTATGCCGGGCTGTTCTGCACGGTGCCGGGGAACGTCCGGCGGGCGGTGACGGTCGACCTCGACTGCCGCTTCACCGGGCAGGTGACGGAGGGCCGGATCGTGGCGGAGGGGCGGGTGGTCACCGCCGGGCGAAACATCTTCTTCACCCGCACCGAGGTGCTCGGGCCGGACGGGACGATCGTGGCCTTCGGGGCCGGCACGCATCGCTGGCGGGGCGGGAGCAACCTGCCCGAGGGCGTGCCGGCCGATTCGCCCCTTCGGTGAGGCGGGGCGTCAGGCCCCGCCCCAGTTCATCGTCAGCCCGCCGTCCATCACGATCGTCTGCCCCGTGATGTAGTCGGCGTCCGGGCCGGCGAGGAAGAGGGCGAGCTTGGCAATCTCCTCGGGCTGGCCGGCGCGGTGCCAGGGGATCTCCTTGAAGGAGGCCTCGCGCTTGGCGGGGTCGTCCAGGCGCTCCTGGGTCATCGGCGTCTGGATCAGGCCGGGGGCGATGCCGACCACGTTGATGCGGTGGGGGGCGAGCTCGACCGAGAGGCTGCGGGTGAGGGAGCCGAGCCCGGCCTTGGACATGCCGTAGGGCGCGCTGCCGTCCGTCGGCAGGTGCTGGGCGACCGAGGAAACGTTGATGATCTTGCCGCCCCCGCCGGCGGGGAGGCGGTGCTGGAGAAAGGCGCGGGCGCACCAGAGCGGGCCGAGGAGGTTCGTGCGGATCACCACCTCGGCGTCCTCGTCGCTGATCTCGGCCACGGGCTTCTTGCCGCCCATGCCCTTGCCCGCGTTGTTGACGAGGATGTCGGGAATGCCGAGCGCGTCGCGCGCCGCCTTGAAGGCGGCGGTGACGGAAGCGGAGTCCATGACCTCCATCCGGGTGACGAAGGCCTGGCGCCCCGCGGATTCGACCCGGCCGGCCGTCTCCCGCGCGCCGGCCTCGTCGGTGTGCCAGGTGACGGCGATGTCGGCGCCGGCGCGGGCCAGGGCGACGGCGATCTCCGCCCCGATGCCCGAGTCCGACCCGGTGACGAAGGCCACCTTGCCCTGAAGAATCATCCCGCGCCTCCGTTCGTCCGAGCCGTCTCAAGCGCGGGAACGAGGGCGCGGTTGCCCGTCAGCTCTTGCGGAGGCCGCGGAGATTGGCGCTGACGCGGCGGCGGGCCGGGCTGGCGGCGGCGGCCATGACGGCCGCCGGGTTCTCGCCCCGCAGGGCCGCGCGGCCGGCGGCGAACCAGCCCTCGGTGAAGGCGCGCTGCTTCTCCAGCGCCATGCGGGTGAGCTCGGCGGCCGCGCTGTCGGGCTTGGCCATGAGGTCGGCGCTGCGGAGCGCGAAGACCCAGCCGGCCTGCCAGGCGAAGAGGGGCCAGTTGCCCCCCGCGCCGGCGGCGGCCTTGCGGGCGCGGCTCACAGCTTGGCCATGACGGCTTCGGCGCTGCTCACGTCGAAGGCGCCGGGCTCCTCGACGCCGACATAGGTTGCCTTGCCGTCCTTGGCGACGAGGGCGAAGCGCTGGGCGCGGACGCCGAGGCCGCGGGCCGTCAGGTCCTGCTCGAGGCCGAGCGCCTTGGTGAAGGCGGCGCCGCCGTCGGCGAGCATGACCACCTTGTCCTCCACGCCCTGGTCGCGGGCCCAGGCCTGCATGACGAAGGCGTCGTTCACGGCCACGCAGGCGACGGTGGCGACGCCCTTGGCCTTCAGCGCCTCGGCCTGCTGCACGAAGCCGGGCAGGTGGCGCGCCGAGCAGGTCGGGGTGAAGGCGCCGGGGACGCCGAAGAGGACGACGGTGCCGCTGCCGAGGAGGGCGGCGGTGTCGACCTCCTTCGGGCCCTCGGCGCTCGCCTGCATGATCTTGACGGAGGGAATGGCGTCGCCGGTCTGGATGGCCATGGGGGGTCCTTGAAGGGGATGGGCCCGGGGAGTTTCGGCGCCCCTTCGGCCGGGCTGTCAACCGGCAAGCGGCGCGCGGAATGCGTTCGGGCGGGTTGCAGTGCCCGGGTTGCAGTGCCCGGGTTGCAGTGCCCGGGTTGCAGTGACTGGGGGGCGCCGCCATCTTCGCGGAATGACGCGGCGCCCGAAGGACAAGGCCTCCCCCCCTCCCGTTCCCGACGAGGACATGCCCGACGAGGGCATGGAGGGCGAGGCCGAGTCCCCCCCGATTCAGCTCTCCCGCATGAAGCGCTCCCCCGCCGAGGAGGGGTGGCTCGGCGGGCAGTTGCTGATCGCCATGCCCAGCATGGAGGACCCGCGCTTCGCGCGCGCGGTCATCTGCCTCTGCGCCCACTCGGCGGAGGGGGCGATGGGCATCGTGCTGAACCGCGCGATCGAGAACCTCACCTTCGACGACCTGCTCAAGCAGCTCGACGTCACGCCGGTGCCGCCGGCGCGGCGCATCCGGCTGCACGCGGGCGGGCCGGTGGAGGGCGGGCGCGGCTTCGTGCTGCACACCCAGGACTGGTCGAGCGAGAGCAGCCTGACGGTGGACGGCGGCTTCGCCCTGACCGCGAGCGTGGACATCCTCAAGGCCATCGCCGGCGGCGGCGGGCCGCGGCAGGGGTTGCTGGCGCTCGGCTACGCCGGCTGGGGCCCGGGGCAGCTCGAGAGCGAGATCCAGCACAACGCCTGGCTGAACGTGACCCCGGACGAGGCCATCCTCTTTACCGAGGAGGACCAGGACGCGAAGTGGCGCCGGGCGCTGGCGAAGCTGAAGGTGGATCCGCTGCTGCTGGTGGGGACGGCCGGGCGGGCCTGAGCCGCCGGGCGCCCCCGCGCCCTAGTCCGCGAAGCGCCCGACCGGCGTGCCGGCCACGCCCACGTCGAGGACGACGAGGCGCCCGTCATGCGGGCCCGTCTCCTTCTGCAGGCTTGTCACGAACAGCGTGCGCAGGCCCGGCCCGCCGAAGCAGGGCATGGTGGGGGAGCGCACGGGCAGCTCCACGAAGCGGTCCAGCGTGCCGTCGGGCAGCCAGCGGTTGAGGCGTCCGGCCGAGACGCCGGCGCTCCAGTAGGCGCCCTCCGCGTCCACCGC
Organism: Muricoccus nepalensis; assembly: GCF_006438825.1. Classification (GTDB taxonomy): domain Bacteria; phylum Pseudomonadota; class Alphaproteobacteria; order Acetobacterales; family Acetobacteraceae; genus Roseomonas; species Roseomonas nepalensis. Next base: position 154,963 of record NZ_RCZP01000002.1, read on the forward strand.
GCCGCCGTCGGGGCGGCCGATCGCGTCGGTGGGGCGGGCGATCTCGCGCCGGTTCGAGATGGCGCCCGTCGCGGGGTCGTAGTCCCAGTTCCAGATGACCGAGGCGCGGCTGTCCGAGTGCCAGAGCGTCCGCCCGTCCGGGCTCCAGGCGAGGCCGTTGGAGATGACGAGGCCGTCCGCCAGGCGCACGCAGCTCCGCTCCCCCGGCGAGAGGCTCCAAAGGGCGGCATGGGGTCCCTTCTCGGGCACGTCGTGCATCGAGCCCACGAGGAAGCGGCCCTCGGGCGAGACCTTGCCGTCGTTGAGGCGGTTCTCCGGCCGGTCCGGCTCCGGCGCGGCCACGCGGTAGAGCGAGCCGTCCTTGGGGTCGAAGCGGTGGATGCCCGAGCGCAGGCCGAGCAGCAGCGTGCCCGAGCGGCAGAGGCCGAGGCAGCCGACCGGCTCGGGCATGCCCCAGGTCTCGGTCTCCCCGGTCTCGGGGTCGGTGCGGTGCACGGCGGGGCGGGGGATGTCCACCCACCAGAGGCGGCCGAGCTCCTCGTCCCAGACCGGGCTCTCCCCCGTGCCGGCGGCGGGGGCGACGTCGAGGATGCGGATGGGCGCTGTCATCGGGCGGAGCCTTGCTGCTGGGAGGGGCGCGGTGACCGGGCGGGCCTAGCCCGGCGGCAGGGCCTCGGCCAGGAGGTCCCCGGTCTCGGGATGGCGGGCCATGTAGGCGGCGACGAAGGAGCAGCGGGGCACGACGCGCAGCCCCTCCGCCCGGATGAGGTCGAGCGCACCGCGGACGAGGCGGGAGCCGACGCCCTGGCCGGACAGCGCCTCCGGCACCTCGGTGTGGACGAGGATGATGCGCCCCTCCCCGCGGCGGTAGGCGATGAGGGCGAGCTGCCCGTCCACCCTCATCTCGAAGCGCTCCGCCGCGCGGTTGTCGGTGACCTCGCCGGGCATCCCTGTTCCCTCCTTCTCGCCGGACACGAGCGCTGAACGCCCCATCGCTGAACGCCGGGCGGCGGCGGGCGTTCAGCCCTTCTCGACGATGAAGCCGATGGAGGTCGCGACCAGCCCCATGATCGAGAGGCGGAGATGCGGCGCCTCCGGGAGGGAGAGGGGGCTGTCGTTGCCGGGGTAGGGCGGCAGGTCCACGAAGCCGTCGAGCACGCCGGTGCCGGTGCCGAAGTCCACCGGCAGCATCCGGTGGCCGGCGCGCGCGAGGCGGGCGCCCAGTTCCTCGATGTGGCGGCGCTGGAAGAGGACGGTGGAGCCCTCCTCGATGGTCGGGCCCTCGGGGTTGATGTTGAACTCCGTGGTGTGGACGGCAACGCCGCCCGGCCGGAGGCAGCGCATCGCCTCCACCACGAAGTCGAGCCCCTGCGCGATCGAGCCGCAATGCTCCAGCGAGCAGACGGACCAGAGGAAGTCGAAGCCCCCGTGCAGGTCGGCGGGGATGCGGTTCATGTCGACGGGGCGGAGGGAGACGCGCGCGTTGAAGGCGTCGAGGTCGATCAGGCCCGGCTTGAAGATCGTGTCCACCCGGCCGCCGTGCTGGTCCGTCTCGATCCAGTTGCGGGCGCGCAGGTCCCGGGGGTCGAGGTCGGTCGCGACCACCTCCGTGCCGCGGGCGGCGAAGAAGCTCGGCAGCCATTCCGCGCCGACCGCAAAGCCGAGGCCGCGCTTGCCCGGCGCCATCATGCCGCGCTCGTGCAGGGCCTGGAGGGCGTAGCAGTCCTCCCAGACCTTGCGGTGGTACATCGGCACGAAGCCGATCCGGCCGCACCAGTGGCGGAGCCAGTCGCCCTCGATGTCCTCCTGCCGGCAGAGGCGGCCTCCGAAGCCCATGGTGACGGGCTCCGGGGGGAGGGGGGCGGCCCGGCCGGCCAGCCCCGCCTCGTAGAAGCGGCTCGCGATGGCCGAGCCCATGACCTTCGTGTTCCAGGCCGCCAGCTCCGCGTTGCGGGCGGTGGCGCCGGCGGAGACCTCCAGCGAGTGGATCTTCCGGAGGAGGTTGCCCGCCCCAAGGCGCTGGGCCCCGCGGGCCAGGGAACGGAGGCGGCGGAGCAAGGCGGGTCTTCCCTTCCCGGGCGATACGACCCTCTCTAGCCGCCGCCGGATCGGCTGACCACCCTCGCCTAGCTGTCCAGCCGGATGCCGAGCTCGCGGATGAGCGGGCGCCACTCCGCGTTCTCGCGCGCGACGAAGGCGGCGAAGTCGGCGGGGGAGGGGTTGGCGCGCTCGATGCCGAGCGTGGTGAAGCGGGCCTGCACCTCCTCCGAGCCGATGGCGCGGGAGAGCTCCGCGGCCAGGCGCGCGACCACCGGGGCGGGCGTCGCGGCGGGGACCGAGATTCCCTGCCAGCCATAGGCGATGGCGCCGGCGTGGCCGAGCTCGCGCGCGGTGGGCACGGCGGCGCTGGTGGGGGAGCGCGCCTCGCTCAGCACGCAGAGGGCGCGCACCCGGCCGTCGGCGATGAAGGCGGTGCCGGTCGCGCAGTCGATCATCACGCTGTCCACCGTGCCCGCCAGCAGGTCCTGCATGGCCGCAGGGCCGCCGCGGTAGGGGACGTGGGTGGCCTCGAAGCCGGCGCGGCGCTTGAACATCTCCATCGCCAGGTGGTGCGGCGAGGCGACGGCGGGGGTGCCGTAGGTCGGCGCGCGCCCGGCCGCGGCCGTGATGTAGCCCGCGAGGTCCCGGATCGGGCTGTCCGCCCGCACGACGAGGAAGAGCGGGAAGCGCCCGATGAAGCCAACGCCCGCGAGGTCCCGGTCGGGATCGTAGGGCAGGCGGGCGTAGAGGGCGGGGTTGTAGACGAGGATGCCGTTGTCGACGTGCAGCAGCGTGTTGCCGTCGGGCGCGCTGCGGGTGACGGTCTCGCTCGCCACCACGGCGCCGCCGCCGGGCCGGTTCTCCACCACCACGTTCTGGCCGAGGCGCGGCCCCATCTGCCCCGCGATCATGCGCCCGAAGAGGTCCGAGGCGCCGCCGGGCGGGTAGCCGATGATCAGGCGCAGCGGCCGGTCGAGCCAGGCGGCCTGGGCGTGGCCGGCGTTGGGCAGGAGGGAGGCGGTGCCGAGGCCGAGGGCCCCGCGCGCGAGGCCGCGTCGCGTCAGCATGAGGGTGGATCCCGTCCGGGGGTTGCGGCGGGCATCATGCGGCAGGGCCCCGGCCCCGCCAATCCGGGAGCGGGACGGTTTCGGCGGGGGCGGGCGGCGATCCGCCCGCGCGCGGGTCAGGCCAGGGGCAGGACTGCCCAGAGAATCGCCAGCCAGAGCGGCAGCGTCGCGACGGCCACGAGGTGCTGGAGCGTGGTCATGGCCGCCATCAGCGGCGCGTCGCCCCCCATCATCCGCGCCATGACATAGGCGGTCGTCGCGGTGGGCTGGGCCATGAAGACGGTGGCGATGCTCGCGGGCAGCGGGTCGAGCCGAAGGGCGAGGCAGAGGAGGAGGGTGAGCGCGGGCATGGCGAGGAGCTTCCAGGCCGTCGTCGCGCCCTGCAGCACCAGGCGGTCCCGGAGCGCCTCGGCGCCGAGCGCCGCGCCGACCGCGAGGAGGCCGAGCGAGACGGTGGCCTGGCCGAGGCTGCGCGCCAGCGGGCCGATGCCCGGCAGCAGCCCGCCGAGCGCCGCCAGCGCGAAGCCGGCCGCGCAGCCGAGGATGAGCGGGTTCAGCGCCACCTGACGCAGCAGCGCCCCCGGCCGCGGCCGCACCCCGCCGCCGAGGGCGAAGGCCACCGTGAGGATGAGCTGCACGCAGGGCACGATCAGCCCCACCGTGACCGCGGCGAGCGCCGTGCCCGGGGCCCCGAAGACCGCGCCGGTGATGGCGAAGCCGAGGAGGTTGTTGAAGCGGATGCCGCCCTGCAGCACCGAGGTGGTGCCCGGGTGCGCCTGCCCGAAGGCGCGGGCGAGGAGCAGCGAGGCGGCGGTGCCGAGCAGGAGGGCGAGCCAGAGCGACGCCGCCATGCCCGCGACCGGCAGCGCGCCCAGGTCCACCGAGGAGAGGGAGCTGGCCAGCAGGCAGGGGAGCATCACCCAGAAGACGAGCTTCTCGATCCCCGCCCAGACGGCGTCCTCTCGCAACAGGCGGCGCTTCAGGAAGGCGCCGAGGCCGATCAGCCCGAAGGCGGGCAGGAAGGCGTCGAGCCAGGACTCCATCCCGGCTCAGCCATGGTCCTGGGCGGGGGCGTTGCGGGCGAGGCCGCCAAAGGCGTCGAGCAGCCGGCCGCGCCAGGCGTGCACGGGGTCGTCGGGCGTGAGAAGGGGGAAGGCGGAGACGCAGCGGGCCCATTGCAGGGGGCCGAAGACGATGTAGTCCGCCGCCCCGGCCGTGGGGCCGGAGAGCCAGGGCCGCTCGCGCAGCACCATGCGCAGCGGGTGGAGGTCGCGCCGCAGGGCCTCCACGTCCGCCTCGCGGTTGGCCGTCACCTCGGCGAGCGGCTTGCCGAAGCGGGCCTCCCGCGTGCGGGTGAAGTAGGCGGCGTCCTCCGGGGCGAGGTGGGCGGGGATGTCCGAGACGACGAGCCGGACCACGGCGGGCATGAGCACCGCGTCCGCCCAGGTGTTGACGAAGCGGGCGAGCGCCCGCCCGCCCTCGCCGCCGAAGAGGGTGGGGGCGCCGGGCCAGTGGTCCTCGAGGTAGCCGAGGATGTTCCAGCTCTCGGACACCGTCTGCCCGCCGTGGCGGAGCACGGGCACCTTGTCGGTGCCGGCGTCCGCGATGGCGTCCTTCTCAGTGAAGCGCCAGGGCCGCGCCTCGTGCGCGATGCCCTTGTGGGCGAGGGCCATGCGGACGCGCCAACAATAGGGGGAGAAGCGGTGCGCGGGGTCGGCGCCGCAGAGGTCATGGAGGATCACGGACATGGCGCTATGCTGCGCCCGGAAAGGGATGGGGGGAAGCGGATGGCGGAGGAGGCCTTGCTGGCGCTCGACCAGGGCACGACCTCGACGCGGGCGATCCTGTTCGACGCCGCGCTGCACCCGAGGGCCACGCACCAGGTGGAGCTGCCGCAGCACTTCCCGAGCCCGGGGCGGGTGGAGCACGCGCCGGAGGACCTGGTCGCCCATTCCGTCGCCTGCCTGCGCGGCGCGCTGGAGCGGGGCGGCGTCGCGGCCGGGCGGGTGGCCGGCATCGGCATCACCAACCAGCGGGAGACGACGATCCTCTGGGACCGGGCCACGGGGCGCGCGGTCCACCCCGCCATCGTCTGGCAGGACCGCCGCAGCGCCGGCATCTGCGAGAGGCTGCGGGCGGCGGGGCTGGAGGAGCTGCTGACCGAGCGCACGGGGCTGCTGGCCGACCCCTACTTCTCCGCGACGAAGCTCGTCTGGCTACTGGAGGAAATCCCCGGCCTCCGCGCGCGGGCGGCAAAGGGGGACCTCGCCTTCGGCACGGTGGACAGCTTCCTGCTGTGGCACCTGACGGGCGGGCGCGTGCACGCGACGGACGCGACCAACGCCGCGCGCACGATGCTGTACGACATCCGGCGCGGGGAATGGGACGACGACATCCTCCGCGCGCTGGACATCCCCCGCGCCCTGCTGCCGGAGGTGCGGGACTGCGCGGCGGAGTTCGGGAGCACCGACCCCGCCCTGCTCGGCGCCGCCGTGCCGATCCGGGGCATGGCCGGGGACCAGCAGGCGGCGACGCTCGGCCAGGCCTGCTTCGCGCCGGGCATGGCGAAGTCCACCTACGGCACGGGCTGCTTCATGCTGCTGAACACGGGGGAGGCGGCCGTGCGCTCCTCCCACCGGCTGCTGACGACCGTGGCCTGGCAGATCGGGGGGCGGCGCACCTACGCGCTGGAGGGCGCGATCTTCGTCGCCGGCGCCGCCGTGCAGTGGCTGCGCGACGGCCTGGGCATCATCCGCACCGCAGCGGAGGCGGGGGAGCTGGCGGCGCGGGCGGACCCGGATTCGGGCGTGGTGATGGTGCCGGCCTTCACCGGCCTCGGCGCCCCGCACTGGGACGCCGCGGCGCGCGGGGCCATCCTCGGGCTGACGCGGGGGGCGGGGGCGGCCGAGATCGCGCGGGCCGCGCTGGAGAGCGTCGCCTGGCAGACGCGCGACCTGCTCGACGCCATGCGCGCGGACTGGCCGGAGATGGGCACGACCGTGCTGCGCGTCGACGGCGGCATGACCGCCAGCGACTGGACAATGCGCTTCCTGGCCGATGCCCTGCAATGCCCGGTGGACGTGCCGGCGGTGGCGGAGACGACGGCGCTGGGGGCCGCCTACCTCGCGGGGGTGCAGGCGGGGCTCCTCCCGCCGCCCGGGGACGGCACGGCGCCCGGCGCCACCCACTGGCAGCGGCGGGTCCGCTTCGAGCCCGCCATGCCCGCGGAGGAGGCGGCGCGGCGGCACGGGGCGTGGAAGGTGGCCGTGGGGCGGGTCGCGCGGGCCTGAGCCGGTTTTCCGGCGGCGTCCCGGAAGCCTTCGGCGCGGGCGCCCGTTCCGTCGGCGAAGCCGGGAGAGCGCGATGCAGCCGATGAAGCCCATGGAACCGATGAAGCCGATGGAGACGGGCCCCGCCTGGTGGCCGGAGGGGCTGGGCGCGCCCTCCTCCAGCGGCGGGCAGGACGGGATGCGCTACGCCTTCTTCCCGGAGGCGAGGCGCCTCGCGGTCGAGCGGGACGGGAAGGTCGAGGTCTACGACAGCGGCGAGCACCGCATCACCGGCGTCTCGCAGGACGGCGGCGCCCCCGTGTTCCAGGGGGAGGGCGGGGCGGTCCGCGTCGAGGACCTGCGCCGCGCCGACTGACCCCGCGGCTCAGGCGCCGCGCGTGTTGACGTAGACGGAATAGAGCGAGCGCGCGCCGGTGATGAACAGGCGGTTCCGGTGCGCGCCGCCGAAGCAGAGATTGGCCGCGCGCTCCGGCAGGTCGATGTGGCCGATCGGGGCGCCCGCGCTGTTGAACACGCGCACGCCGTCCTGCTCCGCCGTGCCCATGCCCCAGCCGCACCAGAGGTTGCCGTCCTCGTCCAGGCGGAAGCCGTCCGGCGTGCCGCCGGGCTCGGCCACGATGAAGTCGCGGCGGCCGGAGAGGCGGGCGCCGTCCACGGCGAAGGAGAGGATCTTGCGCGGGTTGGTGCGGCTCTCGACGACGTAGAGGAGGGACTCGTCGGGGCTGAAGGCGAGGCCGTTCGGGCCCTCGATGCCCTCGGCCACCACCTCCAGCGTGCCGCGCGCGGGATCGCAGCGGTAGACGTTCTGGGGAAGCTCGGGCTCGGCGCGCTCGCCCTCGTTGTCGGAGAGGATGCCGAAGGGCGGGTCGGTGAACCAGACCGTGCCGTCGGACTTCACGACGACGTCGTTCGGCGAGTTGAGGCGCTTGCCCTCGAAGCGGTCGGCCAGGACGGTGATGCGGCCGTCGTGCTCCGTGCGCGTCACGCGCCGCGTCAAGTGCTCGCAGGTGACCAACCGCCCCTCGCGGTCGCGCGTGTTGCCGTTGGCGAAGTTCGACGGCGCGCGGAAGGTGGTCGTGGCGCCGGTCGCCTCGTCCCAGCGGAGCATGCGGTCGCCGGGCACGTCGGACCAGAGGAGGCAGCGGTGGTCGCCGAACCAGACGGGGCCCTCGCCCCAGCGCGTGCCGCCCGCCAGCTTCGCGACGGGCGCGTTCATCAGGCGGTAGCGGGCGAAGGAGGGATCGAGGTCGCGCAGGCGCGGGTCGGGATAGCGGGCCGAGGGAACCCAGGGGGCCTCGTTGTCGAAGGGGCGTTCCATGCGCGCAGGCTGCGCGGGGCCGCAACCCGCCGCAAGCCCCCCACGTTGCCTCCCCGTGCACTGACAAGGGAGAAACAAGCGATGCGCGGCATCCTGCTCTGGCTCATCGGGATTCCCATTCCCGTCATCCTGCTGCTCTGGCTCTTCGGCGTCCTGCACTAGGGCACGGCCTCCCGCGGGCGGGCCACTCAACGGCGCTCTCGCCTCCGCGCCGCATCGCGGACAGGATGCGGCGCATGGACGCCCCCGCCCGCACCATCCCGCAGAGCCCGCGCGCCGAGGCGACGCGCCGCCGGATCCTCGACGCCGCGCTCGAGGAATTCGCCGCCCGCGGCCTGGCCGGCGCCCGGGTGGACGACATCGCCGCCCGCGCCGGCGCCAACAAGCGCATGCTCTACGCCTATTTCGGCAACAAGGAGGACCTCTGGGTCGCCGTGCTCGAGGCGGCCTACGCGCACAAGCGCGAGGAGGAACGGGCGCTGCGGGTGGACGATCTGCCGCCCGCCGAGGCCATGGCGAAGCTGGTGCGCTTCAACCTTCGCTACACCGCGCGCCACCCCGAGTTCGTCGCCCTGCTGAACCAGGAGAACCTGCACCGCGCGGCCTATCTCGGGCGAAGCGAGCGGGTGCCGGCCCTCTACTTCCCGCTGTTGGACACGCTGCGCGCCGTGCTGCGCCGCGGCGTGGCGGAGGGGGTGTTCCGGGGCGGCGTGGACCCGATGCAGGCCTATGTGACGATCGTGGCGCTGGGTCATTTCTACGTGTCCAACCTGCACACGCTCTCGGCCATCTTCGGCACCGGCCTCGGCTCCGAGGCCGCGATCGAGGCGCGGGAGGCGCACTCGGTGGAGGTGGTGCTGGGCTGGCTCCGGCCTTGACGCAGGCCTCTCGCCGGCCTTAGGTAACCGCACGGTTACTTAAGAAGTGCGGGGAGGAAGCGCGAATGGCGCAGCGGCGTATCGGCCTGGTCATGCACGGCGTGACGGGGCGCATGGGCATGAACCAGCACCTCATCCGCTCCATCGCGGTCATCCGCAAGGACGGCGGCGTCCGCCTGCCCAGCGGCGACCGCCTGATGCCGGACCCCATCATCGTCGGCCGCAACCGGGAGAAGCTGGAGGCGCTGGCCCGCGCGCACGGCATCGACCGCGTGGGCACGGACCTCGACGCCGCGCTCGCCAACCCCGACGACACGATCTTCTTCGACGCGGCCACCACGCAGATGCGCGCCGAGCTGATCCGGCGCGCGATCGGCGCGGGCAAGCACATCTATTGCGAGAAGCCGACGGCCGATAACCTCGCGGACGCGCTGGACCTCGTGCGCGTGGCGAAGGCGGCCGGCATCAAGCACGGCGTGGTGCAGGACAAACTCTTCCTGCCGGGCCTGCGCAAGATGAAGATGGTGATCGACAGCGGCTTCCTCGGCCGGATCCTCTCGGTGCGCGGCGAGTTCGGCTACTGGGTCTTCGAGGGCGACCTGCAGCCGACGCAGCGCCCGAGCTGGAACTACAAGAAGAACGAGGGCGGCGGCATCATCCTCGACATGCTCTGCCACTGGCGCTACGTGCTCGACAACACCTTCGGCGCCACGAAGGCCGTCTCCTGCCTGGGCGCGACGCATATTCCCGTCCGCTACGACGAGAGCGGCAAGCCCTACGACGCCGACACGGACGACGCCGCCTACGCCACCTTCCAGCTCGAGGGCGGGATCGTCGCGCAGATCAACTCCTCCTGGACCACGCGCGTGCGGCGGGACGACCTCGTCACCTTCCACGTCGACGGCACGCACGGCTCGGCGGTCTGCGGGTTGACGGATTGCTGGACGCAGGCGCGGGTGAGCACCCCCAAGCCCGTCTGGAACCCCGACGAGCCGCAGACGATCGACTTCTTCGAGGGATGGGGGAAGGTGCCGGACACCCAGCCCTACCCGAACGGCTTCCGCGTGCAGTGGGAGGAGTTCCTGAAGCACGTTGCCGGCGAGCGCGCGGACTATCCCTGGGACCTCATGGCCGGCGCCAAGGGCGTGCAGCTCGCCGAGGCCGGGCTGCGGTCCTGGGCGGAGCGCCGCTGGATCGACCTGCCCGCGCTGGAGGCGTGACATGGCCACCCTGACCCTGCCCACCGCCGCCGGCGCGCTGGAGGCCTACACCACCGGCGCGCCCGGGGATTTCGCGGTGGCGAAGCCGCCCTACCCGCGTGTGGCCTACGCGGCCGCGCACGTCGTCGCCGACCCGCTGGCCGAGCAGGACCCCTGGCTGGACGCCAAGGTCGACTGGGACCGCACCATCGCCTTCCGCCGGCACCTCTGGTCGCTCGGCCTCGGCGTCGCGGAGGCGATGGACACGGCGCAGCGCGGCATGGGGCTCGACTGGGCGGGCGCGCAGGAGCTCATCCGCCGCTCCCTCGACGCCGCGAAGGACTATCCGGAGGCGGTGATCGCGAGCGGCGCCGGGACGGACCACCTGGCGCCCGGCCCGGACGTGACGGTGGACGACGTCATCCGCGCCTACGAGGAGCAGTGCGCGGCGGTGGAGGGCATGGGCGGGCGCATCATCCTCATGGCGTCCCGCGCGCTGGCGAAGGCGGCGCGGTCGCCGGAGGACTACGTGCGCGTCTACGACCGCGTGCTCTCCTCGGTGCGCCAGCCCGTCATCATCCACTGGCTCGGCGAGATGTTCGACCCGGCGCTGGAGGGCTACTGGGGGCACCACGACCACATGGCGGCCATGGAGGTGGCGCTCGAGGTCATCGCCGCCCACGCGGACAAGGTGGACGGCGTGAAGATCTCGCTGCTGGACGACCGGAAGGAGGTGTCCATGCGCCGGCGCCTTCCGAAGGGCGTGCGCATGTACACGGGGGACGACTTCAACTACGCGGAGCTGATTGCGGGCGATGCCGAGGGGCATTCGGACGCGCTGCTCGGCATCTTCGACCCCATCGCACCGGCCGTCGGCGGTGCGCTGGCCGCGCTGTCGCGGAACGACATCTCGACCTTCCACGGCATCCTGGCGCCGACGGTCCCGCTGTCCCGCCACATCTTCAAGGCGCCGACCCGCTTCTACAAGACGGGCGTGGTGTTCATGGCCTGGCTGAACGGGCACCAGGACCACTTCGTCATGGTCGGCGGGCAGCAGTCCACGCGCTCCATCGGGCACTTCGCCGAGCTGTTCCGCCTCGCCGACAAGGCGGGGCTGCTGTCGGACTCCGAGCGTGCGGCGGCGCGGATGCGGACGCTGCTCGCGCTGCACGGGGTGGCGTGATGGAGGCGCCGCGCTCCCCGCCGGGGCCGCTCTCCCTCAACACCGTCACGGTGAAGGAGCGCTGGGGCCTTGCGGACTGCATCGAGGGCTGCGCGCGCCACGGCATCCCCGGCATCTCCCCCTGGCGCGACGTGCTGCAGGCCATGGGGGTGGAGCGGGCCGCGCGCGCCATCCGCGACGCCGGGCTCTCGGTCTCCGGCCTCTGCCGCGGCGGGATGTTCCCGGCGTCGGACGCGGCGGGTCGGGCGGCCGCGATCGAGGACAACCGCCGCGCCATCGCCGAGGCCCAGGCCATCGGCGCCCCCTGCCTGGTCATGGTCTGCGGCGGGCTGCCGCCGGGGTCGAAGGACATCGACGGCGCCCGCGCGATGGTGCGCGACGGGCTGCACGCCATCATGGACGAGGCCCGCGCGGCCGGCGTGACCGTCGCGCTGGAGCCGCTGCACCCCATGACCTGCGCCGACCGCAGCGTGCTGTCCACGCTTGCCCAGGCGCTGGACCTCTGCGACGAACTCGGCGCGGGCAGCGGCGTCGCGCTCGACGTCTACCATGTCTGGTGGGACCCGGCGCTGCGCGCGCAGGTCGCGCGGGCGGGCTCGCGCGTCGCGGCCTTCCATGTCTGCGACTGGCTGGTGCCGACGACGGACACGGTCTTCGACCGCGGCCTGCCGGGGGAGGGGGTGATCGACATCCCCGGCATCCGCGCCCTGGTCGAGGCCGGCGGCTACCGCGGGCACACGGAGGTCGAGATCCTCTCGCGCCGCTGGTGGGCGGCCGACCCCGACGAGGTGCTTCGCGAGATGAAGCGGCGGCACGGCACCGCCTGCTAGGCTGCCCGGCCACGACCTGGAGGAACGACCAAGAATGAGCACCCCCCGCCGCGCCCTCTTCGGCGCCGCCGCCGGCCTCGTCGCGTTGCCGGCCTGGGCCCAGGCGCAAGCCCCGACCCCGACCCCGACCCCGGCCCCCGCTTTGGGCGCGGCCGAGGCGTGGACGCCCAGCCGCCCCATCCGCTTCGTCGTGCCCTTCGCCGCCGGGGGCGCGACCGACGTCGTCGCGCGCGTGCTCGCGGACCGGATGGGCGAGAGGCTGGGCCAGCCCGTGGTCGTGGAGAACCGCGCGGGATCGGGCGGCAACATTGGCGTCGAGAACGCCGTCCGCGCCCCCGCCGACGGCACCGTGATCCTCATGGGCACCACGGGCACGCTGACGATCAACCAGCACCTCTACGCCAACATGGGCTTCGACCCCGTGCGCGACCTAGCGCCGGTCTCGATGGCCTTCGCGACCGACCACGTGCTGATCGTGAACCCGGCGCACCCCGCCCGCACCGTGCAGGAATTCGTCGCCTGGCTGCGCGCGAATCCGGGCAAGGCGAGCTTCGGCTCGGCGGGCTCGGGCTCCTCCACGCACATGGTGGCCGAGCTGTTCCGGGCGGCGGCGAAGGTGGAGGTCACGCATGTTCCCTACCGCGGCAGCGCGCCCGCGCTGAACGACACGGTCGCGGGCAACGTGCAGTTCATGCTCGACCAGCTTCCCTCCGCCATCGGGCAGATCCAGGGCGGGCGCGTGCGGGCGCTGGCGACGACGGGGCCGAAGCGCACCTCCCAGTTGCCGGACGTGCCGACCATGGCCGAGAGCGGCCTGCCCGACGCGGAGGCGACCTCCTGGGGCGCGGTCATGGCGCCGCACGGCACGCCCGCCCCGGTGATCGCGCGGCTGAACGCGGTGCTGCGCGAGGCGCTGGCCGACCCGGCGATCCAGGCGCGCCTGGTGGCGGCCGGGGCCGACGCGGTCTCCTCCACCCCCGCGGAGCTGTCCCAGAAGATGACGCAGGAGGCCGCGACCTGGGGGCGCGTGGTGCGGGAGGCCCGGATCACGGTGAACTGAGCCCGCTGGCGTCGGGGCGCCGCGGTCAGGCCCGGCGGCTCACCCCTTTGTTAATGGAGTTTATCACGGTATCGCATCTAATATTCGCGTGCTCCCGCGTTGTGCCGATGAGGGGCGGTCAGGAGAGGCGTTCTCCTGGACGCGGTCGTCGGGATGCCGGTCACAAGCATTTCGGCGCCCAAAAACGGGACGCGAGGGGAACGACGAATGGTGGAACAGGACAGCGTGGCGTGCCAGATCCGGCGCGAGCTACGGCGCGCCGGGCGGGACTTGGCGAGCCTCGCCCATGTGGCCGACTACGCTGACTTTCCCCAGGTCGCCGACATGCTGTGGTCCATGGCCGGCCTCCTCGACGAGTGCCGGCCCGGCGAGGCGCCGCGGGCCGAGGGCACCGTGACGCTGCGCGAGGCTCAGCGCGCGTAGTCGGCCACCCCGCGCCGCGCGGCCTCGGCCCGGCCGGCGCGGGTGACCTCCCAGATCGGGTTGTCCACGGCCAGCCGCTGCCCGCCGTCGCGCTGCACGGGGCGGATCACCGCCGTCCCGCTGCCGCGCGACTCGGCGCCGAAGAGTGACAGCGGGACGCGGACGTAGATCCCCTTGTCGAAGGACCCCTCCCCGAAGCGGGAGAAGGGCACGTTGGTAAAGGTGGCGAATCCGCCCACCTCCACGCCGCTGTCGAAGCGCCGCCCCATCTCGATCGTGCCGCCCCAGTCCCCCGCCAGGTAGCGCCCGGCGCGCAGCACGCCGTAGAGGTTCCAGAAGGGCAGGTCGGCGTAGAGCGAGACGTGGCCCGTCGCCACGCCGTAGTTCCGGAAGCCGAAGAGCCCGTCCGTCGCGCGCTGCTGCACGAGGTTGAGGTCGAGGCCGAGGGCGAAGCCGCGGCTGACCGGGCGCCAGAGCACCTCCGACGAGACGCCGCCGAACATCGGCTCGAGCAGCCCGGCGGTCGCGCGCGCGAAGACGTCGGGCGCGATGTTCCAGACGCCCTCGGCGTAGAGGCCGGGGATCGAGGTCTTCCCGTCCCGCGCGTAGAGGGCGTAGTCGCTGCGCACGCGCGGCAGCTTGCTGTCCGACGGCAGTCCGCCCGCGAGGTTGCCGAACACCGCCTGCTGGAGCGCGCCCGAGAGGCTGAGGGCGCCGTATTCCACCCGCGCCCCGGCCGCGGCGGCGCCCTGGTAGCGGACGGTGCTCGTGGGGTCGCCGAGCTGGAGGTTCAGGCGGGGCTCCAGCACCCAATCAAAGCGCGGGCCGGACTCGGTGAAGGCCTCGGGCCCGACGACGCCCTCGGCGGGAAAGAGGGTGGTGGCGGACCAGGCCTCCTCGGGGCTGCCGAGGCCGCTGCGGGGCGCGGCGGCCTCGATCGCGCGGCGGGGCACCAGCAGCGACCCCATCTCCGCCCCCGCCTGCCACCAGGAGAGGCGCAGCGCCTCGACGGCGGGGGGGAGGATGCCGTTGACGGCGCGCAGCACGCGGGAGGCGACCTGGGGGAGGGTGCGGAAACGGCCCTCGCCGATGGCGATCCGCGCCTCGGCGCCGCGCTCCTGGTAGGCGAGGGGACGGAAGCCGGCGGCGCGGAGCGCCTCGAAGGCGGCGGCGGCGCGGCTGTCCTCGTCACCTTGGCTGGCGCGGGCTGGCAGGGCGGGCATGGGGCGGAGCGGCGGGGCGGCGGGCGGGTTCGCCGGGTCCATGCGCAGCGAGATCCGGGCCATGAGGTCCGTGCCGTGCACGAAGGAGAGGCCGGCGTCGACGTGCTCGCCCGACCATTGCAGGCCGAGGTTCACGGGGCTGCGGGCGAGACCCCGAAGTGGGCCGCGCGCGACGGGATAGCCGCCGCGCTCGTCGCGGAGCGCGTCGCCGGACCACTCGACCTTCGCGCGCAGCCCGTCGAGCGCGCCCCAGGGGGTCTCGAAGGTCGGCAGGCTGTACTCGGCGCCGCCGAAGGGGGCGACCTGCTCGCCGCGGAAGAAGTTCAGCCGGAGCGTGCCGCCGCGGCCGACGTCGCGCGGGCGGGCGCGGAAGGCATCGGAGAACTCCGTCAGCGGGTTGGTCAGGTCGCCCCGCGTGCCCAGGCGCCCGAAGCCGAGGCCGGCCGAGAGGTCGAGCGCCCCCCAGCGGCGGGAGGCCACCACGTATTCCCCGCCGTAGATGCCGGTGCCGATGAGGTCCTGCAGCCCGACCGCGACGGCGGGGGTCCAGGGCCCCTCCTCCAGCAGCCGCAGCTTCACGTCGAAGGAGCGGTCAGTCGTGTTGCCGCGGCCGGTGGTGGCGTTCAGCCGGTCGGTGAGGCGGAAGGTGGTCTCCAGGAAGGGCAGGGCCTGGAAGTTGAAGAAGACGAAGCGCCGCTGGTGGCGCTGGGCGACGCCGCCCTCCAGCGTGCCGTCCTCGCGGAAGCGGGCGTTGCGGGTCTCGATGAGGCCCGCGCCGCCGAAGTCGCCGCCGGTCGCCGGCACCTCCTCGGCCCGTCCCGTCGTGGCCGCCAGGGGGAGCAGCGGGAAGGCGAGCAGCGGCAGGAGGGCGAGCCGGGCGGCGCGCGGCATGGGTGGCGTGGATGCTCCCGATTTCGTGATCCAATGGCCATGGCGGGGGCGCGAAGGCAAGCGGCAACCGCCGGTTGAGCGAGGAAAGCGCGGGGATGGACACCGGCCGGACACGCTCCCAGGATCGCGGGCATGACCTTCTCCCTCCTGGGCCGCTGCGCCCGGACCGGCCAGATCGGCGCGGCCGGCGCCACCTCGGACATCGGGGTGGGGGCGCGCATCCAGCACGTCGCGGGCGGGGTGGGGGGCGTGCTCACCCAGCACCGCACCGACCCCCGGCTCGGCCCGCGCGGGGTCGCGCTGCTGCGGAGCGGCTGCGGGGCGGCCGAGACGGTGGCGGCGCTGGTCGCCTCCACCCCGCACGAGGCCTGGCGGCAGCTCGCGGCGCTCGACGCGCGCGGCGGCACCGCCCACCACCACGGCGCCCGCGTGAAGCGGGAGCGGGGCGAGGCGCACGGGCGGGACTGCGTGGCCATCGGCAACATCCTCTCGAGCGAGGCGGTGCCCGCCGCCATGGTCCGCGCCTTCGAGGCCGACCCAGCGGCGCCGCTGGGCGACCGGCTGGTCGCGGCGCTGGCCGCGGGCGAGGCGGCGGGCGGCGAGCACGGCCCGGTCGTCTCCGCCGCGCTGGAGGTGCACGGGGAGCACAGCTTCGCCTTGGCCGACCTGCGCGTGGACCGGGCGGCGGACCCCATCGCGGAACTGGCGGCGCTCTGGCGCGACTACGCCCCGAAGATCGACGAGTTCGTCCTCCGCGCGACCGACCCGGACCGGGCGCGCGGCGGCGCCTCCGGGGGCGTTCCGGGGGGCGTTCCGGGTCCGGGGGAGGCCGCCGCGTGAGGCGCCGCGACATCGCCGCCGGGATCGGCGCCGCCACCACCCTCCTCGGGGGAACCGCCATGGCCCAGACCGCCCCTCCTTCCGCGATCGGCGGCGCCATCACGGCGGTGCCGGGCATCAAGGTCGGCCACTTCACCGAGGCGCGCCGGCCGACCGGCTGCACCGTCATCCTGACTGAGGAGGGCGCGACCGCCGGCGTGGACGTGCGCGGCGCGGCCCCCGGCACGCGCGAGACCGACCTGCTGAACCCCGCCAACCTCGTGGAGAAGGTGCACGCCATCCTTCTCTCCGGCGGCTCCGCCTTCGGGCTGGAGGCGGCGACCGGGGTGGTGCGCTGGCTGGAGGAGCGGGGCATCGGCTACCCCGCCGGCCCCGCGCGGGTGCCGATCGTGCCCGCCGCGATCCTGTTCGACCTCACGGTGGGCGACCACCGCATCCGCCCCGACGCCGCCGCGGGCTACGCCGCCTGCGAGGCCGCGCGGGCGGAGGCGCCGGCCGAGGGCAGCGTCGGCGCGGGCACGGGGGCGACGGTGGGCAAGCTCTTCGGCATGGCGCGGGCCATGAAGGGCGGCATCGGCACCGCGAGCCTCAAGGTGGGCGCGATCACTGTCGGCGCCATCGTCGCGGTGAACGCGGTGGGGGACGTGATCGACCCCGCGACGGGCACGGTGGTGGCGGGCGCGCGGGACGCGGAGGGCCGCCGCCCTGTCGGCGCCACCGCCGCGGTCCTGCGGGGGGAGCTGCCGGCCGCGATGCAGGCGGGCATGGCGACGACGATCGGCGTGGTGGCGACGGATGCGGCGCTGACCAAGGCGCAGTGCCAGCGTCTCGCGGGCGCAGCGCATGACGGGCTCGCGCGCAGCATCGACCCCATCCACACGATGTCGGACGGGGACACGGTCTTCGCGCTCTCGACGGGGAAGGCGGGGCTGCCCGGGAACATGATGGCGCTCGGCGCCATCGTGCCGCATGTCATGGCGGCGGCGGTGCTGCGGGCGGTGCGGGCGGCCCGGGGGATCGAGCCCAGCCCGCCGGGGGTGTCGGAACTCGGGTAGGCCGGGAGCCCGGGGCAATCGCCCGGGCTCCCGCGCCGGCTACATCTTCTTCGTCAGCTTCGCGGCGATCTCGAACATCTCCTCCGGCGCGTAGTCCGGCGAGAAGGCGGAGGGGATGCCCGTGAGCTGGTGGATCTTCCCGCCCTCGGGCATGCCGTCCACGACGCTCAGCTCGCCCGGTGGGTCGCCCGGCAGCGCCTGCTCGCCGTTGCCCCAGATGCCCGCCATGTCCTTGTAGTCGGCGGGGCTGAACGTATAGAGCCGGCGGTGCGAGCCCTCGTCGAGGTACTTCTGGCACTCCGGGATCTTGGAGAGGTTGATGTTCGGCGTCGGCAGGAACTTCTCGAGCTCGACGCCCGTGATGTTCTTCAGCGCCAGCGCGTAGGCGTGCGCGTGGACCGAGCCGCGGACGAGCAGGTAGCCGCAGACCTCGCGGCCCGTCGGGTCGGACAGGGTCTCGTAGACGCGCAGCTTGTGCAGGCGCGCGCCGCATTCGAGGTGGAAGTTGTGCAGCAGGTCCACGACGACGTTGCCCGTCGTGGTCACCATGTCGGCGTTCCAGGACATGGAGTTGCTGTTCACCGGCAGCGAGCCGCCGCCGTTGGACGCGAAGGAGGCGAAGGAGCGGATGTCCTTCATCGCCTCGAAGGGCGCGCCCGAAATGTCGCCGCCGTCGCCCGCGTCGCCGCCGGGCTTGTCCGGGCCGTTGTTCAGCATGGCGACGCCGTTGGAGACGAGCTCCACATGGCCCAGCTCCTCCGCCGTAATGGCGGCGACGAGGCTGTAGAAGGGCTTCAGCTTGTCCTTCGACTTGAAGTTGAAGCTCTGGAACATGTAGTTCCCGAGCGTCGACATTTCGCCGTACTTGCCGCCGAGCAGTTCCTGCAGGGCGGCGGCGGCGTTCGGGTCCTTGCGCTTCGGGGCGGGAAGCTCGGCCTGCAGCTTGTCGACGCGCATAAACATGGATCAGTCTCCTGGGGTATCGCCTGACGGAACGGGCTCGCCCCGGGATGGTTCGGCGCGATGACGGCTTCGTGTGGCCCTGGTCACCGGCGAAGGCGCCCTAGCCCGCTGCCTGCGTCAGCAGGTCAGCCCACCGCGTGCGTCAGCAGGTCAGCCCGCGACCGAGCCGGGGTCGCAGTTGCCGCCGCAGACGAGCACGCCGACGCGGGCCCCCGGGGGCGGCGTCCAGGCGCCGGAGAGGAGGGCGGCCAGGGCCGTCGCCCCGCCCGGCTCGGCCACCACGCGGGCGGCGGACCAGAGGCGGCGCTGGGCCTCGCGGATGGCGTCGTCCGTCACGAGGACGCTCGCCTCCACGGCCTCGCGCGCGAGGCCGAACATGAGGCCGCCCACGCGGCGCGCGCCGAGGCTGTCCGCGGCCAGGCCGCCGACGGGCGCGTCCACGGGAGCGCCGGCGCGGCGCGCCTCGTGGAAGGTGGGGCAGCCCTCGGGCTCCACTGCGACGAGGCGCACCGGCCCGCCCGCGAACCAGGCGGCCATGCCGCCGATCAGCCCGCCGCCGCCGACCGCGACGAGGACGTGGGTGAGGCCCGGCGAATCGGCCTCGAACTCCCGCGCGACGGTGCCCTGCCCGGCGAGGACCTCGGGCTGGTCGTAGGCGTGGACGGAGGCGGCGCCGGTCTCGGCGCGCCGGGCCTCGCTGGCGGCGAAGGCCTCGGCGTAGGTGGCGCCGCCCTGGACGACGGTCGCGCCGGCCTCGCGGATGCGCGCGACCTTCGAGGCGGCGGCGATGGCGGGGACGTAGATCTCCGCCCGCAGGCCCAGCGCGCCGGCGGCGTGGGCGACCGCCGCCCCGTGGTTTCCGCCGGAAGCGGCGATGACCTCCCGCGCGCCGGACTGGAGAAGGGCGTTGAAGGCGCCGCGCGCCTTGAACGATCCGCTAACCTGCATCTGCTCCAATTTGAGGGCCACGGCGCAGGACGCGCCGAGGGACGCGGCCGGCAGGTCCAGGATGGGGGTGCGGCGGATATGGGGCAGGATGCGCGCGGCGGCGGTCTCGATGTCGCGGCGGGCGATGGCCGGCGCGGCGGGAAGATGGCTGGTCATGCGGCGCTGGATGGGGCAGGTGGGCGCCCCTGTCCACCGCGGCCGCCGGCCCACCGGCATGTCGCGCTTCCGTCATCCCCGGATTCCTGCCAGGGTCCGCACGCCAGATCGGGAACATGACCAAGCCTCCATGCTGCAACACGGCAGTTGCGCGGCGCGCCATGGCGCCGGCGTGCTCCTCCTGGGGCCGCCCGGTGCCGGCAAGTCCGACCTCCTCCTGCGCCTGATGGGGGAGGGCTGGAGCCTCGTGGCCGACGACCAGGTCCTGCTCCGGGCGGAAGGGGAGGGGTTGCGCGCCTCGGCGCCCGAGCGCCTGCGCGGCCTGATCGAGGTGCGCGGGCTCGGGCTCATCGCCGGCCTGGAGTCGGCGCCGGAGGCGGCGCTCGCGCTGGCGGTGGACTGCCGGCCGCGCGCGGAGGTGCCGCGCCTGCCGGAGCCCGCGCGCTTCGAGGCCCTGGGGCGCGGGCTGCCGCGCTTCCCCGTCCACGCGGCCGACGCCTCCGCGCCGCGCCGGCTGGCCCTGGCGCTGGAGGTCCTGGCGGGGCGCCTCTCCTGCCGGGCGGGCGCGCTGGAGTCGGTCTCCTGAACGCCACGACGCCCCATTCCCCACCGGGTCCGGCGCCGGCGATGCACCGGCCGGTGGTGGTGGTCACGGGCATGTCGGGGGCGGGCAAGCTCTCCGCGCTGCGCGTGCTGGAGGACCTCGGCCACGAGACCGTCGACAACCCGCCGCTGACCGTCCTGGCCGAGCTGATGGCCGGCCCGCGGGAGCGGCCGCTGGCGATCGGGATGGACACGCGGACGCGCGGCTTCGACGCGGCGGCGCTGCTGGCGGGGCTGGGCGCGCTGCGGGCCCGAGGCGGCAGCCTGCCCGACCTCGTCTTCATGGACGCGGAGGAGGACGTGCTGCTCCGCCGCTACTCCGAGACGCGGCGCCGCCACCCGCTGGCCCCCGCGGGCTCCGGCGTCGCGGACGGCATCGCGCGGGAGGCGGAGCTGCTCGCTCCGCTGCGGGACGCGGCGGACTGGGTGATCGACACCTCCGGCCTGCCGCTGCCCGAGCTCCGCCGGATGATCGAGCACCGCTACGGCCGGGCGGGGCGCTCGCGGATGTCGGTGGCGGTGATGTCCTTCGGCTACCCGCGCGGCCTGCCGCGGGAGGCGGACCTGGTGCTGGACCTCCGCTTCCTGCGCAATCCGCACTACGACCCCGCGCTGCGCCCCCTGACCGGGAGGGACGCGGCGGTGGCCGCCTATATCGAGGAGGACGCCGAGTGGGCCCCATTCTGGCGGCGCATGACGGCGCTGCTGGACCCGCTCTTGCCGGCCTATGAGGCGGGGGGCAAGAAGTACCTGACGGTGGCGCTGGGCTGCACGGGCGGCAAGCACCGCTCGGTCCTGGCGGCGGAGCGGCTCTCGGCCCGCTTCGCCAAGGCCGGCTGGCCGGTGGAGCTCTTCCACCGCGAACTCTCGATCCGGGAAGCCTTCCCGGAAGACGACTCACAACGGCCCCCGCCGCACCCCATATCGATCCAGCGAGCATGAACCAGACCCATCCCGCCGCGCGCGCCGCGGCCGCCGGAGCGGCGCCCCGCCGG
Organism: Muricoccus nepalensis; assembly: GCF_006438825.1. Taxonomy (GTDB): domain Bacteria; phylum Pseudomonadota; class Alphaproteobacteria; order Acetobacterales; family Acetobacteraceae; genus Roseomonas; species Roseomonas nepalensis. Next base: position 175,925 of record NZ_RCZP01000002.1, read on the forward strand.
TGCGAGCCGGCCCGGGCCCACCCGGCCGACGTCCTGTCCAACCAATTCCCGCCCCCGGGGCACGCCGGCCTGCCGCCGGGCGTCCTGCGGGCGCGGCCTCCGGAGCGCCCATGATCGGCGTCGTTCTCGTCACCCATGGGCGCCTGGCCGAGGAGCTTCGCCTCGCCATGGAGCACGTCATGGGACCCCAGAAGGCGATCTCCACGATCTGCATCGGCCCCGAGGACGACCTCGAGGGGCGGCGCGGCGACATCCGGGCGGCGGTCGAGTTCGTGGACCAGGGCGACGGGGTGGTGGTGCTGACCGACATGTTCGGCGGCACGCCCTCCAACCTCGCGGCCTCCATCAAGGAGCGCTGCGCGCCCTCCGGCTGCTGCGGCCGGCAGGTCGAGGTGGTGGCGGGGGTGAACCTGCCGCTGCTGGTGAAGCTCGCGAAGCTGCGCGGCAGCGAGCCGCTGGCCCAGGCCGTGGACCACGCGGTCAACGCCGGGCGGAAGTACATGGCGACCGCGGGGGAACTCCGCGGCGACGGGAACGGAGGGGCGAAGCGATGAGCAACGATGCCGCGCAGGCGGTCGAGCCGAAGGGCGCCAAGCCCGAGGGGGCCCCGGTGGTGCTGCGCCGCAGCGTGACCATCCGCAACCAGCGCGGGCTGCACGCGCGCGCCGCCGCCAAGCTGGTGACGATCGCGGAGAAGCACTGCTCCTGCCTCAACGTGACGCATGATGGCCAGACGGTGCCGGCCTGCTCCATCATGGGGCTGATGATGCTCGGCGCCGGCCGCGGCGCGACCGTGCTGCTGGAGGCCGAGGGCTGGGACGCCCGCGAGGCCCTGGACGAGGTGGCGGCCCTGATCGAGGCCGGCTTCAACGAAGAGTAAGGCTGTGGCGCCCGGCCCGGGCGCGGCTCGCCGGCAGGAGGCCGGACGGAGGATCGGATGAAGACGGAGGCGCCGCCCGGCCCTCGCGGCGGGGACGGCAAGCCCGCCGAGGGGCGGGATGGCAAGGGCGCCGAGGGGCGCGGGAAGTTGGCCGAGGCGCGCGACGGCAAGGCTGCCGGCGGCAAGGCCGCGGAGGCGCGCGGGAGCAAGGCCGCGCGGCGGACCCGCGAGCTGTCGATCAAGGGCATTCCCATCTCCCCGGGGGTGGCCATCGGCACCGTCTACGACACGGCCGAGACGCCGGCGGCGGCCCCGCGCCGGTCGATCGTGGCCTCCCAGGTGGAGGCGGAGCGGGCGCGGCTGAACGCGGCCATCGCGGCGTCCCGCAAGCAGGTCTCGAAGCTGAAGGCCCGGCTCGCCATCCTGCCCGAGGAGGCGCAGGAGGAGCTCGAGCCGCTGCTCGACGCCTATTCCATGATGCTCGGCGAGAGCCGCCTCATCCGCGGCGCCCGCAAGCGGATCGAGGCCGAGCTCCTTGCCGCCGAGACGGCGGTGGACGACGAGGCCGGCGCGATCGCGGCCGCCATCCTGCAGGCGCGGGACGACGACAAGGCGGGCCTCCGTCGCCGCGCGGGCGAGGTGCACGAGATCGCGCGGCGGCTGACGCGCAACCTCACCCAGTCCGGATTCCGCTCCTTCAAGGACGTGCCGGAGGGCTCCATCCTCATCGCCGAGGAACTGACCCCGGCCGACGCCGCGCTGCTCGACCCGTCGCGCATCGCGGGGGTCGCGGCGGAGGAGGGCGGCGCGGACGGGCACACCGCCATCATGCTGCGCGCGCTCGGCATCCCGAGCGTTCTGGGCCTGCCGGGGCTGAGCAACGCGCTCTCCCGCGGGGACCAGGCGGTGCTCGACGGCGGCGCCGGCACCATCGTGCTCCGCCCCGGGCGCGAGGCGCTGGCGGCGGGGCGCGAGGCCTCGGTCGCCTATTCGAAGGAGCGCACGCGCCTCGGCAAGCTGCGCCGCCTTCCCGCCGTGACCACGGACGGGGAGGAGATGGAGCTCCAGGCGAACCTGGAGATTCCGGCGGAGCTGCCGCTGATCGCGCAGTCCGGCGCGCAGGGCGTCGGCCTCGTGCGGACCGAGTTCCTTTTCATGAACCGCCAGGGCCTGCCGGACGAGGAGGCGCATTACGAGGCCTACCGCCAGATCGTCGAGGGCACGGACGGCGCGGGCGTCACCATCCGCGTGCTCGACTGGGGCGGCGAGAAGGACATGGAGGCGCTGGCCGAGGGGATCGAGCCCTTCCATTCCGGGCCCAACCCCGCGCTCGGGCTGCGTGGCATCCGCATGCTGCTCCGCCGGCCGGAGCTGCTGGAGGTGCAGTTCGCGGCCATCCTGCGCGTGGCGACCTTGGGCAAGGTGCGGGTGCTGCTGCCCATGGTCACCATCCCCGAGGAGGTGCGGACGGCGCGCGAGATCTACGACCGCGTGGTCAAGCGCGTGCGCCGGCGCGGCGTGGCCCTGCCCGAGAAGCTGCCGCCGCTCGGCGTGATGATCGAGACGCCGGGCGCGGCGCTGGCCGCCGATGCCATCGCGCTCGAGGCCGACTTCTTCGCGATCGGCACGAACGACCTCGCCATGTACACGCTCGCCGTCGACCGGGCGGAGGTGGAGGTCTCGCACCTCTACGACCCGCTCCACCCCGCGGTGCTGCGGCTGATCCAGTTCGCCACCGAGGCGGCGCTGCGGCTGCGCATGCCCGTCTCGGTCTGCGGGGAGATGGCGGGCAACCCGCGGCTCGTGCCGCTGCTGATGGGGCTCGGCCTGCGGAGCCTCTCGATGAACGCGAGCGCGATCCCGCGGGTGAAGCAGATGGTGCGCGCGCTGAACGTGGACGATTGCGCCCGCTTCGCCCGGCGGGTGATGGAGCAGTCCGACCCCGAGCGCATCCAGGAACTGGTGATGAACTTCGTGCCCGGCGAGGGCCGGGGATAGGATCGCCCGGCGAGCGAAGGGGGGCGGGCGCGCCCCCTGACGCGGCGTCCCGTCCGTGCCAGTCTGCGCCCCGCAGGGCCGCCTGGGGCGGCAGGTGGGGAGGCGAGGGCGAATGGATCAGGCGATGCCGGCGGTGGAGGCCCGCCACGGGCGCGACCCGGGCCGCGACCTGCGCCGCGTGGGCGCGAACCCGAACCACTGGTACCCGCTGGCCTGGTCGCGGGAGCTGAAGCCCGGCAAGCCGCTCGCCGTGCGCTTCGCGGGCGACCCGATCGTGCTCGTGCGCCCGAAGGAGGGGCCGGTCTTCGCGCTGGAGGACCGCTGCGCGCATCGCCAGGTGCCGCTGAGCAACGGGCTGGTGGAGGGCTGCGCGATCCGCTGCGGCTACCACGGCTGGGCCTACAACGATGCCGGCCAGTGCGTGGACGTGCCCTATCTCGGCAAGGACAAGCTGCCCAACGGCGTGCGCGCCTATCCCTGCCGCGAGGTCGAAGGGCTGGTGCTGGTCTTCCCGGGCGATCCCGCGCTGGCCGCGAGCGTGCCGCTGCCCTTGCTCGGCTCCGTCGCCGATCCCCGCTACAAGACGCGGCGCTTCGGGCGCGAGGTGGGCTGCCACTACAGCTTCATGCACGAGAACCTGATGGACATGAACCATCAGTTCCTGCACCGAAAGCAGATGGGCAACATGGTCCCCCGCTACCGCGGCGGCGACCAGGGCGAGGGCTTCGTGGAGGCGCGCTACACCTTCTCGCGCGTGGGCGGGAAGCAGCCGCTCGGCGAGGCCGCCATCTTCGGCCAGCGTCGCCCGGTCGGGAAGCCGTCCTCCTCCGCCGAGAAGGACCTGATGACGATCCGGACCGAGTATCCCTACCAGACGCTCCGCATCCGGACGGGCGAGGACGCGCCGGTGATGGACCTCTGGATCGCCTACGTGCCCGTGGACGCGGCGCAGCGGCGCAACCGCACCTTCGGGCTGCTGTCGATCAAGCGCCCGAAAATCCCGGGCCTGCTCGAGGCCGGCTGGCCGCTGCTGGTCCTGTTCACCGAGCGCATCTTCCGCGAAGACCGCGAGATCGTGGAGATGGAGCAGGCCGCGCACGACGCGCAGGGCGAGGACTGGAACCAGGAGGTCTTCCCGGTGATCCGAAACCTGCGGAACCTGCTGCGGGAGCGGGGCGGCGCGACGGTGGCCTGACGCTTGCGCCCGCCGCGCCGTGTGAACCGGGCCACCCCTCGCGGGAAATCGTGCTGTCGTCGCGGGTAAATGGCTGCACGGCCGTAAAGTCCCCTTTTTCTGTTGATCCCGTCCGCTGGTCTCAATTTTGCTGATCGGCGTATAAAGGAGCGATCAGCGGATGCGGGCCGTCGCCGGCCCGAGGGGAAAAGAAGTCTCATGAGCGCCATTGCCAACCGGGTTCTTCTCGCCGCCCTCGCGGCCGGGTTGTCCGCTTGCCTCGCCGTGGCCGCTCGCGCCGACGTCGTCTACACCTTCGAGCAGACGGGACCGACCGTCTCGGCCGGCGGCCTTTACTCCCAGCCCGGACCGGTCCCGAACGTGGTGACGACCGGCAGCTTCACGCTGGACCAGTCGATCGTGCGCTCCCCGTACAGCATCCGCAGCGGGAACCAGGGGGGCGTCGGCATGGCGGGGCTGGAGGCGATCTCCTTCGCCACGACCGGTCCCGGGAGCCTTCTCACCGTCAACCTCGCGAGCTTCACGACGCTGCCGCCGCCCGGCAGCGGCCGGTTCTACACGATCAGCCTGACGGGCATCGCGGGATCGCTGATCCCCACCGGCACGATCTCCTACAACAACTCGGAGTCCGATGCCCGGCTGACTATCGAGGCCGACACGGACCGCGACGGCGTGGCGACGGTTCGCGGCACCTTCAACACGGACGCGGGCGGGGGCTGCTTCAGCTCCGGCGCCTGCTCCTTCTCCGGCACCCTCACGGCGACGATGGTGCCCAACGGGCTGGTGCCGGTCCCGGTGCCCGAGCCTTCCAGCGCGGCCCTGTTCGGCCTAGCCCTGCTGGGAATGGGGCTGGCGCGCCGGCGTCGCTGAGCGCGCGAGGGGGGGCACCAGGGCTGGGTGCCCGGCTCCGAGGCGCAGCCAAGGGTCACATAAAGATATCCTGATATCGTTTAATCGCTTGGCCACACCCGCCGGGCCATGATAGGCGACGCCCAAACCAGAGAGCGACGCCCCATGCCCGATACCCTTCCCCCCAAGGCCGACTACGTCGTCGCCGACCTCTCCCTCGCCCAGTGGGGCCGCAAGGAGATCGAGATGGCCGAGGACGAGATGCCCGGCCTGATGGCGACCCGGCGCGAGTACGGCCCCTCCCAGGTGCTGAAGGGCGCCCGCATCGCCGGCTGCCTGCACATGACCATCCAGACGGCGGTGCTGATCGAGACGCTGAAGGCGCTCGGCGCCGACGTGCGCTGGTCGTCCTGCAACATCTTCTCCACCCAGGACCACGCGGCCGCCGCCATCGCGGCCACCGGCACGCCGGTCTTCGCCGTGAAGGGCGAGAGCCTGGAGGACTACTGGCGCTACGTTCAGCGCACGCTCGAGTGGGCGGATGGCGGCGAGCCGAACCTGCTGCTCGACGACGGCGGCGACATGACGCTGCTGGTGCACTACGGCCTGCGCGCCGAGCAGGGCGACACGAAGTTCCTCGACGGCGCCACGAACGACGAGGAGACCGTCTTCTTCGGCCTCATCAAGAAGCTGCTGACCGAGAAGCCCGGCTGGTTCGCCAAGCTCGCGGCCTCGCTGAAGGGCGTCTCCGAGGAGACGACGACGGGCGTGCACCGCCTCTACACCATGGCGAAGGAGGGCAAGCTCCTCTTCCCCGCCATCAACGTGAACGACAGCGTCACCAAGTCGAAGTTCGACAACCTCTACGGCTGCCGCGAGTCCCTGGTGGACGCGCTGCGCCGCGGCACGGACCTGATGATGGCCGGCAAGGTCGCCTGCGTCGCGGGCTTCGGCGACGTGGGCAAGGGCTCCGCCGCCTCGCTCCGCAACGCCGGCTGCCGCGTCATGGTGACCGAGGTCGACCCGATCTGCGCGCTGCAGGCGGCGATGGAGGGCTACGAGGTCGTGACGATGGAGGACGCGGCGCCGCGGGCCGACATCTTCGTCACGGCCACCGGCAACGTCGACGTCATCACCATCGAGCACATGCGCGCCATGAAGAACCGCGCGGTGGTCTCCAACATCGGCCACTTCGACAGCGAGATCCAGGTCTCGGCGCTGCGCAACCTCAAGTGGACGAACATCAAGCCGCAGGTGGACGAGATTGAGTTCCCCGACGGCAAGCGCATCACGCTGCTCTCCGAGGGGCGCCTGGTGAACCTCGGCAACGCGACGGGGCACCCCTCCTTCGTGATGTCGGCCTCCTTCACCAACCAGACGCTCGCGCAGATCGAGCTCTGGACGAACGGCGCGGCCTACGGGAACAAGGTCTACACCCTGCCCAAGCACCTCGACGAGAAGGTGGCCTTCCTGCACCTCGAGAAGGTCGGCGCGAGGCTGACGAAGCTCACGCCGACGCAGGCCGGCTACATCGGCGTGCCCGAGGCCGGCCCCTTCAAGGCCGAGCAGTACCGCTACTGAGGCTTTCGCCGTGGGCGGGGGCGCTTCGGCCATCGGGCCGGGGCGCCCCCGCCCTTTTTCATGCCCGTCGCCTTCCAGGCGGAGCGGTCGAAGAATCCGCACGAAGCATGTCGCCCAACCAAGGGTTTAGCGTGTAGTCTTTTCCCGCTGCATCAATTGCATACGGGACGACCATGCCGCGCGCCTCCGACCGATCCGCCAGCGCCGCGGGCAGCGCGCCGCCGGCCCTGACCTCCTTCGGCGCCCAGGCCGGCCTGCGCCGCTTCGCTTCGCCCGCCGTGAAGGCCGCGCTGAAGCGGCGGGGCGGCCAGTTGCTCGGCATGATCTCGGGCCTGCTGGGGCTGGCGGTGCTGGTGGCGCTGGCCAGCCACAACCCGGCCGATCCCTCCCTTTCCACCGCGACCTCCCAGGCGCCGACCAACCTGGCCGGTCCCTTCGGCGCGCTGGTGTCGGACGTGCTGCTGCAGGGCTTCGGCTGGGCGGGGCTGCTGCCCGCGCTCTGCCTCATGACCTGGGCGATGCGGCTCTCCACCCATCGCGGCCTCTCGCCCTTCGCCGGGCGGGTGGCGGCGCTGCTGGCGGGGCTGCCGCTGCTGGCCGCCGCCTTCTCGGCCAGCCCGCTGCCGGCGCCCTTCCCGGGCGGCATGCCCGGCGGCGCCATGGGGCCGCTCGTCCACAAGGCCGTGGAGGACACGGTCGGCGCCCTCTTCGGGCCGCTCGGCTCCGCGCTTGGCCACACCGGCATCGTGGCGCTGGCGGTCGCGGCGACGGTGCTGGCGCTCGCCATCCCGCTCTCCTCCTGGCGCCGGGCGGGCGGGGCCGCGGCGCGGCGGGGCTCGGGGCTGGCGGGGAACATCCTGCGCCGCCGGAACATCGCCCGCGCGCGCGCCGCCGAGGCCCGGCAGACGCGCGACCGCCTCGTCCAGCGCCGGGAGCGGGCGGAGGAGCGGCCCGGGTTGGTCGCCCGCCTGCTGGGCGCCCCCCGGTCGCTCGCCGGAATGCTCGGTCGTATGCTCGGCCGGCGGCCGGAGGCCGCGCCGCCGCTCTCGGCCATCCTGCGCGCGGCCGACGCCGCGGCGGCCGAGGCGCCGCGCCTGCCCCCCCGCCGCGCGCCCCGGCCCGCGCCGGAGCGCCCGACCGCGGCGGAGGCGCCGGAGGAGGCCGCGGGTCCGCCGGCCGCGGAGGCGCCGCGCATCGCCGAGCGCGTGGTGGCGCCCCGCCGCCTGCCGATCTCGGAAACCGTGAAGGGGGGCGACGACGGCCGCTTCCGCCTGCCGCCCCTCTCCCTGCTCAGGCCCGCGCCGCCGCGGCGCGAGAGCGGCCCCTCGCAGGACACGCTCGAGGAGAACGCGCGCACGCTCGAATCCGTCCTCGACGACTACGGCGTGCGCGGGCGGATCGTCGACATCCGACCGGGCCCGGTGGTCACGCTCTACGAGCTGGAGCCGGCGCCGGGCACGAAGTCGGCCCGCGTCATCGGCTTGGCCGACGACATCGCGCGCAGCATGTGCGTGCTGGCGGTCCGCATCGCGACCGTGCCCGGGCGGAACGTCATCGGCATCGAGCTGCCGAACGCCAAGCGGGAGACGGTCTACTTCTCCGAGATGATGGAGGCCGAGGACTGGGGGCGGAACCCGGGCAAGCTGCCGCTCGCGCTCGGCAAGGACATCGGCGGCGCGCCGGTGGTGGCCGACCTCGCGCGGATGCCGCACCTGCTGATCGCGGGCACCACCGGCTCGGGCAAGTCGGTCGGGATCAACACGATGATCCTCTCGCTGCTCTACCGCTTCGGTCCCAGCGAGTGCCGCTTCATCATGATCGACCCGAAGATGCTGGAGCTCTCGGTCTACGACCGCATCCCGCACCTCCTCGCCCCCGTGGTGACGGAGCCGCCCAAGGCGATCGGCGCGCTGAAGTGGACGGTCCGCGAGATGGAGCGGCGCTACAAGGCGATGAGCCAGCTCGGCGTCCGCAACATCGGCGGCTACAACGAGAAGGTGGCGGCGGCGAGCGGGCGGGGCGAGCAGCTCACGCGGCGCGTGCAGACGGGCTTCGACCCCGAGACGGGCAAGCCGGTCTTCGAGGAGCAGCCGCTGGCGCTCGAGACCCTGCCGATGATCGTCGTCGTCATCGACGAGATGGCGGACCTCATGATCGTCGCCGGCAAGGAGATCGAGGGCGCGGTGCAGCGCCTCGCGCAGATGGCGCGCGCGGCGGGCATCCACGTCATCATGGCGACGCAGCGCCCCTCGGTGGACGTCATCACCGGCACGATCAAGGCGAACTTCCCGACCCGCATCTCCTTCTCCGTCACCTCCAAGATCGACAGCCGCACCATCCTCGGCGAGCAGGGGGCGGAGCAGCTTCTCGGCCAGGGCGACATGCTGCACATGGCCGGCGGCGGCCGCGTGAACCGCGTGCACGGCCCCTTCGTCTCGGACGAGGAGGTGGAGCGCGTGGTGGAGTTCCTCCGCGAGCAGGGCGAGCCCGCCTATGTCGAGGAGGTCACGGAGACCGACGACGAGGACGATGGCGGCGGCTCCATGGCCGCGCTCGACGCCGGCGGCGGCGAGAAGGGACTCTACGAGCAGGCGGTCGCGCTCGTCTCGCGCGAGGGCAAGGCGAGCACGAGCTTCGTCCAGCGCCACCTTAACATCGGCTACAACCGCGCGGCCAAGCTCATCGAGCAGATGGAGCGGGACGGCGTCGTCGGCCCCGCCAACCACGTCGGCAAGCGCGAGGTGCTGGCGCGCGCCGGCGCCGATGACTGACGCGGCGCCGGAGGCGCACCGCTTCGCGCCCTCCGGCGGCCTGCCCAACTCGGCGCTGCCGCTGCTCGTCTGGCGCGGCGCGCTGCCGGCGGGGGCGGGGGCGGTCACGGCGTGCTTCGCGGCGAACGGCTGGTCCAACGCCTGGACGAACGGCGTCTTCGGCTACCACCACTTCCACAGCAACGCGCACGAGGCGCTCGGCGTGTCGCGTGGGGAGGCGCGGGTGCGCTTCGGCGGGCCGGGGGGCGAGGCCCTCGCGCTCCGGGCGGGCGATGCCGTGGTGATCCCGGCCGGCGTCGGCCACTGCCGGGAATGGGCGAGCGGGGATTTCGAGGTGGTCGGCGCCTATCCCGGCGGGACCAACTGCGACATCCGCTGCGGCGATCCCGCCGAGGCCGCGCGGGTGGCGGCCAACCTGGCCGCGGTCCCCCTGCCGGCGGGCGATCCGGTGGCGGGCCGCCCGCTGCCGGGCTGGGCGCGCGACACCAAGGCTTGATCCGCCCTTGCGCGGCCCCGCCGCCAGGGCCTTCTCTGCGTCCCCCAACCTCAGGCCGACCGATGCGCGCGCTGCTCCCCTTCCTGGCCCTGGCCGTGCTCGCGACCGGTGCCCAGGCGCAATCCCCGTCCCCCTCCCCGGCGCGGCCGCCGAGCTTCCCCACGCGCGACGTGGTGGTGAGCTACCGCGTGCTCGGCAACGCCTCGCCCCAGACGCCCCGCGAGTTCACGGTGGCCGCGCTGGCGGCGGAGGGGCGGCTGCGGGTGGAATCCCCCTCCATGCCCGCCTGGGCGCTCGCGGACCGGCGCACCGGGCGGACGGAGATGGTGATGGATTCGATGCGCGTCGTGACCCCGAGCCCGGTGCGGCAGGACGAGGCGATGCGCTACCTGCGCATGGTCGAATCGGCCCGGCTGACGGGGGCCGGCACGGCGACCCAGGCCGGGCACCGCTGCACGAACTACCGCTTCGACGAGGGGGGGCAGCGCGGCACCGCCTGCCTCACCGCGGACGGCGTGCTGCTGCGCGGCGTGAACGAGCGCGGCGAGGGGCTGGAGGCGACGCGGGTGGAGTACGCCCGCCAGGACCCCTCCCGCTTCCGGGTGCCGGAGGGCTACCGCCGCGTCGACCTCGGCGACATGGGCCGCAGCCTCGGGCTGGGGATGCCGCGCCACTAGGGGCGCGGCGGCCCGTCAGCCGAAGAGGAACTTCAGCGCGACCAGCAGCAGGACGATGATGACGACCGCCCAGCTGGCGGCGCGGGTGAACTGGGCCCAGCCGGTCTGGCGGTCGGCGATGATGTCCTTCGACTTCACTTCCTCGAAATCGATCGTCTGCTTGGCCTCGGCCATGGTCGGTGCCCCGTTCTGGGCCGCCCGCCGGGGATCGGGAGGGGCGGCGTTCATGGCATTTCTGTAGGGAGGGCGGCGCTGCCAAGCAAGGGGCCGGGCAAGGGGTTCGCGAGCGCGCCCGCGGCCATCGGCGCCCCGATCGCGACCCGCCCGCCCTCCAGCCGCGCGAGGCCGGAGGCGGCCCAGGCGAGGGCGGCGGGGTAGAGGCGGTGCTCCTGCGCGAGCACGCGCGCGGCCAGGGCGTCCTCGTCGTCCCCGGGCAGGACGGGCACGGCGGCCTGGGCGATGATCGGCCCCTCGTCCACGCCCGGCGTCACGAAGTGCACGGTGCAGCCGTGCAGGCGCACGCCGGCGGCAATCGCCCGGGCGTGGGTGTCGAGGCCGGGGAAGGCGGGAAGGAGGCTCGGGTGGATGTTGAGCATCTGGCCCGACCAGGCCGTGACGAAGCCCTCCGTCAGCACGCGCAGGAAGCCGGCCAGCGCGATGAGGTCGATGCCCGCCCCCGCGAGGCGCTCGCCCATCGCGGCCTCGAAGCCCGCGCGGTCGCGGCCGAAGGGGCGGCTCTCCACCACGGCGGTCGGGATGCCGGCCTCGCGCGCCCGCTCCAGCCCCGCGGCGTCCGCGCGGTTCGACAGCACGAGGGCGAGCTCGGCGGGGTAGGCGGGGTCGCGCGCGGCGGCGATCAGGGCGCCGAGGTTGCTGCCGCGGCCGGAGATGAGGACCGCGACGCGGGGACGCACCGCCCCCCTCAGTTCGGCCAGGCCGCGGAGAGCCCCTCCATCCGGACCTCGGCCTCGCCCTCGCCCGCCTCGACGCGGCCGATGCGGTGCGCGGTCTCGCCGTGTCCGGCGAGCATCGCGACGGCGGCCTCGGCCTTGCCGGGCTCCACCACCAGCGCCATGCCGATCCCGCAATTGAACACCCGGAGCATCTCCTCGGGCGCGACGCCGCCGGTGCGGGCCAGCCAGGCGAAGACCGGCGGCACGGGCCAGGACCCGGCCTCGACCACCGCCACCGTGCCATCCGGCAGGACGCGCGGCAGGTTGCCGGGCAGGCCGCCGCCCGTGATGTGCGCGGCCGCCTTGATCAGCCCCGCGCGGTGAAGGGCAAGCACCGGCTTCACGTAGATCCGGGTCGGCTCCAGCAACGCCTCGCCGAGCGTCCGGCCGGCGGCGAAGGGGGCGGGGTCGGCGAGCCCGGCGTTGCCGGCCTCGAGGACGCGGCGGACGAGGGAGAAGCCGTTGGAGTGGACGCCCGAGGCGCCGAGGCCGAGCACGAGGTCGCCCGGCCCCACGTCGCCGGCCGGCAGCAGCGCGCCGCGCTCCGCCGCGCCCACCGAGAAGCCCGCGAGGTCGTAGTCGCCGCGGTGGTACATGCCGGGCATCTCCGCGGTCTCGCCGCCGACCAGCGCGCAGCCCGCCTGGCGGCAGCCCTCGGCGATGCCGGAGACGACCTCGGCCGCCTGCGCCACGTCCAGCGCGCCGGTCGCGAAGTAGTCGAGGAAGAACAGCGGCTCCGCGCCCTGCACGACGAGGTCGTTCACGCACATGGCCACGAGGTCGATGCCCACCGTGCCGTGGCGGCGCGCGTCGATCGCGAGGCGCAGCTTCGTGCCCACGCCGTCGGTCGAGGAGACGAGGACGGGGTCCTGGAAGCCGGCGGCGCGAAGGTCGAACAGGGCGCCGAAGCCGCCGAGCCCGCCCATGGTGCCGGTGCGGTCCGTGGAACGGGCCAGGGGCTTGATCCGGTCGACCAGCGCGTCGCCGGCCTCGATGTCCACGCCGGCGTCGCGGTAGGTCAGTCTGGTCATGGCGGTCCTTGATCGGCTATCCCCGGCGGGGAACCTGCATGCGGCTCACGGGAGGCGGCTTATGCCCAAATCAGACGGTCGCGCTACCCATCATGTCCGGCGCGGCGGCGCAATCCGCGGCCCGCGCAAGGGGGGCATGCGGGGCCTCGCGCGGCTGGCCGGGGCGGGACTCGTCCTCGCCGCCCTGCTCGCGCCCGCGGCGCCGGCGCGGGCGCAGGACGACCCGGCGGTGCAGCGCGGCGTGCCGGCGGAGGCGACGGCCGCCAACGCCGTCCTGGCGCGCGAGCGGGCCATCGCGAACGCCCAGCGCCTGGCCTACCAGCGCTACGCGGCGGCGACCGGGGCCAACCCCAACGCCTCGCCCGCGCAGATCGAGTCGCTGGTGACGAGCATGGTCGTGGAGCAGGAGCGCTCCACCCTGAACGGCTATTCGGGCCGCTACACCATCCGGTTCCGGGGGGCGGGGTCCTCCTCCTCCGGCGGGGCGGTGGCCGCGGCGCCCGGCGCGGGCGTGCCCAACGGCGCGGTGGCGGGCGGGATGGCCGGGGCGGTGCCGCCGCTCGGCGGGCCGGTGGCGCCCGCGCCCGGTGCCGCGCCCAGCGCCTCGCCCCTGCCGCCCGGCGTGCCGCCGGTCATGCCGCTGACGGCCTATCTCGACGCCGGCGCGCGCTTCTACTCCTTCGCGGAGTACCTCGCGCTCCGCCAGCGCCTGCTGGCCCAGCCGTCGGTGGGAAGCCTGGACGTCCTCGCGCTGTCGGTGGACGGCGCCCGTCTGCGGATCGGGCTGCGCAGCCCGCCGGCCGTGGCCGCGCCGGAGCTGGCCCAGGGGGGCATCCTGCTGCAGCCGGCCCAGCCGCCCGCCGCCAACGGCCTGCCGGTCCCCACGACGGGCCCGGGCTGGCGAGTCGGCCTTGCCGGAGGAGCATGAACGCGGGCCCGCCGGGCCTTCCGAGCGGCCGGCGGCCGCCGGGGAGGCGGGGCGCGCCGCCTCGCCCGCCGAGAGCGCGCTCTTCACCCTGCCCAACGTCATCACGCTCGCCCGGCTCTGCGCCGTGCCGGCGGTGGTGTGGCTGGTGATTCAGCACCGCCTGGACCTCGCCTTCCTCGTCTTCGTCGGCGCGGGGGTGTCGGACGCGGTGGACGGCTGGCTGGCGCGGGTCAGCAACGCGCGGTCGCATCTCGGCGCCATCCTAGACCCGCTGGCGGACAAGGCGCTGCTCGTCTCGGTCTACGTCACCCTCGCGATCATCGGCGTGCTGCCGGACTGGCTTGCCATCCTCGTCGTGTTCCGCGACCTGCTGATCGTGGGCGGGCTGCTGGTGCTGGCGCTGATGGGCGTCCGGCCGGCGATCCGGCCGCTGCTGGTCTCGAAGCTGAACACGCTGATGCAGATCACCCTGGCCGCCGCGGCGCTGCTGCTGCGCGGTTTCGATCTCGACGGCGACTGGCTGCTGCCCCTTCTCATCGGCTGCGTGACGGCGACCACCATCGCCTCCGGGGCCGCCTACGTGCGCGACGCCTCGCGCTCCCTGCCCGCATGATGCCGCTCGACGAGGGCAAGGGGGGCGGCCCCCCCGCCGCCGCGGCCCCGCCGCTCACCCGGCCCCTGCGGGCGCCGCTGCCGCCCTCGCCCGGGCCGCGCAACGCGACGCGGGCGCAGCGGCTCGGGCTTGTCTTCGGGCTGCTCGCGGCGGGGGTGTTCTCGCTCTGGTTCTTCTCGGCGATCCTCACGCCCTTCGTGCTGGCGGTCTGCGTCGCCTACTTCCTCGATCCCCTGGCCGCGCGGCTGGCGCGGATCGGGGTGCCGCGCTGGCTGGGGGCCGGGCTGCTGATCACGGGGCTGATGGCGCTGGCGCTGCTCGCGCTGCTGCTGCTCTACCCGCTGCTGATCTCCCAGATCGGCGTGCTGCTCGCGCGGCTGCCCTCCTACGTCGCGCGGATCGGCGTGCTGGTGCAGGACCTGCTGGCCGCGACCGAGAAGGCGATCGCGCCGATGGAGCTCGACCCGCGGCTGCAGGACCTCGCGGTCACCCAGGTGGGGTCCATCCTCGTCTGGCTCGGCACCTCGGCCACGCGCCTCATCGGCGGCGGCTACGCGCTGTTCAGCGTCTTCACCTTCGCGGTCGTGACGCCGGTGGTGGGCTTCTACCTCCTGCGCGACTGGCCGCGGCTGATCGCGCGGGTCGAGACCTGGCTGCCCCGGCGCAACGCGGCGGTCCTGCGGCAGCTCGCGCGGGACACGGACCGGGTGCTCTCGGCCTGGCTGCGCGGGCAGCTCCTCTGCTGCGCGCTGCTCGCGGTCTACTACGCCCTCGCGCTCTCGGCCGTCGGGCTGGAGCTCGGGCTGCTGGTGGGGCTGCTGGCGGGGATGTTCACCTTCATCCCCTATGTCGGGTCGCTGACCGGCATGGTCACCGCGGTGCTGCTGGCCATCGGCCAGTTCGGCACGCTGCGCGGGGTGGGGATGGTGGTCGGCATCTTCCTGGCCGGCCAGATCGTGGAGGGCTACATCATCTACCCCCGCTTGCTCGGGGACCGGGTGGACCTGCACGCGGTCTGGGTGATCTTCGCGCTCTTCGCCGGCGGCGTCGCCTTCGGCTTCCTCGGCGTGCTTCTCGCGGTGCCGATCGCGGCCATGATCGGGGTCCTCGCCCGCTACTGGCTGCGCCGCTACCTCGAGAGCCCGCTCTACCTCGACCCGCCCCGGACCGGGGGCTGAACGCCCGACCCATGGCCTCCCTCTCCACCGCCCGGCAGCTTCCTCTGCCGCTGCTTCCGCGCGCCGAGGTCGAGATCGACCCGGTGCCCGATTCCTCGAACGCCGTCGCCCGCACCTGGCTCGGCGATCCCATGAGCTGGCCGGCCGGGCGGCTCGTGCTGCACGGGCCGGAGGGGAGCGGGAAGTCCGCCCTCCTGGCCCAGGCCTCCCGCCGGCTGGGGCTCCGGCGCCTCTCGGGGCCGCTGCTGCGGGGCGTGCCGCAGGGGGCGCCCACCGCGCTCGATGACGCCGACTGCGCGGCGGAGGAGGCGGCGCTGTTCCACCTCATCAACGCCTGCGCGGCGGGCGGGCACCTGCTGCTGATGGCCGGGCGGGAGCCGCCGGGGCGCTGGCCGGTGGCCCTGCCGGACCTCGCCAGCCGGCTGCGCGCCACCGCCTCGGCCGCGCTCGGCCAGCCGACGGACGCGCTGCTCCGCGCCCTGCTGGCCCGGCATTTCGAGCGCCGGCAGCTCCGGGTAGAGCCGGCGGTGCAGGACTGGCTCCTCGCCCGCCTCCCACGGGAGGCGGCGGCGCTGGCCGAGGCGGCCGCCCGGCTGGACCGCGCGGCCCTGGCGGGCGGCGGGGGGATCACCCGCGGCCTCGCGCGCGAGGTCCTGGCCGGGCTGCTCGACGGCAGCGGGGAAGGGGGCGAGGACGGGGCCTTCGACGGGGCCGGTGACGATTTTGTGGCAACCCCGGGCGCGCCCTCCGCTTCCATGGGCACCTTGCTGTAACCTTGGGGCCATGGACGCCAACCCGGACACCGCCAAGACCGAGCCAGCCCGCCCCGAGGCCCCGCGAAGCGAGGCGCCCCGGCCGGCGGCGCCGCGCCCGGCGCGCCCCGACCAGCCGGCCTCGCTGCGCGGCACCCCCGCGGCGGCCGCGCTGCCGGCCGAGCCGCCGCCGGCCGAGGCACCCGAGCCGGCGCTGACCGACCCGGGCCGCTTCATCAACCGCGAGTTGTCCTGGCTGGCCTTCAACGAGCGCGTGCTGGAGGAGGCGGCCAACCCCGCCCATCCCCTGCTGGAGCGGCTGCGTTTCGTCGCGATCTCCTCCTCCAACCTCGACGAGTTCTACTCCGTCCGCGTCGCGGGGCTGGCGGGGCAGGAGCGGGCGGCGGTGGCCGCGGTCTCGCCGGACGGGCTGACCCCGGCGCAGCAGCTCTCGGCCATCCACGAGCGCGCCGGGCGGCTCCTCTCCCGCCAGCAGGACGGGTGGCTGAGCCTGCGCGGGCAGCTCGCCGAGGCCGGCATCCTGCTGAGCGACCCCGCGGACCTCTCCACCGCCGACCGGGAATGGCTGGCGAGCTGGTTCATGGAGCGGGTCTTCCCGGTGGTGACGCCGCTGGCGATCGACCCCGCGCACCCCTTCCCCTTCCTCGCCAACCTCGCCCTCTGCCTCATCATGAAGCTCGTGCGGGAGGAGGACGGCGGCACCATGCGCGCCATCCTGCCGCTGCCGCCGCAGCTCGAGCGCTTCATCCGGCTTCCCCCGGGCGGCCCGCGCACGGAGGGGGGGCGGGAGCCCGCGCGCTTCGTGCTGCTGGAGGAGGTGATCCTCCTCAATCTCCGCCGCCTCTTCCCCGGCTTCATCCTCGCCGAGCGCGGGCTGTTCCGCCTCATCCGCGACACCGACGTCGAGTTCGAGGAGGAGGCGGAGGACCTCGTCCGCTCCTACGAGAGCGCGCTGAAGCGCCGGCGGCGGGGGCGCGCGATCCGCCTCTCCGTCACCGCCGACACGCCGTCGGACCTCGTGGACCTCGTCGCCGAGGAGCTGGACGCGCCGCAGGGGGAGATCTTCGCGCTGCAGGGGCTGCTGGGCCTGTCCGACCTCACGCAGATCATCCTCGACGACCGGCCGGACCTGCTCTTCAAGCCCTACACGCCGCGCTTCCCCGAGCGCATCCTCGACTTCGGGGGCGACTGCTTCGCGGCCATCCGGGCGAAGGACATCGTCGTCCACCATCCCTACGAATCCTTCGACGTGGTCGTGCAGTTCCTGCGCCAGGCGGCGCGCGACCCCGCGGTCATCGCGATCAAGCAGACGCTCTACCGCACCTCGCGCGACAGCCCGATCGCGCGCGCCCTCATCGAGGCCGCGGAGTCCGGCAAGTCCGTCACCGCCATGGTCGAGCTGAAGGCGCGCTTCGACGAGGAGCGCAACATCGCGCTCGCGCGCGAGCTGGAATCGGCGGGCGTGCAGGTCGTCTACGGCTTCGTCGACCTCAAGACCCACGCCAAGGTGAGCCTCGTCGTGCGTCGCGAGGCGGGGTCGCTGCGCTCCTACGCGCATTTCGGGACGGGCAACTACCACCCGGTCACGGCCCGCATCTACACGG
This sequence comes from Muricoccus nepalensis, assembly GCF_006438825.1. Classification (GTDB taxonomy): domain Bacteria; phylum Pseudomonadota; class Alphaproteobacteria; order Acetobacterales; family Acetobacteraceae; genus Roseomonas; species Roseomonas nepalensis. The sequence goes on from NZ_RCZP01000002.1 coordinate 193,452, forward strand.
ACCTGTCCTTCTTCACCGCCGATCCCGGCCTCACGCGCGACGCGGCGCGGCTGTTCAACTACATGACGGGCTACGCGCGCCCCGAGACGATGGAGAGCCTCGCCTTCGCGCCGCTGACGCTGCGGCCGACGCTGATGGGGCTGATCGAGCAGGAGATCGTCAACGCGCGCGAGGGGCGGCCGGCCGGCATCTGGCTGAAGCTGAACTCGCTCGTGGACGAGGGCCTGATCGACGCGCTCTACCGCGCGGGACGGGCGGGAGTGAAGGTGGACTGCGTCATCCGCGGCATCTGCTGCCTGCGGCCGGGCGTCGTCGGGCTGTCCGAGAACATCCGGGTGAAGTCCATCGTCGGCCGCTTCCTCGAGCACTCCCGCATCTGCGTCTTCGCCAACGGCCACCGCCTGCCGAGCCGGCGGGCGCGGGTCTTCATCAGCAGCGCCGACTGGATGGGCCGCAACATGGACTGGCGCGTGGAGACGATGGTGCCGGTGGAGAACCCGACCGTGCACGCCCAGGTGCTCGACCAGATCATGGTCGTGAACCTGAAGGACCGCGACCAGTCCTGGGAGCTGCACCCGGACGGCGTCTATCGCCGCGTCGCGGGGCTGGTGGGCGCGCCGGGGGCGCAGCCGCTCTCCGCGCACGAGTACTTCATGACCAACCCGTCCCTCTCCGGCCGCGGCAGCGCGCTGCACCGGGCGCCCCGCCCGCGCGCGCCCACCCGGCGCCGGCCGGACCGCGTGGCGCAGGACTGACGGGCGTGGGAGAGAGCGAAGCAACCGCCCGGCCCCACCGGCCGGGCGACGGGGCGCCGGCTCGCGCCGACGAGGTTGTCCTTCGTCCCGGGGGCGAGACCTCGCCTCGCGTGAGGGGCGGCGGGACACCGGTGAGAACCGGGAGCGACGAGGCCTCGCCTCGCAACGGCGACGAGGCTCCGGTTCGCGCTGGCGACGAAGCTTCGCTTCGCGCCGGGGGCGACGAGGCGCCGCCTCGCGGGGGCGACGAGGCCCCGCCTCGCGCGGGGGTGGTTGATCTCGGGTCGAACTCGGTCCGTCTCGTCGTCTTCGAGGGGCTGGGGCGGAACCCCTCCACGATCTTCAACGAGAAGGCGGTGCTCGGGCTCGGGCGCGGGCTGCAATCGACGGGGCGGCTGAACGCGGCGGCGGTCGAAGGCGCGCTCACGATCATGGGCCGCTACCTCGCCATCGCGCGCGCCATGGGGGCGGAGCCGGTCGAGGTGCTGGCCACCGCGGCCATGCGCGACGCCGCCAACGGCCCGGCCTTCGCCGAGGCGCTGCGCGCGCGCATGCCCGGCGTGCCGCTGCGCATCCTCTCCGGCATGGAGGAGGCGGCCATGTCGGCGGACGGCGTGCTGCTCGGCGTGCCCGGCGCCGACGGCATCCTCGGCGACATCGGCGGCGGCAGCCTCGAGCTCGTGGACCTCGCGGCCGGCCGGCCCGCGGCCTCGGTCAGCCTGCCGCTCGGCGTGATCCGCCTGGCCGAGCAGTCCGGCAGCGATCCCTCCCGCGCCCGCGCCATCGCCGAGGGCGCGCTCTCGGCCGTGCCCTGGCTGGCGCGGGGGCAGGGACGGGACCTCTACCTCGTCGGCGGCGCCTGGCGGGCGCTGGCGAAGATCCACATCGTCCAGACCGGCTACCCGCTCTCGATCGTGCATCACTACGTCCTCCGCCGGGAGGAGGCGCGCGACCTCTGCGCGGCCGTGATTGCGGCCGGCGAGCGGCCGGGGCGGATGCCCGGCGCGCCGGCCAAGCGGGCGGCCGACCTTCCCTACGCCGCCGTGGTCCTGCGCCGCCTTCTCCGCCTCACCGGCGCGCGGCGCGTGGTCTTCTCGGCCAACGGGCTGCGGGAGGGCTGGTACTCCCGCCTGCTGAGCGACGAGGTGCGGGCGCAGGACCCGCTGCTCGCCGTCGGCACGGAGCTCGCCGCGCGCTTCGGGCGCGACCCCGCCCTGCCGGCAGCCCTCGCGGCCTGGACCGCGCCCCTCTTTCCCGGCGAGGGGCCCGCCGAGGCGGCGCTGCGCCGCACCGCCTGCCAGCTCTCGGACGTGGGCAGCCACGACCACCCGGACTACCGGGCAGAGCAGGCCTTCCTCCGCGTCCTGCGCCAGCCCGGCGTGGGGCTGGACCACCACGCCCGCGCCTTCCTCGCCCTCGTCACCGCGCTTCGCTACGACGCGGCCGACCCCGCGGTGGTGGCGCCGGCGCGCGCCCTGCTGGGGCCCCAGGTGCAGCAGCGGGCGGAGCGGCTCGCGGCCGCCCTGCGGCTCGCCTACACCCTGTCCGGCGGCACGCTGGCGCTGCTGTCCGGCACCGCCCTCGTCCCGCGCGGCGACCGGCTGGTGCTGCGTCTGGTCGAGGGAAGCGGCGTCTTCGCCGGCGAGGGGGTGCAGCGGCGGGTGGAGGCGCTGGCCGCCGCGATGGGGCTCGAGGCGGTGGTGGAGCTCGCGCCGCGGCCCGAGGCCGCCTGACCGGGGCCGGATGACGCCGCCCTTCGCGAGGGCGCCCCAGTGCGGGGGCGGCGCTGGCGCGGCGGGCGAGGCCGGTGCAGGGTCGGGGAAATGCCCGAGGCACGTCACAGGACCGCGGAGGCGTCCGGCCCGGTCGAGCGCATCGCCGTGACGGGGGCGGCACGGCGCGGCCCGGCGCTCGGCCTGCGCGCGCGGCTCCTGCTCCTCGTGCTCGCGGCGGTCCTGCCGGTGCTGCTCTTCGCGGGCCTGGTGCTCTGGCGCTTCGCCGGCGCGCAGCGCGACGGCGTCGAGCGCTCGGTGCTGGCCCGGGCGGAGGCGCTGGCGCGCGTGGTCGACGCTGAGTTCGAGGCGCTCTCCCTCACCCTGCGCGCCGTCTCCGGCACGCCGGCCTTCGCGGCGGGGGACCGGGAGGCGGTGCGCCAGCACATGGTCTCGGTCGGGCGGGACATCGGCTCGAACCTCGTGCTGCGCGCCGCGGACGGGCGGCTTCTCCTCCACACCGCGGTCCCGCGCGCGGAGGAGGCGGGCGCGCCGCTCGCGCGGCCGCCCTGGCTGGGGGGAGCGGAGGCGCCGGACGGCCGCTTCACCGTGTCGGACCTCTTCACCAGCCCCATGACCGGCGCGCCCACCTACGCCGTGGTCCTTCCCGTGAGCGACGCGCAGGGCCATCGCCTGCTGCTCGGCGCCGCCTTCCGCGCCGCCCGGCTGGCGGAGCGCCTGCGGCTCGCCCTGCCGGAGGAGGGCTGGGGCTTCGTGGTGGCGGACCGGGCGCACCGCGTGGTCGCGCAGAGCCGCGCGCCCGAGGCCGCCCTGCCTGAATCCGCCCTGGGCGCCGATGCCGGCCCGGGCTTCCACGGCGCGCTGAACGGCGTCCAGCGGGGGCGGGGGGCGGATGGCGTGCCGATCGTCTTCGCCCACGCGCGCACGGAGGCGGGCTGGGACGTCGGCGCCAGCCTCGTCGCGGAGCGGGTGAACGCGCCGGTGCGCGGCGCCGTGCAGGCGCTGGCCGGCTTGGGGGCGGTGCTGCTGTCCTGCGCGCTGCTGCTGGCGCTGGCCGTCGCGTCGCGGATCGCGGGGGCGGCGGAGGCGCTGGCCGGGGCCGCGACGGTGCTGGGGCAGGGCCGGCCGGTGCCGCCCGTCCGCACCCCCGTGCCGGAGATGAACACGGTCGGCGCCGCCCTCTCCCGCGCCGGGGAGACCATCGCGGCCCGCGACCGGGCGCTGCGCGAGCGCGAGGCGCAGCTGGCGCGGACGCAGCGCCTGGCGCGGGTCGGCGGCTTCGAGCTGCTGGTCGAGCACGACGTTGAGGGCGGGCCGCGCTTCCGCAACCTCCGCTCCCCCGAGTACCTCGCCCTGCACGGCCTGCCGCCGGACGCCGAAGAGGAGCCGCACGCGGACTGGGTGTCGCGCCTCCATCCCGGGGACCGGGAGCGCGTCTCGGCCGCCTTCCTCGCCGCGGTGGCCGCGGGCGGCCCCGACTACGTCGCGGAGTACCGCGTCCTGACCCCCGAGGGCGAGACGCGCTGGATCTCGGCCCTCGCCGAGGTCGAGCGGGACGGGCAGGGGCGCGCCATCCGCTTCCGGGGCGTGCACGTCGACCTCTCCAGCCTCCGGCGCACGGAGGCGCGGCTGGCCGAGAACCGCGCCGCCCTGGCCGCCGCCGAGGAGCGCCTGCGCCTGGCCATGGACGCGAGCGGCCTCGTCGCCTTCGACGTGGACCTCGGCACCCGACGGGGGGTCTTCTCGCCGGGGCACTTCGCCCTCATCGGCCGGCCCGCGCCGCCCGACGGCGTCGGCGACCTCGCGGCCTGGGAGGCGCTGATCCACCCGGAGGACCGGGCCGGGGTGCGCGCCGCCTGGCGGCGCATGCTGGTGGGCGGCGCGGCGGTGACGGTCGAGCACCGCGTCCTCGCCCCCGCCGGGGAGCGCTGGATCGCGGCCACGGGGCGCCTGCTTCCCGGCCCTCCCGCGCCCGGCGGCGGGCGGGGGGAGCGCTGCGTCGGCGTCTACGCCGACGTCACCGGCCGCCGCGCCGCCCAGGCGGTGCTGGAGGCGCGGGTGGGGGAGGCGGTGGCCGCCGCCGAGGCCGCCCAGGCGCAGCTCGCCCAGGCGCAGAAGATGGAGGCGCTCGGCCAGCTCACGGGGGGCGTGGCGCACGACTTCAACAACCTTCTCCAGGTCGTGGCCTCCGGCGCGGCGCTGCTGGGCAAGCGCCCCTCCCTTCTGGCCGATCCCGCCGCGCTCCGGCTGCTGGAGGGCATGGCCGGCGCCGCCGAGCGGGGCGGCGCGCTCACCCGCCGGATGCTCGCCTTCGCCCGGCGGCAGGAGCTGCGCATGGGGGCGGTGGACACCGCGGCCCTCATCCTCGCGCTGCGCGACATCCTCGCCCGCAGCCTCGGCCCCGCGACGCCGCTCGAGATCGAGGTGCCGGACGGCCTCTGGTGGGTGCACGCCGACCCGAACCAGCTCGAGCTCGCGCTGCTGAACCTCTGCGTCAACGCGCGCGACGCCATGCCGCCCGAGCGCTTCCCCGGCGGGCGGGTGCGGCTGGCCGCGCGCAACGCCCCCGCCGCGCCCCGCCGCGGCCTGCCCGGCGCGGGCGACCCGCCGCCGTCCGGGGACTGCCTCGTCATCCTCGTCTCGGACGAAGGGGCGGGGATGGACGCCGAGACGCTGGCGCGGGCGACCGAGCCCTTCTTCACCACCAAGGGCGTGGGGCGCGGCACCGGCCTCGGCCTGTCGATGGTGCACGGGCTCTGCGCCCAGTCGGGGGGCGCGCTGCGCCTGTCCAGCGTGCCCGGGCGGGGCACCACCGCCGAGATCTGGCTGCCCCGCGCCGAGCCGGGGTCGGAGGCCGCGCCGCCGCCGCTGGCCGTCCCCACCGCGCCCCCGGCCGCCCGCCGCCTCTCGGTCCTCCTCGTGGACGACGACCCGCTGGTGCTGTCCAGCAGCGCGGCGCTGCTGGCCGATCTCGGCCACGCCGTGTGCGAGGCGGGCTCGGCCGCCGCGGCGCTGGAGGCGCTGCGCGCCGGGCCGGTGCCGGACGCCGTCGTGACGGACCATGCCATGCCCGGCATGACCGGGGCGGAGCTGGCCGGGCGGATCGCGGCGCGGCACCCGGGCCTGCCCGTGATCCTCGCCACCGGCTACGCCGACCTGCCGGCGGGCGAGGCGCCGGAGGTGCCGCGGCTGGACAAGCCCTTCGGGCGCGACGCCCTGGCCGCCGCGCTCGCGGCCGCGACGGGGGGCGCGCCCCCCGCCTGAGGCCGCGCCCCGGCCCCCGAGCGGGCAACCGCGCCGGGTGGCCGACGCCTCCGCAACAACCGGGCGCCTCACGGCTTGTTGCCCCGCAGCATGCTTGGCCGGGTGGCCCCTTGCTGCGATCCCCGACCGAGCAATCAGCGATGCCGGAACCGGGAACCATGACCGCCAACGACCGTTGCTCGGCGATGCGCTCCATCGCCCTGTACCACGTGAACCCGCTCCTGCTCGGCCCGCTTTCCGGCTGGAAGCCCGAGCTGGAGAGGGTGGCCGGCCTGGGATTCGGGGCGGTCTGCATGCCGCCGCCGCTCTCGCCGGGGCGCTCGGGCCACCTGATGGAGGTGGCGGACCACGACCGCGCGCACCCGCTGCTGGAGGCCGGCACGGGCGGCACCGCGGCCATCGCCGCCATCGCCGAGGCCTGCCGCGCGGCGGGGCTCGGCCTCTGGCTCGACCTCGAGCCGCAGCACGTCGCGAGCGAGGGCGCGCTCGTCGCCGCCCATTCCGACTGGTTCCACCGGGCCGACGCCGCGCTGCCCGACCCGCGCGGCGGCGCGCTCCGCCCCGGCCTCGCGCGGCTGGACCTCGCGTCGGAGGGGGCGCTCGCCTTCTGGGAGGCGCGGCTGCAGGACTGGGCGGCGGCGGGGGTCGCGGGCTTCCGCGCGGTGCGGCCCGGCGAGGTGCCGGCGGCGGCCTGGGCGCGGCTGACCCGCGCCACCCCGGCCGGCTTCATCGCCTGGAACACCGGCCTGCCCTGGCCAGAGGCCGCGGCGCTGCGGCGCGCGGGCTTCGACGCGCTCGCCTCCTCCGTGGCCTGGTGGAACGGGCGCGACGCCTGGTTCATGGCGGAACGGGAGGCGGTGGGCGGACCCCTGGTCGGCTTCCCCGAGGCGCCCTTCGAGACCCGCGCCGCGGTGGAGGAGGGCGACGAGGCGGCCCGCGGCCGCGCCGCCGCCCTCTCCCTCCGGCTCGCGGCCACGCTCTGCGACGCGCTGCTCGTGCCCCAGGGCTTCGAGTACGGCGCGCGCCGGCCTTCCAACCCCGCCCAGGACCGGCCGGGCGACTGGGCCTGGCTGCGCGAGAACGCGCCCTACGACCTCTCGGCCGAGATCCGCGAGGCGACCGCCCTCGTCGCCGCCCTCGCGCCCCTCTCGGGCGCGCCGCTCCGCGCGCTGACCGGGCCGGGCGCGCCCGTGCAGGTGGTGATGCGAGCGGCGGAGGACCCGCGGGTCGCCTCCTCGGCCACGCTCGTCGTCGCCAACCCCGACCGCCGGGCGGCCGCGACGCTGCTGCCCGAGACGGTGCTGCCCGGCCTCGCCGGCGGCCCCGCGCCCTTCCTCGACGCCGACGGCGAGGCGCTGGTGCCGGGCCGGCCCGTCACGCTGCCGCCGGGCGCGGTGCGGGTTCTGCAGGCCGGGCGCGCGAACCCCGTGGTCCGCCTGCCGGCCTCCCGCATGCCGCCCGAGCAGGGCGTCGCCCTCCCCCGGATCGGCATCGAGGCGGTGACGCCGCTGGTCGACGGCGGCCGCTTCCCCGTGAAGCGCACGGTGGGCGAGGTGGTGACGGTGGAGGCCGACATTGTCGCCGACACCCACGCAACCTTCGGCGTCGCGCTGCTCTGGCGCACGGCGGACGAGAAGGGCTGGCGCGAGGTGCGCATGGCGCCGCTCGGCAACGACCGCTGGACGGCGAGCTTCCCGCTCGAGCGCCTGGGCCGCTACGTCTTCGCGGTGGAGGCCTGGCTCGACGTCTTCGCGGGCTACCGGGACGAGCTTTCCAAGAAGCACGCGGCGGGCGTGAACGTCTCGCTGGAGCTGGAGGAGGGGCGCCGCCTCGTCGTGAAGGCCGCCGGCCGGATCGGCGCGACGAAGCGGCCGCTGAACCTGCTGGCCAAGGCGCTGGAGGGTGCGGCCGATTCCGAGCGCCTCGCGCTGCTGCTCTCGCCGGAGACCGCGGGGCTGATGGCGCTGGCCGACGACCGCCCGCACCGCGTGCGCCAGAACCCCGCCGGCGGGGTCGAGGCCGAGCGCATCGCGGCGCGCTTCGCGAGCTGGTACGAGGTCTTCCCCCGCAGCCAGTCCGGCAGCGAGGAGCGCCACGGCACGCTCGACGACGTCATTCGCCAGCTTCCGCGCGTGAAGGCGATGGGCTTCGACGTGCTCTACTTCCCGCCGGTCCACCCGATTGGGCGGAAGAACCGCAAGGGCCGCAACAACACGCTGACGCCCGGGCCCGACGACGTGGGCAGCCCCTACGCCATCGGCTCCGAGGAGGGCGGGCACGACGCGCTGCACCCCGCGCTCGGCACCATCGAGGACTTCCACCGCCTGCGTGACGCCGCCTACGCGCACGGGCTGGAGCTCGCCCTCGACTTCGCCATCCAGTGCGCCCCGGACCATCCCTGGCTGAGGGAGCACCCGGAGTGGTTCGACTGGCGCCCTGACGGCACCATTAAGTACGCCGAGAACCCGCCCAAGAAGTACGAGGACATCGTCAACGTCGACTTCTACGCCGCCGGCGCCAAGCCCTCGCTCTGGGTCGCCCTGTATGAGGCCGTGAAGTTCTGGGTGGACCAGGGCGTGAAGATCTTCCGCGTGGACAACCCCCACACCAAGCCGCTCCCCTTCTGGGAGTGGATGATCGGGGAGATCCGCGCCGACCACCCGGACGTACTGTTCCTCTCCGAGGCCTTCACGCGGCCGAAGGTGATGTACCGCCTGGCGAAGAGCGGCTTCACGCAGTCCTACACCTACTTCACCTGGCGCGAGACGAAGGAGGAGATGGCGGAGTACCTGACGGAGCTGACGACGACCGCCCCGCGCGACTTCTTCCGCCCGAACTTCTTCGTCAACACGCCCGACATCAACCCGCGCCACCTGCAGACCGGCGGGCGGCCGATGCACCTCTCCCGCGCGGCGCTGGCCGCGACGCTGTCGGGCCTCTGGGGCGTCTACCAGGGCTTCGAGCTCTGCGAGGCGACGCCGGTGCCGGGCAAGGAGGAGTACCTCGACAGCGAGAAGTACCAGATCCGCGCCTGGCCGGACCGCCGCCCCGGCGACATCGTGGACGAGGTGACGCGCCTGAACCACATCCGCCGCGCGAACCCGGCGCTGCAGACCCATCTCGGCGTCACCTTCCTGCCGGCCTACAACGACAACGTCCTCTTCTACGAGAAGGCGACGCCGGACCGTTCCAACGTCGTGCTCGTGGCCGTCTCCATGGATACCTCTGCGGCGCAGGAGGCGGGTTACGAGCTGCCGCTCTGGCGCTTCGGCCTGCCCGACCACGAGGGGCTGGAGGTGGAGGACCTGATGCGCGGGAACCGCTTCGCGCTGCACGGCAAGTTCCAGCGGATGCGCCTCGACCCCGCCGACCTGCCCTTCGCCATCTGGCGCGTGCGCCCCTTTGGCGCCTGAGAGAACCACCATGCCCGACGATGCCGCCTCCAAGACCGACGTCGCGACGACCGGCGCCATGCCCAACCACCAGGCCGACCCGCGCGACCCGCAGTGGTACCGCGACGCGGTGATCTACCAGCTCCACGTGAAGTCCTTCTTCGACGCGAACGACGACGGCGTCGGCGACTTCCCGGGGCTGATGGCGAAGCTCGACTACATCGCGGAGCTCGGCGTCGACACGCTCTGGCTGCTGCCCTTCTACCCGAGCCCGCGCCGGGACGACGGCTACGACATCGCCGAGTACACCGGCGTGCACCCGGACTACGGCAGCGTGGAGGACGCACAGCGCTTCATCGAGGAGGCGCATCGCCGGGGCCTGCGCGTCATCACCGAGCTCGTCATCAACCACACGAGCAACGAGCACCCCTGGTTCCAGGCCGCGCGCAACGCGCCCAAGGGATCGCCCGAGCGGAACCTCTACGTCTGGTCCGACACGGACGAGATCTACCAGGGCACGCGGATCATCTTCCTCGACACCGAGAAGTCGAACTGGACCTGGGACCCGGTGGCTGGCCAGTACTTCTGGCACCGCTTCTTCTCCCACCAGCCTGACCTTAACTTCGACAACCCGGAGGTGGTGGAGCGCGTGCTCGGCGTCATGCGCTTCTGGCTCGATGCCGGCGTGGACGGGCTGCGCCTGGACGCCGTGCCCTACCTGATCGAGCGCGACGGCACCACCAACGAGAACCTGCCCGAGACGCACGACGTCCTGAAGCTCATCCGCAAGGAGCTCGAGCGCGGCTACGCCGGCGTCGGCAAGATGCTGCTCGCCGAGGCCAACATGTGGCCCGAGGACACGCAGCAGTACTTCGGCGAGGGCGACGAGTGCCACATGGCATTCCACTTCCCGCTCATGCCCCGCATGTACATGGCGATCGCCCAGGAGGACCGCTTCCCGATCACCGACATCCTGCGCCAGACCCCGGACATCCCCGAGGGCTGCCAGTGGGCGATCTTCCTCCGCAACCACGACGAGCTGACGCTCGAGATGGTGACGGACAAGGAGCGCGACTACCTCTGGAACACCTACGCCGCCGACCGGCGCGCGCGCATCAACCTCGGCATCCGCCGCCGCCTCGCGCCCCTGCTGGAGCGCGACCGCCGCCGCATCGAGCTGATGAACGGCCTGCTGATGTCCATGCCCGGCACGCCCGTGATCTACTACGGCGACGAGATCGGGATGGGCGACAACATCTACCTCGGCGACCGCGACGGCGTGCGCACGCCCATGCAGTGGTCGCCCGACCGCAACGGCGGCTTCTCGCGCGCCGATCCCGCGGGGCTCGTGCTGCCCGTCATCCAAGACCCGCTCTACGGCTTCCAGGCCGTGAACGTCGAGGCGCAGACGCGCGACGCGCACAGCCTGCTCAACTGGATGCGGCGCATGCTCGCCACCCGCAAGCGCAGCCAGGCCTTCGGCCGCGGCTCCATGCGGCTGCTCTATCCCGGCAACCGCAAGGTGCTGGCCTACCTGCGGGAGATGGAGAACGGGGAATCCATCCTCTGCGTCTTCAATCTCTCCCGCTCCGCCCAGGCGGTGGAGCTGGACCTCGCGCAGCACGCGGGGCGGGTGCCGGTCGAGATGCTCGGCGGCACCGCCTTCCCGGCGATCGGCCAGCTCACCTATCTCCTCACCCTGCCGCCCTATGGCTTCTACTGGTTCGTCCTCGCGACGGAGCAGGCCCTGCCGCCCTGGCATGTGAAGGCGCCCGAACCCTTGCCCGACCTCCGCACCATCGTCTTCCCCACCACGGCCACCGCCATGGGCCCCGCCCAGCGCGGCGAGATCGAGCGCGAGGTGCTGCCGGCCTGGCTGCCCAAGCGGCGCTGGTTCGCCTCCAAGGGCGAGGCCATGCAGTCCGCGAAGCTGCGGGCGCTGGCGCCCATCCCCGGCGGCATCCACACGCTGCTCGCCGAGATCGAGGTGACGCTGCCCGGCCGCACGGAGCGCTACGCCGTGCCGCTCGCGGCCATGGAGGAGGACGAGACACCCGGCCCGCTCGCCTACCAGCTCGCGCTGTCCCGCGTGCGCCAGGGGCGGCGCGTGGGCTACCTCACCGACGCCTTCGCCTCCGACTACTTCGTCCACCGCGTCCTCGGCGCGCTCCGCCAGGGCGCTGTGGCCGAGACCGAGGACGGCACCGTGCGCTTCGTCGGCAGCGAGCGCCTGGGCGCGATGGACCTCGGCGAGCAGCCGGAGGTCCGCCGCCTGCCGGGCGAGCAGTCGAACTCCTCTATCATCGTCGGCGAGCAGGCGGTGCTGAAGATCCTGCGCAAGCTGGTGAACGGCATCCACCCCGAGGCCGAGGTCACGCGCCACCTGACAGAGGCCGGCTTCGAGAACATCGCGCCGCTGCTGGGCGAGGTCGTGCGCACCGGGCCGGATGGCGTGCCCGTCACCCTCATGCTGCTGCAAGGGTTTGTGCGCAACCAGGGCGACGGCTGGGGCTGGACCCTCGACTGGCTCGCCCGCGCCGCGGACCAGAGCGTGGCCGGCAGCGGCACCGGTGCCGACGACGAGACCGACGCGCTCGCGGGCTACCTCTCCTTCATCGCGGCGCTCGGCAAGCGCCTGGGCGAGCTGCACGCGGCGCTCGCCGCCCCGAGCGACGACCCGGCCTTCTCGCCGGAGGTGGCGGGCGAGGCCTCCCGCACGGCCTGGGCGGAGGGCGCGATCGCGCAGCTCGATCCCGCGCTGGACCTGCTGGAGGGGGCGGATCTCGCCGGGGAGGACAAGGCGCTCGCCGAGGGCCTCCTCGCCCGCCGCGAGGCGTTGAAGGAGGCCGCGCGCAAGCTCGCGCAATCGGCCGATGGCGCGCTGATGACGCGCGTGCACGGCGACTTCCACCTCGGCCAGGTGCTGGTGGCGCAGGGCGACGCGGTGATCGTCGACTTCGAGGGCGAGCCCGCGCGCACGCTCGAGGAGCGCCGCGCCAAGGGCAGCCCGCTGCGCGACGTGGCGGGGCTGCTGCGCTCCCTCGACTACGCGGCGGCCGCGGCGTCCTCGGCGCTCAGCACCGCTCTGCCGGAGCGCCGCGAGACGCTGCTCGCGCGCTTCCGCGCCGAGGCCGGCGCGGCCTTCCAGGCGGCCTATCACGAGGCGGAGGCGGCATCGCCCGTGCAGTGGGCGCCCGCCGCCACGCGCGACGCGCTGCTCGACCTCTTCCTGCTCGAGAAGGCCGCCTACGAGCTGCGCTACGAGGTCGCGAACCGGCCGGCCTGGCTCCCCATCCCGCTGCGCGGCCTCGCCGCGCTGGCCGACCGACTGGTGACGGCATGAACGACGTGATGCAAGCGGCCCTCGACCCGGCCCTCCAGGCCATCGCGGAGGGCCGCCACGGCGACCCTTTCGCGGTGCTCGGCCGGCACGGCGGCGTGGTCCGCACCTTCCAGCCCGGCGCGCTCGGCGTGGAGGCCGTGCCCGGAGGCGGCGCGCCCGTCGCGCTCCGGCAGGTCCATGACAGCGGCCTCTTCGAGGGCGATGTGCCGCCCGGCCCCTACACGCTCCGCGTCACCTGGCTCGGCGGCGTGCAGGAGACGGAGGACCCCTACGCCTTCGGCCCTCTCCTCGGCGACATGGACATCTACCTCTTCGGCGAGGGGCGGCACCACGAGATGGGCCGCGTCTTCGGCGCGCGGGCGATGGCGGTGGACGGCGTTCCCGGCGTGCGCTTCGCGGTCTGGGCGCCCAACGCCCGGCGCGTCTCGGTCGTCGGCGGCTTCAACTCCTGGGACGGCCGGCGCCATCCCATGCGGCTGCGCGGCGCCTCCGGCATCTGGGAGATCTTCGTGCCGCGCCTCGCGCCCGGCGAGCACTACAAGTACGAGATCCTCGGCCCCCACGGCGGCGTGCTGCCGCTCAAGGCGGACCCCGTCGCGGCCGCGGCCGAGCTCGCGCCCGGCACCGCCTCCATCGTCGGCAACCCGTCTCCCTACGCCTGGCGCGACGGCGCCTGGATGGAGGACCGCGGCGCCACGCAGGCGGTCAGCGCGCCCATCTCCATCTACGAGGTGCACCCGGGGTCCTGGTGGCGCGCCGACGACGGCCATGCCGGCGACTGGGACAACCTCGCCTCCCGCCTCGTGCCCTACGTGAAGGGGATGGGCTTCACCCATGTCGAGCTGCTGCCGATCATGGAGCACCCCTTCGGGGGCTCCTGGGGCTACCAGCCGCTCGGCCTCTTCGCGCCCACCGCCCGCTTCGGCACGCCCGAGGGCTTCGCGCGCTTCGTCGAGGCCTGCCACGAGGCCGGGATCGGCGTCATCCTCGACTGGGTGCCCGCGCATTTCCCGTCCGACGCCTTCGGGCTCGCCCAGTTCGACGGCACGGCGCTCTACGAGCACGCGGACCCGCGGGAGGGATTCCACAAGGACTGGAACACCCTCATCTACAACTTCGGCCGCACGGAGGTGCGCGGCTTCCTCATCGCCTCCGCGCTGCACTGGCTGGAATACTACCACGTCGACGGCCTGCGCGTGGACGCGGTGGCGTCGATGCTCTACCGCGACTACTCCCGCAACGCCGGCGAGTGGGTGCCCAACGTCTTCGGGGGGCGCGAGAACCTCGAGGCCGTGGCCTTCCTCAAGGAGTTGAACGAGGCCGTGCGCCAGCGCTGCCCCGGCGCCGTGATGATCGCCGAGGAGAGCACCGCCTGGCCCGGCGTCTCCAAGCCCGTCTCCGACGGGGGCCTCGGCTTCCACTACAAGTGGAACATGGGCTGGATGCACGACACCCTCCACTACATGGAGGAGGACCCGATCAACCGCCGCTGGCACCACGGCGAGATGACCTTCGGCCTCGTCTATGCCTTCTCGGAGAACTTCGTGCTGCCCCTCTCCCATGACGAGGTCGTGCATGGGAAGGGATCGCTGCTCGGCAAGATGCGGGGCGACGACTGGCAGAAGCGCGCCAATCTCCGCGCCTACCTCGCCTTCATGTGGACCCATCCCGGCAAGAAGCTCCTCTTCATGGGCATCGAACTCGCCCAGCCGACGGAGTGGAACCACGACGGCCAGCTGCCCTGGCACCTGCTGGACGATCCCCGCCACCGCGGCGTGCAGGAGCTGGTGCGCGACCTGAACCGGAGCTACCGCGCGCTGCCCGCGCTCCACCAGCGCGACGCGGACCCGCAGGGCTTCGCCTGGGTGGTCGGCGACGACAACACGAACAGCGTCTTCGCCTTCCTGCGCCTCGGCGCGGACGGCAGCCCGGCCCTTGTCGTCTGCAACATGACGCCGGTGCCGCGCCTCAACTACCGCATCGGCGTTCCCCGCGGCGGCTACTGGCGGGAGGTCCTCAACACCGATGCGGGCCATTACGGCGGTTCCGGCGTCGGGAACTTCGGCGGGGTGGAAGCGACCGGCGAGGCCTCGCACGGGCAGCCCGCATCGCTCATGCTGTCCCTGCCCCCGTTGGCGACCCTTATTCTCGCGCCCTGAGGACCAGCACGCCCATGCCGATAGAGCCGACCCGCCTCGAGACCGGGAGGCCCTATCCCCTGGGTGCCAGCTGGGACGGGCTGGGCGTGAACTTCGCGGTCTTCTCGGCCCACGCGGAGCGGGTCGAGCTCTGCCTCTTCAACGCCAACGGCCGGCGGGAGGTGGCGCGCCACGACCTGCCGGACTGCACGGACGAGATCTGGCACGGCTATCTGCCCGACGCCGGCCCGGGCACCGTCTACGGCTACCGCGCGCACGGCCCCTACGAGCCCACGCGCGGCCACCGCTTCAACCCGACGAAGCTGCTGCTCGACCCCTACGCGAAGCAGATCGTCGGCAACGTCACCTGGTCGGACGCGCTGTTCGGCTACCGCGTCGGCAACCAGCGCGCGGACCTGACGATCGACCGCCGCGACAGCGCCGCCGCCATGCCCAAGGGCGTGGTGGTGGACGACCGCGCCTATGAGTGGGGCCGCGACCGCCCACTCGAGCGCCCCTGGGCTGACACCATCATCTACGAGGCGCACCTCAAGGGCCTGACGCGTCTGCACGAGGAGATCGAAGGGCCGGTGCGCGGCACCTTCCAGGCGCTCGGCCACCCCGCTGTCATCGACCACCTGCTGAAGCTCGGCGTGACGGCGGTGGAGCTGCTGCCCGTGCACGCCTTCCTGCAGGACCGCTTCCTGGTGGAGAAGGGCCTGACGAACTACTGGGGCTACTCGACCCTCTCCTTCTTCGCGCCCGAGCCGGCCTATCTCGCGACCGGCGCGCTGAACGAGGTGCGCGCCGCCGTCCGCCGCCTGCACGAGGCGGGGATCGAGGTCATCCTCGACGTCGTCTACAACCACACCTGCGAGGGGTCGGAGATGGGCCCGACCCTCTCCTGGCGCGGCCTCGACAACGCCTCCTACTACCGGCTGCTGCCCGACAACCCCCGCGTCTGCATCAACGACACCGGCACCGGGAACACCGTGAACCTGTCGCACCCGCGCGTGCTGCAGATGGTCATGGACAGCCTGCGCTATTACGTCGAGAGCTTCCACGTCGACGGCTTCCGCTTCGACCTGGGCAGCGTCCTCGGGCGCGAGCACACGGGCTTCGACCCGGGCGCGGGCTTCTTCGACGCAATCCGCCAGGACCCCGTCCTCTCCCGCGTGAAGCTCATCTCCGAGCCCTGGGACATCGGGCCGGGCGGCTACCAGCTCGGCAACCACCCGCCGGGCTTCGCCGAGTGGAACGACAAGTTCCGCGACGGCGTGCGCCGCTTCTGGAAGGGCGACGAAGGCATGCGCTCCGACCTGGCCGCGCGGCTGACGGGATCGGCGGAGCTGTTCGACCGGCGGCGGCGTAAGCCCTGGGCGAGCGTGAACTACATCGCCTCCCACGACGGCAGCACGTTGGAGGACCTCGTCTCCTACGACCACCGCCACAACGAGGCGAACGGCGAGGACAACCGCGACGGCCATGGCGACAACCACTCCCACAACTGGGGCGTGGAGGGGCCGACCGACGACCCGGAGATCCTCAAGCTGCGCGGCCGGCTCAAGCGCGCGATGCTTGCGACCGTCCTCTTCTCCGCGGGCACGCCGATGCTGCTCGCGGGCGACGAGATCGACCGCACGCAGCGCGGCAACAACAACGCCTACTGCCAGGACAACGAGGTCTCCTGGGTAGACTGGTCGCGCGGCGAGAGCGAATCCGCCCGCGTCATGGCCCGCTTCACCGCGCGGCTGACGCGGCTGCGCCACCGGCTGCCCGCGCTGCGCCCCGCGCATTTCCCGCACGGCCGGTCCGAGCCGCTGCCCGGCCTCTCCGACACCCAGTGGTTCGGCCAGGACGGCCAGCCCCTGACCTCCGAGGCCTGGGGCGACCCCGTCTCCAAGACCTTCGCCATGCTCCGGGCGGACGGCGTGGAGGAGGGGGGCGCGGACACGGTGCTTCTGCTGATGAACGCCGACAGCGCCGACCAGCCCTTCACCCTGCCCGGGGTGGCGCGGAGCTGGCGCCTTCTCCTCGACAGCGCCGACCCCGAGGCCGAAGAGCGAACGCTAGAGGAACGAGAGGAAACCGTGCAGGTCTGCGCGCGCTCCGTGGTCCTGTTGTGGAGCCGCCTGGACCAGACATGACGACCCCCGCCCCCGCTGCCGCCCCCGCAACAACCCTGTGGGGGCCGGTCCTGCACGACGGGGGCGCGACCTTCCGCCTCTGGGCGCCCTCCAGCGAGGGGGTGACGCTGGAGGTCGAGGGGAGGGAGCCCGTCCCGATGCGGCCGGCGCCCGGCGGCTGGTTCACCGCCGAGGCCCCGGCCCGCCCCGGCGACCGCTACCGCTTCCGCACCGCGCCCGACCTTCTGGTGCCCGACCCCGCGGCCCGCGCGCAGGCGGGGAGCGTCCACGGCGCCTCCGTTCTCGTGGACCACGACGCCTACCGCTGGCGCCACGCGGAATGGCGCGGGCGCCCCTGGCACGAGACGGTCCTCTACGAGCTCCACGCCGGCGCCTGCGGCGGCTACGCCGGCATCCGCGCCATGCTGCCCCGCCTGCGCGACCTCGGCGTGACCGCGGTGGAGCTGATGCCCCTCGCGGCCTTCTCCGGCGACCGCAACTGGGGCTACGACGGCGTGCAGCCCTTCACGCCCGATCCCTCCTACGGCACGCCGGAGGAGCTGAAGGCGATGGTGGACGAGGCGCACGGCCTCGGGCTCTCGGTCTGCCTCGACTGCGTCTTCAACCATTTCGGCCCGGACGGCGCCTACCTGCACGCCTACGCGAAGGAGTTCTTCGACGAGGACATCCACACGCCCTGGGGCGCCTCGATCGACTTCGCCCGCCCCGAGGTGCGCGCCTTCTTCGAGGAATGCGCGCTGCTGTGGCTGCGCGACTACCGCATCGACGGGCTGCGGCTCGACGCCGTGCACGCCATCGCCGACCAACCCTGGCTCGACGTGCTGGCGCGGCGCATCCGCGCGGAGATCACGGGGCGGGAGGTCCACCTCGTGCTCGAGAACGAGGGCAACACCGCCTCCAAGCTCGTGCCCGGCCTCTACGACGCGCAGTGGAACGACGACGGGCACAACACCCTCCACCCGCTGCTGACCGGCGAGAGCGAGGGCTACTACGAGGACTTTGCCCCCGAGGGCGCGACGAAGCTCGCCCGCGTCCTGGCGGAGGGATTCCTCTTCCAGGGCGAGAGCATGCCCCATCTCGGGCGCCCCCGCGGCGAGCCCTCGGCGCACCTGCCGCCGACCGCCTTCGTGCTGTTCCTCCAGAACCACGACCAGGTCGGCAACCGCGCGATGGGCGAGCGGCTGGACGCGCTGGCCGATCCCGCCGCGCTCCGCGCCGCGACCGCCCTGCTGCTGCTCTGCCCGCAGATCCCGATGCTCTTCATGGGCGAGGAATGGGGGGCGACCGCCCCCTTCCTCTTCTTCACGGGCTTCGAGGACCCCGAGCTGGCCAAGGCGGTGAAGGAGGGGCGGCGCAAGGAGTTCGCGCATTTCTCCGCCTTCCGCGACGAGGCCGCCCGCGCCCGCATTCCTGACCCCAACGACCCCCGCACCTTCGAGGCCTCCCGCCCCGACCCGGCGGAGGCCGCGCGGCCGCCGCACGACGCCATCCTCGCCCACCACAAGGCGCTGCTGGCCCTCCGCCACGCGGAGATCATTCCCCGCCTGGCCGGCGCGAAGGCGGAGGGCGCGGAGCCGGTTGGCAAGGCGGCGGTGGTCGCCCGCTGGCGCCTGGGGGACGGCGCACGGCTCACCCTCGCGGCGAATCTTGGCCCCGATGCAGCCCATGTTAGCGCGGCCGGCGCCCGAACCGTGTTCGAGAGCGCGCCCGGCGCCGCCGCCTCGCTGGCCGCCGGCACGCTTCCCCCGCACACGACCATTGCCCTGCTGGACCCCCCTGAATGAACGACCATGACCTCCGCGATCTCGCCCGCGACGCCGGGATCGCGGTGGAATGGCGCGACGTGAACGGCCGCGACCACGAGGTCGGGCCGGCGCCGATGCGCGCCATCCTCGCCGCCCTCGGCCTGCCCGCGGGCAGCGAGGCCGAGATCCGCGACAGCCGCGCGCGGCTGCACGAGAGCCGCCGCGGCCTGCCGCCGCTCTGCACGGCGCTGGTCGGCGAGACCGTCCTCCTCGGCCTGCCCGGCGAGCCCGACTACCGCCTCCGGATGGAGAGCGGCGAGGTGCGCGAGGGCCGCGCCGCGCAGCGGGACGGCCTCTGCACCCTGCCGGCCGTGGCGGAGCCCGGCTACCACCGGCTGGAGATCGCCGGCCACCGCACGATCCTCGCGGTCTGCCCGCGCCGCGGCCACGCGGTCGCGCCGGGCGCGCGGCCCTGGGGGCTCGCGCTGCAGCTCTACTCGCCGCGCCGCACGGGGGATGCCGGCATCGGTGACTTCACCGGCCTCGCGCAGCTCGCCGCCAGCGCCGCGCGGCGGGGGGCGGACGCGATCGCCATCTCGCCGGTCCACGCCCAGTTCTCGGCCGACCCGCACCGCTTCTCGCCCTACTCGCCCTCGTCTCGCCTGTTCCTGAACGTCCTGCACGCGGACCCCGCCTGCCTCGGCGCGGAGGCGCTGCGCGCGGCGCTCGCCACGACCGGGCAGGCGGAGGAGTTCGCCCGGCTCGAGGCGCTGGACCTCGTGGACTGGCCCGCCGCCGCGCGCCTCCGCCTCTCGCTCTTCCGCGCAATCTTCGACGATTTCGCGGGCGACCCCGCCTTCGACCGCTTCCGGGAGGAGGGCGGCGAGGCGCTGGAGAGCCACGCGCGCTTCGAGGCGCTGCACGCCCATCTCTACGGCCGGGATCCCGCCCTCTGGCACTGGAAGGACTGGCCAGAGGAGTACCGCCGCCCGCAGGCCCCGGGGGTCGAGGCCTTCGCCGCCGCGCACCCGCGGGAGGTCGCCTTCCACGCCTTCCTGCAATGGATCGCCGACCGCGGCCTCGGCGGGGCCCAGGCGGCCTTCCTGGAGGCGGGGGCGGGCATCGGCCTTATCGCGGACCTCGCGGTGGGCACCGACGGCGGCGGCAGCCACGGCTGGTCGCGGCAGGACCAGATCCTGTCGGGGGTGGGCGTCGGCGCGCCGCCCGACATCTTCTCGCCGCTCGGCCAGTCCTGGGGCATCTCCGCCTTCTCCCCGCGCGGGCTGCGGGACAACGGCTACGCCGCCTTCCTCGAGATGCTCCGCGCCGCCATGCGCCACGCGGGCGGGGTGCGCATCGACCACGCCATGGGCCTCGCGCGCCTCTGGCTCGTGCCGCAGGGCCAGGACGCGACCGAGGGCGCCTACCTCCACTTTCCCGTGGACGACATGATGCGCCTCGTCGCGCTCGAATCCGCGCGCCATCGCTCCATCGTCGTCGGCGAGGACCTCGGCACCCTGCCGGACGGCTTCCTGGAGCGCCTGGACGCGAACGGCGTGATGGGGCTCCGCGTCCTCTACTTCGAGCAGGAGAAGGACCGGAGCTTCAAGCCGCCCGCGGCCTGGTCACCCGGCGCCGTCGCCGTCACCACCACCCACGACCTGCCGACCGTGGCCGGCTGGTGGCGCGGGCGCGACATCGACTGGCGCGTGCAGCTCGGCCTGCTCGGCGAGGGGGCGGACGGCACGCCCCAGCGCGAGGAGCGCGCCGGCGACCGCGTCCGCCTCTGGGACGCCATGCGCGCGAGCGGCGCGGCCGAGGGGCCGATGCCCGGCGAGGACGAGGGCGCGGAGGTCGCGACCGCGGCCGCCCGCCACGTCGCCTCCGCCGCCTGCGCCCTCGCCCTCCTGCCGCTGGAGGACGCGCTGGCGCTGGATGAGGCGCCGAACCTGCCGGGCACCACCGGCGCCCACCCGAATTGGCAGCGCCGCCTGCCGGGCGAGGCCGCGACCCTCCTCGACGGCCACGACACGGCCGCCCGCCTCGACGCCTTCGCCCGGGCCCGGTGATCGCGCCCCGCCACGGGGCGCCCCGGCCGCCTGGGTCGCCCCGCGGAACGACCGGTGACGCGCCCGGCAGGGCCGCGTTGACGAACCCAGCAGCACGCCCGCTGAACAGCCCGACCAAGGTGGCCCCCTGATGCCCGCTCCCGCCACGCCGCGCGCCACCGCCCGGCTGCAGTTCCACAAGGACTTCCCGCTCGACGCCGCCGTGCCGCTGGTGCCCTACTTCGCGAAGCTCGGGATCAGCCATCTCTACGCCTCGCCCATCCTCAAGGCGCGCCCCGGCTCCACCCACGGCTACGACATCGTCGACCCCAACCGGATCAACCCGGAGCTCGGCGGGGAGGAGGCGCTGCACCGGCTCGTGGAGGCGCTGCGCGCGCACGACATGGGCCTCATCCTCGACATCGTGCCGAACCACATGGGCGTCGGCGGCGCCGACAACGGCTGGTGGCTCGACGTGCTCGAATGGGGTCCGGGGACGCCCCACGCGCGCTTCTTCGACATTGACTGGAACCCGCCCGACCCCGACCTGACGGACCGGATGCTGGCGCCCTTCCTCGGCGCGCCCTACGGCACCGTCCTCGAATCCGGCGACCTCGCGCTGCACTTCGAGCCCGAGAGCGGCAAGATCTACGCCGAGTACTTCGAGCACCGCTTTCCCCTCGCGCCGCCGACCTACGCGATGCTCCTCGACGCGATCGAGGAGCCGGCGCTGACCGGCCTCGCCCAGACCTTCCGCGCGCTCGCCGCGGGGGGCGACCCCGCGGCCACGCGCGCCGCGGCGAGCCTCGCCCTCGACATGCTGGCCCGCCACGCCGGCACGCCCGAGGGACGCGCGCAGGTCGACGCGGCGATCGCGGCGCACGACCCGAAGGACGAGGCCGGCCGCGCGCGCCTGCACGCGCTGCTGGAGGCGCAGCACTACCGCCTCGCCTGGTGGCGGGCGGCGACGGACGAGATCAACTGGCGCCGCTTCTTCGACGTCACCTCCCTCGGCGGGCTGCAGGTGGAGCGGCCGGAGGTCTTCGAGGCGACCCACGCCCTCATCCTCAAGCTCTACGAGGACGGGCTGATCGACGGCGTGCGCCTCGACCACGTGGACGGCCTGGCCGACCCGCGCGGTTACTGCCGCAAGCTCCGCCGCCGCCTCCAGGCGCTGGAGTCGAGGCGTCCCGAGGGCGCGCCGCGGGGCGAGCCGCTGCTGCTCGTCGAGAAGATCCTCGCGCCGCACGAGAAGCTTCGCCGCGACTGGATGGTGGACGGCACCACCGGCTACAACTTCATGGACGAGGTCTCGGCCGTCCTGCACGACCCCGAGGGCGCGGAGCCGCTCGCCGCGCTCTGGCACGCCCAGACCGGCCGCCCCGCCGATTTCGGCGAGGAGGCGCGCGAGGCGCGGCGGCAGATCCTGCGTTACAACCTCGCCTCCGAGCTGAACGGCACGGCGGCGGCGCTGCGGCGCATCGCGGCGCACGACCTCACGACGCGCGACTTCACCCTCACCGCCATCCGGCGCGCGCTGACGGAGGTGCTCGTCCACTTCCCCGCCTACCGCTCCTATCTCGGCATCGCCGGGCGCAACGAGGCCGACCGGCGGCTGCTGGACTGGGCGATGGCCGGGGCGCGGCGCACGGTGCGCGCGACGGAGCGCCCGCTGCTCGACCTTCTGGACTCCTGGCTTGGTGGCGACCCGCCGCGGAACCTGCCGCACGCCCAGCGGCGCGAGCGGCTGCGGGCAGCCGTGCGCTTCCAGCAGCTCTCCGCCCCCGTCGCCGCGAAGTCGGTGGAGGACACGGCCTTCTACCGCTACGGCCGTCTTCTCTCGCGCAACGAGGTGGGCTCCGAGCCCTCGCACTTCGCGATCACCCCCGCCGCCTTCCACGCGACCGCGCGCGAGCGGGCGAAGTACTTCCCGCGGGAGATGCTGGCCACCGCCACGCACGACCACAAGCGCGGCGAGGACACCCGCGCGCGCCTGGCCGTGCTGTCGGAGATGCCGGAGGAGTGGTCGGGCATCCTCACGCGCTGGACGCGGCTGAACGCGGTGCTGAAGAAGGAGGTCGACGGCGAGCCCGCGCCGGACGCGACCGACGAGATCATGCTCTACCAGTCCCTCATCGGCGCCTGGCCGCTCGACCTCGAGCCGGGGGACGAGGAGGGGGTCGCCGCCCTCGTCGCGCGCCTCGCCGCCTGGCAGGAGAAGGCGCTGCGCGAGGGCAAGCGGCGCTCCGAGTGGGCCGTGCCGAACGAGCCCTACGAGGCCGCCTGCCGGGACTTCATCACGGCCATGCTGGCGATGGACCGCCCGTCCCGCCTGCGGGAGGAGGTGGCGGCCCTCGTCGCGCGCCTGTCGCCGGCCGGCGCCGTGAACGGCCTCGCCCAGACCCTCATCCGCTGCACCGCGCCGGGCATCCCCGACCTCTACCAGGGCACGGAGTTCTGGGACTTCTCCCTCGTCGACCCCGACAACCGCCGCCCCGTGGACTTCCCCGCCCGCGAGGCCGCGCTCGAGGCCGGGGAGGCGCCGGCCGACCTTCTCGCCCACTGGAAGGACGGGCGGGTGAAGGCGGCCGTGCTCGCCCGCGCCCTCGCGCTCCGCGCCCGCCTGCCGGCCCTCTTCGCGGAGGGCGACTACCTCCCGCTCGAGGCCGAGGGGCCGATGGCCGCCCATGTCCTGGCCTTCGCCCGCCGCCAGGGCGACACCGCCGCCGTCACCGTGGTCACGCGCCTGCCGGCGCGGATGCTGGGCGAGGACGGGCGGCCGCTGGTCCCCGCCGCCGCCTGGGAGGGGACCGTCCTGACCCTGCCGGCGCCGCTCGCCGGGATGGCCTTCCGCGACGCGCTCGGCGATGCGCCGGTGGAGGGGGGCGCCGGCCTTCCGATCGGCGCGCTCCTCGGGCGCCTGCCGGTCGCCCTGCTGGCGGCCGGGTAGGGGAGGGCGCGCCGCGGCGGTGGCGCCGGCCGGGGATGCGTGGCACTAGACTCGGTCTGGTGACGATCCGGAATCCCCGTGCTGACGCAACCGCCGCCTGAGCGCCCGAACTGGGCGGAGCAGAGACTGGCCCTGGCGCTCGAGGCCTCCGGCATCGCCGGCGCCTGGGACTGGGACGCCGGCTCCGACCTGATCCGCGCCGACGCCCGGGCCTGCCTGCTGCACGGGATGAGCCCGGCGGTGGGGGAGCGCGGGGCGACGGCGGCGGAGTTGCTCGCCCATGTCGTGCCCGAGGACCGGCCGGCGCTCGACCGGGCGCTGGTGGCGGCGCTGGCCGGCCGCGCGCCGCTCAACATCGCCTACCGCACCTGGCCGCCGGGCGGGGACGTCACCTGGGTGCAGCTCCGCGGCCGGGTGCTGCGCGACCGCGGCCGGCGCGCGAGCCGGCTGGCGGGGGTCGCGCTCGACATCTCCGAGGGCAAGGACACCGAGGCGGCGCTGCGCGACAGCGACGCCCGCTTCCGCGCCATTGCGGACACCATGCCGCAGATCGTCTGGTCCACCCTGCCCAGCGGCAGCCACGACTACTTCAACCGCCGCTGGTACGAGCTGACCGGCCTCTCCCCGGAGGAGAGCGTCGGCGAGGGCTGGGCGGTCGCGGTCCACCCGGACGACCAGGCCCAGGCCTGGGAGCGCTGGCGCCACTCGCTGGCCACCGGGGACGCCTACGAGGTGGAGTACCGCCTGCGCGTGGCCGAGGGCGGCTGGCGCTGGTTCCTCGGCCGCGCCCTGCCGGTGCGGGACGCGCGCGGGCGCATCACCCGCTGGTTCGGCACCTGCACGGACATCCAGGAGATGCGCCGCGCCGCCGAGGAGCGCGAGGTGCTCAGCCACGAGCTGAGCCACCGCATCAAGAACATCTTCGCCGTGGTCGCCTCGCTCATCTCCCTCTCGGCCCGGGGCCATCCGGAGGCCGGCCCCTTCGCGGAGGAGCTGCGCGGGCGGATCAGCGCGCTGGCGCGGGCGCACGAGTTCGCGCGCCCGCACAGCGTCGGCAGCCGGATGGTCATCGGCCGCACGACCCTCTTCGGCTTCCTGCGCGACCTGCTCTCCCCCTACGACATCTCCCCCGGCGACCCCCTGGGCGGGGCGGGGAAGCGCATCCGGATCGAGGGCGAGGACCGCAGCTTCGACGACGCCGCCGCGACGCCGCTGGCGCTGCTCTTCCACGAGCTGGCGACGAACGCGGCGAAGTACGGCGCGCTCTCCGCTCCCGGCGGGCGGGTGCTCATCCGGCTGGAGGCGGAAGCGGGGGCGGACGGGGTGGAACGAATCCTGCTGCGCTGGACCGAGGAGGGCGGCCCGCCGGTGCCCGGCCCGCCCGGCCGGGAGGGCTTCGGGAGCCGCCTGGCCATGGTCAGCGTGGAGGGGCAGCTCGGCGGCAAGGTGGAGCGGCGCTGGCTGCCCGGGGGGCTCGAGCTAGAGGCGCGGCTCCCGGCCGCCGCACTCCACCGGCGCCCGCCGCCCCAGCAGGCGTAGGTCCGCCGGCGGCCGGGCCGCCTGTCCCTCCCGCAGGGAGACGGCGAAGCGCAGCGTCGCGGCCAGGGCGTCGTCCGTAAAGGGTTTGGGAAGGATCCCGACCGGGCCGCTGCTATCGCGCGAGACCTGCCCGGGGTTGGCGGTCAGGTAGATCACCGTCGCGCCGCAGTCGCGGGCCAGCGTCTCGCCGAGAAGGGGGCCAGTCGGGCCGTCGCGCAGGTTGAGGTCCACCAGCGCGATGTCCACCCCCTCCCGCGCGTAGGCCAGGGCCTCGCGGGAATCGGCGGCGGTGGCGATGACCTCGTGGCCCATGTCCTCCAGCGCGTAGGCGAGGTCGAGGGCGATCAGGATCTCGTCCTCCACGATCAGGACGCGCTGGGACATGGTCAGGCCGTTTGCTGGAAGGGGGCGTCGGAAGGCATCCGAGAGGGAACCCGGGGGGCGGTGCCTCGGTTGCACTCCGTCATCGTTTTCGCCGCCCTGTGACCGCGGCCAAGGGTCCGCCCGGCCGCTAGGGGCGGAGCCGCTGGAGAAGGACCTCCTGCTCGTCCCGGTCCTCCAGCTCGCGGGTGACGGGCACGCGGTAGCGCGCGATCGTCTCCAGCCCGTCCCGCGGGGCGTAGGCGCGGCCCGGATCGGCCACCACGACGGCCGCGCCCGCCGCGGCGAGGCCCCGCAGCCAGGGCAGGATGTGGCGCGTCATCGGCGCCTCGTAGCAGACGTCCCCGGCGAGGATGAGGTCCCAGCGGCCGGGGCCGCCCACCACGTCGCCCGGCGCCTCGGTCACCGCCACGCCGTTCAGCCGGGCGTTGAGGCGGGTGGCGGCGTGGGCGAGGGGGTCGATCTCCGCGACCTCCACCAGGGCCGCGCCGGAGAGGGCGGCGGCGATGGCGGCCAGCCCGCCGCCGGCCGCGAAGTCGAGCACGCGGAGCCCCGCGACGCGGGAAGGGTCGTCGAGCACCCAGCGCGCCAGGGCCTGGCTGCCGGGCCAGGCGAAGGCCCAGAAGGGCGGCTCGATCCCGGCCTCGCCCAGCCAGGCCTCGGTCGCCTGCCAGATGGGCGTGATCTCGGTGGCGAGGTGGAGCGGGATCTCCGGCACCAGGGGCGCGCGGGCGACCACCGTGTGGGCGGCGACGAAGGCCTCGGGGTTCACGCGGCGCCGCGCCGGGGGGCGGGGGGCGCCACGGCCCTCACGCCCGCCCGATGAGAAGGGCGAGGGCGATCAGCAGCCCCGCGTCCCGGTTCGACTTGAACAGCCGGAGGCAGAGCGCGGGGTCGTGGATGTCGAGCCGCCACCACTGCCAGGCGAAATGCGCGGCCGGCAGCAGGAGGCCGACGAGGAAGGCCGGCCCCAGCCCCGCCCGCAGCCCGGCGGTCGCGACGAGGGCGATGCAGCCGGTGAAGGCCACCGCCAGGAAGGGCCGCGTCCGGTCGCCGAGGGCGAGGGCGGAGGAGCGGATGCCGACCAGCGCGTCGTCCTCGCGGTCCTGGTGGGCGTAGATCGTGTCGTAGGCCAGCGTCCAGCCGAAGCCCGCGGCCCAGAGCAGCAGGGCCGGGGGCGACAGCGCGCCGGTGGCCGCCGCCCAGCCCGTGGGCGCCGCCCAGGTGAAGACGACGCCGAGCACCGCCTGCGGCCAGTCCGTCACCCGCTTGGCCAGGGGGTAGAGGGCGATGGGGACGAGGGAGGCGATGCCGAGCAGGATGGCCGCGCGCGGAAGCTGGAGGAGGATGACGAGCCCCACCACCAGCAGCCCCGCCAGGAAGGCGAGCGCCTGCCGCGACGAGACGGCGCCCGAGGCCAGCGGCCGCCCCGCCGTGCGCTCCACCTGCCGGTCGAGGTCGCGGTCCCAGAGGTCGTTCACGACGCAGCCCGCGCCGCGCATGACGACGGCGCCGAGGCCGAAGAGGAAGGTGAGCCAGAGGCCGCGTCCCCAGGAGGGCGCCGCGGCCGCGAAGGCCCAGAGACCCGGCAGGAAGAGCAGCCAGGAGCCGATGGGGCGGTCGAGCCGCATGAGCAGCGCGTAGGGCACCAGCGGGGCGGGCAGCCAGGCGGACAGGCCCTCGCGGCGGATGTCGGTATGGGGTGCCACCGGCCCTCCTTCCGACGGATCGGCGCGGGTGTCCATCCCCGCAACATCCGGCCCAGGGCCCGGCGCACGCAGGGTTCAGCGGGCGGGAACTTGACGCCCCCCCGCCGCATCCCTTTGTTGCGGGTAACAGCCCCGGCTCCCGAATCCCGACGGGCGGAGCGGCGGCGGTCTCGGCGCTGGGATGGTCCAGGCGATCCGTGGCGACCTGGCCCACACCCAATGGACGAGCAAGAGACACGATGTCGAATCCTGGCGAGGCCGATCTCACGCCCATCGGGTCCGCGCGCGACCTGGCGGGCTGGTTCGCGGCGGGCAGCAAGCCGCGCGCGGCCTGGCGGGTGGGGACCGAGCACGAGAAGTTCGGCTTCCACCGCAAGACCCTCCTTCCCCCCGCCTACGAGCCCGCCGGCATCGCCGCCCTGCTGGAGGGGCTGACGGCCAAGGGCTGGGAGCGGATCGAGGACAGCGGCAAGATCATCGGCCTCAAGCGCGGCGAGGCGAGCGTCAGCCTCGAGCCGGGCGGGCAGTTCGAGCTCTCCGGCGCCCCCGTCGCCACCATCGGCGAGACCGAGGCGGAGCTGGAGGATCACCTGCGTGACCTGCACGAGGTGGCGGAGCCGCTCGGCATCGGCTTCGCGGGGCTGGGCTTCCACCCGCTGGCCACGCGCGACGCCGTGCCCTGGATGCCCAAGACCCGCTACGCGATCATGCGGAACTACATGCCGCGCGTCGGCGACATGGGCCTCGACATGATGCTCCGCACCTGCACCGTGCAGGCGAACCTCGATTTCGGGGACGAGGCGGACATGGTGGAGAAGCTGCGCGTCTCCCTCTCGCTTCAGCCGCTGGCCACCGCCCTCTTCGCCAATTCCCCCTTCCGCGAGGGCGAGGCGACCGAGTACCGCACGCTGCGCGGCCAGGTCTGGACCCGCACCGACCCCGACCGCACGGGCATCCCCGCCGTCGCCTTCGAGGACGGCTTCGGCTTCGAGCGCTTCGCCGACCACGTGCTGGACGTGCCCATGTACTTCGTCATGCGCGAGGGGAGCTTCGTGGACGCGACGGGCACGACCTTCCGCGACTTCATGGCGAAGGGGCTGCCCTCCGATCCCTCCGTGCGCGCCACCATGGGCGACTGGGCGGACCACGTGACGACGGTCTTCACCGACGTGCGCCTGAAGCGCTTCCTCGAGATGCGCGGGGCCGACATGGGCTCGGCCGCCATGGTCTCGGCGCTGCCGGCCTTCTGGGTCGGGCTTCTCTACGACGACGCCGCGCTGAAGGCCGCCGCCAGTCTCGTGCGCCCCTGGTCGGTCGCCCAGCTCCAGGCGCTGCGCGCCGACGTGCCGACCCGCGCGCTCGACGCCGTCATCGGGGGCGTGCCGCTGAGCGAGGTGGCGCGGGACGTGCTGACCATCGCGCGCGAGGGGCTGCGCGCCCGCGGCCAGGGCGAGGAGCGCTTCCTCGAGCCGCTGGAGCGCATCGCCGCCTCCGGCGAGACCCAGGCGGATGTCTGGCTGCGCCGCAACGCCGGCGACTGGGGCGGCGACGTCTCCCGCGTCTTCGAGGAGGCGGCGCTCTAGCGCCCCCTATCCCTCCAGCCGCCGCACCATGTGGACGCGGCGGAACCCGTCCTCCTCGCGCAGCGCCGTCTCGGTGAAGCCGGCGCGCGCGTAGATCGCCCGGTTGCGCGTCATCCGCTCGTTCGTCAGAAGGCGCAGCTCCGGCAGGCCCAGGCGCCGCGCCTCCGCCTCGGCGAAGGCCAGCAGCGCGCGGCCGATCCCCTGGCCGTGCCGCCCGGGCTCCACCGCGAGGTCCTCGATCCAGAGGTGGTCGCCCCGCGCCTCGATCACCGCCAGCGCCACGAGGGCGCCGTCCCGCTCCAGCACATGGGCCTGGCCCCGCGCGATGCGGGCGGCGAAGTCGTCGTCCATTGGCGCGGGGCGGCGGCCGAGCAGCGGCACGTAGGGCGCGTAGGCCCGCTGCACGAGCGCGCGGACGGCCTCCGCCTCCTCCGGCCGGGCGGGGCGAAGCGCGCTCATCCCGCGATCACCAGCAGGGCGCCCGCGGTGGTCGCCAGCGCCAGGATGCCCGCCCGCAGCCGCGGCCCGGTCAGCCAGCGCCGCGCCGGGCCCGACAGCGCGGCGCCGACCGCCACCCCGGGCAGCAGTTCCAGCGCGAGCAGCGGCGTGTTCCAGTCCGCCCGCCCCGCCGGCACCGCGAGGAGGAGGAGCGTGCCCTGGGCGATCAGCCAGAAGAGGCCGAGGAAGCCCCGGGCCGCGGCGGCCGGCAGGTGCGACACGGCGAGGCCGATCAGCGGCCCGTGCACCGCCGCCAGCCCGCCCATCACCCCCGAGACGAGCCCCACCCCCGCCAGCACCGGCGGCCGCGGCGCCACCGGGGGCGAGAGGAGGGTGAGTGCCGCCGCCACGAGGATCACGACGCCGCAGCCCCGGCGCGAGGCGAGCTCCGGCCAGGCGGCCCCCAGCGCCAGGCCGATCGCGGTGCCGGCCACGACGCCGGCCACCGCCGGCCGCAGCAGCCCCGCCGGCACCGCGCCCGCGTTCGCCCGCCATTGCCCGAGCAGCAGCACCATGGCCGCCGCCGAGAAGGCCACCGGCACCAGCCGCGGCTCGATCACCAGCAGCAGCGGCGCCCCGACGAGGGCGGCGCCCACCCCGGCCGCGAGCTGCACGACGCTCGCCGCCGCCATGACGAGGGTGGCAAGGAGGAACTGGGTGAGGTCCAGCCCCGCCATCCGACGCGGCCGCGGATCAGACGGCGGTGCCGCCGATCGTCAGGCCCCGCATCTTGAGCGTCGGCTGGCCCACGCCCACCGGCACGCCCTGGCCCTGCTTGCCGCAGGTGCCGATGCCGGCGTCGAGCGCCATGTCGTTGCCGATCATGGAGACCTGGGTCAGCGCGCTCGGCCCGTCGCCGATCAGCGTCGCGCCCTTCACGGGGGCGCCGATCTTCCCGTCCTCGATCATGTAAGCCTCGGAGGCGGAGAAGACGAACTTGCCGGAGGTGATGTCCACCTGCCCGCCGCCGAAGTTCACGGCGTAGAGGCCGCGCTTCACGCTGCGGATGATCTCCTCCGGGGCATGGTCGCCGCCGAGCATCACCGTGTTGGTCATGCGCGGCATCGGCGCGTGGGCGTGGCTCTGGCGGCGGCCGTTGCCGGTGGGGGCGACCCCCATGAGGCGGGCGTTCTGCCGGTCCTGGATGAAGCCGGTGAGGATGCCGTCCTCGATCATCACGGTGCGGCCGGACGGCGTGCCCTCGTCGTCCACGGTCAGCGATCCGCGCCGGTCGGGGATGGTGCCGTCGTCCACCACCGTCACGCCCTTGGAGGCCACGCGCTGGCCCATCAGCCCCGCGAAGGCCGAGGTACCCTTGCGGTTGAAGTCGCCCTCGAGGCCGTGGCCGATCGCCTCGTGCAGGAGGATGCCCGGCCAGCCCGGGCCGAGCACGACCTCCATCTCCCCGGCCGGCGCCGGCACGCTGCCGAGGTTCAGCAAGGCCTGGCGCAGCGCCTCGTCCACCGCGGCCTTCCAGGAGGCCTCGCCGAGGACGCGGTCGTAGCCGAAGCGGCCGCCCATGCCGTGGCTGCCCGTCTCGCGCCGCCCGTTCGCCTCCACGACGACCGAGACGTTCAGCCGCACGAGGGGGCGGAGGTCCGCCACCTCGCGCCCGTCGCCGCGCAGGATCCGCACGGCCTGCCACTCGCCGTAGAGCGAGGCCATCACCTGCACCACGCGCGGGTCGCGGGCGCGGGCGAAGGCGTCGATCTCGGCGAGGAGGGAGGACTTGGCCGGGAAGTCCATCGCGTGCAGCGGGTTGGCGGCGTCGTAGAGCCGGGCGTTGGTCGCGCGCGGCGGCTCGGCCACGCGGATCGCCCCCTCGCCGGGCAGGCCGCGCACGGCGGCGGCGGCGCGCCGGAGCGCGGGCGCGCTGACCTCGCCGGCATGGGCGTAGGCGGCGGCCGCGCCCCGCACCGCGCGCAGGCCGAAGCCGCGCTGGGTGTCGAAGGTGGCGGAGCGGATGCGGCCGTCCTCCAGGCTCAGCATCTCGCTCTCCCGGTACTCCAGGAACAGCTCCCCGTCCTCCGCGCCCGAGAGGGCGTCGGCGGTGATGCGGGCGGCCTCGCCGCTGTCGAGCTCGCGGAAGAAGAGCCGGGCGGTGGCGTCGAGCGGGGTGTCGTGGTGGGTCGCGGAGCTCATGTCGGTGCCTCCTCGGCCGGCGGCAGGGCCAGCCTCGCGGTGGTGCCCAGGCCGGGCATGCTTTCGAGCGTGAGGCCCAGCCCCATCGCCTCGGCGATGGCGCGGGCCAGATAGAGGCCGAGGCCGGAGCCGGCGTAGCGGCGGTCGAGCCCGGCCTCGAGCTGGGTGAAGGCCTCGAAGGCGCGGGGGATGCTCTCCGGCGCCATGCCGATGCCCGTGTCGGTGAGGCTGACCGCGCTTCCCCCGCCCTCGGCCGGCGCGCCGGCCAGGACCACGCGCCCGCCGGGCTGGGTGAACTTCACGGCGTTGGAGAGCAGGGCGTCGAGCACCTGGCCGAAGCGGGTGGGGTCGCCCCGCATCGGCGGCAGCCGGTCCGGCACGTCGAGGACGAGGTCCACCCGCGCCTCCTTCGCCGCGTTGCGCCGGGCGTTGGCCGCGGCGCGGAGGACCGGCGCCGGGTCGAAGACGGCGCCCCGCAGGGCGAGCGTGCCCGCCTCGATCCGCGTCGCCTCCAGCAGCCCGTCCACGAGGCCGAGGAGCTGCCGGCCGGCGCTCAGCACCTCGGCCGCGTGGTCGCGGATGAGGTCGAGCCGGTGCTCCTCGATGATGGCCTCGGAGAAGCCGATCACGGCGTGCAGCGGCGTGCGCAGCTCGTGCGTCATGGTGGCCAGGAAGCCGGACTTGGCACGGGACGCCGCCTCGGCCGCGTCGCGCGCGGCCTCCAGCTCGGCGCGGACCCGGCGCTCCTCGGTCACGTCGCGGTAGGTGCGGATGAAGCCGCCGTCCGGCGTGAGGTCGGTGCGGACCTCCAAGATCGTGCCGTCCGGGCGGCGGCGGATGTAGCGGTTGCGCGTCTCGAGCGGGCGGTCGCCGCGCCAGGCGACGAAGCTTCGCGCGTCCTGCTCGTCCGGCCCGAACTCCTTCGCCGCCACCTGGAACTGCCGCAGGTCGAGCAGGTGGGTGCCGGGCTTCATCTGCTCGACCGTGAGCCCCGTCATGTGGGCGGCCAGGGCGTTGGCGGCGATCAGGTGCCCCTCGGCGTCGAAGAGGGCGACGCCGTCCGGCTGGTTGTCGAGCATCGCCTGCAGGGTCGCGGCGCGCCGCTCCGCCCGCTCCTCGGCGTGGGTGAGGGCGGTCACGTCGGTCATCACCACCACCTGCCCGCCGTCCGGCAACGGCACGAGGCGGACGGAGACGAGCGTGCCGTTGGGCCGGCGGCGCGTGCGCTCGTAGGCCTCGGGGTGGTCCAGGCCCTCGGCCGGCATGGCCAGCGCCGGGTCGCGCTCCGGGCCGAACTCGCCCTCGGCCACGCGGCGGGCGAAGATGTCGCGCTGGTGCTCGCCGATCGCGACCTCGGCGCCGGCCATGATGCTCTGGTAGGCGGCGTTGACCATGCGCACCCGCCGGTCCGGCCCGTAGACGCAGACGCCGTGGGGCAGGGCCGCGAGCACGCCGTCGAGCAGCGCCGCGCGCTCCTGCGCCGCCTGCTCGGCCTGGCGGAGGGCGGTGACGTCGCCGACCTCGGTGAGGACGCCCCCCTCGGGCACGGGGCGGGCGCGGATCCAGAGGGTGGAGCCGTCCGGCCGCTCGCGCCGGAAGACGCTCGTCTCGCGCACGCCGCGGAGGGGAAGGTCCGCCACCTCCTCGGGCGTCATGCGGTCGAGTTCACCCGCGCGGCGCAGGTGCTCGAACACCTCCGCCCGGGTCATGCCGAGCCGGATCGCGCCGTGCTCCGTGCTGATGAGCCGGTCGTAGGCGCGGTTGAAGTAGGTGAGGCGGCCCGCGTGGTTGCTGACGGAGACGCCGGTGTCGAGGCGGTCGAGGATGGCCTCGAGGAGCGCGGCGTGCTCCACCGCCTCCGCCTCGGAGCGGCGGATCCCGGTAATGTCCATCGAGAGGCTGAGCGACCCGCCGCCGGGCAGGGGCGTGCTCGTCATCTCGTGCCAGCGGCCGGCCGCGTTGCAGGCGAGGAAGCGGTAGACGCGGCGCCGGTCGAGCGCCGCGACGGCCTCCCGCCGGTCGTCGGGACCCTCCGTCCCGTAGTGGCCGGCCCGCGCCATCAGCGCCGCCACCTCGGCCACCGGGGTGCCGGGGGGAAGCGGGCGCGCGGCCTCGCCGGCCTGCGCCCAGAAGGCGGCGTTGGCGTAGGAGAGGCGCCCCGCGGCGTCGTAGACCGCGACGCCGGCGGGCAGGCTGTCGAGCACAACCCAGGGCGGGTTGTCGCGGCAGGGAAGGGCGGTCACTCCCGGATCGCCGGGCGGGGCCGGCGCAGGCTGTGCAGGAGGATGATCGCCCCGCCGAGGACCGCGACGGCGACGCCCTGGTGCAGCGTTCCCAGCCAGACCGGCACGACGTTCAGCAGGGTTGCCACGCCCAGGCCATACTGCAGCATCACCACCCCCGCGAAGCCAAGCGACGCCCGCCGCGCCGCGCCCTGGGGCAAGCGCGCGAGCGCCAAGGCCGCCAAGACTAGGGCGGCGACGCCCGACAGGGTAGCCAGCAAGCGGTGGTTGAACTGAACGGCGGCAATATTCTCCACTAGGTTGCGGCCGAAGGGCGACAGGGCGGCGTAGCCCTCCGGCACCAGGCGGCCGTCCATCAGCGGGAAGGTGTTGTAGTCGAAGCCCGCCCGGAGCCCCGCGACGAAGCCTCCCGCCAGCATGGCCAGCACGACCAGCCCCGCCGTGGCGTGGGCGAGCGGCCGCAGCGGCGCCGCCTCGGGCGGGGCGTCGCGCCGCGGGCGCAGCAGGGACAGCGCGGTCGAGAGAAGGACGGCGAAGAGCAGCAGCGCGAGGCCGAGATGGATGACGAGGCGCCAGGGGGAGACAGCGGTGCGGTCCGCCTCGAAGCCGGAGGCGACCATGAACCAGCCCACCGCCCCCTGCAGGCCGCCGAGGACGAGAAGCAGCACCAGGCGCCGCCCGTAGCCCTTCGGGATGGCCCCCCTCAGCCAGAACCAGGCCAGCCCGCCCGCGAAGACGAGGCCGATCAGCCGCCCCCAGAAGCGGTGCGCCCATTCGAGCCAGAAGATGCCCTTGAAGCCCTCCAGCCCGAAGCCGCGGTTCACCAGTTCGTATTGCGGGATGGTGCGGTAGAGGTCGTAGAGGCGGTTCCACTCCGCCTCGTTCATCGGCGGCAGGGTGCCGCGGAAGGGGGCCCATTCCATGATGGAGAGGCCCGAGCCGGTCAGCCGCGTGGCGCCGCCGAGGGCCACCATCGCCCAGACCATGGCGGCGACGACGAGCAGCCAGACGGCCACGGCGCGGGACCGGCGATCGGGCGCGGCCGCGGTGCTGAGATAGGGGGCGTGGGCGTCGAAGGGCATGGCGTCCGGCATATTGGGTGGACGGGGCGGGGCTGCACCCACAAAGAAGGACGTGCCGGCCCCGACGGCAAGAGTGGGTGGCACCGC
This sequence comes from Muricoccus nepalensis, assembly GCF_006438825.1. Classification (GTDB taxonomy): domain Bacteria; phylum Pseudomonadota; class Alphaproteobacteria; order Acetobacterales; family Acetobacteraceae; genus Roseomonas; species Roseomonas nepalensis. The sequence continues at coordinate 228,231 of NZ_RCZP01000002.1, forward strand.
GCGCCGTGAAAGACCAGGGCGCGCGCGGCCGGTAAGCCTTGCGTGCCCGCCACCTCGCCCCGCCCGTGCCCGCGGCACGGCCCGGTGACAGGCGCGCTGGACGCGCCCCCGGGCCCCTGCTACCCCCCGCCGCCGGATGTCCCTGCCTCCCTCCCTGCCCGGCAGCCCGGCTTCCGGCCCCGCCTCACCCGTCCTCCCCGGACAGGGCCCCTCCATCAGCGTGGTCGTGCCCGTGCGGAACGAGGCGCCGAACATCGCCCCTCTCGTCGGCGAGATCACGGCCGCCCTGGCCGGCGTGCCGCACGAGATCGTCTACGTGGACGACGGCTCCTCCGACGACACCGCGGGCGCGGTGCGCGCCACGGCGGCGGCGGGTGCGCCCGTGCGGCTGCTGCGGCACGCCGCCTCCTGCGGGCAGTCGGCGGCGGTGGTGACGGGGGTGCGGGCCGCCCGCGCGCCCTGGATCGCGACGCTGGACGGCGACGGCCAGAACGACCCCGCCGACATCCCCCGCCTCTGGGCGCGCGCGCGGGCCGAGGGGGCGGAGACGCTCGTCGCAGGCTGGCGCACCACGCGCAAGGACACGGCGACGAAGCGCTTCACGAGCCGCGTCGCCAACCGCGTGCGCGCCCGGCTGCTGGGCGACGCGACCCCCGACACCGGCTGCGGCCTGAAGGTCTTCCCGCGCGACCTCTTCCTCGCCCTCCCGCATTTCGACCACATGCACCGCTTCCTGCCCGCCCTCGTGCTGCGCGGCGGCGGGCGGGTGGTCAGCGAGCCCGTGGGGCACCGCCCGCGGGTGCGCGGCGTCTCCAACTACGGCACGCTCGACCGGCTGGCGGTCGGGATCGTGGACCTCTTCGGCATGATCTGGCTCCAGCGCCGCTGGAAGCGCCCGCGGCTGCTGCTCGAGGAGGCGCCCCCGCCGGAGGGGAGGGCATGAACCGCACGGCCCCGCCCCCCGCGCCCGGCGCCGCCTCCCGCCCGGCCCTGGCCGCGGCCGGGCGCCTGGCGCTGCTGGCGGTCGGGCTCGGCCTCGCGGGCTGGGTCATCCGCTCCCTCGGCCTGGCGCCGGGCGGCGAGACCGGCACGGAATGGGTGGACCACTGGATTCGCGGCCAGGGGCTGCAGGGGGAGGCGCTCTTCCTCCTCGCCGGCGCCGCCGCCGCGGCCGCGGGGCTGCCGCGGCAGGGGGTGGCCTTCCTCGGCGGCTACGCCTTCGGCGCGGCGATCGGCACGCCCCTCGCGCTCGTCGCGCAGGTCCTCGGCTGCGCGGCCTCCTTCGGCTGGGCGCGGCTGCTCGGGCGGGACTGGGCGGCGCGGCGGCTGGAGGGGCGCTTCGGCCGGCGCCTGCGCCCGGTGCACGACCGGCTCGTCGCCAGCCCCTTCGGCGCCACCCTCGCGCTGCGGCTCCTGCCGGTGGGCAACAACCTCGCGCTCAACCTCCTCGCGGGGCTCTCGGGCGTGCGGCCGCTGCCCTTCCTCGCGGGCTCGGCCCTCGGCTACCTGCCGCAGACCCTCGTCTTCGTGCTGCTGGGCAACGGCGTGGCGGTGGACCGCACCGCGCAGCTCGTCCTCGGCGGCGCGCTCTTCGTCGTCTCGGTGGCGCTCGGGACCTGGCTGCTGCGGCGCGAGGCGCCGGTGGACTGAGGAGCGGCCTCAGCGCCGCTCCGGCGCGCCCGCCAGGCCCATCAGCCGGTCCAGCAATTCCCAGAGGAGCGAGGGCTCGGGCGGCGGGGCCGTGCCCTCGGGCTGGCGGGCGCGGAAGCGGGCAAGGGCCGCCGGCGTGTCCGAGAGGCGCAGCTCCGCCGGTTCCACCATGGCCTGGGCCTCGGGCACCAGGGGGCCGGTGACCCGCACCAGCACGCGCGCCGCGCCGGGAAGCTCCGCCGCGGCGCGGGCGAGGTCCGCCGCGCGGGGGGCGCAGATGACGGAGCGGCCCTCCAGCGCGCAGGGCAACTCGAACAGCGGGCTGGGCGGGAAGCGAAGCTGGACCGTGCCCGCGAGGGCGAGCGCCCCGCGCGCCGCGCCCTCCAGGGAGAGCTCCCGCGCCACCACCACGGGCACCAGCCGCCCGCCGCGCTCCGCGACCTCCAGCGCGAGGGGGGCGAGGCCGGCGGAGGCGGGCTGCACGGGCTGGCTGTGCAGCATCCGGCACTCCGAGCGGTCGGTCATGCGGTCGGTCGCGCAGGTGAGCAGCCAGGGGCCGAAGGTCTCGGTCCGCGGCCCGCCCTGCGCGAGGGCGGGGGAGGCGAGCAGGGCGAGGGTGGCGACGAGGCGGCGCATGCCCCACCTTCGCACGCGCGCCCCGCCCCCGCGCCCCGCGATCGCGTGAACCAGCCCGCCCGGAGAACCCCCGCATGCGCTCCATCCGCTTCCCCGACGGCACCGAGGTGCCCGCGCTGGGCCAGGGCACCTGGCACATGGGGGAGCGCGGCGCCGACCGCGCGGCCGAGGCCGGCGCGCTGCGGCTCGGCCTCGACCTCGGCCTGCGGCTGATCGACACCGCGGAGATGTACGCGGACGGCGGCGCCGAGGAGGTGGTGCGCGAGGCCGTGGCCGGGCGGCGGGACGAGGCCTTCATCGTGAGCAAGGTCTACCCGCAGAACGCCTCCCGCGCCCGCATGGCGAAGGCCTGCGAGGCAAGCCTGCGGCGGCTCGGCGTGGAGGCGGTCGACCTCTACCTCCTCCACTGGCGCGGTGGCGTGCCGCTGGCCGAGACGGTGGAGGCCTTCGAGTCCCTTCGCCGCGCCGGCAAGATCCGCCGCTGGGGCGTGTCCAACCTCGACGTGGACGACCTCGAGGAGCTCGGCGCCGCGCTGCCGGACTGCGCGACGGACCAAGTCCTCTACAGCCTCGAGGCGCGCGGTCCGGAATTCGACCTGCTGCCCTTCTGCGCGGGGCGGGGGATGCCCGTGATGGCCTACTCGCCGGTCGGGCAGGGCGGCCGGCTGCTGCGCAACCCCGCGCTGCGGCGGGTGGCGGAGCGGCACGGGGTGGGCCCGGCCGCCGCGGCGCTGGCCTTCGTGCTGCGGCGGGAGGGGGTGATCGCCATCCCCAAGGCAAGCGACCCCGCGCATCTCCGGGAGAACGCGCGGGCCACGGGGATCGCCCTCTCGGAGGAGGACCTGCGGGAGCTGGACGCCGCCTTCCCGCCGCCGCGCCGCAAGGCGGCGCTCGCGATGCTCTAGCCGCGCGGCGCGGCGCCAGTCAGCGCCCGCCCGCGCAGGAGAGGCGCGGGGCCTCGGGCGGGTTCACGCCGAGGCTGCGCATCGCGTCCACCAGCTCGCGGGTGCGGAAGGGCTTGCGGAGGAAGCGCTCCCGCGGCCCGAACTCCCGGCCGTTCCCGTGGGACGGGCGGCCGGTGAGGTAGATGACGGGCAGCCCGGGGTGCTTCTCCTGCGCCATCCGCGCGGCCTCGAAGCCGCTCGGCCCCGGGCCGAGGTCGATGTCGGTGAGGAGAAGGCTGCAGCCATCGCTCGCGGCCAGGCGCGCCATCGCCTCGCCGACATTCGTGGCGGGGCAGACGGCAAAGCCCTCCGCCTCCATGATGTCCGTGAGGACATCGCGCACGAGGTCGTCGTCTTCGAGCACCACCACGTCGAAACCTGGCTCGCGCAAATTCATGGAACCCTCCGCCCTCATAACGTCCGAGAGGGAAGATCGTTCGGCACCGGGGGAAAGCGCGGCAGGAGATGGGGGGCGGGAGGCGGGCGTCAATGGTGCCTTGCGCGCCCGCGCGGGCGCGGCTTCCCTGCGGGCGCATCGGGAAAGGGACGTCGCATGACCAGCAGGGCGCCGCTGCGCGTGGCCGTGGCCGGGTTGGGGGCGGTGGGCACCGCCGTCGTCGCGGCGCTCCAGGCGGGGTTGCCGGGTTGCCGCCTGGCCGCCGTCTCCGCCCGCGACCTCGACGCCGCGCGCGCGCGGCTTCCCGAGGGGGTCCCCGCCGTGCCGCTGGAAGGGCTGGAGCCGCTGGCCGACCTCGTGGTGGAGGCCGCCCCCGCCGCGCTCCTCCCGGCCATCGCCGAGCCCTTCCTGCGAGCGGGGAAGGGGGTGGTCGTGCTCAGCGCCGGCGCGCTGCTGCGGGCGGGGCACCTCATCGACCTCGCGCGCGAGCACGGCGGGCAGATCACCGTGCCCACCGGCGCGCTGATCGGGCTCGACGCCGTCGCGGCCGCGGCGGAGGGGGTGATCCACTCGGTCCGCATGGTCACGCGCAAGCCCGTGCGCGGGCTGGTGGGCGCGCCCTACCTCGTCGAGAACGACATCGCGATCGAGGATATCCGGGAGCCGCTGCGGGTCTTCCGGGGCACGCCGCGCGAGGCCGCGGTCGGCTTCCCCGCGAACCTGAACGTGGCGGTCGCGCTGTCGCTGGCAGGGATCGGGCCGGACCGGACGGAACTCGAGATTTGGGCCGACCCGGCGCTCACCCGCAACACGCACCGCATCGAGGTGGAGGCGGATTCGGCCAGCTTCGCGATGTCGATCGAGAACATCCCGAGCGAGAACCCCAAGACCGGGCGCATCACCGCGCTCTCGGTCGTGGCCTGCCTTCGCAAGATGGGCGCGCCGCTTCGGGTCGGGACCTGACCGGCCGGCCCTATCCTCGGAACCGCCCGAGGAAGGCCACCACCTCCTGCAGCGTGGGCGGGCGCTGGAGCACCGCCCAGCGGTCCTTCAGGAAGGCGAGATAGGCGGCGCCGAGCGCGCTGGTGAGGCCGTAGGCCACCGCCGCGTTCACCGCGCCGCCGGCGACGCTGCCCACCCCCGGCACGAACTTCAGCAACGTGCCGACCGCCCGCGCCGCGACCCGCCCCCCCATCCCCGCCGCGGCCGGGCCGATCAGGGCGGCGGCGACGGCCTTCAGCGGCATCTCCTCGGCCGGGGTGCCCATGCGGACGGTGACGTCCACGATCATCTTCGCCTGCAGCCCGAAGAGGAGGGCGGCGTCGGCGAAGGGGATGGGCGTCGCCGAGAGGGCGGCCGCGGCCTTGGCGTGGGCGGCGATGGCGGCCTCGGCCTCCGCGATCTTGGGCGCGAGGGCGACGAGGTTGGCCGCCGCCGCCGCCGCGCGCCGCGCCTTGGGCAGGGCCGCGACGGTGGCGGCGACAAGCTCCTCCAGCCCGCGCGCCTCCACCTTCGCGCCCCCGGGGAAGAGCCGGGGGGCGGCCACCACGCGCAGCACCGTCGCCGCCTCGGGCACCAGGGCGCGGGCGGCGGCGGAGAGGCGGTCCTCCCCCCAGGCCTTGGTCAGCACGAGGATCACCGGCACGCCGTCCGCGGCCAGCCGGCGCGCCAGCTCCTGGTCCGCGGGCTCCACGCGCTCCCCGGCGACGTCGACGCAGAGCCAGGCGACGTGCAGCCGCTCCTCCTCCGGCAGGGTGGCCAGGCGGGTGAGCTCCGCCTTCACCGCCTCGCTCGTCTCGCGGTAGGCGCCGGGCTCGAGGCCGCGCGTGTCCGCGAGGTGGAGCGGCGCGCAGGGGTGGCGGTACCAGGTGGCCGCGCTGGAGACGGGCGCGCCCTCCCCGGTCTCGGCCACCACGCGGCCGAAGACGGCGTTCACCAGCGTGCTCTTGCCCGCGCCCGAGCGCCCGGCCAGCAGCACGTTGCAGCGCTGCATCCCCGCCAGCCGGTCCTCCACGCCGGGGATCGCGGCCACCGCGTCGTCCAGCAGGGTGGTCCCCCGGCCGAGCAGGCGGCCCACCCAGGTGCCGCGGCGCGGCGCCGGGCGGGTGAAGCCCCGCACCACCGCGGCCCGGTCGCCGAGCGCCGAGAGCTTGCGGACACGGAGCGCGGTGAGCAGCGCCAGCAGCCCGGGCGGCGCGTCCGCCCCCTCCACCAGCATCGGGCGCAGCGCGGTGGAGAGCGCGAGCGGGTCGGGGTCCTCCAGCCGGGCGGCGGCCGCGATCTCCGCCCGCTCCGGCCGCGTGCAAAGGAGAAGAAGGGGCAGCGGGTCGCCGCCGGCCACCGCGTGGCGGGCGTGTTCCAGGGCGGCGGCGATCGGGTCGACCTTGACGGGCCTGCGAAGCATCACGACGAGTCTGCCCAGCATGTCCCTCTCCGTCCAACCCCCGCCCGCGGCCGCCCCGGCCCTCCACGCCCCCGGCCACGAGGGCGGCAGCGCCTCCCTCATCGCCGCCCTCCTCGCGGGAAGCGAGAAGGAGCTGGCGGCGGAGCTGGAGCCGGCGGTGGAGGCCTTCATCGGCAACGCCGTGTTCCGTTACGTGGCCGAGGAGGCGCTGGTTGCCATCTCCGTCACCGCGATCTTCTTCGCCCTCGCCTTCGTCGCACCCTACCTGCCGAGCGTGAGCTGGGCGATCGCCGCCGCGGGCGCCGTGCTGATGTGGTACCTCGTCCACTTCGCGCGGGGGCTCGTCTCCACCTGGCCGCTGGCGCGGGCGCTGTTCCTGCTCCGCGGCGCGCCGGTCTTCCGCTTCGCCCTCTTCGTCCTCGCCCGCCACGCGATCACGCTGCTCGAGACGAAGATGGAGGAGGTCGGCCGCGCCGCCTCCCTCATCCCACGCCTCGGCCTGCGCGCGGCCCGGCTGGTCTACCAGGACGACCGCGACCGGGTGGCGCTGGCGCTGGCCGACGCGCTGGGCAAGGCGGTGCGGCGGGAGCTGCTCTGGACGGCGGCGCTGGGCCTGCTGCCCATGCTCGTCGTGATGTTCGGCTTCCGCTCCGCCCTCATGTGGAAGGCGGGGCTCTACGGGGTCGCGCACATGGCCTGGTGGGAGCTGCTGATGCTGCCCTTTCGCGGCAGCGGCCTGGCGCCCTAGGCCGGCGGCAGGAAGGGCCGGGAGAGCGCGAGCAGTGCCTCCACCCCGTGGGCGGGCAGCAGCACCGCGCCGTCCTCCCCGAGCAGGGGGCGGCTGTTGACGGCCGCGACCGGCGCGCCCGGCATGGTCTCCGCGATCCGGGCGCGGAGCCGCGCGTGGCCCTCGGGCCCCGGCTCCGCGTGGGTGAGCACGACGAGGCCCGGGATGCCCGCCGCCTCCAGCGAGGCCGCGAGCCCCGCCAGCGTGCCCGTGCCGGCGAAGGCGCGCCCGCCCTCCGCGTTAATGACGAGCCAGGCGAGGTGCGGGCGGCGCTCGGGCGGCAGGGCCGCGAGGGAGGCCTCGAAGGCCGCCACCTGCGCCTCGCTCGCGGCCGCCTCCAGCCCGCGCGTGTCGCCGAGGGCCAGCGGCCGGGGGGAGGCCTCGCCGTACCAAGTGGTGCCGGCCGTCACCGGCGCGCCGGCGCCGGCTGGGGCGGTGCCCTCGCCGAGGACGGCGTTCACCAGGGTGCTCTTGCCGGCCCCGGTGGGGCCGACGAGGAGGATGCGCCCGCGCGCGGCCGCCCAGTCCGGGGCCGCCGTCCCGGCCCGGGAACGAAGAAGGCCCGGGACGGCGCCGCGAAGCGCGCCCCAGGCCTTGCCAAGCAATCCCGCCATGGATCCTAGCGGAAGTTGAAGGGCGGCGGTTCCTCGTCGCCCGTGTCCGGCATCGGGACCTCGATCCGCACGGTGCTCGGGTCCACCCCGTTCCCCTTGTCGATCCAGTAGGTCACGCTTTCCGGCCAGAGGATGACGACGCCGACCAGCACGACCTGCAGCAGCAGCCAGGGGATCGCCCCCCAGTAGATGTCGCGCGAGAGGACGGTCTTGGGGGCGATGCCCCGCAGGTAGAAGAGCGCGAAGCCGAAGGGCGGGTGCATGAAGCTCGTCTGCAGGTTGATGCAGAGCAGCACGCCGAACCAGACGAGGTCGATGCCCAGCTTGGCCGCGACCGGGGCGAGCAGCGGCACGATGATGAAGGCGATCTCGAAGAAGTCGAGGAAGAAGGCGAGGAAGAAGACGAAGATGTTGACGAAGATGAGGAAGCCGACCTGCCCGCCCGGTACGCCCGACATCATGTGCTCGAGCCAGATGCTTCCGTCCACGCCCTGGAAGACGAGCGAGAAGACCGTGGCGCCGAGGAGGATGAAGATCACCATGGCGGTAATGCGCATGGTGTTGCCCATGGCCTCCCGCAGCAGCGCCCAGGTGTAGCGGCCGTTGGCGACGGCCAGCACCACGGCGCCGACCGCGCCCATCGCCCCCGCCTCGGTCGGGGTGGCCAGCCCCATGAAGATGGTGCCGAGCACGAGGAAGATGAGGACGATGGAGGGCACCATGCCCTTCGCGACGCGCCAGATCAGCGGCCAGCCGCGGGTGCCCAGCGCCTCGTCCGGCAGGGGCGGGACCTTGTGCGGGGCGAAGATCGACACGCCGACGATGAAGAGGATGAACAGCACGATCTGCAGGATCGAGGGGCCGATCGCGCCCGCGTACATGTCGCCCACCGAGCGGCCGAGCTGGTCGCCGAGCACGATCAGCACGAGGGAGGGCGGGATGAGCTGCGTGATGGTGCCCGACGCCGCGATCACGCCCGTCGCGATCCGCATGTCGTAGCCGTACTTGATCATGATCGGCAGGCTGATCATGCCCATGGCGATGACGGAGGCGGCCACGGTGCCGGTGATGGCGCCCAGCACCGCGCCCACCAGGATCACGGCGTAGGCCAGGCCGCCCGGGATCTTCCCGAAGAGCTGGCCCGTGCCCTCCAGCAGGTCCTCCGCCAGCCCGCAGCGCTCCAGGATCGCGCCCATGAGGGTGAAGAAGGGGATCGACAGCAGGAGGTCGTTCGACAGCGTGCCGAAGACGCGCAGCGGCAGGTTGCCGAGATAGGCGGTGGTGAAGAAGCCGAGCTCGATCGAGATGAAGCCGAAGAACAGCCCTACCGCGGCCAGCGAGAAGGCCACGGGGAAGCCGATCAGCAGGAAGACCACCAGCCCGCCGAACATCAGCGGCGGCATATAGTCCGCGTTCATGGAAAGTCCTGTCCGATATCGGTCTGGTGGGTCGCGCGCCGCCCGCTCACTGGAGCGGCCGCTCGTAGTCCACGACGGCCTCGCTCGCGGGCTTGAGGCCCCGCAGGAGGGCAATCCGCTTGATGAGCTCCGACAGCCCCTGCAGCGCGATCATGAGGAAGCCGAGGGGCAGGATCAGCTTCACGGGCCAGCGGATCAGCCCGCCCGCGTTCTGGCTGCCTTCGCCCCGCTGCCAGCTGTCGACGAAGAAGGGCCAGGTCATCCAGGCCAGCAGCAGCATCGCCGGAAGCAGGAAGACGATGATGCCCAGGATGTCCACCCAGAGCCGCGCCCGCTGGCCGAGGCTGCCGTAGAGGATGTCCACGCGGACGTGCTCGTTCCGGAACAGGGTGTAGGAGGACCCCAGCATCACCATGCCGGCGAAGAGGTACCACTGCACCTCCAGCCAGGCGTTGGAGGAGTAGGAAAGCCCGTAGCGCACGGTGGCGTTGCCGGCGCTGATCGCGCAGGCCAGCAACGTCATCCAGTCCGCCGCGCGGCCGAACAGCGCGTTCACGCTGTCCACGACCCGGCTGAAGGCGAGCAGGGGCTTCATCGTCACTCGTATCCCTTACTGTCTGGCAAGCCCGGCCTCAGCGCCGCGGCTGGCCCCCCGCCGGCGCCTGCTGCTCCTGCGCCTGCATGAGGTAGACGAAGCTGTCGTAGGAGTTCTCCGCCACGCGGAACCACTGGAGCTGGGTGTCGCGGAAGGCCTTGAAGTGGTCGTAGACCTTCTTGAAGCGCGGGTTGGCGGCCGCGGTCTCGTCGTAGAGCTCGAAGGTCGCGCGGTAGCAGGCCTGCATCACGTCGCGCGGGAAGGGGCGGAGCTGCGTGCCGTTTGCCAGCAGGCGCCGCAGCGCCGGCGGGTTCTGCGCGTCGTACTTCGCCATCGTCTCGATCGTCGCGTCGCGGCAGGCGCTGTTCAGCGTCTCCTTGTAGATCGCCGGAAGCTCGTCGTACTTCGCCTTGTTGATGTGGAGCGACAGGTTGAGCCCGCCCTCCCACCAGCCCGGGTAGTAGTAGAAGGGCGCGACCCGGTTGAAGCCGAGCTTCTCGTCGTCGTAGGGGCCGATCCACTCGGCGGCGTCGATCGTGCCGCGCTCGAGCGAGGCGTAGATGTCGCCGCCCGCGATCTGCTGCGGCACGGCGCCGAGCTTCTGGATGACGTTGCCCGCGAAGCCGCCGATGCGGAACTTGAGGCCCTTCAGGTCCTCGACGTTGCGGATCTCCTTGCGGAACCAGCCACCCATCTGGGCGCCGGTGTTGCCGGCCTGGAGGGAGACGATGTTGTAGCCCTCGAAGAACTCGCGCATTACCTCGTGCCCGCCGCCGGCGTTCAACCAGGCGTTGAGCTGGCGGAAGTTCATGCCGAAGGGCACGGTGCCATCAAAAGCGAAGGTCGGGTCCTTGCCGACGAAGTAGTAGGAGGCGGTGTGGGCGCACTCGATCGTGCCCTGCTGCACGGCGTCGACGGTGCCGAAGGCGGGCACGATCTCGCCGGCGGCGAAGGTGCGGATCTGGAACTTATTGTCGGTCAGCGCGGCCACGCGCTTGGCCACGTGCTCGCCGGCGCCGTAGATGGTGTCGAGGCTCTTCGGGAACGACGAGGCCATGCGCCAGCGGAGCTCGGGCATGGTCTGGGCGATGGCGGGGGCCGCAAGCGTGGTGGCCGCGGCAGCCGCAAGCGGCGCCCCCGCGACGAATCGACGTCGGTTCATTCGGTCTTCGTCTCCCAGCTGGGCCCGTCGCATGCGGGCCTTTCAGAACGCCCCTTAATCCCAGTGGGAGCCGCTGCCTAGCGCTCACTGTGCGTTGGGGTAACGAAACATATCACGTCTTCCCCAGCCCGGGCGCGCAGCGGGGGCGCCTTCCAGCGGGCAGGGCCGCCCCAGCCCGTCCTGTTCACTCTTCCTTTACGCAGACTCAGGAAAGCTGTGCGGGCCGGAAGATCCGGTGAAAACCCAAAACGAGGTTCCCTCCCCCGATGCCTGGTTCCGCCGCCAACAGCTTCCGGCCCGCCCAGCCCCGCGCCCTCCCGCCGATCCACTCCGCCTCCCTCCTGCAGGGACCCGCCGGCGTCACGCTGAACCTGCAGGGCGATGGCGGCGGCATGACCCAGGTCCCGCTGACGCTGGCCGCCCTGCGGGAGATCGCGGCCCTCGCCGGCTCCGCCCTCTCCGGCGGCGCGGAGGCCCTCCACCCGGGGCCGGCGGACGCCGCGGGCATGCCCGAGGCCCGCTGAGGCCGCCGCTCAGCCGAGCAGCAGCCCGACCCGCTCCGCCAGCTCCCCCTGGCGGTAGGGCTTCTGGAGGACCGGGATGCCCGGCGACAGCGCCCCGAGCTCCGCGTAGCCCGTGACGAGCAAGATCGGCAGGCCCGGCCGAATCGCCCGTGCTCGCTCGGACAGCTCCGCCCCGTTCATGCGCGGCATGGCGAAGTCCGCCACCATCAGCCGCACGCCCTCGTCGCCCTCCAGCAGGCGCAGCGCCGCCTCGCCGTCCGCGGCTTCCAGGATCTCGTGACCGAGGTCCGACAGGAAGCCGGCCGTCACGGAGCGCACGGTCGCGTCGTCGTCCACCACCAGGATCCGGGCGGGCGCGCAGGCCCGGGCCGTGCCGTCACCCGGCGGGACGCTCTCCTCGTCGCCCGCTGCCGCGGCCGGGAGGTAGAGCGAGACGCGGGTGCCCTTGCCGGGCACGCTGTCGATCGCCAGCCCGCCGCCGGACTGCCGCACCAGCCCATAGACCATCGGCAGGCCGAGCCCCGTGCCCTTGCCGACCTCCTTCGTCGTGAAGAAGGGCTCCAGCACGCGGGTCAGCACCTCCGGCGGCATGCCCGTGCCGGTGTCGGCGACGGAGACGCGGACATAGGCGCCGGCCGGCAGCTCCGGGATCTCGTCGGGGCCGATGGGGGCGTCGGCGGTCGCCAGGGTGATGGTCCCGCCCTCCGGCATGGCGTCCCGCGCGTTGATGCAGAGGTTGATGAGCGCGAGCTCGAACTGGTCGGGGTCCACGCGGACGGCGCCCGGGTCGGCCGCGAGGTCGCGCCGCAGCTCGAGCGCCCCGCCCGGGGGCGTGCCGAGGGTGCGGGCCAGCAGGTCGCCCATGCCGAGGATGAGCCGGTTCACCGAGACGCGGCGCGGCGCGAGCTCGTTCTGCCGGGAGAAGGAGAGCAGCCGCCGGGTGAGGGCCGATCCCCGCTCGGCCGCGAGGGTCGCGTTGTGCATGAGGCGCCGCAGCCCCGGCTCGTCGCCGACGCGCTTTCCCGCGAGGTGCAGGCTGCCGAGGATGGCGGTGAGCAGGTTGTTGAAGTCGTGGGCGACCCCCCCGGCCATGGTGCCCAGCGCCTGCATCTTGTCGGCCTGGCGAAGCCGTGTCTCCAGGCGCCGGGCCTCGGTGACGTCGCGGGCGATGGTGACGAGCACGCCGGCGCCGAGGGCGACGCGGCTGGTGTGCAGCCACCGGGGCTGCCCGTCCGGGCCGGGCGGCGCCTCGGCGAGCGCCGAGGCCGTGCCCGCGGCCAGGGCGTCCCGCTCGGCCTTCGCCAGGCCGGCGGCCGCCTCTGGGGAGAGGAGGTCCTCCTCCCGCCGCCCGAGGCAGGCGCCCGGCTCCAGGCCCAGCGCCGCGGCCTTGGCGGCGTTCAGCCGGATGAAGCGGCCCTGCGCGTCCTTGAAGGAGAGCTGGTCGGGCAGGTTCTCCAGCAATCCCTGCAGGAGGGCGCGCTCGGCCTCCAGAGCCCGGCGGAGGTCGTGCCGGTCGCGCGCGGCGCCGACCATGGCGAGCAGCGCCGCGGGTTCCCAAGGCTTGGCGGCGTAGCCCGCGATCCGCCCGCGGTTGAGCGCGCCAACGACGGCGTCGAGCTCCGCGTAGCCTGTCAGCAGCAGCGCCTCGGCGTCCGAATGGGCGCGGGCGCGCTCGAGGAAGGCGTCGCCGGTGAGGCCGGGCATGCGCTGGTCGGAGAGGATGACCGCCGGGCGCAGCCCGCCGGCGAGCAGCGCCAGGGCCTCCTCCGGGCGGGTGGTGGCGACGACCTCGAAGCCCTCCTCCAGGAGGTCGGTCAGCGCGGTGAGGATCTCCGCCTCGTCGTCCACGAGAAGGACGGTCGCGCGGTCGCCGGCGGCCAGGCCTGGAACCAGGCCCGTTCCCGGGCCCATCGCCCCGCCCAGCCCGTCGCCCGGCCCGTCCGTCACGGCGCGCCCTCCCGGGGGACGCGGATGGTGAAGCGGGCGCCGCCGCCCTCCCAGGCCGCGTCGTCCACCGCGATGCTGCCCCCGTGGGCCTCCACCACCGCGTAGGCGATCGACAGGCCGAGCCCCGTGCCGGCGCCGACGGGCTTGGTGGTGAAGAAGGGCTCGAAGATGCGGGCGCGGATCGGCTCGGGCACGCCGGGGCCGGTGTCGCTCACCTCGATGACGTAGTCCCCGCCCTCCTCGCGCGTGGCCAGGCGGATCCGGCCGTGGCCCTCGATCGCGTCGGCGGCGTTGCCCACCACGTTCATCACCACCTGGTTCAGCAGGGCCGGGGAGCCGCGGAGGACGCGCGGGGCGGCGAGGTCGCGCTCCACCACGATCCGATCGGACAGCTTGTGGGTCAGCAGGACGAGGATGGTGCCGATCGCCTCGGGCACGTCCACCTCCTGCGCGCCGGCCTCGTCGAGGCGGGAGAACTTCCGGAGGTTGCCGACGAGGTCCTGGATGCGGCGCAGCCCCATGGCCATGGAATCGGCGCGGGCCGTCGCCTTCTCCAGCGCCCGCGCCGCCTCCGCGTCGCCCGCCACGCGCGGCGCCACCTGGGCCAGCAGGCGGGACACCGTGCCCTGGTGCGCCAGGATGAAGGCCAGCGGGTTGTTGATCTCGTGCGCGATGCCCGCCACCAGCTCGCCGAGGGACGCCATCTTCGCGGCCTGGACGAGCTTGCCCTGGGTGTCCCGCAGCGCGCGGTTCGCGCTCTCCAGCTCCGCGTTGGCGCGGGCGAGCGCGCCGGAGAGGGCGGCGCGGGCCTCGGCGGAGGCGGCCTCGGCGCGGGCGCGCTCCACCTCGCGCAGCCGCTCGCGCATGGCGCTCTCGATCCGCCGGTTCTCCTCGCGCAGGAGCTTGCGGCGGACGAGGGCGCGGACGCGGAGCCGGATGGCCTCGGCCCCGGCCTCGGCGGGCAGCACGTCGTCGGCGCCGGCCTCGAAGGCGGCGGCGGGGGCGGGGCGGCTGCCGTCGATGGCGACGATCCGGAAGCCCGCGCCGGCCTGGCGCCGCGCCTCCAGCCCGCGCAGCAGGTCGAGCCCACCGCCCGGCAGGCCCGACAGGTTCACCACCACGCCGTCCCAGGGGTCGCCCGGGCGGTCGGCGGCGGCCTCGGCGCCGGCGCTGTCCACGCTCTCGACGCGGTCGCCGTCCGCGGCCAGGAGGCCGCCGAGCCAGAGGCGGTGGGTCCGGCCGTCGTCGACCAGCAGCAGCCGGGCACGGCGGAAGCCGGCGCCGGGGGAGTCCGGGGAGGGTCCGGCCTCGCCCTCGCCCTCCCCCCGGCGCAGCAGCGCGCGCAGGCGGAGGAGGATGATCTCCCGCCCCGCCGATTTCGGCGCGTAGGCGTCGGCGCCGCTCTCGAGGCCCCGCCGCTCGAGGTCGCCCCCGTCCGCGCCGCCCTCGGCGTCGGTCAGCATGAGCACGGGCAGGGCGCGGGCGCGGACGTTCAGGCGGATGCGGCGGACCAGCTCGTCGCCGTTGATGCCGGGCAGGTGGTGGTCGGCGATGACGAGGGCGGGCAGGGGGCCGTTCAGCGCCTCGAGCGCCGCCTCGCCGCTGCCGGCCCGGCTGACCGAGAATCCCTCCCCTTCCAGCATCCGGCGAAGCTGGAGGGCCTGGGTCTCGGAATCCTCCACCAGCAGGATGCGCGGGGCCTCGCCCGCCTCCCATGCCGTCTCGGCGCTCACCGCCCGTCCATCGCCTCCGATGCTCCCGCCATCGCCCGCAGCAGCCGCGGCCCGATGGCGTCGAGCGGCAGCGCCGCCGTCACGCCACCCAGGCGAACCGCCGCCGCCGGCATGCCATAGACGATCGCGGTCGTCTCGTCCTCTGCAAGCGTCGTTCCGCCGGCCGCGTGCAGGGCGGCGAGGCCCCGCGCCCCGTCCTCCCCCATGCCGGTGAGGAGGATCCCGAAGCCGCGCGGGCCGAGGACCCGGGCCATGCTGCCGAAGAGCACGTCCGCCGCCGGGCGCTGGCCGCCGACCGGCGGCGCGGCGCTCACCCGCATCAGGCCGCCCGGGGTGAGGGAGAGGTGGCGGTCGCCGGGGGCGACGTGGACGTGGCCGGGCTCCGGCCGGGCGCCGTCCCGAGCGAGGAGGACGCGGGGCGCCACCAGCCCGTCGAGCCAGGCCGCGAAGCCCTCCATGAAGGAGGCGCCCATGTGCTGCACGAGGAGGACCGGCGCCGGGAAGCCGGCGGGGAGGGCGCCCAGCACGCGGGCGAGGGCGGGCGGCCCGCCGGTGGAGGCGGCGATGCCCACCACCGCCGGCCGCGCCGCGGGCGCCGCCGGGCGGGCGGCCGCGGGCGGGCTCCCCGGCGCGGGGGCGGGCGCGCGGCGCTGCCGGATCACCGGCACCTGGCTCATGATGAAGAGCTGCGTGCAGATCGCCTCCGCCACCGCCTCCCAGCCCTCCCGCCCCGGGCCGAGCGGCTTCTCCACGACCGATAGCGCCCCGGCGCGGAGCGCGTTCATGGAGATACGCAGCCCCCCCTCCTCCACGGCGTCGGCGATGACGACGATCGGGGTGGGGCACTCCGCCATGATACGCCGCGTCGCCTCCAGCCCGTCCAGGCCGGGCAGGCGGATGTCCATGGAGACGACGTCGGGCCGCACGCGGCCGATCTCGGCGAGCGCCTCCTCGGCCGAGGGGACGGCGGCGGCGAGCGCGAGGCGCGGGTCGCGCGAGACGATGTGCGCGAGGAGCTGGCGCACCACCGCGCTGTCCTCGACGATCATGACGCGCACGGGCATCGCGCGTCCGGGCCCCTCGGCGGTCCGCATCAGCGGGGTTGCTTCACCGGCTCTCCTCCCGCGAGGCTCAGACGAGCTGGGCGATGGCGGCCAGCAGGGCCTGCTGGTCGAAGCCCTGCTTCGTCAGGTAGGCGCTCGCCCCCAGCTCCATCCCGCGCTGGATGTCGCCGGGGCTGTCGCGGGAGGTCATCAGGATCACGGGGAGCCCCACGAGGGAGGGGTCCGCCCGGATCGCCTCCAGCAGCGCGAACCCGTCCATGACGGGCATTTCGACGTCCGCGAGGACGAGGTCAACGCCCGCGCCCGGGGCACGCAGAGAGTTGAGCGCGTCCGCCCCGTCCACCGCCAGCGTCACGCGGTAGCCGCCGGTCTCGAGGATGCTCCGCTCCAGCGTGCGGGTGGTCAGGCTGTCGTCCACCACGAGGACGTGGCGCCGCGGCGCCGCGGCGGCGGGCAGGGGGGCCGTGCCGGGGCCGCCGCGCGCCGCCTCTCGCAGCCCGCGGTCGAGCAGCCCGTCGGGGCGCAGCACGAGGGCGACGGCGTCGCCCTCCAGCAGGGCGGCGCCGGAGACGAGGGCCGGGTCGAGGCCCGGCGCGTCCACCTCCGTCACCACCAGGCTGCGGGCGTCCCGCAGGGCGGCGACGGTGAGGAGGAGGCGCGCCGCGCCGCGGGCGAGCAGCACCGCGGGCCCCGGCCCCGGCGGCGGCGGCTCCGGCGCGCCCCCGAGGAGGGCGTCCAGCGGCAGCACCGGCACCAGCGCCGCCCCGCCCGGGACCGCCAGCCGCGCCACCGGCCGCCCCTCGGCGGTGGACAGGGCGGCGGGGTCGAGGCGGAGCAGCGGGCCGACGGTCACGAGGGCCGTGCTGCCGGGCAGGGCGAGCACCTGCCCGCCCGCCTCCACCAGCAGCAGCGGGCGCCGGCCGGTGGAGGGGGGCAGGGCGATCACCACCTCGGCCCCGCCGCCGGGCGCCGCCCGCAGCGCCGCGGCGCCGTGCAGCGCCAGCGCCGCCTCCGCCACGACCGAGAGGCCCATGCCGCGGCCCGAGAGGCGGTCCACCGCCGCCGCCGTGGAGAAGCCGGGCTCGAAGACGAGGGCGAGCAGGGCGTCGGGCGAGGGCGGCGCGGCGCCCGGCGCGCGCGGGAGGAGCAGCCCCTGGCGGACCGCCGTCGCCTCGATGGCCGCGAGGTCCGGGCCCGGCCCGTTGTCGCGCACCGTCACGGTCAGGCCGGCCTCGGTCGCCTCCACGGCCAGGCCGATCTCCGCCCGCCGCCCGTCGCGCGGCGCCCCGTGGCCGAGGGCGTTGCGGAGAAGGTGGAGCACCGGGTCCTTCAGCGCCTGCAGCACGCGCCGCTCGGCCTGGGCCTCCAGGCCCGTGGTCCGGACCGTGGCCTCGACCCCGCCCTCGCGGGCCATCTCGCGCAGCGCGGCGGCGAGGGGGCCGAGCACGCTGCCGGCGGGGACGAGGGCGATCGCCTCCACCTCCTCCCGCAGGCGCTGGGCCGCGCGGGCCACCGCGTCCGCGCTCTCCCGCGCCTCGCGCGAGAGGGCCGCGACGTGGCGGGCGACCTCGCTGAGGGAGGCCTCGAAGCCGCGCAGCCGGTTCGCGAGGGCGGGGTCGGCGGGAAGGGCGGCGCGCATCCCCTCCCAGTTGCGGCGCAGCGCGCGCAGCTCTGCCTCCACCCCGCGCAGCCCGGCGGCGGTGGAGTCGCGGCCGAGCAGGGCCTTCAGCCCGTAGGTCGCGGCCGAGAGGCGCTCCACCCGCCCGGCCTCGACCCGGAGATGGCCCTCGGCCGGGGCGGGGGCCTCCGCAGGCGGCGCGGGCGGGGCGGGCGGAGCGGGGTCGGGGCCGGCCTCGAGCGGCGCCCCGTCGAGCATCCCGTCCAGCGCGGCGAGGACCGGATCGAGGGGGGGCGAAGCGGCGCCGGCGGCGAGGGCGGCGGCCTCGGCCTCGATCGCGTCCAGCCCGCGGTGGAGAAGGGCCACGAGCGCGGCGGGCAGCCGGGCCGGGCCGCCCGCGGCGGCGCCCGTCTCCCGTGCGAGGAGGCCCTCCAGCCGGTGCGCCACGGCCTCCGGCCCCGGCAGGTCCACCGCGCGGGCGGCGCCCTTCAGCGAGTGGGCGCGGCGGAACACGTCCCGCAGCGCGCCGGGCTCGAGGGTGACCGCGCCCTCCGCGTCCTCCGCGGCCAGCGCGGCGCGCAGGGCGGCGAGGTGCTCGCGGTGCTCGGCGTCGAAGGCCGCCAGCAGCTCCGCCCGGAAGTCCGCCATCCCGGCCGCGCGGCCCCGGGCCCTAGAGCCGGTACCGGTCGGCCAGGGCGACGAGGCCGTGGCTCAGCCCCGCCATGTTCGCCGCCGCCTGGTCGAGCTGGCGCGTGCCCGCCGCCGTCTGCTCGCTCGCCTGGCGGATGTTGGTCAGCGCGCCCATCACCTGCTCGATGCCGAGCTGCTGCTGGTTCGTGCTGGCGACGATCTGCTGGAAGGTCTGCACCGCCTCCTGCACGCGGGCGGTGATCTCGCGGATGGTCTCGTGGCTGCTGGCCGTGCGCTCGCGCCCCGTGGCCGCGCGCTTCACGGCCTCCTCGGTCAGCATGACGGAGGCGTTGATGCCGCGCTGGATGTCGCCGAGGTTGGCGCGCACCTGCGCCGTCGCCTCTTTCGCCTGGTCGGCGAGGGACTTCATCTCGGCGGCGACGACGGCGAAGCTCCGCCCGGCCTCGCCGGCGGCGGCGGCCTCGATCGCGGCGTTCAGCGCCAGCAGGTGGCTGCGCTCGGAGAGGTCGTTCACCGTCGCGGTGATCTCGCCGATGGCCTGGGTCTTCTCGCTGAGGGAGACGATGTTCTCGGCCACGCGCTCGGCCTGCTCGCGGATCTTGTCCATGGCGGCGACCGTCTCGGCCACCGCGCGCAGCCCGTCGCCGCTGCTGCGGACGGTGGCCTGGGCGCTCGCGATCACCTCCTGCGCGCGCTTGCCGATCTGGGTGCCGGAATGGGTGATCTCGTCCACCGTCGCCGCCGTCTCCTGCACGGCCGCGAGCTGCTCCTCGACGCTCGCGGCCTGCTGCTGCGTGCTGGCGCGGATCTCGGCCGTCGCGGCGTCGAGCTGGTGGGTCGCGTCCCGGCTCTGGCGGGCGAGGTCGCGCAGGCCCTCCGCCATGGTGTTCAGCGTCGCGCCCAGGCGCCCGAACTCGTCGCGCCCCTCCCGCGCGGGGGCGCCCGACAGGTCGCCGCGGCCGATGCGGTCCACGAGGTCGAGCAGCCCCTCGAGCGGTCGGGCGAGGGCGCGGCGGACCAGGGCCGTGACGCCGACCGCGATCAGCACCGCCGCCCCGAGGCCGAGGAGGATGAGGTTGCGCGCGTTGTCCGCGATCTCGTCCACGCGCTGCTGGCCGATCGCCGAGAGGCGCTCCATCGCCGCCTCCACCCGGTCGAGCCCGCGGTCCAGCTCGGCGGCGCCGGCGATGACGGCGGGCTCCGCGGCGACGAGGGGGGCGGCGTCGTCGGCGGCCAGCAGGCGGACCTGCGCCTCCACGCGCTCGCGCTGGCGGGCGAGGGTCGCGGCGGCGCCGTTCAGTGCCGCGATGACCGCCTGCCAGGCCGCGCGCCGCTCGGGCGCGATCGCCTGGGCGGCGAAGCCCTGCGCGGCCGCGAGGGCCTCGTCGAGGTCGGCCGAGAGCCGCCCGGAGGCGCGGCGCCAGTCGGCGGGGTTGGCGGCGTCGGCGACGGCCGGGGCCGCTCCCGGCGCGACGCGGCTCCCGAGATAGGCGAGCACGAGGCGCTCGCGCGTGTCGCGCATCTCGGCCTGCGCGCTCCGCATCTCCGTCACCTGGCGGATGACCGTGCTGTCGCGGGACATCACGAGGCGGCTGGCGTTGCGGACCGTCTCGAACTGGTCGAGCGACCAGAGCCCGAGGCCGATGGCGAGGAGGCTCAGCGTCACGAAGCCCAGCAGGGCGCGGTTGGCAATCGACACGCGGGTTCAGGCTCCGGGCAGGGGGGAGGCGTAGGGGCGCAGCAGACGGCCGAGGTCGATCACGCCGAGGACGGGCGGCTCCCCCGCACCGGGCAGGGTTGCGCGGAAGGCGACGGGGCTGGCCGGGGCGGGGCTCGCCGGGCCGGGAAGGGGGCGCGGCGCGAGCGCCGAGAGGGCCCGGCCGACGCGCAGGGCGAGCCGCCGCCCGCCGGCCGGGGGCGGGCGCAGCAGCACGTCGTGCTCCCCCTCGCCCCCCGGCAGGCCGAGCAGGCGGGCGAGGTCGAGCACGGCGTGGATCCGCCCCGCGCGGGCGCGCAGCCCGAGCACCTCGGGCGGGCTTCCCGGTAGGCGGCAGGGCGGCTCGGCCGCCAGCACCGCGGCCACGCCGTCGAGCGGCAGGCCGAAGAGCTCCCCGCCGAGGGCCACCACGAGCACGGGGGCCCCGGCCGCCTCGCGGCGGGTGCCGCGGCCGGCGAGGCGCCGGGTGCGCTCCTCGAGCAGGCGCTCGGCGCGGGCCTCGTCCATCCCGCCGAGGAGGCCCGGGTCGGGCAGGAAGCGGAGCACCATCAGGCCGCCCCGTTGGCGAGGTGGTGGCGGGCAAGGCCGAGCAGGGTCTCCGCGGTCATGCCGTCGCCCTCCTCCAGGACCGTGCCGCCCGGCAGCGCGCGGGCGAGGCGGGCGGCGTTGGCGATGCTGCGCCGCCCGGCCTCGGCCGCGCCGCGCTCGAGCAGCAGCAGGCCGAGATGGTAGTGCGCCGCGACGAAACCGCTGTCGAGGTAGAGCGCGCGGCGCAGCGCCGCCTCCGCCGCCGCGGCCTCGCCGAGGGCGCCCGCCACCAGCCCGTCGAGGTGGTGCAGGGGGGCGGCGGTGGGGTGGTGGCGAAGGGCCTCGCGCAGCCTCTGCCGCGCCGCTTCCAGGGCACCGGCATCGGCCTCGGCGCGGGCGCGCTCCAGCGCCGCGGCGGGACCGGCGGAGGCGGGCTGGGGTTCCGCGGCCGCAACGGGCTCCGGCCAGAAGGCAAGGGGCGGGGGCAAGGGAAGGGGCGCCCAGGCGGCCGCCGCGGGGGGCGCGAGCGCCTCCGGGGCAACCCCCGCCGCGCGCGGGCGCCAGGCCGTCGTGCCGGGGAGGGCCACCGGCCGCAGGAAGGCGCCGAAGGAGGGGTCGGGCTCGGCGTGGCCGAGCAGCATCCAGCCGTCCGGCGCCAGCCGCTCCGCCAGGGCGCGCACCACGTCCGGCACCCGCGCGCGGTCGAGGTAGATGAGGACGTTGCGGCAGAGGATGAGGTCCTGCGCCGCAAGCTCCGGCGCGGCGCGGCCGTCCAGCAGGGCGAGGAGGTTCCCCCGCTCGAAGCGGACGCCGGCGCGGTGCTCGGGGCGAAGCTGCCAGGCGCGCCCGCCCTCCAGGGGCGTGAAGTCCCGCGCCCGCTCGGCGGCGGGCATGCCGCGCAGCGCCCAGGGGCTGAAGCGGGCCGCGCGGGCGGCCGCGAGCGCGGCCGCGCTGATGTCCGTGCCGAGGATGTCGATCGCCCAGTCCGCGCGCGCCGGTCCTAGCAGGCGGCGCAGGAGGATGGCGACCGAATAGGCCTCGGCCCCCGTGGAGCAGCCGGCGGACCAGACCCGCAGCCGGCGCGTGGCCGCGCGCCGCCGGAGGAGGCGGGGAAGGATGACCCCCTCCAGCGCGGCGAACTGGGCGGCGTCGCGGAAGAAGAAGGTCTCGCCGATCGTCACCTCGGACTCGAGCGCGGCCCACTCGCCCTCGTCCGCCGCGAGGCGCGCGAGGTAGCCCGCGGCGTCGGCCGCGCCGGTCGCGCGCAGGCGGCGGCGGACGCGCTCCCAGAGGGCGGCGTCCTTGTCCTCGTAATAGGCGTGGCCGGTGCGCGCGATGACGAGGCGCTTGAGCGCCGGGAAGGCGGGGTCCGGCCGGGCGTCGCCGGGGGTCACGGGGGGGCGGCGTCCGGCGGCGCGTCCCAGCGCGCCAGCCGCGCCCGCGCCCGCTCCGTCAGCGCGGCGAGCACCGCCTCTTCCTCCGCCAGCAGCAGGCGACCGGGGTCGAGGAGATGCGCCGTGACGCCCTCCACCTCCAGCGCGCCGGTCACCAGGCCGTTGAGGGAGCGCCCGGGCTCCACCGGGCGGAGGGGCAGCCCGGCCGGCAGCACGTCGAGCGCCCGGTCGACGAGGAGCGCGAGGCGGCCCTCCGCGAGGAGGACGAGGTGGCGGTAGGGATGCGGCGCGCCGGGGGCGGCGTCGAGCAGGCGGGCGAGGTCGAGCACCGGCACCGCCTCCCCGCCGAGGTTCAGGAAGCCCGCGAGGGGCGGCGGCAGGCCGGGCGGGGCGTCGAGGCGCGGCAGGGGGAGCAGGGCGCGCACCGCGGCGTGGGGCAGGGCGAAGGCGGCGCCGCCGGCGGCGAGGAGCACGGCGGGACCGGGGAGGGCGGTCGCTGTCACCGGGCCGGGCCCGTCCGGTGCCCGCCCCTCCTCAGCCCCGGCGGCCGCGGAGCGGGCGGGCGCGATCCGGGCGCTGGGCGGCCTCGGGCAGGGGCTCGGCGCCGGCGGGGCGGCCGGCGTCGAAGCCGATGAAGCCGATTTCGGGGCGGGGCGCGCCGCCGTCCGCGGCGAAGAGGCGGGGGCGCAGCGCGAGGGGGGCGGCGGGCGGCGCGCCGCGGCGGGGCGGCTCGTAGAGGGGGGAGGCGCCGCGGGCGGGCGGCGCGTCCTCCTCCTCCGCCGCGACGCGGGCGGGCGGGGCCTCGCGCCCGCCGCGGCCGCGCCGGGCGGCGGGCGCGGGCTCCGGCTCGGCGGGTGCCATGGTCGGGCCGCTGCCGGCGCTGCCGCGGGCGGAGAGGAGGTAGAAGGCGATCTCGTTGCGTCCCTGGTCCACCGCCGCGTCGATCGGGGTGAGGCCAAGCTGGTTCCGCGCGTTCAGGTCCGCGCCTCGCCCCATCGCCTCGCGCGCGGCGGGGAGGTCGCCGCGGGTGATGGCGTCGAACAGCGCCGCGTTGGGCGAGAGGCTGGCGCTCGGCGTGTCCGAGGGGATCGGCTCTGGCGCGCGCCGTCCCGCGAGGCCGGGCAGCGCCGGGGGCGGCGGGCGGACGGTCGGGGCGCCTGGCGGCGGCGGCGCGCTGCGCCCGATGCCCTGGGCAAGGGCCGGCGTCGCGAGGAGGGCCAGCAGGGTGCCGGCCAGGAGGAGGGGGGGGAGGGGGCGACGCATGGCCTCTTGCCTATAGCGGGCGGCGGGGCGGGGAGCCAATCCCGCGCCTTGTCGCCCGCCGCGGACGGGCGGTCAGGCGCAGCCCTGGCCGCGGTAGGTGAAGCTCGCGACCCGCCCCTCGCGCAGGGCAAAGGTCACGTCGCACTGGACGGGGACGTAGCTGTTGCCGAAGGCCGCGTAGCCGCCGCCGTAGAAGCCGCGCCCGAAGCCCCCGTAGAAGGGGCCGCCCGCGAAGCCGCCGGGATAGGCCCCGGGCACGGCCACCGTGCGCTGCTCCTCGTAGGCGAGGAACTTCTGCCCCCCGGTCTCGTAGCTGCGCGTCGGCACGCCGAGCGCGGAGACGAGGTCGAGCTCCGAGCGGCCGACATAGGTCGACAGGCGCTCCGAGATCGTCGGTCCCGTCGCGCAGGCCGAGAGGGCGGCGAGGGAGAGGAGGGCAAGGACGGGGGCGGCGCGTGGCATGCCCCCTATCTGGTGCCGCGCCGCGCCCGCGGGAAGGCCGGCGTTCACGGTTCGGCCCAGCGGCGGAGCAGCGCCGCGCGGGATTTCGCCAGCAGGTCGAAGGCGCGCGACTTGCCCTCGCGCGCGAAGAGGTCGCGCCCCGCGGCGTCGAGGTCGAAGAGGATCTCGCGCTTCGCCGGGTCCCGCACGAGGCTCTGCGCCCAGGTGGCCGCGACCAGCCGCTCGCCGCGCGTGACGGGGGCGACGCGGTGGATCGTGCCCGCCGGGTAGGCCACCGCCTCGCCGGCCGCGAGGCGCACCGCCATCTCGCCGGCCATCGTCTCGATCACCAGCTCGCCGCCCTCGTAGGAATCAGGGTCGGAGAGGAAGAGGGTGACGGCGATGTCGGCCCGCAGCGGGGCCTCCCCCCGGGGATCGGAGGGCGCGCCGCCGCCCATGACGGCGTCGTCCACGTGCGCGCCGTAGGTCCGCCCCGGCGTGGTGCGGGAGAGGAGCGGCGCGCGGAGGCGGCGCGGCAGGGCCGCCGCGCGGAACACCTCACTCGCCTCCAGCGCCGCGAGGGCGATCTCGCCCGCCTCCCGCGCGAAGGGGTCCAGCGGGTCGGCCTGCTCGTTCGCCTTCACCACCCGCGCGTGCCAGCCGGCGGTGGCGGCGCCGTCCGTGAAGGCAGCCCTGCCCAGCAGGGCGCGCAGCTTGCCGAGCCGCTCGGGGGGCAGCACATTGGGGATGCAAACGATCATCGCTCGCAGACTGACAGGAGAGGTTGCCCATGGGGAGTGGCCCGGTTCGCTTCGGCCCGCTGCGCCTCTGGCTGGGGGTCGGCGCCTTCGCCCTGGCCGGCGCCCCGGTCCTGCCCGGCCAGGCGCAGCCCGCGCCGGCGACGGAGGAGGCGCGGCCCGCGCCGCCCATCCCCCAGGGCGCCATCCCCGAGGTCGAGCCCCCGGCCGACGTGCCCGTGATGTTCCAGGACGCACCGCCGGCCGCGCCCGCGGCCCCGGAGGCCCCCGCTCCGGAACCCGTCGTGCCGCCGGCGCCAGCCGCCTCGGAGCCGGTGGCGGCTCCTCCCGCGCCCCTTCCCGCCGCCCCCGCGGCCGCGCCGCCCGCGCCCGCCGCCGCGCCGGAGGCACCGTCCCCGACCCCGCCGGTCGTCCCGCCCGGGGCGCTGCCCGGCGCGGCGGCGCCCGTGCCGCCCGCGGCGGTGCCCGCGCCGGTCCTCGTGCCCCCGGCCGCGGCGCCCACGCCCGCGCCAGCCGGCGGCACGGCCGCGCAGGAGGGCGGGGAAGGCGGCGAGGGCGGCGAGGGGGGGATCACCTTCGGCGCCTCGCCCGACGTCGCCTACGCCGCGCAGATCATGCTCGTCCGCGGCCACCTCGCGATCGGGATGGAGCTCGCGCGGGCCGGGGCCTGGGACGACGCGGTGTTCCACTTCCTCCACCCGATGGAGGAGATCTACGAGAACCTGCGCCTCGAGCTGCGCCGCCGCCGCGCGCCGGGCTTCGCGGCCGAGCTGGGGAACCTCGCCAACCGCGCGCGGCGCAAGCGCGGGGGGGCGGGCCTGGAGGCGGACTACCGCGCCGCCCTCGCGCGGATCGACCGCGCGCTGGTGGCCGGCGTGCCCGCCCGCGTCCGCAACTCGGCCCCCTTCGTCGCGGAGGTCGCGGCCCGGACCATGCGCGCCGCCGCCGCCGAGTACGAGGCGGCGATCGAGGACGGCCGCCTGGCGAACGTCGTGGAGTACCAGGACGGCCGCGGCTTCCTCGCCGAGACGGAGGCGCTGCTGAACCGCAACGCCGCCGCCCTGCGCGGCGCCCCCGGCGGCGAGCGCGACTGGGCGGAGGCGCAGGCCGCGCTCGCCGCCCTGCGCCGCGCCTGGCCGACGCCGCGCCCGCCCTCCGCCCCCGCGATGAGCGTGCCCGACCTGCTCGCCGCCGTCGCCCGCTTCGAGCGGGCCGCGCTGCGCTGGCGGTGAGGGCGCGGCTCCTCGACGGGCTGCTCTCGGGGGCGCTGCTGGTGCTCCTGGCGGCGAGCCTCGGCGCGCTGGTCGCGCCCGCCGGCTCCGCCGACGCGGGCTCGGCCGCCGAGGACGCCGCGCTGCGCGCCGCCTATCGCCGCCCGGCCGAGCCGCCGCCGGCGCCGGCCGACAACCCCACCACCGCCGCCCGCGCGCAGCTCGGCCGGCGGCTGTTCTTCGACCCCTCGCTCTCCTCCACGGGCGCCATGTCGTGCTCGAGCTGCCACCAGCCGGCGCACGGCTTCAGCGACGGGCTGCCGCTCGCGCGCGGGGCGGGCGGGAAGGCGCTGCGGCGGCGCTCGCCCACCATCTGGAACCTTGCCTGGGCGCCGTTCCTGTTCTGGGACGGGCGCGCGGAGGGGCTGGAGGCCCAGGCGGCCGCCCCCATCGAGGCGCACGAGGAGATGGGTCAGCCGCTCGAGGCGCTGATCGCGCGCATGGGCGGCGATCCCGCCTGGCGCGCCGCCTTCGCCGCGGCCTTCCCGGGCGCGGGGCCCGCGGTGACGAAGGACAACCTCGTCCGCGCGCTGGCGGCCTGGGAGCGCACGCTCGTCTCGCCGCGCACGCGCTTCGACGCCTGGGTGGAGGGCGACGACGCCGCGCTCTCGCCCGCCGAGCGCCGCGGCCTCTCGGTGTTCAACGGGCCGGCGGGCTGCGCGACCTGCCACGAGGGCTGGGCCTTCACCGACCACGCCTTCTACGACATCGGGCTGCCGCTGCGCCCGGGCGCGCCGCCCGACCTCGGCCGCGGCCCCGTGCTCGGCGAGGCGCGGGCCGACCACGCCTTCAAGACGCCGACGCTGCGCGAGGCGATGCGGCGCGCGCCCTACATGCACGACGGCTCGCTGCCGACGATCGAGGCCGTGCTCGACCACTACGCCGGCGGCGTCGTGGACCGCCCGACCCTCGCGCCGGAGCTGCCGCGCCGCCTGGCCCTCGATGCCCGGCAGCGGGCGGACCTCGTCGCCTTCCTCGACACGCTGACCAGCGCGCCCGACGCGGCCCTGCCGGAGATGGCGACGCCGCCGGCCGCGCCCGCGCCGCCGCCCGGCCTCGCGCCCGTGGCGCGCGCGCGGGTCTCGCAGCGGAACCGCCAGTTCGCGCCGCTGCGCGTGGCGCTGGTGCCGGGCGGCACGCTCGAGATCGTCAACGACGACACGACCGCGCACAACATCCGCATCGATTCCCCCGACCTGCAGCGCAACAGCGGCATCCAGGACCCCGGCCAGACCGTGAGCTGGCGCATCCCCACCGCCGGGCGCTACGTCGCCTTCTGCGGCATCCACCCGAAGATGCGCCTCGAGGTGACGGTCGCGGCGCCTTGATACCCCGGCGGCCCCGGACGGGGCGGCGCCATCCTCCAGCCCGAAGGACCCGCCCTTGACCGACCTCGCCCCCTCCGCCCTCGCCCGGCCCGACCCCGCCATCCTGGAGCGCCTGCGCGCGGGTGTGGACCGGAACTTCGAGGCGCAGACCGCCTTCCTCGCGGAGCTCGTCCGCTTCCCCAGCCTGCGCGGGCGCGAGGCCCCGCTGCAGGACTGGATTGCCCGCGGGATGGCCGCGCGCGGCTATCAGGTGGACCGCTTCACCCTCGCTGACGTGCCGCTGGAATCGCACGAGAAGGCGGCGCCGATGGTGGACGTCGATCCCCAGGGATCGGTGCAGGTGGTGGCGACGCGGCGCGCGCGCGGCGCGGGCGGGCGGAGCCTCATCCTGCAGGGGCACATCGACGTGGTGCCGGAGGGGCCGTCGGAAATGTGGACGCACCCGCCCTATGGCGGCGTGGTGCGCGACGGCTGGCTCTACGGGCGCGGCGCGAACGACATGAAGGCGGGCGTCTCCGCGATGATCTTCGCGATGGACGCGATCCGCGACGCCGGGCTGCGCCCCGCGGGCGACGTGCACGTGCAGACGGTGACGGAGGAGGAGAGCACGGGCAACGGCGCGCTCGCGACCCTGCTGCGCGGCTACCGCGCCGACGCCTGCCTCATCCCTGAGCCGACCGCCGGCACCATCACGCGCGCGCACACGGGCACGCTGTGGTTCCGCCTGCGCGTGCGCGGCGTGCCCGTCCACGTCGCGGTCGCGGACACGGGCACGAACGCCATCCTCTCCGTCATGCACCTCATCCGCGCGCTGCAGGACCACACGGTGGCGCTGAACGAGCGCGCGAAGGCGGACCCGTCCTTCGCCGCCGTCCCCAACCCGATCAAGTTCAACCCGGGCGTCATCCGCGGCGGCGACTGGGCCTCCTCCACGCCCGCCTGGTGCGAGGTGGACTGCCGCATCGGCCTGACGCCGTCGATGGAGGTGGCGGAGGTGATGGCGGGGGTGGAGCGCTGCGTGCAGGCGGCGCGGGAGGGCGACGCCTTCCTCGCGAACAACCCGCCCGAGATCACCTGGCACGGCTTCCAGGCCGACGGCTTCGTGCAGGAGCCCGGCAGCGAGGCCGAGCGCGTGCTGGCCGGCGCGCACCAGGCCGCCTTCGGCGCGGTGATGGAGGAACGCCTCTCCACCGCCGTGAACGACACGCGCTACTACGGCCGCTACTACGCGATGCCCGCCCTCTGCTACGGCCCGGGCGGCGAGGGGAACCACGGCTTCGACGAGCGGACGAACCTCGACCTGCTGCGCAAGACCACCCTCTCCATCGCGGGCTTCATCGCGGACTGGTGCGGGGTGGAGGAAGCCTGAGCGCCGCGGCCGGGGGAACCTTCGCGCCCCCGGCCGTGACGTCCCCTCAGGCCGCGCGGCGGCGGCGTCGCGCGAGGCCGAGGCCGAGCACGCCGGTCAGCATCAGCGTCATCGAGGCCGGCTCGGGCACGGCGACGAGGGTGATGGCGCCGGCCGCGACCGGCAGGTTCACGTCGTAGGTCCTCGCGCCCGGCCCGGCGGGGACGATGCCGCCGTGCATGTCGAAGACGCGGAAGTCGAGCGGCAGCAGGTCCGCCCGCGTGAAGCCGGGCTCCGTCGGGTTCTGGCTGAGGTCGAAGCTGGCGGTGTAGAGCAGCGTCGTCGTCGCGGCCGTGACGCCGAGGAGTTCCGCCTTGGTGCCCGGCGCGTGCTCGGCGAGGGAGAGGATCACCGGCCCGATCTGCGCGATCGCCTCGGGGGTGGTGACGACGCCGTTGCCATCGGCGTCGCCGTTCGGCGGCACGGGCGGCGGCGGCGCGGGGGTGTCGAGCGGCACGCCCGGGGCGATGTCCTTCCCGTGGACGTGCAGCAGGTGCGTCTGCCCCGCCACGACGTTGTTGGCGACGAGGCTGAAGGACAGGATGTCGCCGTCGAGGCTGAAATTCGCCGTGCCGGTCACGCCCGAACCGTTCGCGGGGTCGAGGACGGCCTGGTAGAGCACCGGCGCCGCGGAGGCCGCGGCCGGCAACAGGAAGCAGGAGAGGGCGAGGGCGGGGAGGGACGATCG
Source organism: Muricoccus nepalensis (assembly GCF_006438825.1). GTDB lineage: Bacteria > Pseudomonadota > Alphaproteobacteria > Acetobacterales > Acetobacteraceae > Roseomonas > Roseomonas nepalensis. Next base: position 257,171 of record NZ_RCZP01000002.1, read on the forward strand.
GGTTCGCATGGGGGGCTCCGGCCGCGTGGCAGGGGCCACGGCGGAGTGTTCTGGCTGACAGAACGGTAGAGACCGAGCGTTCAACTTGGTTAATCCGCCCCGGCGCCGGTTCGCACGATCGCGCGACGGCCGCGGCCGCTCAGCGCCCCTCGCGCCGCCAGGCCACCACGGCCACGCCGAGCACCAGCAGCAGCGCCAGCCAGGGCGGCAGCAGCGGCAGGGCGGCGATGCCGGTGACGGTGTGGTCCTCCCGCCGCACCAGCCCCAGCCATCCCGGCCCGGCGGCGTCGCGCCCGGCGGCGACGCGGCGGAGGTCGGGCAGGGCGCCGCCGTCGCCGATCCAGCGCGCGGCACCCCCCGAGGCCGAGACCAGCGCCGCCAAGCGCGCGGGATCGGCGCGCAGGTCGGCGATCTCGGGCGGGTTGCTCGCCTCGGCGGCGGCGAAGGCGGTGCGGGTGCCGTCGGTCGCGGACCAGACGCCGGCGCGGGTGGCCGGCACCTCCACCACCGCGCGCCCGCCCTCGCGCCGGTCGGGCGCGTGGCGCGTCACGGTGCCGTCCGGCGCGGTGACGGCGATGCCGGGGGGCGGGGCGTCCGCCAGGCTGCGGCGGGTGACGGTGAGGCGCCCCTGGGCGATGGCGGCGGTGAGGTCCTCCTCCTCCAGCTCGGGCTCGCGCATCAGCCAGTGGGCGATGCGGCGCAGCAGCTCCGCCTGGGGGCCGCCGCCGTCATGCCCGCGGGACCAGAGCCAGATCTGGTCCGACAGCAGCAGCGCCACCCGGCCCTCGCCGACGCGGTCGAGCAGCAGGAGGGGATTGCCGTCCGCGCCGTTCATGACGGTCGCGCCGCCGCGCGGCTCGGCGCGCAGCATCCGGTACCAGCGGCCCCAGCTCGCGGCCGCCACCGCGGTGGCGTTGGCGCCGGTCAGGCCCTCCGTCACGGGGTGGCGCAGCCCGGTCTCGCTCACCTGGGCGCGGAAGGGCGCCTCCAACAGCGCCTGCCCGCCGGGCAGGGGGCGAGCGGGCAGCACGGCGCCAAGGGGGGTGTTGGCCAGCGACTCCCGCCCGGTGAACTCCGGCCCCACGGACATCAGCAGCGCGCCGCCCTGTCGGACGTGCTCGGCGATGTTGCGCAGGTACTGCGGCGGCAGGATGCCGCGGTTGGAGAAGCGGTCGAAGACGATGAGGTCGAACTCGCGCAGCTTCTGCTGGAACAGCTCCCGCACGGGGAAGGCGATCAGCGCGAGCTCGTTCAGCGGGGTCAGGTCGTCCTTCTCGGGCGGGCGGAGGATCGTGAAGTGGACGAGGTCGACGTTCGGGTCGGCCTTCAGCAGGCGGCGCCAGGTGCGCTCGCCCGCGTGCGGCTCGCCGCTCACGAGCAGCACGCGCAGCCGGTCGCGCACGCCGTTCACGGTGACGATGGCGGTGTTGTTCAGCGTGGAGACCTCGCCCGGGCGCTCCTCCGCGGTGATCTCGATGACGCTCGGGCCGCCGCGCTCGATGGGCACGGCGATGCGCTGCTCGCGGCCGGGCAGCACGCTCTCGGTGCGCGGCGCGGCGCCGTCGCGGCGGATGGTCAGGCGGAGCGGCGCGGCGTTGCCGGGGGCGATGCCGAGGTCCTCCACCACGAGGCGTAGCTCCACGCCGCGGCCGACGATGCCGAAGCCCGGCGCCTCGATGACGCGGAGCCGCCGGTCCACCTCGCCCGCGCGCCCCGGCAGCAGGACGTGCAGCGGCGCCTCGATCGCGAGGTTGCGCGGCACGTCGTGCACCTGCCCGTCCGTCAGCGCGATGACGCCGGCCAGCCGCGCGCGGGGGATGTCGTTGAGGCCGCGCTCGATGGCCGCGAAGAGGCGCGTGCCCTGGCTGCCGCCCTCCTCCGCGACGACGGTGCGGAGCTCGAGGTCGGGCAGCCGCCCGGCGCGGGCCTCGATGGCGACGCGGGCGGCCGCGATCGCGGCCTCGCGTCCGGCGACGGTGGTGGAGGCGCTGTTGTCCACCGCCAGCAGCGCGATGTCGGGCCGGACCTCGCGCGTCTGCTGCACGAGGCGCGGGTTGGCGACGGCGCCGAGGAGGAGGAGGAAGGCCAGCGCCCGCCACCAGGCGCCGCGCGCGCGGCGCAGCAGCGCGGGCAGCAGCGCCAGCGCCGCGAGCAGGGCCAGCGCCGCCAGCAGCCAGGGCGGCAGGATGGGCGCGAGGTCGATCGAGGAGAGGGAGCGCGTCATCAGTTACCCAGGCGCTCCAGGATGGCGGGCACGTGCACCTGGTCGCCCTTGTAGTTGCCGGTCAGCGCGTAGATCACGAGGTTGACGCCGAAGCGGTAGGCCAGCGTCCGCTGCCGCGCGCCGCCGGGCAGCACGGCGTAGGGGTTGGCGCCGCGCGCGTCGACCGCCCAGGCCGCCGCCCAGTCGTGCCCGCCGATGATGACGGGGCTGACGCTGTCGTTCGCGCGGTCCGTGTCGCGCGCGATCCAGACGGGGCCGCCGGCGTAGCGGCCGGGCAGGTCGGGCAGGAGGTAGAAGGCGCGCTTGAGGACGTGGTCCTCCGGCAGGGGCGCGAGCGGCGGCACCTGGAGGTTGCGCGTGAGGCGGCGCAGCGCGGCGTCGGCGCCGAGCGAGACGCCCTCGCCCGAGCCCTCGTTCCGCGTGTCGAAGACGATGATGCCGCCGTTGCGCATGAAGGCGTTCAGCGCGGCGACGGCCGCCGCGTCCGGCGCGGGGGCCTCGGGCAGCACCACCCAGTAGAGCAGGGGATAGAAGGAGAGGTCGTCCCGTCCTGGGCGCAAGGCCACGGGCTCGGCGAGGCCGGCGGCGGTGCGGCGGTTCACGTAGTCGGACAGGCCCGTCAGGCCCTGGCGCGAGACCTCGTCCGCCTGGGCGTCGCCGGTCACGACATAGGCGAGGCGCGTGGCCAGCGCCGCCGCGCCCTCGGGCGGCGTGCCCTGGGCCGGCGTGCCCTGCGCCATGGCCGCGCCGGGCAGCAGCAGCGCCAGCGCCACGGCGGCCGCCCGCGCGCGGAGGCCAAGGCCGCGGCTCTGGAGCGAGAGCAGGAGGTCGAGCGCCAGCAGCACCAGCGCCGCGGCCAGCAGCCAGGGGCCGAGGTCGCGCTCCGGCGGCACGCCGCCGATGCGGGTCTCGCGCGCGCTGCTTGGTGCGGGCGCCATCGCCGCGGGGGCGGGCAGGCGGGCGGAGAGGTTGAGGGCGCGGCGCTCCCCGCCCTCGCCCACGGTGCCGTACCAGCCCGGCGGGTTGCGCGGGCCGGGGGTGGCGGTGTCGATCGCGCCGGCCGCGAGCGGGCCCGCGGCCGGCGGGGGCGCGCCGAGGCGGCCGAAGCCGTCCAGCGTCTCGAGCGGCGCGAGGGTCGCCGCGCCCTCGCTCCCCGCGATGCCGGCGGAGAGCGCCACGATCCGGCGGAGCATGTCGATGTAGAGGCCCGAGAGCGGCAGGTCCGACCAGTCCGCGTTGGCGGTGACGTGGAAGAGCACGATCCGCCCGGCGCCCCGGTTCTCGAAGGTCACCAGCGGCGTGCCGTCCGACAGCCGCGCCCAGCTCCGCTCGGCCAGGCGCGGGATGGGCTCGGCCAGCACCTGGGTGGTCACGGTGACCTCGGGCGGCGGCACCAGCCCGGCGAAGGGGCTGCCCTCGGGGAAGGCGGCCAGGGTCTGCGGGCGCTCCCAGGAGAGCGCGCTGCCGAGCGCCCGCTCCCCGGCGCGGAGCGGCACGGGCAGGAGGCGGTCGCCGCGCTCGGCCAGCCGCGGGCCGGCGAAGCGGAGCAGCAGGCCGCCGCCCTCGACGAAGCGCGTCACCGCCTCGGTCTCCGCCCCCTCGGCCAGCGGCCGGTCGGCGAGCACGAGGACGGAGAGGCGGCGGGAAAGAAGGGCCTCCAGCGTGCCGCGCCGGATCTCGGCGGTCGGGGAGAGGGCGCGGTCGATGTAGTAGAGGGAGCCCGTCAGCGGCGTGTCCGCCGCCTCCTCCTGCGCGGCGAGCAGCCCCACGGGGCGGCGGCGGAAGCGCTCGTCCAGCAGCACCATCCCGGCCGCGCCGGGCGCCGGGCCCTCGAGCGCGAGCTGGGTGACGCTGTTGCGGATCTCGATCGGCAGCTCCAGCGCGCCCTCCGCCTCCGTGGCGCCGGCGGCCAGCGGCAGGACCGCGCGGCCGAGGGCGCGGCCGTCGGGGGTCATGGCCAGCACGCCCGCCTCCCCCGCCTCGCCGCCGGGCGGGCGGCGCAGCGTGAGGACGAGGCGGTCGGCCTCGGCGCGGGGCGGCAGCAGCACGCGGGCCGCGCCCGGCGCGCCGCGCGCCACCTGCAGCGGCCCGGCGGCGGCCAGGGCCGCCATCAGCGGCGCCGCGTCGTCGCCGGCATGGGCCACGCCGTCGGCGACGTAGAGGGCCGAGAAGCCGCCCTCCCGCCAGGAGGCGAGCGCGGCGAGCGCCGCCGGGCGGTCGGGCGCCCAGGGCTGCGGGCGCAGCGCGGCGAGGCGGGCGCGGGCCTCCTCGGCGGGCATCCAGCCGGTGGGGCGGGGTGCCTCCCCCGTCGCGGAGGGGGCGGTGGCGAGAAGGGCGACGCGGCGCCCGGCGCGGGCGGCGGCGTCCAGCGCCGACCCGGCCGCGGCCACCCGGTCCGGCCAGTCGGCGGCCGCGGCCCAGCCGTTGTCGAGCACGACGAGCAGCGGCCCCTCCTCGGGATCGCCCAGCGCCGCGTTCCAGACGGGGCGGGCGAGGCCGAGGATGATCAGCGCCGCCGCGACGAGGCGCAGCAGCAGCAGCCACCAGGGCGTGCGCGACGGGGTCTCCTCCACCGCTGGCAGGTCGCGCAGGAAGCGGGCGGGGGGGAAGGACTGGCGCCGCGGCGTGGGCGGGGTGACGCGCAGCAGCCACCAGAGGGCGGGCAGCGCGGCCAGCGCAACCAGCAGCCAGGGCGCGGTGAAGGTGAGCGCGCCCATCAAGGCCCGCCGCCCCTCATCGCGCGCCCTGGGGCGCGAGGGCCTGCCAGAGCGCCATCAGCGCGGCCTCCGGCGGGTGGTCGGTACGGTGGGAGAGGAGCCGGAAGCCGAGCGAGCCCGCCAGCGCCGCGAGGCCCGCGCGATGGGCGGCGAGGCGCTCCTCGTAGAGGCCGCGGATGCCCTCCACCCGCGGCACGAGGGCGTGGTCGGTGCCGTCCATCGGCTCGAAGCGGACGCGGCCGCCATAGGGCAGGGTTTCCTCGGCGGGGTCGCGGAGCGTGACGAGGGTGGCGCGGATCCCGGCGGCGGCAAGGGGCGAGAGGGCGGCGCGGAGCGCGGGCAGCGGGGCCAGGAAGTCGCCGAAGAGCACGGCGCGGGTGTGGCGGGGCAGGGTCTCGTCCGCGGGCGGCCCCGACAGGCCCTCCAGCCGCATCGCGAGCGCGGGCAGCGCGCCCCGCCCGGAGAGACCCCGCCCGCCGCCGAGCAGCCGCACCCGCTCGCCGCCGCGCAGCAGGAGGGAGGCGAGGGCGAGGAGGAGGAGGTCGGCCCGCGCGCCCTTGGTCGGCCGCTCCGCCCCGCCCGACCAGTCCATGCCGGGGGAGGCGTCGCGCCAGAGGGCGACGGTCTGGGCGGATTCCCACTCGGTCTCGCGGAGGTAGAGGCGGTCGGACTTGCCGCTCTGCCGCCAGTCCACCCGCGCCGCGTCGTCGCCGGGCAGGTAGGGGCGGAACTGCCAGAAGGCGTCGCCCTGGCCCGCGCGGCGGCGGCCGTGGACGCCCTGCATCACCGTGGCCGCCACCCGCTCCGCGGCGACCACCAGGGGCGGCAGCCGCGCGGCGGCGGCCTCGGCGCGAAGCGGAAGGGGGGCCTCGGCGCCCCGCCTGGCCAGGGTTGGGTTAGCCAAGATCGGCCTTCAGGGCGCCGATCACCTCGGAGAGCTGGATGCCGTCGGCCCGCGCCGCGAAGCCGAGCGCCATGCGGTGGCGGAGGATGGGCTCGGCGAGTGCCAGCACGTCCTCCACGCTCGGCGACAGGCGGCCGTCCAGCACGGCCCGCGCGCGGGTGGCCAGCATCAGCGCCTGGGCCGCGCGGGGGCCGGGGCCCCAGGAGAGGTGCTGCCTGACCGCCGAAAGGGTCGCGGTCTCCGGCCGCGCGCCGCGGACGAGGCGGAGGATGGCGTCCAGCACGGCTTCCCCCACCGGCAGGCGGCGGATGAGGGTCTGGGCGGCGATCAGCTCCTCCGCCCGCAGCGCCTCCTCCGGCCGGGCCTCGCGGGCGCCGGTGGTGGCCAGCAGCATGGCGCGCTCGGCGGCCTCGTCGGGGTAGCCGATCTCGATCTCGAGCAGGAAGCGGTCGAGCTGGGCCTCGGGCAGGGGGTAGGTGCCCTCCTGCTCGATCGGGTTCTGGGTGGCCAGCACGTGGAAGGGGGCGGGCAGGTCCAGGATCTGGCCGCCCACCGCGACCTTCCTCTCCTGCATCGCCTGGAGGAGGGCGGACTGGGTGCGCGGCGAGGCGCGGTTGATCTCGTCGGCCATCAGAAGCTGGCAGAAGACCGGGCCGCGCAGGAAGCGGAAGGCGCGGCGGCCGCGGTTCTCCCCCTCGTGCGCCTCCTCCAGCACCTCGGAGCCGAGGATGTCGGAGGGCATGAGGTCCGGCGTGAACTGCACACGGCGGGCATCGAGGCCCATCACCGTGCCGAGCGTCTCCACCAGCTTCGTCTTGCCGAGGCCGGGAACGCCCACCAGCAGCATGTGCCCGCCGGCCAAAAGGGTGACCAGCGCCTGCTCCACCACCTCCTCCTGGCCGAGGATCACGCGGCCGACGGCGGCCCTGACCCGGCCCAGGCGGGCGGAGAGCGCCTCGGCCTCGCCGAGCAGCTTCTCTGCATCGGCGGTCGCTTCCTTCGTGCCGGGCACTTCAACCACGGGTGGCCCCTTCTCATATTGCCCGAGGGTAACACCCCGACCCCCGCCACTCCGGGCTACATGGAGGCGTACCGGGCGGATGGGGAGGGTAGGGCCCTTCGATGGCGCGGAGGAAGTCACATGGCGCTGGGGATGCATGATGTTACGGGCGGCGGGAAACCGGCCGCGCCGCCGGTGCCCGGCCTTGCCCGGGTGCCGCGAACGATCTGCGGCGACTTCCACATGCGGATCGCCCGCGACGGGTCCTGGTACTACCAGGGCAGCCCGATCACGCGGCGGGCGCTCGTCTGTCTCTTCGCCTCCGTGCTCAAGCGCGAGGAGGACGGCAGCTACTGGCTGGAGACCCCGGTCGAGCGCGGCCGTATCGAGGTGGAGGACGTGCCCTTCGTCGCGGTGGAGCTCAACTGGGGCCATTGCTGCAGCGGCGGGGGCGGCGCCTGCGAGGGCGACGCGGCCGGCAAGCGGCGCGCGCGCCAGTGCCTCACCTTCCGCACCAACCTCGACGAGATGGTGACCGCGGACGAGAGCCACCCGATCCGGGTGGAGGTGGACCCGGTGACCCGCGAGCCGCGGCCCTACGTCACCGTCCGCCCGGGCCTCGAGGCGCGGATCAGCCGGCCGGTCTTCTACGAACTCGTCGCCCTCGCCCAGACCGAGGTGGTGGACGGGCGCGAGGTCACGGGCGTCTGGAGCGAGGGGGTCTTCTTCGTCATCGACGACAGCCCGCCCGAGGAGCTGGACGCCGAGGACCCGCTGGCGTCCCTGGACGACGAGGTGGCGTGACCCCGAGCGCAGCGACCGCCTTCACGGCACCCCCTCCTGCCCTCCTGCCCGCGGAGATCGAGGCGCGCCTCGCTGATCCCTCGAGGCTCGCGCGCGGCGCGGCCGACGCGGAGGCGGCGGAGGGCATCCGCCGCTCCGCCGTGCTGGTGCCCATCCTGCTGCACCCCGAGCCCACCGTGCTGCTGACGCTGCGCGCCGCCACCCTCTCGTCCCATGCGGGGCAGGTGGCCTTCCCCGGCGGCCGCATCGAGCCGGGGGAGACGCCCGAGGCCGCGGCCATCCGCGAGGCGGCGGAGGAGGTGGGGCTGGACCCCCGCCTGCCGCGCATCGCGGGCCGGCTGCCGGCGATGGTGACGGGCACCGGCTTCCACGTCATCCCGGTCGTGGCCCTGCTGGACCCGCCGGTCACCCTGCTTCCCGAGCCTGCCGAGGTGGCGGAGGTCTTCGAGTACCCCGTGGCCCGCCTGCTGGACCCCGCCTGGCCCGAGCGCCGCAGCGGCGTTTTCGGAGGCCGCGCCCGCCACTATTGGGCCTGGCCGCACGAGACGCAGCTCATCTGGGGCGCGACGGCCTCAATGCTGCGGAGCCTCGCCCTCGCGCTGCGGGACGCCTAGCCGGCGCCCTCGCCCGGCCCGGCGGCGGGGAGGGGCAGGGGAAGCTCGATGTCGCAGACGAGGCCCTCGCCCTCCCAGCGCATCGCGACGGAGCCGCCGAGTTGCTGGTTCACCGTGCCCTCGAGCACGCGCGAGCCGAAGCCGCGCCGCTCGGGCAGGCCCGTGAGCGGCGGGCCGCCCGCCTCCGACCACCGGAGGCGCAGGAGGCGGCCCTCCTCGACCCGCCAGGCGATGGAGAGCTGCCCGCCCGGGCGCGAGAGGGCGCCGTGCTTCGTCGCGTTCGTCGCCAGCTCGTGGATCGCCATGGCGAAGGGCTGGGCCGCGCCGGCCGGCAGCGTGATCGCGGGCCCCTCCAGCCGGGCGCGCTGGCCCTCGCCGCCGAGAAAGGATTCCAGCTCCCCCTGGAGCAGCGCCCGCAGGTCGGCGCCGGACCAGCGGTCCTCGGCCAGGAGGGTCTGCGCGCGGGCGATGGCGGCGACCCGTCCCTCCACTTTGCGCCGGTAGGTGTCCATCTCCTCCGCGCGGGTGAGGCGGAGCGTCGCCTGCACGACGGCCAGCGCGTTCTTCGCGCGGTGGTCCACCTCGCGCATCAGCAGGCTGCGGCGGTGCTCGGCCGCGCGGCGCTCGGTGATGTCCTGCGCGACCCCCGCGATGCGCCGCGGCGCGCCGGTGGCGGGGTCGCGCTCCACGACGGCGCCGAAGGAGGAGATCCAGGCCCAGTCGCCGGCCGGGCGCTGCACGCGGAACTCCGCCTCGAAGCGCGGCGCCTCGTCGCGGGCCACCTCCCAGAAGCGCCTCTCGACCAGACCGCGCTCCTCCGGGTGGATGGCCTCCAGCCAGCGGGCCATCGGGAAGCTGTCCGGGGGAAGCTGGGGAAGGGCGTGCATGAGCGGGCCGGCGCGGGAGCCGGTGCCGCGGAGAAGGTCGAACTCCCAGGTGCTGAGCCGCGCCGCCTCGACCGCCAGCCGCAGCCGCGCCTCGCTCGCGCGGAGGGCGGCCTCGGCCGCCTTGCGGTCGGTGATGTCGAAATGCGCCCCGTAGGTCATGTCCCGCCCGCCGAGCGTCAGGCCCTGCACGCGCACGAGCACGTCCCGCACCTCGCCCGAGCGCGTGCGGTGCCGGGCCTCGAACTGCTGCAGGCCGGGGCGGATGGTGCCGGCGCGGGCGTTGGCGCGGATCGCCTCGGGCTCGCCGAGCGCGTCGATGTCGCCGATCCGCAGCCGCGAGAACTCCTCCCGCGAGTAGCCGTAGGCCGCGCAGGCGTGGTCGTTCACCTCCAGCACCTCGTGGGTGGCGGGGTCGATGATGATGACCGAGAAGGGGGCGGAGCCGAACAGCACGCGGTGGCGCTCCTCGCTCTCGCGCAGCGCCGCCTCGGCCCGGGCGCGGGCGACGGTCTCCCCGGTGCGGTCGGCCACGTCGCGGACAAGCTCCACCTCCTCGGCCCGCCAGCGGCGCGGCTCCCGCGCGTGGATGGCGAGGACCCCGAGGAGCGAGCCCGTGCGGAGGAGGGGGGCGACGACGAGGGCGCGGGTACCCATCGCCCGCCAGGCCGCGAGGCCCGGGCCGCCGCGCGTGCGCGGGTCGGCCAGGACGTCCTCGACCACGGCCGCGCGGCCGGCGCGGAGCGCGGACGCGAGCGCGGAGCCGAGGGCGCCGGGCGCCATCGCCTGCCCGGCCAGGCTGGCGGCGCGGCTGTCGGTCCAATCGCCGCCAGCCCACCGGATACCCCCGGCGGCCTCGACCTCGCCGTACCCGATGCGGGCGACGCCGAGGTGCCCACCGAGCAGGCCGGCCGCGTCGGCCAGGGCGGCCGCGGGGTCGGACTGCGCGCGGAGACGGTCCTGCAGGGCCGGGAGGAAGGCGTCGGCGGAACGGGGGGCGGCGCCGGGGCCTGCGAGGGCCTCCAGCGCCGCGCGGATCACCGCGGTGGCGTCGCGGTACCCGCTCCCCGCCAGCTGGGCGGCGACGAGGGCCTCGATCTCCGGCGGCAGGAGAAGGGTGGGTTCATCGAGCGGCATCGCCGGATAAGCGGCACCAGCCCCCTGCTCGTGTCAATCGGTTATCGTTCCTTAACCACTACCGCCGCGGGTGCTCCTCGCCCTTGTCCCCCATCAGCCCCGCAGCGCGCAGGGCGCGCTTGATCGTCTCGCCGGGGTCGCCGAGCAGCGATCCGGCGTTGCCGAAGAGGGAGGAGGGATCGCCGAAGGGGGAAGCCGGGCCGCCCGCGGCGCCGGGCATGCGGGTGACCGGCCCCTGGGTGCCGCCCGGCGCGGCGCGGCGCGCCCAGGCGGGCTCCGCCGCCGGCGCCTGGGCGGGGCCGGCCGCCGCGTGCGCGGGTTCCCGGGCCGGGGCGGGCGTGGGCGAGGCCGCGGGGCGCGGCGGGGGCGCCTCGGCCGGGCGGGGGGCGGCGGCGCGCTCGGCGGCGGTGTCGATCCCCCAGAAGTCGAGGATCGCGTGGGTGGAGGAGACGCCGACATCCAGCATGTAGGCGCCGGCCACCCCCGCGCGCTGGCCACCCTCGCCCGGGCGGAGCGGCACGCCGTGGCCCATGCCGGCGATGCGGTGGCTCTCCACCCGCACCGTGCCGTCGGGGGCGCGCCAGGCGAGGTGCGTGTCGACGGACGAGCCCCGCTCGGTGGCCGGGCGCGCGGCGTCGAGGCCGTGGAGGTTCAGCCACTGCTTCACGCTCTCGCCGGCGTTGTCCGGGGCGACGGTCGTGTCGGCGTCGCCGTGCCAGACGGCGACGCGCGGCCAGGGGCCGCGGTGCGGGGAGGCGGCGCGCACCGCCGTGCCGCGCTCGGCGGGGCTGAGGGCCGGGGGGCGCGACATGGCGCGCAGCGCCTCCGCGACGCCGAGCCCCGCGCCGTAGGGAAGGCCCGCGATGATGGCGCCGCCCGCGAAGGTCTCGGGGTAGGCGGCGAGCATGACCGCGGTCATCGCGCCCCCTGCCGAGAGGCCGGTGACGAAGACGCGCGCGGGATCGATCGCGTGGGCCTCGAGCATCTGCGCGACCATCTGGCGGATCGACTGCGCCTCGCCGGCGCCGCGCGCGATGTCGCCGCCCTCGAACCAGTTGAAGCAGAGGGAGGCGTTGTTGGCGCGCTGCTGCTCGGGCAGGAGCACCGCGAAGCCGAGGCGGTCGGCGAGCGAGGACCAGCCGCAGCCGTGGTCGTAGGCGGCCGCCGTCTGCGTGCAGCCGTGCAGCGCGACGACCAGCGGCGCGCCGCGCGGCAGGTCCGCCGGCACGTGCACCATCATCCGCAGCGCGCCGGGGTTGGAGCCGAAGCCGGTCACCTCCGTGAGCGCGTTTCCGCCGCCCGTGCCGCCGGCGCGGGAGGCCACGTCCCGGCGGCGCCGCTGCAGGCGGACGAGCGCGCTGAGATCGAGCTTCGGATTGGGCATGCTGCTTCCTTTCGCCGGGACGGGGCCCCCAGAGGCCTGCCCTCCGCACCGAGATCGATGTTGCGGTGCAGCATTACAACGGGCGCGGGGCGGAATGGTTTGGTACCCCACGACGAAGGCCGCCCTCAGGGCGCCGCGAGGCTCAGCACCAGGCCGTAGTGGCAGGCGGCCGCCGCGAGCACGAGCGCGTGCCAGATGGCGACGTTGAAGCGAAGGCGGCTCGCCAGGTGCACGAGCACGCCGAGGCTGTAGAGAAGCCCGCCCGCGGCGAGCAGCCCGAGCTGCCCGGCCGAGAGCGTGCGCGACAGCGGCACCAGCGCGACGACGCCGACCCAGCCGAGGACGAGGTAGGCGGCGATCGACCCCCGCTCGAAGCGCCCGGGCGCGAGAAGCTTCATCGCGGCCCCGAGCAGCGCGCCGGTCCAGACGAAGGCGAGGAGGGCGGTGGCGAGCGGCCCCCCGATCGCGAGGACCGAGACCGGCGTGTAGGTGCCCGCGATCATGATGAAGATGGCCGCGTGGTCGGCCCGGCGCAGCAGGGCGCGGCGCGGGCCCGCGGGCGCGAGGTTGTAGGCGGCCGAGCAGGCGAAGGTGGCGACCAGCCCGGCCATGTAGAGGCCGAGCGCGATGGCCAGGCCGGGGTCGGACGGGAAGGGCGCGCGGAGGGCGAGGAGCAGGCAGCCGGCCGGCACCGCGAGGAGGCCCGCCGCATGGACCGCGGCGTCGGCGCCCCGCTCGGCGCCGTTGTAGGGGGACGGGTCGGACATGCCCCATCCTGGCGCCCGGGCCGCCGGTGTCAAAGGGCCGCGCCCGCGGCGGCGGTCACCGGGGCGGGTGGCGCGGGGCTCGCGCCCCGCCGGTCAGCGGCGGGACTTGCCCCGCTCGATCTCGCGCTCGATCGCGCCGCGCTCCGACGAGCCGAGCTTGCGCGCGATCTCGCGCACGATGGCGACGGAGACGCGGTGGCGCTTGGCGAGGTAGGCGATGGTCTCCTCGAGACCGGCCGCGTCGGTCCGGTCGGTGCCGTTGGGGGTCTTGGTCTGCGACACGCGTGCCTCCGTTGAACGGACGGGACCCGGCGCCACGCGGCATGCGCCGGTGGCCTGTCCCGATGATGAACTGCTGCCGAGGAACGCGGCCCGGAGCCCGGTCGCCCTGCGTCCTCTCTCAGCCGGCCGGCCCGCGGGGAAGGACCCGCCGCCAGCCGGAGGCCGTCAGCCGACGACCGGCCATCCCTTGCCGAGCGCCGAGACGGCGCCGAGGCGGAGCTGGCTCTCGCGCACCACGCGCTCGTGGCCGTCACGCTCGCTCTTCACGCGGTACTCGCGGTCGGCGGCGTCGTTCGGAAGAAGGCGCGTGATGATGTAGTGGCCGGTCATGCCGGGCGGGGTGAGGACCCCGGCGACCAGCTCGACGTTCTGGCCGATTTCGAAGCTGTGACGTTGCATGGTGGTTCCTCGCGTGGGGTCAACGCTTCGGGCGTGGGGACGCCGGATCCCGAGGGCCACCGGCCCGACCGTGGCGGCCCCAGGCGTCGCGGATCGCCGCGCCGTCCTGGACCCGCCCCGGGGAGGGCGGTGACCGTCGCCCCCGGAGTGGGGCAGGCCGCGGCCTGCCCCCTGGACCCATCGGGTCCGGCGATCAGGCCGCCTTCAGGTTGCCGGCCGAGACCTTGCCCTGCTGGCCGCGCTGCAGCTCGTACTCGATCTTGTCGCCCTCGCGGGGCTCCTGCATCCCGGCGCGCTGGACGTCGGAGATGTGCAGGAAGACGTCCTTGGAGCCGTCCTCGGGCTGGATGAAGCCAAAGCCCTTGGTCGCGTTGAACCACTTCACGGTGCCGGTCGGCATGCTGGGTATCCGTTCATGAACGAGTGTGCCACCCCGCAACATCGCGGGCTGGATCAAGCTTCGAGGAGTGACGGACACCGGGCTCGGCGCTCTGTGAAGAGCTTAGGAGAGCAGGCCGGACCAGACGAGATTGACGCGATACATCTAGGGAGGGGCGCGCGGAAGTTCAACCTTGCTGCGGCCCGGCCCGGCCGCGGGCGCCGCGGGGCACCCGGCTTGCGGCGCGCGGGCCGGGTCCAGATATGCCGGCGACGATGACGATCCTCAAAGCCGGCCTTCTTCTCTTCTCCCTCTTCTACCTCCTGCCGCTCGGCATCTCCGCGGCGCTCTACGGCGCCAACGGCGCGGGGCGCGACTGGTGGGGCGCCGACCGGTCCAGCGCCGGGCTGCTGCCGCCCGCGGGCCGGAACGCGGGGGCGGTGGTGCGCGTCTTCGCGGCGCCCACCGTGCGCTGGCGCGGCATCTTCGCCGTGCATTGCTGGATCGTGTTCAAGCCCGAGGGCGCGGCGTCCTACACGCGCTACGACTACACCGCCTGGGGCGAGCCGATCCGGCTGAACGGCTTCGAGCCCGACGGCCGCTGGTTCGGCCAGACACCGGAAGTGGTCTTCGCGGCCGACGGCGCGGCGGCGGCGGCGCTGATCCCGCGCATGCGGGACGCCATCGCCGGCTACGCCTGGAGCAACCAGGGCGACTACCGCGCCTGGCCCGGCCCGAACTCGAACACCTTCGTCGCGGCGGTGATGGACGCCGTGCCGGGCATTCCCGTCACCCTGCCGCCGACCGCCGTCGGCAAGGACTACCCCTATGACGGCCGCTGGCTGCGCCCCACCGCCTCGGGCACGGGGCTGCGGCTGACGCTCGGCGGCTACGCCGGCGTCACGCTCGGCTGGGTGGAGGGAATCGAGGTGAACATCCTTGGCGCCGTCGCGGGAATCGACCTCCGGCGGCCGGCGATCAAGCTGCCCGGGCTCGGGCGGATCGGCACGCGGGGCCCCGACGGGTCCGGGACGCCGCCGGCGGTCGCGGCGGTGCCGTAAAAGACGGCTGAACGAGCCTTCAACCGGAAAAATCTTTGCGACACCGGTTCAATATCACAATGTCGTGTGCTATCTCACGAATATGTTCCGACATCGAGTCAAACTGCGCGTGGCCGACCTTCCGTCCCCACGCCGCAACGGCGCTTCGCGCCCTGGCCGGGCCTGACCGATGTCAGACGCCACAGGCCCCACCGCCCGCCGCCCGGTGGGCGCCCCCCCGGGGCGACGCGCCCACGGCCTGGCGCGGGAGCAGGCGATCATCGCCGCCGCGACCGACCTCTTCGCCGAGATCGGCCTCGACGCCACGACGCGCGAGCTGGCCGCGCGGCTCGGCATCACCCAGCCGCTGCTCTACCGCTACTTCGACAGCAAGGAGGCGCTGATCGAGCGCGTGCTGGAGGAGGAGTTCGCGGGCGAGTGGAACCCGGGCTGGGAGGCGCTCCTCGCCGACCGCGCGGTGCCGCTGCGCGAGCGGCTGGTGTCCTTCTACCTCGACTACGCGGCCGCGGTGCTCACCTACCGGCGCGTTCGCCTGCTGATGTTCTCGGGGCTGAAGGGCTTCGGGCCCGGCGCGCGCGCCATCGGCATGCTGCGCGAGCGCGTGGTGGAGCGCGTGCTGGCCGAGGGGCGCCACGCCTTCTCCCTGCCGCCCTCCCTGCCGTCGGACGACGACGCCGGGCGGGAGCGGGACGCGGAGCTCGTCTGGAACCTGCACGACTCGATCTTCGCCCTGGCGATGCGCCAG
This sequence comes from Muricoccus nepalensis, assembly GCF_006438825.1. Lineage (GTDB taxonomy): Bacteria > Pseudomonadota > Alphaproteobacteria > Acetobacterales > Acetobacteraceae > Roseomonas > Roseomonas nepalensis. The sequence goes on from NZ_RCZP01000002.1 coordinate 272,472, forward strand.
CACGTCTTCGGCCAGCCCGCGCCGCAGGACCTCCGCGCGACCATCGCGGACAAGGTGGACGCCTTCCTCGAGGGCGTGCCCGCCGGCATGGCCCGGCGGCCCGGCGGCCCGGCGGAGGCCGCCGGCTGGGCGGCCGAGAGCCTGGCGACGGGCGAGATGGTCTGGGCCGGCCCACCCGCCGTTCCGGCGCCCCGCCCGGCCAAGGAGCTGGGCGCGCTCGTCCTCGAAAAAAATGGGGGGACACCCCGGGCGGCGCACGACTAACCTCGCCTGCCCGGCGGAGACCGGGCGGGAGGGAAGGAATGCGCCGGGACGGACCCTTGCCGCGCTTCACGATGGCGGCGCCCCCCGGCGCCGCGCAGCATCCTGCCGGCCCGCAGGGGAGCGTCGAGGCGGCCTCCCTCGTCGGGCGCCGGGCGGCCCTGGCCGGTGCGCTGCTGGCGCCCGCCCTCCGCCCCGCCCGCGCGCAGGGCGCCTGGCCCGACCGGCCCGTGCGGATCGTGGTGCCCTTCACCCCCGGCGGCTCGACCGACATCATCGCGCGCGCCCTCGGCGCCGAGCTCCAGGCGGCGCTCGGCCAGCCCTTCGTCGTGGAGAACCGCGGGGGCGCGGGCGGCACGGTGGGGTGCGAGGCCGTCGCCCACGCGGCGCCCGACGGCTACACGCTGCTGATGGGGCATATCGGCACGCTGGCCGTGAACCCCTTCCTCTACCGCCTCTCCTACGACACCGTTTCCTCCTTCGCGCCGATCGTCCTGGCCGCGGTGGTGCCGAACGTGATGGTGGTGAACCCGCGCAAGGTTGAGGCGACGGGAATCGCGGAGCTGATCGCGCTCGCGAAGCGCCGGCCGGGCGCACTCGCCTACGGCTCCGGCGGGAACGGCTCGGCCGCGCACATCGCCATGGCCGCCTTCAACCTCGCGACCGGCACGGCGATGACGCACGTGCCCTACCGCGGCACGGCGCCGATGATGAACGACCTCATCGGCGGCACGATCGACCTCACCTTCACCGGCGGGCCGCCGGCGCTGCCGCCGGTGCGGGCCGGGCTGCTGCGCGCGCTCGGCGTGTCCTCGACCCACCGGCTCGCGGGCGCGCCGGAGATCCCCACCCTCGACGAGCAGGGCGTCACCGGCTTCGACGCGACGCAGTGGTACGGCCTGCTCGCGCCCGCCGGCACGCCGCGCCCGGTCGTCGAGCGGCTGAACGCCGAATCCGCGCGCATCCTGCAGGGCGAGGCGCTGCGGCCGCGGCTGGCGGCGGAGGGCGCCGAGGCCGCGCCCGGCACGCCCGGGTCCTTCCGCGACTTCATCCTCGCCGAGCGCGCGCGCTGGGGCGAGGTGGTACGCCGGGCTGACCTGCGCGCCGACTGACACGGAACAAGGGAAACGACGATGATCACACGCCGCCAGGCCGGGCTCGCGCTCGGCGCCGCCGCGCTGCTTTCCGCCGAGGCGCGCGCGCAGGGGGCGGCGCCTCCGGCGGCGGGCGCGGCGCCCTCCAATCCCGGCTACCACCGCTTCCGGGTCGGCGGCTTCACCGCGACGACGCTCTTCGACGGCACCGCGCGCATCCCCGTCGAGGGGCTCGTGCTGAACGCGCCGCTCGAGGCCGTGCAGAGCGTGCTCGCCGAGAGCTTCCTGCCGCGCGACCACTACGTCACGCCCTACACGATGACGGTGGTGAGCACGCCGCGCGGCACCGTGCTGTTCGACGCGGGCACGGGCGGGCAGCTCTCGCCCATGGCCGGCGTGGCCGCGGCCAACATGCGCGCGGCGGGGATCGACCCGGCCGCCATCGACCTCGTCGTGCTCACGCACTGCCACGGCGACCACATCACGGGGCTGACCACCGCGGACGGCCGCGCGGTGTTCGAGCGCGCGGAGGTGGTGATCCCCGAGGCGGAGTGGCGCTACTGGGGGGACGCCTCCAACGAATCCGCCGCGCCGGCGCGGCAGAAGCCGAACTTCGCCAACCTGGCCAAGCGCCTCGCGCCCTACCAGGGCCGCGTGCGCCGCGTGTCGGAGGGGCAGGAGGCGCTGCCGGGAATCCGCGCCGTGGCGACCCCCGGCCACTCGCCCGGGCATACCTCCTGGCACGTCGCGGACGGGGACGGGCAGCTCCTCGTGCTCGGTGACGTGACGCACCGGCCGGAGCTCTTCGCGCGCCGCCCCGCCTTCCACGCGATGTACGACTTCGACCCCGTGGCCGCCGAGGCAACGCGGCGCGCGGTGCTGGACCGCTGCGCGGCCGACCGCGTGCGCGTCACGGGCTACCACTTCCCCTTCCCCGCGAACGGCTTCATCGCGCGCGAGGCGGAGGGCTTCCGCTTCATGGCCGCGGACTGGACGGCGTGACGGCGCTCACCCGCCGCCTCGCGATCGGCGCCCTCGCGGCGCCGGCCCTGCCCCGCGCTGCGCGCGCGGCCTTCCCGGACCACGACGTGCGGCTGCTCGTCGGCTTCTCGGCGGGCGGTGCGGTGGACCTCGTGGCACGCCTGGTCGCGGAGCCGCTCCGCGCGGCGCTCGGCCAGAACGTGGTCGTGGAGAACCAGGCGGGCGCCTCCGGCCTCATCGCGGCCGAGGCGGCGGCGCGCGCCGCGCCCGACGGGCACACGCTCTACGTCGCGGCGATGAGCGCCTACGCGGTGCTGCCGCAGCTTCCCGGGCAGCGCATGCCCCTCGACATGGACCGGGACCTCGTGCCGGTCGGCAACGTCGCGGGCGTGCTGAACGCGCTGGTGGTCGCGCCGGGATCGCCCTTCCGCACGGTCGGGGCGCTGGTCGCGGCGGCGCGGGCGGCGCCGGAGCGGCTGACCTACGCCTCCACCGGCAACGGCACGAGCCAGCACCTGGCGGGGGAGCTCTTCTCCCGGCTCGCGGGCGTGCGGATGACGCACGTGCCCTATCGCGGCGGCTCGAACGCGATCGTCGACATCGCGGCGGGGCGGGTCGACATGATGTTCGGCAACTTCCCCGAGTTCATCGGCCAGATCCGCGACGGCGGCCTGCGGCTGCTCGCCTTCGGCGGCACCCAGGCCTCGCCCCTCTTTCCCGACGTGCCGCTCGTCCGCGACACCCTGCCGGGCTTCGAGGTGACGAGCTGGATCGGCCTCGCCGGGCCCGCGGGGCTGCCGGCGCCCGCGCTCGCGGCCTGGGACGCGGCGCTCGCGCGGGTGACGGCCGCGCCCGGGTTCCGCCGGCGCATCGCCGAGAGCGGGCTGGAGGTCCTCGCCCAGGACGGCGCGGCGTTCCGCGCGACGATCGCGGCCGACCGCCGGCGCTGGGGCGAGGTGATCCAGGGCGCGGGCATCCGGGCGGAGTAGGGGCCGGGCGCCCGGCCCGCCTCACGCCAGGGGCTGGAAGCCGATGCGCCGGAAGGCCTCCCGCGCGGCGCCGGAGGTGAAGAGGCGCAGCAGGGACCGCGCCGCCTCGTCGTCGCGCAGCGCGGCCACCTGGTAGACGGTCCAGAGCTGGAGCGGATCCGGCAGGAGGCCGGCGAGTCGCACGCCGGGGCGGTCGGTGATCTCGGTCGCCTGGCTGACGGCCAGCGGCACCTCGCCGCGCGCCGCGAGGGCGACGCCCTCCACGCCGAAGGGAACGAGGCGGAGCTTCGGCCGCATGGCCTCCGCGATGCCGAGGCGGTCCAGCACGCCCATGAAGTGGCGGCCGGCGGTCGCGCCGCGCGCCGGGTCGGCCACCGCGACGGAATCGGTGGCGAGAAGGGCGGCGCGGAGCGCCTCGGGCGTTCCGATATCGGGCGAGGGCCGCCCCGCCGGGGCCGCGAGGCCGACGCCGGTGCGCCCGACTGCGGCGACGCCGTCCACCGGAATCGCGACGCGGGCGCCAATGGCGGCGACGGCCTCGGCCGAGAGCAGGACGACCGCGGGGCGCTCGCCGGCCAGGACGCGGTCGCGGAGCGCGCCGACGGTGTCGTAGGCGGCCGCGGGCACGGGCTGCCCGGCGGCGCGGAGCCCCTCCTGCAGTTCCTCCACCGCGTGCTTCGTGGCGCCGGCGGCGAGGATGGTCGGCGGCGCGGCCTGGGCGTGGAGGAGGCGGGGGGCGAGCAGGCCCGCGAGCAGCGTCCGGCGGTCGATCACGGCGGCCTCCCCTGGTTCGCGTAGGATCTTGGCACGGGGGCGCGCGGCGGGAAGCCCGGCTCCCTAGTCCGCCTTGATGCCCGCCCGCGCGACAAGAACCTTGAAGCGCTCCATCTCGGCGGCGATCAGCGCACCGAAGGCCGCGGGCGAGCGGGGCGCGGGGTCGGCGCCCTCCGCCGAGAGCCGCTCGCGCATCTCGGGCCCGGCGACGACGGCGTTGATCCGCGCGTTCATCGCCTCCACGAGCGGGCCCGGCGTGCCGGCGGGGGCGACGAGGCCGTGCCACTGCACCAGCTCGAAGCCCGGCAGCGCCTCCCGCCCGACCGGCACCAGGCCGGGCAGGGAGGGGGAGGGGCCGGCCGCGCTGATGCCCAGCGCGACGAGCTGCCCGTCGCGGACCGCCGGCATGACCACGGGCGCTCCCGCGAAGGAGGCCTTGAGGCGGCCGGCGAGGAAGTCGGCCAGCATCGGCCCGTTGCCGCGGTAGGGGATGTGGACGAGGTCGATCCCCGCGGCGTCCGCGAAGGCGGCCATGGTGATGTGGGAGGCGGCGCCGTTGCCGGCGCTGCCGTACTCGATGCGGCCGGGGTTGGCGCGGGCGTGGGCGATGAACTCGGCCGCCGTGCGGACGGGCAGGGATGGATGCGCGGCCAGGACGCTCGGCAGCGTCGCGACGAGGGCGACGGGGGCGAAGTCGCGCACGGGGTCGTAGGTGATCTGCGGGTAGAGCCAAGGGTTCACCGCCAGCGTGCCGATATGGCCCCAGAGAAGCGTGTGCCCGTCCTTCGGCGCGCGGGCGACGGCGGTCGCGCCGACCACCCCGCCCGCGCCCCCGCGGTTCTCGATGACCACGGGGTTGCCGTTGAGGGCGACCTGCAGCCGCTGGGCCAGCGGGCGGGCCAGCAGGTCGTTCGACCCGCCGGGCGGGAAGGGCACGACGATGGTGACGGGGCGCTGCGGCCAGGCGGCCTCCTGCGCGCGGGACAGGGCCGGCGCGGCGAGGGCGGCGAGGGTGCCGGGCAGGAGGCGGCGGCGCAGCATGGGCGTGGTCCGGGGCCGTTTCGGGCAGTCTGCGGCCGGGCCCGGCGCCGCGGCAAGGCGGGTGGCGGGCGGGCGGGGCCGGGCCATGATGCGGGGAACGGAGGACGAGTCCCATGCGCCCCATCACCCTCACCCTGGCCTGCGCGCCCTACGACCGCGTGCGGCCGCTGTTCGACGGGCGCGTGCGCGTGGAGGGGGTGGAGATCGTGCCCGTGCCGCTGGCCTCCGAGCAGAGCTTCCCGCGGGCGGTGCAGCGGGCGGAGTTCGACGCGAGCGAGCTGTCGCTCAGCAGCCATCTCCTGCAGGTCTCGCGCGGGGAGGGGGAGTACGTGGCGCTGCCCGTCTTCGTCTCGCGCGCCTTCCGCCACGGGGCGATCTACCTGCGGCGCGACGCCGGGATCGCGCGGCCGAAGGACCTGGAGGGGCGGCTCGTCGGCATCCCCGAGTACCAGATGACGCTCGGCCTCTGGGTCCGCGGCATCCTCGCGGACGAGCACGGGGTGGACGTGAACGGGATTCGCTACCGCACGGCGGGCACGAACGCGGCGGGGCGGCGGGAGCGGCTGCCGCTGGAACTGCCCGCGGGGATGGACGTCGCGCCGCTCGCGGAGGGGGACACGCTGAACGCGGCGCTGCTGCGGGGCGCGCTGGACGCGATCTTCTCGCCCACCCCGCCCGAGGCCTTCGCGGCCGGCGACCCGCGCGTGGTCCGGCTCTTCCCGGACCCCAAGGCGGCGGAGATCGCCTACCACGCGCGGACGGGCTTCCACCCGATCATGCACGTCATCGGCGTGCGGGCCGCGGTGCTGGCGCGGGACCCGGGGCTGGCGCGGCGCCTCTACGAGGGCTTCGCCGAGGCGAAGCGGGTCGCGGTGGCGGAGTGGGACCGGTCGCTGCGGGCCTCGGCCCCGCCGGCGATGATCCCCTGGCTGCCCCAGGCCTGGGAGGAGGCGCGCGCCGTGCTCGGGCCCGATCCCTGGACCTACGGCGTCTCGGCCAACCGGGCGGAGCTGGAGGCGGTGCTGCGCTGGTCGGCGGCGCAGCACCTCGCGCGGCGGCGCCTGGCGATCGAGGAGGTCTTCGCGCCCGGCACGCTCGACACCTGAGGGTCAGGCGACCTCGGCGCGCTCCTCGAGGGCGTGGCGGTCGCGGATGGTCACCTGGCGGCCCGAGGGAAGGTCGATCAGACCCTCCTGCTTCAGCTTCGTCATCTGGCGGCTGACGGTCTCGATGGTCAGGCCGAGCACGTCCGCAATCTCGGCGCGGGTGAGCGGCAGGTCGAAGCTGGTGTCCCCCTCGGAGCAGCGCTGGCCGAGATGGCCCGCCAGGTCGAGGAGGAAGGTGGCCAGCTTCTCGCCGGCGGTCTTACGGCCGAGCAGCAGCATGCGCGCGCGGGCCTCGTCGAGCGCGGCGAGGGTGCGGCGGAGGAGAAGGCGCTCCATCCGCGCGTGGTGCTCGAGCGCGGCCTCGAAGGGCTTGCGCGGGAAGACGCAGAGATCGACCTCGGTGAGGGCTGTGACGCTCTGCTCCGCCTCCTCGGCGAAGGGGCGGCCGACGAAGTCGGAGGGGTAGAGGAGGCCGACGATCTGCTCCCGCCCGTCCGCGGTCGCGGCGCTGACCTTGAGGACGCCGGAGAGGAGGTTGGCGCAGACCAGCGCCTCCTCGCCCGCCCAGAGGAGGGTCTCGCCTTTATGCAGGTGCCGATTGCGGCCGAGATGGTTGAGGGTCTCGAGTTCCTCGTCGGACAGGCTGCCGCAGATGGAGCGGTCACGGACCCTGCAATCGCCGCAGATCTGCACCATGACACCCTCCCTCTCTTTGACACAAATGTGAGTATACGCTCGCACCCCCTCGGCCGGGGATAAAAAATGTGGATGGGCGGGTCGCGGTGGGCGAATGGCGGTGTGGTTGAACGATGTGCCATCGGCCCCGTCGCCCGCCTTGCGCCGCGCGCGCCCGGCGCCAGGATGGGCCCGACCGGGGGAGGGGATCGCGTGCGGGTTGCCGTATTCAGTGCCAAGCGTTACGATCGGGCCCTGCTGGCGGAGGCCAACGCCGCCCACGGGCACGACCTCACCTTCCAGGAGGCGCGGCTGGAGGCGGGGACGGTGTCGCTGGCCCAGGGCTACCCGGCGGTGAGCGTATTCGTGAACGACGAGGTGGACGCGGGCGTCCTCGCGGCCCTGGCGGCGGGGGGAACGCGGCTGGTCGCCACGCGCTCCACCGGCTTCAACCAGATCGACCTCGAGGCGGCGGCGCGCCATGGCATCCGGGTGGTGCGGGTGACCGACTACTCCCCCCATTCGGTGGCCGAGTTCGCGGTGGGGCTGCTGCTCGCGCTCAACCGCCACCTCCACCGCGCCTACGAGCGGACGCGCAGCGGCAACTTCGAGCTCGACGGGCTGATGGGCTTCGACCTGCACGGGCGGACGGTGGGGGTGGTCGGCACCGGGAAGATCGGGCGCGCCTTCGGGCGGATCATGGCGGGCTTCGGCTGCCGGGTGATCGGCCACGACCCCTGCCCGCACCCGGACTTCGAGGCCGCCGGCGCGCGCTACGCCCCGCTGGAGGCGGTGATGGGGGAGGCGGAGGTGCTCTCGCTCCACTGCCCTCTCACGCCCGCCACCCGGCACGTCGTGAACGCGGAGAGCCTGGCCCGGGTACGGCGCGGGCTGCTGCTGGTGAACACGAGCCGGGGCGGGCTGGTGGACACGCAGGCCGCGATCGACGCGCTGAAGGACGGGCGGCTCGGGGGGCTGGCGATCGACGTCTACGAGCAGGAGGCGGACCTCTTCTTCCGCGACCTCTCCTCCGAGATCATCTCGGACGACCTCATCCAGCGCCTCGTCTCCTTCCCCAACGTGCTGCTCACGGGGCACCAGGCCTTCTTCACCCGGGAGGCGATCGGGACGATCCTGGCGACGACGCTGGCCAGCATCACCGCCTTCGAGCGGGGCGAGGATCTGGTGAACGAGGTGCGGCCGCCCGGCGCCTGAGGGCGGCGCGGGGCCTCAGGCCTCCGCCGCCACCCCGGGCGCGTCCGGCAGGTTCCGCATGTGCAGGTAGGTCGGGTCGAACATCGCGAGCTCCTCCAGCGCCTCCCGGCGCAGCACGGCGATCATGGGCCGCTGCCAGGCGATCAGCTCGTCGCGCCGGAGGTCCTGCAGCACGCGGTTCACGTGCACGTTGGACAGGCCGAGCGCGTCCGCGATGTCCTGCTGCGTGACCGGCATCTGGAACACGCCCCCTTCCGCGAGGCCGACCGCCTCGAAGCGGAGGAGCATCTCGCAGATGAGGTGGGCGATCCGCTCGTGCGCGCTGCGGCGGCCGAGGCCGATCATCCAGGCGCGGAAGGTCGCGGCGTCGATCAGCGTCTCCCGCCAGAAGGCGTGGATCAGCCGCGGGTGCTGCTCGGTGGCGTGCTGGATGTGCTCGTGGGCGATGAAGGCGACCGTGCTCGGCATCATGGCGGCGACGCTGTGGTCCATGATCTGCAAGTGCAGGCTCTGCAGGTCCGGCACGTCGCCGGGCGGGTGGAAGGCGAGGATCTGGCGGCGGCCGTCGGGCAGCAGCGCGTAGCGGCAGACGAAGCCGGTGAGGACGAGGCAGCAGTGGCTCGGCCGGTCCCCGCCGCGCACGACGTCCTGGCCTTCCAGGAAGTCGCGCAGGATCATGGGCAGGTTCAGCAGGGCCTGGCGCTCGTCCTCGTCGAGGACGGTGGTGCTCTCCAGCCGGCGCAGCAGGCGGTGGCGTTCCGCAGAAGGGTTGGGTGGGGCCAAGCGCGGGTTCCTCGGGGTGTCGTGAGGGAAGCGGTCATTCCCCGAGGGCACTAGCCCCCAGTCGCTTAGAGCATGCAAGCGCCCGCTCCCCCGCTCACCTATGTGGGAATCCGGGAAGTGCAACAAACGGGGCCACGCCCGGGGTGGCGCGGGCCGCTGAGGGCGTGCCCCAGGGCCCGCCCTCAGCGGCCCGGCGCCGCCAGTTCCGCGGGGCGCGACGCGGCGGGGGGCTTCGGCGCCGCGCCGGGCTCGGGCACGGCCTCGGGCGGCGCGGCCGCAGCGGGGGAGAGGCGGCGGGTGATCAGCCGGGCGCCGCGCTGGAAGGTAAGGTAGCTCCAGAACCACTCGAAGGAGACGACGACGCGGCTGCGGAAGCCGATGAGGTAGTAGACATGGGCGAGGCCCCAGAACCACCAGCCGAGCCACCCCTTGAGCCGGAAGCCGTCCATCGCCACGACGGCGGAGCGCCGGCCGATGGTGGCGAGGTCGCCGTGGTGCCGGTAGGCGAAGGGCGGCGGCGCGAGCTCGCCCCGGGCGCGGGCGGCAATGACCTTGCCGACATAGCCGCCCATCTGCTTCGCCGCGGGGGCGTTGCCCGGGATCGGCCGGCCGGTGCCGTCCCTGGCGGTGACGAGGTCGCCGACGACGAAGATCTCGGGATGGCCGGGCACCGTCAGGTCCGGCCCGGCGGCGACGCGGCCCGCCCCGTCGCGCTCCGCCCCGATCCAGGCGCCGGCGGGGGAGGCGACGACGCCGGCTGCCCAGACCGTGCTGCTCGCCGCGATCCGCTCCGCGCCGTCGAGCACCACGCCGCCGGCGTCGCAGCCGGTTACGCGGGCGCCGGTGCGGATCTCCACCCCCATGCGGGCGAGGGAGCGCGCGGCGTAGGCGGAGAGGTCCTCGGGGAAGGAGGCGAGGAGGCGCGGGCCGGCCTCGACGAGGATGATCCGGGCGCGGCGGGGGTCGGCGCGGCGGAACTCGCTTTTCAGCGCCTGCCGCGCCAGCTCGGCCATGGCGCCGGCCAGCTCCACCCCCGTCGGGCCGCCGCCGACGACGACGAAGGTGAGGAGGCGCTGACGCTCGGCCTCGTCCGCCGCCATCTCCGCGCGCTCGAAGGCGGTGAGGAGGCGGCGGCGGATCTCGGTCGCATCCTCGATGGTCTTGATGCCCGGCGCGAAGGGCGCCCAGTCGTCGCGGCCGAAATAGGAGTGCGTGGCGCCGGTCGCGAGCACGAGGGCGTCGTAGGGGATGCTCGCGCCGTCGGCCCGGACGACGCGCGCCGCGGGGTCGATGCCCGTCACCTCGGCCATCAGCGTGGTCACGTTTGCCTGGCGGCGGAAGACGCTGCGGACCGGCCAGGCGATGTCGCCGGGGGAGAGGGCGGCGGTGGCCACCTGGTAGAGAAGGGGCTGGAAGAGATGGTGGTTCTGCCGGTCGACGATGGTCAGCTCCACCGGCGCGCGGGCGAGGGCGCGCGCCGCCTCCAGCCCGCCGAAGCCCGCGCCGACGATGACGACGCGGAGGGGATGCGCGGGCGGAGGGGAGGCGGTGTTCATGGGGAGGGACCTTGGAGGCGGCGGCGGCCCTGCGCGGGGGCGCCGCCGCCGGTTTTCGTCAGAACGCGGCCCTTCGGGGCCGGTTCCCCTCAGGCGGGCCGCTGCGTCCAGGCGAGGCAGCCGCCGCTGATGGCGGAGCTGCCGACGAGCAGGGCGCCGCCCCGGTAGAGCGCCAGCACCGAGCCGCCGTCGCGCAGGTCGACCGCGAGCAGGCCGCCGGAGGGGTCGCTCCAGGCCACGCGGCCGCCGGCGGCGATGGCGGCGGCGAAGGCCTGGTCCGGGGCGAGGCCTTCCCGGAAGAGCACGAGCACCGTCGTGCTGCCCGCCGGCGAGAGCGCGGCCACCGGCCCCGAGACGAGGGTGAGCGCGGCGAGGCCCGCCGCGACCGCCGTGCCGGCGCCGCCCCCCGGCGGTCCCTCGGGCCGCCGCCGCAGCAGGAAACCGAGGGCGAGGGGCGGCAGGCCGACGACCGCCAGCCAGCCGATGTCCCAGGCTAGCGGGTTGGGCACGTCCACCCGGATGCGGTGGATGCCGGCCAGCCAGTGGAAGACGGCCACGTCCACCACCTGCCAAACGCCGAAGCCGAGCAGCACCGCGCCGAGCAGCCGCGCGCCCGAGCGCCCGGCGACGCCGCGCCGCGCCCGCCAGAGCAGCCAGAGGCCGACCGCCGCGATGAGGTAGACGGCGACGTGGAAGAGGCCGTCGGCGAGGATCTGCGCGCGGATGTCGCGCAGCGCCTCCCCGGGCACGAGGGAGAGGAAGTGGTGCCACTGCAGCACCTGGTGGAGCATGATCCCGTCGAAGAAGCCGCCCAGCGCGAAGCCGAGCACCCCGGCCGCGAGCCCCGTGCCCGGCGCGTCCCGGCCGGGGGTGGGGACGGGCCTCACGGCGCTTCCTCGCTGCTCAGGGCGGCGAGGCGGCGGGCGCTAGCCTGGTACTCCTCGGCCGACATGCGGAGCAGCCGCGCCGCTTGGTACTCCGCGAGGTCGTGGGCGAGGCTCTCCAGCCGGAGCGTCTCCTGCGCCACGCGCTCGAGGGTGGCGGCCATGGCTGCGGCAGGCGCCGCGGCGGGCCCGATCCAGGAGGTGCCGCCGCGCGCACCCTTCCGAAGCCCGGCGAGGATGTACTCGACGCGGTGAACCGCCTCCTCCGCGTCCCGTTGGAGGGTGGCGAAGGCCTCGGCCAGGTCATCGGCCTCCGCGGCAAGGATCCAGCCCTCCGCGGCCTCGGCCAACGCCAGGCCGGTCGCGTGCGCGGCGCGCAGGCCTCGCGTGAGGGCGGCACGGGGATCGGCAGTGGCGTCGTCCGCGTGGTGGACCGCGATCGACGAGGTCCAGGCGGGCGGTGGGGCGGCGCTCCCGAGGGCGGGCTCGTTCACGGCCGGACGCTCGGCGGGTGGCGGGGCATCGGGTTGGCAAGCGGGCGGATGGCCTTGAACTCCCATCGATCGTCCGGCGACGGGCCGGGACCCCATGCTGCGTTCGGTCGAACAGAACGTTGTTAACCTGCGACAGGCTGCATATCCGGGGGACGCCACCTCCCCGAGCTGTGATCGTTCGGGGTGGTGGAGGGCCGACGGCGCGCCGGCTCGGAGGGGATTCGCGTTCCTCGCGCCGTTCGGCTATAAGCTTCTCAGGCCGTCGCGTGCTCCTCCAAGCGCCGACGGCCTAGGGCCGGCTTGAGGCACCCGCCTGCCTCGCCGGCCCGCCTTACGGCCCTCCTCCCGATCCAGTCGTCTGATCCTCGCGACCGTGGGCGGTTGGGTGGTGGCCTGCTCCGCCCGCGCGCCGCTGTCCGGGCGGGCCAAGGCAAGCTCGGGCACTTGGCCGAGCGGCTTGGAGATCATCGCCTCGTAGTCTCCCTTACCGCCAAGTGTGAGGACCGCGCCTCTAGCGGCGCTCGGGCACGGCGCCGTCCACGCCGTGCAGGAAGAAGGCCTTGGCGAACTCGTGCTTTTCCGGCGCCTGCGGGAAGCTGTCCGGGACGGGCAACCGCTTCTCCAATCCGCCTGGCTCCTCGACGGCGGTAAGCCATGGCTGCGGGCGCGTCGTGCCGCGCGCGATGAGGAGGGAGAGCATGTCCCTCATGCCGCGGTCATCGGTCAGGGTGCAGAGCCGCGTCGCCAGCACGCGCTTCGGCCGCGAGGTGCCGCGGGCGTCGACGTGGTTCGCGTTGACGGGCACGCCGTCGCGGATCTCGGGCGTGGCGCCCAAGCCCGTCGAGAGGATGCGGCGCAGGCTCGTGCCGTCAGCGCGGCGCCGGCCGCGCCGCGGGCGGTCAGGCCTGGCTGGCGAGGCCGCCGAGCGCGCGCGCGAGGGCGAGGGGATCGAAGGGCTTCTCCCAGTAGGGCACGCTCTGGAAGCGAACGGGGAGGAAGTCCCGCTCGTAGCCGGTGGCGAACATGAACGGGACGTCGCGGGCGATAAGGGCGTCGCCCACCGCGAAGGCCGCGTCGCCGTCGAGGTTCACGTCGACGACGGCGAAGTCGAGCGGTGCGCCGGTGCCGACGACGTCGAGCGCGGCGCGGAGCGTCGACACGGGGCCGACCACTTCCACGCCCTGCGCGCGGAGAGCGTCGGCCAAGTCGTCGGCGATGAAGAACTCGTCCTCCACGACGAGGATGCGAAGGCCGGACAGGCCCTCCGCCGGTGTTCCGGGGTGCAACTCCGGTCCGATTGTCCCGGCCAGGCCCGGCTTCATCGCCGCCATCGCCGCCTGCTCCTCCGGTAGGTTGTCTCTCTTGGTCACCGGCCGATCCCACCCATCACGCGGAGAGCGAACCACATACGTTAAGACTGTGATAGTTTGATAGACCTAAGGCTTCCCTTGGCCGGGTGTCGTGGCCGGAGCGGTGATGGACCCCTTGCATCCTAATCCATTGATTCTCAAGCTCGAGCAGTTCACGAAGCTCTCGCCGGAAGACAAGCACGCTCTCAACCTCGCGGCGTGCGAAGGCGTCCGGCAGATCGGCGCCCGGGCCGACATCATCCGCGAAGGGGACCGGCCGCAATCGCTGAACCTCATCCTCTCGGGCTGGGCCTGCCGCTACAAGCACCTCGAGGACGGCCGGCGGCAGATCATCTCGTTCTTCCTGCCGGGCGACCTCTGCGACAGCCACGTCTTCATCCTGCGCCAGATGGACCACTCCATCGGTTCCCTCACGCCCGTTACCTTCGCGCAGATTCCGCGACGCCGCGTGGACGAGATCACGCTGAAGCACCCGCGGATCACGCAGGCCTTCTGGTGGGACACGCTCGTCAACGCGGCGATCCAGCGTGAATGGGTCGTCAGCCTCGGCCAGCGCGACGCGCTCGAGCGGATGGCGCACCTCATGTGCGAGATCTTCCTTCGCCTCCAGGCCGTGGGGCAGACGGACGGCCACTCCTGCGACCTGCCGCTGACCCAGGCGGGCCTGGCGGACGCGATGGGTCTCTCGGTCGTGCACGTCAACCGGACGTTGCAGGAGTTACGATCGTCGGGGCTGATCGTTCTGAAGGGACGGACGCTCACGATCCCCGATCTGTCGGCGCTCCAGGACGCGGCGCAGTTCAACCCCAACTACCTACACCTCGACGCTGAGGGACGGCATTTCGATGCGAACGAGTGAGTTCCCCTCCGTGGCCGGGCCGGTGCCGGCGCCGCGGGGCAGCGCCGGCGGGGTGGGCCGCGGCCGGCCCATCGCCGCGACGGGGCGGCGATGACGGTCGCGGGGAACGACGCCGCCGGCGACTGGCCGGTCGGCGGGGGCGAGACCGGCGCGATGCTCCGGCGCGGGGCCTGGGCCGGCACGCCGCTGGGCGAGACCTGCCACTGGCCGCAGCCGCTCCGCACGGCCGTCGAGATCTGCCTCTCCTCCGCCTTCCCCTGCTTCGTCGCCTGGGGGCGCGAGCTGGCCCAGGTTTACAACGACGCGGCGATCCCCCTCGTGGACGGGCGGCACCCGGCGGTGTTCGGCCGGCCCCTCGGCGACGCCTGGCCGGAGGACTGGCCGGTGCCGCGGCCCCTCGTGGAGGGCGTCCTGCAGCACGGCGAGACCGTCTCGCGCGGGGACCTCGGCGGTCCTTCGGGCGAGAGGCGCTTCGCCCTCTCCTGCAACCCCCTGCGCGACGCCAGCGGCGCCGTGGCCGGGGTCTTCGCCACGATGGTCGAGACCGTGTGGCCGGGGCGGGCGGAGGAGGCGCGGGGCGCCTTCCTGCTGGACCTCGCCGACCGGCTGCGGCCCCTGGCGGAGCCGGACGCCATCCGCGCCACGGGGGCCGAGGCGCTGCGCCGCCACCTCGGCCTCGCCTCGGCCGGCTACAACCTTCTCGGGCCCGGCGAGGAGGAGGCCGGTGCGCCCGACGGGGCGGGCGTGCCCCCCTGGACGGACCGCCCGCTCCGCCTCGGCGAGATCGATGCGGCCGCCGCCGCGGCGCTGCGCGGGGAGGGCGACGTGTTCTTCGAGGGGAACGGCGCGCCGGCCGGGGCGGCCGTGCCGCTCCACGCCGCGGGCCGGCTGGTCGCCTGGTTCCGCGCCGCCGGCCCGGGGCCGCGGCCCTGGCCCGAGCACGAGCGCCAGCTGGTGCGCGAGGTGGCGGAGCGGATCTGGGACGCGGCCGAGCGGGCGCGGGCCGAGGCCGAGGCGCGCGAGGGGCGGCGGCGGCTGCGCTCCCTCGTCGAGGGCATTCCCGAGCTCGTCTGGCGCGCGCTGGACAGCGGCGAGTGGACCTGGTGCAGCCCGCAATGGACGACCTACACCGGGCAGCCGGAGGCGGAGGCGCGGGGCTACGGCTGGCTCGACACGGTGCACCCCGAGGACCGCGAGGCCGCCGTCGCGGCTTGGCGCAAGTCCCGCACGGCCGGCGAGTTCCGCGTCGACTTCCGCATCCTCCACGCCGAGGACGGGGAGTACCGCTGGTTCCAGACGCGCGCGACGCCGGTGCGCGACGAGCGCGGCGCGGTGCTCGAGTGGCTCGGCGCCTCGACCGAGGTGGACGAGCTGCGGCGGATGGCGCAGCACCAGCGCCTGCTGCTGGCCGAGCTGCAGCACCGCGTGCGCAACACGCTGAGCGTCATCCGCTCGATCATCCGGCGGACGGTGCTGGCGAGCGAGAGCCTCGACGACCTCGCCATGCACCTCGACGGCCGGATCGACGCCTTCTCGCGCGTGCAGGCGGCGGTGACGCGCAACCCGGAGCGCGGGATCGACCTCGCCCAGCTCGTCGCCGACGAGCTGCTCGCCTACTCCGCGCGCGAGGGCAAGCAGGTGCGCATCGGCGGGCCGGCGGTCGCGCTGCGGCCGAAGGCGGCGGAGACGATGGCGCTGGCGATCCACGAGCTGGCGACGAACGCGGTCAAGTTCGGCGCGCTCTCGACGCCGCAGGGGCGGGTCGAGGTGGAGTGGCGGACCGACCTTTCGGAGGCGCCGCGCCTTCTCTTCGACTGGCGGGAGAGCGGCGTGACGGAACCCGTCCGGGAGAGCGAGCGCCGCGGCTTCGGCACGGAGCTCTTCGACCGCACGCTGCCCTACGAGCTGAGCGCCGAGGTGGAGCACCACCTCGCGCCCGACGGCCTGCGCTGCACGATCTCGCTCCCCCTCACGGAGCGCGTGGTCAAGGAGGAGACGCTGCGCGAGCTCGGCCTCGCGCCGCGGCCGGCCTGAGGGGCGCCTCCCGCGATCAGCCCAGCCCGAGCTTCCCGAGCGCGGCGAGGAGGGCGGGCGTGGCGATCGGCTTCTCGAGGTGCGGGGCCGCGCCGAAGCGGGGATCGAGGCTGCCGGGGTCGTAGCCGGTGGTGAAGACGAAGGGGATGCCGGCCGCCTGCAGCGCCTCGGCGACGGTGTAGACCTCCTCGCCGTCGAGGTTCACGTCAAGGAGCGCGAGGTCCGGCCTCTCCCGCCCCAGGGCGGCGAGGGCGCCGGGCACGGTCGAGAAGGGCCCGAGGACCTCCCCGCCGAGGCGCTCGATGAGCAGGCGCATGTCGTCGGCGAGGAGGTACTGGTCCTCGACGACGAGGACGCGGCGCCCGGCAAGGATCGGCGGCGGCGCGCCGTTCGTCATGGCGGGGCCGCCCGCGGCATCTCTGCTTTCCTTCCGGTGTCGCGCGGCACGGCCATCGGCGGCCGCCGGGCGCCCAGCGCAATGACGCGCGGGCCGGAGGGAAGTTCCATCGCGCGGCAGGCGGCGTCGGGCGCGGCGACGGTGCCGGGGGCGCCGGATGGCGACCCAGCGGTCAGCACGATGCCGAGGACCGGACGGCGGCTGCGTCGCGCCGGTGGGCTCGCCCGGTGCCCTTCCTCAGCCCCTTGCCGCGCCGCCCGGGGCCTCGCGGGCGGGGGCGGTGTCCGCGAAGTCCGGCACGGTCGAGACGAGGTGGGCGCCGACGGCGAGGGCGGCCCATTCGGCGTTGCCCGCGCGCAGCGCCGCGATGATCTCGCGGTGCTGCCGGTTGGAGCGCCCGATGCCCACGGTCTCGTTCAGCCGGTAGCGCTTCAGGAGGACGAGCGGCGCCTGGCACATGCGCAGCAGCATCGCCTCCAACCGGGGCGAGCGCGCGGCGCGGGTGAGGACGAGGTGGAAGCGGGTGTTGAGCTCGGCGAAGCGGGCGAGGGCCGCCTCGTCGGGCTCGCCGATGGCCTCCATCGCCTCGGCGAGGCGCTCCATCTCGGCGACCTCCTCCGCGGTGATGCGCGGGGCGGCCTTCCGGGCGGCGTGGCCCTCAAGAAGGATGCGGAGTTCGAAGACCTCCCGGATCTCCTCGGGGCCGAGAGCCGCGACGAAGCTGCCCTGGTTGCGCGCGCTCTCGACCAGCCCGTCCGCGAGCAGGCGGCGCAGCGCGTCGCGGATGGGCGTGCGGCTGACGCCGATCTCGGCCGCCAGCACCTCCTCGCGGAGCGGCGCGCCCGGCGGGAAGGCGCCGTCGAGGATGCGGGCGCGGATGCCGAGATAGGCGCGCTCCGCCGCGTTGGGCATCCTAGAAATCCGACAGCAGGCGGCCGAAGCCCTCGAGGCGGTCCTCGATGCCGTTGGCGCGCAGCGCGTGCCACCAGGTCGCGGTGTTGATGGCGATGACGGGCTTGCCGAGCCACATCTCCGCCGCAGCCGCGAGACGCACCATGGAGAGGTTGGTGCCGACCTGCACGATGGCGTCGACATCCGGCCCGTCGAGCTCACGCAGGCGCTCGCGCAGCACGTCCGGCGGGACCTCGGCGATGGCGGTCCAGGAGGGGCATTGCAGGCAGAGGTCGCGCACGACCTCGAAGCCCTCCTCCTCGAAGTAGTTCCGGACCTCCGCGTTGGCGACGGGGAAGTAGGGCGAGAGAAAGGCGATGCGGCGCGCGCCGTAGCGCTGCAGCGCCGCGGTGCTGGCGAGGCTGCCGCAGCTCAGGCTGACGCCGGCCTCGCGCTCCACGCCGTCGCGGAAGGCGAGGGCGCCGGCCTTGCCGCCGAAGAAGGTGACGGCGGACATGCCCATGACGAGGTAGTCGGGCGCGCAGGTCATGACGCTGCGCACAGCGTCGATCACGCCCTCCGCGATCCGCTGCGCGCCGGCGGCGAAGCTCTCGTTGCTGACGGCCTGGGCGTTGGGCGTGAAGATGCGGCTGTAATGCGCGGTGACGCCGGGCGGGCGCATCATGTCGAAGTCGGGCTGCACGACCGTGTTGGTGGAGGGGCCGAGCACGCCGAACTTGGCGCGGTAGCCGAGGATGTCTGGCATTCCAGGATTCTCCTTTGATGATGTCGTGGTGATGGTCATCGGGCTGGCGGCGTGGCGCGATCCCTGCATTGATCGCGCGGCATCAACCAACCCTGCCCTGAAGGACGACCGCCATGGCCCGCACGCTTCCCCTTCCCCGCCGCCGCAACCTGCTGGCCGCGGCCGGCGCGCTCGCGCTCCCGGGCGCCGTGGTGCCGGGGGGCGCGCGCGCCCAGGACGGCTGGCCGTCGCGCACGATCCGCTTCATCGCGACCGGCCCGGCGGGCGGCGCGGGCGACGTGCTCTCGCGGCTGCTGTGCGAGCGGCTGACGGCGCGGCTCGGCCAGTCCGTGGTGGTGGAGAACCGGCCCGGCGCGGGGACGAACATCGGCATGGCCGCGATCGCGCGCAGCGCGCCGGACGGCTACACGATCGGCCTCGCCTCCATCGCGTCCAACGCGGTGAACCGCTGGCTCTACAAGTCCCTGCCCTTCGACCCCGAGAAGGACGTGGTGCCGGTCTCGCTCATCGCGCTGACGCCGAACCTGATGGTCGTCTCGCCCTCCCTGCCGGTGCGCGACGTCGCGGAGTTCATCGCCTACGCGAAGGCTCACCCGCGGGAGCTGAACTACGGCTCCGTCGGCGCGGGATCGTCGCAGCACCTCGCTGGCGCGCAGTTCGCGCTCGCCAACGGGCTGCAGATGCAGCACGTCCCCTACAACAACTCCGGCCAGCTCAACTCGGACATGATCGAGGGGCGGGTGCAGGTGCTGTTCCAGTCCGTCTCCGCCGTGGCCGAGATGGCGCGCAGCGGCCGCATGCGCCCGCTGGCGGTGACGGGCACGGAGCGGCAGGCCGCCTTCCCGGAGGTGCCGACGCTGCGCGAGGCCGGCGTGGACATCACCTCCATGGGCTGGTTCGGTATCGTCGCGCCCGCCGGCGTGCCGGAGCCGGTGCTCGACCGGCTGAACCGCGAGACGGTGGCGGCGCTGGGCGAGCCCGACCTGCGCCAGCGCATCATCGACCTCGGCTCCATCCCCCGCCCGACGACGCGGGAGGAGTTCGGGCGCTGGATGGCCGAGGAGAGCGCGAAGTGGCGCCCCGTCGTCGAGGCGACGGGCGCGACCGCGGAGTAGCGCAGGCAGGGGCCGCGCCGGGCGCCGCCGCATCAGGCGACGGCGTCCAGCTCCCGGAGGGAGCGGATCATCGAGGTCCGCATGAGGTATTCCTTGTGGCGCACCGGGTCCTCGGCCGTCCGGCGGAGATCGTCGAGGGCGGCCTGGCGCACGGCGGGGTCGCGCTGGTTGAGCGTCGCCCGGTTGCGCAGCGCCTGCTGCTGCACGACGTCGAGCGCGACCTTGCGCCGCTGGCGCTCGTAGCGGCCGAGCAGCGCCGGATCGGCGCCGCGCAGCACCTCCACGAGCTTGTCCGCGAGGTTGAAGGCGTCGTGGATGCCGCCGTTCATGCCCATGCCGCCGAGCGGGTTGTTCACGTGCGCGGCGTCGCCCGCCAGCAGGATGCGGCCAACGGCGTAGCGCTCCGCCACGCGCTCGTGCACGCGGTAGGCCGTGCGGTGGCGCACCTCGAAGCGGCCTGCGTGGGGCAGGACCCGCTGCATGCGCTCCTGGATGCGATCCTCCGACAGCATCACCTCCTCTGGCTCCGACGGATCGGTCGGCAGGAGCAGGCGCCAGAGGCTCGCGGTGCGGAGCAGCACGAACCACTCCTCCGGGTCCGAGATGTAGGCGATGTTCGAGAGGCCGGGGATGGCCTCGTGGAAGGGGAAGGTCGTCGAGAGCGTGAGGTAGAGCTCCGGGATGGTCTGCCCGCCGAAGTCGACGTCGAGCGACTTGCGGATTGCGCTGCGGGCGCCGTCCGCGCCGATGAGGTAGGCGCCCTCCAGCGTCTCCTGGCTGCCGTCCTCGCGCTCCACCACCAGCCGCACGCCGTCGGCGTCCTGCGCGGCCGAAACGGCGCGGGCGTCGTAGAGGAAGCTCACGTCCGGGTTCGCGAGGAGGCGGTCGCGCAGCAGGCGGGTGAGGCGCCACTGCTCGCATTGCAGGCGGTAGGGGTGGTCCGTCTCGCCGGCGAGAAGGGCCATGTCGAAGGTGGCGACGGGCCCCGCGTGCCGGTCGCGGTACTGCCAGTGGCGGCAGATCAGGCCCTGCTCGATCAGCGGCGCGGAGGCGCCGAAGCGGTCGAGCATGTCGAGCGTGGGCGGGTGGAAGGTCGAGGCGCGCAGCCCGTCCGGCAGGTCGCGCTCGGCCTCCACGACGAGGACGGGGATGCCGGCCTCGGCCAGGCAGGCGGCGGCCACCAGGCCGACTGGGCCGGCGCCGGCGACGAGGACCCGGTTCATGCCGCGCCACCCCGGGCGTGGCGGCGGGGCCGGCCGGTTGCTCTGTCCGTTGTCATGGCGCGGCCCCCTTTGCGCGGCGTGCCAGGGGCATCGGCCCCCTGGTTTCCCTGGAATGGGATCGCCGACTGTGTACAACCGCGCCGAGGAGGGCAAGAGAATTGCCCCGTCTGCCCGATTTAAGATTGGCCACTTCCCGCTATTGTGCACAATCACGTGCCGAAGGGCCGGAAGGGCTTTCCAGGCCCTCTCTGGCCGGGGACAACCTCCCCGCGCGTCCACGGCCCCTGCCGTCCCCGAGCGGCGCCAGGGGCGAATGCGCTAGAGGGGCTGGTCCCCGGGAAGGAGACATCCATGGCTGATCCGTCGCTCAAGGCCGCGCTCGACGCGGGGCGCTTCGTCGTCGCGCCCGGCATCTTCGACATGATCTCGGCGCGCGTGGCGGACGGGCTGGGCTTCACGGCGCTCTACGCCACCGGCTACGGCACCGTGGCCTCCCACCTCGGCATCGCCGACGCGGGGGTCGCCACCTATTCCGACATGGTCTCGCGCATGGGGCGCTTCGCCCAGGGCTGCCGCACGCCGGTCATCGCGGACGCCGACACGGGCTATGGCGGGCTGCTGAACGTGCGCCACACCGTCATGGGCTACGAGGGCGCCGGCGTCACCGCGATCCAGATCGAGGACCAGGAGGTGCCGAAGAAGTGCGGGCACACGCCGGGCCGCCGCGTGATCGCCGCCCGCGACATGGCGCTCAAGATCGAGGTGGCGGCCGAGGCGCGGCGCGACCCGAACTTCCTTATCATCGCCCGCACCGACGCGCGCACGGGCCTCGGCCTCGACGAGGCGATCGAGCGCGGCAAGCTCTACCGCCGCGCCGGCGCCGACATCGTCTTCATCGAGAGCCCCGAGAGCGAGGACGAGATGAAGCGGATCGGCCAGGAGATCGACGCGCCGCTGCTGGCCAACAACGTCGAGGGCGGCCGCACGCCGATCCTGCCGGCGGAGCGGCTGAAGGCGATCGGCTACGACATCGCGATCTTCCCCGCGATCGGCTTCCTGGCGGCGGCCGCGGCCTTCGAGCGGGTCTACACGCACCTGCGCGACCACGGCGACAGCAACGACCGGCCCGCCGGCGACGACTACGGCTTCGGCCGCATGAACGAGCTCATGCAGTTCCCGGAGGTCTGGGAGTTCGAGCGCCGCTGGGCGCGCGAGGAGGGGTGATGGAGGGCGAGCTCGACATCTACCGCCAGCAGGGCTTTGCAACGCCGCTCGGCCTCGGCCAGGCGCCGGCCGTGCTGGTGATCGACTTCGTGCACGGCTTCACCGATCCCGCGCATTTCGGCGGCGGCAACATCGGGGAGGCGATCGGGCGCACGGTGGAGCTTCTCGCCCTCGCGCGCGCGCGGGGCTGGCCGGTCGCGCACACGCGCGTCGTCTACGCGGACGACGGCTCGGACGGCGGCGCCTTCGCCATGAAGGTGCCGGCGCTGCTGACGCTGACCGAGACGAGCCCGCTCTCCCAGATCGTGCCCGAGGTGGCGCCCGTGAAGGGCGAGACGGTGTTCCGCAAGCGGCACGCGAGCGCTTTCTTCGGCACCGACCTCGGGGCCTGGCTCTCCTTCCGGCGGATCGACACGCTGCTCGTCGCGGGCTGCACCACCAGCGGCTGCGTGCGGGCGAGCGTGATCGACGCCTCCGCGAACAACATGCGGCCGGTGGTCGTCACCGACTGCGTGGGCGACCGCGCCATCGGCCCGCACGAGGCGAACCTCTTCGACATGGGCCAGAAATACGCGGACCTGATGTCGCTCGAGGAGCTGCGCCGGGCCGTGACGGGCAACGCCCCGGCCTGAGGAGCGCCTTTCGGAACCGGAAGGGTCCCGCAACCCTTCCGGGTCCGCCCGCGCTCTTCGTGACGAGGAGCGACCATGCCAGACACCTTCCGCGACCCGCTGCCGGCCGCCGCGCCGCTGTTCCTCTTCGCGACCGGCATCGAGAATAGCAACCCCCGGGTCGGAGACCGGCGGGTGGACCAGATGGCCGCCAGCGGGCACCTGCAGCGCTGGCGGGAGGACTTCGCCCTCGTGCGGGAGACCGGCTGCAACGCGCTGCGCTACGGCCCGCCGCTACCCACCACTTGGCTGGGGGAGGGGCGCTACGACTGGGACTTCGCCGACGAGACGATGGCGGCGCTGCGCCGGCAGGGCACCTACCCCATCGTGGATCTCTGCCACTTCGGCGTGCCCGACTGGATCGGCGACTTCCAGAACCCCGACTTCCCGCGCCTCTTCGCCGACTACGCCGCGGCCTTCGCCGGGCGCTTTCCCTGGGTGCAGCTCTACACCCCCGTGAACGAGATGTATGTCTGCGCTCTCTTCTCGGGCCGCTACGGCTGGTGGAACGAGCGCCTGAGCAGCGAGCGCGGCTTCGTGACGGCGATGAAGCACCTCGTCGGCGCGAACCGCATGGCCATGCGCGCCATCCTGCGGCAGCGGCCGGACGCGATCTTCATCCAGAGCGAATCCGCCGAGCAGTACCACGCGGCCTCCCCGCGCGCCTGGGCGGAGGCGCGCCGGCGGAACTCCGAGCGCTTCCTCTCGCTCGACCTCAACTACGGGCACCCCGTGGAGGCGCCGATGTACGAGTACCTGCTCGACAACGGCATGACGCGGGAGGAGTACGGGGCTTTCCAGAGCACCGACCTCAAGCGCCACTGCGTGCTCGGCACCGACTACTACGTCACCAACGAGCACCTGGTGATGGAGGACTGCAGCACGCGCGCTTCGGGCGACGTCTACGGCTACGCGACCATCATCCAGCAGTACTACGCCCGCTACCACCTGCCGCTGATGCACACCGAGACCAACCTGGTGGACGATCTTCACGGCAGCGCGGAGAACTGGCTGTGGAAGCAGTGGGCGAACCTCCTCCTGCTGTGGGAGACGCCGGTGCCGGTGCTCGGCTTCACTTGGTTCTCGCTGGTCGACCAGGTGGACTGGGACACGGCGCTGCGCGAGGACAACGGGCGGGTGAACGCGGTGGGGCTCTACGACATGGACCGGCAGCCGAGGCAGGTGGGGCGCGCCTACCAGCGGCTGATCGAGCAGTGGCGGGACGTGCTGCCCGCGCGGAGCCTCTGCCTTCAGCTCCCGCTGCTGCCGCTGACGCAGGAGGTGATGTCATGAAGATCGCGCTTGTCGGCTGCGGCGCCATCGCGCGCAGCCAGCACGCCCGGGCGCTCGCGGGCGACACCGGCTTCGAGCTGGTCGCGACCGTCGATCCCCGGGCCACGGTCCCCGGCTTCGAGGGCCGCCACTACACGGACCATCAGGCGATGCTGGCGGCGGAGCCGGCGGTGGAGGCCGTGTCGGTCGCCTCGCCGACGGGCACGCATTTCGCGGTGGCGCGCGACGCGCTCCTCGCGGGGCGGCACGTCATGCTCGAGAAGCCGCCGGCGACGACGCTCGGCGAGGTCGTCGAGCTGCAGCGCCTCGCGGCGGAGAAGGGGCGGGTGCTCGTCACCTCCTTCCACGCGCAGCACAACGCGGCGGTGGAGCGCGCGCGGGAGATCCTGGAAGGCCACCCGCCGCCCGAGAGCATCACCATCGAGTGGCGCGAGGACTTCGAGCGCTGGCACGGCGGGCAGGCCTGGCCCTGGCAGCCCGGCGGCTTCGGGGTCTTCGATCCCGGCATCAACGCGCTCTCGGTCCTCTGCCACGTCATGCCCGCCGCGGAGTTCCGGGTGGAGCGCGCGCGGCTCCGCCTGCCCCCGGGCGCCGCGACGCCCGCCCTCGTCGAGATGCGCCTCGCCTGGGAGGGCGGCGCGGGGGACGCCGCCTTCGAGTGGCGGCGCGGCGGGGAGGACGTGTGGAACGTCACCCTGAACGGCGCCTTCGGGACGCTGCTCATCCGCGGCGTGCGCACGCTGCTGCAGGACGGCGCGGTGGTCGTGCCGGAGGGCCCGAACCTCGAGTATGACGGGCTCTACTGCGCCTTCCGGGCCGCGATCGCGGCGGGCCGGTCGGCGGTGAGCCTGCGGGAGATGCGCATCATCGAGGACGCGCTCGCCGTCGCCGCGGTCGAGCACGGGGGCGAGGCGCTCTAGGCGGGTTCCCGGGCGAGGAGGGCGGCCTCGCCGGCGGGGTTCAGGCGGTAGAGGCCGCGCTCCACCCGATCGAACCAGCCGTAGACGTTGCGGAGAAGGATGGCGCCGGCCTCCGGCACCTCGGGCGCGAGGTCGCGGGGGCGGCGCGGGCCGTCCCGCATGGCCTCGGCGCAGGCAAGGGCCCTCTGGCGGTAGGCCGTCATGATCGGCGTGCGCGTCGCGCCACCCTTGTTCGGGTCGCCGCGGCGGCGGGCGTGCTCGCGCAGCAGGAGCGCGCGGCGGCGCGGGTTGCCGCGCGGCCGGTAGGGGGCGGGCTCGGCCAGGACCTCCACGCCGCCGCGGGACGGGTCGACGGCGAGGAGGCCGAAGCCGAGCAGGCGGCAGAGCCGGCGGACGCGCGAGTCCTGGTCGCGCCCGCGCGTTGTGGCGCGCACGGCGAGCCAGACCTCGTCCGCCGCCGCCATCCGGTCCACGCCCTGGAGAAGAAGCTCGAGCGTGAAGCCCATCTTCATCTCGGTGACGACGAGGAAGGGCGGCTCGCCCGGGCGGACGGCGACGATGTCGCAGCCGCAGACCTCACCCTTCGCCTCGTAGCCGAGGCCCTCGAGATGCGCCTTCACCGCGGCGTAGAGCGTCGTCTCGTGCGCCGCCGCCGGCGCGCCCCGGGGCGGCGCCGCGCGGCGACGGCGACGGGCCATGGCGGGAAGGCGCTCAGGCCTTGGTCTTGGCGGCCTTGCGCTTGGCCTTCTTCGCGCCGGCGAAGGCGGCGAGCTTCAGCGAGGGGCTCGCCTTGAAGCGGACGGTGGCGCCGGCCTTCACCGCGACCTTCTCGCCGGTGCGCGGGTTCAGCGCCGTGCGCTTGGGCGTCTCGCGCACCGTGAAGGAGCCGAAGTCGGGAAGGGAGAAGCGACCGTTCTCGACGATCTCCGTCTTGATGGCGGCGATGATGTCCGCGGCCAGGCGGCCGGCGGCGGCGCCGGTCATCTCGGCGGAGTTCTGGATGACGTCGGTGAGGAACTTCTTCGACACGGTATGGATCGTCCTTGTTGCAGGCCGGGCGGCAGGGCCGCCGTCGCGCCGTGGTCTTAGGGTTCTCCGCCCCCGTTTGTGAAGGCGCATCGCCGGATTCCGTGCCGCCCGGCGGCATCGCGCCGCGCGTGCGGCACGGGCGCGCGGCGCGGGATGGGATGATGGTTCACCGCGCGGGCGGCGGCTCGCGGCCGGAGACGCGCCGGCGCGGACGGCTCAGGCGCCGAGCACGGCCCGCGCCCGCGCGGCGTCGCTCGCGATCGCGGCCTTCAGCGCGTCCAGCCCGTCGAAGGTCGCGTCCTCGCGGAGGAAGCGGTGCAGGCGGATGCCGATCTCCTGCCCGTAGAGGTCGCCGAACCAGTCGAAGAGATGCGTCTCCAGCCGGGTCTCGGGGTCGCCGCCGAGGGTGGGGCGGCGGCCGACATTGGCGACGCCCGGCACGAGCGACCCGTCGGCCAGCACGGCGACGACGGCGTAGACGCCGCGCGCGGGCTCAAGGTGGCGGCCGAGCCAGACATTGGCCGTGGGCCAGCCGAGCTCGCGGCCCAGGCGGTCGCCGTGGAAGACCTCGCCCCGCACCTCCCAGTCGCGCCCGAGGAGGGCGGCGGCGCGGTCGGGGTAGCCGTCCTGCAGCGCGCGGCGGATCCGCGTGCTGCTGATCGGGCCGGCGGCGTCCGAGACCGGGGGCACGACGGTGAGGCCGATGCCGCGCCGCTCCGCCCAGCGCGCGAGGAAGGCGACGTCCCCGCCGCGCCGGTGGCCGAAGGCGAAGTCCGCGCCGCAGGCGAGGTGGCGGGCGCCAAGGGCCTCGTGCAGCACGGTGTCGCAGAAGGCCTCCGCCTCCATTCCCGCGAGCGCCGCGTCGAAGGGCACGGCGTGCACGTGGGCGCAGCCGGCCGCCGCCAGCGCCGCGGCCTTGGCGGGCAGGAGCGTCAGGCGGAAGGGCGGGTCCTGCGGGCGGAAGTGTTCGCGCGGGTGCGGCTCGAAGGTGAGGGCGGCGAGCGGCAGGTCCGGTCGGGCCGAGTGGGCGGCGGCGAGCACGGCGCGGTGGCCGCGATGCACGCCGTCGAGGTTGCCGAGGGCGACCGTGCCGCCGCGGGCCGCCGCGGGCAGGCCGTGCCAGCCGGTCCAGACCTGGCAGGTCATGCCCGGCCGGTTCAGGCCTGGGCCACGCGCTCGATCCAGCGCGTGACCTCCGGCGGGCGGAAGTCGGCGAGCATGTCGAGCGCCTGCTCGGGGCTGCCGGCCGTGAGGGCGAGGGCGCGGTGGTCCGGCTTCACGAAGCCCTCCTCGGCCATGGAGTCGAGCATGGCGTTCAGCCGGCTCCAGTAGCCCTTCACGTCGAGAAAGACCGTGCCCTTGCGGTGCAGGCCGAGCTGGGACCAGGTGAGGACCTCGAAGGCCTCCTCCAGCGTGCCGAAGCCGCCGGGCAGCACCACGAAGCCGTCCGACAGGGCGGCCATCATCGCCTTGCGCTCGTGCATCGAGCCCACGACGTGCAGCCGGGTGACGGAGCCGTGGCCGAGCTCGCGCTGCATCAGGTGCTCGGGGATCACCCCGTCCACCTCGGCGCCGCCCTCCAGCGCGGCGTCGGCGACGATGCCCATGAGGCCGACCTTGCCGCCGCCGTAGACGAGGCCGAGGCCGCGGGCGGCGATGGCGTGGCCGAGGGCCCGGGCGCCCTCCGCGTGGGCGGGGTCGGTGCCCGGGTTCGCGCCGCAGAAGACGCAGACCTTCTTCATCTCAGTGCTCATGGAATGAATGTGGCATCGCGGGGGGGCACTATCCAGCCGAGGAGGCGTCACTTCTGCCATGCGGGGAGGGGGGCGGGGGGCCTGGGATCATGACCACCGCCTCCCCGTCGAGGACCACCACGCCCGCCACGCTGCAGGTGGTGCGGAGGGTGGCGCGGCGCCGCTGCGGGTCGAGCGCCGTCACCTCCGCGGTGGCGGCCACGGTCTGGCCGATCCGGACGGGGCCGCGGAAGCGCAGCGTCTGCGAGACATAGACCGCGCCCGGCCCCGGCAGCCGGGTGCCGAGCAGGCCGGAGATGAGGGAGGCGGTGAGCATCCCGTGCGCCACCCTCTCGCCGAAGAAGGAGGTGGCGGCGGCCTCGGCGTCGAGGTGGACGGGGTTGTTGTCGCCGGAGACGGCGGAGAAGAGGAGGATGTCGGCCTCCGTGATCGTCTTGGCGAAGCGGGCCGACTGGCCCAGCGACAACTCCTCGAATCGCATACCGTCCATGTGAACCCTCCCGGCCGGGGCAGCATGGACAAGTCCCGACCCCGGGGCGAGAACCCGCGGTCGGATTTACTGGCGAAACAGCGAGGACGAGGCCCATGGCGGCAACCCGGATCGGCACGAGCGAGGACCTGCTGGAGGAGCTCCGCGGCTGGGTGCTGCACGAGACCCCCACCACGGACGCCGCCGCCGTGAACGGGCTGATGGACCGCGCCGAGGCGGCCCTGCGGGAGGCGGGGGCGGAGGTCACGCGCGTGCCCGGCCGGGACGGCTACGGGGACAACCTCATCGCCCGCACGCCGCCCTCGCCGAGCACGGGCAACCGCAAGCCCGTGGTCATCGCGGGGCACCTGGACACCGTGTGGGACCACGGGACGCTCGCCGCCTCGATGCCCTGGAAGGTCGAGGGGGAGAAGGCCTTCGGGCCAGGAATCTACGACATGAAGGCGGGCTCCTTCCTCGCCTTCCACGCGCTGCGGGAGATCCTGCGCCAGGGGGTGACGACGAACAGCCCCATCACCCTGCTGCTGACCCCCGACGAGGAGGTGGGCAGCCCGACTTCGCGCGAGCTGATCGAGCAGGAGGCGCGGGGGGCGAGCGCGGTGCTGATCCCCGAGCCCGCGGGCAACCCGGGCGGCGCCTGCGTGACGGCGCGCAAGGGCGTCGGGCGCTTCGTGGTCCGGATCCAGGGCGTCTCCTCCCACGCCGGCGGCAACTGGACGGAGGGGCGGAGCGCCGTGGTGGCGCTGGCCGGGATCGTTCAGAAGGTGCACGCCATGGTGGACCTGGCGGCGGGGGTCACCACCAACGTCGCCCCGGTCTGGGGCGGCACCCGGCCGAACGTGATCCCGCCCGAGGCCGGCTGCGAGATCGACCTCCGCGTCGCCAACCTCGAGGACGGGGCGCGGATGGAGCGGGAGATCCTGGCGCTGGCCGGCAGCGAGGACGGCATCACCATCACCGTGGAGGGGGGCATGAACCGTCCCTCCTTCACGGAGAACCCGGACATCCTGAACCTCTACGAGCGCGCGCGGGCCCTGGCGCGGGAGGCGGGCTACGAGCTGCCGAAGCAGCACCGCGGCGGCGGGTCGGACGGGAACTTCACGGCCGCCCTCGGCATCCCCACGCTGGACGGGCTGGGCTGCACCGGGGCCGGGGCCCACGCGCCCTTCGAGCACATCCTGTGGCGCGACCTCGCGCCGCGGGGCCAGGTGATCGCGGGGCTGCTGGAGACGCTCTAGCCCCCCCGCGTCAGGTCGCGCGCTCGACGACGTGGTAGCGGTCGCCGCTGTTGGCGGCGGTCGCGCCCGGCCGGGACCAGGCGATGGTGCGCACCGCCGCGGCCTTGCCGAGCCACTGGTCGAGCACTTGGATCCCGCTCTCGTCCTGGCCGAGATAGATGGCGGCGTGGCTGCTGCCGTCCTCGGCGTTGGCGTAGCGGCCCGCGGCGTCGAAGGTGGCGATGATGGTGCCGGGCTGGAGCGCCGCGTTGCCGCGCACGGCCTCGCCGCGGGTCCAGCCGCTGGTCTTGCCCACCTCCGGCTTCGCGGCCTGCACGAGGGCCACGCACTGGCCGGATCCGGCGGACTGGCCGATGTACTTCTCGTGCCCGGCCGCGAGGAAGGCCTTCGGGTGGTGCCCGCCGCTTCCCGGGGCGGCCGGGGCGGCGAGGGGCGCGGGCTTGCCCAGGCCGCTGTTGTAGCCCTCCTGCAGCCTCAGCAGGGAGCCCATCTCGAGGAGCTCGAGCGCGGGCGTCGCACCCCCGAGGGCCGGGGGCAGGTTCGGGACCGTGAAGCCGGTGCCGCGGGACACCGCGGGCGCGCCGGCGGTCGGGGGCAGGCCCGCGACGGGACGGACGCCGCTCACGGCGCGCCCACCGGCCGGGCCTGGCCGGTCGGAGAGGCGGCCGGGATCACCAGCGCACCGCCACGGGCACGACCTCGACCCCGCGCCAGCGGCGGCGGAGTTCCACGGGCAGGCACCAGCGCCGGGTTCCGCAGTCGTAGGATGGGGGCTCGGGCGCCCGGGCCTCGCGGCCGCGCTGGAGGCTGACGGCGCGGGCCACGAGGTCCCAGCGGTCCGCGCCGGCCGGCAGGGAAAGCTCCCGCTCGACGCCGTCGAGCGTGTAGTAGATCGAGGTCAGCCGGGCCGAGAGAGCCGCGGCCTCCGCTTCGAACCCGGCACCCAGGGTGGACACGTCCGGCCTCCATCGCGTTGCCCGGCCATTCAAGCGATAAATGCTTGCGCAACCGTGAAGGACCGGCGCGTCGCGCCCGGCCGTGAGACGGGTGTGCTCCCCGGGCTGGGCGCCGCCGCGGTGGCGCGCCTCAGAAGCGGAAGCGCGTGCCCGCCACCACCGTCCGGCCCGCGATGACGAAGCCGTTCGCGGGCTCGAAGCGGCTGTTCGTGAGGTTCCGCCCCTCCGCGAAAAGCGCCACGGGCTCGGTCGCCTGCCAGGTGGCCGTCAGGTTCAGCACCGTGCCGGCCTTGTTGTCGCGGGCCGTGGTGTTGGCGCTGCCGTCGTCGCGGTAGGAGGCGAAGGCGCCCTCGCGCGAGCGGCCGTAGAGGACGAGCTCGGGCGCGACGGTCACGCGGTCCCCCAGGCGCAGCGCGGCGTTGAGGACGAGCTGCTGTTCCGGCCGGCGGGCCAGGCGCTCGCCGGTGCGCGCGTCGCGCGCGTCGGTCACGGTGTAGGCTGCGGTGGCGGTCAGCCAGCGCGCCGGGCGGAGCGTCGCCGTGAACTCGCCGCCCTTGATCCGCGCCCGGTCGATGTTCTCGAGCGAGGTGAAGGCGGCGTCGAAGTTGATGAGGTCGCGGATGCGGTTCGCGAAGTAGGTGGCGCCGAGCGTCACGAGGTCGCGCTGGCCGGCGAGCGGGATGTCGAACTCCACGCCCGCCTCCCAGCCCTCGGAGGTCTCGGGGCGGAGGCTCGGGTTGCCCTGGAAGAAGCCGCTGATCACGCCGTAGCGCTGGTAGAGCGAGGGCGCCTTGAAGGCGGTGCCGTAGGCGGTGCGCAGGCGGGCCGAGATCTCCGGCAGGGCCAGCACGGCGCCGAGGCGGTAGGTGGCGTGGCTGCCGTAGTCCTCCGCGTCGTCGTTGCGGAAGCCCGCCGTCAGGTCGAGGCGGCGGAGGAGGCGGACCTGGTAGCCCGCGTGGACCGCGGTGCTGCTGGCGTCGGCGTTGGTCGTGGTGCGGAAGCCGCTGCCGCCGGAGGCCTGGCGGACCTCCTCGCGCTCGTGCGTCAGGCCGAAGGCGAGCTGGCTGGCGTCGAAGGGCCCGGCATCGGGCAGGCGGAGCTGGTTGCCCCAGTCATAGACCGTGCGCTCCCCGCGGTAGAGGTCGTCGGTGGAGGAGCGGGAGAGGCTGTCGGGCAGGTTGGTGTAGCGGCGGCGGTCCTCGGTGCGGGCGATGCGGAAGCCGGTGGTCCAGGCCTCGATGGGGCGCGCCTCGGCGCGGAGCTGGCCGGTGAAGCGGCGGTCGTTGAAGGAGTAGTTGGGGTCGTCCGCCGGGACGTTGTCGAGGCCGCCGTAATTGTCGCGCCAGTTGGCCAGGCCCTCCACGCGCAGGCGGGCATCGGGCGTCCAGCCGAGGCGGGCGGTGCCGGTCAGGCCGCGGAAGCCGTCGCGCTCGCCCGTGTTGGCGGCGAAGCGGCCGGGGGTCGCGTCGGTGCCGCGGGTGGAGAGGCTGCGGAGCGAGAAGAGGTAGTCGAACTGCCCGACCGTGCCGGCGACGCCGCCGCCGCCCCGCAGCGTGCGGTTGCTGCCGCCGGCGAGCTCCCCGAAGGCCTCGATGGGGCGGTCGGCGGGGGCGCGGCGGGTGACGATGTTCACCACGCCGCCGATCGCGCCCGAGCCGTAGAGGGAGGAGGCGGGGCCGCGCAGGACCTCGATCCGCTCCACCTCGAGTCCCAGGAGGTCGTTGCCGAAGTTGAAGGCGCCGTTGGGCTCGGAGGCGTCGTTCACGGGCACGCCGTCGAGCAGCACGAGGGCGTGGCGGGAGGCGGTGCCGCGGATGAAGGCGGAGGCCGGCTGGCCGGGGCCGCCGGATTGGATGAGGGAGAGGCCGGGGACGGAGACGAGAGCTTCGGCGAGGGTCTGGTAGCCGCGCTCCTCGATCGTCTGGCGGTCGATGACGGTGACGCTGCCCGGCACGCGCTCGATCGGGGTGGGGATGCGGGTGGCGGTGACCACGGTCTCCGCGACCGCCGCGCTGGGCTGGGTGGCGGGGGGCGCGGACTGGGCCAGGGCGGGCGCGATGCCCGCGACGGAGAGGGCGGTGAAGGAGAGCAGCAGGATACGTCGCATCGGGGTTCCCCAGGCGTGCGGTCACGATCGGCCGCGCGGCCCGGAAGGGCTGCGCGGCGGTGGACGCGGTTCCCGCATGCGGAAGGGGCGGATCGCCCCCCGTATGTCCGTTGCGCCGGTGCACCTCGCCCGGCACGCGCGAGACAGCTCTGCGCCGGCCGGTCTCCTGGCTCGCGTCCCTCCCTCTCGGGACCGGCCCCCGCCTTCTCGCGCCCCGTGCGGGGAGCAATGGCGCATGGGGGCCGGGATGGGCCGCCTACAGTTGCGAGGGCAGCTGCGGATGGGCGCCCCCCGGCCGGTCGGCCAGGAGGCACGTCGCGCATTCCCGTTTCAGCCCTTTCGGGCCACCGGCGCATGGGGGGCTCTTAGCGCGGCGGAGCGGCGGACGGAAAGGGCGGGCGGGCGGATGTTCCGCCGCCACGTCGCTCAGATCACGAGGCCCAGCGCCTTGATGCCCACCCAGGCGAGGGCGCCGAGCACCGCCGTCGCGAAGGCGCAGCCGAGCACGGTGAGGGCGATCCCCCAGCCGATGGTCCGGCTGTCGTGCTCCACGAGGCCGAGCGCCATGACGATGTTGCCGAAGGCGGGGGGGCCGTTGGTGCCGGGGCCGGGCAGGATGAGCATGATGGCGACGTAGACCGTCAGCCAGCCGAAGAGGCGGTCGCCGAAGGGGGTGGTGAAGGGGCCGGGCCGGGGGCGGACGTAGCACTCGATCTTGCCGAGCCACTTCGAGGAGGCGCCGGCCAGGCGGAGCAGGTCGGTTCGCTTGATCGACTGCCTGGCCATGAAGGCCGGGAACCACGGCACGCGCCGCCCGAGGCCCATCTGCGCCCCGAGCAGCAGCATGGGCGTGCCGAAGACGCTGGCCATGCCCGGCAGCAGCGAGGGCAGGAGGAGAAGGAGGATCAGCAGCCCGAAGGCGCGGTCCCCGAAGGCCTCGGCCATCTCGCCGAGGGAGATGCGCTCGCCCGGGAAGGTCGCGGCCACCTCCGCGACGATGCGGGAGATCGGCGCGGCCGCGGCATCGTCCCCCGCGGGCGGCGGGGGCACGGCGCCGGGCAGGGGCGGGCTCAGCGGGGCATCCATCGGGTCGTCCTGGTCACGGCGCGGCGGGGCGGCTCGCGTTCCCCGGAGGTGCCTTCTGCACGGTGGCCGGGCGGCGGTCCATGGGCAGGGCGGGACGGCCGTCTCTATTCCGGCTGGAAGCCGGCCAGGCGCAGCAGCCCGGCGTTGCGGGCCACGTCGTCGCGGATGAAGGCCTCGAGCGCGGGCTGGGTCTCCACCACCGGCTCGAAGCCCAGCGCGGCGAGGCGCTGGACCGTCGCGGGCTCGCGCATGCCCTCCGTCACCGCCTCGTGCAGGCGGGCGACGATCTCGGGCGGCAGGGCGCGGGGGCCCCAGACGCCGTACCAGGAGTAGAACTCGAAGCCGGGCAGACCGGCCTCGGCGAGGGTGGGCAGGTCGGGCGCGAGCTCGGTGCGGGCGGGGGTCGCGATGCCGAGGCCGCGGAGCTGCCCGCCGCGGACCATCGGCAGGATGGCCAGCGCCGCGTCGAACATCAGCTGGGCGTTGCCGGCGGCCACGTCTGACAGGGCGGGCGCGGTGCCACGGTAGCCCACGATCTCGACCCGCGAGCCGGTGACGCGGTTGAACTCGATGGCCGCGAGATGGCCGGCGGCGCCGAGGGAGGAGACGGCGAAGCTCCAGCGGCCGGGGTCGCGCCGCGCCGCCTCCACGACCTCCGGGATGCCGCGCGGTGGGAGCCTCGGGTCCATCACCAGGACCAGCGGGCCGCGCGCGGTGCGGGCGAGGGGGACGAAGTCGGCCACGGGGTCGTAGGGCGCGGCCTTCATCACCTGCCGGGCCATGGGGTGCACGCTGGCGGAGCCGAGGATGGTGTAGCCGTCCGGCGGCGCCTGCAGCACGGCGAGGCTGCCGATGGCGCCGTTGCCGCCCGCGCGGTTCTCCACCACCACGGGGACGCCGAGGCGCTCGCCGATCTTCTGCGCGGCCAGGCGCGCCATGGCGTCGGTCGCGGCGCCGGGAGTGTAGGGCACGACCATGCGGATGGGGCGGCTCGGCCAGGCGCCCTGGGCCCGCAGCGCCGGCGCGGCGAGGAGGGCGGGGGCCGCGGCCAGGGCGAGGCGCCGGTTCATCATGCTGGGGACCTCCGCTCGGCGTCGGCCCGGTTCCGGGCGGACGGGCGATCCTGCCCCGCGGGGACGCCCCTCGGCCAGCCCGGCCTTCCGCCGGCCGGCACGGCCCCCCACCTGCCGGGGATGAGGGACGTGGACGTCGCGCTGTGCCTGGCGGTGGACGCCTCCTCCTCCGTCGATCACGACGAGTTCGGGCTGATGATGGGCGGCCTGGCCGCCGCCTTCCGCGAGCCGGCGGTGGCCGCGGCGGCGGCGGGCGGGGCGCGCGGGGCGGCGGCGGTCTCGGTGCTGCTCTGGTCCGTGACGCAGGAGGTGGCGGTGCCCTGGATGCTGGTCGCCGACGCGGACGGCGCCGAGGCGCTGGCGGCGGCGGTGGACGCCACGCCGCGCCTCGTGCCCCCCGGCGCCACCGCGCTGGGCGAGGCAATGCGGGCGGCGCTCGGCCTGCTGGCGGCCTTCCCCGGCGAGGCCGCCCGGCTCGTCATCGACGTCTCCGGCGACGGGGCGGGGAACGCGGGCCTCCCCTCCGCCCCCGTGCGGGACGCGGCGGTGCGGGCGGGCGTGACCGTCAACGGGCTGGCCGTCGTGAACGAGGAGCCCGACCTGCCCGCGCACTACGCGGCCGAGGTGATCGGCGGCCCCGGCGCCTTCGTCATGGCCTGCGCGGACTACGCGGACTTCGCGGAGGCGATCCGGCGCAAGCTGGTGCGCGAGTTGCGCGGGGCGCTCACCGCCTGAGGAATCGGGGCGGAAACAGCCGCGGCGGGTTGTCCCGCCCGGGCGCGCGGGTGCAGCCTGGGCGGCGCCCGCTTCCCGCACCCAAGGCCTTCCGCATGATCTTCCTCACCCCCGGCCCCGTCCAGACCCGCCCCGAGACCCGGGCGGCCATGGCGGTGGACATCGCCCCCTGGGACCGCGACTTCGGCCCGGAATACGCGGCCATCCGCGACCGGGTGCGCGACATCGCGGGCGGCGTGCCGGGCGTCCACGCGACGCTGCCCCTGCAGGGCGCGGGGCACTTCCTGGTGGAGGCCGCGATCCGCACCTTCGTGGCCCCGGGCGGGCGGATTCTGGTGCCGAGCAACGGCACCTACGCCGACCGCATGATGCGCCTGGCCCGCGAGGCCGGGCGCGAGGCGGTGGCGCTGCCCGTGCCCGACACGCGCGGCGTGCGGGCCGAGGAGGTGGCGGCGGCGCTGGCGGCGGACGAGACGATCTCGCATGTCTGCATGGTTTACTCGGAGACGGGCAGCGGCATCGTCAACGACCCGGCGGCGGTGGGCGCGGCCGTGCGCGCGGCGGGGCGGCGGCTGATCCTCGACGCCGTCTCGGCCTTCGGCGCGCTGCCCTTCGACCTCAAGGCGCAGCCCGAATGCGACGCGGTGCTCTTCACCTCCAACAAGTGCCTCGAGGGAATGCCGGGGATCGGCTTCGCGGTATGCCCCATGGACCGCGCGCGGGCGCAGGCGGGGCAGGCGGGGTCCTGGTGCTTCGACCTCGGCGACGTGCTGAAGCACGCCGAGCGCCAGGGCTGGGGCTCTTTCCGCTTCACGCCGCCGGTGCAGGCGCTGCACGCCTTCGCGGTGGCGCTCGACCTCTACGAGGCCGAGGGCGGGCGGACGGCGCGGCTGGCGCGCTACGCGGAGAACATGCGCGTGTTGCGCGCGGGCGCGGAGGCGATGGGCCTCGTGCCCTACCTCGACGCCGAGCACCAGGGGCCGATCATCCTCACCCTTCACCAGCCGGAGACGCCGGGCTTCACGCTGCAGGGCTTTGTGGACGCGCTGAAGCGGCGCGGCGTGCTGATCAGCAACTTCTTCACGACGCCGACGCCGACCATCCGGATCGGCTGCATCGGCGCGGTGACCGCCGACGACATGCGCGCGGCCCTGCGCGCGATGGAGGAGGCGCTGGCCGAGCTCGGCGCCGCGCGGCAGGCGGCCTGAGCGCGGGGGGAGCTTTCCCCCCGCGGCCCCGGTTCAGAAGCGGTAGCGGACGCCGGCGCCGACGATCCAGGGATCGATGTTCGCGTGGCCGGTGACGAAGCCGCTGTTCACGCTGACATCCGGGCGCAGCCAGAGCTTCTTCGCGTCGATGTTCACCAGCCAGCGCGGCGCGACCTCGACGTCGAGGCCGAAGTTGATGCCGTAGCCGAAGGCGTTGTCGATCGACACCTTGTTGACCGGCGCGCTGCGCGGCCCGCCCTCGCCGTAGAAGATCGTGTAGTTCAGCCCGGCGCCGATATAGGGGCTGAAGCGCGCGGCCGGGAAGGGGTGGAACTGCAGGTTCAGCGTGGGCGGCAGGGCCCAGACGCGGCCGAGGTCGACGTCGCCGAGCGCGCTGCCCCGCACGTGCACGTCGTGGCGCGTGGTGGCGGCGATGAGGTTCAGCGAGACCTGCGGCGCGAGGAAGTAGGTGAGGTCGAGCTGCCCCGTCGCGGTGTCGCTCGCCTCCGGGCGGCCGCCGATGACGCTGACGCGCCCGCCGCCCTCGGGCAGCACGCCGATCACGCCGGCGCCGAGCACGATGTCGCCGGCCCTCTTGCCGCGCACGGGCTGGCCGCCGAACTCCTGGGCCGAGGCGATGGTGGGGATGAGCGCGGTGCAGGCCAGCAGGGCCGCGGCCAGGGCACCGGTACGGTGGGTCATAGCGTCCTCGTCTTCACGGGGCGGCCGGTCGCCGCCACGGGAAGCGGGCTACGCCCTGCGAATTCGTTCCGCTTTGATCTGGATCAAGCGCGGCGGCGTCAGCCGGCCGTGATGCTCGCGCGGCGCACGACGTCCCGCCAGCGCTCGATCTCCGCGCGCTGGAAGCGGTGGTAGTCGTCGGGCGTGGTGGGCACGACGTCGAAGCCGATCGCCTCCAGCCGCGGGCGCGTCTCGGGATGCAGCAGCGCGTCGCGCAGCGCGCCGGCCAGGCGGTCGCGCAGCGGCGTCGCCATGCCGGCGGGCGCCATGAAGGCCTGCCAGGAGGTGACGACGAAATCCTCGAGCCCCGATTCCTTCGAGGTGGGAACGCCGGGCAGCACGGGATGCGGCCGCTCGCTCGTCACCATCAGCGCGCGCAGGCGCCCGCCCGCGATGTGGCCGGCGACGGTGCCGAGGTTCTGGAAGGAGAGGTCCACGTTACCCGCGATGAGGTCGGTCGCCGCCGCCGCGCCGCCGGTGTAGGGGACGTGCGTGATCTCGGTGCCCGTGCGCAGCTTGAACAACTCCGTCGTCATCTGGTCCGAGGAGCCGACGCCGGAGGTGGAGTAGGACGCGCGGCCGCCGCGCTCCCGGAGCCAGGCGACGAGCCCCGCGGTGTCGCGCGCGGGGTGCTTGTCGTTCACCACGAGCACGTTCGGCGTGGTGGCCGCGAGGACGAGCGGCGTGAAGTCGCGCAGCGGGTCGTAGCCGAGGTTGGGCCGCAGCGCCGCGTTGATCGCCCAGACGCCGATCGAGCCGATCATCAGCGTGTGCCCGTCCGGCGCCGCCCGCATGACGACGCGCGCCGCGACCTCGCCGTTGGCGCCCGGCCGGTTCTCCGCCACGACGGGCTGGCCGAGGGTCTGCGCCATGCGGTTGGCCGCGGCGCGCGCGACGATGTCGGAGGGGCCGCCCGCGACGAAGGGCACGAGGACGGAGACGGGGCGGGTGGGCCAGGCCTCCGCCGGCTGCGCGCCCGCGGCAGGGGCCAGGAGGAGGGCGGGGGCGGCCAGGACGGCGCGGCGGGTGGGACGGGTCACGCGTTTCTCCTCCGGGCGGTGCTTTTCGGCCAGCATGGCACCCGCGGGCGGCGGGGGCCAAGCCCGGTCCGCTTGCCGGGGCGCCGGGCCTGCCGTAACCGGGGGCGGAGCGGATGGCAGGGAACGGATGAAGACGGATCTGGAGATCGCGCGGGCCGCGACGCTGCGCCCCATCGCCGAGATCGCGGCGCGCGCGGGCATTCCGGCCGAGGCGCTGGAGCCCCACGGGCGCTTCAAGGCGAAGATCGGCACCGACTTCCTGCGGGCGCAGGAGGGGCGGCCGGAGGGGACGCTGGTGCTCGTCACCGGCATCAGCCCGACGGCGGCCGGCGAGGGCAAGACGACCACCACCATCGGCCTCGGCGACGCGCTGAACGCGCTCGGCACCCGGGCCATGATCGCGCTGCGCGAGCCCTCGCTCGGCCCCTGCTTCGGGGTGAAGGGGGGCGCGACCGGAGGCGGGCGGGCTCAGGTGGCGCCGATGGAGGAGATCAACCTCCACTTCACCGGCGACTTCCACGCGATCACCAGCGCGAACAACCTTCTCGCCGCGATGATCGACAACCACATCCACTGGGGCAACGCGCTCGACCTCGACGTGCGGCGCATCGCCTGGCGGCGGGCGATCGACATGAACGACCGGGCGCTGCGGCTGGCGGCGCTCGGCCTCGGCGGCGTCGCCAACGGCTTCCCGCGCGAGGACGGCTTCGACATCACCGTCGCCTCCGAGGTGATGGCGATCTTCTGCCTGGCGAAGAACCTGGACGACCTTCGCGCGCGCCTCGGGCGCATCATCATCGGCCAGACGCGCACCGGCCGCGCCGTGACGGCGCACGAGCTGAAGGCGGACGGCGCCATGGCGGCGCTGCTGCGCGACGCGCTGATGCCCAACCTCGTGCAGACGCTGGAGGGGAGCCCCGCCCTCGTGCACGGCGGGCCCTTCGCCAACATCGCCCATGGCTGCAACAGCGTGATCGCGACGCGGCTGGGGCTCCGGCTCGCGGACGTGGTGGTGACGGAGGCGGGCTTCGGCGCGGACCTCGGCGCGGAGAAGTTCCTCGACATCAAGTGCCGCATGGCCGGCCTCGCGCCCGCCGCCTGCGTGGTGGTGGCGACCGTGCGCGCGCTGAAGATGCACGGCGGCGTCGCCAAGGCGGCACTCGGCACGGAGGACGTGGCTGCGGTGCGGCGGGGCCTTGCCAACCTCGAGCGCCACGTCCGGAACATGGGCAAGTTCGGCCTGCCCGTGGTGGTGGCGCTGAACCGCTTCACCAGCGACACCGCCGCCGAGATCGCGGCGGTGGAGGAGGCGATGGCCGCGCTCGGCACGCGCGCCATCCTCTGCACGCACTGGTCGGACGGCGCGGCCGGGGCGGCGGAGCTGGCGCGCGCGGTGCAGGGCCTGATCGCCGGCGGCACGGCGCGCTTCCGCACGCTCTACCCGGACGACATGCCGCTGGCCGAGAAGATCGGCACCATCGCGCGCGAGATCTACGGCGCGGCCGATGTGGCCTTGCCGCCGGCCATCGCCACGCGCCTCACGCGCTTCGAGGAGGCGGGCTTCGGGAACGCGCCGGTCTGCATCGCGAAGACGCAGTACTCCTTCTCCGCCAACCCCGCGCTGATGGGCGCGCCGACGGGGCACGTGCTGCCGGTGCGCGAGGTGAGGCTCTCGGCCGGCGCCGGCTTCGTGGTGGCAGTCTGCGGCGACGTGATGACCATGCCGGGCCTGCCGCGCCACCCGGCCGCCGAGACGATCGGTCTGGACGCCGAGGGGCGGATCGACGGGCTGTTCTGAGGGGCGCCCGCGCGCAACCTTCGGGCGGGCGGGGCGTTACGCCGCCTTGCATGCCCCGATGAGGAACGGGCCGGAGGCGCGGGGACACCCCCTGGCGCCTCCGGCCCGTTCTTTGCCTGGGCATCCCTGATGTCCGGGTTCCGCCCATGCCGATCCTCACCGTCCGACACGTCACGACCTACCGCTACCGGCAGCCCGTCTCCTTCGGGGAGCACCGGATGATGCTGCGGCCGCGGGACGGGCACGACCAGCGGTTGCTGGAGGCGCGGATCACCATCCTGCCGGAACCCTCCTCCTTCTGGTGGGTCCACGACGTCTTCGGGAACAGCGTCGGCGTCGCGCAGTTCACCACCCGCGCGCGGGAGTTGCGCTTTGAGAGCACCATGCGCCTCGACCACAGCCCGGTGGAGGCGCTCGACTTTCGGCTCGAGGAGCACGCGCGCCGCCTGCCTTTCTCCTACTCCGTGGAGGAGATGCCCGACCTCGCGCGCTCGATCGAGCGGCACATGCCCGATCCCGACCGCGCGGTGGACCGCTGGGCCCACGGCTTCATGCGGACGGACGGGCCGACCGGCACGCTGGACCTGCTGGTGGCGATGACGCGCGCGGTGAAGCGGGACTTCACCTACATCCCGCGCGCGGTGCGGGGCATCCAGGAGCCCTGGCGGACGCTGGAGATGGGCAGCGGCACCTGCCGGGACTTCGCGCTGCTGATGCTGGAGGCGGTGCGCGCGCTCGGCCTCGCGGCGCGCTTCGTCTCCGGCTACCTCTACTCCCCAGGACTGCAGGGCGAGCGCGAGGGCGGGCATGTCGGCGGCGGCTCCACCCACGCCTGGGTGCGCGTCTACCTTCCCGGCGCGGGCTGGGTGGAGTTCGATCCCACCAACGGCATCGTCGGCAACCGCGACCTCATCCGCGTGGCGGTGGCGCGCGAGCCCTCCCAGGCGGTGCCGCTGCACGGGCGGTGGAAGGGCTTCCCGGACGACGCCTTGGGCATGGACGTCTCGGTCGAGGTGACCGAGGGCGGCGATCCGGCGCCGGCGGCGCCGCGCCCCTTGGCGGCCCTGCCGGGCGACTGAGACGCCCGATGCCCCTCATCCCCGCCAACCGGAGACCCCTCGCCCGTGAAAATCCACGCCGGCTACGACATCACCTACGAGTGCCCGCAGCCCACCCCCATGCTGCTCGCGCTCAGCGTGCATCCCTCACGCCTGCCGGACGTGATCGGGCCGCACGCGATCACCTTCGACCCGCCGATCGGGGCCACGGAGTACCGCGACGGCTTCGGCAATCTCTGCCACCGCATCGTTGCGCCGGCCGGCCGGCTGACGATCTCCACCCGCTTCGACGTGACCGATCCAGGCACGCCCGACCTGGTGGTTCCGGAGGCGCGGCAGATCCCGGTGCACGAGCTTCCCGATGACGCCCTCGTCTTCCTGCTGGCCAGCCGCTACTGCGAGACGGACCGGCTGTCCGACCTCGCCTGGTCGCTCTTCGGCGGCACGGAGCCGGGCTGGGCGCGGGTGCAGGCGATCTGCGACTACGCGCACGATCGGATCACCTTCGGCTACGAGCACGCGGACGTCTACCGCACGGCCTTCAGCGGCAACAACGACCGCGTCGGCGTCTGCCGGGACTTCGCGCATCTCGCGGTCACGCTCTGCCGCTGCATGAACATCCCGGCCCGCTACTGCACGGGCTATCTCGGCGACATCGGCGTGCCGCCGGTGGACGCGGCGATGGACTTCTCCGCCTGGTTCGAGGCCTATCTCGGCGGCCACTGGTACACCTTCGACGCGCGCCACAACACGCCGCGCATCGGGCGCATCCTGATGGCGCGCGGGCGGGACGCGACGGACGTGGCCATCACGACCACCTTCGGCGCCTGCACGCTGGCGGGCTTCAACGTGGTGACGGACGAAGTGAAGGTGGAAGCCGCGCCGTGACGGAGCCCGCCCCGGTCGAGGTGGTGAACCCGGGGGGCGCCTCGCCCTTCGTGCTGCTCTGCGAGCACGCCTCCAACCACGTCCCCGCGCGCTACGGGGCGCTTGGGCTGCCGGAGGCGGAGCTCGGCCGGCACATCGCCTGGGACATCGGGGCGGCCGCGCTGGCGCGGCGGCTCTCGGCGCTGCTCGACGCGCCCCTGCTCCTCTCGGCCGTGTCGCGGCTGGTGATCGACCTCAACCGCCCGCCGGGCGTGCCGACGAGCATCCCGGAGCGGAGCGAGGACACGCCGATCCCCGGCAATCTCGGCCTCGCGCCCGAGGAGCGGGCGGCGCGGGAGGCGGCCTGGTTCCACCCCTTCCACGACGCGGTCACGGCCCTGCTGGACCGGCGCGCCGCGGCGGGGGCGCCCGCCATCGTGGTGGGGGTGCACAGCTTCACGCCGCGCTTCCAGGGCGTCGACCGACCCTGGCACGCGGGCGTCCTCTTCGCGGCGGCCGAGGGCTTCGGGCGTGCCCTGGCCGCGGCCATCGGGTCCGACCCGGCGCTGGTGGTGGGGGAGAACGAGCCCTACCGGATCGAGCCCGGCCTCCATGACTACACCGTGCCCGTGCACGGCGATTCCCGGGGAATTGACGCCGCGCTCATCGAGGTGCGGCAGGACTTGCTGGGCGATCCCGCGGGGATCGAGGACTGGGCGCTGCGCCTCGCCTCCGCGCTCGGCGGGGCCGCGGGGCGGCGGGTCTAGGGCGGGGGGCGCAGAAGGACCTCGTGGGGGCGGAAGGCCGCCTCCAGCCGCGCCGGCGCGAAGCGTGGGGCGGGGTCGTCCGCGACCAGGCCGCCCGCCTGGGAGGCGTGGGCCGCGACCGCCGCGCGCTTCGCCTCGAGCCCCGCGGCGATGCCGAGGCGCCAGCCCTCCGCGCCCTCGGGCCGGTCCGCCCCCGCGCAGGAGAGGTGGCCGAGGCCATTGCGCCGCGCGACCTCGGCCGCGATGCGGTGGGCGGCGCGGCGGGCGGGGTCACCCTCGGCCGGCCAGGGGGCGACCACGAGGTTGCAGTCCCGCGCCCAGGTGACGAGCGAGACGGCGTTCACGACCGCCTCGAAGACGGGGCCCGCCTCCGGGGTGGGGCCGTCGAAGAGGCCGGCCATGAGCAGGCGCTCGGGGCGGAGGCCGAGGCGGCGCACGGCCTCGCGCGTCTCCCGCTCCCGCTCCGCCGCCAGGCGGTCCGGGGGCCAGGCCGCCGAGCCCGGGTGCGACCCGCTGCCGTCGTGCAGCACCATGACGAAGGGCTGGCGGCCGCGCCGGCAGGAGAGGGCGATCAGCCCGCCGCAGTCGAGGCTCTCGTCCCCCGGCTGGAGCGCGAGGACGAGGATGTTCTCGTCGCCGGTGATGGCATCGAGGCCGGCCTCCGGCAGCGCCGCGTCGATGGGCAGGGGGGCCAAGGTCGTGCTCCGCCTCGCGATGTCGCCCGCAGGATAGGCGGCGGGGGAGGGGGTGGCCAGGACCGGCGGGGGGCGGAATAATGCCCCCGCGTGCCCTTGCCGGAGCGGCCGCGCCGGATCCCCCCGGGCGCGGAGACCTGAGGAGCCCCCCATGGACCAGCACCCCCCGCGCGGCCCGATGCCGGAATCCCTGGCCGTCTTCCCGCGCGCCGACGGCTCGCGCGTTCCCTACAAGGTCTTCAGCGACGCCGAGATCTACGCGCTGGAGCAGGAGCGCATCTATCGCGGCCCGACCTGGAACTTCCTGGGCCTGGAGGCGGAGATCCCGAAGCCCGGCGACTACAAGAGCAGCTTCATCGGCGACACCCCCGTGGTGATGACGCGCACCGAGGACGGGACGCTGGCGGCCTGGGTGAACCGCTGCGCGCATCGCGGTGCCATGGTGTGCCGGCTGCCGCGCGGCAACGCGCTATCGCATTCCTGCGTCTACCACCAGTGGAGCTTCGGCACGAAAGGCAACCTGCAGGGCGTGCCCTTCCGGCGCGGCCAGAAGGACGCGACGGGCATGCCGAAGGACTTCGACCCCAAGCGGCACAACCTGCACCAGCTCCGGGTGGAGAGCTACCGCGGCCTCGTCTTCGCGACCTTCAGCGACACGGTGGAGCCGCTGGCCGACTACATCGGCCCCGAGATGCGGCCCTATGTGGACCGGGTCTTCCACAAGCCCGTCGTCTACCTCGGCTGCACGCGGCAGTACTCGGACAGCAACTGGAAGCTCTACATCGAGAACGTGAAGGACCCCTATCACGCCAGCCTGCTGCACCTCTTCCACACCACCTTCAACATCTTCCGGGTCGGCATGCGGGCGCGCTGCCTGCCGGACGCGAAGGCCG
The DNA here is from genome assembly GCF_006438825.1 of Muricoccus nepalensis. Taxonomy (GTDB): domain Bacteria; phylum Pseudomonadota; class Alphaproteobacteria; order Acetobacterales; family Acetobacteraceae; genus Roseomonas; species Roseomonas nepalensis. The sequence goes on from NZ_RCZP01000002.1 coordinate 316,623, forward strand.
GCCTGCACAGCGTGATCTTCGTCATGAAGAACGAGGAGGAGAACGCGGCGGACTACAAGAGCCAGGGCATCCGCTCCTACGACGAGGGCTTCCGGCTGGAGGACGATTCCATCCTCGCGCTGGAGAAGGAGTACGAGGAGGTCGCGACGAACCAGATCCAGCCGATCTTCCCGCAGCTCGTCATTCAGCAGATCCACAACACGCTCGTCGCGCGGCAGATCCTGCCGAAGGGGCCGGACCACTTCGAGCTTGTCTTCCACTTCTTCGGCTACGAGGACGACACGCCGGCGATGAGGAAGCTGCGGATCAAGCAGGCGAACCTCGTCGGCCCTGCCGGCTACATCTCCATGGAGGACACGGAGGCGACGGAGCTCGTGCAGCGCGGCACGTACCGGGACGCCGACAAGGCCTCGGTCATCGACATGTCCCGCGACGCGCCGGAGCGCCGGGACACGCTCATCTCGGAGCAGCTCATCCGGCAGTTCTGGATGGGCTACCAGAAGCTCATGGGCTTCGACGCGCCGGCGGCCGCCGCGGAATGAGCGGGGCCGAGGACCTGATGCTGCGCCTGGAGCTGATGTCGCTCCAGGACCGCTACGTCGCCGCGATCGACAACGACCGGATCGAGGAGTGGCCGGGCTTCTTCGTGGAGGACTGCCTCTACGAGATCGTCTCCCGCGAGAACGAGGAGGCGGGGCTCCCCGCGCCGGTGATCCACTGCGACAGCGCGCGCATGCTGCGCGACCGCGTGCTCGCGCTGCGCCACGCCAACATCTACGAGAAGCCGGCCTACCGCCACCTGGTCTCGGGCCTGGAGTGGAGGGCGGAGGCGGATGGCAGCCTCTCGGTCTCCAGCAGCTACGTCGTGGTGAACACCTCGCTGGAGGGCGAATCCAGCATCTACCAGGCCGGGCGCTACCTGGACCAGGTCGTGCGCACCCCGGACGGCCTGCGCTTCCGGCAGAAGCGCTGCATCTACGACACGCTGCGCGTGCAGACCCTGCTCGCCTTCCCGATCTGAGAGGCCCGATAATGAGCGAATGGCACGACGCCGCGGACGCCGGCGCGGTGGTGGAGGAGGAGGTGCTGGGCTGCGTCGTCGCCGGCCTGCCCGTCGCCTTGTTCCGGGTGGAGGGGAAGGTCTTCGCGCTGCACGACCTCTGCTCGCACGGCCACGCGCGGCTGTCGGAGGGCTTCGTCGAGGACGGCTGCGTGGAGTGCCCGCTGCACCAGGGGCTGGTCGACATCCGCACGGGCGCGCCGCGCACGGCGCCGATCAGCGAGCCCGTGCGCAGCCTCCCCGCGCGCGAGGTGGACGGGCGCGTGCAGGTGCAGCTCTAGCGGGGTCAGTCCCCGAACATGTAGCCCTGCACGAAGAGGATGTGCTCGCGCATCACGCGCCTTGCCTCCGCGCGGTCGCGCTGCCGGACGGCGTCCACCATCGCGTGGTGCTGGGCCTGCAGGATGGCGCGGTGCTCGGCCGTGTTGCCGCGGGCCTTGAGCCGGCCCCAGTCGGTCCGCTCCCGCACACGGGCGAGGGAGCGGGACATGGCGATGACGGCGCCGTTGTGCGTGCCGGTCGCGAAGGCGTCGTGCAGGGCGGCGTCCCAGCGCTCGAAGGCGGCGAGGTCCGCCGCCTCGTCCGTGCCGCGCAGGCACTCGGCCATGCGCGCGATGTCCGCCTGGCCCGCGCGGGCGACGGCCAGCGAGATCATCTCGGGCTCGAGGATGAGGCGGCACTCGACGACGTCGGACGGGCTGAGGCTCTCGTCCGGCGCTGGGGCGGGGTCGGCGCGGAAGGTGCCGCGGCCGACATGCCGGTGGATCAACCCCTGCTGCTCCAGCCCATCCAGCGCGCGGCGGACGGTGTTGCGGGCGACGCCGTAGCGGGCGCCGAGGTCGCGCTCCGTCGGCAGGCGCTCGCCCGCGCGCCAGCGGTCGGCCCGCAGGTCGCGCGCCAGGGCCTCCTGCAGGGCGACCGCGCCGAGGCGCTCTTTCGTGACTTCCGCCATCGCCTCGAATGTCTTGACCGGATCAACCAATGAGCGGACCATAAGCCCATATTGGTTCACTGAGAAGCCAGATTGGTATAGAGGGCGCCGCATGAAGCTCGCGATGATCCGGACGGGGGGCGCGGCGCGCCCGGTGCGCGTGGACGAGGCCGGGCGCCGCTTCTGGCCGGTCGAGGCGCTCGCCCCCGGCCTGCCCACGGACATGGTGGGGCTGATCGCGGCGCTCTCCGCGGGCGCCACCCTCCCGGAGCCGACCGGCGAGGGCCAGCCGCTGGACGAGGCCGCCCTGCTGGCGCCGCTGCCCAACCCGCCGCGGAACATCTTCTGCGTGGGCAAGAACTATTACGCCCACGCGCGGGAGTTCGCGGGCAGCGGCTACGACTCCTCCTCCACGGGCGCGGCGGACGCGGTGCCCAAGGCGCCGATCATCTTCACCAAGCCGCTCACCTCCATTTCCGGCCCCTGGGACGACATCCCGCTGGTGCCGGGGCTGGACGCGGAGGTGGACTACGAGGCGGAGCTGGCCGTGGTCATCGGCCGCGGCGGGCGCTGCATCACCAAGGCCGAGGCGATGGGCCATGTCTTCGGCTACACCGTGGTGAACGACGTCACCGCCCGCGACCTGCAGGGCAAGCACAAGCAATGGCTGCTGGGGAAGGGCATCGACGGCTTCTGCCCCATGGGCCCCTGGATCGTGACGGCCGACGAGGTCGACGTCGCGACGATGCGCCTCACCTGCGCGGTGAACGGCGAGGCGCGGCAGGACGCCGTCACGTCCGACCTCATCTTCGACATCCCGACGCTGATCGAGACCATCTCGCTCAGCATGGCGCTGCTGCCGGGCGACGTGATCGCGACGGGCACGCCGGAGGGGGTGGGCATCGGCTTCAAGCCGCCGCGCTTCCTGCGGGACGGCGACGTCGTGGAATGCGCGATCGAGGGCATCGGGCGCATCCGCAACACCCTGCGGCGCGCCGACCCGGCCGCGCTGCGCGGCGCGGCCTGAGCCGTCGGCGCGCGTGACGGGCGGCGCGGCCGCCAGCGGGAGGGAACGAAGGTGCTCTATCGTCGCGGCGTGATGGCTGCCCTGGGCGCGCTGGCGCCGCTTTCCGCGCGGGCGCAGGCGCCGGCCTGGCCGACGCGCGCCATCCAGATGATCGTCGCCTTCCCGCCGGGCGGGCAGGCCGACGTGACGGCGCGCCCGCTCGCCTCGGCGCTGGAGCGGGTGCTGGGCCAGGCGGTGCCGGTGGTGAACCGCGCGGGCGCCGGCGGCATCGTCGGCAGCGCGAGCGTCGCCCGCGCGGCGCCGGACGGCTACACCTCGCTCCTCGCGCTCTCCTCGCTCGCCATGCTGCCGGAGAGCGAGCGCATCCAGGGCCGCGTGCCCGCCTACACCGTCGAGCAGCTCGCGCCCGTCGCGCGCATCACCGCCGACCCGACCGTGCTGGTCGTGCCCGCGAATTCGCCCTGGCGCTCGATAGAGGAGTTCGTGGCGGACGCGAAGCGGCGGCCGGGCGCGATCACCTACGGCTCGGCGGGCAACTACTCCACGCTCCATGTCGCCATGGCGATGCTAACGGGGGCGGCCGGGATCGACCTGCTGCACGTTCCCTTCCAGGGCGGCGGCCCCGCGCTGACCGCGCTGCTCTCGGGCACGCTGGACGCGCTCGCCTCCGGCCCCGGCCCCGCGCTGTCGCACGTGAAGGAGGGGCGGCTGCGCGCGCTGGCGAGCTGGGGCCGCGAGCGCATCCCGGGCTTCGAGGCGGTGCCGACCTTCATCGAGCTCGGCTATCATGACGTCGAGTTCTACATCTGGACCGGCTTCTTCGTGCCCGTCGCGACGCCCGCGCCAATCCAGGCGCGCCTGCGCGAGGCGCTGCGGGGGTTGTGCGAGAAGGACGAGGGGCTGAGGCGCGCGTTGGACGCGGCGGGCAGCCCCATCGCCTACCAGGACGGCGAGGCCTTCGAGCGCTTCTTTCGCGAGGACAGCGCGCGGCTGGTGCGCGCGGTGCAGCGGATCGGCAAGGTCGATTGAGGCGTTGGAAAGGGATGGCACGATGAGGACGGGCGTCACGCGGCGCGGCCTGGGCCTGCTGGCGGCGGGGGGGCTGGCCGTGCCCGCCCTCGCGCAGGAGGCGCCCTGGCCGAGCCGGCCGGTGCGGATCATCGTGCCGTTCGGCGCGGGCGGATCCGCCGACATCGCGGCGCGCAACGTGGCGGAGGCGCTCTCGGGCTCGCTCGGCCAGCCCTTCGTCATCGAAAACCGGCCGGGCGCGGGCGCCGTGATCGGGACGGACGTCGTCGCGAAGGCGGCGCCCGACGGCTACACGATCCTGATGATGTCCAACACGCACACGGCGAACGAGACGCTCATCCGCAACCGCCCCTATGTGCTGATGCGCGACCTCGCGCCCGTGGCCGCGGTGAACGTCGCGCACCACGTCCTCGCGGTGCATCCCTCGCTCGGCGTCAGCAGCGTGGCGGAGCTGATCGCCAAGGCGAAGGCGGCGCCGGGGACGATCGACTACGCCTCCTCCGGGCCCGGCACGCCCTACCACATCGCGGGCGAGGTCTTCCGCGCGATGACGGGGATCGAGATCCAGCACATCCCCTTCCGCTCCTCGGGCGAGGCGCGCACGGCGGTGATCTCCGGCACGGTGCCGATGATGTTCGACGCCATCCCGACCATGGAGCCGCACCTGCAGGGCGGGCGCGCCAAGGGTCTCGCGACCACCGGCCCGCAGCGCGACCTGCTGCTGCCTTCCCTGCCCTCCGTGGCCGAGACGGTGCAGGGCTACGAGGCCTCGATCTGGCTCGGGCTGATGGCGCCGGCGGCGATCCCGAAGCCGATCGTGGAGCGGCTGAACGGCGCGGTGAACGCCTGGCTGGCCCGGCCGCAGACGCTCGACGCCATGGCCAAGCAGGGCGCGCAGCCCATGCCGATGTCGGTGGCCGAGTTCGACGCCTTCCTGCGCAAGGACGTCGAGACCCAGCGCAACTACGTCACCATGGCGAAGATCGAGGTCAACTAGGTGCCCGTCGCCTTCACCCTCAACGGCGCGCCGGTGCGGGTGGAGGCGCCGGAGGGCATGACGCTGCTGCACGCGCTGCGCGGCCCGCTTGGCCTGAGCGGCCCGCGCTTCGGCTGCGGCGCGGAGGCCTGCGGCTGCTGCTACGTCACCATCGACGGCGAGCCGCGCCCCTCCTGCGCGCTGCCGGCCGAGGCGGTGGCGGGCCGGTCGGTCGGCACGGTGGAGGGGTTGGGAACGCCCGAGGCGCCGCATCCCGTGCAGGCGGCCTTCCTCGAGGAGCAGGCGGGGCAGTGCGGCTACTGCCTCTCGGGCATCCTCGTCAGCGCCGCCGCCCTGCTCGAGCGGAACCCCGACCCGGACGAGGCGGCGGTGCGGGCGGCGCTGGAGCCGCATCTCTGCCGCTGCGGCGCGCAGAACCGGATGGTCCGCGCCGTGCTGCGCGCGGCGAGGGCCGCGTGAACCTCGCCTTCGGCTTCCCCCTGGGCCAGTCCGGCAACGCGCTGGACCTGCCGGGCAGCCTGCGCGCGGAGCCGCGCCTGTCGCGCTGGCTGCGCTTCGCGCCGGACGGCACCGTCACCGTCACGCCGGGCAAGGTGGAGATCGGCCAGGGCATCCTGACGGCGCTGGCCCAGATCGCGGCGGACGAGCTGGACCTGCCGATCGAGCGCGTGCGCGTCGCCGCCGCCGCGACGCCCGGCAGCCCGAACGAGGGGGTGACCTCCGGCAGCCTCTCCATCCAGGAGAGCGGGGTCGCGATCCGCCACGCCTGCGCCGAGGCGCGCGCCATCCACCTCGGCCTCGCGGCCCGGCGGGCGGGGCTGTCGGTGGCGGAGCTGCGGGTCGAGGACGGTGTCTTCTTGCGGGCGGACGGCACGCCGGTGGGCGACTACGCCTCACAGGCGGAGGAGGCGCTGCTGGAGGTGGAGGCGCGCGGTGACGTGGCGCCGAAGGCCGCGGGGGCGCGGGGCGTCGCCGGCCGCCCGCGGGCGCGGCTCGACCTGCCGGAGAAGGTCTTCGGCGCGCCGCGCTACCTGCACGACCGGCGCCTGCCGGGGATGCTGCACGCGCGCATGGTGCGGCCGCCGGCGCGGGCGGCGACGCTGCTGGACCTTCGCGAGGGACCGCTGCCGGGTGGGGCCACCGTGCTGCGGCTGGGGAACCTTCTCGCCGTCGTCGCCGCGGAGGAATGGGCCGCCGACGCCGCGGCGGCCCGGGTCGCGGCGCGCGCGCGATGGGACCTGCGGGAATCCCTGCCGGACCGGAGCGACCTGCCCGCCTGGATCGAGGCGGTGCCGACGCAGCGAGGCGAGGTCGCGCGCCGCGACGACCCGGCGCCGCCGGCCGCGCACACGGTCACCCGCCGCTTCGCGCGGCCCTACCTCGCCCACGCCTCCATCGGCCCCTCCTGCGCCGTGGCGCGCTGGGAGGGGGAGGCGGTGGAGGTCTGGACCCACAGCCAGGGGATCTACAACCTGCGCGCCGACCTCGCGACGGTGCTCGGGCTGGAGGCGTCCCGCATCACCGTGCGCCACGCGGAGGGCGCCGGCTGCTACGGGCACAACGGCGCCGACGACGTGGCGCTGGACGCGGCACTGGTGGCGCGCGCCCATCCCGGCCGCCCCGTGCGCGTGCTCTGGAGCCGCGCGGAGGAGCTCGCCTGGTCCCCGCACTCCCCCGCCGGCCTCGCGGAGATCGAGGCCTCGGTGGACGCAAAGGGAATGCTCTGCCGCTGGAAGGCGGTGGTGCGGGGCAACGGGCATTCCTCGCGGCCTGGGCGGGCGAAGGACCCGACGCTGCTCTCGGCGGGCTACCTCGACCCGCCCTTCCCCCTGCCGGTCGCGATCGACGCGCCGATGGCGGGCGGCGGCGGAGGGCAGCGGAACGCGGTGCCGGGCTACCGCGTGCCGTCGCTCGACGTCTCCATGCACCGGCTGCTGGAGATGCCCATCCGCTCCTCCGCGCTGCGCGGGCTGGGGGCGCTGCTGAACGTCTGGTCCATCGAGGCCGTCATGGACGAGCTGGCGGCGGCGAGCGGCCAGGACCCTGTCGCCTTCCGCCTGCGCCATCTGGACGAGGACCCCCGCGGGGCCGCCGTGCTGCGGGAGGCGGCGGCGATGTGCGGCTGGCCGCGCGCGGGCGGCGAGGGGGTGGGCACCGGCATCGCCATGGCCCGCTACAAGGGCACGGGCGGCTGGTGCGCCGTCGCGGCGGAGGTGGAGGCCGCGGAGGTCGTGCGCTGCCGCCGCCTCTGGATCGCGGCCGACCTCGGCGAGGTCATCAACCCCGACGGCGCCGCGAACCAGATCGAGGGGGGCGCGCTGCAGGCCGTCTCCATCGCGCTGAAGGAGGCGCTGGACTTCGACCGGCTGAACGTCACCGCCGATTCCTGGGACGCCTACCCCGTGCTCCGCTTCTCCGAGGTGCCGGCGGTGGAGCTGCGCCTGATCGGCCCTCCGGACGCGCCGCCGCTCGGCGCGGGGGAGCCCTCGCTGGGGCCGACCATCGCGGCCCTCGCGGGCGCCATCCACGCGGCGCTCGGCGTCCGCCCGCGCGCCATGCCCTTCACGCCCGACAACCTCGCCGCCGCCATGGAATAGCCCGCTTGCCCGAGACGCTCCGCCTCACCCTCGCCTGCACCTCCTCCGACCGCACGCGCCCGATCATCGACGGGCGGGTGGAGGTCGCGGGCGTCTCGCTCACCGTGCTGCCGGGGGAGCCCGAGGACATCTTCCGCCGCGCGCTGCGCGACCGCGCCTTCGACGTGACGGAGCTCTCCATGGGCAGCCACATCGTCACCACGGCGCGGGGCGACGCGCCCTATATCGGCATCCCCGTCTTTCCCTCCCGCTCCTTCCGCCACGCGGCGATCTACGTCCGGACCGACCGCGGCATCCGCACGGCCGCGGACCTCGCGGGCAAGCGAATCGGGCTGCCGGAATACCAGCAGACGGCCGCGCTCTGGGTCCGAGGCATCCTGCGCGAGCACTACGGCGTGGACACGACCGGCATCGCCTGGCGCACCGGGGGGATGGAGGAGAAGGGCGGCAGCGAGCGCGTGGCGCTGGCGCTGCCGCCGGAGATGGACGTCGCGCCGATCGGGCCGGAGGAGACGCTGAACGGGCTCCTTGCCACCGGCGAGATTGACGCCGTGGTCGGGCCGCGCCCGCCCTCCTGCTTCGTCGCCCGCAGCGCGCCGGTGGACCGGCTCTACCCCGACTACCGCGCGGAGGAGGAGGCCTATTTCCGCGCGACGGGATTCTTCCCGATCATGCACTGCGTGGCGCTGAGGAAGGAGCTGGCCGCGGCCCATCCCTGGCTGCCGCTCGAGATCTTCCGCGCCTTCGCGCGGGCGCGCGCCCTGGCGGTGGCCGACCTCTCGATGGTGAACGTGCTGCGGGCCTCGCTGCCCTGGATCGCGGCGGAGGCGGAGGCGCAGACGCGGATCATGGGCGGCGATCCCTGGCCCTACGGCTTCCGCCGCAACCGCGACGAGGTGGCAGCGATGATCCGTTTCGCCGTGGCGGACGGCCTGGCCGCGCGCGCGATCGCGCCGGAGGACCTGTTCCACAAGAGCGTGCTGGACGCCGTGCCCTGACGCGGCCGGCAGGAGATCCCGCGGCAGACGGGACGGAGGGAGGGCGAGCATGCGCGAGGGAATGGGGCGCCGCGGCATCGCGGCGATCGCCGCGGCGGGGCTGATCGCGCCGCGCGCGGGGCGGGCGCAGCCGGCGGAGGGATACCCCTCGCGCCCCGTGCGCATCGTGCTGCCGGTGGCGCCGGGCGGCTCCACCGACACGATCGGCCGCGTGCTGGCGGACGAGCTCGTGAAGAAGGGGCGCGGCACCTTCTTCGTCGAGAACCGGCCGGGCGCGGGCGGCAACCTCGCCTACCAGCTCGTCGCCGGGTCCGCGCCCGATGGGCAGACGCTGCTCGTGGCCGTGGACTCGCTGACGGTGAACCCCAGCCTCTTCCGCGACGCCGGCTACGACCCCGTCGCGAACTTCGCGCCGGTCGCGCTGATGGCGCGCATCCCGCACGTGCTGGTGACGCACCGCAACGGCCCCGCCAAGACCTTCGCCGAGTTCATGGAGATCGCGAAGCGCGAGCCCAACCGGCTGCAGGTGGCGATCTCGGGCTTCGGCAGCGGCGGGCACCTCTCGGGCGCGGTGATCCAGCACGAGACGGGGGCGCGCTGGTCCGTCATCCCCTACCGCGGTGGGTCCACGCCGATGAACGACCTGATGGCGGGGAACGTGGACGCGGCCTTCGTGACGCTCGGCGCGGTGATCGGCCTCATCCGCGGCGGGCAGGTGGTGCCGCTGGCCATCACGACGCCCCAGCGCTTCCCACTGCTGCCGGACGTGCCCACCGTCGCCGAGGTGTCGATCCCCGGCTACGACGTGCCGAACTGGTACGGCCTGCTCGCCCCCGCCGGCACGCCCGCGCCGGTCGTGGCCCGGCTGAACGAATGGGCCAACGCGGCACTGGCGGAACCCGCCGTGCGACAGACCCTGCTGGAGAGCGGCTTCGAGATCGTGGGCGGCCCGCCGGAGCGGCTCGGCGCGCTCGTGCGCGACAGCGTGCCGCGCTGGCGCAACCTCATCCGCGACGCGGGCCTCCGGGCCGAATGAGCACCATCGGGAGAACGGGCATGGACACGAACATGGGCGGCGCCATCGAGGCCGAGCAGCACTGGGCGATGAAGGGCGACGTGCGCCTGGCCGTCTACCGCAAGCGGCTGGCGGGGGCGGGCGACCTGCCCATCCTCTTCCTCGTCCACGGCTCCTCCTTCGGTGGGCAGGGCGGCTTCGACCTCGAGGTGCCGGGCAAGCCCGGCTACTCCTTTATGGAGGCCTTCGCGCGCCGCGGCTTCGACGTCTGGACGATGGACTTCGAGGGCTACGGCCGCTCCTCCCGCACGGCGTCCAACTCGAACCTCTCCATGGCGGCGGAGGACCTCCGCGCCGCGACCGACGTGGTCTTCGAGCGCACCGGCCGCCGCTCCGCCATGTTCTACGGCTCCTCCTCCGGCGCGCTGCGGGCCGCGCTGTTCGGGGAGGCGCACCCGGACCGGGTGGAGCGCGTGATCCTCGACGCCTTCGTCTACACCGGCGAGGGCGCGCCGACGCTGATCAAGCGGCGGGAGCGGCTGGAGGAGTGGCGGTCCTCCCATACCCGCAAGGTGGACCGCGCCTTCTTCCACTCCATCTTCAACCGCGACCGGCCGGGCACCTCGGAGGAGGGGATCGCCGACGCGCTGGCCGACTACGAGCTCGCGCTCGGCGACACGATGCCGACCGGCACCTACCTCGACATGTGCGCGAACCTGCCGGTGGTCACGCCGGAGAAGCTGACCTGCCCCGTCATGATCGTGCGCGGCGAGCACGACGGCATCGCGACGGAGGCGGACCTGCTGGACTACTTCGCGAAGCTCGGCACCAACGACCGGCGCTTCGTCGTCATCCCTGGCATGGCGCATGTCTCCTACCTGTCGAAGAACCGGGCGATTTTCTTCCAGGCGATGGAGGAGTTCCTGCGGCCGCCCGCGCGCGCGCTCTGAGGCGGCCCGCTCAGCGCGGCCGCTTGCGGCGGGGGCCGCCCAGCAGGCGCTCGGCCGCGTCGGGCCCGAGGAGGATCTCCGTCAGGCGCAGGGCGTCGGCCCGGCCCACGGCCGGCGCCGTGCCGGCCTTCGCGTCCTCCGCCACCGCCTCCGCGGCGGAGCGGAGCGCGCGGTCGTAGGTCTCGGCGCCGCCCAGCCGGCGGCCCGCGGCCTCGATCTTCCGGAGCGAGCGCGCGGCGTCCTCCGCCCGCTCGATCTCCGCGGCGGCATCGGCCGCGTCCGCCCGGCGCAGGCAGGCCATGGGCTGCATGAACCCGCGCGTCAGCGTGTCCGAGAAGCCGCGGCGGCAGGCCTTGTCGGCGGCCTGGCGGAGGGCGAGCAGTCCCTCCCGCCTTTGGGGCGTCCGCAGGAGGCTGGAGGCCTCCAGGTCCTCGACCAGCGTGCAGGCCGCCTGGGCCGCGGCCACCGCCGCCTGGCCGCCGTCCGGCGCGGAGGGAAGGGGCGCCGAGACGCGCTCGACGGAACTCGCCAGCAGGTCGTCCAGCGCGCGCTGCGCGGCCGGCATCACGGCGGGTCCGGCGCCCGGCGCGACCTCCAGCGCGAGGGCGGCGACCCCGGCCGGCCGCGCGGCGCCCGCGAGCAGCAGGCGGAGGACCACCTCGAAGGCGGCCGGCCCCTCGGCCACGGCGGCGGAGAGGACGTCGCGGCACAGCTCGGGCGGCGGCCCGTCCGCGGCGGCGGCCTGCGCCGGCCGGAGGGCCAGGGCGTGGCGCCAGGCGGTCGCGCAGCGCTGGCGCACCGGCTCGTAGTCCGCGGCGGCGAAGCCGGCCTCGCGCCAGACGGCGGGCGCCGCCTCCGGCAGGACGACGGCCGCGGCGGGCCAGAGCCGGCCGCCGAGGGCGAGCAGCGCCGCCTCGTCCTCCCGCGTGCGGCCGGCGCAGGCCGCCTCGATCTCGGCCGCGAAGCCGCCGAGGGCGTCGCGCACCGCCCGCGCGAGGAGCGAGAGCGCCGGGCGCGGCACGGCGGCCATGCCGGGCCGCCAGGCCGGGGCGGGGACAATGAGCCCGTCGAGCGGCGCGAAGAGCAGGCGCGTGAAGCGGAGGGGGCGCGACACGCCGCGGCCGCGCAGCGTCGGCCGCACCCGGTCGAGGATGAGGTCGGCCTCCGCGCGGTCGGGCAGGGCGTCGATCACGGAGACCACGCGCGCGAGCTGGTCCGCGGAGGCCTGGGCCAGCGCGCCGCCCAGCCGGCGGAAGTCGGAGAGGCCGGCGCCGCTCAAACGAAGTCCCTCACGATCATCTCGTTGCGCATGACCAGGTCGACCTGCCGCCCGGTCCGCCATTCCTCGAGCCGCGAGACGAGCCGGCTGTGGCGCTTCCGCTCGTTGGCGAAGTAGTCGAACTCCGGCCCGCTGACCCACTTGTTCACCTCGAGCGGCATGGAGGGCACGAGGATGGACATCTCGTGGATGGCGGCGGGCACGCCGATCCGCTCCGCGCTTTCCCAGATGCCGAGGATCATGGCCCAGCCGTCGAGCAGCCAGGCGAGCTTGCTCAGATCCGTGCGCACGCCCTCGGGATCGGCGACCCAGCGCATGACGAGGGAGCGGAGCACGTCGACCGGCGCCAGCAGGTCCGACAGGACGACCTGCCCGCAGCTCACGGTGAAGAAGGCCGAGCGGGACACGAGGCTCGCCGCGCCCGCGAGGCCGGAATCGAGCGAGGCTTCCGCCCAGCGCGCCGTCTCGGCCGACAGGGCTTCGATCTCGCGGAGCTGGCGCTGGTAGCGCGCCTTCGTCCGGTCGCCGGGCAGGCCGACGTCGATATAGGCCATTGCGAGTCCCTCGAGGGCGCCGACCACCCGCTCCGTCGGCATGCCCAGCGCATGCGCCACGCGGGCGACGGCGCGTTGCGCGCGGGCCTGCACCTGGGCGGGCGCGTCCTCCTCCGCCGGCCGTTCGCACTCCGCGGGGTGCTCGGTCTGCGCGATCAGGTGCAGCAGGAGCATGTAGTTCGTGAGAAGGCTCTGCCCGGTGACGGCCTTCTCCGCGGCGGCGGCCGCCGCGGCGGCGGCGCGGCCGGCCAGCCCTTCCTGGGCGACGGCGCGCGAGACGAGCAGGATGGTGTTCGGGGTGACGATCGAGGTGTCCGCCAGCACCTCGACCATCAGGCGGTCGTGCAGGGTGGGCGTGCAGATGTCCCCGATGCCCTCAAGGGGAAGGACGTAGAAGCCGCGGACCCCCGCCGGGCTTGGCACCGCGATCTCCAGCTCCCCGCGCCGGCCGGGCCGGACGCGGCTGCCCAGCAGCATGGGCGTGGTGAAGGGCACCGTCACCCCGCGCTCGAGGAAGGTCGTGGGGCGCGCGTCCTCCACGGTGAGACGGGAGAGCGGCACTTCGGCGTGCGCGGACATGGGCGGATGGTGCGCGAGCACGGTTAAGATTGCGTGGCCGCGCGCGCCTTTTCCGCCGGAAGCGCGACCGGAATCAGAACGGGATCGGCTGGCCCCGGTGGTCGAAGAGAAGGCCCGTCTGCGCGGGGGCGAGCCCGTCGATCACCGCGAGAAGCCGCTCGGCGGACTGGCGCGGCGACTGCACCTCCAGCCCTGCCTTCGCGAAGGGGGTGGAGAGGCCCGTCGCCACCGTGCCCGGGTGCAGCGCAACGAGGATTGCCTCCCGCCGGGTGCGGGCGAACTCGATCGCGGCCGTGCGCACGAGCTGGTTCAGCGCCGCCTTCGAGGCGCGGTAGCTGTACCAGCCGCCGAGGTGGTTGTCGGCGATGCTGCCCACCCGGGCCGAGAGGGTGGCGAAGACCGCGCGCCCGTCGCGCGCCAGCCGCGGCAGGAAGTGCTTCATCAGCAACGCCGGGCCGGTGGCGTTGACGGCGAAGCTGCGGGCCATGTGCTCGGGGTCGATTGCGCGAAGCGACTTCTCGGGCTGGAAGCGCCCGTCGTGCAGCATGCCCGTGGCGTCGATGACGAGGCGGAGCCCGCTCCCGGCCGCCTCCGCCGCGGCCGCGATGCTCGCCTCGTCCAGCAGGTCGAGGGAGGGGGAGGTCGAGCGGCCGAGGCGCCGCACGGATTCGCCGCGCGCCTCCAGCGCCTCCGCCAGCGCGGCGCCGATCCCGCCGGTCGCGCCGACGACGACGGCGCTCAACGCCAGAGCCCGCGCAGGCGGAGGAAGCCGCGGTAGCCGAGTTCCGCCACCGCGCCGAAGGGCGGGAGCGCGACCAGCCGGCCCAGCCAGCCGAGGCCGGGCATGTGGCGCCACATCTCCCCGAAGGCGGCGGCGCCGCTGAGCAGCGTGCCGTCGGCGCGGCGGACATGCATGCGGGCGAGCGCCGCCTCGCGCGTCAGTCCAGGGCCGAGGAGGGCGCCCTCCGCGTTCACGTCGGTCCAGCGGAAGCCCTCCGCGCCAGGGCGGGCGCGGTAGAACGCGATCTCGCGCGAGCAGACCGGGCAGCCGCCGTCGTAGTAGATCTCCACCTCGCCGGGCATGCCTAGATCCGCCGCGCCGCCGCGACGGCGGCCTTGCTGCCGGCGCCGACCAGGAAGGCCCAGCCGCGCAGCAGGGGGCGGGCGGGGGCTTGCTGGAAGGCGCGCGCCTCGTCGCGGTGGTGCACCTCGTCCGCCTGGCAGGCGAGCAGCGTCTCGCGCAGGGCGCCGCCGGGGCCGGTGAGGGGAAGCTTGCGGATCTGCTCCTCGTAGTGGTGGTCCACGAAGGTCTCGACGGCGTCGATCGTCGCGTAAACGGCGCGCGGGCCGACGAGCGCCGGCAGGAAGCCCGTGAGCCAGCCGGCGACGCGCCAGATTGGCAGCAGCACGCTGCGCTGCCCCGGCGGCAGCAGGGCGTCCAGCAGGTCGAGGTGGTGCTGCTCCGTCGCCAGGTGCTGCTCCGAGAAGCGCCGCACCGCCGCGTCGCGCGAGGCCGCAAGGATGCCGCGGTAGATCATCACCGCGCCGGTTTCCCCGGCGTGGTCGGACCGGATGTCGCCGATCAGGCCGGGGACGCCGGGCGCGAGGCCGGCGAGGTCCGCGGCGCCGAAGGGGGTGGTCGTGCTCATGCCGAACAGATTGCCCCGCCCGCGCGCGGCGCAAGCGGGGTTGCGCTCAGGCGGCTTCGACGCGGGCGGGCGGGGCACCGTCCCCGGGCCCGGGCACCTCGGTGTAGAGGCGGCGAAGCTCCGCGAGGAAGGGCTCGCGTCCCTTCCGACGGGTGCCCTCCACCGGGTCCTCGCCGAGGATGGTGTCGCTGGCGGCGCGGGAGAGGCGGCGGGCGAAGGCGACGCGCGGGTCGCGGCGGGCTGCGACCGCGGCCGCGTCGCCGCCGGCGCGGAGGATGCCGGCGGCGATGGCCCCGTCCTCGATCGCCTGGGTCGCGCCCTGGCCGAGGGTGGGGACCATGGCCTGGGCGGCGTCGCCGAGGAACAGGGCGCGCCCCCCGGCCGCGTGGCGGAGCACCGGCGCCTCCTGCGTGCGCGCCCAGTGGATGCCCGCCACGTCCGCCTCGATCCGGTCGAGCATCCAGGCGACGGCGGGGCAGGGGGCCGCGCCCGCGGGCGCGAAGAGGGCGCGCTGGTGGGCGGCGGTGCGAGCCTCCTCGGGGATCGGCACCTCGCCGCCGAGGCGGAAGGTGCCGGCGACGTAGACGGCGTCGCCCGGCACGCGGAAGGCGAGCAGGCGGTTGCTGCCCTGGAACCACTGGCCGTAGTCGTCGAAGGGGCAGTCGCCGGCGTCGCTCACCAGCAGCCGCCAGATGCAGAGGCCGAGATGCTCCGGCACCGGGTCGCCCGCCGTGAGGGCGCGGAGCCGGCTGTAGCGGCCGTCCGCGCCGACCAGCAGGTCGAAGCCCCCCTCCCGCACCAGCGCGCCGCCCGGGGTGACGAAGACCGGCACGAGGCGGCCCGCCGCGTCCTCCTCCAGCGCCTCCAGCGCGTGGCCCTGGCGCGTGAGCGGGGCGACGGGGGCGCGGAGCGCCCGGTAGAGCTCCGACCAGCGGATGCGGGCGCCCGGCTCCTCCGCCACCGAGAGCAGGTCGAGGTCGAGCAGCGGCGTGCCGTCGGTCAGGTCCACCCGCCAGCGGCGCCAGGGCAGGGAGGTCGCGCGGAGGGCGTCGTGGCGCGCGGGGGCGTGCAGGCGCAGCGCCTTCAGCGCGTTGGGGCCGAGGTTGAGCCCCGTCCCGGCCTCCGCGTGCTCGCCCGCCGCCGCGCGCTCGAAGAGGGTGACCTCGTGGCCGGGCGAGCCGAGCAGCCCCTCCGCCAGGAGGGAGCCCGCGACGCCGCTGCCGATGATCCCGATGCGCATCACGCCTCCTCCCCGCTACCGGCCGCGATGACGGCGACGAGCCCGCCGCCGGGTGGGCCCTGGTGGGCCGCGCCGCCCGAGACGAAGACGCGCCCGTCGCCGGCCACCGAGGCGATCACCGCGCCGAGCGCCCCCCGCAGGTGCCGCTGCGCGTCGAGGTCGGTGTCGCCGAGCATGGTGTGGCGCTGCCCGCGCACGAGAAGGCTCCGGTCCGGCTCCCCCTTGGCGAGGACGGCGCGGATTCGCGCGCGCTGGCCGGGCGGCACGTCGGGGTCGGCCGCGAGGCCCGCGGCCCGGAAGGCGGATTGCACCGCCGCGAGGTCCAGCGCGTCCGCCAGGGGGCGCACCGCGATCGAGAGGCCCGGCGACCAGCCGCGAGCGGTGCCGAGCACCACCACCTCGTCCCGCGCCACCTCCACCCCGGCGGAGGCGCTGACGCGGGAGGAGAAGAGGGAGAGGTCCGCCAGCAGCGCGGCCTCCCGCGCGGCCCCGGCCGGCACGTCGCCGAGCGCGAGCGCCGCGCCCATCGCGCCCGCGGCGACCGAGCGCAGCAGCAGGCCGGGCCCGCCCGCGGGGGACTTCACCTGCACCAGCGCGACCGCCCCGGGGTCGTCGATGCCCGCGTCGGCCATGGCGGCGCGGGTGGCCTCGGCCACGCGGGCGATCTGGGCGTCGTTCCCGACGTCGCCAGGGGCTACGGGCGGGCCGAAGGCGGTGCCGATGGCCAAGCCTTCCGGTCCTTCGCCGGGTTCCGCCGCGAAGACCATGTAGTGGGGCGAGAGCACGCCCTCCGTCCCGCCCGAGAGCATGCAGGGGATGCGGGCGGCCAGCGCCTCCGCGGCCTCGTCCGTGGCGCAGGCGAGGAGGTGCAGGAGGGATTGGGCGAAGTAGCCGCGGGTGAAGTCGTTCAGCCCGCCGTTGCCCTCGGTCTTGCCGATGACCGCGCGGATCGTCCCGGCGGCGAGCGCGCCGCGGTCGAGCAGCGCGGCCAGGGCGGAGACGTCGCCGGGATGCGCCATGGGGAGGCGGTGGATGACGAGGCGCGGCACGGCGGGGCTCCGGTGGGGTGCGCGCGGCGTCGCAAGCGCCGCGCCAGCGGCTCAGGCCCATCGCTTCAAGCCCAACGCTTCAAGCCCATCGCTTCAAGCGAGGTCTGGCCAGCGGTCGGCCCAGGGATGCGCCGCCTCGTAGGCCGCGCCCACGGCCAGCAGCGCGGCCTCGCTCCCCGGCGCGCCCACGAGCTGGAAGCCGGCGGGCAGGCCCGCCACGGGGTCGCCGGGCAGGGCGATGGCGGGCAGCGCGCCCAGGTTCGCGAAATTGGTGAAGACCGCGTGGCCGCGCGGCCCGGCGGGCTGGCCGTCGATCACGGGCGGGTGGGATTCCCGCGCGGGCCAGGGCAGGGCGGCGGCGGCGGGGGTGAGGATGGCGTCGCAGTCCCGGGTGAGGAACAGCGCCATGGCCTGCCGGAAGGCGCCCATGGCGTCGAGCGCGCCGAAGAGCGCCGCCGCCCCCGCCCCGCGCCCCGCCGCGGCCATGGCGGCCAGCGCCGGGGAGGACGGTGACGGGTGGCCGGGCAGGCTGCCCAGCAACCAGGCGAGCCCCGCCCCCGCGATGGCTGGGAACAGCGGCAGCACGGCGTCGGGGTCGAAGGGCGGCGGTCCCTCCTCCACCGCGTGGCCCAGCGCGGCGAGGCGCCCCGCCGCCACCGCCACCGAGGTCGCGATGCCGGGGTCCACGGGGGAGGCGCCGAAGCGCGGGACGTAGCGGATGCGGAGCCGCGGCGCGGCATCGAGGGCCGCGAAGGGCTCGATCCCGCGGGAGAGCGGGTCCTCCGGCGCGGGATCGGCGATGGCGGCGAGGAGGAGGGCGGCATCGGCCACCGTGCGGGCGATGGGGCCGATCACCTCCAGGTCCAGCAGGATGGCGGGCAGCCCCTCCGCCCGGGGCACGCGCCCCGGCGTGGGCTTGAGGCCGACGAGGCCGGTGTGGGAGGCCGGGCGCCGGATCGAGCCGCCGCCGTCCGTGCCGAGGGCCAGCGGCCCCATGCCCGAGGCCACCGCCGCCACGGCGCCGCCGCTCGACCCCCCGGGCGTGAGGCGCGGGTCCCAGGGGTTGCGGGTGGGGCCGAAGAGGGCGTTGTCGGTGTAGCCCTCCAGCGTGAACTCGGGGACGTTGGTCTTGCCGAGGATGACGGCGCCGCCCGCCCGGAGGCGGGCCACGGGCAGCTCGTCCCGCGCGGGGACCCCGCCGGGCCAGGCCGGGCTGCCCCAGCGGCAGGGCAGGCCGGCGGCGGGGATGTTGTCCTTCACGGTCAGCGGCACGCCGTCGAGCGGGCCGGCGGGGCAACCCGCGCGCCAGCGCGCCTCGCTGCGCGCGGCCGCCGCCCGCGCGCCCGCCTCGTCGAGCGCGATCACGGCGTTCAACCGCGGGTTCCCCCGCGCGATGCGGCCGAGGGCGGCGCGCGCGGCCTCGACGGGCGAGAGAGCGCCGCGGCGGTAGAGGCCGACGAGCGCCCCGGCGGAGAGGGTGGAGGGATCGATGGCGCGGCACTCCCGGCGTGGCGGCCGCCATGCAAGCACCAGGCCTGGGGGCGGGCCAGGGCGGGCGCCGGGGCGCGGCATCCTTCTTGCTGCAGCCCTGGGCAAGCGGCGGCTCCCTCCGCCGGTTCCGGAAAGGGCTCCTCCATGAACAGGCATCTCTCAAGGCGCGGGCTTCTGGCCGGGGGCGCGGCCCTCGCGGGCACGGCCCTGGCCATGCCGCGCCTCGCCCGCGCGCAGCCGATGGCGAAGCTCCGCTTCGCGCTCGACTGGGCGAAGCAGGGGCCGAACGCCTACGTCACGCTCGGGCACGAGAAGGGCTTCTTCCGCGAAGTCGGGATCGACGCGACGGTCGACCGCGGCTTCGGCTCCGGCCGCGTGCCGACCGACATCGCGGCGGGCGCCTACGACATGGGCCAGGCCGACATCAACCCCGTCATCAAGTTCATGGCGGAGAACCCGGGCGCGGGCCTCGCCATCGTCGGCCTGTGGGGCGACCGCTCGCTGCTCTGCGCCGTCACCCGCGCGGACGGCGCCGTGCGGGCGCCGAAGGACCTCGAGGGCAAGACCCTCGCCGCGCCGGAATCGGACGCGGGCCGGCAGCTCTTCCCCGCCTTCGCGCGGGCGGCGGGCGTCGACGCCGCCAAGGTGAACTGGATGACGGTGAGCCCGGAACTGCGCGAGCCGATGCTCGTGCAGAAGCGGGCGGACGGCGTGACCGGCGCCATCACCTCGGTCGGCATGTCGCTCAAGGCGCTCGGTCTCGACTTCCCGCAGCAGCGCGTCATGTACTACCGCGACCACGGCCTCGACCTGCTGGGCACCTGCTACGTGACCACGCGCGCCTTCGCCGAGCGCAACCCCGAGGTGGTCCGCAACGCCCAGCGCGCGCTGTTCCGCGCCCTGATCTACGCGAACGCGAACCGCGCGGAGAGCATCGCGCTGCTCAAGAAGGTCGAGCCGCTCACCGACGTCGCGATCGAGACGGAGCGTCAGGCGATCAGCATGGAGCAGGGGGTCATCTCGGACCACGTCATGGCGAACGGCCTATCCAACCCCGACCCCGCGCGCTTCCAGCGGGCGATCGAGGCGGTGGAGAGCGCCTACGGCATGGCGCCGCGGCTGAAGGTGGCGGACATCTACACCGACCGCTTCCTGCCCCCGGCCGCCGAGCGCCGCCTCTGAGCCAGCCGCGCGGCCGCGGCGCGAGAGGGCCCCGGCCGCCCGTGCCCGCCCCCGCTTCGGAAACGAGGCGGAAGGGATGTCACCTGTCCGCAACACTATTTCGTGAATTCCGCTGAAGCTCTATTGACATCACGAAATTGCTGGCATTCGCAACTCTCCGCCGTCATGCTGCATTGCACAAAGGCCCGCCGGCGAGGCGGGTGGGAAAGCCAGACATGGCCCATCCTGAAGGACGGGACCGATGCAGCGTCGCCAACTTCTGCGCCTCTCCGGCGCCGGGGTCCTCAGTGCCCCCGCCATCCTCCGCGCCCGCCGCGCCCGGGCCCTCGGCGGCGTGCCGCCGGACGACGCGCGCGAGGCCGTGGACGTCGAGCTGGTGCTGGCGGTGGACGTCAGCCGCTCCATCGACGCGGAGGAGCACGAGGCGCAGATGCGCGGCTACGCCGAGGCCTTCCGCGACCCGCAGGTGGTCCGCTCCATCGCCGGCGGCGGCATCGGCGCCATCGCCTGCACGCTCTTCACCTGGTCCGACGCCGCCGCGCAGGAGAACCTCGTGCCCTGGTCGCGGATCGATGACGCCGCCTCGGCCGAGCGCTTCGCCGCGGCACTCGACGCCGCGCCCCGCCGCACCGGCAGCTACACCTCCATCTCCGGCGCGATGGAGCACGCGATGGGCCTCTACGAGGAGGGGCCCTACGAGGGGACGCGCCGCGTGCTCGACATCTCCGGCGACGGCATGAACAACGCGGGCCGGCGGCTGGAGCCGGTGCGGGCGCGGCTGGTGGAGGCCGGCATCGTCCTCAACGGCCTCGCCGTCGTGGACCGCGCGCCGATGCCTGGCAGCGGCTCCGCGCTCGAGGACTACTATCGCGACGAGGTCATCGGCGGCCCCGGCGCCTTCCTCGTGGTGGCCGAGGGCTTCGAGGCCTTTGGCCGCGCCGTGCGCCGCAAGATCGCGCGCGAGGTGGCGGGCCTCGGGGCCGCCGGGCACCTCGCCGGCGACGTCCTTCCCTTCCCCCGCGTGGACCGGGTTGCCGCGTGATGCGCGCCCGCCTTCCGCCCCTCCTTCGCACCAACCGAAAGCATCGCCCATGCCCCGCCTGACGATCGTCTCCACCCGCGACTACCGCCAGCACGTGCTCGAGATCGAGGAGCGCGGCAACGGGTCCTGCTCCGTCGTCGTGCATCCCCCCGCCCGGCTCGGCCGGCCGCGCCTGGTGGAGCCGCCGGCCGGGAGCGCCACGCTCATCGAGATCGTGAACAAGGCGAAGGCGGAGATCGACGACGTCATGGGCCCGAAGCCCGTGCCGCGCCGCCCGATGCCCCGCCGCCGCTTCGCCTGACGCCCCGCTACTCGGGGGCGATGCGGCCCTTCTGCACCACGTCCTTCCAGCGGGCGATCTCCTCCCGCTGGAAGCCCGCGAAGGCTTCCTGCGTGCTGGCGACGATCTCGAAGCCGAGGTCGGTCAGGCGCTTCGCCGTTTCCGGCTGGCGCAGCGCTGCGGCGCAGGCCGCCTGCACCTGGGCGGCGAGCGCGGGCGCCATGCCCGGCGGCCCGCCCAGCGCCTGCCAGGAATAGACGACGAAGTCGGCGAGCCCGGCCTCGGTCGCGGTCGGCGCCTCCGGCAGGATGAGGTTGCGCGCGCTCGCCGTCGTCACGATCGCCCGCACGCGGCCGTCGCGGATATGCGGTGCGATGGAGCCAAGGTTCTGGAAGGAGAACTGCACGTTGCCGGCGATGAGGTCCGTCGTCGCAGGGCCACCGCCGGAATAGGGGATGTGCGAGGCCTCCGTGCCCGTGCGCTGCTTGAACATCTCGGCCGTCAGGTGGTCCGAGGAGCCGACGCCGGAACTGGAGTAGGCGGCGCGCCCCGCCCGCTGCTTCAGCCAGGCGACGAAGCCCGCGAGGTCGGTGGCGGGGACCTGGTCCGGGTTCACGACGAGCACGTTGGGCGTGCGCACGGTCTGCATCAGCCCCGTGAAGTCGCGCGTCGGGTCGTAGCTGAGGTTCGGGCGCAGCGCCGCGTTGATCGCCCAGGTGCTGATCGGCGCGTGCATCAGCAGGCCGCCGTCGGGCGCGGCGCGGATGACGACGCGCGCCCCGATCTCGCCCGTGGCGCCCGGCCGGTTCTCGACCACGATGCCCTTGCCGCTCGACACCTGCAGCGCCTGGGCCATGGCCCGCGCGATGATGTCGGACGAGCTTCCGGGCGCGAAGGGCACGATGATGGTGACGGGCTTGGAGGGCCAGGCCTCCTGGGCCCGTGCCCGGCCCGGCCGGAGGATCGGCGCGGCGAGCCCACCGGCGGCGAGGCCGAGCATCTGGCGACGGTTCATCGGTTCTTCTCCTCGGCGTGCCGGTTGATCAGACGGGGTCGATCGGCGGCCGGCCCGCGAGCACGGCGGCGACGTTGTCGAGCGCCTTGAACCCCATGGCGTTGCGCGTCTCGATCGTGGCGCTCGCGACGTGGGGCGTGAGGAAGACGTTGGGCAACTCGGCGAAGCGGAGGTCGAAGTCGGGCTCGCGCCGGAAGACGTCGAGCCCGGCGGCGAAGAGATGGCCGGACCTCAGCGCCTCGATCAGCGCGTCCTCGTCGACCAGCGACCCGCGGGCGGTGTTCACGAAGACGGCGCCGCGCGGCAGCAGGGCGAAGTTCTCGGCCGTCATCAGCGTGCCCGCCTCGCCGCCCGGCAGGTGGAGCGACAGGACCTGGCTGCGCGGGAGCATGGCGCGCAGGTCGTCCACGTATTCCGCGCCCATCTCCTGCTCGGCCGGCAGGCGGCGGCGGTTGTGGTAGAGGACCCGCATGCCGAAGCCGCGCGCGCGCTGCGCCATGGCCTGGCCGATGCGCCCCATGCCGACGATGCCGAGCGTCCGGCCGCTGACCTGCAGGCCGAGGTGGTCGGGGAAGCCGTAGCCCTTGCGCCAGCCCGCGCGCATGATCGCCTCGTACTCGTGCCCGCGCCGGCAGGCGTTGAGCAGGAGCATGAAGGCGAGGTCGGCGGTGCAGTCCGTCAGCACGTCCGGCGTGTTGGTCACGACGACGCCCGCGGCCTTCACGGCCTCAGAATCCATGTGGTCGTGGCCGACGCTGGTGTTCGCGACGATCTTGAGGCTCGGCGGCAGCTTCGCGGCATGCTCGGCGGTGATCCGCACCTTGCCGCCCGTGACAAGCGCGGCCAGCCGCTTCTCGGCGACGATCGCGAGCGCCTCGTCGGCCGTCATGTCGTGGTCGGCCAGGATGGCCCTGAACTCGCGCCGCGCGCGCTCCGCCACGGCCTCCGTGATGCGGCGGGCGATCAGCATGCCGCCTTCCACCGCCGGTTTCTGACCTTCCTGGACGCCTGGATTCACTGGACTGTCTCGCCTCCGTCGGGGGCCGCGCGGGGCGGCCATGCGGGGGCGATGGTGGGGCGTCGGGCCGCGCGGGGCAAGCGAGGGGGGCTCAGGCCGCCGCGGCGGGGAGCCTCATCCAGTCCGGCACGCGCGGCCGCAGCACCGCGGTGCCGCAGGCGAGGGCGCCGGCCCGGGCCGCCTCCAGCCGCAGCAGCGCGAGCCCGATCCCGTCCCGGCCCGAGCGCATCTCGCCGACCGTCGCGCCGTCCAGCGTGACCGGCGCGTCGCGCGGGGGGAGGGGACCCTCCACCGCCACGGGCACGAGCCGGCGCTTGAGCAGGCCGCGGTAGCGCGTGCGGGCCGTCAGCTCCTGGCCCATGTAGCAGCCCTTCTCCCAGGAGACGCCGCCCAGTTCGTCGAAGCCGGCCTCGAGCAGCACGGTCTTGTCCCGGTCGAGGTCGCGCGCGCCCTCGGGCAGGCCGAGCCCGAGGCGGTGGCGGTCGTAGTCGGCGGGGTCGCCCCCCAGGGCCGTGCCGTAGACGCGCCAGCCAGCCGCGGGTAGGCGGGGGTCGCGGCGGGCGACGGCGAGCAGGGGCGGCTCCTCCCCCCAGACGGCGCCGACCGGGATCTCGCCCGAGCGGTCCGCCAGCGCGACCTTCGAGCGGAGCCGGAAGCGCGAGAGCTTCTCCACCAGCAGCGCGGCGTCGGCCCGCGGTACGTCGAGGAGGATCGCCTCGGGCGCGAGGGCCGGCGCCTCGAAGGCGAGGAAGTCGGTGAGCCACTTGCCCTGGGGGGAGAGAAGCGCGGACCAGGCCATCCCCGTCGCCTCGCCCCCGCCGAAGGGGGCCATGTCGTTGGAGACGAGGCCCTGGAGGAAGGCGGCGCGGTCGGGGCCGGCGACCTCCACGAGGCCGCGGTCGGGAAGGGGGGCGCTGGGCATAGGGGGCAGATCGGGCGGCGCCCCGCCCGGCGCAAGCACCCGCGCGGTGGGGCCGTCGCCGGCGTCCATCCCCCTGGCCCCGAACGGGGCCGGACGTGCTAGACCGGCGCGGCCCATGCGCATCCTCTTCGTCACTTCCACGCGGATCGGCGACGCCGTGCTCTCCACCGGCCTGCTCGATCACCTCCTCCGCACCCATCCGGGCGCGCGGATTACGGTGGCCTGCGGCCCGGCGGCCGAGGGCGTCTTCGCGCGGATGCCGGGGCGCGAGTGCACGATCGTCGTCGCCAAGCGGCCGATGTCGATGCACTGGCTGGTCCTCTGGGGGCAGGTCGCGACCACCGTCTGGGACCTCGTGGTGGACCTCCGCGGCTCGGCGCTCGGCTGGCTGGTGCCGGCGCGGCGGCGGGTGGTGATGCGCGGCGGGCGCCGGCCGGGCCACCGCATCGGGCACATCGCGGCCGTGCTGCGCCTCGACCCGCCGCCGCCGCCGGTGGCCTGGTTCGCGCCCGAGGACAGCGCGCACGCCGCGGCCCTCCTCGGGGACGGGCGCCCGGTGCTGGCGCTGGGGCCGACCGCGAACTGGGACGGCAAGGTCTGGCCAGCGGAGCGCTTCGTGGCGCTCGCCCGCGCGCTGGTCGGGCCGGGCGGGGCGCTGGCGGGCGCGCGCCCCGTGCTGCTGGGCGGGCCGGGCGAGGCGGAGCGGGCCATGGCGGCCCCGGTCGTCGCGGCGCTGCCGGACGCGCTCGACCTCGTGGGCCGGCTCTCCCTGCCCGAGGCGGCGGCGCTGCTCGCGCGCGCCGCGCTGTTCGTGGGGAATGATTCCGGGCTGATGCACCTCTCGGCCGCGGCCGGGGCGCCGACGCTCGGCCTCTTCGGGCCGACGCCAGCCGGGGAATACGGCCCGGTCGGCCGCGCCGCCCGCGCGGCGGTGGCGCCGGACGGCACCATGGCGGGCCTCTCGGTCGAGCGCGCGTTGGAGGCCGCCCGCGCGCTGCTGCCCGCGCCCATTCCCGCGTGATCCCGGCATGAGCCGCATCTCCGCCCTCGTGGTGGCGCGCAACGAGGCGGAGCGGCTGCCCGGCTGCCTCGATGCCCTCGCCCCCGCCGACGAGATCGTGGTGGTGCTCGACCGCAGCACGGACGGCAGCCTGGCGATCGCCTGGGGCCGCGCGCAGCGCGTGGTCGAGGGCGAATGGGCGATGGAGGGCGACCGCCGCAACGCCGGCATCGAGGCCTGCACCGGCGACTGGATCCTCGAGGTGGACGCCGACGAGCGCGTGCCGCCGGAACTCTGGGCCGAGATCCGGCGCGTGGCCGAGACCTCCGCGCACGGCTTCCACCGCGTGCGGATCGACAACTACGTCGGCGACCGGCTGATCCGGGGCGGCTGGGCCGGCAGCTTCGGCACCACTTCCAAGCCGGTGCTGTTCCGGCGCGGCGCCAAGCGGTGGCGGGCGCAGCGGGTGCACCCCGGCATCGACCTCCGGGGCACGGAGGGGGCGAAGATCACCGCCCACGGCATCCACCACGCGCTCGACCGCGACATCTCCGACATGCTGCGGCGGCTGGACCGCTACTCCAGCGCCAAGGCGGCGGACCTCATCGATTCCGGGAACATCGGCTCCCTGCCGGACAACCTCCGCCGCTTCGTCAGCCGCTTCTTCAAGTCCCTCGTCTCCCGCGGCGGCTGGCGGGAGGGCGGCTGGGGCGTGCTGCTGGCCTTCTGCACGGGGCTCTTCCCGCTCCTCTCGCACCTCAAGGCGCGGCTGGAGCCGGAGAAGCACGGCGGGCGGCGGGCCGACGCGCCCTCTTGATCCTCGTCCTCACCCAGAACCTGCCGCCCGACCCCGGGGGGATCGAGGCCCTGATGGGCGAGCTGGCGCGGGCGCTCGCCGGCGCCGGGGAGGGAGTGCTGGTGCTGGCCGACCACATCCGCGGGAGGGGCCTGGCCGAGCCGTCCTGGCCGGCGGGGGTGTCGCTCCGCCGCTTCGGCGGGCCGCGGCCGCTGCGGCGCTGGCGCAAGGGCCTTGCGGCGCGGCGAGCCCTGGCGCGGCAGCCGGTCCGGGCGGTGATCGCCGATAGCTGGAAGAGCCTCGAGGTGCTGCCGCGGGCCCCGGTGCCGGTGCTCGTTCTGGCCCATGGTTCGGAATTCCCGCCCTCCCCGAGCCCGCGGAAGCGGCGGCGGATCGAGCGGGCGCTGGAGGGGGCGACGGCCATCGCGCCGAACTCCGCCTTCACCGCGGGGCTCCTCCAGCCCTACCTGACCCCGGCCGCGCCACGACCGGTCGTGGTCCACCTGCCTGTCCCGCCGCAGCCGGACCCCTCGCCGGAGGGGCGCGCCCGGGTCGAGGGGCTGCGCGGGGAGGGGCCGCTGCTGCTGACCCTGGCCCGGCTGGAGCCGCGGAAGGGGGTCGATCAGGTCATCCGCGCGCTGCCGGGGCTGGCCGCCCGCCACCCCGGTCTCCGCTACGCCGTCGCCGGCGGGGGAGAGGACCGCGCCCGCCTGGAGGCGCTGGCGCGGGAGCTCGGCGTCGCGGAGCGGGTGGTCTTCCTCGGGCGCGTGGACGACGCGGCGCGGGCCGCGCTCTACGCCGGGGCCGACCTCTTCGCCATGCCGGTCCGGCGCGAGGGCGCCTCGGTCGAGGGCTACGGGCTCGTCTACCTCGAGGCCGCCTGGTACGGGCTGCCCGCCCTCGCCGGGAGGGACGGGGGCGCGGCGGAGGCGGTGCGGGACGGGGAGACGGGTCTTCTCTGCGACGGGGCGGACCCCGGCGACGTCGCCGCCGCCCTCGCGCGCCTGCTCGGCGACGAGGTCCTCCGCCGGCGGCTGGGCGAGGCAGCAGCGCGGCGCGTGCGGCGCGACCTCGGCTGGGACTCGGCGCTGCCCCGCTACCTCGCGCTCATCGGGGGCGCGCCGCCCGGAGGCGGTTGAGCGCGGCGAAGACGGCGCCGACGATCAGCAGCAGGCCGATCCACCACTCCTGCCAGATGCCGTAGCTGAGCATGCCCACCGTGACCGCGGCCGCCAGCACCCCCGCGCCGGCTGGCCCGCTGGCGCCCGCCGCCCAACCCAGGCGGAGCATGAGAAGCGCGACGAGGGCCGCGCCCACCCCGCCCAGCTCCAGCCAGACCTGCAGCATGGCGTTGTGGGTGTGCAGCGGCAGGCGCTGCGCCTCCGGCCGCGCGAACCAGAAGCGCGAGGCGGGGGAGGTGAGGCCGAAGCGGTCGAGCGTCGGGAGGTCGAAGGTGTCGCGCCCGCCGGGCACCGCGCGGCTGGCCTCGCCGCCCCAGCCGAGCACCGGGCGCTCGGCGATGCGCGCCAGCGCGAAGTCCCAGATGAGGATGCGGTGCGCGGCGGAGGGCGGGATCGTCTCCAGCGAGGGCAGGCGGGGCAGGGCCGCGCCGAAGACGAGCGGCGCCGCGACGAAGCCCGCCGCCAGAGCCATCCCGATCCCGCGCGCGACCCAGGGTCCGAGCCGCCAGGCCGCCGCCAGCGCCAGGAGCCCGACCAGGGCCGCGATCTTGGCGGAGGAGGCG
Organism: Muricoccus nepalensis; assembly: GCF_006438825.1. Taxonomy (GTDB): domain Bacteria; phylum Pseudomonadota; class Alphaproteobacteria; order Acetobacterales; family Acetobacteraceae; genus Roseomonas; species Roseomonas nepalensis. Next base: position 344,067 of record NZ_RCZP01000002.1, read on the forward strand.
GGCAGCAGCGCCAGGGTGACGAGCCCGCCGATCACCATCGCCGCCTTCGCCGCGCGCGGCACCGGCAGCAAGGGCACGAGCGGCAGGAGCACCGCGATGACCGACCCCGCGGGCTTGAGGCCGAAGTAGAGCGTCTCCGTCGCCTGCCGCATGCCCCGCACGGCGGCGCGCAGCGCGTTGCCCGTCACTTGGTCGAGGAAGGCGAGGAGGATGCCGAGCGCGAGCCCCCAGGCCAGCAGCCGCATCATCCGCCCGAGCCGCGCCGGCGGTTCCTCCGACAGGGCGCGGGCGGTGGCGGCGCCCAGCAGCACGAAGCCGCCGACGCTGAGCGCGGTGGTGGCCGCCCGCCCCGGCGCCTCGGCCCAGGCGGCGGTCGCGAGGCACCAGAGGGGGGGCAGCAGGGCGAGGAGGGTGGTGGGGCCGCCCGGCCAGGGAAGGCGGCGGTGGGCCTGGTAATGCGCGGCGATGGCCGCCACGAAGCCGATCGTGGCGGCGAGGGCGATGCCGCGGAACTGCCCGACGGCGATGGCGGGCACGAGCAGCAGGAGGATGCCCATGGGCCGGCTCGCGCCGCCCGGGGCGCGGGCTGTCATGGCTTGGATTCCCCTGCCGGCGTCTCGATGGGCGGCGTTGGATCACGCGGCGCCGGGTGGTGCAAGCCGCGGCGGGCGTCCCTCGCCGGAAGGGTTCTCGAATGGGCCGGTGGCGCCGCCCCCCGCCAGGGGAGCGGCGGCGCCGCGGGTTCAGCCCGGCCCACTCATCCGGGGCCCGCCCCCCAGGTATTCCGCGCCGGTCCGCCGGCCCGATCTCATGGGCTGGCCTGCCGGGCGCCGCGCGACGGTGGACGGCAACGCCGGTCCTTCCCGCCTGTTCCAGTTCTTCCGTCCGCCCAGAATGGGCCGGGAAGGTTAAGAATGAGGAAACGCGGATGACGAACGCCTCCCGGCGCGCCCTGCTCGGCGCCATGGCCCTCGCGCCCCTGATCCCCCGCCTCGCCCGCGCCCAGGAGGCCGCCCTGACCCCCATCCTCTTCGTGCACGGCAACGGCGACCACGCGGCGCTCTGGATGACCACCCTCTGGCGCTTCGAGAGCAACGGCTGGCCGCGGGACCGCCTGCGCGCGCTCGACTTCACCGACCCGCTGGCGCGCGACGACGACGCGGTGGCCCAGCCGATGCGCTCCTCCTCCGACGACGCCTGGCGGGAACTGGCGGCGGAGGTGGCGGCGCTGCGGGGGCGGACCGGGGCGGCGCGCGTGGCGCTGGTGGGCAACTCGCGCGGGGGATACCCGATCCGCAACCACGTCCAGCTCCACAACGGGGGCGCGGAGGTGTCGCATGCCGTCACCTGCGGCACGCCGAACAGCGGGATCTACAACTGGGAGGGCAACGCGGGGCGGGAGTTCAACGCGCGCTCGGCGCTGCTGCGGGCGCTGAACGGCGGGGAGTCCCAGGTGGTGCCGGGCACGGCCTTCCTCACGCTGCGGTCGGACTCGAACGACCTCTACGCCCAGCCGGACGGGCGCTACGCAGGTCAGCCGGGCGTCGCCACCGGCGTTAACTTCGACAGCCCGGCGCTGCGGGGCGCGACGAACCTCGTGCTGCCCGGGGTGGACCACCGCGAGACCGCCTACTCCGCCCGCGCCTTCCGCGAGATGTTTCGCTTCGTCGCGGGGCGGGAGCCCGATCGCCTCTCGGTCGTGCCCGAGGCGCGGCCGGTGCTGGACGGGCGGGTCACCGGCACCCCCGGCGGCGTGCCGACCAACCGCCCCGTGGCGGGGGCCTTGGTGGAGGTATTCCGCGTCTCGGCCGCGAGCGGGGAGCGGATGGGGGACGCCATCCACCGCCGCACCACCGGGGAGGACGGGCGCTGGGGCCCGCTGGCCGTCGCGCCGGACTGGAGCCTCGAGATCGTCGTCGCGGCGCCCGGGCATCCCGTCACGCACTCCTACCGCTCGCCCTTCCCGCGCTCCTCCGACGTGGTGCACCTGCGCCCGGCGGCCCCGCCCGCGGTGGCGGACCGGGAGGCGGGGGCGGTGGTGCGCTTCAACCGCCCGCGCGGCTATTTCGGCCTCCCGCGCGACGTGGTGCTGCTCGACGGGCGCGAGCCCGCGGAGCTGCCGCGCGGGGTCGCGGCCGGGGCGATTGCCATCGCGCGGCTGCCGGCCGCGGAGATCGGCCGCCCGGTGGCCGGCGTCTTCAACGAGGAGCGGGTCGTGGCCCGCGCCTGGCCGCTGGCGGAGAACCGGATCAGCGTGGCCGAGCTGACCTGGTGAGGGCGCTCAGCCCGCCGAGCGCCGGGCGATGGCCTTGGCGAGCGGCGGGCCGAGCAGCAGCACGACGAGCATCCGCACGGTCTGAAGCGCCATGACGAAGGACATGTCCGCCCCGCTCGCGGCGCCGATGGCGGCCACGGAATCAATGCCGCCCGGGCTCATCGCGAGGTAGGCCGTCAGCGGGTCGAGCCCGAGGGCGCGGGCGAGCGCGATCGACATCAGCCCGCAGAGCGCGATGAGCACGGCGATGGAGAGAAGGATCGTCGGCAGGGCGGAGGCCGCCCGCGCGAGGACCCCCCGCGTGAAGCCGAGCCCGATCTGGAAGCCGATCGCCCCGAAGGCGAGGGCGGCGAGCCAGGCCGGCACCTGCAGCGCCACCAAGCCGGAGGACTGCAGGAGGGCGCCGGCGAGGAGCGGCAGCAGCATGGGCCCGGCTGGGACGCGCGAGGCCCGCCCGGCCCAGGCGCCGGCCAGCGCCAGCGCGACCGCCGCCGCCACCTCCCCCGGCCGGAAGGGCGCGGCGGCCCGGATCGCGGCCTCGGGCGCGGGGCCGGTCGCCAGCGCGTGCGCCACGACGACGGCCACGCCGACGACGCAGACCACCCGCAGGTACTGCATCAGCGCGACCATCCGCACGTCCGCCCCGAAGGCCTCGGCCATCACCACCATGGCCGAGGCCCCGCCCGGCGCCGCCCCCCAGATGGCCGTGGTACCCGGCAGCACGCGCCAGACGCTCAGCAGCCAGCCGAGCAGGAGGCTGACGAGGAGCGTGCCGAAGGCCGCGGCCGCGATGTAGGGCCAGTCCTCCACGAAGGAGTGCAGGATGGCGGCGGTGATGGTCGTGGAGATGAGGCACCCCACCATGCCCTGGCCCGCGACGTAGACGCGGCGCGGCAGGCGGATGGTGACGCCCGCCAAGCTCAGCGCGATGGCCGCGACGAGGGCGCCGAGGAGGGAGGAGCCGGGCAGGCGGAGCAGGGCGCCCCCGAGGTCGAGGACGAGCGCCAGCCCGATCAGCAGGGCCCACTGGGCAGCGGCCGGCAGCCGCGCCAATCGAGCCGGCATGAGCATCACCTTGGCGGTTGGGGCGGAGGGCGGTGCCTCCCCGCCGATGATAGGCCGGTCGGCGGGGGAGGGAAATCGCCCTCCCGCCCCGCGGGGCCCTGGGCTATCACCCCGCCCTGGCAATTCGGCGATGGGGCGGCGAGATGGCGAGCTACGATCTGATCCTGCGCGGCGGCACCGTCGTGCTCCCCTGGGGCGAGGCGGCGACGGACGTGGCGGTGCGCGCGGGCCGGATCGTGACGCTCGGCGACCTCCGCACGGACGAGGCGGCCGAGGTGATCGACTGCGCCGGCCTGCACGTCCTGCCCGGGCTGATCGACCCGCATGTCCACCTCCGCGACCCCGGCGACCCCGCGGTGGAGACGCTCGCCACCGGCACCAAGGGCGCGGTGCTGGGCGGGCTGACGGCGGTCTTCGACATGCCGAACACCCAGCCCTCCATCACCTCGGCCGAGAGGCTCGACTGGAAGCGCGGGCACATCCGGGAAACGGCCTGGTGCGACGTCGGGATGTATGTCGGCGGCGCGCGCAGCAATGTCGGCGAGCTCGGCGCGCTGGAGCGCGAGCCGAACGTCTGCGCCATCAAGGTCTTCGCGGGGTCCTCCACCGGCGACCTGATGATCGAGGACGACGAGACGCTGGAGCGCGTGATGCGGGGCGGCGGGCGCCGCATCGCCTACCACTCCGAGGACGAGTACCGGCTGCAGGCGAGGAAGCCGATGTTCGAGGCGGGCGGGCCGCACCGCCTGCACGCGGAGTGGCGCGACGTGGAATGCGCCTTCCTCGGCACGCGGCGGCTGATGGCACTGGCGCGCAAGACGAACCGCCCCGCGCACATCCTGCACGTCTCCACCGCCGAGGAGCTGGACTACCTCCGCGACTTCCGGGACGTCGCCACCGTGGAGGTGCTGCTGAACCACCTCACGCAATGGGCGCCGGACGCCTACGACGCGCTGGGCGGCTATGCCGTGATGAACCCGCCGATCCGGGACAAGCGCCATTACGAGGCCGCCTGGGCCGCGGTCGCGAACGGCACGGTCGACACGGTGGGCAGCGACCACGCGCCGCATTCCCGTGCAGCGAAGGAGCGCCCCTGGCCGGCGACGGCGGCGGGGCTGACGGGGGTGCAGACCATCGTGCCGATGATGCTCGACCACGTCTCGGCCGGGCGGCTCTCGCTCGCGCGGCTCGCGGACCTCATGGCGGCGGGGCCGGCGCGGGTCTACGGCGCGATCGGGAAGGGCCGGATCGCGGCCGGCTACGACGCGGACTTCACCGTGGTGGACATGGGGAAGAGCCGGGTGATCGAGCCGGAGTGGCTCGTCTCGCCCTGCGGCTGGAGCCCCTTCGCGGGCACCCGCTGCCAGGGTTGGCCGGTGATGACCGTGCTGCGCGGCCGGGCCGTGATGCGGGAGGACGAGGTGCTGGGCGAGCCCGGCGGGCTCCCGGTGCGGTTCGAGGGCACGCGGGCCTGAAGGGGGGGCGGACGCCCCCCGACCCCCTCAGGCGCGGCCGAGGTGGCGCCCGAAGGCGTCGCGGATCGCGGCCATGGCGTTGGCGGCGTTCTCGGCGTGGCGGCGGGCGGCCTTCTCGGTCGGCTCCACCTCGTCGATCGCCTCGATCGCGGCCTCGGTGCTCTCCTGGAAGCCCTCGTGAAGCTCCTCGAGCCAGGCGCGAAGCTCCTCCTCGTCGCCGGCGGCGCGGAGGTCGTCCACGACGGATTCCACCTCGCGCACCATGCGCTCCGGGCTCGCGCCCCGCTGCAGGGTGGCGGAGAGGCGGTTGAAGGCCGCGCGCGTGGGGGCGGGAGCGCGCTTGGGCGCCGCGGCCGTGGATCGGGCCATGGGTGGTCCTCTGGTTGCTGGCGACGGGGAGGCGGGCCGGGAGGAAACGGGCCCGGCGCGGCGGCCGTGATGTCCTATAACATGGTGTTTCCCTCCTGTTCATCCAAGCGCTTGCGGGGTGTTCCTCACAGCACGCGCTCGGGCCAGGGCTCGGCCGGAGCGGCGGGGCGGGCGTCGCCGACCGAGCGCGGGGGCGGGTTGCCGGGCACCGGCCCGACCCAGCAATCGACCGCGCCGAGGCTGCGGGTGCAGCGCGGCTGCTCCACGACCTCGAGATCCGGGCGGCAGTAGCGCTCCCGCGCGTCGAGATAGGCGATCGAGCAGTCCCGGCCCGTGAGGCCCGAGACGACGAGGTCCGGCACGGCGCGGCCGGTCACCATCAGGGACACGCCGTTCACCGCGGCCAGCGGCACCACCGCCTCGCAGCCGGGCAGCGCCAGCAGCGCCCCCAGCAGGGTCAGGAGGAACCGGGACCGGGGGGCGAGGGGGCGCATCCGGCCATCAGACACCGACCGGGCTTAACGCACCGTGACGGTCCCGCTATACCCCCGCCCGGCCGCCTGCTGGGCGGCCTTGGCGGCACCAGGGGAAGGAACCCGCTTGCCCGATATCTTCGACGAGGTGCGCGAGGACCTCCGCGCCGAGCGCGCGCGGCAGCTTGGCCTGCGCTACGGCGGGATTCTCGCCGCGGTGGCGCTGCTGGCGCTGGTGGCGGTCGGCGGCTGGCAGGGCTGGCGCTGGTACCAAACGCGCGAGTCGGAGGCGGCCGCGAACGCGTTCCTGGTCGTGCACCGCGAGGTGGAGCGGCCCGGGGCCGACCTCAAGGCCGCCGCCGCGCGCTTCGAGGACATCGCCGCCCAGGCGCCGGAGGGCTACCGCGTCCTCGCCCGGCTCCGCGCGGCCGCGCTGAAGTCGGAGACGGGCGACCTCCCCGGCGCCCTCGCGGACTGGGACCGGATCGCCGGCGACAGCGCGGCCGACGCGCTCTACCGGGACCTCGCCAGCCTCAACTGGGTGCTGCACGGGCTTGATTCCGCCGACCCCGCGATGCTGGCCGCGCGCATCGCGCCGCTGGCGGCCGAGGGCAGCGCCTGGCGGTCCTCGGCGCGCGAGCTGCAGGCGCTGGTCGCCGTCCGGCAGGGGCGGAACGACGAGGCGCGGCGCATCCTGGAGGCGCTGGCGGCCGACCCCGCCGCACCGCAGGCGCTGCGCGACCGGGCGGCGCGGGTCGCGGCCCAGCTCCCCCATGCCTGATGTCCTCCCGTTGAGAGCGCCACGCCGATGAAGCCGATCCCCTCCCGCCGCGGCCTCCTGCTCGGTGGCGCGGCCCTCGCGCTCTCGGGCTGCGAGACGATCGACGGCATCTTCGGCGACAAGAAGACGCCCATCCCGGGCGAGCGGCTGCCCGTGCTGCAGCAGGACCGCGAGCTGGCGATCGACCCCGCCGCCGCCGGGCGCCCCGTGCAGCTTCCGCCGCCGGCGGCGCGCGCGGAATGGCCGGTGGCCGGCGGCACGCTCTCGCACGACCCCGGCAACGTGGCGGTGGGCGAGGGCCTGCGCGAGGCCTGGCGGGCGAGCATCGGGACCGGTTCCTCCTACCGCCGCCGGATCACGGCCGGGCCGATCGTGGCGAACGGCACCGTCTTCACCGCCGACGCCTTCGGCACCGTCTCCGCCTTCGACGCCGCGGGCGGCGCTCGCCGCTGGACCCGCGAGACGACGCCCGAGAAGGACGACGTGGGCGCGGTCGGCGCCGGCCTCGCCTTCGCGGACGGCACCCTCTACGCCGCGACCGGCATGGCGGAGGTGCTGGCGCTCGACCCCGGGACGGGCGAGGTGCGCTGGCGCGCCCCGGTCGGCGCGCCGACGCGGGGGGCGCCCAGCGTCGCCGGCGGGCGGGTCTTCGTGCCGACCGTCGAGAACCAGCTCGTCGCCCTCTCGACCGAGGACGGGCGGAAGCTCTGGACCTACCGCGGCGCCGTGGTCTCGGCCGTGCCCCTCGGCCTGCCCGCCCCGGCGGTGGAGGGCGAGAGCGTCGTGGCCGGGCTGCCCTCGGGCGAGCTCGCCGCCCTCCGTGCCTCGGATGGGCGCGTCATCTGGACCGAGAGCCTCTCGGCCGGCCCGGGCGGGCAGCGCGGCAGCATGGCGGAGCTCGCCGGCGTGCGCGGCCTGCCCGTGATCACCGACGGCCGCGTCTTCGCGACGGGCCAGGCCGGCACCTCCCTCATGGTCGACCTCCGCTCCGGCCGGCGGCTGTGGGAGCGGGACGTGGGCAGCAACTACTCGCCCGCGGTCGCGGGGGACTGGGTCTTCGTGGTGACGCCCGAGAACCAGATCGTCGCCATCGGCCGCACGGACGGGCGGGTGCGCTGGGTGAACCCCCTCGACGAGCGCAGCGCGCGCGACCGGCGGCGCAACCCCGTGACCTTCGGGTCGATCCTCGTCGCGGGCGGGCAGATCCTCGTGCCCTCCTCGCTGGGCGAGCTCCTGCTGGTGGACCCGGCGGAGGGCGGGGTCGCCGGCCGGATCAAGCTGCCGGGCGGGGCCACCCTCGCGCCCGTCGCGGCGGGTGGGACCGTGTACCTCGTGACGGACGACGGCACGCTGGTGGCGCTCCGCGGGGCCTGAGCCCGCCGCCACCGGGACGGTGACCCGCCGAGGCCGCGCTTGACCCCCCGGTGCGGACGGTGCTCTTGCGGCCCATGCTCCCCCGTATCGTCGTCATGGGCCGCCCCAACGTGGGCAAGTCCACCCTGTTTAACCGCCTGGCCGGGCGGCGCATCGCCATCGTGGACGACACGCCCGGCGTGACCCGCGACCGCAAGGAGGTGGTCGCGCGCGTCGCCGGGCGGGACGTGCTGCTGGTGGACACCGCGGGGCTGGAGGAGGCGCCGCCCGACACCATCCCCGGCCGCATGCGCGCGAGCTCCGAGGCGGCGCTGCGGGACGCGGACCTGATCCTCTTCGTGGTGGACGTCCGGACGGGGCTGACGCCGTCCGACCGCGCCTTTGCCCAGTGGCTGCGCCGCCAGGGCAAGCCCGTGCTGGTGCTGGCCAACAAGGCGGAGGGGCGGCTCGGCGCCGCGAACTCGCTCGAGGTCTACGAGCTCGGCCTCGGCGCGCCGCTCCCGGTCTCGGGCGAGCACGGCGACGGCTTCGGCGAGCTGCACGACGAGATCCGCGAGGCCCTGCCGCCCGAGCCGGAGGAGGACGAGGAGGACGACGCCGACCGCCCGCTGCGCCTCGCCATCGTGGGACGGCCGAACGCGGGCAAGTCCACCCTGCTGAACGCCCTGCTGGGCGAGGAGCGGATGATCACGGGGCCGGAGCCGGGGCTGACCCGCGATTCCGTGGCCGTGAAGTGGATCGACGAGACCGGCAAGCCGGTGCGGCTGGTGGACACGGCCGGCCTTCGCCGCCGGGCGCGGATCACCCAGGCGCTGGAGCAGATGTCGACGGCCGCCACCATCGCGGCGCTCAAGGAGTGCGAGATCGCGGTGCTGGTGGTCGATGCCGTGCAGGGCATGGACGAGCAGGACCTGCGCATCGCCCGCCTCGCGGAGCGCGAGGGGCGGGCGATCGTCATCGCCTTCAACAAGTGGGACGCGGTGGAGGACCGGGCGGCGGCGCGGCGCAAGGTGGAGGACGTGCTGACGGCCTCCCTCGCCCAGCTCCGCGGCATCCTCGTCGTCCCGCTCTCGGCCGCGACGGGCAAGGGCGTCGAGAAGCTGATGCCGACGGTGCGCGAGGCCTACGAGGTCTGGAACCGCCGCATCCCGACCGGCGCGCTGAACCGCTGGTTCGAGGACGCGCTGACGCGCCACCAGCCGCCGCTGGTCGAGGGCAAGCGGCTGAAGCTGCGCTACGCCACCATGCCCAAGGCGCGCCCGCCGACGATCGCCATCTTCGGCACGCGGGCGGAGATGCTGCCGGAGGACTACCGGCGCTACCTCGTGAACTCCTTCCGCGAGGCCTTCGACATGCCGGGTGTGCCGGTGCGGCTGAACCTGCGCGGGACGGAGAACCCCTACTCCGAGGAGTAGGCCCCGGCCGCCCGCGCCCGCTCGATCGCCCGCGCGGCGACCTGCCGGCCGAGCCGCTGCCCGGCCGCGACGTCGCTCGGGTAGTGGATGCCGGCCCAGACGCGGGAATCCCCGGCCTCGCGGGCCAGGATCGCGAGCGGCTCCGCATCGGCCGGGAAGAGGTGCGCCAGCACCCCCGCCGAGGCGCTCGAGTAGCAGGAATGCGCGGCCGGGTAGCTCGGGTGGTTGGGCGTCGGGAAGGCCGTGCGGAACTCGGGGTCGAGCTGGAAGGGGCGGATCGCCCAGTAGGCGTATTTCGCGTCCCAGCAGGCCACGCCCGCGTCGTAGAGCGAGACGTTGAGCAGGGCGAAGGTCCGGGCCGCGCGGCGCGCGTCGTTGCCCTGGCCGGCCTCGAGCAGCAGGCGGCCGGCCTGGAGGTTCCAGAACTCGAAGTTGCGCAGCCCGCCGACCGCCACCTCCCAGAACAGGGCGCGGGCGTTGGTGAGGGGCGTGCGCGGGAAGGCGCGGAGCGCCGCCATCTCCGCCGCGCGCTCCGGTGAATCGGCGGCGGCGGGGGGCGGGGGGCGGAACTCGTCGGGCGCGGCCAGCAGCCAGGGCTTCCAGGTCCCGGCCTGCGGGAGGATGGGGTTGGTGCCGTTCCAGAGCCCCGGCCCGGCGGGCACGCGGCCGGTCCAGCGCGCGTCCGACCCGTCCCCCCGGCCCCGCTCCAGCGCCGCCGCCGCGACCTTCCGGCCGAGCGCGGTGCCGGCCTCGACGTCGCTCGGGAAGGCGTGGCCGGCCACCAGCCGCATGCGCGCGGCCTCCTCCGCCCGGCTCGCGAGGGCGGCGGCGCGCTCGGGGAAGACCTCCCCGAGGATCGCCGCGGCCACGGCCGCCGCCGCAGCGTGCTCGTCCGGGTAGGAGGGGCCGGCGGGCGTGGGGAGGGCCGGCGCGAAGGAGGGGTCGGCCTCGGAGGGGCGGGGGCGGCGATGGGCCTCCTTGCTGTCCCAGGCCGCCGCCATCGCGTCGTCCAGCGCGGTGTGCAGCAGGGCGAGGCGGCGTGAGGCGAGGTTGACGTTCAGCCCGGCCGCGAGGGACTCCTCCAGCGCCACCTGGTTCCAGCGGTAGGCGGGCGCGGTGGAGGCCCACCAAGCCGCGCGCGTGACCTCCTCCGGCGTCCGGGCCGCGGCGATCGCGCGCAGCGCGTCCAGCTCCGCGCGCGTGGCCGCGGCGTCGGGCGGGGGCGGCAGGCGGAAGGCGCCGGCGGAGGGCAGCACCCAGGGGCGGCCGGGCTCCGCGGGCTGGGCGGCGCCGGGTGGGGCGAGGGGCGGCGAGGCAAGGAGGAGCGCCGCGAGGGCGGCGGAGCGGAAGCGCGCCAGAGGGAACATGCGGTCCTCCCACGGTTCGGCCGAACGGTGGGGAGGCTGCACCCGCGGGCGGCGGATCGCCACGAAAACCCGGCGCCCGCCGCGTGACGGAAGGCACCGGCCGGAACGGACCGCGCGGTCAGGCCGCGCGGACGACCTCGCCGCTGCGCGCCTCGGCGGGCAGGCAGAGGGCGGCGATCCGGGGCGCGACCTCGGCGGGCTTGGCCAGGGCGCTCGGGTCCTCGCCCGGCATGGCCTTGGCGCGGAGGCGCGTCGCGACGGCGCCGGGGTCGACCAGGTTCACGCGCAGCGGCGTGCCCGCGACCTCCGCGGCCCAGGTGGCCGTCAGGTGCTCGAGGGCGGCCTTCGTGGCGCCGTAGAGGCCCCAGTAGGGCTTGGGCTCCCGCGCGCGGCCGGTGGTGAGGATCACGGCGCGCCCCGCGTCCGAGGCCCGCAACGGCGGGTCGAGCGTGCGGATGAGGCGCCAGGCCGCGGTGAGGTTCACCGCCACCGCCTCCGCCCAGTCCTTGGGCATGATGTGGGCGACGGGGGTGAGGGCGCCCAGGGTGCCCGCGGCGTGGACGAGGATGTCGAGCCGGCCGAAGCGCTCCATGACGGAGGGGCCGAGGAGGTCCAGCTCGTCGCCGTCCTTGGCGAGGTCGAAGGGCAGGAGGGTGGCGCTGCCGCCGAGCGCGCGGATGGCGTCGTCCGTCTCCTCCAGCCCGCCCTGGGTGCGGGCGGTGAGGACGAGGTGGGCGCCGAGGCGGGCGAGCTCCACCGCGGTCGCGGCGCCGATCCCGCGCGAGGCGCCGGTGACGAGGGCGACCCGGTTCTCGAGGGGGCGGCCCTCGGCGGGGCGGCCGCTCATACGCCGTTCAGCGCCAGCAGGGCGGGCTTGCGCTCGGGATGGCCCTGCAGGTCGGTCAGCGGGATGGAGTAGTCGCCGGTGAAGCAGGCGTCGCAGTAGCCGGGGTTCGCGGCGTCGCGGCCGCGCTGGCCGAGCGCGCGGTAGAGGCCGTCGAGCGAGATGAAGGCGAGGCTGTCGGCGCCGATGATGCGCGCCATCTCCTCCACGCTGTGCTTGGCGGCCAGCAGCTTCTCCCGCTCCGGCGTGTCGATCCCGTAGAAGCAGGAATGGGTCGTGGGCGGGGAGGAGATGCGCATGTGCACCTCCCGCGCGCCGGCTTGGCGGACCATCTCGACGATCTTCTTGGAGGTGGTGCCGCGGACGATGGAGTCGTCCACGAGGATCACGCGCTTGCCCTCCAGCATGGCGCGGTTGGCGGAGTGCTTCAGCTTCACGCCGAGGTGGCGGATGCTGTCCGTCGGCTCGATGAAGGTGCGGCCGACGTAGTGGTTGCGGATGATGCCGAGCTCGAAGGGGATGCCGGCCTCCTTGGAGTAGCCCATGGCGGCGGGCACGCCGGAGTCGGGCACGGGCACCACCACGTCCGCCTCGACGCCGCTCTCGATCGCGAGCTCGCGGCCGATGCCCTTGCGGGCCTCGTAGACCGGCGTGCCCTCGACCACGGAGTCCGGGCGGGCGAAGTAGATGTACTCGAAGATGCAGAAGCGGCTGGACGTCTCGGCGAAGGGCTTGATGCTGCGTACGCCGTCGTCGTCGATGATGACGATCTCGCCGGGCTCGATGTCGCGCACGAAGTCGGCGCCGACGATGTCGAGGGCGCAGGTCTCGCTGGCCAGCACCCAGGCGTGGTTCTGGTCGGCGCCGAGGCGGCCGAGGACGAGCGGGCGCACGCCGAGCGGGTCGCGCACGCCCATCAGCGCGCCGTCGTGGAGCGCCACGAGCGAGTAGGCGCCGTCCACCTGCTTCAGCGCGTCGATCAGCCGGTCCAGCACCGTGGCGTAGAGCGAGATGGCGATGAGGTGGACGAAGACCTCCGAATCCGTGGAGGACTGGAAGAGGCAGCCGCGGCGGACGAGCTGGCGGCGGAGCGTGAGGGCGTTGGTGAGGTTGCCGTTGTGGGCGACCGCGAAGCCGCCGAAGGCGAAGTCCGCGTAGAGCGGCTGGACGTTGCGCAGCGCCGTCTCGCCGGCGGTCGCGTAGCGGTTGTGGCCGACGGCGGCGCGGCCGGGCAGGCCCGCCATGACGCGCGCGTCGCCGAAGATGTCGCCGACGAGGCCGAGGCCCTTGTGGGAGCGGAAGCCCTTCTCGCCGAGGGAGACGATGCCGGACGCCTCTTGGCCCCGGTGCTGGAGCGCGTGCAGCCCGAGCGCGGTGAGCGCCGCGGCATCGGGCGAGTTCCAGACCCCGAAGACGCCGCATTCCTCGTGGAAGCCGTCGTCCTCGCTGTCGAGCGGGTTGGTGGTCAGGTCCGTCATGGGATCAGATCCTGTTCCGCGCGGGAGGGCGCAGAAGCTCTTCGGCGGTGGGGGCGCGGCCGGTGGACGCGTCGGGGAGGCGTGGGCGGTACTTGGGGGGCAGCTGCCGGTTCAGCCAGGCGGCGCCCTCGGCGATCAGGGGCATGCTGCGGGCGCCCCGCACGGGGGCGGGCCAGAGCTCGGGATTGGGCACGAAGGCCCCGGCGGCGATGTAGGCGACGAGGATCACCGCCACCCCGCGCCCGAGGCCGAAGACGATGCCCAGCGCGCGGTCCACGCCGCCGAGGGCGGAGTTGCGCACGCCGCGCGCGACGAAGGCGATGATGATCTTGAGGATGATGAGGGTGACGACGAAGACCGAGGCCAGGGCGGCGACGTCGGCCATCCATTCCTGGGGAAAGAGCCCCACGAAGAGGCCGCGCATGCCGTCGAGCATGTAGAAGGCGAAGAAGATGGCGCCCACCCAGGCGCCCACCCCCAGGACCTCCCGGACGAGGCCGCGCAGGTAGCCGATGGCGCCGGAGAGGGCGACCAGCGCGAGGAAGACGGCATCGACCCAGGTCATCTGGGCGCCGATATAGCGAGGCGGGGGCGCCGCGTCACGCGCGCGGCGACCCGGTGGTTGCGGGGGTGGCATGTGATGGGGCCATGGGGCCGGCCGCCCCGGCCCGGGCCGCGCCCGGCTAGAAGCGGAACACCCGCGTCAGCACGAGGGCCGTGCCCCAGCCGAAGGTGCCGTTGATGAGGGCCGAGCGCATCAGGGCCACGCTGTTGCCGCCCGCGAAAAGCGCCTGCCCGCGGAGCGAGGGCACGAGGGTCCAGCCGACCATGGCCGCGCCGAGGACGCCGATGAGGAAGCCGGTGAGCAGCGCCGCCCCGCGCATCCCCCGCAGGACGAAGGCGATGAGGATCCCCCAGAGCCCGCCCCAGAAGCAGAGGTTGGCGAGCGCGGGCACGCCCCAGGGGCCGACCGGGCGCAGCGACCAGGGGGCCATGGGGACGTAGCCGGCGCGGTGGAGCAGCCAGATCACGCCCTGGTGGAAGACGACGACGGAGATCGCCGCCGCCACGAAGCCCAGCGCCGCGGTCCGCCCGACCGAGTTCCTCATGCCCTGCCCCTCGCGATGTTCCGCCCGACCGGATCACGGCGGGGGACGCGCCGCAAGGGGCCGGGGTCAGTCGGCCTCGGCGGGCTCGGGCTTCGCGTCCTTGCGCGGCGCGGGCTTGCGGGTGGCGCCGGCGGCGAAGGGCGCGACGAGGTCGGCGAGGTGGCCGGTCTCGCTCAGGCGCAGCCCCTCGGGCGCGGAGAGGGCGCGGCCGCCGCGGGCGACGCGGCGGGGGAGGGTGGCGGCGGAGAAGCCGAGCTTGGCGGCCTCGCGCAGGCGAAGCTCGGTCTGGGCGACCTGGCGCACCTCGCCGGAGAGGCCGACCTCGCCGAAGAAGACGCTGTCGGGCGGGCAGGGGCGGTCGGTCGCGGCGGAGACGAGGGCGGCGGCGACGGCGAGGTCGGCCGCGGGCTCGTTGATGCGCAGGCCCCCCGCGATGTTCAGGTAGACGTCGTTCTGGCCGAGGCTCATCCGGCAACGGGTTTCCAGCACCGCGAGCAGCATCGAGAGGCGCCCCGAGTCCCAGCCCACCACCTGCCGCCGCGGGCTGCCGCCCGAGGCCGGGGAGAGGAGGGCCTGGATCTCGACCAGCACGGGGCGCGTGCCCTCCAGCCCCGCGAAGACGGCCGAGCCCGAGACGTTGCCGCGGCGCTCCGCGAGGAACAGGGCCGACGGGTTCGGGACCTCGGCGAGGCCCTGCTCCGTCATCTCGAAGACGCCGATCTCGTCGGTGGCGCCGAAGCGGTTCTTGGTGGCGCGCAGGATGCGGAACTGGTGGCCGCGGTCGCCTTCGAAGTAGAGCGTCGCGTCCACCATGTGCTCGAGCACGCGGGGGCCGGCGAGGGTCCCCTCCTTCGTGACGTGGCCGACGAGGACGAGGGCGAAGCCGCGTGCCTTGGCCAGCCGCCCGAGCTCGGCCGCGCAGGCGCGGACCTGGGAGACGGTGCCGGGCGCGGAGTCGAGGCTGTCCAGCCAGACCGTCTGGATGGAGTCCATGATGACAAGGCCGACGTCGCGCTCCTCCTCCAGGCTGGCGAGGATGTCGCGCAGCGAGGAGGCGGCGGCGAGGCCGAGGGGGGCGCCGGAGACGCCGAGCCGGAGCGCGCGCAGCCGCACCTGCTCGATCGCCTCCTCGCCGGAGATGTAGAGGGTGCGCTTCCCGGCCGTCGCCACCCGGGCGGCGGCCTGGAGGAGGATGGTGGACTTGCCGATGCCGGGGTCGCCGCCGACCAGCACCACCGAGCCCGGCACGAAGCCGCCGCCCAGCACCCGGTCCAGCTCCGCCATCCCCGTGCGCGTGCGGGGCGGGGGGGCGGAGTGGCCGCGCAGCGGCACGAACTCGACGCGGCGGCCGCCGATGGCCGCGGTCTTCGCGGGCCCCGGGCCGCGGGCCTCCACCACCTCCTCGGCAAGGGTGTTCCACTCGCCGCAGCCCTCGCACTTGCCCTGCCACTTCGCGTGGACCGTGCCGCAGGACTGGCAGACGAAGCGGTGCGAGGCTTTTGCCAAGGGATGCCCGATCAGGAACGAAAGGTGGACGCGCTGATGTAGCGCGGCGCGGGGCCGGAAAGAAGGGGCGGGGTTCCCTGCCCACGCGGACCGGGTAGCCTGCGGCGGAGAGAGCGAGGCGCCGATGACCCCTGAACTCCGCTGGCTGGCCCTGGGCGCGCTGCTTGGACTCGCGCAGATCCTCGCGGCCGCCGTCGCGACCATCCGCCAGCGGGAGGGCGGGCTGGCCTGGGCGGCTGGGCCGCGCGACACCGCGCCACCCCCGCCACAAGGGGTAGCCGCGCGGCTGACACGGGCGCGGGACAACTTCCTGGAGACCTTCCCGCTCTTCGTCGCGGCCGTGGCGGCGGCGCAGCTCTCCGGCCGGGCCGGCGCGATGTCGGAATGGGGGGCGCTGCTCTACGTCCTCGCGCGGGTCGCCTATGTCCCGACCTATGCCCTGGGGCTGGCGGTGCGGCCGGTGGTCTGGGGCGTGTCGATCCTCGGCCTCCTGATGGTGCTGGCCGCCGCCCTGCTCGGGTAAGGCGTCAGGTCCAGTAGAGGATGCGCGCCTGGGGCAGGTGGCGGGCCACGCTCGCCTCCAACCCGGCGCGAAGCTCCGCCATCCGCTCCCGCGGGAAGACGTACTTGATGGAGCCGAACTTCGTCGTCTTCCGGGTCCGCTGCGCCGGGTCCATCTCCAGCGCGCTGCCCGGGTACCAGCCCTGCAGGGTGTCGCGGGAGCCCTCCGTGAAGCGGTGGGTGATGAGCTCCACCGTGAGGTCCGGGTCCGGGGCGCCGGCCAGGGCGGCGCCGCAGTCGGCGAGCAGCGCGTCGTAGGCCTCCCGCCAGTCCGGCAGGGCGAGGATGGGGGCGACGGTCAGGCCGATGCGGTAGCCGGCCAGCGCCGCCTTGCGCAGGGCGGCGAGGCGCTTCGACACGCGGGGCGCGCCGCCCTCGAAGCGCTCGGCGGAACGGGCGTTGACGGAGAAGCGGATTCGGGTGCGGCGGTGGTGCGGCAGGGCGAGCAGCGGGTCGATCGCGTCGTACTTCGTGGTGAAGCGAAGCTGCGTCTCCGCCTCCCAGGCGCCGAAGAAGCGGATCGTCTCGGCCAGGCTGCCGGTGATGTGCTCGATGCCCAGCGGGTCCGTGTAGCAGGAGGCCTCGAAGGTCGTGCCCTCCGCCGCGCGGGCGGCGTTGCGGGAGGTGACTTGGCCCTGGCCGAGCAGCGGCGGCAGCTCCGCCAGGATCTCCGGCAGGTTGGCGTAGGCGCGGATGATCGGCGGCCCCTTCAGCGAGCCTGCGAGGTAGCAGTAGGCGCAGTGGGCAGGGCAGCCCTCGGCCAGGTCGAAGCGCCAGTCGGCGCTCGGCGGGATGGGCTGCGGGCGGCGGCGGCTCGGCGAGGCGACGAGGACCGCCATGGTGGTCTTGGCGTCGCGGTAGCTGTCGGGCAGCCCGGCGAGGCGGTCGGCCTTCAGGCGGACGATCTCGGTGCCGAGCGCCGCGGCGCGCCCGGCCATCGCCTCGCCTGCGGGCCAGGACAGGGCGGCGGGGGTGATGAGGAGGCGCTTCGGCACCCAGGGCGGGTGCGGGCGCGCGGGGGCCGGGGTGGGGGCGGGGGGCGCCAGGGCCTCAGAAGGCATAGCGCACCCGGCAATAGGGCATGCGGGCGGCCAGCAGGTCCTGGAAGCGGCGCAGCCAGCGGCCCTTCCAGCCCGTGCGGTAGCGAAGGTTCACGCCGCCGCCCTCGGAGAGCTTCGTCTCCTGGATGTCCGGGCGCCAGAGGACCTCCTCGGCCTTGGGGTGCCAGGCGAGGTTGATCTCGTGCAGCCCCTCGTTGTGGGTGAGCATGATGATCTCGGCCGCGAGCTGGTTCTTCACGGCGTCGGGGAGAATATCGTCGAGCTCTGCGAAGAGCTCGCCCCACTCGGCCTCCCAACCCTCGCGGAGGACGACGGGGGAGAAGTTGAGGTGCACCTCGTAGCCGGCGCGGTGAAGCTCCGGGATGGCGACGATGCGCTCGGCCACGGGGGAGGTGCGGACGTCGAGCAGCTTCGCCATGGCGGGCGGCATGAGGGACATGCGGATGCGGGTGCGGCCGCGCGGGTCGTAGTCGAGGAGGCCCGGGTTCACCCACTTCGTCGCAAAGCTGCCCTTGGCGTTGGGGATGCCGCGGAAGGCGGCGACGAGGTCGCGGACGTTGTCGGAGATGAGGGCGTCCACCGAGAGGTCGCCGTTCTCGCCGAGGTCGTAGACCCAATCGCGCGGGTCCACCTGGTTGGGCTCGGCCTTCGGTCCCTGGCGGGCGGCGTGGCGGGCGATGGAGGCCGCGATCTCCTCGATGTTGACGAAGACGCTGATGGGGTTCGCATGCCCCTTGCGGCGCGCGACGTAGCAATAGGCGCAGGCCATGGCGCAGCCGTTGGAGGAGGAAGGGGCGATGAAGTCGGCGCTGCGGCCGTTGGGGCGGAAGGCGAGGCCCTTCTTCACGCCGAGCACGAGGGTGTCGCGCTTGTTGCGGAGGTAGTCGCCGGGATCGGCCTCGCGCAGCTCCGGAATGCGCCAGTGGGAGGCGACGGGGATGCGCTCGGCCGCCGGGAAGCGGGCGAGGATCTCCCGGCCGCGGGCGTGGGCCTCCACCGCCGGTTCCAGGTAGATGCGGGCGATGTCGAGAAGGGGGCCAGCCATGCAGGGGAGATATGGGGTGCCGCGCCTGTTCCGACAGGCCAAACGGCCCCTTTTCGCGCCGCGCCGCGCTCCGGCGGGGGAATTGAAGCGATTGATTTTTCGGGGAAAAACTGGACGCCGCTGAACGGGGCGCCCGCCCTAGCGCCGGAGCTCCATCTGAATCGGCCCCTCGCGCTCGCCGCGCGCGAACTGGTCCACGACGGCGTTCCCCGTGTCGCCGAGGGTGGAGGCCGGGCCGGTCCAGACGATCCGGCCCTTGTGGATCATGGCGGCCTCGTCGCCGATGCGGCGGGCGCTGGCCATGTCGTGGGTGATGGTGACGGCGGTCGCGCCGAGGCGCTTCACGCAGTCCACGATCAGCCCGTCGATCACCGCGCCCATGATGGGGTCGAGGCCGGTGGTCGGCTCGTCGAAGAAGATGATGTCGGGCTCGGAGGCGATGGCGCGGGCCAGCGCCACGCGCTTCTGCATGCCGCCCGAGAGCTCGGCGGGCGAGAGGTCGCCGACCTCGGGGCCGAGGCCGACATCGGCCAGGGCCTGCGCGGCCTTGTCGCGGGCGCGGGCGCGGTCGAGGCGCTTCTGGGCGAGGAGCTTGAAGCAGACGTTCTCCCAGACGGGCAGGCTGTCGAAGAGGGCGCCGTTCTGGAAGAGCATGCCGGTGCGGTCGAGAACCGCCTCGCGCTCGCGGGCGGACATGGCCAGCACGTCCCGCCCGTCGATCTCGATGGTGCCGGCGTCGGGGGTGATCAGGCCGAGGATGCACTTGATGGTCACCGACTTGCCCGAGCCGGAGCCGCCGAGGATCACCATCGAGCTGCCGGCCCGGACGTCGAGGTCCACGCCGTCCAGCACCTGCTTGGCCCCGAAGGCCTTGCGGAGGCCGCGGAGGCGGATCTTCGGCGGGGCGTCGCTCATCGGGAGAAGAAGGCCTCGGTGAGCACGTAGTCGAGGGCGAGGATGAGGATGGAGGAGGCGACCACCGCCGTGGTGGTGGCGCCGCCGACGCCCTGGGCGCCGCCACGGGAGTTGTAGCCGCACCAGGTGCCCATCAGCGCCACGACGAAGCCGAAGACCGCCGCCTTCGCGAGCCCGCTGACCACGTCCGTCATCCGCACGAAGTCGAAGGTCGCCTTCAGGTAGGCCGGGCCGGAGAAGCCGAGCTTGAGGGTGGCGATGAGGTAGCCGCCCATGACGCCGAGGACGTCGGCCACCACCACCAGCAGCGGCATGGCGAGCGTCGCGGCCAGGAGGCGGGGGGTGACGAGGTACTTCATCGGGTCGGTCGAGAGGGTGGTCAGCGCGTCGATCTGGTCGGTGACGCGCATCGTACCGATCTCGGCCGCAAACGCCGCGCCGATGCGGCCCGAGACCATGAGGCCGGCCAGCACCGGGCCGAGCTCCCGCGTGATGGAGATGACGACGACGTTGGCGACCGCCCCCTCCGCCCCGAAGCGGGAGAAGCCGGAATAGGACTGGAGCGCCAGCACCATGCCCGTGAAGACCGCCGTCAGCCCGACCACGGGAAGGGAGAAGTAGGCGACCTCCACGAAGGCGCGGAGGAAGAGGCGCGGGTGGAAGGGCGGGCGCACCGCGTGGCTGACCGCGTTGAGCGCGAAGAGCGCGACGGCGCCGACGGTGCGGCAGAGGTCCAGCACCGCGCGGCCGAGGGCGGCCAGCCCGTCCAGCGGGCGGGCGAGGGGGGAGGAGGCGCTCACGCGGCGCGCCGGTAGCGGCGGGCGTAGCGGGCGCCGAGCGAGGTCAGCACCTCGTAGCCGATCGTGCCGGCGCGGGCCGCGACGTCGTCGGCGGTCTGGGCGTCGCCGATCAGCTCGAGCATCGAGCCGGGCGTGATGAGGGGATGGTCGGTCACGTCGAAGGTGATGAGATCCATGGAGACCCGGCCGACAAGAGGGATGTCCTGTCCGGCGTGCCGGGCAAGGGCATGCCCGGAGAGGGCCCTCAGATACCCGTCGGCATAGCCCGCGGCAACGGTGGCGATGCGGGAGGGGCGCGCGGCCGTCCAGGTGGCGCCGTAGCCGACGGGGGTGCCGGCCGGGATCTCCCGGACCTGGAGCACCGGCACCTCCAGCCGGACGACGGGCCGCATGGGGTTCGGGCGCCCCGGCGTGGGGTTCAGGCCGTAGAGGGCGCAGCCGGGGCGGGCGAGGTCGGAGGCGAAGGCCGGGCCGAGGAAGAGGCCGGCCGAGTTGGCGAAGGAGGAGGGGGCGGCGGGCAGGCGGGCGCGCGCGGCGGCGAAGCGGGCGGCCTGGGCGGCGTTCATCGGGTGGTCCGGCTCGTCGGCGCAGGCGAGGTGGGTCATGACGTAGAGGAGGTCGAGGCCGGTGAGGGGGGCGGGGTCCGCGGCCAGGGCCTCGATCTCGGCGGGAGAGAGGCCGAGGCGGGCCATGCCGGTGTCGAGGTGCAACAATACGGCGGCGCCGGTGCCGGCCCAGGCCGCGATGTCGCCGGGGGTGTTCAGGACGGGGGTGAGGCCCGCGCCCCCGTCCGCGCCGGGGTGGAACCCGTTGAGGACGGCGACGAGGGGCCCGGGGCCGAGGGCGGCGCGGACCGCCGCGCCCTCCACCGCGTGGGCGACGAAGAAGTGGCGGCACCCGGCGGCGGCAAGGGCGGGCACGACCTCGGCGGCGCCCAGCCCGTAGGCGTCGGCCTTCACCGCCGCCCCCACCGCGCCGCCGCCGAGCGCCGCGTGGCGGTCGCGCAGGGTGGTCCAGTTGGCAGCGATGGCCGCGAGGTCGACGGTCAGGACGCCCGCGGTACCCGCCTCGGCGATCTCAGGCGTAGTCGTTCTCGTCGTGGGTCTGGTCGAGGTCGCCGAAGCGGGTGAACTCGCCCTCGAAGAAGAGGCGGATGGTCCCGGTGGGGCCGTGACGCTGCTTGGCAATGATCAGCTCCGCCTTGTTGTGCGCCTGCTCCATGTCCTTCTGCCACTTGTCCGTGGCCTCGGAGAACTTCTCCGCGTTGTCGAAGGCCAGCTCCTTCGGCATCTTCTGCTGCAGGTAGTACTCGTCGCGGTAGACGAACATGACGACGTCAGCGTCCTGCTCGATCGAGCCGGATTCGCGGAGGTCGGCGAGCTGCGGGCGCTTGTCCTCGCGCTGCTCCACCTGGCGGGAGAGCTGGGAGAGGGCGATGACGGGGACCGAGAGCTCCTTGGCGATGGCCTTCAGGCCCTGGGTGATCTGGCTGATCTCCTGCACGCGGTTCTCCGGCCGGGTGCCGGCGGCGGGGCGCATGAGCTGGAGGTAGTCGACGATGATGAGGTTCAGCCCCTTGGTCCGCATCAGGCGCCGGCAGCGGGTGCGCAGCGCCGAGATGGTGATGGCCGGGGTGTCGTCGATGAAGAGGGGAAGGGTGGAGAGCTCGCGGCTCACCTCCACGAACTTGTCGAAGTCACGCTGGGCGATGTCGCCGCGGCGGATGCGGTCGCCCGAGACGCGGGACTGCTCGGAGAGGATACGGGTGGCGAGCTGGTCGGCCGACATCTCCAGCGAGAAGATGGCGACGCCGCCGCGGACCACCGCGTTGGGGTCCTTCTCCTGCGCCTCCCGGATGACGGCCTGCGCGGCGCCGAAGCCGATCTTCACGGCGAGCGCGGTCTTGCCCATGGCGGGGCGGCCGGCAAGGATGAGCAGGTCCGAGGGGTGCAGGCCGCCGAGCTTCGTGTCGACGTCGCGCAGCCCCGTGGGGAGGCCGGAGACGCCGCCGGGGGTGGAGAAGGCGCGCTCGGCGAGCTCGACGGCGGCGGTGAGGGCGCGGTCGAAGGAGATGAGCCCGCCCTCAGAGCTGCCCTCGGTCGCGAGGTCGAAGAGGGCCTGCTCGGCGGCCTCGAGCTGGGCCTTGCCGTCGAGTTCGGGCTCGGCCCCGAAGGCGCGGTTCACGACGACCTCGCCGAGGTCCACGAGCTGGCGGCGGAGGAAGCAGTCGTGGATGACGCGGCCGTACTCGCCGGCGTTGATGATGCCGACCATGGCGGTCAGGAGCTGCGTCAGGTAGGCGGGGCCGCCAACCTCGTCGAGCAGGCCGGAGTGCTCGAACTCCGCCCGCAGCGTGACGACGTCCGCGAGCTGCCCGGCCTCGACCCGGCGCTGGATGGCCTTGAAGATGCGGCCGTGGATGGGGTCGGCGAAGTGCTCGTCCGCCAGGAACTCCGAGACTCGCTCATAGGCCTTGTTGTTGGCCAGCAGCGCGCCGAGCAGCGCCTGCTCCGCCTCCGTGTTGGAGGGGGGCAGGCGCTGGGACAGGCCCAGCATTCCCTGGCCCATTCCGGGGCCGGCCGGCTCCGCGAGGCTGTCGAAGGCGTTCATCCCGCCAGTCTAGCCCTCGGCGCGCTCCACGTCCCCCTCCACCGCGCCGCGGGGTCCTGTGGACGGCGGGGGATCATGGGGATAAGCCGCGGCGCGCTCCGCCTCGAGCATGTAGTCGCGGGTCAGCGGCAGGGCGTTCACGTCGCGGGTGAGCTGCATCTGCCAGTTCATGTGGCCCCAGCGGCGGAAGGCAAGCTCCGAGGCGGCGAGGTAGAACTCGAACATCCGGCAGAAGCGCTCGTCGTACAAGGCCTTGATCGCGTTGCGGTTCTCCGCGAAGCGCCCGCGCCACTGGGCGATCGTCATGGCGTAGTGCAGCCGCAGGATCTCGATGTCGGTGATCCAGAGGCCGGCGCCCTCCACCGCCGGCACCACCTCCGACAGCGCCGGGGAGTAGCCGCCGGGGAAGATGTACTTGGTGAGCCAGGGGTTGGTCGTGGCCGGCCCCTCGGACTGGCCGATGGCGTGGACGAGGGCGACTCCGTCCTCCTTGAGGGCGGCCTTCACGGTCCGGAAGAAGGCCGTGTAGTGGTTGATGCCGACGTGCTCGAACATGCCGACTGAGACGACCCGGTCCACCGGGCGCCGCCAGTCGCGGTAGTCCATCAGCTCGAAGCGGACGCGGTCCGAGACGCCCGCGGACTCGGCCCGCGCGCGGGACTCGGCGAGCTGCTCCTCGGACAGGGTGAGGCCGGTGACGCGGGCGCCGTGCTCGCGGGCGAGGGTGATGGCAAGGCCGCCCCAGCCGGAGCCGATGTCGAGCACCTCGAGGTCCGGGCGGTCGAGGCGCAGCTTGCTCGCGATGTGCCGCTTCTTGAGGGCCTGGGCCTCCTCCAGGCTCTCCCGCCCCGTCGGGAAGTAGGCGCAGGAGTACTGCCGGTCGGCGTCCAGGAAGAGGGCGTAGAGGCGGCCGTTCAGGTCGTAGTGGTGGGCGACGTTGCGGCGGCTGCGGGCCGAGCTGTTCGGGTCGAGCACCCGCCGCAGGGCCCAGCGGACGGCCTGCCCGGCGCGCATGGCGGGGTGGCTGCCGCCCTCGGCCAGGTTGAGGATCATCACGTCCAGCAGGTCGTAGATGGTGGAGCCCTCGATCGGCTCGATGCTGCCGTCCATGTAGCCCTCGCCGAAGGCGAGGTTGGGATTCATCACCAGGCGGCGGGCGATGCCCTTGTTGGTCAGGGCCATGGCCGCGGCGGGGCCGGGGCGCGCGCCGCCGAAGGTCACCACGCTTCCATCCGGGCGGCGGAGCCGCAGCGTGCCGCGGCGGATGAGGCGGGGCAGGATCGAATCCAGCAGCAAGGGGCAGTCCTCCTGCCGCGAAGGCTGTGCCGGGGCCTGGAGGGGCGCAATTGCCGGAGGGTGGCCTCACCCAGGCGTGATGCCCAGACATGAGAATGGCCGCCCCGGGCGGGGCGGCCATCCACGTCGTCCGGCCCGGGAGGGCGGGTCTTACTCGCTCGCGGCGCCCAGCTCGGACAGCTCGGCGGCCAGCTCGGCCTCGAGGCTGGCCTCCTCGGCCTCCTGCTCGGCGCGCAGGTCCTCGCCGCGGGACTGCTTGTCGGCTTCCTCGGGCGTGCGGGCGATGTTCACCACCACGGGGATCGAGACCTCCGGGTGCAGCGCGATGCGGACGGTGGTGAGGCCCAGCGTCTTGATCGGCTGCTCCAGGATGACCTGGTCGCGGGTGATGGTGAGGCCGGCGTCCTTCGTCGCGTCCGCGATGTCGCGGCCGGAGACGGAGCCGTAGAGCGCGCCGCTCTCGCCGGCGGAGCGGATCAGAACGACCTGCAGGCCCTCCATCCGCTCGGCCACGCGCTCGGCCTCCTCGCGCCGCTTGAGGTTCTGGGCCTCGAGCTGCGCGCGGTCCTGCTCAAACTTCTTCAGGTTGCTCTCGGTCGCGCGGATGGCGCGGCCGGAGGGGAGGAGGAAGTTGCGGGCGTAGCCGGGCTTCACCGTGACGGTGTCGCCCATCTGGCCGAGCTTCTCGACCCGCTGCATCAGGATGACGTTGATCATGGTGCTGTGCCCCGATCAGTCGTTGATGACGTAGGGCAGCAGCGCCAGGAAGCGGGCGCGCTTGATGGCGTTGGCCAACTCGCGCTGCTTCTTGGCGGAGACCGCCGTGATGCGGGACGGCACGATCTTGCCGCGCTCGCTCAGGAAGCGGGACAGCAGGCGCACGTCCTTGTAGTCGATCTTCGGCGCGTTCGGGCCGGAGAAGGGGCAGGACTTGCGGCGGCGGTAGAAGGGCCGGCGGGCGCCGACGGCCGGGCGGCGCGCGGCGGGGGTCAGGTCGGTCGTGTCGGACATGGGTTCTTACTCCTCGCCGCCGTTCATGTCGCCGTCGTCACGCGGACGGGCGCGGAACTCCTCGCGGTCGTCGCCGCGCTCACGGCCACGGCCGGAGCCGAAGCGGCCGGCGGGGCGGGGGCCGCGGAAGCCGCGGTCGCGCTCGCGGTCGTCGCCGCGCTTGGCGAGGATGGCGGAGGGGGCGTCGTCGATCGCCTCGATGCGCAGCGTCATGTGGCGCAGCACGTCCTCGTTGAGGCCGAGCTGGCGCGTCACCTCCTTCTCGGCGACCGGCGTGCAGTCGATGCCGAGGAGCATGTAATGCGCCTTGCGGTTCTTCTTGATCTTGTAGGCGAGGCCGCGGAGGCCCCAGTACTCGCGCTTGCGGATCTCGCCGCCGGTCTCGGCGATGATGCCGGCGACCTGGTCGGCCACGGCCTCGACCTGGGCCTGCGTGAGTTCGTTCCGCGCGATGAGCACGGTTTCATACAACGGCATCGTTATCCCTTCGGATGGCTCAGCCCGGGGTCCCAGCAGGATGCGGGGACCGGAATAGGCATAGCCGGGCGCGATGCCTCGCGCCCGGCAGGGTGGCCGGGCGTATAGGGGATGGGCGGGGCGGGTGGCAAGCGCCTTAACACCCGCCCTGCCCCCGGCACGCGCCGTCGAGGGGTGGGCGGGACCGGTTTCCGACGGCGGCCCACCCTAACGCGGATGTGAGGGCCGTCTATCAAGGGTTAATCTACGCTCGCCGCCGCGCGGGGGGCGTGTCGACGATTCCCCCACCCGAGAGATTTCTCACTGTGGCAAGGAACATGGCTTTGGATCGGGACATGCAGCGGCGCCTCGTCGCCGAATTCTTTGGCACCTTCTGGCTCGTCTTCGGCGGGTGCGGGAGCGCCATCTTCGCCGCCGCCTTCCCGCAGCTCGGCATCGGCTTCACCGGCGTCTCCTTCGCCTTCGGGCTGACCGTGCTGACGATGGCCTACGCGGTGGGCCATATCTCCGGCGGGCACTTCAACCCGGCGGTGACGCTCGGCCTTTGGTCGGCCGGGCGCTGCGCCAGCAAGCACGTCCTGCCCTACATGGTGGTGCAGGTGGTCGGCGCCGTGGCGGCCGCGGTCCTGCTCTGGCTGATCGCCTCCGGCAAGCCGGACTGGGCCCCGAGCGGCTTCGCCTCCAACGGCTACGGGGACCTCAGCCCTGGCAAGTACTCCATGGTGGCCTGCTTCGTGGCCGAGGCGTTGCTCACCTTCTTCTTCCTGATGATCATCATCGGCACGACCTCGAAGGGCGCGGCAACGGGCTTCGCGGGCATCCCGATCGGGCTGGCGCTGACGCTCATCCACCTGATCTCGATCCCCATCACGAACACCTCCGTCAACCCGGCGCGCAGCACCTCGCAGGCGCTGTTCGGGGGCGCGGAGTATGTCGGCCAGCTCTGGCTTTTCTGGATCGCGCCCCTCGCCGGGGCCTTCCTCGCGGGCATCGTGGCGCGCGCGCTCTACGAGCCGGCGGACGCCGTCGACACCGTCGTCGAGGAGATGCGGAGGGCCTGAGGGCGGCGCCCTCCCGGGCGGGGCGCGCATTGCCGCGCCGCGCCCGGGCCTGTCATGATCCCGCTCGCCCGCCGGCCGGTCCGCCCGCGGCCGGTCCACTTGTGGCCCGTCCGCCCGAGGCCGGTCCGGCGGGGTCCTGTCCCTCCCGGGCAGGGCCGTCACCCGGAGGAAGCCCAGCCATGATCCACCTTCCGCGCCTCGCCCTTCTCGCCGGCCTCGTCGCCGCGCTGGGCGCCTCTCCCGCCGCGCGGGCCGCCCCGGTCGCGGCCGCGCCGATGATCGGGGCCGCCGTCGCGGGCCTCGGCGCCGGGCTGGTGGAGGACGTGCGCTACGTCAACCGCTGCCGCCCGGTCGTGATCAACCGCCGCGACCGCTACGGCCGCCCCGTGCAGGTGCGGCGGGAGCAATGCCGCCGGGTCTGGATCGGGCGCCGCTGAGGAAAGGGCGGCGCGCGGCCCTTCGCCGGCCCGCGCCGCTCCCGCGCGAGGAGGGCCGGCAGGGATCCTGCCGGCCCTTTTTGCTGGTGGGACGGCGCGGGCGCCCCCCGGCGGCTTGCATCCGCGCCCGGCTCCGGTGATTGACAGTTCCGTGACGCGGCCCTACCCCGCCGCGCCCGTCGCAAAAGGTGGTCACCGCATGGCGCTCGCTCTCGTTTTCCCTGGCCAGGGCAGTCAGGCCGCCGGCATGGGGCGGGACCTGGCCGGCGCCTTCCCCGCCGCGCGTGAGGTCTTCGAGGCGGTGGACGAGACGCTCAAGCAGCACCTCACCCGCCTGATGTTCGAGGGGCCGCCGGAGGAGCTGACCCTGACGTCGAACGCCCAGCCGGCGCTGATGGCAATGTCGCTCGCGGTGCTGCGGGTGCTGGAGGCCGAGGGGGGCTTCGACGTGCGGGGGCGGGTCGCGCTCGTGGCCGGGCACTCGCTCGGGGAATACAGCGCGCTGGCGGCCGCCGGCGCCTTCGACGTCGCCCAGGCGGCGCGGCTGCTGCGGCTGCGCGGCGACGCCATGCAGGCGGCGGTGCCCGCGGGCACGGGGGCGATGGCGGCGCTTCTCGGGGCCGAGATGGACCAGGCGCGCGCCATCTGCGAGCGGGCGGCGGTCGATCCCGCGACGGAGGAGCGGCAGGTGGTGGAGGCCGCCAACGACAACGGCGGCGGGCAGGTGGTGATCTCCGGCCACAAGGCCGCGGTGGAGCGGGCCGTCGAGATCGCGAAGGCGGAGGGCATCCGGCGCGCCATGATCCTGCCGGTCTCGGCGCCCTTCCACTCCTCCCTCATGGCGCCGGCCGCCGATGCCATGGCGGAGGCGCTGGAGCGCGACCCGCCGCGCGCGCCGGCCGTGCCCGTGGTGGCCAACGTGACGGCCGCGAAGGCGACGGACCCCGACACCATCCGGGACCTGCTGGTGCGGCAGGTGACCGGCACCGTGCGCTGGCGGGAATGCGTGGCCGCCATGGTCGGGATGGGCTGCGACACCTTCGTGGAGGTGGGGTCCGGCAAGGTGCTGACGGGGCTGATGAAGCGCAACGCGCCGGACGCGCGGGCCCTGTCCTGCGGCACGCCCGCCGAGATCGAGGCGGTGCTGCGCGCGCTGTGACCCGCATCACGGTCGAGGAGGCGCCCGGGCCGGCCGGGCAGGCGGTGGGCCGGGACGAGGTCTGGGCGGGGCTGCTGGCCTTCAACGAGGCGCGCGCCGGGGCCGGCTCCTTCGCCTCCCGCCCGCTCAGCGTGCTCCTGCGGGACGAGGGCGGCGCGGTGCTCGGCGGGCTGGTCGGGCGCAGCTACGCGGGCTGGCTCTACGTCGAGCTGTTCCACCTTCCCGAGGCGCAGCGGGGCGCCGGCAACGGCCGGGCGATCCTGCGGGCGGCAGAGGAGGAGGCGCGGGCGCGCGGGTGCCTGGGCGTCCGGCTCGAGACCTACTCCTTCCAGGCGCCGGGCTTCTACGCCGGCCTGGGCTATTCGGTGGTGGGCCGGTTGCGCGACTGCCCGCCCGGCCATACGCGCTTCTCGCTCGCCAGGCGCCTCGACGGCGCGCCCCTACGGGACGCGGACCCGGGGGGATCATCGGAGGAAACCGCATGTTCGACCTGACCGGCAAGTCCGCCCTCGTCACCGGCGCCACGGGGGGGATCGGGGCCGCCATCGCGCGGGCGCTCCACGCGCAGGGGGCGCGGGTGGCGCTCACCGGGCGGCGCGAGGCCGAGCTGGCGGCGCTGGCCGGGGAGCTGGGCGAGCGCGCCTTCGTGGCCGCCGCCGACCTGTCCGACCCCGCGGCGCCGGCCGCCCTGGTGGAGAAGGTGGAGGCGGAATTCGGCGCGCTCGACATCCTCGTGAACAACGCGGGGCTGACCCGGGATGGGCTCGCGCTGCGAATGGGCGACAAGGACTGGTCCGACGTGATCGAGGTGGACCTGACCGCCCCCTTCCGCCTGGCCCGGGCCAGCCTGCGCGGCATGATGAAGCGGCGCTCGGGGCGGATCATCTCCATCGCCTCGATCGTGGGGGTCACGGGCAACCCGGGCCAGGCTAACTACGCGGCGGCCAAGGCGGGGCTGATCGGGATGAGCAAGGCGCTGGCCCAGGAGGTGGCGCCGCGGGGCGTGACGGTGAACGTGGTGGCGCCGGGATTCATCCAGACGGCCATGACGGACGCGCTGAACGAGGCGCAGCGGGCCGCGCTGATGGGGCGCATCCCGATGGGCAAGATGGGGGCGGTCGAGGACATCGCGGCGGCGGTGGCCTACCTCGCCTCCGGCGAGGCCGCCTGGGTGACGGGGGTGACGCTGCACGTCAACGGCGGGATGGCGATGATCTGAGGCCCCCTGCCGGGCCCGGGAGGTGCATTCCGGGCACAGCGGGGCTTGATCCGCCCGGCGCGGGGCCCATCCTGCGGTCCGGGGCCGAAGCGCGGTCTAGGCCCCCGGAAAAGGGCGTGCTAAGGCCCGCGCCCTGCGCCGGGGCGTCTCGCGAAATGCCGGACCCGGCCGCAAGGACGATTTCCGGCGGTGCACCGCCATCAGGAGAGAGCAAGCGCGATGAGCGAAACCGCCGAGAAGGTGAAGAAGATCGTGGTCGAGCACCTCGGCGTCGAGGAGGCCAAGGTCACCCCCGAGGCGTCCTTCATCGACGACCTGGGCGCGGACAGCCTCGACACGGTCGAGCTGGTGATGGCCTTCGAGGAGGCCTTCGGGGTCGAGATCCCCGACGACGCGGCCGAGAAGATCACGACGGTCGGCGACGCGATCACCTATATCGACGCGCACAAGGCGGCCTGATCGGCCGCCGGGCGGGACCGGCCATCGCGCCGGCCCCGCTCTCCCAGGAACGAGACGCCCAGGGCGGGCCGGCATGACCGGTGACCGCCAGAACCCGGATGAAGGCGGGCCCGGATAGAGCCGGACCCGGATCGGCCGGGCGGGGCGCGGAGGAGTAGCGAGAGTGTTCGGTCAGCTCAGGGCCCCGCGCCGCGTCGTCGTCACCGGGATGGGCATCGCCTGCCCGCTCGGGCTCGGGGTGGAGCGCGTCTGGAAGCGCATGCTGGGCGGCGAGTCCGGCATCACCGCGATCCAGTCCTTCGACGTCTCGAACATCCCCGCCAAGATCGCCGGCATCGTGCCGAACGGCACGCGCGCCGATGGCGGGCTGGACCTGGCCGAGTGGATCCCGGTCAAGGACCAGAAGAAGATGGACCGCTTCATCCAGCTCGCCCTCGTGGCGGCGAGCGAGGCGGTGGAGGATTCCGGCTGGGTTCCCGAGAGCGAGGACGACCGCCACGCGACGGGCGTGATGATCGGCTCCGGCATCGGCGGCCTGCAGACGATCTACGAGGCCTCGGTGCAGATCGCGGCCGGCAAGCACCGGCGGCTCTCGCCCTTCTTCATCCCCTCCGCGCTGATCAACCTCGCCTCCGGGCACGTCTCGATCAAGTACGGGTTCAAGGGGCCGAACCACTCGGTGGTGACGGCCTGCGCGACCGGCGTGCACGCGCTGGGCGACGCCGCGCGGCTGATCGCGCTGGGCGACGCCGACGTGATGGTGGCCGGCGGCGCGGAAGCCGCGGTGAGCGAGCTCGGCATGGCGGGCTTCGCGGCCTCGCGCGCCCTGTCCACCGCCTTCAACGACACCCCCGCCGAGGCCTCCCGCCCCTGGGACAAGGACCGCGACGGCTTCGTCATGGGCGAGGGCGCGGGGGTGCTGGTGCTCGAGGAGTACGAGCACGCGAAGCGGCGCGGCGCGAAGGTCTACGGCGAGGTGATCGGCTACGGCATGTCCGGCGACGCCTACCACATCACCGCCCCCGCCGAGGGCCACGAGGGCGCCTTCCGGGCGATGACCGCCTGCCTGAAGTCGGCGGGCATCGGCACGGGTGACATCCAGTACATCAACGCGCACGGCACGAGCACGCCGCTCGGCGACGACCTCGAGCTGCAGGCGGTGGAGCGGCTCTTCGGGGAGGACGCCAAGGGCGTGGCCATGTCCTCCACCAAGTCGGCCATCGGGCACCTGCTGGGCGCGGCCGGGGCGGTGGAGGCAATCTTCTCGCTGCTCGCGATCCGCGACGACGTGGCGCCCCCGACGCTGAACCTGCACGAGCCCTCGCACCCCTCGGCGATCGACCGGGTGGCGAACGAGGCGCAGCCGCGCAGGATCGAGGTGGCGCTGTCCAACTCCTTCGGCTTCGGCGGCACGAACGCCTCCATCCTGTTCAAGGCCGCGGCCTGAGCCCCATGTGAGCGCTGGCCCGGGGGATGGTCCCCGGGGATGAGGGGGACCGCCCGCCGATGGGACGAGCGATCCGTTTCCTGCTGATCCTGGTGCTGCTGCTCGGCGCGGCCGCGGGCGGCGGCTTTCTCTACGCGCGCTCGGTCTACGAGCGGCCCGGGCCGCTGGCCGAGGCCGCGCCGGTCGTGGTGCCGCGCGGCGGCGCCGAGGCGATCGGCGTCGCCCTGGCCGAGCGCGGCGTGGTGGCCGACGGCCGCGCCTTCCTGGCGGCGGCCTGGGCCACGCGGGGCGAGGGGCCGCTGCGGGCCGGGGAGTTCCTCTTCCCGGCCGGGGCCTCGCTGGCCGATGTCCTCGGGGTCCTCCGCACCGCGCGCCCCGTGCCGCGCCGGCTGACCATTCCCGAGGGGCTGCTGGCCCGGCAGATCGTGGGGGTGATCGACCGCGCCGAGGGCCTGGTCGGCGAGACGCCGCCGATCGACGAGGGCGAGGTGCTGCCCGAGACCTACACCTACCAGTGGGGCGACACGCGCGCCGCCCTCGTCCGCCGGGCGACGGCCGCAATGGACGAGGCGCTGCGCGAGGCCTGGGCGAACCGGGCGCCGGACCTGCCCCTGGCCTCCGCCCGCGAGGCGCTGGTGCTGGCGAGCATCGTCGAGCGGGAGACGGGGCTGGCGGCGGAGCGGCCGCGCGTGGCCTCCGTCTTCCTCAACCGCATCCGCCAGGGCATCCCCCTGCAGTCCGACCCGACCGTGGCCTATGCCGCGGCGGACGGGGCGCCGCTGGACCGCGGGCTGACCCGGGCGGACCTCAACCGGGAGCACCCCTTCAACACCTACCGGAACCGTGGGCTGACGCCGGGACCGATCGCCTCGCCCGGGAAGGAGGCGCTGCGGGCGGTGACGCGGCCGGAGGCGACGGACTTCCTCTTCTTCGTGGCCGACGGCAGCGGCGGGCACGCCTTCGCGCGCACGCTGGAGGAGCACAACCGCAACGTCGCCCGCTGGCGCGAGGTGGAGCGCGCCCGGGCGGGCTCCGGCCCGGCGGCCCCCGCCGCGCCGGCGCCCGCGCGGTGAGGCCCCGGCCGGAAGGCCGCTCCCCCGCGGGCAGGCCGGGGCGCTGCGCCGCGCGGGGGGCGTGAGCGGGCTCGCGACGCTCCGGGGCTGGCCGCTCTGGTGGCGGCTGCTGGTGATCGCGGCGCTCTGGGGCACGGCCTTCCCGGTGATCCGCCAGGCGGCGCGCTCGATGCCGCCCTTCGCCTTCTCCTTCAGCCGCGGCGTGGTGGGCTGCATCGCCATGGTCGGCTTCGCCCTCTGGAGCGGGGCCTTCCGCGGGCTGGGGCCGGGCTTCGTGCGGCACGGGCTGGTGCTGGGGACGACGAACGGCTGGCTCGCGAACTGCCTGACGGCGATCGCGCTGCTCTCGCTCGGCGCGGCCTCGGCGGCACTGATCCAGTCCACCAC
The DNA here is from genome assembly GCF_006438825.1 of Muricoccus nepalensis. Classification (GTDB taxonomy): domain Bacteria; phylum Pseudomonadota; class Alphaproteobacteria; order Acetobacterales; family Acetobacteraceae; genus Roseomonas; species Roseomonas nepalensis. The sequence continues at coordinate 376,616 of NZ_RCZP01000002.1, forward strand.
CCCGCTCTTCGTGGCGCTGCTCGCCTTCGGCTTTCTGCCGGCGGAGCGGCCGGGGCCGCGCACCCTCGCGGGCATGGCGCTCGGCTTCGTGGGACTGGGCGTGGTGCTCGGTCCGGCGGCGCTGGCGGGCGGCGAGGCCGGGCTGGCGGGGCTCGCCATGCTGCTGGTCGCCTTCTCCTACGCCCTGGGCACGGTCTATGTGCGGCGGGTGCGGCCGGGGGCGCCGGTGGTGCTGTCGGTGGGGCAGCAGGTGGTGGGGGCGGTGGTCGCCGGCGGGCTCAGCCTGGCCTTCGACCCCGCGGGGAGCTTCGACCAGCCCTGGCCGGTCTGGGGGGCCGTGCTCTGGGTGGGGCTCGTCGCCTCGGCGCTGCCGCTGACCCTGTTCCTGACCCTGCTGCAACGGGCGCGGGCGACGGACGGGGCGATGACGAGCTACCTGCAGCCGGGCTTTGCGGCCGTCTTCGCGGCGATGCTCCTGGGGGAGTGGCCGGAATGGCGGGTGCTGGCCGGGGGCGCGGTGATCCTGGCCGGGGTCTGGCTCGCGACGAGCGGGGAGCGGGACGGGCGGGGCTGAGGGCCGTCCGCCCCGCCCGGCGAGGGCGAGGCCTCGTCCCCCGCGCTCAGGCGGCGACCACCTCGGCCCCGCGCGGCGCGCGGCAGCGCATGAGCGGCTGGATGCGCTCGCCGTACTCCACGATGCCGCGCTGGAAGTCGTCGAAGGTGAGCAGGACCCCGGCGAGGCCGGGCACCTCCGACAACTCGTCGAGCATGCGCGCGACCGAGGCGTGGGAGCCGACGAGGGTGCCCATGTTGAGGTTGATGGCGCCCTCGGGCAGGGCGTACTGCCGCGCGTTGGTGTCGCTGCCGGACTTCGTGTCGGCGGAGGCCTGCTGGGCCATCCAGCCGATGGCCTCGAGGTCGGCGCCGTCGCGGTAGTGCTCCCACTTCGCCATGGCGGCCTCGTCGGTCTCGTCGGCGATGATCATGAAGAGGGCCAGCGCGCCGACCTCGCGCCCGGCCTCGGCCGCGGCGGCCCCGACGCGGGCGACCATGGGGGCGAGGGCCCGGGGCGTGTTGATGCCCTGGCCGAGGAGGAAGTTGTAGTCGGCGTGGCGGGCCATGAAGCCGAGCCCGGCCTGGCTCTGGCCGGCGCAGACGATCTTGATGCCGTTCTCCGGCATGGGGAGGAGGCGGCAGTCGTCCATCTGGAAGTACTCGCCCTTGAGATCGGAGCGGCCGGTGGTCCAGAGGTCGCGCAGGATTTGCGCGTATTCGGAGAGGTGGTCGTAGCGGCGGGCGAAGTGCTCGTCGCCGGGCCAGAGGCCCATCTGCGCGTATTCCGGGCGCTGCCAGCCTGTGATGAGGTTCACGCCGAAGCGGCCGGGGGCGATGGAATCGATGGTGACGGCCATGCGCGCCATGATCGCGGGCGGCAGGACGAGCGAGGCCGCGGTCGCAAAAAGTTTGATGCGGCTGGTGACGGCGGCGAGCCCGGCCATGAGGGTGAAGGATTCAAGGTTGTAGTCCCAGAACCCGGTCTTCCCGCCGAAGCCGCGGAGCTTGATCATGGAGAGCAGGAAGTCGAGGCCGTAGTGCTCGGCCTTTTGGGCGATCTCCTTGTTCAGCTCGAAACTTGGCTTGTACTGCGGCGCGTTGGACGAGATCAGCCAGCCATTGTTGCCGATGGGGATGAAGACGCCGACTTCCATGGTGCTGTTCCTTCTCGCTGGCCTCTCCCCATGCCGGGGCCGGGAGCGTCCTGGGCCAAGTGGAGCAAGTCCCGTTCCATCATGGACCGGAACCCCGCGGGAAAGCGCGCCGGCGCGAGGAGCGGGCCTTTTGATGCGGCCGTCGCCTCCCCATACAGGTGGACGGATTACAGAAAGGACATGTTTCCGCCGTGGAAGCCGAACTCGTCGTCGCCTTGTTGGCCCTCATCGGGATGGAGGTGATCCTCGGGATCGACAACCTCGTCTTCATCGCCATCCTCACGAACCGCCTGCCCGAGGAGCGCCGACGGTCGGCGCGACTGATCGGGCTCGGGCTCGCGGTGATCATGCGGCTCGGCATGCTGGCGGGGGTGGGCTGGCTCATCTCGCTGACGCGGCCGATCTTCGGCGTCTGGGGGATGGAGTTCTCCGGCAAGGACCTGATTCTGATTGCGGGCGGCCTGTTCCTCATCGGCAAGGCGGTGATGGAGATTCACCACCGCGTCGACCCCGCCTCCCAAGCGGAGGCCAAGGCGGCCAACCAGGTGACGGCCGGCTTCGGCGCCACGGTGTTCCAGATCATCCTCATCGACATGGTCTTCAGCGTGGACAGCATCCTGGCGGCCGTCGGGCTGACCACGGTGATGTGGGTGATCGTCGTCGCGATCCTCGTCTCGGTGACGGTGATGCTGCTGTCGATGGACGCCCTGTCGAACTTCATGGAGAAGAACCCGACGGTGGTGATGCTGGCCCTCGCCTTCCTGGTCATGATCGGGATGGTGCTGCTGGGCGAGGGCTTCGGCTTCCACGTGCCCAAGGGGTTCGTCTACGTCGCCATGGCCTTCGCGGCGGGCGTGGAGGGGCTGAACATCTGGGCGCGGCGCGGGGCGGAGCGGAAGCACGCCGCCGAGGCGCCGGCCGCCGGCGCCGCCATCCCCGTGGCGCCCGTCACCCCGCTGAATCAGCCTTCGACGGAAGCCGGCTGAGCCAGGCCGGCGGCAGCGCGCCCATCAGGCGCGCTGCCGCGTAGACCGGCCAGGGAAAGGCCACCCTGGCCCGGCCGCGCGCGATGCCCGCGAGGGCGCGGCGCGCGGCCTCGTCGGCCTCCAGGATCATCGGCATGGGGAACCGGTTCGGCGCCGTCATGGGCGTGCGGATGAAGCCCGGGCAAACGGCGTGGACGCGCAGGTCCTCCCGGCGGGAGGTGGCGTCGGTCGCCTCGGCCCAGCGCTGCAGGGCGGCCTTGGAGGCCGCGTAGGCGGGGGCGCCGGGCGAGGCGACGAAGGCCGCGATTGAGGCGATGGCGGCGACGCGGCCGCGGACGCCGTCCGGGCCGCGCGGCTGGCCCCGCATGAGGTCGAGCGCGGGGAGAACCGTGTTGAGGGCGCCCGTGAGGTTCACCGCGAAAATGCGGGCGACCTGGTCCGCGGATTCGCTCGCGCCGCCCGTGCCGGCGGAGGTGCCGGCGTTGGCGAGGAGGAGGTCGAGGCCGCCGCTGCCCTTGACCCAGGCGCGGGCGGCCGCGGGGTCGGTCACGTCGAAGGCGGTCTCCGTGACCGCCGCGCCCCGGCCGCGGCAGGCGGCGGCGGTCGCGGCCAGGCGCGCGGTGTCGCGGCCGGCGAGGTGGAGGGTGCGGCCGGGGGCGGCGAGCGCGAGGGCGAGCGCGGCGCCGAGGCCCGAGGAGGCGCCGGTGACGGCCACGCGGGGCCAGGCCGCGCGGGTGGGACGGTTGCCGCCTTGCATCGTGCCGTCTCCCGCCGCAGAAGGCCGCGCATGTCCATCCGATCCATGACCGGCTTCGCGCGCGCCACCGGCACCCTGCCGGACGGCACCCCCTTCGCCTGGGAGCTTCGCAGCGTCAACGGCCGGGGGCTCGACGTGCGGCTGCGGCTGCCGGGGGGGCTGGACGCGCTGGAGGCGCCCCTGCGGGAGGCCGCGGCGGGCCGATTCGCGCGGGGCAACATCAGCGCGAGCCTGACCGTGAAGCGCGAGGACCGGGCGCCGCGGCTGGTGCTGGACCAGGCGGCGCTGGAGCGGGCGATAGCCCTGGTGCGGGAGCTGGCGGAGCGGATGCCGGGGGCGGCCGCGCCGCGGCCCGAGGCGGTGCTGGCCCTGCCGGGCGTGCTGCGGACCGAGGTCGAGGTGCCCGACGAGGCCGCCGAGGCGGCGCGGCGGGCGGCGGTCTCGCAGGGTTTCTCGGAGGCGCTGGAGGGGTTGTTCTCGGCCCGGGCCGGGGAGGGCGCGCGGCTGGCCGCCATCCTGGCGACGCTGCTCGACGAGATCGAGGCGCTCTGCGGGCGGGCGGTCGCGGAGGCGGCGGGGCAGCCGGCGGCGCACCGCGCGCGGCTGTCGGGCGTGCTGGCGGAGCTGCTGGAGGGCGAGCGCCGGGTGCCGGAGGACCGGCTGGCGGCGGAGGTCGCGCTGCTCGCCGCGCGCTCGGACGTGCGGGAGGAGCTGGACCGGCTGGGGGCGCATGTGGCGGCGGCCCGGGCGCTGCTCGCGGACCCCGCGCCGATCGGGCGCAAGCTCGAGTTCCTGACGCAGGAGTTCGGGCGGGAGGCGAACACGCTCGGCGCGAAGTCGGGCAGCCTGGCGCTGACGCGGATCTCGCTCGACCTGAAGGCGGCCATCGAGCGGTTGCGCGAGCAGGCGGCGAACGTCGAATGAGCGGCGCGGCGATGAAGCGGCGGGGGCTCTGCCTCGTGCTGGTGGCGCCCTCGGGCGCGGGGAAGACGAGCGTGTCGCGGGCGCTGCTTGGGCGGGAGCCGGAACTGTCGCTCTCGGTCTCGGCCACGACGCGGGCGGCGCGGCCGGGCGAGCTGGAGGGGGTGCACTACCACTTCCGGACCGTCGAGGAGTTCGAGGCGATGGAGGCGGCGGGCCTCCTGCTCGAGAGCGCGCATGTCTACGGCCGCCGCTACGGCACGCCGCGCGAGCCCGTGGAGCGCGCCCTGGCCGAGGGGCGGGACGTGCTGTTCGACGTCGACTGGCAGGGGCACCTGCTGCTGCGCGCCGCCATGCCGGAGGACGTGGTGGGGGTCTTCCTGCTGCCGCCCTCGATCGGGGAGCTGGAGCGGCGGCTGCGGGCGCGCGGCCAGGACAGCGAGGAGGAGATCGTCCGGCGCATGGGCAAGGCGCGCGACGACGCCTCGCACTGGCGGGAGTTCGACCACGTGCTGGTGAACAGCGTGTTCGAGGAGACGGTGGAGACGGTGGCGGCCATCCTGCATGCGGCGCGGACGGCGCGGGCGCGCAACCCCTGGCTCGGGGATTTCGTGGCGGGGATGGGGTAGTGCTCGGGGTCCTCGGCCTCGTCGCGCCGGTCTTCCTGCTCATCGCGCTCGGCTACGGCGCGGCGCTGCGGCGGATGGTGGCGGACGAGGCGCTGCGGGGGCTCAACGACTTCGCCTACTGGCTCTGCGCGCCGGCGCTGCTCTTCCTCTCCGCGGCCTCGGGCGGCGGGCTCGCGGCCCATGGCGGGCGGCTGGAGATGGCCTTCTTCGCGGGGGCGCTCGGCATCTACGCGGCGGCGCTCGCCTTCTCGCGGCTGGCGGCGGGGCGGGGCCTCGCGGAATCCGGGCTCTTCGCCCTCAACTGCGCCTTCGGCAACACGCTGATGATGGGCGTGCCGGTGGTGCTGGCCGCCTTCGGGCCCGCCGGGATCGGGCCGGCGACCGCGATCATCGCGCTCTACTCGCTCATCTTCATGCCGCTGACGACCATCGTGGCGGAGATGGGGCTGGCGGAGGGGGCCTCGCCGATGCGGGTGGCGCGGACCACCATCCGCTCGGTGGCGCGCAACCCGATCGTGGTGTCGGTGGTGCTGGGGAACCTCTGGGCGCTGGTGCTGCCGCCGCCGCCCCTACCCCTCGCGCGGTTCCTCGCGATCCTGGGGGCGGGGACGAGCCCGCTGCTGCTGTTCTGCCTCGGCGCCTCCCTGCGGGACTTCCGGCTCCGGCGGGACTGGGTGGACGCGGTGGTGATCAACGCGCTCAAGCTCGTGGCCATGCCGCTGCTGGTCTACGGGGCCGGGCGGCTTGTGGGACTCGGGCCGCTGGAGCTCGCCGTGGCCGTGACCATGGCGGCGATGCCGACGGGGGCGAACGCCTTCCTCATGTCGCGGCGCTACGCGGTCGGGATGGAGCGATCCGGCGCCGCGGTGCTGCTGGGCACCATGGCCTCCGTCGCGACGCTGACCGGGGTGCTCGGCTGGTTCGCGGGGGCGGCGCCCTGAGCGGCCGCCCCGTGCCCGTGATCAGTGCAGGCGCAACTCGCCTTCGGCATAGGTGAACTCGGCCGGGCGCCAGAGGGCGGCGGAGGCGACGCGGACGGAGTAGAGGGCCCCCTCGATCTCGCGGCGCCAGAACTCGAGGAAGCCGTGCAGCTCGGGGAAGGTCGGGGCGTGGTCGACCTTCTGCCAGACGAAGGTCTGGAGGACCGCGGGGTGGTCGGGCATCCGGTACAGGATTTCCGCGGTCGTGAGGCGCCAGTCGGGGATGCGGACGACGCGCTCGATGCCGTTCAGAAGCATGTCCCTGTTCCTCTCAACGAGGCGGCGGGGTGCCGCCCCGGGCCCATGGTGCCATGCAACATCAACCGCGGAACACAATAAATGTTTCATATCAATGCTTTGGCACTCTAGGCCTGAGAGTGCTGCCGGGCTTGACGCGAGGGGGGGTGATCCCCTAGATCGCTGGCACTCACCGGGTGCAAGTGCTAACGGCCCCTCGGGGCACGGTTCGGCACCCGGCCGGGTTCATCCAGATAAAGGCTCAGGAGAGGACCGCATGACCAAGTTCCGTCCCCTGCACGACCGCGTTCTCGTTCGCCGCGTCACGGCCGAAGAGAAGAGCGCTGGCGGCATCATCATTCCCGACACCGCCAAGGAGAAGCCCCAGGAGGGCGAGGTCGTGTCGGTTGGCGCCGGCGCGCGCAACGAGGCCGGCCAGGTCGTGGCGCTCGAGGTGAAGGCCGGTGACCGGATCCTGTTCGGCAAGTGGTCCGGGACCGAGGTGAAGCTCGATGGCGAGGAGCTCCTGATCATGAAGGAGTCCGACATCATGGGCATCGTCGAGTCGACCGGCGCCACCACCGCCAAGGCCGCCTGAGCAGCAACGAGAAGCAGGAGAAACAAGTATGGCAGCCAAGGACGTCAAGTTCGGCACCAACGCCCGCGAGCGCATGCTGCGCGGCGTGGACATCCTCGCCGATGCCGTGAAGGTCACGCTGGGCCCGAAGGGCCGGAACGTCGTGCTCGACAAGAGCTTCGGCGCGCCGCGGATCACCAAGGACGGCGTGACCGTCGCCAAGGAGATCGAGCTGGCCGACAAGTTCGAGAACATGGGCGCCCAGATGGTGCGCGAAGTGGCCTCGAAGCAGAACGACCTCGCCGGTGACGGCACCACCACCGCGACCGTGCTGGCCCAGGCCATCATCCGCGAGGGTGCGAAGGCGGTCGCCGCCGGCCTCAACCCGATGGACCTCAAGCGCGGCGTCGACAAGGCGGTCGCGGTGATCGTCGCGGACCTGCAGGCCAAGACCCGCAAGATCACGACCTCGGCCGAGGTGGCGCAGGTCGGCTCGCTCTCCGCCAACGGCGAGACCGAGATCGGCCAGATGATCGCCGAGGCGATGGAGAAGGTCGGCAACGAGGGTGTCATCACCGTCGAGGAAGCCAAGTCCATCCAGACCGAGCTCGACGTGGTCGAGGGCATGCAGTTCGACCGCGGCTACGTCTCCCCGTACTTCATCACGAACGCGGAGAAGATGATCGCCGAGCTCGAGAACCCGTACATCCTGATCCACGAGAAGAAGCTCTCCCAGCTGCAGCCGATGCTGCCGCTGCTGGAAGCCGTCGTGCAGTCCGGGCGTCCGCTGGTGATCGTGGCCGAGGACATCGAGGGCGAGGCCCTGGCCACGCTCGTGGTGAACAAGCTGCGCGGCGGCCTGAAGATCGCGGCCGTGAAGGCCCCGGGCTTCGGCGATCGCCGCAAGGCGATGCTCGAGGACATCGCCATCCTGACCGGCGGTGAGGTGATCTCCGAGGACCTCGGCATCAAGCTCGAGAGCGTGACGCTGAACCAGCTCGGCCGTGCGAAGAACATTCGCATCGAGAAGGAGAACACCACGATCATCGACGGCGCCGGCGAGAAGTCCGCCATCGAGGGCCGCGTGGAGCAGATCAAGGCGCAGATCGAGGAGACCACCTCGGACTACGACCGCGAGAAGCTGCAGGAGCGTCTCGCGAAGCTGGCCGGTGGCGTCGCCGTCATCCGCGTCGGCGGTTCGTCCGAGGTCGAGGTGAAGGAGCGCAAGGATCGCGTCGACGACGCGCTGCACGCGACCCGCGCCGCGGTTGAGGAAGGCATCGTTCCCGGCGGTGGCGTGGCGCTGCTGCGCGCCAGCCTGAAGCTGGCCGACCTCAAGGGCCTGAACAACGACGAGCAGGTCGGGATCGAGATCGTTCGGCGCGCCATCGCGGTGCCGCTGAAGCAGATCGCCGAGAACGCCGGCAAGGACGGCGCGGTCATCGCCGGCGAGGTGCTCCGTTCGGACACCTACGAGTACGGCTATGACGCCCAGATGGACGAGTACAAGAACCTCGTCGAGGCCGGCATCATCGACCCGACCAAGGTCGTGCGCACGGCCCTGCAGGACGCCGCGTCGGTGGCCTCGCTGCTGATCACCACCGAGGCGATGGTGGCCGAGCGGCCGGCGAAGGCCTCCGCTCCGGCCGGTGGCCCCGGCGGCGGCATGGGCGGCATGGGCGACATGGACTTCTGATCGGCTCTCGCCAGCCCGGTTCGCCGGGCTGGCGGGGATCAGCGGAACAGGGAAGGGGGCGGTCCGGGAACGGGCCGCCCCCTTCTTCATGCGACGTCTCCGCTTCCGGTGCGACGCTCCGGAAATTTTTATCTAGTGCTCGCTGAAAAGATTGCCGTGCGCACAGCCGGTGGCATAGGCTTTGTGCATGTCCGCTACCCAAGGTTGCGAAGGGCCCGAGAGGTCCTTTCGCGAAACCGCATCGACTGATGAGCTAGGCACCGGCCCCTCCCTGTGGGATGGGCTGCGGGGTGTCTGGCTGCTGGCGGGGTGGGGCGAGCGCGGCGAGAAGGGGACGGCGGCCAGGGCCACAGGCCGGTTACCCGGTCCTTCCGCGATGGGGTCGCTGGACACGGGCGAGGGCGGCGGGCTCTCGCAGGCCTGAGGCGGTGCGCTCTTGCCGCGTGCTGGCCCGGCTTCGTATCTCTCGCGCCAGGACGGGGCGGGAGGCGGGCTATGCCGACGGGAACGGTGGTTTGGTATCAACCCCACAAGGGCTACGGCTTCATCCGGCCCGATGACGGGGGGCCGGATGTTATGGTCCACGCCTCCGTCGTCGAGGCGGCGGGCCGGCGGGAGCTGCGCAAGGGCGAGGACATCGCCTACGAGGTCGAGCAACGGCCGAAGAAGCCGGCGCCGTCGGTGACGCGGCTCCTTCCGGGCTAGCCGGGCCGGCTACTCCTCCCAGACGCGCAGGGCGGAGACCTTGCGCAGGACGCCCTTCGCGCGCTCGGCCTGGTCGGCGGTCGTGGCGGCGACGGTCACGACGGCCGCGGCCTTCTCGGTGTCCGGCTTCACGTCGACGTTCGTGGCGGCCGAGACGCCCTCGCTCGCGGCCCCGGCGCCGAGGCCCGCGATGGCGGCGGCGGCAATGGCCGGAAGGGCCGCGCCACCGGTCGCCACGACCGCGCCGGCGGCGGCCATGCCCGCGCCCGTGGCGGCCATGCTGGAGCCCATGGTGCGGAGGTTGCGGTGCTCGTCCTCCTGGACCTGGTGGTCCATCTCGTCCGGCGCGTGCGGCGGCTCGAGGGAGACCTCGCCGGTGCGGATGGAGACGAGCTCCTGCGGGATGGCTTCGGCGTTGAGGAACTGGAGGGCGTTCTCGGCGGCCTCGCGCGTCGCGAAGCTGGCGACCACCTTCGGGTGGGTGGACTGGCTGGTCGTCTCGGGCATGTCGTGCTCCCTTCGGGATGTCATCCCAGGGAACGCGGCGGCGGCGGGGATGTTGCCGCCAGCCCCGCTCTTCGGTCGCCCGCTCCGATGATGGTCAGATGACCTGGTAGCGGGCCTTGGCCGCGCGCTCGATCGCGCCGGCGATGAGGCGGTCGATGTCGAGGGTGATGCGGAAGTCCTGGAGGAAGCGGAGCTCCTCCTGCGAGGCGTCGCCGTCGGCGGCCGCGATCTCGCAGGCCAGAAGGTAGGCGGTCTCGCGGAGGCGGGGCGGGAGGGCGTCGCGGATCATCTCGGCGGCGCGGTCCAGCCCGTCCGACTTGTCGAGCAGGTTGAGGACGATCTCGGTGACCGTGTCGATCTCGGTCGGGTGGAAGTCGCCGAAGACGGGCAGCTCGCGCACGAGGCGCGACATGGTCGCGAGCTCGGCGTCCGTCATGCCGCGGTCGGAAACGCCCATGAGGACCATGGCGCAGACGAGGGCTTCCTGCGCGGAGAAGCGGGTGGGGAGGGCCGGCTCGGCGTTCATCATGTTCGTGTCCATCGTGGCGCAGGGTTCGCGCGGCGGGGCGGGCGCGTCAATCATTCCCGGTGCCGCCGGGGCGCCCGCCATCCGGGAAGTGATCCGCCCGGTGGTCGCCGAGGAAGGCGCGCGTCTCCCGCACGGCGTCGGCGAGGCCCATCCGGCGGGGCACGACGCCCTCGGGCAGCCCGGCGAGCAGGCGGCTCGGGGCGCGGGCGTCGAGCAGCACGAAGACGCCGCGGTCATCGGCGCGGCGGATCAGGCGGCCGAAGGCCTGGCGCAGGCGGTGGCGGGCGATGGCGTCGTCGTAGGACTTGGGCCGCCCGCCCGAGAGATGCGTGCGGCGCTCCCGGTGGAGGATGGTGGGACGGGGCCAGGGGATGCGGTCGAAGACGAGCAGGCGCAGCGAGCGGCCGGGCACGTCGACGCCGTCCCGCAGCGCGTCGGTCCCGAGAAGGCAGGAATCCTCCTCGGCGCGGAAGACGTCGACGAGGGTCGCGTTGTCCATGGCGTCGACGTGCTGGGCGTAGAGCGGCAGCCCGGCGGCCTCGAGGCCCGGCGCCATGCGGGCATGGGCGTCGCGGAGGCGCCGGATGGCGGTGAAGAGGCCGAGCGCGCCGCCGCCCGAGGCCCGGAAGAGCTTCTCCATGGCCATGGCGGCCTGGGGCCCCTCGCGCGCGACGTCGGTGACCACGATGGCGAGCGTCTGGCTCGGGTAGTCGAAGGGGGAGGGGACGGCCGCGCGGATGGCGGGGGAGGGGAGGTGGTTCGCGCCGGTGCGGGCCTCGGCCTCCTCCCAGGCGGCCTCGCCGTCGGGCTCGCCGCTATCGCGGAGGGTGGCGGAGGTGACGAGGAGCCCGTGGGAGGGGGCGGCGACGGCGGCGGCGAAGGGCTCGGTGGGGTCGAGGAAGTGGCGGTGCAGGGCGGCGTCGATCACGCGCCCCTCGCGGCGGGTGAGGGCGAGCCAGTCGACATGGGCGGGCCGGGTGCCGGGCTCCGGCGGGCGGGCGGCGAGGGCCTTGAGCATGGCGCGCCAGGCGCCGAGGGGGCGGAGGCCGCGGCGGTCCACCGCGCGGCGGGCGGTGTCGAGGCGGATGCGGTCGCCGGTCTCGAGCTCGGCCTCGGGGTCCTCCAGCAGGCCGGTGAGGCGGCCGTGCAGGGCGCGCAGCGGGGTCTCGATGCGCGAGAGCGCGTCCTCGAGGGCGGCGCCGGTCTCGGCCAGGCCGGGGTTGAGGGGGTGGAGGTCGCACTCGGCGTCGTAGCCGGCATCGGCCTCGGGCGAGCGCGCGAGGACCTGGGTGATGACGGTGCGGAGGAAGGCCTCGGCGGGGTTGGTGACGGCGGGGATGCCGGGGCGGGCGTCCTCCTCCTCGTAGGGGCCGCGCTCCTCGGGCTCGCCGAGACGCGAGCCCCAGCCGGGACCGGGAAGGGCGCCGGCGTGACGGAGGGCTTCCTCCACCAGGGGGAGGAGGGCGGGGTGGTCCGTCGTGGTCTCCTCCAGCCGGCGGCGGAGCCCCCGGGCGCGGCCGCGGGAGCCTTCGGCGCCGAGCAGCCAGCGGCGGAGCTCGGCCATCTCGCCGCCGCTGATCTCGGCGGAGAAGGCGCTGTCGGCGGCGTCGAAGAGGTGGTGCCCCTCGTCGAAGACGTAGCGCAGCGCCGGCCGGTCCTCGCCGCCGCCGAGCGCGGCCTGGATCATGACGAGGGCGTGGTTGGCGATGACGAGCCGGGCGGTGCGGGCGCGGCGGATGGAGTGCTCGACGAAGCAGCGGCGCCAGTGGGGGCAGGCGGAGTGGATGCACTCGCCGCGGCGGTCGGTGAGGCCCGCGACGTGGCCCCAGGGGAAGAGCTCCGCGATCCAGCCCGGGAAGTCGCCGCCCTGCATGTCGCCGTCGCGCGTCGCGAAGGCCCAGCGGGAGACGAGGGAGAGGGCGAGGAGGCGGGACGGCATGGCGCCGCTCACCGCTTCCTCGTGGTTGAGGAGGCAGAGGTAGTTCTCGCGGCCCTTGCGGATGACGACGTGGCGGCGGCGCTCCTCGGGGTCGGGGTAGAGGCGGAAGAGCTCTTGGTCGATCTGGCGCTGGAGGTTCCTCGTGTAGGTGCTGATCCAGACGGGGGCGCCGTTGCGCTCGGCCCAGAGGGAGGCGGGCGCGATGTAGCCGAGCGTCTTGCCGGTGCCGGTGCCGGCCTCCGCGAGGACGAGGGCGGGCTGGCCCTCCACCTCGCGCGGGGCGAAGGCGAGGGCGGCCGCGGAGGCGTAGTCGGCCTGGGCGGGGCGGGTCTCGGCGCCCTCGCCGAGGATCTCGGCGAGGCGCTTGCGGGCCTCGAGCGGGGCGACGGGGTTGGAGCCGGGCGGGGGCGGGGTGGCCGTCTCCTCCCAGTCCGGCAGGCGGCGCCAGACCTTCAGCGGGTCGGCGGAGGGGCGGGCCTCGGGCTGGCCGAGGGCGGCGAGGACGCTGGCGGCCCAGGGCCAGTCGGCGGCCTCGCGCAGGCGGGCGGCGAGCATGCCGGCGTCGCGGTTCAGGGGCGCGTGGCGGGTGGAGGCGAGGCGGCGGAGAAGGTTCGTCGCGATCTCCGGCAGGAGGATGGCGGCTGCCTCTTCGTCCTTCGGGGGCTCCATATCCAGCGCCAGGGCCAGGCCGCGGGGGGTGGGGGCGGCGGGCTGGGCGGGAAGGACGAAGGCGAAGAGCTCGAGGAGGTCGAAGGCGACGGGGAAGGGGGCGAGGCCCAGGCGGCGCGCGGTGGCGGGGGCGTGGACGAGGAGGGGCGGGGGCAGCTCGGGCAGGCGGCGGGCGAGGTCGTGCGCGGACAGGGCCTCGATCTCGCCCTCGGGCGTCAGGAGGGTGGCGCGGCGGATGCCGGCGACCAGCGCGGGCGCTTCCGGCAGGAGAAGGCGGGGCGTGGCCGCGGCGGGGGGCATCGGGGGGTCTATACCCGCTTTGTTCGCGCAGGCGAGTCCGCGGGACCCTTTCCTTGAGTTTTCAGACGGGGCCGGGCTGGGGCATATTGGCCGGCATGTCCCGGGGGCGCCCCCTCCCCCGGGCGAGCAGAGCAGGAATCAGAGCGTGAACCATATCTCGCCGGCCCCCGCCGGTACGAAGCTGAAGCCGGGCGTCGTGACGGGCGCCGACTACCTCACCCTGCTGGAGGCCTGCCGCGCGGGCGGCTACGCGCTGCCGGCGGTGAACGTGGTGGGCACGAACAGCATCAACGCGGTGCTGGAATCCGCCTCGAAGAACAAGGCGGACGTGATCATCCAGCTCTCCAACGGCGGCGCGCGCTTCTTCGGCGGCGAGGGCTGCCCGGACGCCGAGGCGGCGCGGGTGCTGGGTGCGGTCTCGGCCGCGCAGCACGTCCACACCCTGGCCAAGGCCTATGGCGTCTGCGTGGTGCTGCACACCGACCACGCCGACCGCTCGCTGCTGCCCTGGGTGAACGCGCTGATCGACCACGGCGAGGAGCACATGAAGCGGACGGGGCAGCCGCTGTTCTCGTCGCACATGATCGACCTCTCGGCCGAGCCGCTGGAGACGAACATCGCGGAATGCGCGGCGGTGCTGAAGCGCATGGCGCCGCTCGGCATGAGCCTCGAGATCGAGCTCGGCGTGACCGGCGGCGAGGAGGACGGGATCGGGCACGACATCGAGGAGAGCGCCGACAACGCGCATCTCTACACCCAGCCCGAGGACGTGCTGCGCGCCTGGGAGGTGCTGTCGCCGATCGGGCACGTGACGATGGCCGCCTCCTTCGGGAACGTGCACGGGGTCTACGCGCCGGGCAACGTGAAGCTGCGGCCGGAGATCCTCAAGGCGTCGCAGGAGGCGGTGGCCGGCAAGTTCGGCGGCGGCGACAAGCCGATGAGCCTCGTCTTCCACGGCGGCTCGGGCTCGGAGAAGGACAAGATCACGGAGGCCGTGTCCTACGGCGTGTTCAAGATGAACATCGACACGGACACGCAGTTCGCCTTCGCGGAGCCGGTGGGCGCCTATGTGCAGGCGAACCCCGTGGCCTTCACGCACCAGATCGACCCGTCCAACGGCAAGCCGACAAAGAAGCTGTACGACCCGCGCAAGTGGCTGCGGGCGGCGGAGAAGGGGGTCGCGAAGCGGCTGGACGAGGCCTTCGCCGACCTCGGCTCGGCCGGGCGCAGCCTGGCGGGCTGATCGCCGGCGGGCGGGGACCCAGTTCCCGCCCTTCCAGCCGCCGCGAAAACGAGAAGGGGCGGGAGGGCCGAAGCCTTCCCGCCCCTTTCTGCTAGTGGCGCGGCGGGGTCAGGCCGCGAGGCGGACCGGCAGGGCCTCGGCGATCTGCACCGCGTTGAGGGCGGCGCCCTTGAGGAGCTGGTCGCCGCAGACGAAGAGGTCGAGGCCGCGGTCCCCGAAGACGGGGTTGGCGCGGACGCGGCCGGCCTCGACGTCGTACTGGCCGCTGGCGGTCAGCGGCATGGGGTAGAGGGCGTTCTCCACGTCGTCGACGAGCTTCACGCCGGGGGCGGCGGCGAGGATGCGGCGGGCGGCCTCGGCGGTGACGGGGCGCTCGGTCTCGATCGTCACGGCCTCGGCGTGGGCGCGCATGGTCGGCACGCGGACGGCGGTGCAGGAGATCAGGAGGTCCGGCAGGCCCATGATCTTCCGGGTCTCCCAGGTGACCTTCATCTCCTCCCGCGTGTAGCCGTTGGGCTGGAAGCTATCGATGTGCGGGATGAGGTTCATGGGGAGCGGGTGGCGGAAGAACTTGTTCGTCGCCTGACCGCCTTGCGCGAGGACCTCGCGCAGCCCGTCCTCGAGCTCCTGCATGCCCTCGGCCCCCGCGCCGGAGGCGGCCTGGTAGGTGGAGACGATGACGCGCTTCAGGCCGAAGGCCTCGTGCAGCGGGGCGAGGGCGACGGCGAGGATGGCGGTGGTACAGTTGGGGTTGGCGATCAGGCGGGCGTTGCCGGCCGCGGCCGCGTTCACCTCGGGCACCACGAGGGGGACGTCGTCCTCCAGGCGGAAGGCGGAGGAGTTGTCGACCACCACGGCGCCGGCCTCGACGAGCTGGCGGGCGTGGGCCTTGGACCAGTCGCCGGAAACGGCAAGGAGGGCGAGGTCCAGGCGGGGCGGGGTGGCGGGGTCGTAGACCTCGATCCGCTTGTCGCCGAAGGGGGTGGGAACGCGGGTGCCGGCGCTGCGGGTGGAGGCGAAGAGGCGCAGCTCGGTCACCGGGAAGCCCCGGTCGCCCAGGACCTGCACCAGTTCCTTGCCGACGGCGCCCGTGGCGCCGAAAACCCCAACGCGCATGACCTGCGTTCCTTGCGAGGCGTTGTCGGGGCGCCCGGATGGGCCCGCCCGGCCAGAGTGGCAGGGTGGCTTATACAGGCGCGCGCGCGGGATGCGAGGCGCGCGTTGCGGGGAGCAGGGATGCCCGGTTGTTGAAGGGGCGCGTTGACCGGGCGGGGTGGCGGGGGCAATTGGGGGCGGCCATGGAACGTCCCCCCGCCGATCCCTCCCTTCGTGATACCCGCGCCTGGCCCTTCGAGGAGGCGGCGAAGGTGGCCGGCCGGGCCTCGGTCGCGGCCAAGGGGGCGGCCCTGTTCGAGACGGGCTACGGCCCTTCCGGCCTGCCGCATATCGGCACCTTCGGGGAGGTGGCGCGGACCACCTGGGTGCGGCGAGCCTTCGAGCGGCTGACGGGGCTGCCCTCCCGGCTGCTGGCCTTCTCCGACGACATGGACGCGCTGCGGAAGGTGCCGGACAACGCGCCGCAGCCGGAGATGCTCAGGGCGCATCTCGGGCGGCCGCTGACGCGCATCCCGGACCCCTACGGCACGCACGAGAGCTACGGCGCGCACAACAACGCGCGGCTGCGGGCCTTCCTCGACGAGTTCGGCTTCGAGTACGAGTTCGTCTCCTCGACCGACTATTACGGCTCCGGCCGGTTCGACGCGGCCCTGCGCCGGATGCTCGCGGTGCACGAGGAGGTCCGGGCGGTCATCCTGCCGACCCTCGGCCCCGACCGGCGGGCGACCTACTCGCCCTTCCTGCCGATCCACCCGCGGACCGGCATCGTCATGCAGGTGCCGATGGAGGAGGTGCGGGCGGAGGCCGGGACGGTCGTGTGGCGCGACCCGGAGACGGGGGAGCGCTTCGAGACGCCCGTGACCGGCGGCCACGTGAAGGCGCAGTGGAAGGCGGACTGGGCGCTGCGCTGGTTCGCGCTCGGCGTGGACTACGAGATGTCGGGCAAGGACCTGATCGACAGCGTGCGCCTGTCCTCGGCCATCTGCCGGGTGCTCGGGGGGGAGCCGCCGGTGGGCTTCACCTACGAGCTGTTCCTCGACGCCGAGGGGCACAAGATCAGCAAGAGCAAGGGCAACGGGCTGACCATCGACGAGTGGCTGCGCTACGGCCCGCCCGAGAGCCTGTCCCTGTTCATGTACCAGCAGCCCGGGCGGGCGAAGCGGCTGCACTTCGACGTCATCCCGCGGGCGACGGACGAGTACCTGGGGCAGGTGGAGAAGCTGCGGGCGGCCGCGGACCCGGCGAACCCGGCCTGGCACATCCACGAAGGCGCGCTGCCGAACGGGGCCGGCAGCCCGATCACCTTCACGCTGCTGCTGAACCTCGCCGTGGCCGCCAACGCCGAGACGCCGGAGATGCTCTGGGGCTACCTGCGGCGGCACGCCCCGGACGCGACGCCGGAGGCCTCCCCGATGCTGGCGGTGCTGGTGGAGCGGGCCTCCGCCTACTACCGGGACGTGGTGAAGCCGACGAAGCGCTTCCGGGCGGCGACGGAGGCGGAGCGGGAGGCGCTGCTGCACCTGGCGGCCCTGCTCCGGGAGAACCAGGGGCGGATCGAGGCGCTTCCGGTGGCGGAGCGGCCCGCGGCCATCCAGGACCTCGTCTACGACGCGGGGCGGCGGGAGCCCTTCCTGCAGCCGGGCAAGGACCCCGCGCGGCCGGGCGTGTCGCGGGCCTGGTTCGCGGCGATCTACCAGGTGCTGCTCGGGCAGGAGGAGGGGCCGCGCTTCGGCGGCTTCGTCGCGCTCTACGGCATTCCCGAGACGGTGGCGCTGATCGAGGGAGCGCTCGGGGCCGCGGCCCCGAAGCAGGCCCAGGGCGCCGGCGCCGCATGAGCTGGGCGCTGATCCGCAAGCACGGGCCGACCGTCTTCGGGCTGATCCTGCTGGTGGGGGCGCTCTACGTCGTGCAGCGGGAGTTCCGCAGCCTGTCGGTGGCGGATGTGGGGCGGGCGCTGGAGGCGACCTCGCAGCGGCAGCTCTGGATCGCCGGCGGCTGGACGGTGCTCGCCTACGCGGTGCTGACGATCTACGACCGGCTCGGCTCGGTCTACGCGGGAAAGCCCATCTCCTACCTGCGGACCTCGCTGGCCTCCTTCTGCGCCTACACGCTGGCGCACAACCTCGGCTTCGCCGCGGTGTCCGGGGCGGCGGTGCGCTACCGCTTCTACGCGGCCTGGGGGCTGACCTCGGTCGAGATCGCGAAGGTCATCGCCTTCACCTCGCTCACCTTCGGGCTCGGCGGCTTCGCGCTCGGCGGGCTGGTGCTGGTGCTGGAGCCCTCCGTGCTCCCCTGGGTGGGCGAGGCGTCGGGCGAGGTGGTGCCGTCCTGGGTCGCGCAGGTGGTGGGGGTCGCGATGTGGGGGATCGTCGGCACCTACCTCGTGCTGTCGCGCCGCTTCCCGCACTTCAAGGCCTTCGGGCACCAGATCGATCTGCCGGGCTTCCGCATGGCGCTGGCGCAGGTCGCGCTGGCGAGCGTCGACGTCGCGGTCACGGCGGCGATCTTCTACTGGCTGCTGCCCGAGGCGCCCGGGCTGACCTTCTGGAAGTTCCTCGGCATCTACATCGCGGCCTACACCGCGGGGCTGGCCGCGAGCGTGCCGGGCGGGCTCGGGGTCTTCGACGGCTTCATCCTGCTGAGCCTCGAGCCCTACCTGCCCTCCGCCCAGGTCGTGGGGGCGGTGCTGCTGTTCCGGCTCTTCTACTACGTCGTGCCGCTCTTCCTGGCGGGCGGCCTCTTCGCGGCCTTCGAGCTCGGGCAGCGCCGGCCCGCGATGGGGCGGCTGCAGGTGGAGACGCGCGTGACCGGGGCGCTGGAGGTGCCGGTCCTCGCCGGGCTCACCGGCCTGGGCGGGGTCGTGCTCATCTTCGTCGGCGCCCTGCCGGCGCGTGGGTCGGACATCGCGCACTGGGGCGGGGAGTGGGCGGCGCTGGCGAGCCAGTTCGCGGCCTCGGTGGTGGGGTCGCTGCTGCTGGTGGTGTCCTACGGGATGCTGCGGCGGCTGCGCCTGGCTTGGTGGGCCGGGCTGTTCCTGCTGGCCAATGGGGTGGCCATCCTCGCGATCCGGGGCGACCCCTGGTGGGTGGCGGCGGCCTATCTCGGGACGGGGTTGTTCCTGGCGGCCATGGGGGGCGCCTTTTACCGCGACGCGCGGCTGACCGGGGAGCCGCTGACGGCGTCGCGCGTCTTCTCGCTCGCGGCCGGGGTGATCTGCGGGCTGACGCTGGCCACCGTCGCTTATCACGGGCGGGTCTCCGAGGCGGCCTGGTGGGAGGTGGTGCTGCTGTCGGGCATGCCGGCGCCGCTTCGCTTCGGGGTGGGCCTCTCGGCCCTGCTGCTGCTCTTCGCGGCCTTCCGGCTGCTGCGCCCGGCGCGGATCCACGCCGAGGACTACGACGAATCGGCCCAGGCGCGGCTGGCGGCCCTGGGCGCGCGGGTGCCGCACCACGCGGACGGGGTGGTCTTCGCCGATGGCGGGCGGGCGGGCTTCGCCTTCCGGCGGCTGGAGGGGATCTGGGTGGCCGAGGGCGACCCCGCGGGCGCGCCGGACGCCCGGATCAGCGCGATCTGGCGCTTCCGGGACCTTTGCGACGCCGCCGGGGTCGCCCCGGCCTTCGCGGGGGTGGGGCAGGGGATGCAGCGGGCCTACGAGGCCGCCGGCATGGCCTCCGTGACGCTGCCGGACGGGCGGTCGATGGCGCTGTCGGGCGACCAGGACCCGCAGAAGGTGCTGCGGCTGCTGGCGGCGGGCGGGGCCGGGGACTAGGCCGGGCGACGCCGTTCCCGGCCGCCGGTCAGGCGGCCGCGCCGTCGCTCAGGGCACCCAGGGCGGGAAGCGGTGCAGCCCGTCGCGGCCGAGCGGGAGAGGGACCGCGCCGCGCACGGCCGCGAGCGGGAGGGTGCCGTAGAGATGCGGGAAGAGGCCGGGCCGCTTGCCGCCAGCGGCCGGCTCCCAGCGCAGCGCGGCCCCGAGCGCCGCGGCCTCCGCGCTGACGAGCCAGAGGTCGGGCTCGCCCGCGCGGTGCTTCGCCGCGCTGGCGCGGAGCTGGGCTGCCGTGGAGAAGTGCAGGAAGCCGTCGCGCCGGTCGTCGGCGCTGCCGGCATAGGCGCCCGCCTGCTGGGCCGCGTGCCAGTCGGCCCCGCGCAGGACGGTGTGGATCAGGGGTTCCATGCCCCCGCTTCTAGCGCGTCAGGCCGCGGCCACCAGGGCCGGGGCGGCGGGCCGCGCCGGGGGATACCCGGTCTCCAGGCGATAGAAGGTCAGGCCGCCGATCTCGGCCGAGGCCTCGCGCGCCACGGCCCAGCCCGGGAGGCGGTCGGACGGGTGCCAGTGGGTGGCGCCGCCGGTCGGGTCCACCAGGGCGCCGGAGAGGGCGCGGGACGCGATCCGGCGGCACACCGCCAGCGCCGGGTCAGCCGGCGGCGGGGCGGCCAGCCGGGCGTGGCCGGGGTGGCGCGGGTTGCAGGCCGGGAACAGGAAGGGGTCCCGGCAGGCGGCCGCCATCTCCTTCGGGCCGGGCTCGGGCAGCCGCGCGTGGCCGCCGCGGGCGAAGGGCGCCGCGCCGGGAACGCGGGGCGGCCGCGGCTGGGCGGCGCGCGCCCGGTTCGCGGCGAGGGAGGCGAGCGCCTCGATGGCGCGCACCGGGAGGGTCCCCGCCTCGGCGTAGAGCGTGCGGGCGAGGGTCTCGGCGACGGCGTCGGCGGTCGTGGCGGGGGAGGGCATGGTCAGCGATCCTCGGCGAGCACGCGCACCTGCGCGGCCGTGCTGTGGGCGGTGCGGGTGGCCTCGTCGAGCTTCTGCTCGATCCGGACCAGGTGGGAGGTCAGGCGCCCGTCGACGTCCCGGATGAGGGAGAGCGGGACGTAGGTGCGCGCGACCTCGAGCTTGAAGGCGCTGAGCTCCTCGCGCGTGCGCTCGATCGCCCCGAGATGGGCGTTGTGCGACGGGGCGGGCGGCGCGGGCGGCGCGGAAAGGGGCGGCTCGGCGGCGTCCCGGTCGGGCGGCTGCGGGAGGCTGCGCCGGAGCTGGTGGAGCATCCAGGCGAGCAGGGCGATGAAGGGCGTGTCGACCGCCGCGGCGATCCACTGCGAATCGGTGGCAAGGGACGGCATGGGTCCTCCTTCGGGGGATCCGGCGGGATGGGGTTGATCCCGGGTGGGGACGCCCCGACTTACCGGGACGCCATGGGGGATGCTTTGAGACGAGGATGTGGAACGAACCGTATCTCGAGACCTGCTGCCGGTCCGCGCTGCACCGCCTGTTCCTGACGCGGGGCGGGACGCGCCCGGCCGGGCTGCCGGACGATGCCTGCCTTCGCCGGCTCGGCGGGATGGGCCTGGCGGAGGAGGTCTCGCCGGGGCGCTTTGCCATGACCGAGGCGGGCGCCGCCCGGCACGCGAGCGAGGTGCTGCGGCGGCCGAGATCGGCGGCCTAGAACGCAAAAGGCCCGCCTTTCGGCGGGCCCTTGGGATCGCGGCTGGTGGCCGGGGTCAGCGTCGCGGCAGGGACGCCGTCCAGGGCAGGGCGGCGAGGCCGGCGAGCAGGCTGGTGGTGGAGGCGCTGAGCTGGCGGATGGACGTCATGAGGTGTCTCCCTTGGTTGGCGTGGTCTCAATTTCCACCAGCCCGGTGAATCAGGCCTGAACGACACCGAAAAAAATGAGACGTCCCTCACCCGCGCCAGGATGCGCCCCGCGCGGCGGGGGGCAGGCTCGGCAGGCGGACCGGCTCGGCGAGGAGGCAACCGGCCACCGCGTCGAGCGCGTCGTCCCGCACCCCGTTCGTGCCGGGCTTCCACTCCGCCATCTCCTGCGGAAAGGCGGTGCGGAACACCGCCTCGTGGGCGTGCAGCCTCCGCGCGGCGAGCGCCGGGTCGAGCGCGCCGAGGATGCGCTCCGCCTTCGGCCGGTGGCTCGCGTGCTCCACGACCGTGCAGGCGGCCCCGGCGCGCGCCATCTCCCGGCGCAGGAGGGCGGGCAGGAACTTGCCGATGCCGTTCGTCTCCACGCGCACGACCGGGAGCAGCAGCTCCCGCGCCAGCGCCGCGACGCGCTGGCACTGCTGCGTCGCGGGGTCCGTCGCGGCGCCCGGGTCCTGGGTGATGTAGGCCAAGCGGTGCAGGTAGTGATTTCCCTCCGCGTCCGAGAAGGTGGCGGCGAGCACGCTGCTGTCCCCCTTGCCCTCCCGTCCGTAGGCCGGGTCCCAGAAGCCGCCGCCCGAGACGAGGCGCCGGCCGAGCAGGGACAGCACCGGACGCCCGTTCGCCTCGCGGTAGTCGAGGTCCTCGCCGTAGCGGACGATCAGCCCGGGATCGAGCCGCGCGGCCTCGGCCGCGGCGCATTCGAGCATCATCTGCCGCCGGAACTGCAGCGGCCCCACCCGGTCGCGCTGCGCCTGCACGCCCTCGCGCGGGAAGCGCTCGGGCCAGGCGCTGCGGCCGGCGGCGTCCAGCAGCGGAACCCGCAGGCGCCGGTAGGAGCCGAGGTAGGCGCCCTCCACCTCGGGCGGCGCGTAGAGGCTGTCCGCACAGTGTGGCGTGCCGACGAAGAGGATGGTGCCGCCGGGCGTGAGGATGAACTCGCACTCGGCCAGCCGCTCGCGAAGCTCCTCGCGCTTGCCCGGCGTGTCGCAGTTGCCGGCGACCTCCACGTCGTCGCAGACGATGAGCTCGGCGCGCGAGCCCGTCACGTTGCCGCCGATCCCCTGGGCCAGCATGGAGGGCTCGCGGATGGCCCCGCGGCGGCGCACCGAGAAGCGGTCCGCCGCCCAGGTCTCGCCACCGCCGAGAAGATGCCGGCAGAGGGGATGGCGCTCAACGATTCGCCGCACCGTCGCGACCATGCGCGCCGCCAGCGCGTGGTCGGCGGCGAGCACGAAGATTCGGATCTCGGGATCCACCGCCAGGCGCCAGGCGCACCACAGGCCGACCAGCGTCGACTTCCCGCAGCCGCGGAAGGCCATCAGCAGCAGCCGGTTGTCCGCCGCCGCCTCGCACGCCATCAGCCAGCGCGCGATCCGCCGGTGCACGCCGGGGGTGGCGATCCCGGCGCGCAGGTTCCAGGCGTAGAGGAACTCGAGGAAGTCCCGCCCCCGGACCTCGGGGCCCGGCGCGTCAGCCCTGGTCTTCATCCTCCGTCATCTCCCCGTCTTCCTGCTCGGCCAGCTGGATGGACCGGCGGGCCTCGGCGATCAGCGTGCCGGCCTCCGCGCCGAGCTCCGTCGCGGCGGGGCCCGGCGCGAGCTTCATCAGGTGCTCGACATGAGCCAGGGCGGAGCGGGCGGCGGCGTGGTGCGCGGTGAAGGCCTTCGGGTCCTCGCGCGCGCCCGGCGCCGGGCCCCGCTCGACGAAGGCCTTGTAGTCCGCCACCACCTTCCGCAATGCGCTCTGCAGCTCCTCCTCCGTAAGGGGCCTCACGACTTCACCGCCCGCACGCGCAACGTGCCCGCGGCGAGGTCGATGGAGATGGTGCTGCGGTTCCAGGCCGTGACGGTGATCACGTCCTGCGCTCCGACCTGGGCGAGGAACACCACGCCCGAGGTGGAGAGGCCGAAGGCGGCCTGCACGAAGTCGCCCGGGCGGACGCCCGGGCAGGGCACGTTCACCTGGGCCGAGGCGCCGGCGGCGATGGCGGGGGGATCCCAGGTCATCTCCGCCTTCAGCTCCCGAACCCCGTGCGGCAACTCCGGCGTGCCGTAGAGCACCGGCGGGCTCTGCGAGGGATCGCAGGCCAGGCGCAGGCTGCGCACCTCGTAGTCGGCGTCGATGCGCGCCACGCCGATGATGGCGCTCTGCACCTCCGGCGCGAGCCGGATCGTCTGCAGCCGCGTCAGCCCGGCGTCGTTGCTGTCGGCGTTGCCCTGCCACCACCGCGGCCCGGCCACGTAGGTCAGCGACATGCCGGAGGCCCGCACCATGGTCCCGTCCGTGGCGCTGAGCAGCACGCCGCCGGCCCCGAAGCACTGGATGATCATGCGTGGGTTGTCGGCGTCGATGGCGAGCGCGAACTCCTTGCAGCGCCGCGTGTCCACCACGAAGCCCAGGCCGCGCCCGCCGGTCAGGATCACCCCGCGGTCCGTCAGCGTGTAGCTGTCGAGCGCCGGGAAGGCGAACTGCGGCAGCAGCGTGGGCGTGCCGCTGACGTTGGTGGACAGGCAGGCCAGCTTCTCGAAGCCGATGTCCGTGGCGTTCCATCGGATGGCGGCGGCGCGGAGGTTGGGGATCTCCGCCAGCGTGCGCGTCGCCTCCCGGTGCGCGGCCGCCTGGTGGAAGGTGCGGACCACGCTGCCGACCCGCGTCGCCGTCGCGGTGTAGTCGATGTCCACGCCGTAGCCCTGGCTCGCCCAGGCCACCTCGTAGACATGGTCCTGCGCGCCCGCCGTGTGGCGGGCGACGAAGGCGTCGCACCCTTCCATCCGGATGTTGCGGGCGACCACCCCGCGCGAGTTCACCTCGATGAGGAAGGGGATGCCGTCGATCGGCCGGTCCCGCGCCTGCAGCTCGAAGGCCGGGCCGTCGAAGACGTGGCGGTTGTGCGCAACGTAGGCGCCCGGCGCGGCCGAGAGCCGGATGCCGTAGCGCGACTTGTCGGGCCAGGTGGCGATGGACATCGCGAAGTGCCCGCCATAGTAGCGGATCGACGTGTTCCAGGCCGCGGCCGTCGCGGTGCGCACGTCGAGGCCATAGCGGTTGTCCACGAAGCGGCCGAGATGCAGCACGCTGTCCTCGAAGCCGCGCTCCACGCCGAGCGTCTGCACGCCGATCGTGAAGCGCTCCACCTGCCGGATTTCGATCAGGGCGGAGTCCTGGTTGCGGATGAGGATGCCGATGTCCCGCTCGTCCTCCCAGGAGGAGAGCGTGCTGCGGAGCACGCGCAGGCCCTGGTAGACCTTCGTGCGGTTCCGGATCGCCGCGCCGTCGCCCAGCGTCAGCGCGGCCTCGCCCCCGGCGCCGGCGTAGAGAATCGCCCCCAGCATGACCAGGCCCGCGGCCGCGCCCGGCAGGGTCAGCGGGATCGTGCTGCGGTAGGTTCCCTCGCCGATCTGCAGGAACTTGCCGGAGGCCGCGGCGGCGTTCATGGCCGCCTGCAGCGCCGGCCCGTCATCGGCCACGCCGTCGCCGACCGCGCCAAAGTCGCGCGCCGAGAGCCGCTCGGCCAGCTTGTCCTCGACCGTGCGCGGGATGCCGCCCGGGAAGGGCGCCGACAGCGTGGCGTCGCCGCGCGAGAAGGTCGTGACGTCGCCGGTGCTATCGAAGCCGAGGAGCCGGTTGGCGCGGACGGGGCGCACCGGCAGCTCGAAGCGGGCGCCGACCTCCCCGGGACCCTGGCGCAGCGACCCCGCGAGACCCTCGCGCAGCTCCTGCAGGGCGGCCATCTGGCGGTCCAGCTCATCGTTCAGCGTGTTCGCCCGCAGCACGCCGTTGGGCTGGTAGTCCGTCACCCGCTCCATCACGAGCTGGCGCCGCAGCACGACCTTGGCGCCGGCGGCGGGCGGCTGCACGAAGCTGACGATGCCGCCCTCGGAGTTGCCGGCGCCGGAAACGGCGAAGCCCGCGCTGAGCGACAGCCCGTCGACGAAGACCGCCAGGTCGTCCGGCTGGAAGATCGGGAAGGGGTAGACAAACACCGTCTGCGCGCCGTCGGCCACGTACTGCACGCGCGGCGCGATGTCGCCGATGCGAATGTGCTCGGGCATCAGTGATCTCCAAATGTGCCGCGTGGGCGTGTCTCGGGGTCAGTCCAGAAGGCTTCTGGCGACGCGCCCGAGGCCCTGCCCCGCGCGCGCCCAGGTCAACATCGAGGCGTCCTGGTCGAGCAGCGACTTGCGTCCCGCCTGGAGGCGCGCCGCGTAGGTCACGTCGTCGCTCGCCTGCTCGGCCGCCGCCGTGCGCCGGAGACCGTCGGTGAGGGCCGCGGCCGACCCCTCGTTCGGGTTCACCCCGCCGGCCGCGAGGCGGGCCCGCGCGGAGGCGATCCCGCGGTCGAGCGCCGCCTGCCGCTCCGCCGCGTTCTGCGACGCCTGCGCGGCGAGCACCTGCTGCTGGGCCTCCTGCTGGACGACCGCGTTCGCCTGCTGGAGGCGAGCGTTCTTCTTCTGCCGCCCGGCCTCCTGGCTCTGGGCGTAGATGGAGGCGCCCGTCGCGGCGAGCGTCACGATGGGGGCAAGCTGCGCCATCAGTCGGTCATCCTCGTCTCTGTGGTGACGGAAAGCAGGGTAAAGGGCAGCGGGACGTCGCCCTCGATGCGCCAGAGCGGCGCGAGGGAGTCCCGGCTCCAGCCAAGGCCCCGCAGCGTGACGTCGCCCGTGAAGAGCGGGGGCGCCGCGTCGAGGACCGGCGTGTCGAGCCGGCGGAACGGAACCGGCTTCGTGCCGCGGCCGAGATCGACCGAGAGCGAACCGGTGCCCAGCAGCCGGAAGGTGATGCTCACCAGGCGTACCGGGCCCGTCCGCGCCCCGTTCGGCGAGAGGGTGTCGGCCGGCAGGGGCTCCACCACATGGGCGAAGGGCAAGCCGGCCTGGACCGACGACGCCGCCGGATCGATGGAGATGCCGCCGCCGGCCACGGCCGCCGCGTCGCGCGGCGCGCCGTCCGCCAGCACGGACACCGTCCGCCCCTCGAGATGGCCGAGCCCCAGCCAATTGCTGCCCGTCGCATCCCCCTTCGCCGCCACGCAGGCATCGAGCGAGAGGGCGTCGTCGAAGCGCTCGAGCCGGAAGCTGCCCGCCCGCTCGACCACGGCGTAGACGGCGCCGTCGAGCTCCGCGACGCAGCGGAACGCCCCGTCCGTCTCCTGCCGCGTCCACCCCGTCACGCCCTCGGCGCGGTAGATCGTCAGCGTGGCGAGGCTCCCATCGGCCATCGCGACGTGAAGAAGGCGTCGCAGGGAGTCGTAGGCGGCCGAGACCGGCGTGACGATGAGGTGCCGCGCGATCAGCGCGAGGTCCTCCGCCTGGTACGCCTGCTGCAGGTCCGTGTAGGAGAACTCGTAGACGCCGCGCCCGGAACGCGAGACGGAGACAGTCATCCCGTCCACGTCGAGCGGCGGCACGCTGCGCTCCACCATGGAGCCGACCCGCGTCTGCCGCGTCACCTGGATGGAGGCCGGCGTGAGCGGATCGCCCGACACCATCCACTCCGCGCCCGAGGTGAAGACCTGCAGATGCCGCCCGGCGAAGACCGCGCGAATGGCGTTCAACTGGTCCGACACGAGCGAGAAGGCGATCGCCTGGTCGTCGAGCCCGCTCCCCGGGTCGAAGTTCTCGTAGGCGGCGCTGCGCGAGAACCAGAGCCGATTCGGAAGGTCCCGCGCGCCGCCGAGCACCAGCCGCCCCTGGTAGAAGCAGGCGCTGACGGGCCAGCCATGCGCGCCGCTGAAGGCCGATTCCGCCCAGTCCGTTGTGGCGTCGGTGGAGACGAGCGCGTCCACCACGTCCGCCACCACCGTGCTCGGCGTCGGCACCGCGGTGACGCGCACCCGCCGGCCCTGGATGCGCAACTGCGCCCCCATGTGCGCCGCGGTGAAGATTGCGCTGGTCGCCGTCACGGTAATGGACCCCGTGGTGCCGCTCGGCGTGACGCTGACCTCGGCGGAGACGTAGCGGAAGAAGGGCTCGGCCGCGAAGGCGAAGGGCGCGACCGACCAGGCGCCCGCGTCCGACCGGCGCACGACCTGCGGCGGCATGGACGGGTGCACCAGCAGCAGCATGTTGGCGTTCTGCGTGTAGTTGATCTGCGGCAGCATCGCCGCCGTCCACGGCCCGCTCAGCTCTGCGACCAGCGTGTCGTTGCGCAGGATCCGCACCCGCCCCGCCAGGAGGACCAGCAGGAAGGTCAACTCCGTGCTCGCCTCGTAGGGCACGAGGCGGGCGGCGCCCGGCAGGACGTCGAGATGCCGCAGCCCCGGGCGGCGCTGCAGGCCGCCGGTCGGCTGGATGAAGACGTTGCGCAGCTTCGCGGCCCCGTTCCCCCAGGCCGCGACATCGCCGCGGCCGAGGAGCTCCGGGGCGAGCTCGCCCGCCGTGAAGGTGGTCTTCGCGCGCTTGACCGAGGGCATGGCTCAGCCCCGCACGCTGAGGAGCGGGAAGTCCTCGATGCCGCGCACCGTCTGCTGCTGGCTGTCGATCAGCCGGGCCTGCCGCAGCTCCGCGTCGGCGATCCGGTGCAGCATCTCGGCGCGGGAGGTGTTCTCCGTCAGCGGCAGGCAGAACTCCGCCGCGAGGCGCGAGACCAGCGCCCCCGCGAAGAAGGGCGGGAACTCGGCCTCGGCGGCGCGGAAGATGTAGGTGAGGGTCACCGAGGCGGCGTCCGCGTGCAGCCGCCCCTCTTGGATGCGATAGGGAAGGCCGCGCCCCCTGCCGCTTCCGGCCGAGAGGACCCGCAGGACGTTCGCCGGGAGCTGGAAGGCATAGGCCAGGTCCGCCACCGGCGCGGCCGCCAGCCGGTTGAGGCACATCTGCCCCGTCGCGAAGGTCCACGGATGGCAGGACAGCAGCGCGTCCCGCGTGCCCGGATAGAGGTTGGCGGCCACTTCCGCCTCGGCCGTCCCCTCCTCGAGCGAGGCGATCGGTTGCGCGCCGACCTTCAGCAGCGCGCGCGAGCAGAGGGCGAGAGCGGAAAGCGCCATCGTGTCGTTGCTCCCTAGGGGGATGGGGGTGAACTCGTGATCGGCGCGGGGCCGGCGCCGGCGCGGCCGCGAACGTCGCGCCGCTCGGGCGCGGAACAGGCGGCACGGCCAGGGCGCGCGGCCCCGCGCGACGCGCACGCCGCCCGGAGGGGCGTTGCGCGCGCTTGCATCTCGTCGTGGGAAGGGGACCGCGCGCGACACGACGTCGCGCGCGGCCCGCCTCACGCAGGCAGCGCTCGCGCGGCTGCCTGCCCTCGCGCGGCTACTCGGCCGCGCGCATCCGGACGACGCCGGCGTTGTCGATGAGCACGGCGCCCTGGCTCATCATGTTGTTGACGAAGTGCGCGGCGCGGTCGCCGTGCCAGGTCACGTCGGTCATGACGTCCTGCGCCACCGCGTGGCCGATCGCCGTGCGGTGGTAGAAGTAGCAGAAGCGCAGGTTGCCGCTCTTGGTCAGGCCGGAATGCGGCATCCACAGCGCGCCGAGCCAGCGCTTCGCCTGCATGCCCTTCCAGGGGAGGTCGCCCTCGCCGATGAACTGCGAGTTGGCGAACTCCTGGATCTGGAGCAGCTGGCTCCACTGCTTCCAGCCGACGACGGCGAAGCGGTTGCCGTCGTCCGGCACGTCCGCGGCGCCGAGCATCTCGAAGGCGGCCAGCACCTTGGACTTGGTCAGCCCGTCCGTGTCGGTCAAGCCGGCCGCGGTGCCCACCGCCTCCTGCGTGCCGGTGTCGAGGGCGGAGATGATCAGCTCGTCCGTCTTGCGGCCCAGCGCGTAGGCGCCGGCGTTGGCGACGATCGCGC
The DNA here is from genome assembly GCF_006438825.1 of Muricoccus nepalensis. Lineage (GTDB taxonomy): Bacteria > Pseudomonadota > Alphaproteobacteria > Acetobacterales > Acetobacteraceae > Roseomonas > Roseomonas nepalensis. Next base: position 405,546 of record NZ_RCZP01000002.1, read on the forward strand.
GCTCGTCGACGTTGGTCTTGATGTCGTCGAGCTTGTCGACCCACTCACCCGCGTAATAGTCCTGCAGGAAGCACTCCACGGCCGAGTAGTCGAGGTTCATGACGGGCACGACGCCGTTGCGGGCCTTGGCCGCGGCCACGCCCTTGCCGACGCGGGGGAACACCGTGGACGCGCCGTTGATGCCCGTCTTGGAGCGCACCGTCGGGCGCAGCTTGCTGCCCTGGCGCTGGAAGGCCTCGTGCACCTCGGCCTGGAACTGCTTGACGAAAGCCTGGTCGATCGTGGCGGACACGGATGTCATCCTTTGAAGGGGTTTCAGTGCGGTCGGGTGCGGCCGCCCGGTTGACGCACCTCGGGAGAGGCAGGGGCCGGGCGGCGCGCGGAACGGCGCGCGCCCGCCGCGGCCTTCGGGGCCAGGGCGGGTTGTTCGCGCCGGAAAGGGGCTGGAAACGCGAAAGGCCCCTTCCGCGGGGCGGAAGGGGCCTTTCGTCAGGGGGACGGGGGCGGGCGGCACCAGGGGGTAGTAGGGTGCCACCCGCCCCCGCAGCCGGCCCGCATGAGGGGGGATGCGGGCCAGCGACAACGGGGTCACCCATGGGGGGGTGTAGTCGGATGACCACCGTCGCGGAGGTGCCGGGATAACCCGGCAGCTCAACCCTGGTTTCAGGAACTTAGACCAGAAACCTGAAGAATGGGTTGAGCCTTCGCATCACCCTCCGGTGAGACGGCGGAATCCCTCGGTCACCCGGCGCACGAAGTCGGGCTCGCGGGAGCGCCAGTAGCGGGGATCCCGCATCATGCGGCGGAGCGCGGCCTCGTCCACCGTCTCCGGCGCCTCCGCCTGGCGGGCCAGCGCGGGCTCGCCCTTCTCCATCATGCGGTGCAGCGCGATCACGCCGTCCGCCGTGGTGGAGAGGGCGGTGAGCACCTCCTCGGGGAGGTTCGCCCGTCCCCAGGCCGCGATCTGCTTCGCGGTGCGGCGATAGCGCTCCTCGCCGCCGAACTCGGCCCGCAGCCGGTCGCGCTGGCGCTCCGCCTCGAACTGGGAAGTGGCCTCGGCCACGATCGGCAGCAGCCGCTCCGCCGCCAGGTCATAGACGAGCTGGACCTGCGCCGGCGTGAAGCCCGCCTGGTGAAGCGTCGCGTTCACCTCGGGATCGGCCCCGATCAGCTCGTGCTTCGGCTGGACGACGTAGCCGTCGGCCGTGTCCGGCACGCCCATCGCCCGGCGGAAGCGCAGCCGCTCCTCCTCCGGCGCGTCGTCGGCCGGCGGGGCGAAGCGCGCCGAGAGCTTGCGCTCCAGCTCCCGGTAGGACTTCAGCAGCGCCTCCACCCGGATCGCGCCGCGCTCGCCGTCCCAGAACTTCTCCGGCACCTCGTCGGGCCGGACCGCCACGGCGCCGGCCGCCCCGCCATCCCCGGCGGGCTCCGCCTCGACCTCGAGCAGGTTCTCGCTCATGCGCTCGTCTTCTCCTCAATGGGCGCCAGGATGGCGCTCGGCGCCGAAAGGGTCCTGGCGAGGTAGCGGGCCGCCGCCGGCAGATCGACGACGGCCGAGGCCGAGGGCCCCATCGCCGCCACCGCCTGCAGGAACAGCAGCGTGTTCGACGCGTCCGCCCGTCCCTGCACGCGGGCGAGCGGCGATCGGTAGGCGATCCGCGCCTCCTGCCCGTCGAGCAGGATCGGCGGCACCTCCCCGCGCCGGCGCAGGATCGAGAGGCAGCGCGCCACCAGCGGCGTCAGCAGCTCGGCCTGGAGACGCCCGTAGGTCGCCCCCAGCAGCCGCGCCGTCTCCGCGCTGCGCTCCAGCACCTCCGTCGCGGTCATCCCCGGCTGGGACGGCGCCGAAAGCCGGTCCGCCAGCAGCGCGGAGCGGATCCGCGCCCGCATGTCCGACAGCACGAGCTGGGATACGTCGAAGGACCCCGGCGCCGCCAGCGGCGTGAGCCCCGCCGAGCCGACCGCCTTCGGGATGATCGCGCCCGGCTCCAGCCGGACGGTCGCTGGGTTCAGCACCCCGTCGTCGTCGGCTTGCCAGATGCCCGTCGCCGCGATGGAGGCGTTCTTCAGAACCAGCTCCACCACCTTGTTGGCGGTGCGGATGTCCGGCAGCGCCTTCATCACCGGGCCGCGCCCGTAGGTCTCGCCGGGCGCCTTCATCCAGCGGAAGGCCACCAGCGGCCCCTCCTCGAAGCGCCCCTCGGCCAGCGGGATGCCCTTGCCGTCGCGCTCGAGGACCGCCGCGAAGAAGGACCCGCCCCGGCCCGGCCAGACCGCCTCGATAACGCGGTGCTCGGCCTCCGCGTCGTCCATTTGGATGAGGTCGGGCGGCAGCGGCGCCAGCGGGTAGCGGGCGGCGATCGCGGCGCCCGTCATCCGCACGAGCCGGAACACCGTGTCGAGCCGGCCGGAAGGACCCTCCTCCAGCACTGCCTCCTGCAGCGGCACGGCGGTGAAGCGCAGCGCGGAGGCCTCGCCCGGGGGCGCCTCCTCCACCATCAGCACCCCGGTCCCCGCCACGACGAGATCGAGAAAGGCCTGCGGCATCTCGAGGGCGAAGTTCGAGCGGTCTAGGTGCCCCTGCAGCGTCTCCGCCGCGCGCTCCAGCACGCCCGCCAGCTCGGGGTCAGCCGCCTCGTCCACCGGGCTCAGCCCGAACCACCGGGACCAGGGCGGCGTCAGCTCGGCAAGCAGCGAGGCCGCCAGGCCCTCGGCCGCGTCCGCCGCGGTCCCGTCATGCAGCGACGGCCCGCCCGCACCGGGCGTGCGCGCCAGGACGTGGTCGTAGCAGTCGCGCCAGACGCCCTCCCAGGGGCGGCGGCGCTCCAGCGCGCGCTCGGCGCGGGCGATGATCTCGTCGGGCGTCATGCCGCGGCCCCTCGCTCGGGGCGCGGCGAGGAGGGATTGCTGTCGCCCATGCGCCTGCCAGCTCCTTGTCTGTGAAAACCGGACCCGCCGCGATCGGCGCCCGAAAAAGCGCAGGCCCGGCGCCGGAGGGGTCCGGGCCGGGCCTGCAAGTTCGAGGGGATCAGGAGGGATCGTCGCCGGGCGCAACTGTCCCGTTGACAAGAGCGGTTCTACAGCTCAGTGAGCTCCTCGTCAAGAACATTTTCCTTGATACGGAAATTTTTCTTCAACCGCCGGTAGAGCGCATAGGGCGTGACAGCGAAAGGCGCTCCAGGGCCCAGGAGCCCCCGGCAGAGCGACACGCAGGACAGCGGAACCACCGACGGCAGGCATCGCGCCGGCGCCCCCGGCTCGAAGGGACCCAGCACCCGGCATCCCGCCCTCTCCCAGAACCCCGGCAGGTCGAACTCGGGCCCGACCGCCAGCCGCGTCACGAGCAGCCGGCCCGAGAGCGGGTCGACCACCGTCCATCCCGACTCGTCCTGCAGGCCCGCGAAGCAGTGGCGGAAACCGGGCCGCAGCAGCCGCATCCAGCCCTGGTCCGCCCCGCCGCCGAAGGACAGCCAGAGGCGCTGCGGCCGAGTCCCCGCCGCCCGCCGGTGCGAGGCACCCCCACAAGCGGCACCGCCGCCCCGGTTTCCCGGGACGGCGGCAAGCAGATCGATCATGGGCACCGAAGGTGCGGAATTCATGGCATTTACGCCGTACGGAAGGGCACCACCTCGCCCGGCTCCGGCGCGGCGGCGGGGCCGGACACGATGCCCTTCAGGCGCAGCGGCCACTCCATCCGGTCCATCGCCTCGCGCCAGAGGCGGTGGTCGCCGCGCTCGCGCAGCACCGTCGGGTCCGGCGCCACGCCGCGCTCGCCCCAGATCCGCAGGATGCGCGCGTGGGCGAGGTCGATGCGGCGCTGCCGGTAGAGCCGGTCGAGGCACTTCACGACGTCGTCCGGCTCGCAGGGCCGGCTCACCAGCCCCCGGCCGGAGACGATGCGCGCCCCGTCACGGCGGGCGACGAGCGCGGACATGGTCCAGAACCAGGCCTCATCGGCGCTCTGGAAGGGCTGCACCTTGTCGAGGCTCGACAGCGTGGCCGCGGTGGTGCGGAGAGTACCGGAGGTAGGACGGGTCATCGGGGGCTGATCCTGTCGGTTGTGAACAGAACCTGAACATCAACCCTCGGGCTCGTGATCGTCAAGTCGTTTCTGTGACGTCATTCCTGTTGCCCGCAGATTCTCCGCCTATATGATGGGCGCCATGCAACACAACGACATCTGGCGGGCGATCGACGCGCTGGCGGCCGAGAACGGCCTCTCGGCCTCGGGCCTTGCCCGCCGGTCGGGACTCGACCCCACCGCCTTCAACCCCTCCAAGCGCACGGGGCCGGACGGCCGCGCCCGCTGGCCCTCCACGGAAAGCGTCGCGAAGGTTCTCGCCGCCACCAGCACCGGCATGGACGAGTTCGCGAGCCTCATCACCGGGAACCTCCGCACGGCATCCCGCCCCAGCCGCCGCATTCCCCTGATCGGCCTCGCCCAGGCCGGCAGCAGCGGCTACTTCGACGATGGCGGCTACCCCGTCGGCGGTGGCTGGGACGAGATCAGCCTGCCCGAGGTCGGCGACCCCAACGCGTACGCGCTCGAGATCAGCGGCGACTCGATGGAGCCCGTGTTCCGGGACGGCGACGTCATCATCGTCTCCCCCAGCGCCCCGGTCCGGCGCGGCGACCGCGTGGTCGTCCGCACCAGCGGCGGCGAGGTCATGGCAAAGGAGCTCCTCCGCCAGTCCGCGAAGCGGGTGGAACTCTCGAGCCTCAACCCCGCCCACCCCAACTACAGCTTCGACCTGGAGGAGCTGACCTGGATGCACCGCATCGTCTGGGCCAGCCAGTAGCGCCGACCGGGCGGCGCCTTACCGCCGCTCCCCCACGTTCTTCCCGATCCAGGCGACGAGCCAGTCCGCGAGCTCGATCGAGTTCCGGTCCTGCATGAGCATGTGGGAATTGCCGGAGATGCCGATCTCCGGCAGCACCACGATCTCCACCTTACCGCCGGCCGCGTTGGCCGCCCGCGCAAAGTCGCGGCAGGCGGCCAGCCGCGGCGCCCAGCGCGGCGACTCCTGCACGAAGTCGCCCCAGAGAACGAGAATCGGCAGCCCCGCATAGGGTGCCAGGTCCCCGTCCGCCGCCGGGCAGGCACCGGGCTCGATCGAGACGATCCCCGCGATTCCCTGGCGTCCGCTCGCCGCCGCCTGGAACGGGAAGATGCCGGACTGCGAGTGGCTGACCAGCACCGCCCCGTCCAGCTGCGCCGCCAGGGCCGAGAGGCCGACCACCGTGGGGTGAGGGGAGGGGAGGGCGAGGTTCCAGTCGGGCACCATCTGCCGCCAGAACTCCTCCTGCGCCTCCAGCGGGAAGAGCATGCCCGGGAAGGTCTCCCCGAATCGCCGCCCGAAGCGGAAGATCGCCCAGGCATCCTCCCGCCCCGCGGCAAAGACCGCCGGCAACGCCTCCGCCCCCGCCTTCCCGGCCTTCACGGCGTTGATCTGGCTCGGATGCGCGGCGGACCGCCCCCGCCAGGGCTGGTCCACCACATAGGTCGGGTGCCCGCGGCGCAGCAGCACCTCATCCCATCCCATGCGGCCGTCCGGCGTCGTCTCCCAGGTCTTGCCCGTCAGGCAGCAGCCATGCACGAGCACCACCGGCCGCTTCGCCCCGGCATCGGCGGGCACCTGGAAGCGGACATACATCTGGTCGAGCGTGATCGTCCCGCTCGGCGCATAGGCCGGTACGGTAGAGAGCGTGTCCGAGTGGAGCGACCGCCCGCCGACGAAGAAGGACCCCTGCCGCTCGATCGAGACCGGCCCCTGCAGCGGCCGAGCCCCCTCCTGCGCCGCCGCGGGCGCGAGGGCGGCGAGCGGCAAGGCCAGCAGGGCGGCCAGCCCGGCGGCGCGGGACGGGATGGTCATCGGCGTTCCTCCTCGTGACGGCCCGACCCCCGCGAGAGGGCGGATCCTTGACGCAAGGGTAGGCCGTGGCCGTCCGGCCCTGTCAAACCGGGCGCGGCGTCCTCAGGCAGCCCGCGGCGCGCGCTGCGCCATGATCCCCGCGAAGCTCACCACGGCCGCCCCCGCCCAGACCCAGGCCGAGGGCCAGACCCCCCAGATCGTCACGTCTGCGATCACGGCGAAGACCAGGGCCGAGAACTCCAGCGGCGCGAGCCGCGGCGCGGAGGCGTAGCGGAAGGCCGCGGCCAGGCCGATCGTCGCGCCCCCCGCCAGCAGCCCGTTCGCCGCCAGCGCCAGGGCATCCCCGGCCGGCGGCGTCGCCCACTCGGCCCAGGCCCAGGGCACCAGCAGCGGCAGGGCCGGCGCGGCGCTCCAGAGGATCAGCCGCGCCATGCCCGGCTCGTCCCGGAGGCTGCGGTTCATCACCAGCACCATCGCGTGGCAGAAGCTGCCCAGCATCCCCCAGGCATAGGCCGCCCAAGCCCCGCCGGCCGAGAGCCCGGGCCAGAGTGCCAGCAGCACCCCCGTGAACCCCACCCCGCACCAGCCCCAGGCCGAGGCCGGGACCGGCTCCTTCAGCAGCACCCGGAACAGCGCGAGCAGCATGAAGGGCGCCGTGAAGTAGACGAGGTAGCCCTCCGCCAGCGGCAGGTGGCGCAGCGACAGGAAGAACCCGGCGCCCGACCCCACCATGAAGGCGGAGCGCAGCAGCTGCGCCCCCGGTCGCCGCGTCCCCAGCGGCCCGGGCGCGGCGCGGCGCAGGATCACCCAGGCCGCCAGCAGCGCCAGCAGCACGGCATAGCGGAAGGCCAGCACCTGGCTGACATGGTACCCGCCCGACAGCAGCTTTGAGTTGGCGTCGAGCACCGCGAAGAGACCGAGCGCGGAAAGCAGCAGCAATGGTCCGCGCAACCGGCGTTCCCCCTCGTGATCCCCGTGCCCGCTTCTCCCGTCCCCAAGGGGTGGCGTCAACGCGCCCCCGACCCCCCGGCGCGCCCTCCGCGACCCCTGGCCTCGCCGCCCGGCCTGCGGCACAAGCGGCCCCGATGCGCCCCGCCCTCGCCTCCGCCCTCATGCCGCTCGTCCGGGGCCTCGACCCCGAGGGCGCGCACGAGCTCTCCCTGCGCGCCCTCAACTGGGGCCTGGCCGGGCGGGACCGCTCGCCGGACGACCCCCTCCTGGCCACCCGCGCCCTCGGCCTCGACTTCCGCAACCCCCTCGGCCTCGCCGCTGGCTTCGACAAGAACGCCGTCGCCGTCCTGCCCCTGATGCGCCTCGGCTTCGGCTTCATGGAGGCCGGCACCGCGACCCCGCGCCCCCAGGAAGGCAACCCCCGCCCCCGCGTCTTCCGCCTCGAGGAGGACCGCGCCGTCATCAACCGCCTCGGCTTCAACAACGCGGGCCTTGAGACCTACGCCGCCAACCTCGCGGCGCTCCCCCGCCCGCTGCCCGCCGTCCTCGGCGCCAATGTCGGCATCAACAAGGACAGCACGACGCCCGAGAGCGACTACCCCGCCCTCTACCGCCGCGTCGCGCCGCTCGCCGACTACGTCACCGTCAACGTCTCCTCCCCCAACACCCCCGGCCTTCGCGACCTGCAGGGCGAGGCCCGCCTGGCCGCCATCCTCGACGCCGTCCTCGCCGCCCGCGCCGGCCAGCCCCACCGCCCGCCGGTCCTCGTGAAGATCGCGCCGGACCTCAGCGAGGCTGCCGTGGAGGCGATCGTCGGCACCTGCGCCGACCGCGAGGTGGCCGGGCTGATCGTCTCCAACACCACCATCACCCGCCCCGACACGCTCCGCTCCGAGCAGCGGCGCGAGGCCGGCGGCCTCTCCGGCCGCCCGCTCTTCGCAACCTCGACCGAGCTCCTCCGCCGCGTCCACCGCCTCTCCCGCGGCCGCCTCACCCTCATCGGCGCCGGCGGCGTGGAGAGCGGCGAGACGGCCTACGCCAAGATCAAGGCCGGCGCCTCCCTCGTGCAGACCTACGCCGGCTTCGCCTATGCCGGCCCCGCCATGATCCCGCGCCTCAAGCGCGACCTCGCGGCCCTGCTCCGGCGCGACGGCGTCCGGCGCCTGGCCGACGCCGTGGGAGCGGAAGCCTGATGCTCATCCTCGACGGGATCGCCTCCCTCGCCCCCCGCTACCGCGGCTTCGTGCTCGACCTCTGGGGCGTCGTCCACGACGGCCAGGCCGCCTTCCCCGGCGTCGCCGAGGCCCTGGCCCGCCTGCGGGAAGGGGGCGCCCGCATCGTCTTCCTCTCCAACGCCCCCCGCCGCTCCCACGTCGTGGAGGCGCAGCTCACCGGCTTCGGCATCGACCGCGCCCTCTACGACGCCGCCATGACGAGCGGCGAGATCACCTGGCGCCTGCTGCGCGACCGCGCCCACCCCTTCGTGCGCGACCTCGGCCCGCGCGCCCTGCACATCGGCGCCGCGCGGGACCACTCCGTGGTGGAGGACCTCGGCATCACCCTCACCGACCGGCCGGACGAGGCCGACTGGCTCCTCAACACCGGCCCGGATCCCGAGCGCGGCGGCCAGTCCGTCGACCCCTACGAGCCGACCCTGCGCGCCGCGCTGGAGCGGGGCTTCCCGATGCTCTGCGTCAACCCCGATCGCGCCGTGGTGGTCGGCGGCGGCCGCATCATCTGCGCCGGCGCCCTGGCGGAGCGCTACGCCGCCCTCGGCGGCGCGACCCTCGAGATCGGCAAGCCCGACCCCGCCGCCTACGATCCCGTCATGGCCCTCCTGGACCTGCCCCGCGCCGCGGTGCTCGCCATCGGCGACAGCCCGCACACCGACCTCGCCGGCGCCCAGGCGGCCGGGCTCGACGCGGTCTGGGCCCTGGGCGGGCTGGCCGCCGAGGAAGGCCTGGCGGAGGCCGGCCCGGACACCCTCGCCGCCCGCGCGAAGGCCGAGGGCGTCTCCCCCATCGCGGCCCTGCGCGCCCTGCGCTGGTAGGGCGCCAGGGCGCCTCCTCTACCGGCGCCCGTTCTCCAGCCGGTCGCCAACCCAGTTCCCCGCCCGGTCGAGCGCCGCCCCCGTGCCGCGCGCCGCCCCGCCGATCGCGTCCCCGGTCCGGTCCGCCGCCCGGTCGAGGGACCGCCCCGCCCGCTCGGCCGGGCCGGGCTGCGCGCAGCCTCCCAGCGCGGCCAGGAGGACGAGGAGCGGGATTTTTCGGAGCATCGATGGCGTTCCGCGGCGTGAAGAAGCAAGAATGATCCTCTCCGCGGCGGCTGCCAACGAGGGGTCCGGGAGAAGGAAGCGCACGTCACGCCAGAGGCATGGACCGGCAACCCGGCACCGCCCGCCCAACGGCCGGGACCGGAATCTTGACCGGGAGCGGGAGCGGGGGGTAATTCCATTACGTGAGCGCAATAGATCCACAGGTTGCCGGCCAGCTGGCGGAGGAGCTTCCCCACGACGTCTTCGTGAGGATCATCCACACCTTCGAGCAGGATCTCGCCCGGCTGGTGCGGCAGATGGTGGACGCCGCGCGTGCGGGCGACGCCGACGGGTATCGCCGCGCCGCCCACAGCTTGGCCGGCGCGGCCGGATCGATCGGGGCGAAGACCCTCGAGTCGCTTGCCCGCCAGGCCATGTGCCGCGACGACCGAACGCCCGCCCAGCAGATGCTTCTCGGCATCGGAGCGGAGGCCACGGCGGCCCTCTCGGAACTGGCCGTCCTCGCCCGGCAGAGCGGCACGGCGGCCTGAGCCGCCACGCCTACTCCGCGGCGGGCGCCCGCGCCGGCTGCGCGATCCCGATCGCCTGGCCCAGCTGCTCCCGCTGCACCGGCTTGGACAGGTAGTCGTCCATCCCGGCCTCGCGGCACTGCTGCTCGAACTCCGCGCCCACCGCCGCCGTCAGGCCGACGATCCGCGTCTCCCGGTTCAGCCCGGCCCCCCGGATCGAGCGCGTCGCCTCCAGCCCGTCCATCACCGGCATCTGGAGGTCCATCAGGATGACGTCGAACCGCGCGGCCTGGCAGTGGCGCACGGCCTCCAGCCCGTTGTCCGCCACCGTCACCTCCGCGCCGAGGCGGGCGAGGAGCGCGCGCATGAGAAGCTGGTTGGTCGCGTTGTCCTCCACGAGCAGGATGCGCGGCGCGAAGCGCGGCGCCGGCACCGGCGCCTCGGGCTCGGCGGCCAGTGCCGCTGGCACCGGAGAGATCGCCTGGACGACCGCCTCCAGCAGCCGCCCGGGCAGGGCGGGCTTGAGCAGCACCGCGTCGATCAGCCCTGGCAGCCCCCCGGCCGGAATCTGGTGCGCCTCCACCCCGAAGGAGGCGAGGATCAGCGCGGGGCGGCCGAGCTCGCCCGCCTCCGCCCGGATCCGCCGCGCCAGCTCCAGCCCGCCGACCCCCGGCATGCCCGCGTCGAGCAGGACCGCGTGGAAGGGCGTGCCGCGCTGCGCCGCCAGGTGAAGCAGTCGCATCGCCGCCTCCGCGCTCTCGGCCGAGAGCGAGAAGGCGCCGGCGGCATTCAGCTGGCGCAGCATGGTCTCGCGGTTCAGCAGCAGGTCGTCGACCACGAGGAGGCGCATCCCGAGCAGCGGCGCCGGCGCCGGCGCCTGGTCGGGCACCGCGCCCACCTCGATCCAGAACCGGAAGACGCTGCCCCCGCCCTTGCGCGGCGTCGCCTCGATCCCGCCCCCCATCTGCTCCGCGAGCTTGCGGCAGATCGCGAGGCCGAGCCCGGTGCCGCCGTACTTGCGGCTGATCGACGCATCGGCCTGGGTGAACCGCTCGAACAGCATCGGCACCTTCGCCGCGTCCACGCCGATCCCCGTGTCGGCCACCGAGCAGGTGAGCCGCAGCGCGTCCTCCGCCTCCTCGAGCGGAGCGACGGAGAGCGACACCTCGATCCAGCCCGCCTCGGTGAACTTGATGGCGTTGCCGACGAGGTTGAACAGGATCTGCCGGAATCGCCCCGGATCCCCCAGCACCTGCCGCGGCAGGCCCGGCGGCAGGGAGGCCACCATCTCCACCCCCTTGGAGACGGCGCGGTCGGCGAAGAGCTCCACGATGGTGGAGATCTCGTCCTCCAGGTTGAAGGGGATGTGCTCGTGCCGGATCATCCCGGCCTCGAGCTTGGAGAAGTCGAGGATGTCGTTCAGCACCATCAGCAGGTGCTCGGCGCTGCCCTGGATGGTCTCGGCGTAACGGCGCTGGATGGCGTCGAGCTGGCTGTCCAGCAGCAGCCCCGTCATGCCGATCACCCCGTTCATCGGGGTGCGGATCTCGTGGCTCATGGCCGCGAGGAACTCCTCCTTCGCCCGCGTCGCCGCCCGCGCCTCGCGCTCGCTCTCGGAGAGCGCGTCCCCCTGCGCCTTCAGCGCCGCCGCCTGCCGGGACATGAGCCAGAGGGCCACGAGCATGATCGCCGCGATGGCCACGCCGCCGCCGATCAGCAGCGCGCCCAGCCGCTCCACCCCCTCGAAGGCCGCGGCCCGGCGCCGCGCCGCCTCGATCACCAGCGTGCCCCCGCGGAGGGTCGAGAAGGCGGCGAAGACCTCCTGCCGGTCCTGGTCGAGGCCGGAGAAGGTGCCGCTCTCGCGCCGCGGCAGGAAGTCGCGGAACAGCCAGGCGCCGTTGTTCGCCTCCCCCACCCCGTCCACCCGCCCGTCCGACCGCGCGAGGAGGACGCCGTTCAGCGAGTGGATGCGCACCGTCACGCCGAAGGCCTCCGCGTGGCGGCGCCCGACCGAGATGAGGTAGTCCGGGTTCAGCAGCGCCACCGCCGCCCCGCTGAACTCGCCCCGCGCGTTGCGCAGCCCGCGCGCCAGCGGGATGGACCAAAGCCCCGCCGCCTGGATGGCGCGCGCCTGCATGGAGGCCGAGCCGCCGAGGTAGCGCCCCGCCTCCGGCGATCCCAGCCGCAGCGCCGGGCCGCCCATGCGCAGCACCCGGAACCAGTCCCGGTCCGCGACGGAGGCGCCGCGCAGGCTCTCCACCGTCGAGGCGGCAACCTGCCCGTTGGCGTCCACGATCAGCACCGCCCGCAGCTGCGGCACGTCGCGGATGCGCCCGGCGAGGGCACGGGCGGTGAAGGCCGGATCGACGTCGTTGCTCCGCTCGGCCATGTCGAGCAGCACGAAGTCGACCGTCTGGACCGCGCGCGCGAGCTGGTCTGCCATGGCGGCCGTCACCCCGAGCGTCAGCCGCTCCGCCTCGTGCGCCGCCTCGCGCTGGCCGCGGTCGAACAGGATGAGATAGACCGTGACGAAGCAGGCGCCGACAAGCACCACGGTCGCGCCGAACAGGCGCCAGGGACGCGGGGTGGCCGGCTGGGCCCGGCCCAGCGTCAGAACCCGGCGAAGGGAGTGGGGCGTGTTGTTCATCCGTGGGGCGACCGCCCCCATCATCGCAGGCCTCGTCGCCCTTTGCGAGGCCGTTGCGATCCCGGAGGGGCCGCACCGCCAATCCGCCCCCAGCCCTGTCCGCGGCCCGCCGCACACTCTGCGGAGGCCGCCGGGTACCGTCTGGCCCTCATCCACGCGCGGCCGGAGCTCATCGTTTGTGAGGCGCCTGCGCCTTGGCGACGGTCAGGATTGGGACCAGCCCAATACGTGCCGCCGCGTCGCCTTTGGCCGAACCTACCTGTCCGGCCCGCTCGCCGCCGTACCGGAAGAGACCATGCGCCAGCCGCCTCTCTAGGCCAATCTACTCGTCCTCGGCCTGTCGCTGAACGCCCCCCTGGTGGGCGCGACAGCCAATCGCTCCCTTTCCCCGCGCCACCGCGCGCTAGGATCGGCGCGCCAAGCCGGTCCACCAGCCGCTCACCCCTCGCTCAGCGATTCAATCCAGCGCCGCTTGCCTCCCTCGGCCACATGCGCCTCCCCGAGCGCCCGGGCGCGGGCTGCATCCCCCGCGGCGACCGCCGCCAGCATCGCCCCGTGCTCCGCGTTGCTCTGCCGCATCCGGTCGGGATGGGCCAGCGACTGCTGGCGCGCGAGGTGGCTCTCCTTGATGAGCGAATCGTAAAGTCCCGAGGCGCGCCGGTGCCCGGCGGCACGGTGCAGCGCCTCGTGGAAGCGAAGGTTCTCCGCGTAGTAGCCCCCGGCCTCGCCCGAGCCGGCCATGCCCTCCATGGCCTCCACCTGGGCCCGCAGTCCCTCCAGCACGCCCGCGGGAAGCGCGCCCCGCGCCACGCGCTCGGCAATGCGGCCAAGGATGAAGCCCTGCAGCAGGGCGCGCATGTCGTAGAGCTCCGCCATCTCGGCCGGCTCCAGCCGGCGGACGCTCATCCCCTGGCCCGCCGGCCCGGCCGCGACCAGCCCGTCCCGCTCCAGCCCGCGCAGCGCCTCGCGCAGTGGCCCGCGCGAGAGGCCGAGCCGCGCCGCCAGCGCCACCTCGTTCAGCCGGGTTCCCGGCGGGATCTCGCCGGACAGGATCAGCCGCTCCACGGCCGCCCGCGCGCGCTCCGACAGGGATCCCGGTGGGGGCAGCGTGTCCATGGCCCAGGGCATCACGCCACCGCGCGTCCTGTCAACAGCCTGTTGACAGGAACGCCCCGTCCCCCCAGCCTGCGGGCAACGGAGGAGATACCATGCTCGACGCCCCGAACCCGGCCCCGGACAGCGGTGCCGCCACCGCCGGCGCGCTCGCGCGCTTCAAGGTGCTCGACCTCACCCGCGTCCGCTCCGGCCCGACCTGCGTCCGCCAGCTCGCGGACTGGGGCGCCCAGGTCGTCAAGATCGAGATGCCCGAGGGACTGGACCAGGGCGACCCCATGGGCGGCCCCCGCAACGGCCCCGACTTCCAGAACCTCCACCGCAACAAGCGCGGCCTGACCCTGAACCTGAAGTCGCCTGAGGGTGTCGCCATCCTCAAGAAGCTCGTGCGCGACGCCGACGTGGTTGTGGAGAACTTCCGGCCCGACGTGAAGGACCGCCTCGGCATCGGCTACGGTGACCTCTCGGCCGAGAACCCGCGCCTCGTCTACGCCTCCATCTCCGGCTTCGGGCAGGACGGCCCCTACGCGGGGCGGCCCGGCTTCGACCAGATTGCCCAGGGCATGGGCGGCCTCATGTCCATCACCGGCCTGCCCGGCCAGGGGCCCGTGCGCGTCGGCATCCCCATCGCCGACCTCTGCGCCGGCCTCTTCGCGGCCCAGGGCATCATGGTCGCCCTGCTGGAGCGCGAGGTCTCCGGCAAGGGCCAGTGGGTGCAGACCTCCCTCCTGCAGGCCCAGGCCTTCATGCTGGACTTCCAGGCCGCCCGCTGGCTCCAGGCCGGCGAGGTGCCAAAGCAGGCGGGGAACAACCACCCGACCTCCATCCCCACCGGCGTCTTCCGGACGAAGGACGGCCACATCAACATCGCCGCCACCGGCAATGCCATCTGGAAGCGCTTCTGCGCCGCCGCCGGCGCGCCGGAATGGCTGGAGGACCCGCGCTTCAAGGACGCGGGCTCGCGCTCGGACAACCGCGACGCGCTGAACGCCCTCATCGCCGAGAAGGTCGCCGCCCGCACGAGCGAGGACTGGGTCACCTCCCTCAACGAGGCCGGCGTGCCGGCGGGGCCGATCTACGCCATCAACGAGATGTTCGAGGACCCGCAGGTGAAGCACCTCGGCATCGCCACGACGCTCGACGACGGCGCGAAGCGGCAGACCTACGTCGCCCAGCCCATCGGCCTGTCGCGCACGCCCGCCCGCATCGCCAGCCACCCACCCGCCATCGGCGAGCACTCCGCCGAGGTGCTCCGCGAGGCCGGCTACTCCGACGACGAGATCGCGGACCTCAAGTCCCGCCAGGTGACCTAGGACCCATCATGCCCGACGCGCTCCCCCCGCCGAACCCGGCGCTTGGCACCGACAAGATGCTCCTCCGCAAGGAGGGCGGCGTCGGCTGGATGATCTTCAACAACCCCGAGCGCCATAATGCCGTCTCCATGGAGATGTGGGTGGCCGCCGAACGGATCCTGGCGGACTTCGCGGCCGACCCCGCGATCCGCGTGGTGGTCGTCACGGGCGCGGGCGGCAAGGCCTTCGTCTCCGGCGCCGACATCTCGAAGTTCGAGAGTGAGCGCTCCTCCAAGGAGGCGGTGGACGCCTACCAGGTGCAGACCGCGAAGGTTTACGACGCGCTGGCGGACTTCACGAAGCCCACCGTCGCCGCCATCCGCGGCCATTGCATCGGCGGCGGCTCCGCCCTCGCCGTCTGCTGCGACATGCGCATCTGCACGGAGCGGTCCTCCTTCGGGATCCCCGCCGCCAAGCTCGGCCTCGGCTACCCGCTCAAGGGCATCCGGCGCCTCGTCGAGATCGTCGGCCCCTCCTTCGCGAAGGAGCTCTTCTTCACCGCCAAGCGCTTCTCCGCCGAGGACGCGCGCGTCATGGGCCTGGTGAACCGCGTGGTGCCCGACGACGCGCTGGAGGCGACCATCGGCGACTACGCCTCCACCATCGCCGGCAACGCGCCGCTGACGGTCGACTCCGTGAAGGCCATCGTGCGCGAGGCGCTGAAGCCCGAGCCCGACGAGGCCCTCTGCGCCCGCCTCGTCGCCGAGTGCTTCGCCAGCGAGGACTACATCGAGGGCCGGCGCGCCTTCATGGAGAAGCGCCCGCCCCAGTTCCAGGGGCGCTGATCCAGGGCTGCCCAAGAGGGAGGGAACACGATGATCGGACGCCGCAGCCTGCTCGGCGCCGGGGGCCTCGCCCTCGCGCTGCCGGCCATTCCGGCGCGCGCGCAGGAGGCCTGGCCGAGCAAGCCCATCCGCATCGTCGTCGGCTTTGCGGCCGGCGGCGCGACGGACATCAGCACGCGCGTGATGCAGCCCAAGCTCTCCGCCCTGCTCGGCGTCCCCGTCGTGATCGAGAACCGCCCCGGCGCCGGCGGCAATCTCGCGACCGAGGTGGTGGTGCGCGCCCCGCCCGACGGCAGCACCTTCCTCATGGGCACCATCGGCGCGCTCTCGATCAACACGAGCCTCTACGCGAGCCTCCCCTTCGACCCGCAGGCGGACCTCACCCCCATCTGCATGGCCGGCAACGTGCTCAACGTGCTCGTCGTGCCGGCGGAACGCCCCTGGAAGACCGTCGCGGAGCTGCTCGCGGCCGCGAAGGCCGTGCCCGACACCATCACCTACGGCTCCTCGGGCGTCGGCGGCGCCGGGCACCTCGCGGGCGCGCTGATGGACCGCATGGCCGGCGTGAAGACCGTCCACGTCCCCTACCGCGGCGGCGGCCCGATGATCACGGACCTGATCGGCGCCAAGATCGACTACGCCTTCTCCACCGCGCCCACCGCCCTGCCGCACGTGCAGTCCGGGCGCCTGCGGATGCTCGCCGTGCCGACGCTCAAGCGCGTCCGCTCCATGCCCGATATCCCCGCCCTCGCCGAAACCCTACCGGGCTACGAGGTGCAGAACTGGTACGCTCTCGTCGGCCCCAAGGGCCTGTCGCCGGCCATCGTCGCCCGCATGAACGCCGCGATGCGGGAGGCGCTGGACGACCCCGGCGTCTCGTCGTCGCTGGAAGGGCAGGGGGTGGAGCCGATCCCCACCACCCCCGAGGAACTCGGCCGCTTCATCCGGGAGGAAGCCGAGAAATGGGCGCCGATCGTGCGCGAGACCGGCGCGCGGGTGGAATAGCGGCAGAGACCTCGGGATGCGCGGCCGGAGCGCGATGGTGACGGCGGCCGACTGCGGGCGCGCACCGGCACCGTGCCCAAGGCCGTGGCCTGCGACCAGTCCGACGCGGCCATGGTCGCCTTCCTCGCCGCCCCCGTCGCCGCCTACGTCACGGGCCAGGGCATCGCGGTGGACGGCGGCGGACAGCGTGCGGTGTGACGCGCCCTCAGCGGTAGCGGTCCCCCGCGGCGAGGAACCCCGTGACGTATCGCGCGACGCCCTCCTCCAGCGAGGTCATCGGCGCGTTGTAGCCGGCGCCGCGGAGCTTCGAGAGGTCGGCCTCCGTCCAGTACTGGTACCGGCCGCGCAGCGTCTCCGGCATCGGCACGTACTCGATGCGCGCCGGCTGGTTCAGCGCGGCGAAGACCGCCCGCGCCATGTCCGCGAAGCTGCGCGCCCCGCCCGAGCCGATGTTGTAGAGGCCTGACGGCGCGCTCCCGCGCAGCAGCCACAGCATGACGTCGCAGAGGTCGTCCACGTGGACGAAGTCGCGGGACTGCCCGCCGTCCTCGATGCCCGCGCGGTCCGAGGCGAAGAGCCGCGCGGGCTCGCCCCGCAGCGCGGCCTGCGTGATGTTGAAGGCCGCGCTCGTCATGCCGCGCTTGTGGTACTCGTTGGGCCCGTAGACGTTGAAGAACTTCAGCCCGTACCAGCGCGGAGGCACCGGCCCCCCCGCCTCCACCGCGCGCGCCACGCGGCGGTCGAAGACGTGCTTGCTCCAGCCATAGAGGTTCAGCGGCTGCAGCGTCGCCAGGAAGTCCGGCGTGTCCCGGTCGAGGAACCCCGCCTCCCCGTTCCCGTAGGTCGCGGCCGACGAGGCGTAGAGCAGCGGCACGCCCTCCCGGGCGCAGTGCCGCCACAGCAGGAGGGAGGTCGCGAAGTTGCGCTCCATCACCTCGTCGCCGTCCGCCGCCGTCGTGTCCGAGTTGGCGCCGAGGTGGATGACCGCGTCCAGCCGCGGCGCCCCGGCCAGCCAGGCGCGCAGCCCGTCGATCGGCACGAAGTCCGCGAATTCGTGCCGCCGCAGGTTCCGCCACTTGTCGCCGGTGCCCAGCGCGTCGCAGATCACCACCTCCGTCATGCCGGCCTCGTTGAGCCGCGCGAGCAGGTTGGACCCGATGAACCCCGCGGCCCCCGTCAGCAGTATCACGACGCAGCACTCCTCGATCGCCGGGCGGACCCTTTTACAGCCCCGGCCGGGCGGCACCACCCCGCGCCCGCCCGGGCGCCCCGCGGAGCCCGGCCGGTGACTACCGCCCCCCCGCGCCCGCTGACGGAATGGCTGCGCGACGCCGCCTGGCCCCTCTGGCTGGAGCACGGCGTGGACTGGGCGCGCGGCGGCTTCAACGAGAGCCTCGACCCGCGGACGCGGCAGAGCACCGCCCCCTTCCGCCGCCTCCGCGTCGCGGCCCGCCAGGTCTACGTCTTCACCGAGGCCCAGGCCCTCGGCCTCCCGCGCGCGGCCGAGGCGGTGGAACTCGGCGTCGCCTTCCTGCGCACCCGCGCCCGGCAGCCCGAGGGCGGCTACGCCCGCTGCTTCGACCTCGAGGGCCGGGTCACGGACGCCCATCGCGACCTCTACGACCACGCCTTCGTCCTGCTCGCCCTCGCGAGCGCGGCACGCCTCCTGCCCGCGCCGCCGCTGCGGCGGGAGGCCCTGGACCTGCTCGGCTACCTCGACGCCCGCCTCGCCCACCCTCTCGGCGGCTACGCGGAGGGCCTCCCGCCCAGCCTGCCGCGCCGCCAGAACCCGCACATGCACCTGCTGGAGGCGTTCCTGGCCGCGGCCGAAGCCTTCGGCGACGACCTCTTCCTCCATCGCGCGACGGCCTTGGTGGAGCTCTTCCTCACGCGCCTGCGCGACGCCCGCACCGGCACTCTGCCGGAATACTATGCCGACGACTGGACCCCCCTCCGCGAGGAGGGGCGGCATGTCCTGGAGCCCGGCCACCACTGCGAATGGGCCTGGCTCCTCGACTGGCACGCCCGCCTGGTGCCGGAACGGGGGGCAACCGGCGCCGCCGGTCCCCTCCTGGACTTCGTGGACCGCCACGGCATCAACCCGCGCCTCGGCACCCTCCGGGACGAGCTCTGGAGCGACGGCACGGTGCGAAGCGCCGGCTCGCGCCTCTGGCCGCAGACCGAGCGCCTGAAGTCTGAGGCCCTGCGCACCGGGGCCACGCCGGAGGGCCGCGCCCGCGCCGAGGTCGCCCTTCGCCGCCATCTCGACGGCGCCCCGCCCGGCCTCTGGCACGAGCGCCTGGACGAAATGGGGGACCCGAGTGGCGAGCCCGCCCCCGCCAGCAGCCTCTATCACCTCACCGCCGGCATCCTCTTCGCCGACCGGCCGCGGGGCGCCTGATCACCCCACGCGCAGCAGCGTCGGCCCGTTCCGCCGCAGCCAGTCCTGCGCGGCCTCGCGATGCGGCGTCAGCCGGGCGACATGAGCCCAGAACCGGTCGGAGTGGTTCAACTCCCGCAGGTGCCCGACCTCGTGCGCGACGACGTAGTCGAGCACCCAGTCCGGCGCCATGACCAGCCGCCAGGAGAAGGCCAATGTCCCGTCCGGCGCGCAGCTTCCCCAGCGGGAGCGGGTGTCCTTCAGCACGATCCGCTTGATCTTCACCCCCAGCGAGGCCGCGTGCCCCGCCGCCAGCACCGCGATCCGCCGCTTGGCCTCGGCCTTGAGGAAATCCCCCACCCGCCGCGTGAGGAACGCCTTGTCCCCGGCCACCACGATCTCCCCCTGCCAGAGGATCGCCGGCCCCCGCGCCGCCGGATCGTGCCGGATGACGTGCGGCAGCCCGCCGAGCGGCACCGCCTGTCCCTCCGCCAGCGGCACAGCCGGCGCCAGGCTGCCCAGCCGCTCCTTCACCCAGGCGGCATGGGTGTTGAGCAGCGCCATCCCCGCCCGCCGGCCGGAGCGCGGCGGCAGGGTCACCACCACCTCCCCCGCGCGGGGATCGATCCGCAGCGAGACCCGGCGCGCCCGCGCCGAACGGTTCCAGCGCACCGGCGTTGGCGTTGGCAGGGCCAAGGGATGGGCGCGCAGGGGAACGACCTCGGTCTCGTTATGTTCCATTCCAAGAGAATGGACCCTGGGTGGGGTCGGGTTCAACGACTTGACAGAGACAAGGATGACCGCGTGGACCACGCGCCACCAAAAGCGGGCAAAATCATTGCCTTGGGCGGCCCATCCTCCCGGATCGCCTTCGCCCACGGCCTGCGCGGCCTGGCCGCCCTCTCGGTCCTGCTGAGCCACTACACCCAGCACTTCTGGACCAACCGCCCGACCGCCGCCGCCTTCCTGGGCGCCCCCGCCTGGGACGGGCCGGCCCCCGCCGTCCTCGCCCTCCACGCCGCCCTCCCGCCGGGCTTCGCCGGTCATTTCGGGGTGGCGGTGTTCTTCCTGATCAGCGGCTTCGTCGTCCCGCTCTCCCTGGTCGGCCGGGGCAGGACGGGCTTCGCGCTCGGCCGGGCGCTGCGGATCTGGCCGACCTACGCGGCCGGCTTTGCCGTCACCACGGCCGCCGTCTGGCTCTGCGCCCGCCACTTCGGCAATCCCGTGCCCTTCGGCCCCGCCCAGTGGCTGGCCCACCTCGCCTTCCTGCAGGACGTGCTGGGCCTGGGCACGATCGACGGCATCAGCTGGACGCTCGCCATCGAGGTCCGCTTCTACCTTCTCTGCCTGCTGATCGCCCCCGCGCTACGGTTAGGGCGGGTGCGGCCGCTCCTCGCCACCGGCCTCGCGCTGACGGGCCTCGCCGCCCTGGCCGGCACCGTTACCTGGGGACCAGGGGGGCAAATGGCCTTCGAGGAACTGGCGCTCAGCGCGCAGATGATCACCTACATGCTCGTCGGCACCGTCTTCGCCGCCCGCCACCGCGGCACGGCGGGGCAGGGAGCCTGCCTCGGCGCCGGCGCCGCGCTCCTCGCGCTCTTCGCCCTGCAATGGGCCGGCGGCATCATGGGCTTCCAGACCCTGCCCGGGCTGACCGCCTACGGCTGCGCGCTCCTGCTCTTCGGCGGCCTGTTCCTCCTCCGCCACCGCATCCGCCGCGTGCCGGCGCCGCTCGACGCGCTCGCCCGCGTCAGCTACCCGCTCTACGTCGTGCACGCGGTCGCCGGCTACGCGGTCCTGCGCCTGCTGCTGGAGGCCGGCACGCCGCCCGGCGCCGCCATCCTCGCCACCACCGCCCTCGCGCTCGCCGCCGCGGCGCTGCTGCACGCCCTCGTGGAGGTCCCGACCCAGCGGGCGGGGCACCGGGTCAGCCGGGGTGCGCCTTGAACTCGATCTCCACGAAGGAGAAGGGCTCGGTGCCGCCGTTGACCACGTTGTGCTCCACCCCCGGCGGGCGGGCGTAGGACACGCCCGCGCGGATCGTCGCCTCGCGCGTCGCCCCGCCCGGCTCCTCCAGCGTCATCGTCCCGTCCGTCACGGGCACGACGAGATAGGCCCAGCCGTGCCGGTGCCACCCCGTCTCCGCGCCGGGCGGGAAGTCCCAGCGCGTGACGCGGGAGGTCTCGTCGTCCACCTGCACCGTCGAGACGGCGGGGACGCGGCAGCGCAGCGCCTCGGACACCCCGCTCACTCCGCCGCCAGCGACAGGCCGTGCTCGGCCAGGCCGGGCAGGGGCAGGGCGCCGGTGCCCTCCCAGGCCGCCCAGACGGCGTCGGCCTGCGCGGGGGAGAGGCGCGTGTTCGGCGGGCGGATGTGGCGCCAAGCCTCGTCGCCGGTGCTGCGCGCCAGCACCTCGCGCAGCCCCGCGATCAGCGGCACGGAGCTGGCCGCGGCGCGCCCGGCGTTCAGCACCGCCTGCGCCGCGTCCGCCTCCGGCCCGCTCCGCTTCGCGTAGACCACCTGGGAGAAGCGGGCGACGATGTTGGCCGCGGCCGTGATGCAGCCGGCCGCGCCAATGCCCAGCATCCGCTGCAGCAGGTTGTCCGCGCCCGGGTAGACCTCGAAGCCGCGGCTGGCGAAGGCCTTGATGAAGCCCTCGGCCTGCGCCGGGTCGCCCGTGCTGTCCTTCACGCCCCGCACCACGCCCGGGAAGGCCTCCAGCAGCCGCCCGATGAGCGGAACCGTCAGCGGCACGGCGGACTGGGCGGGGAAGTGGTAGAGATAGACCGCGAGCCCGCCGCCGATCCGCTCGATCACCTCGGAGAAGTAGGCGTAGAGCCCCTCCTCGCTCGGGTTCTTGTAGTAGAAGGGCGGCAGCAGCAGCACGCCGGGGCAGCCGAGCTCGCGCGCGTGCCGCGACAGCTCCACCGTGTCGGAGAGATTGGTGGTGCCGGTGCCGGGCATGAGCCGCGTCACCGGCACGTCGTTCTGCACGAGGGATTCCAGGATCACCCGGCGCTCGCCCAGCCCGAAGGAATTCGCCTCCCCCGTCGTGCCCAGCACGCCCAGCCCGTCGCAGCCATTCGCCAGCAGCCACTTCGCGTGGGCGGCGGTGCGGACATGGTCGGGCGAGAGGTCGGCGTGCATCGCCGTGATCAGGGCGGCGTTCACCCCGCCGTAGAGCGCCTTGGTCATCCGGTCTTCCTCCTCCTGGTGGGCGCGGCGGGGTCCGCCGCCTTGGGGCCGCCGCGCCGGCCGGGCAACCGCGGCGGCCAGCGCCCCGGCCAGGACACGACATGGTCCTCCAGCGCCCCGGCGTCGCGCTCCGAGACCACGCGCCCGCGGACCGAGATGCCGGCCCGGTGGACGCTTTCCGGATCCCCCGAGACCAGCGGGTGCCAGTCCGGCAGGTCCTCGCCGCGGGCGAGAAGGTGGTAGGCGCAGGTCGGCGGCAGCCAGTCGAGCGCCGGCACCATCTTCGCCTTCAGCTGCACGCAATCCGGCACGTGGTCGCGCCGGTTGGCGTAGTCGCGGCAGCCGCAGCCCTGGGTGTCGAGCATCCGGCAGGCCACGTTGGTGAAGTGAACCTCCTCCGTGTCCTCGTCGCGGATCTTGTGCAGGCAGCAGCGGCCGCAGCCGTCGCAGAGGGATTCCCACTCGGTCCGCGTCATCGCGGAGAGGGACTTCCGCTTCCAGAAAGGTCGTTCGTCGGGCACCCCCCTCCCTACACCGCCGGGAAGCGGCACGGGAAGCTTGACCTCCCTCACGTCTCGGCGTGAATCCGGCCCATGCCGCTGGACCTCTCCATCCCCGAGCGCACGGCCACCACCTGCCGCGCCGCCATGCGCTTCTGCGCCCGCCACCGCTGGGCCCCCCTCGCCGAGATGCCCATCCCCTGCGGCCGGCGCCTCGACATCATGGCGCTCACCCCCGAGGGCTGCCTCTTCGCCATCGAGGTGAAGTCCGGCCCGCGCGACTTCCTCTCCGACAACAAGTGGCACGAGTACCGGGACTGGTGCGACCGCCTCTACTTCGCCGTCGACTGCGACTTCCCCCAGGAACTCATCCCCGAGGAGATCGGCCTCATCGTCAGCGACGGCTTCGACGCCGTGATGGTGCGCGACACCGAGCACCGCGCGCTCGCCGGCGCCCGCCGCAAGTCGCTCATGCACCGCTACGCCGTGCTGGCCGCGGGGCGGCTGGCCGCGCTCTGCGATCCCGTGGGCTCCCAGGAGATGCGCGCGGCCCTGCTCTGCGAGTGAGGGGGCCGGGCACCCCCTTCCGGTGGGAGCGGTGATTCTGCCCTACGGAACCACGACCCGCCGCCGCCGTTCCTTCTCCGAGCCCCACACTCGGAGATTGCCACCCCATGAACCGCCGCACCGTCCCCTTCGCCCTCGCGGGCGCCGCCCTGCTTCCCGTCCTCGCGCCCAGCCTGGCCCAGGCCCAGGGCAACTCCCCCCGCGCCGACGTGACCCCCGAGAACCTCGCCATCGTCCCGCCCGAGCGCCTGGCGCGGATGCTCTACGAGACCGGCGCCTTCTCCCACGCCACCGCCGAGATCGGCGCCGAGAAGGCGACCAACCCGGACGTGAAGCGCTTCGCCCAGTTCGAGATCCAGGAGCAGGAGGGCGTCGTCCAGGCCATGAAGCTGGCCGGCCACGACTTCCCTAAGGCCAGCCTCGGCAACGACCGCGGCAAGGCAATCGAGAGCCTGCGCGCCGCGAGCGGCCCCGACTTCGAGCGCCTGTTCCTTGAGGTTCAGGAGCGCGGCCACCAGGAGCTTCTCAGCCTCACCAGCGCCGTCATGGAGAGCCGCTCCCCGGCGCCCGACAAGATCGCGGCCACCCTCTCGAACAACTCGATCAAGGAGCACCTGATCCTCATCGGGATGCTGCGCGGCCAGGTGGTCCGGCCCGGCCAGCAGCCGGACTCGCCGCCCTCCGGCCGGTAGCCCTCAGTCCTGCAGGCTGGCGACCGCGGCCCCGTCCTCGGGAAGCAATGCGGCCAAGCGGATGATGCCGCCCCATTCCGGCGCCAGCGTCGCGCCGACCACGTCCTCGAGGCGGTGGTCGGCGCCCTTGATCAGCACGTCCGGCCGGATCGCCTCCACCAGGGGCAGCAGCCCGTCGTCCTCGAAGGAGGTGACGAGATCCACGGCGGAAAGCGAGGCGAGCGCCGCCGCCCGCACCGCCTCCGCCTGCACGGGGCGCGTCGGCCCCTTCAGGCGGCGGATCGCCTCGTCCGACCGGACCCCCACGACCAGCCGGTCGCACCACCGCCGCGCCTGCTCCAGCAGGTGGAGGTGGCCCGGGCTGAGAAGGTCGAAGGAGCCGTCGGCGAAGCCCACGCGCCAGCCGTGGCGCCGCCAGCGCTCGGCCTGCTCCGCCGCGCGCAGCCGGGTGACGATCTTGCGCAGCGCCCCGCGCTCGGCGCCTAGTGACTCCAGGATGTCGGCGTCGCGCGCGACCGCCGTGCCCATCTTCCCGACCACGAGCCCGGCGGCCATGTTCGACAGCCGCGCCGCGACCGGCAGCGGCAGGCCGGCCGCCATTCCCGCGGCCACCAGGGCCGCGACCGTGTCGCCGGCCCCCGCGACGTCCGCCACCTCCAGCGCCTCCGCGTGGAAGTGGTGGACCTCCGCGCCGTCGAGCAGCGTCATGCCCTCCCGCCCGCGCGTCACGAGCACCGCGGCGATGCCGTGCCGCTGCATCAGCGCGCGCGCCGCGGCGATCAGCCCCGCCTCGCTCTCGATGTCCATCCCCGTCGCCGCCCGCAGCTCCGCCCGGTTCGGGGTGATGAGGTCCGCGCCGGCGTAGATGCCGTGCTCGCCGCCGTGCGGATCGACCACCACGCGCCGCCCGGCCGCGCGCGCCGCGGCGATGAGGCGCTGCGGCACGTCCCCCGCCAGCACGCCCTTCCCGTAGTCCGACAGGATCATGACCTTGGTGGCCGCGATCGTGTCCTGGGCGATCCGCACCATCCGGTCCGCCAGCCGCGGGTGGATGGGCCGCGCCACCTCGTGGTCGGCCCGCATCAGGTGCTGGCCGGAGGCGATGAAGCGCGTCTTCGTCGTCGTGGCCCGCCCGCCCTGCACCAGCAGCCAGGGCTCCACCCCGGGCTGCCCGCCGATCAGGCCCGTCAGCTCCGACCCCGCCTGGTCGTCGCCCACCACCGAGAGGAAGGCGACGGAGGCGCCAAGAGCCGTGAGGTTCCGCACCACGTTGCCGGCGCCGCCCGGCGTCGCCACCTCGCGGTCCACCGTCAGCACGGGCACCGGCGCCTCGGGCGAGATGCGGGTCACCGTGCCATAGACGGTGCGGTCCAGCATGGCGTCCCCCACCACGAGGACCGACGCGCGGCGCAGGGTGCGCACGGCCTCCGAGAGGTCGGCGCTGGCCATGGTGGGGCGTGGGGTCTCTGGCGCGGGGCCGTTCATCGCTTCGGCGTAGCCCGCCGCCGGGTCGGGTGGCAACCGGCCGATGCGCGCGGTCACCGCGGGTTAACCCTCTTCGGCCAGAATCGGCCGCTCGATGACCCCCGCACCGCACCCGGCCCAGGATGGGCCACCGCTCGCGGCGCTGCTCTTCCGTCCCGGCCCCGGCCTCGCGCCCGAGGCCCACCGGGTGGCGCGCGCGCTGCTGGAGGACGCCGCCCGCAACCGCGGCGGCCGCGTCTCCTCGGCCGAGGACGGCGCCTGGCGCCTCGTCGCCGCCCAGCCCGCGCTCGAGATGGCCCGCCGAGCCCTCGCCGCCGTCCTCCACGGCCGCGACGCCGCCCTCCTCACGGAAACGATCACCGCCCCCGCCGCGCCCCTGGTCCCTTCCACCGGACTGGAGGCGATGCTCGGCGCCACCCCGCTCGAGGGGCTTCTGGAACGCCGCCCCATCCTGGGCTTCGGCCCGGGCGGGGAGCTGCGCCCCATGGGCCAGCGCGCGCTGCCCGCCGCGGCCGCGATCCGCTCGGTGCTCGGCGCCCGCTGGGCCGGCGCGCCGTGGCAGGCGCACGCGCACGACGTGGTTGCCCGCCGGGCCCTCGCCCTCGCGCCCCCTTCCGCCGACCCTCTGCACCTCGACCTCCCGCCCGAGGCCCTGCCCGTCGCCGTGGAGAACCTCCTCCCCCTGCTTCCGGCGCGGGCGCTCGCCCGCCCGCCGGCGGGGCGCCACGGCGTGGCCGACCTGCCGGCCTCCCTGCTTTCTTTGCTCAACCCGGCCCATCTTCCGGGAGAGGCGCTGCACCTCGCCTTCGACCCCGCCCTCGACGACCTGCCGGGGGATTTCTGGCAGGCTCTCAACCCCGCGCGGGTGGTGCTGGAGGGCGTGGCCGACGCCGAGGCCCTCTCCTGGGGCCTCGCCCGCGGCATCCTTCGCTTCGCGGGCCCCTGGCCGAACCGCCTCATGGCCGCGCGCCGCCGGCAGGGCGCCGCCGGATGACGGCCGCCCCCTCCGTCGCACCGCCGCCCCTGCGCGGCGCCAGGGTCCACGCCATGCCGGTGGACCCGCCCCCTCTCACCGGGCCGGACGGCGGCGCGGCGGAGCTCGCCGCCCTCGTGCGCGTCTGCCTCGCCTCCGGCGCGGTGCGCGACGTGCTCTGGCTGCGCCTCTCCGACCTTCCCCGCGGCCTCGACCGCCCGCATCACCGCCGCCTCCTGCGGGAGGCCCTGGCCCTGCCGCAGCACGCCCGCCGCGCCCGGGTCTTCCACCTGCCGAACGGCGACATGGCCGTGGCGACCGCCCCGCCCGACACGCTCCGCCCCGCGGTCCTCCGCGTGCTCGACGGCGCGGTGGACGACGCCGCCGTCGCCGCGGTCGTCCGCGGGCTGCGCCTGCCCGAGCAGTCCGGCGCCCTGCTGGCCGCGCTGGAGGAAAGCCTCGGCCTCGTCCCCGCCGCGCCGCCCCCCGCGCCGGCGATGCCCCCGCTCACCGCGGAGGAGCTCGCCCCGGTCCTGCCCGTGCTCCTCCGCGCCGACCCCGCCCCCTATCTCCGCCGCCAGCCCGTCTGCCGCCTCGCGCCGGAAGGGGAGTCGGGCGTCGTCGCGGAATCGGTCGCCCCCATGCCCGGCGCCCTGCGGGACCGGCTGCTTCCGGGCCGCGACCTCGACGCCGTGCCGGCCCTCACGGCGCAGCTTCGCCTGCATCTCGAGCTGCGGATGCTCGCCGGGGTCGCACGGCCGGAATGGCTGGCCTCCCCGCGCCCGCTGCACCTGTCCCTCTCCGTCGCGGCCCTCACCTCCGACGCCTTCCTCGCGCTGGACGGCCGCTTGCCGCGCGCGGTCCGGCCGATGCTCACCCTTGCCGTCCCGGCGGCGGAGGTGCTGGCCGATCCCGCCGGCTTCGCGCTCGGCCGCGATCTCGCGGTCAGCCGGGGCTACGTCCTGGCGCTGGAGGCCGCCGGCGGCGAGGTGCTGGCCCTGCTGGACCCCGCGCGGCTGGGCGCGCGGGTCGTCCGCCTCGCCTGGACCGACGCCCTCCCGGCCAACCCTCCCCCCGCCGGCGTGCTCCAGGAGGTTTCGGTGGTGATGACCGGCGCGGACCGCGCCGCGGCCGTCGCCTGGGGGTGGGAGAACGGCGTCACCCTCTTCCAGGGGCGGGCCACGGACCGGCACCTGCGCCGCTGAGGCCCGGCCGGCCCTGGCGAGGCGCCGCCGGGCGGCCTATGCCATGGCGATGCGCCCGGCCCCCGATCCCCGAGCCCCCGCCATCGAGGCCGAGGGGCTGACCAAGCGCTACGGCGCCACCCTGGCGGTGGACGCCCTCTCCTTCACCCTGCCGCGCGGCGGCACGGTCGGGCTGCTCGGCGGCAACGGCGCGGGCAAGAGCACCACCATCGCCATGCTGCTCGGCCTGCTGATCCCGACGGGCGGCCGCGTGCGGGTGCTCGGGCACGACATGGCGCGCGACCGCTTCGCCGCCCTCGCGCGCGCCAACTTCTCCTCCCCCTACATCGCCCTTCCGCACCGGCTGAGCGTGGCGGAGAACCTCCTCGTCTACGCGCATCTCTACGACGTGCCGGACGCCGCTGGCCGGATCGCGGAGCTGGCGGCCCAGCTCTCCCTGGCGGACCTGCTGGACCGCCCCGCGGGGCAGCTCTCGGCCGGGCAGAAGACGCGCGTGGCGCTCGCCAAGTCCCTCATCAACCGCCCGGACCTCCTCCTGCTGGACGAGCCGACCGCGAGCCTCGACCCCGACACCGCGGACTGGGTACGCTCCTGGCTCGAGCGGTACCGGCAGGAGAGCGGCTGCGCGATCCTCCTGGCCTCGCACAACATGGCGGAGGTGGAACGTCTCTGCGACCACGTCCTGATGCTCAAGACCGGGCGGCTGGTGGACAGCGGCTCCCCCGCCGAGCTCCTGTCGCGCTACGGCCGCGACGACCTGGAGGAGGTCTTCCTCGACATCGCGCGCGACCGCCGTGCCGGATGAGGGCCCGCGCGGCGTGAGCGCCCGCCCCAGCCGCTCCTCGGGCTCCGAGGCCTACGACCTCCTCCTGGCCGCGATCGACAGCGGCGCCCTGCCGGCCGGCACGCGGCTCCGGGAATCCGAGCTGGCCGAGCGCTACGGCATCAGCCGCACCCCCGTGCGCGAGGCGCTGAAGCGGCTGGAGACCCAGGGCCTCGTCCTGCACGAGCCCCACCACGGCGCGGTGGTGGCCCGCCTCGGCTACGCGCAGATGACGGAGCTCTACCACATGCGCGAGGTGCTGGAGGGCACCGCCGCCGGCCTGGCCGCCACCCACGCGACGCCGACCGAGGTCGAGATCCTGCGCGAGATGGTCGAGCGCGACCGGACGCTGGTGGACGACCCCGCCGCCCTCTCCGGCACCAACCGGCGCTTCCACCGGCAGGTCTACCTCTCCGCCCGGAACGGCTTCCTCATCAACATCCTCGAGACCATGCGGCTCTCCCTCGCCCTGCTCGGCGGCACCACCCTCGCCGCGCCCCTCCGGGGGGCGGAGGCGATCGAGGAGCACGCGGTCATCGTCGCCGCCATCGAGGCGCGCGACGCGGCGGCCGCGGAGGCGGCGGCGCGGCGGCACATCCGCAACGCCTTCAAGGTGCGGATCGGCCTCACCACCCGCCAGGACTGACGCCACGAGGCCGCAAGGCTTGTAAGCCCGCGCCCCACATTGTATCCGCTCGTATACAAGCTGGGGCGGAGGCGGGCGATGCCGGACTTCTCGCGGATCTGGGACGTGCTGGTGATCGGCGGCGGCAACGCCGCCCTCTGCGCCGCGGTCACCGCCCGCCAGGCCGGCTGCTCCGTCCTTCTGATCGAGCACGCCCCCAAGCCCATGCGCGGCGGGAACAGCCGCCACACCCGCAACATGCGCACCATGCACCCCGAGCCGACGAAGGTGCTCACCGAGAGCTACCTCGAGGACGAGTACTGGGACGACCTCCTGCGCGTCACCGGCGGCCAGACCGACGAGAACCTGGCGCGCATGACCATCCGCCTGACGCACGACGCGCTGCCCTTCATGGAGGCCTGCGGGGTGCGCTTCCAGCCATCCCTTTCCGGCACGCTGAGCCTGTCCCGCACGAACGCCTTCTTCCTCGGCGGCGGCAAGGCGCTGGTGAACGCCTATTTCGCGACCGCCGAGCGCCTCGGTATCGACATCCTCTACGACACCGAGGCCGTGGAGCTGCGCATGGACGACGGCTTCGTGCGCGAGGTGCTGATCGACCACCGCGGCTTCCCGGAGACCGTGCGCGCGAAGGTCGTCATCGCCTCCTCCGGCGGCTTCCAGGCGAACCTCGAATGGCTGAAGGACGGCTGGGGGGAGGCCGCTCAGAACTTCCTCGTGCGCGGCACGCCCTATGCCCAGGGCAAGGTGCTCCGCAACCTGCTCGACCAGGGCATCGCCTCCGTCGGCGATCCCTCCCAGTGCCACGCGGTGGCCATCGACGGGCGCGCCCCGAAATACGACGGCGGCATCGTCACCCGCCTCGACTGCGTGCCCTTCTCCGTCGTCGTGAACAAGCACGGGGAACGCTTCTACGACGAGGGCGAGGATGTCTGGCCCAAGCGCTACGCCATCTGGGGCCGCCTCGTCGCGCAGCAGCCGGACCAGGTCGCCTACTCGATCATCGACTCAAAGGCCGAGCGGCTGTTCATGCCCTCCGTGTTCCCGGCCATCAAGGCGGACACGGTCGGCGAGCTCGCCGCCAAGCTCGGCCTCGATCCCGCCGCGGTGGAGAGGACGGTCGCGCGGTTCAACGCCGCCTGCGTGCCCGGCGAGTTCAACGGCACGCGCCTGGACGGCTGCCGCACGGAGGGGCTCGACCCCCCGAAGACCCACTGGGCGCGGCCGATCACCGACCCGCCCTTCATCGGCTACCCGCTGCGCCCCGGCATCACCTTCACCTATCTCGGCGTGAAGGTGGACGAGACGGCGCGGGTGCGGATGGACGACGGGCGCCCCTGCGCGAACCTCTTCGCGTCGGGCGAGATCATGGCCGGATCCATTCTCGGCAAGGGCTATCTCGCCGGCTTCGGCATGGCGATCGGCACCGTCTTCGGACGGATCGCAGGCAGGGAGGCCGCGAGAAATGCGCGAAACTGAGGCCACCACCGAAGCCCGCCGCGCGATGGAGGTGTGCAACGCCTGCCGCTACTGCGAGGGCTTCTGCGCCGTCTTCCCGGCGATGACGATGCGCCGCGAGTTCTCCACGGGGGACCTCAGCTACATCGCCAACCTCTGCCACAACTGCAAGGGCTGCTACTACGCCTGCCAGTACGCGCCGCCGCACCCCTTCAACATCAACGTGCCGCAGGTCCTGGCCCAGGTGCGCGCTGACACCTACGAGGAATACGCCTGGCCAGGGCCGCTGGCGGGCCTGTTCCGCCGCAACGGCACGGTGGTGTCGCTGGTGTCCGCGGCCGGCATCGCCCTCGTGCTGCTGCTGACCATGGCGCTGGTGGACCACCGCGTGCTCTATCAGCCGCAGACCGGCCCCGGCGCCTTCTACCGCGTCATCCCCTGGTGGCTGATGACGGCGCTGGCGGGCGGCACCTTCCTCTTCTCCATCCTCGCCCTCGCCATGGGCTTCCGCAACTTCTGGCGCGACACCGGCGGCCGGGCGGACGAGCTGACGCGCGGGCGGCCGCTCGCCGTCGCGCTGCACGACATCCTCACGCTCAAGAATCTCGGCGGCGGGGGAGGGGGCTGCAACGACCGAGACGAGGCCTTCTCCCAGGCGCGCCGGCGCTTCCACCACGCCATGTTCTACGGCTTCCTCCTCTGCTTCGCTTCCACCAGCACGGCCACCGTCTACGACCACTTCCTCGGCATGGAGGCGCCCTACGCCTTCCTCAGCCTGCCCGTGCAGCTCGGCTTCTGGGGCGGGATCGGCATGGTCGTGGGCACGGCGGGGCTGATCTGGACGAAGATCGTCTCCGATCCCGCGCCGGCCGCGCGCAACCTGCTCGGGGCCGACTACGCGCTGCTCGTCCTGCTACTGCTCGCGGCCTCCACCGGGCTGCTGCTGCTGGCGCTGCGGGACACCGGGGCCATGGGCGTCCTGCTGGCCGTTCACCTCGGCATCATCCTCGCCCTCTTCCTGGTCATCCCCTACTCGAAGATGGTGCACGGGGTTTACCGCTCGGCCGCGCTGCTGCGGCACGCGCTGGAACGCCACCCGACCCCGCCCCCGCCAGGCACCGCGCCTTCCGACCGGGCGCTCGGCTCGGCGGCCTGACCCCGCGCGCCCCAGGCAGGTGGGCCGCGAAATCCCTGGCGGAGGCGGCGGACCCGTCCGATCATGCTCGCCAAGGTCGACACAACCGGGAGGGAACGCCATGCTCGAGCACGCGAAGAAGACGCTGCGGATCACCCCGATGCGGGAGCGCGTCTCGCCCGCCGAATGGCAGGCCCGGATCGACTGCGCCGCCTGCTACCGCCTCGTCGCCCATTACGGAATGGCCGACATGATGGCGAACCACATCTCCGTCCGCGTTCCCGGCGAGGACAACGCCTTCCTCATCAATCCCTACGGCATGATGTACGAGGAGATGACGGCCTCGTCCCTCATCAAGGTCGACATCGACGGCACGATCCTCGACAAGCCCGATTACGGGGACTTCGACTTCGGCATCAACCGCGCCGGCTACGTCATCCACTCCGCCATCCACCGCGCGAAGCACGAGCTCGACTGCGTGATCCACACGCACACCTGGCCGGGGATGGCCGTCTCCTCCCTCGAATGCGGCCTGCTGCCCATGACGCAGACCGCGATGCGCTTCACCCGGATCAGCTACCACGAGTACCAGGGCGTGGTGCTGGACCTGGCGGAGCAGGACGCGCTGGTCGCCAACCTCGGCGACAACAACGCCATGATCCTGCGCAACCACGGGCTGCTGACCGTCGGCCGCACGGTGGGCGAGGCCTTCAACGCCCTGCACCGCCTCGAACTTTCCTGCCGCGCGCAGATCGCCGCCATGTCCTGCAACACGCCGCTGCACCCGGTGCCGCAGCCCGTGCTCGACGCCACCTACCAGAACTACCAGCCCAATGTCCGGCGCCCCTACGGCCTCATGGAATGGCCGGGCCTGCTGCGCATGCTGGACCGGCTCGACCCCACCTACGCCGAGTAGGCGCCCCCTAGTTCACGCTGGCGCCGGACAGCCGGACGATCCCGGCCCAGCGGGCGATCTCGGCGTCGAGGAAGGCGCCGAACTCCTCGGGCGTGCTGCCCACGGGATCGGCCCCCTGGTCGACCATCTGGCGCTCGATCTCCGGCCGGCGCACCGCGGCGGCAGCGTCGGCCGAGACGCGCTCCACCACGTCCCGCGGGGTTCCCACGGGCGCCAGGATGCCGAACCAGGAGGAGGCGTCGAAGCCCGCGAAGCCCAGCTCCTCCATTGTCGGCACCTCCGGCGCGGCGCGGGAGCGCCGCAGGGTGGAGACGGCCAGCGCCCGCAGGCGGCCGCCCCGGATCTGCTCGATCACCGAGGGAATGGTCGCGAACATGAAGTCGATCCGCCGCGTCAGGAGGTCGTTCAGCGCCACCGCCCCGCGATAGGGCACGTGCGTGGTCTGGACGCCCGCCATCCCGTCCATGATCGCGCTAGAGAGGTGAGACGAGGTGCCCACCCCCGTGGAACCGTAGGACAGGCCCCCCGGCCTCTCCTTCGCCAGCGCCACCAGCTCCGCCACGCTGCGGACCGGGGAAGCCGCGGCCACGACGAGGATGTTCGGCACCCCCGCCAGCAGCGTGATGGGCGCGAGGTCCTTGCGCGTGTCGTAGGGCATGCTGCGGTAGAGCGCCCCGTTCACCGCCAGCGGCCCGACCGAGGCGACGAGCAGCGTGTAGCCGTCCGGCACCGCCCGGGCGACGTATTCCGTTCCGATGTTGCCCCCGGCCCCGGGCCGGTTCTCGATGACCACCGGCTGCCCCCAACGCTCCGCCAGCAGGTTGCCGACGACGCGGGCGATGATGTCGGTCGTGCCCCCCGCCGTGAAGGACACGACGATCCGCACCGGCCGGTCCGGCCAGGCGGCTAGGGCCGGGCGCGCGAGGGCGAGGGCGGGGCCTGCCAGCAGCAGGCCGCGTCGCGTGGTCGGCATGGCTTCCTCCTCGCGGCCGGTCTCCGCCGGCCATCTTCCGCCATGCTCGCAAGCGCGTAGGCTGGGGCGCAAGCGCGGCCTTCCGGGCCGCCTGGAGGAGGAGAGACCATGGAAACAACCCGCCGGGCCATGCTGGCCGCTTCCGGAGCCCTCCTTGCCAGGCCCGCCCTGGCCGCCTGGCCGGACCGCCCGGTGACGCTGGTGGTGCCCTACGCCGCCGGCGGCTCCACGGACGTGGTGGCGCGCCTGCTGGCGCCGAAGCTGCAGGGCCTCCTCGGCCAGTCCTTCGTGGTGGAGAACCGCACGGGGGCCGGCGGGTCGATCGGCACCGCCGCCGTGGCGCGCGGCGCGGCGGACGGCACGTCCTTCCTCGTCTCCTCCGCCAGCAACCACGTCATGTACCCGATCGTGGCCCCCGGCAGCATGCCCGACCCGCGCACGGCCTTCGCCGGCGTCTCCCAGCTCGCCGACATCCCGCTGGCGCTGACCGTCGCCAACCGGCTGGGCGTCTCCGACATGCCGGGCCTCCTCGCGCTGCTGAAGCGGGAACCGGGGCGGCATTCCTTCGCCTCCTCGGGCGTCGGCGGCTCCCAGCACCTGGCGGGGGAGCTCTTCGCCATGCGGGCGGGGGTGGACATCGTCCACGTTCCCTACCGCGGCGGCGGGCCCGCGCTGAACGACCTCGTGGCGGGGCAGGTCTCGCTCGCCTTCCTCAACCTCCCCACCGCCCTGCCGCAGGCCGAGGCCGGCAAGGTGCGGATCCTGGCCGTCGCGGGCGAGAAGCGATCGGCCCTGAAGCCCGACATCCCGAGCGTCGCGGAGCTCGGCGTGAAGGACTTTGCCGTCCGGTCCTGGACCGCCCTCTTCGCCGCGCGCGCCACCCCGCCCGAGATCGTCGAGCGCATGAGCGCGGCCGTGCGGGAGGCGCTGACCGATCCCCCGATGAAGGCCCGCTTCGCCGAGCTCGGCGCGGAATCCGAGGTCTCGACCCCCGCCGAGCTGGATCGCTTCGTGAGGGACGAGTTCGTGCTCTGGGAACCCGTGATCCGCGCCGCCAAGGTCACGGCGCAATAGGGAAGGGGTCGCCCGGCTTCCCGGACGGCCCCTTTTCGCGCAACCCCCGGCTACTCCGCCGGCGCGGGATGGGCCGCCGGCGGCGCGGCGCGCGAGCCGCGGCGCAGCCGCCCGACCGCGCTCCCCAGGGCATCGAAGCCGAGATAGAGAACCGGCGTCACGAAGAGGGTCAGCGCCTGGCTGACCGCGAGCCCGCCCACGACCGCGAGGCCCAGCGGCTGGCGCAGCTCCGCCGCCGCGCCCCAGCCGGCCGCGATCGGCACCGCGCCGGCGGCCGCGGCGAGGGTCGTCATGATGATCGGGCGGAAGCGCAGCAGGCAGGCCTCCCGCACCGCCGTCAGCGGGTCTGCGCCCTCCCGCTGCCGGCTGAGCGCCACGTCCACGATCATGATGGCGTTCTTCTTCACCAGCCCGATCAGCAGCAGCACGCCGATCACGCCGATGACCGAGAGGTCCATCCCGAAGAGCCAGAGCGTGGCCAATGCCCCCAGCGCCGCGGCGGGCAGGCCGGAGAGGATGGTCAGCGGGTGGATCAGGCTCTCGTAGAGGACGCCGAGCACGACATACATCACCAGCACGGCGGCCAGGATCAGCATGCCCTGGCCGGCCAGCGCCTGCTGGAACACCTGGGCCGTGCCGGAGAAGGCGCCGAGGACGCCGAGCGGCGGCTGGAGCTCCGCCTGCGCCGCCTGGATCGCCTCCGTCGCCGCGCCGAGCGAGACGCCGGGCGCCACGTTGAACCCGATGGTCACGGCCGGGAGCTGGCCCTGGTGCCCCACCGTCAGCGGGCCGGTCCCGCGCTGCACCGTGGCCAGCGCGCTCAGCGGCACGAGGCGCCCGGTGTTGGAGCGAAGGTAGATCTTCTGCAGCCCCGTCTCGTCCCGCTGGTCCTCCGGCAGGGCCTCCACGATGACCGGGTAGGCATTCGCCTGGGCGTAGATGGTCGAGATCTGCCGGGCCCCGAAGGCCGAGTAGAGGGCCTGGCGCACCTGGTCCACGTTCACGCCCAGCGCCGCCGCCCGGTCGCGGTCCACCTGCACCGACACCACGGGGGCGTCGAGCTGGAGGTCGGTGTTCACGTCCTGCAGCAGCGGGCTCGACCGCAGCCGGGCCGCAAGCCGCTGGGAGAAGTCGTAGAGCGGGCCGGATTCCAGCCCCTGCAGCGTGTAGATGTAGAGGGTGCGCGACTGCCGCGCGCCGAAGTTGAGGTTCTGGATCGGCTGCAGGAAGACCTGCATCCCCGGCACGCGCGAGGTCTCGCGGCGAAGCTGCTGGATCACCTCCTGAACGGGCGGCCGCTCGTTCCGCGGAACCAGCTCGATGAACATGCGCCCCTGGTTGATCGACAGGCTCTGCCCGATCGCGCCGACGTTGGAGGCCACAGTCTTCACGTAGGGGTTCGCCTGGATGATCCGGGCGACCTCCCCCTGCAGCTCCACCATCGCCTCGTAGGAGGCGTCGCGCGGACCCTCGGTCGCGCCGTTTGCGAGCCCGGTGTCCTCGATCGGGAAGAAGCCCTTCGGCATGGCGACGGCCAGCCAGCCGGCGGCGACGAGGGAGGCGAAGAACAGCGCCCAGACCACCAGCCGGAAGCGGAGCGCGAGGCTGAGACCCCAGGCATAGGCCCGCTCGACGGCCTTGAAGCCCCGCTCGAGGAAGGCGTCCACCCGGCCGGGAGCCGAATGGGCCGGCAGCCAGGAGGCCATCAGCGGCGTCAGAGTGAGGGAGACGAAGCAGGACACCGCCACCGCGAGCGAGACGGTGGCCGCAAAGGCGTTGAACACGCGCCCGACCACGCCGCCCATCAGCAGGATGGGAAGGAAGACGGCCGTGAGCGAAAGGGTGATCGAGATGATCGTGAAGCCGATCTCCCGCGAGCCCTTCAGCGCCGCCTCGAAGGGCCCCATCCCCTCCTCGATGTGGCGGATGATGGCCTCGAGCATGACGATGGCGTCGTCCACCACCAGGCCCACGGCCAGGGTGAGCGCCAGCAGGGTCACGTTGTCGATGCCGTAGCCCATCAGGTACATCAGCCCGAAGGTGCCGCAGAGCGAGATCGGCACCGCGATCATCGGGATGAGCGTCGCCAGCAGCCGGCGCAGGAACAGCCACACCACCAGTACGACGAGCCCGATGGCGATCAGCAGGCTCTCCTGCACGTCGTGCACCGCGGCCCGGATGGAGGCCGAGCGGTCGAGCGCGACCTCGATGGAGGAGCCCGGCGGCAGGGCGGCGCGCAGGGCGGGCAGGGCCGCGACGACCCCGTCCACCACCTCCACCGTGTTCGCGTCGGGCTGGCGCTGCACGGCCAGGGTCAGGCCGCGCACCCCGTTCCGGAAGGAGGCGACGCGGTCGTTCTGCACGCCGTCGACCACGTCGGCCACGTCCGAGAGCCGGACCGGCGCCCCGGAGCGCCCGGCGATGACGAGGTTCCCGAAGGCCTCGGCATCCGGCGGCTGGTCGTTCGCGCGCAGCACGAGCTGCTGCCGCTGGCCGCTGAGCGTGCCGACGGGGGTGTTGGAATTCGCCGTCGCCACCGCGTTGCCGACCTGGTCGAGCGTGAGGCCCATGGCCGCCAGCCGGTCGGGCCGCATCCGCACCCGCACGGAGAAGAGCTGCTCGCCATAGGTCACGACCTGCGCGACCCCCGGGACGCGGGAGAGGGCGGGGGAGACGAGGGTCGAGGCGATGTCGTTCAGCTGGTAGAGCGGCACGTCGCCGCCCGAGAGCGTCAGCAACACCACCGGCGCGTCGGCCGGGTTCGCCTTCCGGTAGGAGGGCGGCTGCGTCATCTCGATCGGGAGCCGCCGCTGGGCGCGGGTCAGCGCGGCCTGGACGTCCTGCGCGGCCGCGTCGATGTTGCGGTTGAGCACGAACTGCAGCGTGATCTGCGTCGTGCCCTGGCCGGAGGTCGAGGAGATCTGGTCGATGCCGGTGATCGTGGAGAACTCGCGCTCCATCGGCAGCGCGACGGAGGTGGCCATGGTCTCCGGGCTGGCGCCGGGAAGCTGGGCGCTGACGGTGATGACCGGGAAGTCCACCCGCGGCACGGCGGCCACCGGCATGGACAGGTAGCCCATGATCCCCGCGAGCACGATCGCGCAGGAGAGGAGCCCGGTCATGACCGGGCGGCGGATGAAGACGGCCGAGAGGTTCATCGAGCGTCCGCCTGCGCCTGCTGCGTGGCCGGCGGCTGCCCGCCCTGGGCCTGCGGCCGGCCCCCGGGCGGGGTGCCCGGCGCCCGCACGGCGACTCTCGCGCCGTCCCGGAGGCGCTCGATGCCCTCGGTGACCACCCGCTCCCCGTCGGCGACGCCGCCCTCGATGACGGCGCGGCCGGACGCGTAGCGGAGGACCTTCACGGGGACGCGGCGGGCCGTGTTCTCGGGCGTTACCGCGTAGAGGAAGCTGCCGCCCTGCCCGACCCGCACCGCGGCGACGGGAACGGAGGTGGCCTGCGCGTCGGTACGGGGGATCATCACCACCTCCAGGTACTGGCCGGGCCAGAGCCGGGACGACTCGTTGGAGAAACGCGCCTTGAGCTGGATCGTACCGGTGGCGGTGTCGACGGCGCTGTCGACGAAGACCAGCTCCCCCTGGGCGGGGCGGGAGGTCTCCCCCGGCGCCTGGGCCCGCACCCGCGCGGCCTCGCCCCGGCCCTGGGCGGCGCGCAGCTCGGCCAGCCAGCGCTCGGGCACGGAGAAGGCGACGAGGATGGGGTCGGTCTGGGTGATGGTCGCGAGCACCGCGCCCTCGGAGGCGCGGACGAAGTTACCAGCCTTGAAGGGCAGGGAGCCCAGCCGGCCCGCCGCCTCCGCTCGGATCGTCGCGAAGTCGATCGAGAGCCGCGTCTGGGCCACGATCGCCTCGTCCGCCTTCACGGTGGCCGCCAGGGCGGTGGCGTCCGCGCTCGCCTGCTCGGCCCGCTGCGCCGAAGCATAGGCGTCGGAGCGGAGGGAGGCGTAGCGGCGGGCGTCGGACTGGGCGCGCTCGAGCTGCGCCCGGTCGCGGGCGAGGTTCGCTTCCTGCTGGGCGAGGAGGGCCTGGGCGGTGCGGGAATCAAGGGTGAAGAGGAGGTCCCCGGCCTTCACGATCTGGCCCTCCTCCACGTGCACCCGCTCGATCTGGCCGTCCACGCGAGACCGGACGGAGATGACGGAGATGGGCTGGGCCGTGCCGTTCGCGGTCACCTCGACCGGCACCGCGCCCACGCTGGCGGGGGCGGCGGCCACCGAGACCGGCGGTGCCCCATCCTGTGCCGGTGCCGGTGCCTGCGCGCGGGCCGGCAGCGCGGCGCCGAGAGCAAGGCAGAGAGCGGCAATGACTGCGCGCATGCGTGATCCCCAGTCCGGTCGTCAGCTTACTGTTGCCCGCGAAACCCGGGATCGGAAGGGCGATGTTATGTCGTCTGCCGATCACGAGACGCTTTTTTACACAGGTCGCGTGTAGGAATCGGAAAAATCCGGGGCCCGCCGCGAGCGTCGTGCCGTCCGCATATTGGGACGCCGCCGGTCCCGGAAATGGGCCCCCGTTGGAATACCGCGCCGGCGCCATCATAGTCTCGGCGCATGCAAAGCCTCCCCGACCGTCCCCCCTCCGCCCGGCCCGCCCGGCGGCTCCTGCTGCTGGCGGCCCTCTCCCTCCCGGTCCTCGCCCCTCGTCCCCTCCGCGCCCAGCCCGCCGCCACCCCGGCCGCGGTGGTCGAGACGCTCCACGCCGCCCTCCTCGGCGTGATGCGGGACGCGCGCCGTCTGGGCCTTCGCGGGCGGCTGGAGCGGCTCGGCCCGGTCATGCAGTCGGCCTTCGACCTGCCGGCCATGACCCGCATCGCGGTCGGCCCCGCCTGGTCCGGGATCGCGCCCGACCAGCAACTGGCCCTTGTCCGGGCCTTCTCCGACTGGTCGGTCGCGACCTACGCGAGCCGGTTCGACGGCTTCTCCGGCGAGAGCTTCACCACCACCGGCGAGTCCACCCTGGCGAACGGGGACCGTCTGGTCCGCACCCTGCTCAACCGCGTGAACGACGCCCCCGTGCAGCTCAGCTACCTGCTGCGCCAGGGCCAGGGAGGATGGCGGATCGTGGACGTCTACCTCACCGGCACCATCAGCGAGCTCGCCTCGCGCCGGTCCGAGTTCACGGTGCTCCTCCGGGAAGGCGGGGCGGAGCGGCTGGCGGCGGAGCTGCGGCGGCGCACGGCCGAGCTCCTGCGGGCCTGAGCCCCGCTCAGCGGGCGGCCGCGGGCACCCGGGTGGGCGCGGCGCCGGGGTCCTCCAGCACGTCCAGCCGGTCGCCCGTGTCCCCGGTGCGGCCGAGTTCGGCGTTCCGGCGCTGCTGCCAGACGCTGCGCAGGCGGGAGTAGAAGTCGAGGGACTCCCCCCGGAGCGCGTCCAGGCTCTCGATGTTCTGCTCCCGCAGGTCGACGCCGCCCACCCCGGCCCGGGCGGCGTTGCCGCCGAAGGGGAGCAGCCAGCT
The DNA here is from genome assembly GCF_006438825.1 of Muricoccus nepalensis. Classification (GTDB taxonomy): domain Bacteria; phylum Pseudomonadota; class Alphaproteobacteria; order Acetobacterales; family Acetobacteraceae; genus Roseomonas; species Roseomonas nepalensis. The sequence continues at coordinate 445,546 of NZ_RCZP01000002.1, forward strand.
GATCGGGTTCAGGAAGCCGTCGCCCACCAGCCCCACCGTGTCCCGCACGTTCGAGGGGCCGGCGATCGGCAGCATCAGGTAGGGCCCATCCTCCAGCCCCCAGGCGTTCAGGGTCTGCCCGAAGTCGCCCGTGCGGCGGGCTATGCCGAAGTCGGTGGCCACGTCGTAGAGGCCGGCGACCCCCAGAGTGGAGTTGAAGACGAAACGCAAGGTCGTGTGCCCGGCGTCCAGGAAGCGGCCCTGCAGGACGTTGTTCGCGAAGATCCGCGGCTCCTGCATGTTGTCGAGCACGTTCCGGATGCGGGTGCGGGCATAGGCCGGCACGGCCGCCCGGTAGCCCTGGGCCACCGGCTTGATCACCGCGTCGTCCACGGCCAGGTTGACGTCCAGCACCTGCCGGTTGGTCGCCTCCAGCGGATCGCCCGGGGTCCCGGCCTCCATGTCCGCCCCGCGGCCGGCGCAGGCCGCGAGGGAGGAGGCGAGGGCGAGGGAGAGCAGGATTCGCTGGATCATTCCCGAACCATAGGATTCCCCGCGCGCCCGCACAGCCGCCGCGCGTGCACGAGCCTGTGAGAGGGCCGTGGCGCCTCAGCTGGACGGCGGCCGCGCGAGCAGCGCCGGGCGCACCAGCAGGGTAACGAGAAGCTCCCAGCCAAGCGAGATCATCAGCAGCCGCCCCATGCTGGCCGTGCCGGGATGGCTGGAGAGCCAGAGCGCCCCGAAGGCCGTCGCCGTCGTCAGCGCGCTGAACACGACCGCGCGGGTGAGGCTCGACTGCAGCAGGTGCGCCTCCCCCGACCGCCAGGCGATCACGAAGTAGATGTTGAAGGCCACGCCGATCCCGAAGAGCAGCGGGAGCGCGATGATGTTGGCGAAGTTCAGCGGCAGGTCGAGCGCGGTGCAGGTGGCAAGCGTCAGCAGCCCGCTCAGCAGCACCGGCGCCATGGTCAGAGCCACGTCCCGCGCCCGGCGGAGCACGGCCGCCAGCAGGAGCGTGACCGCGAGGAAGGAGAGCACCCCCGCCTGGATGAAGGCGGTGACGATGCTGCCCCCCGCGCCCCGGATCGAGATCGGCGTGCCCGTCGCGTCCGGCGCCACGGCCTGGACGGCCTCGGCGAAGCGGCGGAGGTTGCCCTCGTCGTTCGCGTCGCCCCGCGGGAAGGCCTGGACGCGGGCCCTGCCGTCCGCCGTCACCCAGTCCGCCACGAGGTCCGTCGGCAGGCTTTCCCGCGTGACCGGCCCCGCCGCAAGCAGGGCGCGCGTCTGGGCAAGGAGGGTGCCCAGCGGCTCCGCCAGCATCGCCTGGGCGGCCTGCCGGTTCGCCGCCGGCGCGGCGGCGAGGCGGTCGAGCGCGTCCGCAAGGCGGCGCGCGGCCGCTGGGGCGGGATCCGGCGCCTCTCCCGCCGCGCGGCGCAGGCCGGCGGCGGTGCGGCCCAGCCCGTGCCGGAGATCGGCGTCGGTCGGCGGCGGAAGCGGCTCCACCCCCTCCAGCGCGGGGCCGAGGAGCATCGCCGCGTCCTCTATATAGGCAAGCTTCTCCGCTTGGTCCGCGGGGATGAAGCTGCCGAGGGTCACCGTGTGGGACACCTCCGGCAGAGTGTCCAGCCGGCGCGCCAGGGCCTCGGCGGCCTCCAGGGAGGGGGCGAGGGCGCTGATCGTGTTCGGCGTGCGGTCCGGGTCGGCCATCAGGTCCGCCAGGGTGGACATGGACTCCACCGACGGGCTGCGCAGGTGGAGCGGGTCGAAGTCGAAGCGGAGGAAGGGAAGCAGGGCGAGCGAGGCGGCCGCGGCCGCCGCGGCCAGGGCCAGCACGGCGGCGCGGCGGCGCTGGAGAAGGCGCTCGACCGGCGCCAGGCCGTGATACCCCAGCTCCGCCATGCCGCCCGCGCCCGGATGCGCCAGGACGAGAAGCGCCGGCAGGAGGCTGACGCTAAGCAGGAAGGCGACCCCCATCCCGATGCCGGCGATGGCGCCCAGCTCCGCCACCCCGATGTAGCTCGTGGGCAGGAAGGCGAAGAGGCCCGCCGCAATGGCCGCCGCCGCCAGGGCCAGGCCGCCCCCGACGCCGCGCCCCGCCGCTGCCAGGGCGTCCGGCAGGCTCCTTCCGTGCTGTCGCTCCGCAAGGACGCGGACGGCGAACTGGATGTTGAAGTCGATGCCCAAGCCCACGAAGAGCGGGATGAAGGCGACCGAGATGAGGTTGAACCGCCCCGTCGCGAGCAGCCCCAGCCCCGCCGTGACCACGAGGCCGAGCACGGTCGCGAGGAGGATCGCGGCCGTCACGCGCGCGGAGCGCACGGCCAGCCAGAGGATGCCGACGAGGGCCAGCAGCATAATGCCGGACACAAGGCCCGCGTTCTCCGACAGCGTCGCGAACTCCTCGTCTGCCAGCGGCACCGGGCCGGTCAGGCGGAGCGTGACGCCGCGGTCGGGCGCGAGGCCGAGGGAGAGGGCGGTGGCCCGGATCGCGTCGGTCGCGGCCGCGCCGGGCTGCAGGGCGCCGTAGTCCAGCACGGGCTGGACGAGGAGGAAGCGGCGGGTCTCCCGCAGGCCGGGCTTGCCCCCCGCGATGAGTCCGCGCCAGGAGAAGAAGTGCGGCCGGCCCGCCGCCGCGTCCTCCACCGCCGCGGCCAGCGCGGAGAGGGCCGGCTCGATGTCCGCCAGCGCCGCCTCGCCGCGCGCGACGCCCTCGAGCGCGGTGTCGAGCACCGTCAGCACGCCCCGCAGGCTCGGATCGGCCGCCAGCGGGCCGAGGAAGGGCTGGGCGCGGACGAGCTGCTCCGTGGTGGAGCGCACCTCGTCGAGGGGCAGGAGGAGCAGCCCCTCGCGCTCAAAGAAGGGGCCGGCATCCGGGCGCCGGACGGTGCGGAACAGCGCCGGCCGCGCCTGCAGCGCCGCGGCCAGGCGGGCCGCGCCGGCATCGGCCAGCTCCGGCGTCGCGCCGTCGACCACGGCCAGGATCAGGTCCCGCTGCTGCGGGAAGGCGGCCGCGAAGGCCAGCTCCCGCTGCCGCCAGGGCAGGTCCGTCGCGATCAGCTCCGCCGTGTCCGTGGTCATGGCGAAGTGCCGGGTGGTGTGGAGCAGCGCGGCCAGGGCGACGGCCAGCGACAGGAAGAGCACCGCCCAGGGATGGCGTGCGCTGGCCGCGACGAAGCGGCCGATCAGCGATGTCTCGGTCGACAAGGGAACGCCCTGCGGAATGGTGCGGCGCACATGACCACGCGCCGCCCCCTTTGCGAAGCCGCCCCTCTAAGCCCGGACGGGTTGTGCGGTGGTGTTGTGCTGGAGGGCGTCTCGGGCGGCTTGTACGATCTGGGGTGAGTTGAGGCCGGCGAGGTCGTACTGCTTTTTGGGCGTGTCGTGGTCGATGTAGGCGTCGGGCAGGGTGAGCGGGCGGAAGCGGAGCCCGCCGTCGAGGAGCCCGGCGTGGGCGAGGTGGTGGGCGACGAGGGACCCGAAGCCGCCGACCGAGCCCTCCTCGACGGTGAGCAGGACGGCGTGGGTGCGGGCGAGGCGCTCGAGGAGCTCGGTGTCGAGCGGCTTGGCGAAGCGAGCGTCGGCGACGGTGCAGGAGAGGCCCTGGGCCGCGAGTTCGTCGGCGGCGCGCAGCGCCTCGGCCAGGCGGGTGCCGTAGGAGAGGAGGGCGATGGTGGTGCCCTGGCGGAGCACGCGCCCCTTGCCGATCGGCAGCACCGTGCCGCGGGCGGGGATCTCGAGGCCGGTGCCCTCGCCGCGGGGGTAGCGGAGCGCGATCGGCCCGCTGTCGTGGGCGGCGGCCGTCGCCACCATGTGGGTGAGCTCCACCTCGTCGGCGGCGGCCATCAGCGTCATGTTCGGGATGCAGCCGAGATAGGCGACGTCGTAGGCCCCGGCATGCGTCGCCCCGTCCGCGCCCACCAGCCCCGCCCGGTCCATGGCGAAGCGCACGGGCAGGTTCTGCAGCGCGACGTCGTGCACCACCTGGTCGTAGGCGCGCTGGAGGAAGGTCGAGTAGATGGCCACGAAGGGCCGCAGCCCCTCGCAGGCCATGCCGGCGGCAAAGGTGACGGCGTGCTGCTCGGCGATGCCGACGTCGAAGCTGCGGCGCGGGAAGCGCTTCTCGAAGGCATCCAGCCCCGTGCCGCCGGGCATGGCGGCGGTGACGGCGACGATGCGCGGGTCGGCCTCGGCCTCGGCGATGAGCGCGTTGGCGAAGACCTTCGTGTAGGAGGGCGGCCCGGGCGGCGCCTTGGCCTGCTCGCCCGTGACGACGTTGAACTTGACGACGCCGTGGTACTTGTCGGCCGCCGCCTCGGCGGGCTGGTAGCCTTTGCCCTTCTGGGTCACGACATGGAGCAGGATGGGCCCGCTCTCCTCGGCGTCGCGCAGGTTGCGCAGCACCGGCAGCAGGTGGTCGAGGTCGTGCCCGTCGACGGGGCCGACGTAGTAGAAGCCCATCTCCTCGAAGAGCGTGCCGCCGGTGAGCATGCCGCGGGCGTACTCGTCGGCGCGCCGGGCGGCCTCGGCGATCGGGCGCGGGAAGCGCCGGGCAAGGCGGGCCATGACCTCGCGGATGGACAGGAAGGGCCGCGACGAGATGAGGCGCGACAGGTAGGCCGACATGGCGCCCACGGGGCGGGCGATCGACATGTCGTTGTCGTTCAGCACGACGATGAGGCGCGACTTCAGCACGCCCGCGTTGTTCATCGCCTCGTAGGCCATGCCCGCCGACATGGCGCCGTCGCCGATCACCGCGATCACCGCCTGGCTGGACCGGTCGGCCACCCGCGCCGCCGGCAGCGAGGCGACCGCCCCCGCGCCGCCCCCGGCGCCCCCGCCCCCCTGGGCCGCCAGCAGGTCGCGCGCGACCGCCATGCCGAGCCCGGCCGAGATCGAGGTGGACGAGTGCGCGGCGCCGAAGGGGTCGTACTCGCTCTCGGCGCGCCGCGTGAAGCCGGACAGCCCGCCGCCCTGGCGGAGCGTGCGGATGCGGTCGCGCCGCCCGGTGAGGATCTTGTGCGGGTAGGCCTGGTGCCCGACGTCCCAGATCAGCCGGTCGCTCGGCGTGTCGAAGATGGCGTGCAAGGCCACCGTCAGCTCCACCACCCCGAGGCTCGCCCCCAGGTGACCCCCCGTCGTCGAGACCGCGTCCACCGTCTCGAGGCGCAACTCGTCCGCCAGCTGCCGCAACTGCTCCGCCGAGAAGTTCCGCAGGTCCGCCGGAACCCTCACCCGGTCCAGCAACGGCGTCGGCACGCGTCCAACAGGCAACGACATGAAAACTTCCTCGGGCCTTCCGCGCGTCACGGCCGACAGGGATGGGGTGGCAGGAAGGGAGGGGACGGGATCAAGCGGCCACCAGCTGCGGCAGGATCTCGTCGCGGGCGCGGCTGACGTCGTCGGGGAAGTCGATCTCGACCCAGGGCAGGGCCGTCACGTCCGCGGCGCGGAAGCGGGAGGGCTCGGCCAGGATCAGGTCGCGGATCGCCTCCTCGTACTCGACCTCCGTGCGCCCGGCCTCCACGTAGGCGACGCAGCGCGCCGCCAGCGCCGCGGCCGTGTCGGCGGAGAAACGGAAGAAGCCGACGGACTCCCCGTGCCGGTCGTGCGCGTGCTCCGGCCGCTTGCGGAAATCCACGATCCGTTCGCCCTGGAAGCAGATCTTCACGGGCTCGTCGCCGGGCTCGATCTCCCGGTCCAGCAGAAGGATGTTCTCGCCGGGCGCGGCGAGAAGGATCCCGATCATACGGTGGTCGTAAAGAACGTCGCCATCCATCAGCAGCACGGGCCCGCCGGTGCGCAGGCTCTCCGCCTGGGCATGGAGCGACACGAGGCTTCCCTCACGGTACCGTTCGTTCGTCACGAAGCCGACGCGATCGGACCAGCCGAGGCGCGCGACCTCCTCCTCGATCCGCTCGCGCCGATAGCCGACGGTGATGCTGATCTCCTCGATCCCGTGGCGCGCCAGGGCGTCGAGATGGCGGGCGAGAAGGCTCCGGCCACCGAACGAGAGAAGGATCTTCGGCCCGTCCTGCGCCTCGCCGAGCCGCCGACCGATCCCTGCCGCGAGAATGATCGCCGAGGCCGGACGCGTGGAATCGTTCAATCCGGGCTTCCCAATATTGGCCGATAGGTGTTGTGAAGGTAGGATGACAGCCATGGACCTGGCAAGTTCGGCCGCGGCGCGCCCGGGGATGAACGGCCTGCAACGGTCCGCCCGAGCGGAGAAGCGCCTTGAGCGAAGCCACGCCGACCACCACGCCCACCGCCCGCGCGGCCACCCCCGCCACGCGCTTCGCGGCGCTGCGCCAGGAGATCTTCTCGCCCTCGCTCTCCTTCCTGATGGAGGCGCATGACGGCATCTCCGCCAAGCTCGTGCAGGAGGCGGGCTTCCGCGGCGTCTGGGCCTCGGGGCTGACGACCTCCGCCGCCCTCGGCCTGCGCGACAGCAACGAGGCGTCCTGGACGCAGGTGCTCGACGTGCTCGAGTACATGGCGGACGCGACCACCCTGCCGATCCTCGTCGACGGCGACACCGGCCACGGCAACTTCAACAACGTCCGCCGCTTCGTGCGCAAGCTCTGCGAGCGCGGCATCGCCGGCGTCTGCATCGAGGACAAGCTCTTCCCGAAGACGAACTCCTTCATCGGCGAGGCGCAGCCGCTGGCCGATGTCGACGAGTTCTGCGGCCGCATCAAGGCCGGCAAGGACAGCCAGACCGATGACGACTTCGTCCTCGTCGCGCGCGTCGAGGCGCTGATCTCGGGCCAGGGCATGGAGGAGGCGCTGCGCCGCGCCGAGGCCTATCACCGCGCCGGCGCCGACGCGATCCTCATTCATTCCAAGAAGTCCGACGCCGCCGAGATCTTCGAGTTCACCGAGCGCTGGGCCAACCGCGCGCCCGTCGTCATCGTGCCGACGATGTACTACGCGACGCCGACGGACCTGTTCCGCCAGGCCGGCATCTCCACCATCATCTGGGCCAACCACCTGATGCGCTCCTCCATCGCCGCCATGCGGGAGACGGCGGCGCGCATCCACGAGGACCAGTCGCTGGTGCGCGTCGAGGGCAGCGTCGCGACGGTGAAGGACATCTTCCGCATCGTCGGCAATGCGGAGCTCGAAGAGGCCGAGCGCCGCTACCTGCCCGCCCGCCCCGCGGTGTCGGCCGTCGTGCTCGCGGCCTCGGGCGGGGAGCTGGCGGGCCTGGCCGCCGGGCAGCCGAAATGCATGGCGGATATCCGCGGCCAGTCGCTGCTCGCGCGCCTCGTCGGCACCCTGCGCGAGAGCGGCGTGCGCAACGTGTCGGTGGTGCGCGGCGCGCACAAGGAGGCCGTCGCGCTCCAGGGCGTGCGGATGGTCGATAACGACCGCCACGCCTCCACCGGCGAGGCCTGGTCGCTGGCCAGCGCGCGCGACGCGATCCGCGGCGAGACGGTGGTGGCCTACGGCGACGTGCTCTTCCGCCGCTACATCCTCGACAGCCTGCTGACCAGCCGCGCGGACGTGGTCGTGGCCGTGGACACGCTCGGCGCCACCCAGTCCCGCCCCGGCCAGCGCGACCTCGTCGTCGCCGACCGCCGCTTCTCCGGCGACTACCTCGACGACAGCCCGGCCACCCTGCGGCGCATCGCGCAGGACATCGCGCCGGATGAGATCTGCGGCGAGTGGATGGGTCTCGCCCGCTTCAGCGCGCGCGGCGCCGAGTGGCTGCGGGAGGAGATCGCGGCGCTGGAGGCCGAGGGCCTGCTGGAGGGCGCCGACCTGCCGGCGCTGCTCACGCGCCTCGCGGCCAAGCACCCCGTGCGCGTGAAGTACTTCACCGGCCACTGGCTGGACGTGGACACCCTGACCGACCTCGCCGAGGCGCGAAACTTCACCTGATGATCACCGCGGACGACTTCATCGCCGAGGCCGGGCGCGCCGGCTTCGACTTCTACACGGGCGTGCCCTGCAGCTTCCTCACGCCGCTGATCAACGGCGTCCTCTCCACGCCGTCGCTCGACTATGTCGGTGCGGCGAGCGAGGGGGAAGCGGTGGCCATCGCGTCGGGCGCCTGGCTCGCCGGGCGGCGCACGGTGGTGATGTGCCAGAACTCCGGCCTCGGCAACGCGGTGAACCCGCTCACCTCGCTCAACGCGCCGTTCCGCATCCCCACCCTGTTCCTGACGACCTGGCGCGGCGAGCCCGGCATCCCCGACGAGCCGCAGCACGAGGTCATGGGCCGCATCACCCAGGACCTGATCGCGCTGATGGGGCTGGAGCAGGCGCCCTTTCCGGCGGGCACGCAGGCGCTGGCCCCGGCGCTGGCGCATGCCGCCGGGCGCATGAAGGCGACCGGCCTTCCCTACGCCTTCGTGGTCCGCAAGGACGACGTGGCCGACACCCCGCTCGACCAGCCACCGCGCGCGCTGCCGCCGCCCGGCCGGCGCGAGAGCTTCCCGGGAGAGGGGCCGCGCCCCGTGCGCGCCGCCGTGCTGGAACGCTTCCTCTCGCTCGCGCCGGAGGCCGCGGCGGTCATCGCGACGACGGGCAAGTGCGGGCGCGAGCTCTTCACCCTCGCGGACCGCCCGCAGCACCTCTACCAGGTCGGCTCCATGGGGGCGGCCAGCGGCATGGCGCTCGGCGTCGCGCTGAACAACCCGCGGCCGGTCGTGGTGCTCGACGGGGACGGCGCGGCGCTGATGAAGCTCGGCACCTTCGCCACCATCGGCGCCCACGCCCCGGCCAACCTCGTCCACGTCCTCCTCGACAACGGCGTGCACGATTCCACGGGCGGCCAGGCCACCGTCTCGGCGTCCGTCGACTTCGCCGCCATCGCGCTCGCCTGCGGCTACCGGCAGGCCTTCTCCTGCGAGAGCCTGGACGGCTTCGAGGCCGCCTTCCGCGCGGCCCTCGCGGAGCAAGGCCCCTCGATGATCCACCTCCGGATCGCGCCCGGCTCCATGGCGAAGCTCGGCCGTCCCACGGTCGGCCCGGCCGAGGTCGCGCGACGGTTCCAGGCCTTCCTGGCCTCCCCCGTGTGATCCTCTCGGGCGCCCTCGGGCTGCTGGTGGGCCTCGCGCTCGCCGGCGTGCTGATCGCGATGAACGATCCCGCGCAGATCCTCCGCCTCCTGCTGGAGACGGGGTGGTGGATGGCGCTCGTCGTGGCGCTGAACGTCGCGCAGATCTTCGCCTCCGCCGCCGGCTGGGCGCCCCTGATCGACGACCCGCGCCGGCCCGGGCTGCTCGGCCTTGCGCGGCTCCGCTGGATCCGGGTCGCGGCCAACGCCATCCTGCCCGTGGTGCAGGCGGTGGGCGAGCTCGTGCGGGCGCAGCTGCTGTTCCGCGCCGGCGTCGCGAAGGTGCGGGTGATCGCGAGCGTCGCGACCGATCTCGGCACCGAGATGGCGTCGCAGATCCTCTTCTCGCTGCTCGGCCTCGCGGTGCTGATGACGATCCCCCACGCGGGCGGCGGCTCGACGGCCCTCTGGGCCGTGGTCGGCACCGCCCTCGGCGCGGGCATCACGGGCGCCTTCATGGCAGCCCACCGCTGGGGCCTCTTCCGCGTGATCGAGCGCCTGCTGCCGGGCCTTGCCGCCCGCGTGGGCTGGACCTCGCTCGGGGAGCTCTCCGGGTTGAACGACGCCGTCGTGGCGCTCTACCGCCAGCCGGGCCGCCTATGGCGCAGCGGCGGCTGGCACCTCGCCTCCTGGCTCATCGGCGTGCTGGAGACCTGGGCCGCGCTGCACGCGGTCGGCGCGGAGGCCGGCCTCGCGGAGGCGCTGGTGATCGAGAGCCTGGGCCAGGCCGTGCGCAGCGCCGGCTTCTTTATCCCGGGCGCGCTCGGCCTGCAGGAGGGCGGCTACGTGCTCATCGGCGCGATGTTCGGCATCCCGGCGGAGCAGGCCATCGCGCTCGTCCTTGTGCGGCGGCTGCGCGACGTCATCCTCGGCGTGCCCGGCGTGATCGCCTGGCGCTGGGGCGTCGCCGCCGACCGTGCCACCATGGCCGCGAGCGAGGCGAGAGGACACCCATGACCGACGGCCCCATCCTTCTGACGCCCGGCCCGCTGACGACGGCGATCGAGACCCGCCGCGCCATGCTGCGCGACTGGGGCTCCCGCGACCCGGCCTTCATCGCCCTCACCGCGGAGTTGCGCGACCGGCTGCTGCGCGTCGCGAAGGGGGAGGGGACGCACGCGGCGGTCCCGCTCCAGGGCTCCGGCACCTTCATCGTCGAGGCCGCCATCGCGACCCTCGTGGCGCCCGGCGACAAGCTGCTGGTGCTCGTCAACGGCGCCTATGGCGAGAGGATGGTCACGATCGCCCGCCGCCTGGGCCGCGCCGTCGAGGCGCTGCGCTGGGCGGAGGACCGGTCGGTGGAGCCCGCGCGCGTCGCGGCGGCGCTGCGGGCGGATCCCGCCATCACCCATGTCGCCCTCGTCCACTGCGAGACCACGACCGGCATCCTGAACCCGCTCGAGGCCGTCGCCGCGGCCGTGGCGGAGGCCGGCCGCGCCCTGCTGCTCGATGCCATGAGCAGCTTCGGCGCCCTGCCGCTCGACCTCTCCGCAACGCCTGTCACGGCGGTGCTCGCCTCCTCCAACAAGTGCCTGGAGGGCGTGCCCGGCCTCGGCTTCGCGCTGGTGGAGCCCGCGGCGCTGGAGCGCGCGAGAGGGGCCAGCCCCTCGCTCAGCCTCGACCTCCATGCGCAGTGGCGCGGCTTCGAGGCGGACGGGCAGTGGCGCTTCACGCCCCCGGTGCAGGTCGTCGCCGCGCTGGTGGAGGCGCTGCGCCTGCTGGAGGCCGAGGGCGGCCCCGAGGCGCGCCACGCCCGCTACCGCGACAACTTCGACACGCTGCTGGCGGGCATGCAGCGGCTCGGCTTCGCGCTCTTCCTCGACGAGCGGGTGCAGGCGCCGATCATCGCGACCTTCCACCTTCCCCCGGCGCGTGGCCTCGCCTTCCGCGCCCTCTACGACGCGCTGGCCGCGCGGGGCTTCCTCATCTACCCCGGCAAGCTGACCCAGGCGGAGACCTTCCGCATCGGCTGCATCGGCGCGCTCGACCGCCGCGACTTCGCGCGCCTGCTGGAGGCGGTGGAGGGCTCGCTCAGGGTGCTCGAGGCCGCCTGATCAGGGCCGCTGCCCCGCCCGCGCGTGCCGCGTACCGGTGAGGCCGAGCCAGATCGCCGCGATCGGCGTGATGACGGCAGCCGCCACCAGCATCGGCGCCGTCGCCCCGATCCAGACGAGCACCGGCACGAGCGCGAGGAGGTCGTCGGGGTCGATGATGATCCCCGGCGCCGGCTCGTAGCCGCGAAGCGTCCCGATGCGGAGGACGTGGAGCTGCCAGAAGAGCGCCCCGATCCCCGCCCCCGCGACGAGGCCGAGCAGCGGCCCGAGCATCCCGGGCTGCGCGCCGGCGCCGAGCCCGAGGCCGATGAAGGCGATGATGTTCGAGAAGCAGTCGCTGAACAGGTCGTAGCGGTGCCCCGCCGCGCTCGACTGGCCCGTCTGGCGCGCCAGCTCCCCGTCCGCGCGGTCAAGCAGCATCGAGAGAAGGAAAATCCCTCCCCCGATCGCGGGCCAGGGCCCGTTCCCCGCGAAGGCGACAGCCGCGGCGATGCCCGTGAGGACGCGGAGCGTGGTGATCTGGTTCGGCGTCACGCCGCTCGGCGCCACCACCCGCACGGCGGGGCGGACGATCCGATGGATGACGGTGTTGGCGCTCACCTCAGGCCGCCGCGGGCTTCGGCTTGCCCATGAAGCGGCGGGCGAGGCGGATGAAGAAGGGAACCGTCGTCGGCCGCAGCAGGCGCGGGTCGTAGCCGGCCATGCGCCGCTTGTCCTCGGCGAGGCAGATGTCGATCATCTCCGCCGCGCTCAGCGTCACGCCGATGGAGCCGGAGGTCGCCGTGAAGTTCGTGTCCTTCGACGCGCTGCCCATGTCGCGCGCCAGCACCAGCCGGTCCCAGATCAGCACGGCCCAGACGGCGGCGGTCTTGGCCAGGAAGTAGGGCTTGCGCCACCAGGGCTGCTGCGCCCGCGCCCAGGCCGCCCAGTTCGCGAAGAAGAGGATGTGGCGCGCCTCCTCCTGGATCACCGGCTCGAAGGTGTCCACGAGGTCGGGCGGGAAGTAGCCGGAGCGGCGCGCGGCCTCGAAGAGGCCGAAGGCGAAGAAGCTGTCGATGCACTCGCTGTAGCCGGTGCGCATCCAGCCCCACTCGACGTCGCGGAAGCCCGTGTATTCCGGCTCCGGCTCCAGCACCACGCCATAGGCCTCGACGAGGTTGGAGAGCACCTTCTTGTGCCGGGCCTCCTCGTTGCCGTCCATCACCATCGCCTCGTTCAGCAGCGGGTCGGTGATGGTGGCGGCGTAGTCGAGCACGCGGAGCGAGGCGCGGCCCTCGGTCTGCACGGCGATGTCCCAGATCGGCAGCCCCGTCAGCCGGGCATGCGCCTCGGCGTCCAGCTTCGGCCAGTCCAGCACGCGCGGCTTGTAGGGGTTGTGCGTCTCGATCAGCATCCGCGCGAACATGACCATGTGGTCGCGGCTGCCGACCCGAATGGGGCCGGGCTTCTCGAAGGTCCAGTGCCGTGCCTCGTGGTCCGCCGTCGCCACGCTCTCGTTGTCCAGCGGGATGCGGTCGAAGGGGAGGGGCTCGGCGCGGCCCGGCGATGCGCTGCCGGTCGACAGGATGGAGGACATGCGGCAATCCCGATCTGGTGGGCGGCGGGCCCGGCGCGGCCCGGGGGTCGGCCCGGGTCGATGTCCCGGGATTAATGGCACTGTGCCCGGAAAGCGCAACCCGACGGTAATGAAGCCGCTCCCCATTTCGTGGGTCGCAAACCCGGTAGGAAAGTTCCCGCGCCCCGGTCTAGCCTTTGCGCCGCCCTGATTCCCGGGGCGCATCGACGGAGGGTGGCCCTGCATGCGGGTTCTTCTGGCCCAGCCTCGCGGCTTCTGCGCGGGCGTCATCCGGGCGATCGAGATCGTCGAGCGCTCGATCCGGAAGTTCGGCGCCCCCGTCTACGTCCGCCACGAGATCGTCCACAACCGCCACGTGGTCGAGAGCCTGAAGGCCCAGGGCGCCGTCTTCGTCGAGGAGCTGTCCGAGATCCCCGACGGCGCGGTCACCATCTTCAGCGCCCACGGCGTCTCCCGCGCGGTGGAGGCCGAGGCCGCCGCGCGCGGCCTGCCGGTGCTGGACGCCACCTGCCCCCTGGTCGCCAAGGTGCATCAGCACGGCCGGCGCTACGCGGCGCGTGGCCGGACGCTCATCCTCATCGGCCATGCCGGCCACGCGGAGGTGGAGGGCACGGTCGGCCAGGTGGGCGCGCCCGTCCACCTCGTCGCGAGCGCCGAGGACGTCGCGCGGCTGGACCTGCCCGCCGACGCGCCGCTCGCCTACCTCACGCAGACGACGCTCTCGGTGGACGACACGCGCGGGATCATCGCGGCGCTCCGGTCCCGCTTCCCCGACATCGAGGGGCCGGACGTCTCCGACATCTGCTACGCCACCCAGCACCGCCAGGCCGCCGTGCGGGAGCTCTGCGCCGAGGTGGACCTGCTGCTGGTGGTCGGTAGCCGGAACAGCTCCAACTCCACGCGGCTCCGCGAGATCGGCGAGGAGATGGGCCGGCCGAGCCACCTGATCGGCAACGGGGGGGAGCTAGACCCCGCCTGGCTCGCGGGCGTGCGGACGGTCGGCCTCACCGCCGGGGCCTCCGCGCCGGAGGAGCTGGTCCTTGACGTCATCGCTGCCCTGCGCCGGCACGGGGCCGCGGAGATTGCCCAAATGGCGGGAATCACGGAGGATGTGGAGTTCAGGTTGCCCGTCGAGCTGAGGGAACCGTCCCTCGCTCCGGCCGTTCAGGCCGCGCAGTAGCCGTCATCTAACCGGCGACCCCATTCTTCCAGCAAGAGGAGCGCAGTCTTGGGAATTCCCCTCGCCCAGGCCGCCCGGATCGGCACCTACCTCGTCAAGCAGCACCTCAGCGGCCGCAAGCGCTACCCGCTGGTACTGATGCTGGAGCCGCTGTTCCGCTGCAACCTCGCCTGCGCCGGCTGCGGCAAGATCGACTACCCCAACGAGATCCTCAACCAGCGCCTCTCGGTCGAGCAGTGCATGGAGGCGATCGACGAGTGCGGCGCCCCCGTGGTCTCCATCGCGGGCGGCGAGCCGCTGCTACACCGGGAGATGCCGGAGATCGTCCGCGGCTTCCTGGCCCGCAAGAAGTACGTCATCCTCTGCACCAACGCGCTGCTGCTGACGAAGAAGATCGACGACTACAAGCCGCACCCGGGCTTCACCTGGTCCATCCACCTCGACGGCAACCAGGCGATGCACGACAAGTCCGTCTGCCAGGGCGGCGTCTACGACAAGGCGGTGGAGGCCATCAAGCTCGCGAAGTCCCGCGGCTTCCACGTCAGCATCAACTGCACCCTGTTCAACGACGCCGACCCTGCCCAGGTCGCCCTCTTCCTCGACGACATGAAGGCGCTCGGCCTCGACGGCATGACCATCTCGCCGGGCTACGCCTACGAGCGCGCGCCCGACCAGCAGCACTTCCTCAACCGCACGAAGACGAAGGAGCTGTTCCGCGGCATCCTCTCGCGCGGCAACGGCGGCAAGAAGTGGGCCTTCAGCCAGTCCGTCCTTTTCCTCAACTTCCTCGCGGGCAACGAGGCCTATAGCTGCACGCCTTGGGGCAACCCGACGCGCACGGTCTTCGGCTGGCAGAAGCCCTGCTACCTCCTCGGCGAGGGCTACGCGAAGACCTTCAAGGAGCTGATGGACGACACCGAGTGGGACAAGTACGGCGTCGGCAACTACGAGAAGTGCGCCGACTGCATGGTCCACTCGGGCTTCGAGGCCTCGGCCGTGAAGGACATGGTCCGCAACCCGCTGAAGGCGCTCGCCGTCTCCATGCGCGGCGTCCGCACGGATGGGCCCATGGCCGAGGACATCTCGCTCGCCAACCAGCGCCCCGCCGAGTACGTCTTCTCAGGCCATGTCGAGCGGAAGCTGGCCGAGATCCGCTCCCGTCCCCGGCCCGGCAAGTCCCGGCCCGAGCCGTCGGTGGCCGCGGAGTAGCGCGCGGAAGGCCCGCTCCGCCTCCAGCCCCGTCCTGACCAGGGCGGGAAGCTGGCGCGGGTCGGCCAGCAGCGCCCGCAGCACGGCGGGCAGGTCCATGCCCCCGTCCGGCCGCATGCCCAGCCGGGCGGCCGGCGGAAGGTCACGGTGCGCGGCGTCGGACACCACGCGGGCGACTGCCAGGGGAATGCCGTGGCGCCGGGCGACGCGCGCGGCGACGTGGGATTCCATGTCGACGGCCAGCGCCCCGCTCTCCCGGTGCCGCGCCGCCTTCTCCCGGGCCTCGGCGACCATCGCGTCCACGCCCAGCACCGCGCCGGAGACGGCGCCCGGCAGGCCCGCCAGCAGCCGCGCCGCCCAGGCTGGATCGGCCTCGCTCCTCAACGTTCCCTCCAGCACCGCGGTCGCGACCACCCAGTCGCCCGGCCGCAGCCCCGGCGCCAGGGCGCCCGCGATGCCCAGGCTGATGAGGCCGCGCGCACCCGCCGCCCGCCGGTCCAGCTCGGCCTCGAGCCGCGCGCCGTCACCCCCGCCCGCGACCACCTCGAGCCCTGGCGCCGCGAGGATGCGGCGCTCGCGCTGCAGCCCGGTCACGACGAGAAGGGTCAAGGGACCGGGGGAAAGGGGGCGTTCCCGTCGCGCCGCTCACATCCCATGGAACACCCGCCGCGCGTTGCCGCGCCGCAGGTTGCGGTAGCGCGCCATGGCCCAGAGCGGGAAGAACTTCGGGTAGCCGTGGTAGCGAAGGTAGAAGACGCGCGGGAAGCCGCCGCCCGTGTAGGCCTCCTGCTGCCACAGCCCCGTCTCGTCCTGCGCGTCGCGCAGCCAGGCGATGCCCCGCGCGACGGCCGGGTGGTCCACCTCGCCCGCGGCCATCAGGGCCAGCAGCGCCCAGGCCGTCTGGGACGCCGTGGAGGGGAAGGGCTCGTAGCCGCGGTAGTCGAGGTTGTAGCTCTCGCAGTCCTCGCCCCAGCCGCCGTCGGGGTTCTGGATGCCGATCAGCCAGTCCGCGCCCCGCCGCATGCTCGGCCGCGTCGCGTCGAAGCCGGCGGCGTTGAGCGCGATCATCGCGGACCAAGTGCCGTAGATGTAGTTCACGCCCCAGCGGCCGAACCAGCTCCCGTCCTCCTCCTGCTCGCGCTCGAGGTAGTCGATGGCCGCGCGCATCCGCGGGTTGTCCGGCGTCTCGCCGAGCTGCGCCATCATGCCGATGCAGCGCGCGCTCACGTCGGCGGTCGGCGGGTCCAGCAGCGCGCCGTGGTCGGCGAAGGGGATGTTGTTGAGGTAGCCGTGGACGTTGTCGGCGTCGAAGGCGCCCCAGCCGCCGTTGCTGCTCTGCAGGCCCTCGGTCCACTCGGCGCCGCGCGCGATCGCCTCGTCATGCGCCTCGCCGAGCGCGAGCTGCGTCCGCGCGCGGTCCATCGCCATGACGACCACCGCGGTGTCGTCGAGGTCGGGGTAGTGCGCATTGCGGTACTGGAAGGCCCAGCCGCCCGGGCGGACATGCGGGCGCTGCTCCGCCCAGTCGCCGCGCACTTCCAATTCCTGTAGCGGACGCAACCAGTCGAGCGCGCGCGGCACCGCCTCCGCGGCCTCGCCGCCCACCTCCAGCAGCGTGTGCGCCACCAGCGCCGTGTCCCAGACCGGGGAGACGCAGGGCTGGCAATAGGCCTCGTCCTCCCGGATCACGAGAAGCTTCTCGATGGACCGGCGGGCGATGGCGCGGTCCGGATGGTCCGGCGGGTAGCCGAGCGCGTCGTACATCATCACGGCGTTCGCCATGGCCGGGTAGATCGCGCCCAGCCCGTCCTCGCCGTTCAGGCGCTCCGTCACGAACTGCACGCAGCGCGCGATCGCCTTCTGGCGGAGCGGCCGCGGCCAGACCGGGTTGGTCTCCGTCAGCACGCGGTCGACGGCCTGGAACAGCATCGCCCAGCCGCGCTGCTGGTGCGTGCGCCCCCTTCGCCGTCGCAGACGCGCCCGCACGAACAGCTCCTGGATCCGCACGCCCCGCGGGTTGCGCGCCCGCACCCGCATCGCCTGCAGCACGAGCAGCGGCACGAGCACGGTCCGCGCCCAGTAAGACATGCGGGAGATGTGCACGGGGAACCAGCGCGGCAGGAGGATCATCTCCACCGGAATGGTCGGCACCCGCTTCCAGGAGAGCTCCCCGTAGAGACAGAGAAGGATGCGCGTGAAGACGTTCGCGCGCCCGGCCCCGCCATGGGCCAGGATGGCGGCGCGGGCGCGGGCCATGTGCGGCGCGTCCGGGTCGTCGCCGATCATCTTGAGGCAGAAATAGGCCTTCACCGACGCGCTGAGGTCGAAGGCGCCGCCGTGGAACAGCGGCCAGCCGCCGTGCTCGCCCTGGATGCGGCGGAGATAGGCGCCGATCTTGCGCTCGAGCTCCGGGTCCTCCGGCTCGCCCAGGTGCTGGCGGAGGAGGATGTACTCCGCGGGGATGGTGGCGTCGGCCTCCAGCTCGAAGACCCAGTGGCCGTCCTCGCGCTGCACGGCGCGCAGCGCGTCGGCCGCACGGGCGATCCCGGCCTCGATCCCCTCGAGCCACACTTCGTCGTTCCTGGCGAGCAGCTCGCCCGGGGCATCATTCATGCCGCGACAATCTCAGGATTCACGCCCCTTGGGGAGAGGGCGACCGCCGCCGCGACCTCCCCGGAACGCAGGGCACCCTCGATTGTGGCGGGAAGGCCAGTGTTCGTCCAATCCCCGGCCAGGGTGAGGTTCGCCCAGCCGGTCCAGGCCTGGGGGCGGCGGGCGTCCTGAGCGGGCGTGGCCGCGAAGGTCGCCCGGCGCTCCTTGACGACGCGGTGGGGCGGGACGGCGGCGCCGAGGCCGTGCACCGCCGCCACGTCCGCCCAGAGCCGCGCGGGCAGGTCCTCCGCCTCCATCAGGTGGTCGGCCGCGGAGACCGTGACGGAGAGTCGGTCGGGGAAGGCGAAGACCCATTCGGCCGTCCCGCCGATCAGGCCCACCATCGGCGAGGCGCCCGGCGGCGGCACGGCCGCGAAATGCGCGTTCACGATGGGCCGGAAGTCGTCGGGCACGACCAGGCCGGGCAGCAGCTCCCCGGCGGCCCAGGGCGGAACGGCGAGGACCACGGCGTCCTCCGGGCCGAGCGGCACCGGCCCGTCCGCGAAGGCGAGCATCGTGACCCGCTCCTCCCCGAGCGCGAGGGAGCGCAGCCGGCGCCCGAGGCGGATCTCGGCGCCCGCCGCGCGCAGCCGGGCCAGCGCCGGCTCCACGAAGGCGGCGTCCAGCGTCGGCGAGGCGATCCGCGGCCGGCTGGCGAGCCCCCCCTTGGCCAGGCTCTCCCGCAGCACCGCCCCCGCGAGGTCGGCCGAGCCCTCCTCCGGCGCGGTGTTGAGGATCGAGACGAGAAGGGGCCGCAGCAGCCGGTCCCAGAGCGGGCCGCGGCAGCTCATCACCTCGTCGATCCGCCGCCCCGGGTTCCGGCGCAGCAGCGCGGCGAGCGCGAGGTAGTCGCCGGCGCCGGTGCCGGGCACCCGCCGGCCGGGCACCAGGACCCACCAGGGCAGCGCGCCGTCGTTCGGCCGCAGCGTCCAGCGCGCGCCGCTCGGCACGTCCATGAAGTCGAAGCTCGCGCGGTCGGGCCCCGCCAGCCGGTCCGTCGCCCCGATGGCCTCGAGGTAGCGCGCGACCGCCGGGTTGCCCGAGAGGACGAGGTGGTTCCCGTTGTCGATGACCATGCCGAGCTGGGGGTCGTGGTAGGACCGGCACCGCCCGCCCGCGTGCTTCGCCGCGTCGGTCAGCACGACGTGCACCCCCTCCGC
Source organism: Muricoccus nepalensis (assembly GCF_006438825.1). Taxonomy (GTDB): domain Bacteria; phylum Pseudomonadota; class Alphaproteobacteria; order Acetobacterales; family Acetobacteraceae; genus Roseomonas; species Roseomonas nepalensis. The sequence continues at coordinate 464,420 of NZ_RCZP01000002.1, forward strand.
CGCGAGGGAGACGGCGGCCGAGAGCCCCGCCAGCCCCGCGCCGACGACGTGCACGCGCTTCGGCCGCCCGAACCCCGTCACGGGCGCGACCCCGGCGCCATGGCCTGCGCGCGCCCCTTCCACATGCCGCCCCGCCCGCGCCAGACCTGCAGCGCGGATTGAACGGTGAACACCGTGTAGGTCGCCCCGATCGCCGGCAGCGCCAGGCCCCAGAGCGGCGAGACCCGGTAGAAGCGCAGCATGGGCTGGAAGGCGAGGGCCATGAGCAGCCAGGCCAGCAGCCCCGCCAGTTGCGCCCCGCCGCCGCCGAACAGCGCGAGGCCGGGCGGCACGAGGTAGGTGAGCGCCATCCCCGCGACCGTGCCGGCCAGCAGCAGCGGTGAGTAGCCGAGCTGGGCGTAGGCGGAGCGCGACACCATCCGTCCGATCTCGCCGACCCCGCCATAGGGCCGCAGGCTCCGCGCGCGCTCGGTCAGCAGCAGCCGGATCGGCCCCTCGGCCTTCAGGCGCCGGGCGAGCGCGCAGTCGTCGATGATCTCGTGCCGGATGGAGGCGATGCCGCCCGCCCGCTCGAGCGCCTCGCGCCGCACGAGCATGCAGCCGCCCGCCCCCGCGGCCAGCGCGCGGTCCCGCCGCGCCACCCAGGCGAAGGGGTAGAGCATGGCGAAGAAGAAGACGAAGGCGGGGATAAGGAAGCGCTCCGCCGCGTTCCCGCAGGAGAGCCGCGCCATCAGCGAGACGAGTGCGCAGCGCCCCGCCTCCGCCCGCGCGACGAGGGCGCGGAGGTTGCCGGGCGCGTGGCCGATGTCGGCGTCGGTCAGCAGCACGTAATCGGGCGTCCCGGCCCGGCGCAGGCCCTGCTCCAGCGCCCAGAGCTTGCCCGTCCACCCCGCCGGCAGCGCCGCGCCGGGGAGCACCTCCAGCCGCTCCGCCCTCGGCAGCGCGCGCGCGGCCTCCGCCGTGCCGTCGGTGCTGCCGTCGTCCACCAGCACGACGCGGAAGGGCCCGGGATAGTCCTGCGCGAGAAGGCTTCCGACCGAGCGCGCGATCACGTCCGCCTCGTCCCGCGCCGGCACCACCGCGACGACCGAGGGCCATCGCGCGGGCTCGGGCGGCTCGTCGCGGTCGTCGCGCTCCCGGCAGAGCCAGAAGCCACCGCGGCCGAGGACGAGGACGAGCCAGACGAGAAGGGCGACGAGCCCCGCGGGAAGCGCCGCGCCCATCAGAGGCGCCCCGCCTGCCGGAACCAGGCGAGCGCGTCGGCCACCGCCTCGGCCGGCGGCCGCGAGCGGTATCCGAGATCGCGCTCCGCCTTCGCGGAGGTGAAGAACATCCGGTAGCGCGACATGCGCAGCGCATCGACCGTCAGCAGCGGCTCCTTCCCCGTCAGGCGCGCCACCGCCTCGGCGCCGAGCGCGAGCGGATAGAGGGGGCCGCGCGGCAGGCCAATGCGCGGCGCCGGCCGCCCGGTCTGGCGCGCAATCTCCGCCAGCAGGTCGCGCAGCGCGAGGTTCTCGCCGCCGAGGATGTAGCGATCCCCGACCCGGCCGTGCTCGAAGGCAAGCAGGTGCCCCGCGGCGATGTCGTCGACATGGGCGATGTTGAGCCCCGTGTCGACGAAGGCCGGGATCTTCCCGCGCGCGGCGTCGAGGATCATGCGCCCTGTGGGCGTCGGCCGGATGTCGCGCGGGCCGACGGGGGTGGAGGGGTTCACGATGACCGCCGGCAGCCCTTCCTGGCGCACCATCTCCTCCACCACGCGCTCGGCGAGGGTCTTGCTGCGCTTGTAGGCGCCGATGGCCTCGCCGGGGTCGAGCGGCGCGCTCTCGTCCACCGGCGCCGTGGCGCCCGCGACCTTCAGGGCCGCCACGCTGCTCGTGTAGACGACGCGCTCCACGCCCGCCGCCAGCGCCTCGCCCATGAGCGCGCGCGTGCCGTCCACGTTCACCCGCAGGATCGCGCCCGGGTCCGGCGCCCAGAGGCGGTAGTCCGCCGCGACATGGAACAGGTGGCGGACGCCGCGCAGCGCCGCGCCGAGGGAGGCGCGGTCCAGCAGGTCGCCCTCCACGATCTCGCAGTCCAGCCCGGCGAGGTTGCCGCGCGGGCTGGCCGGGCGGACGAGGGCGCGCGCCCGCACCCCGCGCTCGATCAGGGCGCGGAGCACCGAGGAGCCGAGGAACCCCGACCCCCCGGTCACCAGGACCGGGTCGCCGGCGCGGAGCGGAAAGGCCATCAAGGAAGCGGTCCCCGGGGAGGGGGCGCGCGGGTCCCGCGAGGCCGGTCGGTGGTCAGGACGTCGCACTCCATCGGTCGGCGGCGGGCGGGAAGGGCGTGCCGGCCGGTCACGCGGGGCACCACCGGGGTGATCGCCCGCCGGCACGGCCTCGCCGCGGCGATGTGCGACGGCCGGGCACGGTATGGCAACCGCCGGGGCACCGCAATTTGCCGTGCCCCGGCCGTCTGGCCCGTTCCAGGCGGCCAGCGGGGCGGCCGGCGATGCGTTCCTGCAACAGTCCGAGCGTCGCGCGACGTCACGCTTAACGAGGCCTCGATAACCCTGGTCATCGCACGAATGTTATCGCGCTATACGGTTTATTGATTTGACGCTGGAGAGGCCGTGATGACGTGGCACGCGTGGCTCGATGACTACTACGACCTCTACCAGAAGGGGCTGGTCTCCCCGGGCATCAAGGAAAGCCTCGTCGCCTTCCACGAGCTCTGCCTCGAGGTGCGCGCCAGCGGGAACAAGCTGATGCTGGCCGGGAACGGCGCCAGCGCCTCCATCGCCTCGCACGGCGCGGTGGACTTCACCAAGCAGGGCCGGACCCGCGCGGTGGACTTCAACGAGCCGAACCTCATCACCTGCCTCTCGAACGACTACGGCTACGAGAACTTCATGGCCAAGGCGGTGGAGTTCTACGGCGAGGAAGGCGACGTCCTCGTGCTCATTTCCGTCTCCGGCAACTCGAAGAACGCCGTCAACGCCGCGAAATACGCCAAGACGCGCGGCATCAAGGTCGTCACCTTCACCGGCAGCGCGCCCGACAACGCGCTCCGCGCCCTCGCGGACATCGACTTCTGGATCGGCTCGCGCGCCTACAACGTGGTCGAGGGCCTGCACATGATCTGGCTCACCACCGTCGTCGACATGCTCGTCGGCAAGCACGAGTACAGCGTGACCTGACCGCGCCGCGGGAGGGGCCTAGCCGTCCGGCAAGGTCCCTCCCGCGGCCAGCAGAGCGTCCAACTCGCCGTAGGGGTCGCCCAGAGGCAGGGCGGCGAGCACGCGCCGCCCGCCGAAGCCCCAGCCCTCCGCCGCTGCGCCGGACCACAAGACCACCGGGATCCCTTGCGCCAGCGCCGCGGCGGTGACGGCGCCCTCGGGCCCGTCGCCCCGCGGCTGGACGAGCATCCGCACCCCCGGCGCACTGGCCGCCAGGCCCACCGGCCAGACCAGCGCCACCTCGTCGCCAAGCCCCAGCCCCGTCCGCAGCGGCGCCTCCGCGGCCAGCGGCGGCAGGCCGACGACGAGCGCGAGCCCCCACCCCCGCCGCCGCGCCTCATCCCCGGCGGCCGACAGCACCTCCCGCAGCACCGCCGCCTCCGGAGCCCGGGTGGCGTCGATCGCCAGCCAAGGTCCCTCCGGCAGCGCGGGGGCGCCCTGCGCTTCCACCTGCGCGGCCAGGCCCGAGCCGTCGAAGCCGATCCGGCACCCGGCTGGGCCTGCCGGAACCTCGGCGCCGGAGTCCAGACGCAGCGCCACCGGCGGATCGGCCATGGCCGGCAGGGGCGCCGCGCCCGCGACCACGAGGCGCCGCACCGGCAGCGCAGCCAGCGGCGCGAGGGCGGGCGCCAGCCCCGGCCGGTCGGCGATCACCGCCGCCAGCCTCGGCGCGGCGGCGGCGAGGGACGCCAGCACGCCCGGCAGCGCCGACGTTGGGCCGGGGGTCACCGGGTTCACCAGCAGCACGCCCTCCGCCAGCGCCCGCCAGCGCGGCAGGTCGTCCGCGAAACGGTGGGGATTGCCGTGCAGCAGCAGCAGGATCTCGAAGCCCCGGCGGCGGAGATGGGCGAGAAGCGCGCGCAGCCCCGCGCCCTCCAGGGGCTCGAGCATCCGCCCGTCCTCCACCACCAGCGCCACGAGCGGCCCCCGCCCGGCCTCCTCCAGGAAGCCCGGGGGCAGCAGGGCCGCGTCGCTGCCCAGCGCCGCGCCGGCCCGGCGAAGCGGCCGGGCATGGCCGCCCAGGGCGAGCACCACCCGCTCCTGCACGAGGAACTCCACCCGGTAGCGGGGGCTCGCCAGCGCCTGGCCGGGCAGCCGCCCCGCGAGGTGGAAGCCGCCAAAGGCGTCGCCGTACTCGCGGTGCCGCTCGTGCGCGCCGAGGCTCGCGCGGTCGGGCACCGTCTCGCCGATCAGCCGCTCCTCTGCCCAGACGCGGATCGCCTCGACGCGGGGCTGGGCGAGCACCCAGCCCTCCACCTCGATGACGCCGTACTCGTCGCAGGTCGCGCGCTGGATCTCGGCCCGCGGCGGCGCGCCCGGCGCCTCGGGGGGCGGGAACTCGGCGCGGCCGGGCCGAACCGCCGCCCAGGCGGGGCGCAGCGGCAGGAGCGCGGTCCCCGCCTCCGTCTCAACGGACAGGGTGAGCCGCCCCTCTGCCGCGTCGAGCGCCGCGAGGTCCTCCGCGCCGAGATGAATCGCGAAGCCCTGGGCCGACGCGCGCCCCGCCCCCGGGCCGGCGAGCCCGCCCTGCACCCAGAGCGACCGCCCGCCGACCGCCGCGTAAAGGCGCGCGATGGGTGAGGCGGCCGTGACCCAGCCCGTGACGAAGCCGCTCGCCTCCTCCCGCCCGCCGGCCACCCAGCCCGCCTCGCACTCCACCGGGGCGGTGGCGGCCGCCGGCGGGGGAAGGGGCGGCGACGTCCCGCTCGCGCGATACGCGCGGAGGAGGTCCAGCGCCTTTTCCCCGGCTCTCAGAAGGGAGGTGGCGTGTTGGACGTGGTGGGGGAGGTGCTGCCAGTCGCTGGGGTGGGAGCGGGTGACGCGACGGATGTTGGCTTGCAGGGCGGGGATGTCGCCCGGGGGCGAGGTGAGGAGGGCGTCGCCGCAGACCTCGCGGAGGACGGGCAGGTCGTAGCAGACGCAGGGGGTGGCGCAGGCGAGGGCCTCGATGGGGGGGATGCCGTAGCCCTCGAAGCGGGAGGGGTAGAGGAGGAGGCGGGCGCGCCGGAGCTCGACGAACTTCTCGGTGTCCGACAGCAGGGTTCGTGTCTCGGTGGCGATGCCGTGCCGGCGGGCCTTGCCCTCGAGGGCGCGGGCGTAGCCCTCGTCGAGGCGCTCGGCGCCGACGAGAAGGACGAGGGTCCAGCCGCGGAGGTCGTCCGAGAGGGCGTCGAGGAGGTCCTGCCCGCCCTTGTGGGGGTCGCGGGGGCGGAGGAAGGCGACGAGGCGCCGCTCGCGGAACTGCGGTCGGGCGCGGGCGAGGGCGGCGGTGTTGATGGGCTGGTGCCAGTGGGCGAAGGCGGTGGTCGTGGGGTGGTCGAGGTAGTAGCGCCGGGCGAAGCGCTCGGACTGGGCGGAGTTGGCCAGCACCAGGCAGCCGTCCTCGAGGCAGGCGCGCCACTCGCGCCAGAGGCTCTCGTCGCGGGGCTGGGGGGCGAGCTGGTTGAACCAGTTGGGCGTCTCGAAGCTGAAAAGGACGAGGCGGGCGCCGCGGCGCCGGGCGAAGCCGCGGGCGCCGGCGTAGAAGGCGCGGTCCTGGGACTGGCCGGGCACGAGGAGGACAGCGTCGAAGGCGCCCTCGGGCAGGTCGTGCAGGAAGTCGCGGGTGAGGTGGAAGGCGACCTGGGCGGGGTGGGCGAGGTGGCGGAGCTCCTCGTGGAAGACCGGCCAGGCGTTGGTGACGAAGGCCACCGCCGCGCCCGCCCGCGCGAGGCACTGCGCCAGCACGTAGGCCGCCAGCCGCCCGCCCCCGTACACCCCCGCCGCGTTCGTCACAAACACCGCCACACGAAGCGGGGTCATGGCGCGGGCCCGACCGCGATACCGGCCGCCGCCAGCGCCCGCAGCGCCGGCACGAGCGCCGGCTCCGGCAGCAGGTCCACGGGCAGCAGCACCCGCGCGCAGCCGAGCAGCCGGGCGAGCGCCAGCATGGGCACGGCCGGGTGCGCGACGGCGAGGCCCGCCTCGATGTCGAGCCCGACCGCCGCGTCGTCGCGATCGTAGCCGAGCGCCGGCGCCGGCGGGCGGCGCCAGAAAGAGTCGCTGCCCGCGTCGAAGACCGTGAGCAGCGCGCCGCGGCGGGGATCGTCCGGCCCTCTCAGCTCCACCGCGTCCGCGCGCCCCGCCTCGGCCGCTCCCGGGAGGAGGACGAGGTCCGCCTCCGCCGGCGCCGGGCCGGGCCCCACATAGGCCGTGGCGCCCGGCCGCGCGCCGCGCCAGCGGGCCAGCCCCGCCCGATCCGTCCAGCCCGCCCGCGGCGCCAGCGGCAGGGGCGCGAGGCCGCTCTCCACCACGCGCTCCATCGCCGCCAGGGCCGAGGCGCGCTCCTCGGGCAGCTCCAGCAGCACGGCGCGCACGCCCAGGCCCGGCGCCTCGGCCAGCGGCCGCAGCCCGGGCAGGCCTGGCCAGGGATTCCGGGCGAAGACGAGGCCGGGGCCGCGGAGCGCCGTGAAGGCGGCGGCGAGCAGGGGCGCCTGCGCCTGCCCCGGCTGCACGAGAAGGCCGACGCCCTCCCGCTCGTCCGGCCCGCCCAGGCGAAGGGCCAGCAGACGGCGCAGGAAGCCCGGCGCCGCCCCGGCGCTTGGCCGCGGCGACAGGCCCAGCTCGGACGCGAAGCCCTCCGCGTCCCAGGGCGGCGCCGCGTCCGCCCCCGCGAGGGCCGCCTCGGGCGGCAGCACGGCCGCGCGCGCGCCCGGTCGCCAGCGCGAGAGCTCGAGCGCGAGCCCCTCGTCCTCCACGATCGCCGTGCTGCCGGCGAGGAGCCCGCCCAGCGCGGCCACCGCCTTCTCGCGCGGGACCGGCGCGAAGATCCGCCGCGGCGCGAGGGCGAGCCGCCGCGGCAGCAGCGCCGCGCTGGGCAGGCCGGCGGGCAGCCGGCGGAGAAGGCCGAGCGCCGTGGTCGAGGCCGCGACCACCAGCTCGGCCCCGCTCGCCGCCGCGACCCCGGCCACGACCGGCACCAGCGTCTGGTCCACCGCCGGCATCGCGCCCGGCGCCTCCGGGTCCCAGGCCCGCGCCGGCGCGGCGATGCTGTGGTGGTGCAGCAGGTCGACGTGGCGCAGGACCTCGCCCAAGTCATCCTCAAGATCGGCCGCGCGCCCGTAATGGAGAAGGACAGTCCGCCGCCCCGCCCGCCGCAGCGCGGCGGCGAGGTTGGCGAGGGAGACCCAATCCGCCGCGCCCTGCTGCGGCAGCGCATCGGCCAGGAGAAGCGCGGCCGGGCGCGGGTCGACCAGCGCGGCCAGCACGTCGGGCGAAGCCGTCCAGGTCGCGTCGGCGAACCAGCCGGGCGCGGCGGGACCCAGCCGCCCGGTGAGCGGCGCGGGCGCGGGCGCGAGCGCCCATCCGTCGGGCGTCACGGTCACGCGACCGCCGGGGGCGGGCGGGTGCTCCCCGAGATCCTTCACCAGGAGATAGGCAAAGCGGCCCGGGCCCACGGCTTGGCGGAGGGCGCGGCCGAGCGGCACGCCGTCGAGCGCGACCTCGGCGCCTTCCGGCAGGTCCCCGGCGTCGCCGAGGACGAGCGCCCGCACGCGCAGCACCCCCCGGTCGCTGACCGAGGCCTCGGCCACGCGCAGGGCGTCCCCTGCCTCGCCCGCGGCTCCCCCTATTCCGGCCGCGCCTTGCATCGTGCTCCCCATCCCCGGTGCCGTCCGAACCCGCGCTCAGGCCAGGAGGACGGAGAGGCCGTGGCGGTCGGCCACGTCGTCGACCAGGCCGTGCAGCGTGCCCCGGGCGATCGGGTCCTCGCGCGGCAGGCCGAGCAGCCAGCCGGTCGCCGCGTCCGCCTCCCCGGCCGCGAGAGGGAAGCCGAGGAGGTCGTGCGCCTCGTAGCCGGCTTCCTCCAGGACGGCGCCGACCCCGTGCCCCGTTCCCAGGAGAAGGAGCGGCCGCCCCTCCGCGAGCGCGCGCCGGGCGCCGCGGAGGGCGGCCGCCTCCCGGCCTTGGAGGGCGAGCGCCAGCGCGCGGAGCCGCGTGCCAGGGGCGAGCGCATCGTCCAGCCGCGCGGCGCGCAACAGGCCATTGGCGGGGAGGGCGCCGGCGCGTTCCCGGATCGCGGCCGACCAGGCTCCTTCCGCCCCCGGCGCGACCCCGAGCCCGGCCTTGCCATTGAAGTCGGCGAGGGTGGCGGGGCGAAGGTCGAGGATCTCGTCGAGGCCCGCCTGCTCGGCCCCCGCGCGGAGCGCCGCGGCGGCCGCCGCCACGGGCTCGAAGACGAGGAGCCTGCCGCCGGGGGCGACGCGCCGCGCCACGCCCAGCGGGCTCGCGCCGTCGACGGGGCCGGCCAGCGCGACGACGTCCCCCGGCGCGAGATGGGAGGAGAAGAACCGCGCCAGGATGTCGGCGCGCAGCGCCGTCGCCCTCCCCCCTGCGGCATCCAGGGCGTCGTGAGCCCCCTGCCTCCTCTGCGTGCCGCCGTCGCGCACCGCTGCCTGCTCCCCGGTCGGCCGGGGCCCGGTCGTCGGGGCGCCGGTCAGGACGTGATCCCCGACACTATATCGCAAAAAATGATATTGTCGTGAGGGAGAGTGCGCCGGCGCGGGCATGTGGCGAGGGAGCCCGTTTGCCCCCTCGCCGGTAAGGGCGGCTCAGCCGCCGGCGGGACCGATCGTCGACAGGTCGATCCGCTCGAGCGCGATGGCGAGCTGGCGGGTGTCCGCCTCGCCCTTGCTCGCCGGCGACTCGGTGCGGACCGCGTCGATCCCGAGCCGCATGCTGGCCGGGCGCGCCGCCTCGCCGGGCGGCGGCGCGGCGACGAGCGTGACGCGGCCCGCCTCCTCCTCGACGCGCACGGGCGTCCAGGCGCCGCCGTCGAGCGAGAGGCGGATCTCGGGCAGGACCTCCGGCACGAAGGCGGCGTGGAGCCGCAGCCGCACCTCCACCGGCGTGGCGAGCTTCGGCAGGAGGACGGTGGCGCGGGGCGCCGGGCCAAGCCAGTAGAAGGGCGTGCCCTCGCCGCTGCGCTCGAGGGGGTAGAAACCCTCGCCCGTCAGGCTCTCGTCGCAGGTCATGAGGATCCGCCGCGGCAGCACCACCTCGTCCGCGACGACCGGCGCGACGGGAGGGGGCGCCGGCGGCGCGGGGGCGGCCGGCCTCGCGGGCGCCTCGCCGTGCCATTGCGCGGACTGCACCGCGATTAGCCGGCTCTCGAGGGTGGCCAGACGCTCGAGCAGCCAGCGGCCCGAGGCCTCCGGCGCCAGCCCCGAGAGTTCCTGCGCGTAGGAGGAGAGCACGCGGGCGCGCAGCGCCTGGTCCACCGCGGTGCCGCTGGGGTCGGTGTCGCGCAGGTCGAGCCGCCCGGCCAGCGCCGCCGCCAGCGCCTTCGCCGCGTCCTGGAGAGAGTGTCCGCTCACCGCCCGTTCCTTGCCTCTCGTTCCTGGGCCTCTCGTTCCTGGGCCTCTCGTTCCCGGCCCGGCCCCCGCACGAGCACCGGGTCGTGCAGGTCAAGCCCGCCGCCCGCCTCGTGCCCCTCGATCATGCTGATCACGAGATCCATCATGGTGGGAGGGTTGTACAGGGCCCGGTCGAGCTCGGCCACGCCGCCCGCGGGCAGGGCGACGTCCTCGGCGAGGAGCAGGCCGCGGGAGAGGGTGCCCACGGCCTCCACCCGCGCCCGGGCGCCCGCCCCGTTGGCCGCGAGCCCCGAGAGCCGCAGCCGCAGCCGGTTCCGGCCGGCCGGCGCGATGGCCGGGAAGACGGCGATGGCCGGGCCCGCCCCCGCCGCCCGCAGGCGCAGCGTCCCCGGCGGCGCCTCCGGCGGGTGCTGGAGCCGGAGACCGGAGAGCCGCAGCGCCCCGTCGCGGGCGAGCTCCGCCAGGTGCAGAGGCGCCCGGCGGACCGCCTCGGCGAGGGACCCGACGCTCTGCCCGGCCTCGGCCATGGCGGGGCCGCAGAGATCGAGGAAGAGGGCCTTCTCGGGCGTGCTCCAGCCGAGCCTCTCGAGGCCGGGCGGGCCGTCGCCCTCGTCGAGGCCGCTCCCCGCCGGGCGATGGGCGCGAAGATGCGCGAGCACGCGCACCGAGGCCGCGGCGTCGAGGCCGAGGAAGGCGCCGAGCCGGTCGGAGAGCGGGCCGGGGCGCGTCAGCATCTCCTCCTGTCCCACCGCCAGGACCTGCCCGGGGGCCTCCTCCGCCAGCGCGCGCCCCGCCGCCATCGCGGCGCTCCAGGCGAGGCAATGGGCGGCGAAGGGCATGCGTGGCAGCGACCGCAGGCGGCTGCACACCGTCTCCAGCGCGTGGCGCTGCAGGAGGAGCACCCGGGCGTCGGGCAGGAGCGGCAGGAGGTGGCGCAGGCCCGGCAGCACCGCCGCGCGGGGCAGCGTCTCCGCCGCGCGAAGAACGAGCGTGTCGCCCGCGCCGGCGAAGAGGTCGGCCAGCAGCGCCTCGGCCATGCCGGGAGTGACGAGCGGCCCGGGCGGCGCCAGGCCGAGATCGGCGAAGCGGGCCGCCCCTTGCCGGGCGGCCTCCGCGACAAGGTGGAGGCGGGCGAGCGCGGCCGAGCCGTCCCGCTCCGGCCGCTCCAGCGCCGCCGCGACGGCGCCCGCGAGGGCGGCGATGCCGGACCGCGCGGGCCCGGCCACGACGACGAGACGGGCCTCTCCCATGACGCGGGGACTAGGCCGGAACGGGGCGCAGCGGCGCGCGGCCTGGGGATTGGCGGCCGGGCCGGCGTCCGGCGGCCGCGTCCCGGGACGATGCCCCTCCCGGGCCTGTCGCCCCGCGCGCCCGCTGCCTTGCCATCGCCGATCCCCCGAACGCCCCCGCGCATCACGGGCCGGGACGACGGGTCCAGGTTACACCGGGCCTCTCCCGCGGAGAACCTGCCGGGCCAGGCGGCACGTGGGGCACCGTTCCGGTTGCTTTTTCCCAGCGCTTCCACGACAAGCGGCGCCTCACGAACACGCGATCCAGCGCCATGACCGTTCAGGAAATCCCGCGCCCCGGAGAAGCCGCCCCGGTGCCGCTGCCCCCGCTCCGCCGGACGCTCGACCTCTCCTCCGCCGGCGAAGGGGGCGCGTTCGACCTCTACGGCTGGTACGGGGCGGAGCCGGACGGGCGCTGGTCGCGGGCCGCTTGCGCGGAGGTCATCGTCGCGGCCCCGGCTGGCACCAGCGAGGTGCGCGTCGACGTCCTCGGCCGGGTGTTCGGGACCGCGGTTGGGGGCACGGCGCGGGTCCGGCTCTCGCTCGACGACGGGCTGGCGGAAGAGCTGACCTTCGAGAACGACGACTTCGCGACCGGGAGCGCCGTCCTCCGCTACGAGCCCTCGCCCGACCAGCCTCGCAACATTCGCCTCACCCTCGTGCGGCTCGACCCCGTCTCGCCCGCCGATGCCGGGCTGGGCGAGGACGAGCGCAAGATCGGCGTGCTCGTCCGGCGCATCGACCTCGCCTGGAACGCCGCCGCGGGCTGAACTCGCGGCGGCTCAGTCACCCAAGCCAACCCGCCAGCGCGCGATCCCCGCCGCGCGCGAGGGCTTCGGCGAGGGCGGGCTCCCGCAGCAGGGCCTCCAGCCCGCCCGCGCCCGCCCGGCGCAGCAGCAGCCCGTCGGCCGGGGGTCGCAGCGCCGCCCGCGCGAAGGGGTTCGACGCGGCCGCGGCCACCGGCACCCCGGCCAGCCAGCCAAGGGCGATCAGCGCGCGCTCGTCCGCCTCCTCCTCCGGCAGCCAGAGGGCCCGGCAGCCCGCCTCCCCCGCGCGGACGAGGCCGCTCAGCGCCACCGCGCCGTCTCGCGCCTCGCCGTCCGGCGAGAGGCGTCGCGCCCGGCCGCCGCCGGCCAGCACGAGGTCGAGGCCTAGCCCGGCCGCCAGCGAGGGCAGGTCGCCGGCCGGCGGCAGGCCGCCTCCAAGGCGCGCGGCCAGGAGGTAGGGCCGGTCCAGCCCGAGGGCGCGGCGCCCCAAGGCCAGCCGGTGCAGCGGCGCCGCCTCCAGCAAGGCCCGCGTCCGGAGCAGCACGGCGTCCACGGCCGGGGAGGGGGTGTCGACGGAGGCGGCGCATCCCTCGGCCTGGGGGTCCTCCTTCGGGAGGGTGCCAAAGAGGCCAAGGCCGGAGGGGAGCGGCGCCCCGGCCGGCCGGAGGAGGGCGTCATGCGGCTCCGCCCTCGCGCCGTGCGCCCCCTCCGCGCCGCGGCCGCTCCGGGAGAGGGGGCGGTGCGCGGCCGCCTGCCGCGCGGCGCGCCACCAGGAATCGGGAAGCTCGGCGCGGAACCGGTCCATCGCATCCCGCGACAGGTCGGCGAGGAGGGGGAACGGTCCCGCCCTCGTGCCGCAAGCGAATTGCAGCACCCGCGGCCCGCCGGACGCTGGGTCGCCGCCGGAAGCCTCGACCACCAGCCGCGCGGGACGGCCCCCGGACCCCTCGGGCCGGTCCAGTTCGAGGAGGCTCTGGCCGGGGTGGAGCCGGTGGGGGCGCAGCCCGCCGAGCGCGCCGCCTTCCAGGTCGAGGAGCGAGAGGCGGAGGTCCAGCGGGAGGGCCGTGGCCAGGCGGAGCTGGACCCAGGCCGCGCCGGCCGGGACCAGCAGGGTGAAGCGGGAGGCCGTGTCGCGGCCGGCCAGGCCCGGCTCGTCCGGGAGGAAGCCCGTCCAGGGCATGGGCGGGGCGTCGAGGGGCAGCCGCGGCGCGTAGGCGGCCAGGATGGCCTCCGCCTCGCGCAACAGGGTCTCCCGGTCCTCGGCCGGGAGCGCAGGCGGGCTCGCCGCGGGCCAGGACGGCCAGCGCGCGGCGGCACGCGGCAGGGGGCCGCCCGGCCCGGCAGGGTCGATGGCGGCGAAGGCGGCGCGCAGCCCCTCAAGCGCGGCGTCCAGCGGGTCCGCGCCGCCAGGGGAGGGGGCGCCTTCCGCCACGAACTGGTGGCGGGGCGGACAGGGGGCGGCGTGCGGCGCCGCCAGGGCGGCCACGGCCTCCCGCGCCCGGTCCAGGGGGTGCCGGCGTTCCGGGCGCGCGCGGTGCCGGCGGGCGGCCGCGGCGAGGGCGGCGCGGCGTTCCGGCTCGGCGAGCAGCGACCCGAGCGCGGCGGCGAAGCCCTCCCGCGGCACGACGAGGCCGGCGCCCTCCGCCTCGGCCGGGAAGCCGCGGGCGGCGTGGGGCGTGCTGAGAGTCCGTCCGAGATCATGTGGTTTTCTGACATAGCTTTCGAAGCATGCGGCGGACGGATGCCCAACGTAGGAAGGCAAGTGCACGTCGGTTCAGGCACTCCCAGTCCTTGGCCAATCGGCGGCAGCGGTTCAGCCAGGCAATGGTGCGCTCGACAATCCAGCGCTTCGGCAGCACGACAAACTTGCGCAACTCGGATCGCTTGACGATCTCGAGGTTGATCTGGCGGCAGGTCGTGCGCAGCCCGGCCTGGAAGTTGGCGCCCTGGTACCCGCCGTCGGCGTAGAGCTTCAGCAAGTTGCCCGCGTCGTAGCCCGAGGGGTCGATGTAGGCCCCCCTTTTTCCGCGCTCTTGACGCTCTGGCTATCGATGATCCCCGCCGTCGGGCTGGCCTCGCGTCCAGCCTGCTCGCGGCACAAGGCGTAGAGCGCGTGGTGGACACGGTCGAGCGTGCGGTCCTCGTCCCAGCGCCGCAGGTAATCGTTCACCGTGCTGCGTGGCGGCAGATCCTTCGGCAGCGCCGCCCACTGACAGCCAGTGCTCAGGATGTACATCACCCCATTCAGCACCGCGCGCACGTCGACCGACCGCCTGTTGCCGCCGCGCTTCGCGCGCGGGATCAGCGGGCCGACGATCGACCATTCCTCATCGGTCAGATCGCTCGGGTAGCGCAGCTGGCTGCGGTCGTATCTGGGCCGGTTCTCGGGCGTCCACATGGACGCTCTTCTTCCTCAACCCGCTGCGGCGAGCCAATCACAACCGATTCAAATGCCTTCATCTGTTCCCGGATGGACACT
>NZ_RCZP01000020.1 GCF_006438825.1 Muricoccus nepalensis
ATACTAAATCTCGGAGACCCTGACTCTCGTGGGGGATTCCCTCATGGGGCCGGATCGTGATTCAAGATGGCGAACGCTGGAGGTTCGCCATGGCCATTCCGCTTCGGGGTGACTTCGACGCGGTTCGCCTGCGCGTGGCAGCGCGACGGACGAAGGATGCGGCTCAGGCCCGGCGGCTGCTTTCGCTAGCTGCGGTTTACGATGGTGCGACGCGGACCGAAGCGGCCAGGATCGGCGGCGTGACGCTGCAGATCGTCCGGGACTGGGTGCTGAAGTTCAACAGCGCCGGTCCTGATGGCCTGATTGACCGCAAGGCCCCTGGCCAGCCCTCCCGGCTGACGGAGGCCCACCGCGCGGCGCTGGTGGCTGTGCTGGAGAGCGGTCCGATGCCTGCCGTCCATGGCGTGGTGCGTTGGCGCCTGGTCGATCTGTGCGGGTGGCTCTGGGAGGAACACAAGGTCAGCATCGCCAAGCAGACGCTGAGCCGGGAGCTGCGCGCCCTGGGCTTTCGCAAGCTCTCCGCCCGGCCGCGCCACCACGCCCAGGCTGACGGCGCGGTTGATCTTTTTAAAACACCTTCCCCGCCACTCTGGACGAGATCGCGCGCGAGAAGGGCGTCGAGCCCTCCGGCCTAGAGATCTGGTTCGCCGACGAAGCCCGGGTCGGACAGAAGAACAAGATCACCCGCCGTTGGGCCAGGCGCGGTACCCGGCCCAGCGCTCCGCACGACCAACGCACGGCCTCGACCTACATCTTCGGCGCGATCTGTCCCAAGGAGGGCAAAGGCGCGGCCCTGGTCCTGCCCTACTGCAACACCGAGGCGATGAACCTGCACCTGACCGAGATCGCCGCGGCGGTGGCGCCAGGAGCGCACGCCGTTCTGCTGCTCGACCAGGCCGGATGGCACCTCTCCGACAAGGTCGCGGTTCCACCCAACATCACGCTCGCACCGCTGCCACCCAAGTGCCCCGAACTGAACGCCATGGAGAATGTCTGGCAGTTCATGCGCGACAACTGGCTCTCCAACCGGGTCTTCCGGTCCTACGACAACATCGTCGACCACTGCTGCGACGCCTGGAACAAGCTCACCGAACAGCCCTGGCGCATCATGTCCATCGGACTGCGCGACTGGGCATATAGGTCATGATCTCAGAGACTTGGTATNCGCACGCCGTTCTGCTGCTCGACCAGGCCGGATGGCACCTCTCCGACAAGGTCGCGGTTCCACCCAACATCACGCTCGCACCGCTGCCACCCAAGTGCCCCGAACTGAACGCCATGGAGAATGTCTGGCAGTTCATGCGCGACAACTGGCTCTCCAACCGGGTCTTCCGGTCCTACGACAACATCGTCGACCACTGCTGCGACGCCTGGAACAAGCTCACCGAACAGCCCTGGCGCATCATGTCCATCGGACTGCGCGACTGGGCATATAGGTCATGATCTCAGAGACTTGGTATTAGGCAGCATGTATCTGCTGGACACAAAGGCTTTCATGCTCCGCGACGCAGACAGCAAAACCGCTGCTTCCAAGTTTACTGAAGTCGGCGAAAATACGACGGTTGACGAGCCCCAGGTGAACTTCTTCAGGCGAACAGTGCGCCGAGCTGACTGGGGCTCATCGCGAAGTACTGGCTCTGGGTGAAGGCCGCCACCTGCATGCTCCGCAGGTTGGCGAGCTGTGTGGGAGAGACGGCGGCGATTTGTTCGTTGTTCAGGGCGCCCACCGCCGTCGTGCTGAGTGCCGCGAAAGCTTCCGGGCGGAGGGACGCGACATCGTCGGGCGACAAGCCAACCATCTGGGCGGGTGTCAGCGCAGCGATTGCTGTGGTGCTGAGTGCTGCGACTTGGTCTGTGGTCAACGCAGCAAGTTGAGTGGGCGACAGGCGAAAGACCTGGGTCGTGGTCAGGCCACTCAGCTGGGTGGTGGACATGGAGGCGACCTGGGCCGGGCTCAGGGCCATGACCTGCATCGTGGACAAGCCGCTGATTTGGGTCGTGTTCAGGCTGCCCGCTTGCGCAGTGGTCATGCCACGTGTGGCAGAGTAGCCTATCGCACCGACCTGGCTCGCCGATAGCGCGGTCAGCGCGGTTGTCGATAGGGCGCTGACCTGGTCTGCCCCCAGTCCGGCAATCTGCTGGGTCGACAGCACGCCGATTCGTGTTCCAAGCGCCGCGACGGTGTCGGTGGCAAGGCTTGCTATCCCGGATGGGGAGATGGCCGCCAGCTGACTGTCCGCGAGGGTGCTGACCACTTCGCTGGGTAAGGCGGCGAGTTGTGCCGATTCAAGCGCTGCTATCTGGTCAGGCCTCAATAGGTCAAGACGGCCCGCCACCGCCGTCATGTCCAGGCCACGGACCGCCGTGCTGGACAGGGCTGTGAGCTGCGCATCGGACAGCGCTCCTACCTGGTCAGCCGAGAGGGCCGCGACCTGCGCCGACCCGAGGCCACTGACCTGGCTGGTGGTCAGGGCGCCGAGCTGGGTGGCGCCAAGAGCTGCCAGTCCACTTGTCGAAAGACCGCTGATTGCGGCCGGGGAGAGGGAGGCAAGCTGCGCCGGGCTCAGGGTCGCGACGGTGCCGGCCGGCAAGGCGCTGAGCTGGGCCGAGCTCAGCGCGGCCAGCTGTGTGCTGCTCAGTGCCGCGAACTGCGTGGTGCTGAGGCCAGCGAGACCGCTGGCCGACAAGCCACCAATCCCGGAGGGAGACAGCGCGGCAAGCTGGCTGTTCGCAAGCCCCACGATGGTCTGAGATGACAGCGCACCGAACTGCGACGAGGTCAGGGCACCGAGCTGAGTTGTGCTCAGGGCATCAAGCTGCGTGTCACTCAGGTTAGCAACCAACTGCGGGTCGAGTGACGGGATTTGTGCGGTGGTCAGAGCCGCAAGCTGTGCAGTGCTCCAGGACATGGTGCTCGCAGCCGAGAGCCCTGCGATGCTCCTCGGCGGCAGGCCCGCGACTTGCGCGGAGCTCAGCGCGGCCGTGGCCGTCGTCGTGAGGCCTGCAAGGCTGGCCGGACGCAACGCGGAGAGCTGCAAGGTGCTGAGGGCCTCGATGCTGTCCGCCGAGAGGGCGCCGACCTGCGCCGTATCGAGCGCCGCCATCTGACCGGTGGTGAGCAGGCCAAACTGGGTGGTGGTCAGGCCAGCGACCTGCCCCGTCGTCAGCCCCGCAATCGCGGCTGCCGAGAGAGCCGTGATCTGGTTGCCTAAGGCGCCGAGCTGGTTGGGGGTGAGCACCGGGACCTGATCCCCCGTCAGGGCTGCCACCTGCCCGGGCGTCAGGGCGGCGATTTGGGTGCTGGCAAGGATGCTGATCGCCGTGGTGGTGAGCCCCGCCAGGGCGGGCGAGGACAAGGCCGCCACCTGCACGGTGCTCAGCGCGGCGATGCCCGTTGCCGGGACGGCGGCCAGTTGGCCGGTGGTCATGGCACGTAGCTGCGCAGTGCCAAGGCTGCCCAGCTGCGTCGTGGCGAACAGCCCGAGCTGTGCTGGCCCGAGTGCGGCGATCTGCCCTGTCGTCAGCGCGGCGACCTGCCCGGTGCTCAGCGCGCCGATCGCTTCGCTGGTCAGGCCCTGGAGGCTCGCCGGTGCCAAGGCGGTGAGCTGGATCGTGCTGAGAACCCCGACGCTGCCGGCTGAGAGCCCACCGATTTGGGTGGCGCTGAGCACGGCGAGCTGCGTCGTGGTCAGCCCAGCGAACTGCGTGCTGGTCAGCGCCGCAAGGCTGGTAGGCGGCAAGCCCCTGACAGCGGTCGGCGACAGAGAGGAGACTTGCGTGGCGTTCAGGCCGGCCAAGCCGTCCCGAGAGAGGGCAGCGCTTTGCGCCTGCGTCAGGGCGCCAACCTGCCGGGTGGTCAGGGCACCGAGCTGTGCCGCCGTCAGTGTGGCGACAGCAGAGGTGGTGAGCCCGGTGACAGCGGTCGCCGTCAGACCTGCCAGCTGGGAGCCGCTCAGAGCCGAGACGTCGTCCCCGGTCAGTGCCGCGGCTTGGGTCGCAAGGATCGCGCCGAGCTGCGTTGTGGTCAGCGCCCTGAGCTGTGTGGCTGTCAGTGTAGCGACGGCCGTGGTCGTGAGCCCAGCCATTCCGGTCGTGCCCAGGCCTGCCAGCTGGGACCCGCTCAGCGCCAGGACGTCGTCCCCGCTCAAGGCTTCGGCCTGGGCCGCGCCGATGGCGCCAAGCTGGGCCGTGGTGAGCGCGCCGAGCTGCGTGGACGTCAGCGCGCCGACCTGCCCGGGCTTGAGCGCGGCAATCTGCGCCGGGCGGAGGGCGGCAATCTGGGTACTGCCCAATGCGGCAAGCACCTCTGTCCGGAGCCCGGCCAAGCTGGTCGTGGGCAGGGCCGAAACCTGTTCGGCCGTCAGCGCTGCCGCGCCGGTCGCGGTCAGTCCGGAGAGCTGTACGGAGCCGAACGCGCTGAGTTGCGTCGATGTCAGGGCACCCATCGCGCCTGGCGCCAGGGCGGCCACCTGGCTTGCCGTGAGCGCCGCGATGCCGGCGCGGGGCAGGGCGGCGAGTTGCGTGCCGTTCAGCGCGGCGATGCTGGCAGTGCTCAGGCTTGCAACCTGGGCTGGCCGCAGCACGGCGAGCTGGGTCTGGGTAAGGCCGGCCGCCTGGGTGCCGGAGAGCGCGCGCAGCTGGGTCGTGCTCAGCCCGGTAACACCGATCGCCGACAGAGCACCGAGTTGGGTAGAGTTCAGGGAGGCGAGGTCGACCACCTCAAGCGCCGCGACCTGGGTCGCATTAAGGATGCGGAGCTGCTCGGTCGTGAGCACGCCGGCCTGAGCGGTCGAAACCGCCTGGATCTGCCCCAGGGTAAGGGCGGCGAAGGCCGAGTCCGAGAGGGACGCCAGTTGAGCGGGCGAGAGGGCCGCGATGTTCTTCGTGCCGATCGCCCTGAGCTGTGCCCCATTGAGTGCTGCAATCTGGTCGGAGGACAAAGCGCCAAGGGTGCTGGCGGAAAGACCGCCGATCCCTGCCGTCGAGAGCGCGGCGAGCTGCCGCGTCGTCATCGACGTTAGCACCGCAACAGGCAGGGCGGCCACCTGCGCTGGCTTGAGCGCAACCACCTGCCCTGCC
The DNA here is from genome assembly GCF_006438825.1 of Muricoccus nepalensis. Lineage (GTDB taxonomy): Bacteria > Pseudomonadota > Alphaproteobacteria > Acetobacterales > Acetobacteraceae > Roseomonas > Roseomonas nepalensis. The sequence continues at coordinate 5,080 of NZ_RCZP01000020.1, forward strand.
GTTAGCCCGCTGACCTGCAAGGTGGTCAACGATCCGACCTGCGTCACCGTCATTGCGGCAACGCTCGTGGCGGACAGGGCGCCAAGTTGCGTGCCGCTGAGTGCTCCAAGCCCCGTCGTGGTCAGGGCCGTGATCTGGGTCGCTCGGAGAGCTGCAACCTGGGTGGTAGTCAGAGCGCCGAGCTGGTTGGTGCTCATGACCGCGAGGGTCGTGGTGGTGATGCCAGCGATCTGTCCCGCGCTCAGTGCGGCGAGGTAAGCTGGCGGGCGTAACACACCGATCGCTACCGGAGCTGTGTTGACCTGCACAGGTGTTTTACCTTGCGTCGGATCTTCCCCAGCAGCGAACGGGGAACGGCGTTATTGCCATGCCACAGGGTACGAAACGAGGGTAAAGAATTCCTGACTTGCCACGACAAGAGCGTGGCTTGGTACGCAGGGTCACTGATGCACGGGCAGCTCGTGGCGGTCCTGTTGCTCGAGCTGCCGTTCTACTTCGCGAACACGTCCCAGAACGATTGCCCCGAACTGCTCTGATTGTTCGATTGCCGCCTCTCCGCTGCGGGTGAGTTCAAGCCCGGCCATGAGCGTGCTGGCAAGCGCAGCCCGCATCCGCAGTGCCCTGCTCGGTGCCTGCGCCGGAAGGACAGGCAGGCACCTCTCCAGGCGCAGCCCGCCTCTTTCGTGCTCGAGGAGTTGCTTGATGCGGAGCACGGCGTCCGAGATGCGCCAGAGGTCGAGCGGCGCGGGACGGTAAGTTTGGGGCGCCTCCGCTCCCTGCCCTTCCCTGGTCTCCAGCATGGCGAGCGTCGCCTCCAGGAAGGCTACGTACAGCTCCGCCTGCGGCCGTGGGGCGGGTGGGTCTGCCTGGCCCCGCGCAAAGACCTCCCGCCCGAGCTGTGACCGTGCGGCCAGCCACTCGGCGCCGGCCCGCGCGCGGGCGAGCGCGTCCAGCTGCTCTAGGCGCCGTCGGGCATCCTCTTGCGCTTCCTCGGCCGCCTCCGGGCTGGCGGGCGCCAGCAGCTGCGCCCTGAGCAGCAGGAGCTGGCTGGCCATGACCAGCCAGTCCGCCCGCCGCTCCAGCCGCGCGCCGCCGCTGTTCTCGATGGCGCCCACCAGCTGGTCGGTCAGCGTCAGGATGGAGAGCGGGCCGAGGTCCACCCGCTGGCGGCGCACCATCTCGAGCAGGAAGTCGAGTGGTCCTTCGAAGCCCTCCACCCGCAGCTGCGGGGTGGTGCCTGGTGAGTCGGCTCCCTCGCCTCTCTCGGCCGGCGCGCCCTGCCCTTCCCCGCGGGCGGGCTCCTCCTCCTGAACGAGCGCCTCACCCACGGCGGGCCCGCCCACGACTCACCGAGGATCCGCTCCCCTCCGAGGCACGCGCCTCGGCCGCGCTCGCCCCCTGCCCGTCCGCTGCGCCCGGCGCGTAGTCGGGGGTGAGTACGAAGGCGAGCGCCGGCCAGCTCCGCCGCAGCCGCACCACCGCCTGCCAGGGCGACCAGTCCGCCGACCAGAAGCCCACCCGCAGCTCCGCCATCTTCTTGCGTCGCCCGTCCAGCTTGCCGGGCAGCACCTCCACGTGCCGGAGCGGACGGGTCACGCCCCAGTGGGCGAGCAGCCACTCCCGGCTCGCCGCCTCCTCGGGGCCGAGCCTGAGGATGGCCGCGGGCAACGGCAACAGCCGGTGCAAGTCGAGCGGGCAGCTCCGGTCCGTGCTCATCCGGGCCAGCGCGCGCTGGTGGTTCAGCGCCACCGCCTCCCTCAACCGCCTGGCCAGGAGCTTGGCGCCGGTGAGGTTGATCGCGGGCACGCCGTCCAGAGGTGCCGCCATCGGCAGAAGGAACTCCTCCTCCAGCGCGGCGAGGTCCAGTACCCAGGGGATCACGCCCGTACCCGCCGCGGCGGCGGCAAAGCGCACTACCTCCTCCGTCGGCCCGCTCACCGCCAGCGTGTTCCGCAGCCAGTCCGTGTGCGTGCGCTCGGGGTGCCAGGACGGATGCTGCGGGAAAGGCTCATCGGCGGTGGCCACGGTCTCTTGCGTTGGCATCGTCGGCCGGCGCTCTTAGGACGCGGCCATGTTGAAGAAGCTACCCCATCCCACACACGAGGCCCCAGAGACGAGAGAGATCCGGATCGGCCGCGAGGGGTCAGGACGGAACACCTGGCGCTGGTCAATCTGGCGCGGCTCAACCCTCGTCGCCCGCTCACCCGCCGGGTTCCCGGGCGCCGAGGCCGCGTATGACGCCGGTCGCCGCGTCCTGAACCGCTGACCCGCGAGCCCGCTCGCACCGGCGCGCCTCCCCAACCCCGCAACGCCCGCGCGCCCCTGACCCACCCTGCCCTGCCTCCGGCTCAGAGGTCGAGCAGCCGGGCGGGGCTGTCCTGCGTGATCTTGGCACGCCGGCGGTAGCCTTGCGTGGTGGCGAGGCTCCGCTGGCGCGTGTGGTGCATCACCTGCTCGTCCAGCGCGCCCTTCAAGTAGGCCTCCGTGATGAACCCCGCCCGCAGCCCGTGCGGCGACAGCCGCTCGCGCTCGTCGACGGTGAAGTTCGCCAGCTCGGCCCGGCGTCGCAGGATGCGCCACACCCCCTGCGGCGTCAGCCGGTCCTCCAGCCCACCCGCGGCGCTCACGCGCCGGAACACCGGCCCCCACTCGATGCGAGAGCGCTTGAGCCAGGCCTCCACCGCCCGCACCGGGCAGGAGAGCGGGTTCAGCCCGCGGGGGATGCCGATCGAGGCCCCCTCCCCCTCCTGGTCGCGCTTGGCGCGCGTGATGAGCACCGTCATGCCCTCGCTCGTGAACCGCAGGTGCTCGCGGTCGATCCCCACCAGCTCGGAGCGACGCAGCGCCCCGGCAAACCCCACGAGCAGCAGCGCCTTGTCGCGCACCCCGGCCACGTCGGTGCCGCAGCTCGCCAGCAGGCGCTTGACCTCGGCCGAGGTGAGGGCGGCCGCCGGGCGGGCGGGCTTGCCGTGGGTGGCGAGGATGCCGCGCATCGTCGCGCTGATCGCCGGCTGGCGCGTCTCCCAGGGGTGACCGGCCTGGCGATGGTGATGCGCGATCGCCGCCAGCCGCCGGCGCAACCCGCTCCTGCCGAGCGTGGCCGCGAGGCTCGCCAGGTGGCCGGCGATCACCACGGGCGCGGCCGGCAGAGCCGCCACGCCGCCCGCCTCGCACCAGGAACAGAAGGCGCGCCAGTCGGAGGCGTAGGCGCGCCGCGTGTTCTCCGACAGCGCCCGCCCGGCGTAGCCCGCCGCGCGGGCCACTGCTTCGCCCACCGGCCCGGCCAGCACCGCCAGCGCCTCCGCCGGCAGTGCGCCCGCGGCCAGGCGCACCACCGACGCGGGGACGGCTGGCGGGCTCGAACCTGGACGCTCCGTCACGCCTTGCCCCTCCGGCAGTCCAGCAAGCAAAGGCCTGTATTGGCTGGCGTTCTCGACGCTGTCCCTACCAGAGTCCCCACTCCCCTGCCCCGCTCTGGCCGATCCGGCGAGCGCCCCCACGCCGCCTTCCGGCCCTCCCGAATGTGCCCGGGGGCGCCCATCTGTGGCAACCGCCCCCTCCCCGCCCCTTGGGCACGATAATAGATAATTATCGTGCCCAAGGGGCGGTGAAAGGCCTGCTGGAGGGGTTGGTTCTGCCCGGATTTGCTGGGTTTTTCCGGCAAGTGACGAAGACTGAACTGAGCCAGGACGCTTCGTCGCCAGCTTCGGCGTCCAAGCGGGACTCTACCAAGCAGGCTGTGGAGAAGTTATCCACATTTCGTGGGGACAGTTCAGTGGGTATCAAGGCAGCCTATTGGCACTCCGACCCGACCCGGTCCTAAAAATCTTCAAAATTTTGGTGTCCGCGGGGTCATTGCTCCAGTTCGCCACCTCACACACCTACTCTCGCTCCGCTGCCGCAAGCCGCTCCACCTCGCGAACATAGCCATCGGCGTCGAACTTCTTCAGGCTCGCCTCGCTCATGGAGCGCACGTTCCCGAAGACCTGTTGGGGTCCCCAGGGCCGGTCGTGCAGGCCGAAGAGCCAGGCCACGTTGGTGAAGGAGTTGGCGTCGCGGCCGTCGATGAAGTAGCGGTTGTTCAGCCGCAGCGCCGTCTCCCAGGCCTCCTCGGGCGAGGCCGACCACTGCACGATCTTCTTGCCCCAGTACATCCGCATGTGGTTGTGCATGTAGCCGGTCTCGCGCATCTCCATCATCGCCGCGTTCCAGTATCGGTTATGGGTCAGACCCATCTCGAGTTGCTCGGGCGTGTACAGATGCGGTCGTGGGTCGCCCCGGTGCGCGTCGAGCGTCTTGCGGGCCCAGCCGGGCACGCACGTGTAGTCGTCGTAGCGCGGCTCGTAGTGGATGTGGTTGATGGCGAGCTCGCGCCGGATCACGACCTCCTCGATATAGGCAGCCTTGTCTTCAGGATCCCCAGTGTTCGCCGCTTGCACGGCAAGCGCGATCGCCACGGGTGAGATCTGGCCGAAGTGCAGGTAGGGGCTCATGTGCGAGGCGGCGCCGGCATCGGGCCTTCCCCGCACCGTCGCGTAGCCGGCAAAGGGGGCACCAAGATAGTGCCGCAGCCGCGCCTCTGCCACGGACGTGCCGCCCTTGAAGCGCCGCACCGGTCGGACGCTCTGGTCAGCCTTCAGGCTGGCGACCAGCCGCGGCACATCCTCCAGGCCAAGGGTGCTTTCGTGGCGCAGGTCCGTGGCCGGACGCAGGACCCGCCGCTCCTCGAGCGGCATCAGGTAGTCCGGCAGCAGCCGGTTGAGCTTGGGCCGGAGCGTCCGCGCGGCGATCTCGTGCTTGGGGGAGGCGGTCTCGACCGGCACGACCACGTCCCCCTCGACCTGCACCACCCGGCAGGGCGCGCGCGCCGCGAAGTTCGCGTAGAACCCGACGGCCGGCTTGAGGTAGGTCCGGTCGCAGACGACGAGGGCGGCATCGGCGGCGTAGAGCAGCGCCGTCTCCACGGGTGGTTCCCGACGGGCGACAAAGGCGATGCCGCGCTTTTCCAGCGCTGGCCCCACCTCAGCCACACCTTCCAACAGAAAGCTCCAGTGCCGGGCGTTCACCTCTGGGAAGCCCTCGGCGATGCCGTAGCAGACCAGGAGGGGCAGATTGCGTGCGTTTGCCTCGTCCACGGCGTGCTCGAGGGCCGGGTTGAAGACGGCGCGCTGCGACAGGCCCATCCAGTAGAGAACGTAGGAGGCCCGCGCGTTCTCCGGCGCCTCGTTGAGAGGACGGATGCGGGTCGGCTGGATCATGCGGACGCATGTGGTGCGTGAGCTTCATTCTTCTAGGTAATCCGGCCTGTCTGCGAGGAAACAGGCTGACTTGTGCCCTTCACTACTCCCTTGGTTGGTAGCCGACCCTGTCGCATCCCGAATTCGTGAATTTGCTGCAGTGCACAAATGTTTATGCTGAGCCGTTACTAAGTTTCCGGCCCGAGTAGCCCTTCTCTCCGGCTAGGGCACAAGGAGACGACCGCTCCAGCGGCTTAGGGTCTCTGGGGTGCCACAAAGCGGGGATGCATGGCCCTCGACGGTTAGTTTTTCGGCAGCGCTGATAAGGCTGGTCGAGATCGTTGCGGTTGTCTAGAAGGCCGCTGACCCGGATCTGATGAGCTCCGGATAAGGCCGTCGACAGTGGAGGATCCATCCTTTCACAGGTCGACGGCTCTTTGCGTTCAGGAGCGCGGCACAACGGGAACGTGGCAAATGCCCCTGCCCCGCTCCTCAGGAACGCTGCTGGAGGATTATCGTGCGTGAATGATCTGAAAAGCCCGGTTTTGCTGAGGCTTTTGTGCTTCCCGGGGGACCAGTACCGTCTCCCACGACGGGCCGCCCTATTCCGTCCGCTAATCGCTCTTTCCGGACGGAAGCGGGCGCCCCCTGCCCCGCGCTGGCCACCCGCGCCCGCGACGAGGACACCCGCCGCGCCGACGGCTCGGCCTGGGGCACCTCCCTCGGCGGCGAGCCCCTCGCCGGCAATCACGAGACCCTCGCCATGGACGCCGTCCGCCTTGCCGACCGCGGCCTGGCGGTGGCCAGTCTCTGCGACCACCTCGCCGCCATTCAGGCGGCCCACCGCCTTGCGGGCGTGGCCCTGGACCTCCGCCACCCGTGTCTCGCCATGGTTCTCGAGGGCACCCGCCCGCGCGGGAAGGCCACCGCCGCCGGGCCCGATGTGCTCCGGCTGATGCTCGCCACCCGCCCCTCCCCTGCCACCCCACTCGGCGCCCGCGACCGGGCGCTGTTGTTGGTCGGCTTTGGCGCAGCGCTGCGCCGGAGCGAACTCGCGGGGCTCAGCCTTGGCGATGTCACGCCCGTCCTCAGGCGCGGGCTGCGGGTGCTCGTGCGCCGCTCGAAGACCGACCTGCGCGGCGCCGGCTAGGAGGTCGCCGTCTGGGCCAACCCAGGCTAGCCGGGCTTCTGCCCGCTCGCCGCCCTTGAGGCCTGGCTCGTCTTCCGGCGGAAGGGACCGGACATCACGGGCGGAGCTTCGGACGGGGAGAGGCTGCTCTTCGTCGGCATGAGCAACGCCGGGGGGCTCACCGGCCAGGAACTGTCGGGCGGTGGCGCGGCTGGTCAAGGGCGCGGCCGAGGCGACGGGGCTGGAGGGGTGGGAGCGCTTCTCGGGGCACTCGCTGCGCGCGGGGCTCGCCACCGCCGCTGGCTAGGCCGGCGCCGACCTCGCACAGGTCATGAGCCAAACCCGGCACCGCTCGCCGACGTGGCCCTCGGCTACCTCCGCCCCGCCGACCTATGGCGCAGCAACCCCACCAAGGGCATTTGGGGCTAAGCGGATCCAACGCGGGTCTGATCATCGCCACAGCGGATCGCGATAGTCTGGAACTCGGCTTCCAGCGCAGATCGATTCGCCCACAGAGGCCGCGCTGCCCCCTTGGACTCTGGTGGCTTGGGCTTGGATTCTAGTGGCGGAATAGGGCCTTATCCCCTGGACTCTGGTGGCCACTCTAATAACTAAGTCTAATATCTCTTCGAATAGCCCGCGCCACTAGAGTCCAACTTGACGCTGTGGGCGATGGCCCGCCACTTTGGCGACATGGCTGAGATCCACCGCTTAATTCGAACGCAAGGGGTGGAAGAAGCTCGCCGTCAGGCAGTCAACGCCCATGAGCGCGCCGTAGTCGAGGCCGCCTACCGAGTTCTGAGCGAAGAGACAGAGAGCATCGGCTTCACCTACTCCGGCTTCGCGCTGACCTCGCTGCCGCACAAGGAGCAGGAAGAGGCCATCTGGCGCCGTGAGGGGCATAACCTCACGCTCATTCTGCAATCCGGCGCGGATCGCAAAGGCCAGCTCGTCGGCCTCCCTTATGGCTCCTATGCCCGCTTTATCCTCCTTTTCCTGCAATCGGAGGCAGTCAAGACGGGCAGCCGCGAGATCGAGCTGGGCCGCTCAATGCAGGTCTGGCTTGGGCGGATGGGCCTCTCGATCGGCGGCAACAGCTACCGCTTGGTAAAAGAGCAAGCCAAGCGCATTTCGGTTTGCCGACTAACCTTTTTTGCCGGGACTGGCGATGCGGAGCTGCTGCGGAACGGCGGCTTCGTGGAGGGGGCGATTACTCTGCATGGCAGTGGGGAGCAGCCCCAACTCTGGCAGGACCGTGTGATGCTGGATGAGGCGTTCTATCGGGCCTTGAGAGAGCATCCGGTACCGGTGAGCGAGGGGGCGCTGCAGGCTATCGGCCCGCGCTCAATGACGCTCGACGTTTATATCTGGCTGGCCTATCGGCTGCACGCTCTGAAGCGCGACCAAGAAGTAAGTTGGTCGGCGCTCTACGGACAGTTCGGCGCGGGCTTCAAGCGCCTAAGGGCCTTCCGTGCGCAGTTTCTGGACAGCCTCCAGCTGGCGCTGGCCGCTTATCCCGAGGCGCGGGTGTCCCTGGCCGAGAACGGTATCACCCTGCATCCCTCACGCCCAGCTATTGCGAAGCGCTAGCGCCAGTAGAGTCCAACCAAGCTCCGTTGCGGCCGTCGCTCGTGGAAGTGGCCGTTTCGATGATTACGGCTTAGCAAGGCTTCAGCGACTTGCGGAGTTGGACTCTGGTGGCGCTCCGCCCGTGCGGGAGCCTCTCGCTTGAGGGGTAATTTCCGAGTCTACCTGTGCCGCCAGCCTTTGGCTTCGGGCGGAGCTTTGCAGGTAGGGAGATGGTCCGAGCTTATGGATCACCTGCTAGCAAGAGAATGAGCAGGGCGCTCCGCCCTGCCCTTCTGCACTGCTCAATGTGACGCGTGATGCGTGATGCACCATTCATTCACCACGCATCGGGGGTGCATCTAGGGTTTTTGCTGGGAGCTTCCATTGTGCCTCAAGCGTCGTTATTAACATGGAAGCGATCGCCCAATGGCGCGACTAGAGCACCGGGGTGCTGCTCCGGGGATCGTCTGGGTCAGAGTTAGCTCTTCAGCGGGGCACCTAGCAGCCGAACTTTCCAGCCCACCCGGGCCGTCATTACCGCTTCAGGGCCTCTGGCCAGCAGATGGATCACCAAGTTGGTCTCGATGCGTGATGCACGCATCTACCAACGCGCACGCACACCCTTATAGTCGCCTTGATGCGTCATTGTGATGCGTGATGCGTGACGCACACCAAAACCTTGAATTTGCTGGTTGCACCTCAGAACATTGGCGCGATGCGTGCCCCGTTAGCCACGATGCGTGTTGCATTCATCGTGATGCACCCATCACCTCCTGACAGAGACGGACTTGGTCGGGCAAGGTGCCGCTGAAGAAACGGTGGTGCGGGGGCACGGCCGACCTACAACGTAAAGCGTGCAGAACGATGCGTGATGCACGCATCGCGCTCGGTCAGGGGAAGAGGGGATCAATGCGTAGAATCGTTCTCGTTCAGCAGAAGGGCGGAGCTGCCAAGACGACGCTATGCGTCCACTTAGCGGTAGCCGCTGAGCAGGCCGGTTTTAAGACGGCCATCATCGATACTGACCCGCAGGGCAGCGCCTCGGCGGTCTGGGGTGCAGCGCGTGGTGACGTGGCCCCGCCGGTAGCGGCGGTGATCGCGGCCGAGCTGCGTGAAGCGCTGGAGGCGGCGGAGGCGGAAGGCTATCAGGTCGTCTTCATCGACACCGCGCCACATACGGCTCCGGCGATCGAGGTAGTGGCCCGCACCGTGGATCTGGCCATCGTGCCAGTGCAGCCTTCCATCTTGGATGTGGCGGCCACCCAGCGGACAGTTGACCTGCTGAAGGCTAATAAAGTGCCTGCGGTCGCTGTCATGACCCGGGCTCCGTCCCGGCGAGACGAGGAGACCAACGAGACTGAGAAGGCGATGGCGGCGCTCGGCCTGCCGATGCTCTTCAGTTGGATGGGTGAACGGAAGGTCTACCGCCGAGCGCTGACCCAGGGGCAGGCCGTGGCCGAGTTCGATCCGAGCAGCAAGGCAGCCAAGGAAATTAAGCAGATCTGGAAAGAAATCGAGAAGCTGGGCACGAGCAAGGTGAAGGCCGCAGCATGAGCACCGCTCCGAAGAAAGGCTTTTCGGATTTTATTAGACGCGATGCACCAGCCGCTTCAGGTGCCCCATTAGCGCCCGTTCCGATGCTACGGGAAGTTCCCCCGGCGCCACCGCTGGAACCCGAGGCCCAGACGCTTGCCGCCGATCCCGCGCCTACCGCAGTTCCGGAGCGGGTCCGACAGGTCACCTCAACCGGACGAGTGCGGACCCATAGCGCGAGCCGGCAACTGCCTGGCGTAACGCTGAGGCTTTCCGAGGGGCGGTGGGAGCGGCTGAAGATGCTTTCCATTCAGGAGCGCCGCCCGATCCAGGACATTCTGGGAGACGCCATGGAAGCGTACATGAAGGGCAGGGGTCTGCCGTGGTGAGTGCCACATACATCGAGATGTGTGATTTGTGATGCGTGATGCACGCATCATGATGAAGGGTTAACGTGCTGGAATTACTGTCGTTGCGGACGGTATGAGCGGCGCTATCAATCCCCATGGCAGTTGCCTTTCCGGGCCTTGTTGCCTTTAAAGAGGACCTGCAGCCTCGACCGGCTTAGGGTGACCGCCGGGAATTTCTCCGCAGCTTGATGGAATCGAAATTCAGGACCACCACGTCAATAATTCGGTTTGATAACGCGTATTGTCGGGCCCAAGGGGAGGGGGCGGTTACCACAGGGGGCGGGCTCCGGGCACACTCGGGGGGCGCGGAACGGCGGCAGAGGGGTCGCTCCTCCCTGCAGGCTGAGCAGGACAGGACGGTAGGGACTCTGGTGGGGACAGCGTCGAGATCGTCCGCAAACACATAGCTTTTCTTGCCTCTGCCGGCGAGGAGCGCAGCGTGACGGAGCGCCCCGATCGAGCCCGCCGGCCGTCCCCTCGGCGGTGGTGCGGCTGGCGGCAGGCGCGGTCCCAGCGGAAGCGCTGGCGGTGCTGGCAGGCCCGGTGGGCGAGGCGGTAGCACGCGCCGCGGGCTATGCCGGGCGGGCGCTGTCGGAGAATACAAGGCGCGTTTACGCGTCGGACTGGTGCTCAGCTGACTGGCAGGAACGGCGAATCACGCTGCGCCTTGCGGCGAGAAAAACGGTTGCTGGCGTCTAGGGGGGGACCTTAGGCGAAGGCGTATCGAGCGTGGCGGCGTACGCGGACCAATCAATGGCGGGGACGCTCCCCAACGATTGCAGCTTGGCCAAGAGGCGAAAGAGGAACGATATCAACGCCCCCTTGGCGGAAACGATGCGGAGTTCCTCGTCAAACCGGTCAAACGCGCCGTGTTCCAACGCGCACCCGCAGTCTAAACGAGCTTCCGAATCCACGGGAAGGTTCTTCAAGAACGCTTCTCCTAAACCGTCGGCCCAGCTCGACCTCGACGCGAGGATCCCGGCGACAATTGGAAATGGCACCTTGGGTTTGAACGTGCCGCCCGCGTGCGAGATGGAGACCGACGTCCGTCGAAGCTTTCGCACGGATGCCGCCTTGTCCCCCGCGTATTCGAGGTAGTTCTTGTCGATGTGTGGCTTGCTCTCGAACACGGCGTACACCGCCTCGGCGGGGATGTAGCGATGGTTTTGCTGGTCCAGGAGCGTCGGCGTGAAGTGTTTGTCGAACACAACGACGTCAATCTGCTGGCTCCGACCGCCGCGGCTGTCGATGACGAAGCCGGTCGCGACCTCGTACCGCTTAGGCAGGTAAGAGCGAAAGACCGCGATCCAGTGGTCCTCCTTGACCGCGCCCTGGGTCGGGAAGTGCGCGATGGAATCGGACGCGAGCTGGAGCTTCATCTCCAGCTCCTTCTGCACGCCGATGAACGCACCCCGCATCCAAGCAGTGTCCGCCGCTGGGTCGTCGTCCTGGCTCATGGAGTCCCCTCCCTGAAAGGCGGCGTCGGGCGCATCGAACGCGCGATCTCGACGGCTCGCGCTCCGTCCACAGGCCGGGAAGGGTAGGCGTCCAGGACTATGGCGGGGACGAGGCGTTGCGTGAGATCGGAGAAGGTGCACCCGTATTCCCGACCGCCCACGGAGCCGGTCGCGTCGGCCATCTCGTCCAGGCAGGCGGGGCTAAGGCCGAGGCCGGCGAGCCGGGACGAGAGGACACCGCGCCTCTGCTCGGCGCTGGGGCGCGCGAAGCTCAACACCTCCGCGGCACGGCGCCGAACCGCGGGATCGAGCGCCTCCAGCCTGTTCGTGCACATGACCACGGCCGCCGGCAGCTTGGCGTTCGCGAGCCGATCCACGCCCCGTATGAAGGCGTTGACCCCCGCGCGGTCCTCGTGGTGCATCTGCGCGGCCTCGCGCGACTGGGCGAGCGCGTCAGCCTCGTCGACAAGCAGGATCACCGCCCCGCGCGCCTTCCCCGCCGGGGACGCCAACCGCGCCGCCGCGCTCGCGGTCTGCTCAAACGCCGCGGAGAGGAGCTGGGTCATTTCACCGACCCGGCCTTGCCCTCGGCTTGCCAGGCTGAGGGGCAGAAGGGTCACCTCCAGACCCTCCTGTCGGGCGACCGCGTCGCCGACCGTCTCCGCGAGCTCCGTCTTCCCCGAGCCGACGTCGCCCGCGAGAATGACCAACGGCGGGCGGCGCAGGACGGCGTCGAGAGCGGACCCTGCGTCCGGGTGGTGGCGCTTGGCCCAGGCCACCAAGCCGCCGGGGTTGACCAGTAGCGCGAGAATCTTGGTCAGGCGTTCCTTTTGCTCGTCGAGGCCGACGAGCCGCGCCAGCCGTGCCTGTGGTTCGGGGTCCGGGTAGAGGATGCACCGCTCAAATAGGCCATCCGCGGAAGGTGCCCCAGTCATCAAAACCCCCTGACGCTGGCGCGGCTCAGCGCGCGCCCTCCCGACGAGTAGGTGCGGTCGTCCACCAGATAACCGGTGACCCCAGGTTCGGACGCCCCGACGCGACGGAACGGCATCCGGTCCTTGAAGGCGTCCCGCTCGTGCTGGGCAAGGGCGTCCCACTTCGCGCTGTAGGTCAGGTAGCTGTGAAAGCTGGCGCCCTGGATGTTGGCCCCCGGCCGAACCTTCCCGGGGTCGTCGTCCGCGGCGGCGCCACCTGCGAGGTCGCGAGCGCTGTAGCGCAGGGCGGGTTCAACCCAGTTCCCGTCGCGCCTGAAGCCAAACGTGAGGATGCCCAAGTAGCCCTCCCTGATCAGCTCAACGGCCTCCGCCTCGAACTCCGCAATCTTAATGTCCGATGGCTGGCCATAGAAGCGCTGCATCCTCTTCAGGTCGGTGGCCACCTTCGCGGCCATGTGCCGGGCGTGCGTGACGGTGAACGTCGCGGTCGCGGTGAGCGTGTAGCTGTGGGACATGGATCTCACGCCTGGAAGGAGGGGCCGAAGACCTTCTGCCAGTAGGCGACGGTCTCGTGCTTCGTGGGGGCGGCCAGCGCCGCGTCGATGGCGTCGCCGGCATCCTGGGCCGCCTCGACGATCGCGTCAGCGTTGGCCGCGGTGTAGAGCCGGGCGACGTTGTTGCCCGCGTTCACCGGGTCGATGATCTGGACCTCGTCGGGCAGCGGGCCCGCGCCCGACGGCCGGTAGTAGTCGCCAAAGACGATGCGCTCGCGGAAGTCGCTGACGGCGATGTAGGTGAAGAAGCTCAGAAGCGCCTCCGCATAGTCGTCAAAGCTGCAGCCGTCGTCACACAGCTTGGCCAGGACCATCTCGATCATGAAAGACTTGAAGCGGAAGCCCTCGCGTTCAGCCTTCATCCGGCGAGCCCAGAACTTCGCCAGCCGCACCACCTGCGCGAAGTGCTTTCCGTGCCGCTGCTTTCGCTTGGCCGCGAAGTCCAGGTGCAGCGGGATGCTGGTCCGCAGGAGCGAGCCGTCGTCCTGGCTGACCAAGTCCCCGTACCACAGCGGGTCGCCGTCGTAGAGGATCGGGACGACGTCCACGTCGAGGCCGCTGCCCCGGAACGAGACCGTCACCGAGTAGGTCTGCGGCTGGATTTGGTTAGGGCTGAAGTTAGGGAATGCCTTGCGCAACCGCGCGGCGAGGTAATCGAGAAGGGCCGCCGCGTCTCTCGGGGCGTTCACCCCACCGATGTAGCACGCCACGTCGATGTCGTTCAGCGAGCGGAGGGCCGTCCCTTTCGCCAAGCTCCCGGACAGGAGCATCTTGCGAAGGGTGAAATCGGGATGTTCGGCGAGGTAGCCCTCCAATCGCTCCCGCAGCCGTCGGGCCTGGGCCCGGAACTCGTCCGCCTTCTCCTTCGGCAGGTTCACTCTCTCGGCCGCGAAGGCGACGATCTCCCTTTGAGAGACGTGTTGACGACCCATAAACGCGATCTCCCCCGCCACGACCCCATGCCAACCAGCATGTCAAATCATTTAATGGCTATTTTTTGGCCATTCAAGGGGGATAAAATTGGCCTGTTATACTTGACAAGTTTAGCCAAACCCCTTATGTGCTCGCGGCGGAGGACAGTATGACAGCAAAGCGGACAATGACGCTGAACCTCACGGACGCCGAGATGCGCGCGCTCGACGAACTGTCGGCCCGAAAGGACGTCAGCAAGACGGCCGTCCTGCGCCAGGCGCTTCGGCTGTACCAAGCGGTGGAGGCCCGCGTCGAAAGGGGCGAGAAGCTTCTCTTCGAAAACGAGGCGACGAAGGAGAAGGCCGAGTTGATGCTGGTCTGATGGTTGACGTTTCCACCATCTATCTTGTCGACGGAGCCACAGGGTCCGAAGTGCGGGCCGAGCTGCGCGATAGCATCGAGGACGCACAGCTGGTGGACTGGCAGCTCAAGTGGCGGCCCGCGCATGACGCCCTGATCCGGGAGCTGATCCAGAAGGGCGTCTCCCGCCAGCAATGGCCGCAGAGCTCGCACTGGGACTGGCGGCGGAAAGCGGCGCAGGTCCAAGGCCTGCTCGCGTTTCGGGGCTTCTGCGTTTTGGCGGACGGCGAGACGCAAGGCATGGCCCAGGTGGAGCTGACAAAATCGGCTCGGGCGCCCGTGCAAGCCGGCAAGCCTATAGTCTACATCGAGTACCTCGAGGCCGCGCCGTGGAACTCTCCCGAGCTTGGTCGGGCACCCCGGTACCGAGGGGTGGGCACGGCCCTCCTCAGCGCGGCCATCGCGCTGAGCGTTGAGGAGGGCTTCAAAGGCCGCATCGGCCTTCATTCCTTGCCTCAGGCCGAGGATTTCTACCGCCGACGCGGGATGGTCGATCTGGGTCCCGATCCGGACCCGGGCCACCAGCACCTGCGCTACTTCGAAATGACGGCCGAACAGGCCCGTGCGTTCCTCACAGAGGAGTGACGACGATGAGATTGGAGCGAAGCAAGGAATGGTGGCTGGCCCGCGCTCGCCAAGAAGGCGACGCTGCGGTCGGTGCGGGCCTGCTAGCCGCGAATCCGGCGGTGGAGCAGCATGGCTTGGAGGCCCAACCCGCACCCGCCGAGGAGACGCGGATCGCGTTCGGCAGGTTCGTGAACCTCATGCGGCGGAGGCGGGGCTACTCCGTGGAGCAGCTGGCGGAGGCCGCCTGCCTGGAAGCGAGCGAACTGCTCGTCATCGAGGAGGATCGGCACTACGTCCCGCAGCTTCGCACCGTGTTTGAACTCGCAAGGACGTTCGAGGTGCCTCAGCAGCGGCTGTTGCAGCTCGCGGGGCTCGCGGTCGCCAACGACGACGGATTGAGGAAGGAGGCGGTCCGCTTCGCGGCGCGCTCGGAGTCCATGCAGCGGCTGACCTCGGAGGAAAGCTCCGCGCTCGAAGCCTTTGTGGCCGTCCTGAGCGAGCAAGGTCCAAAGCGCGCCCGGTGAAGGTCGTCAGCCTCGCGGCCCGCACCCGCGCCGACATCGACGCGCAGGTCGCGAAAGTGCTTCGCGGCCTCGGCAACCCCGAGCCGCCGGTCGATCTCCGGTTCGTGCGCGAGCTGCTGCGCCTGGACAGGGATTACTACAGCACGACCGACGACGGGGTGCTGCGGGCGACGCTGTCGCGGATGCTCGTCGCGGGCCGGCAGGTCCTGCAACGTCCGACGCTTCTGCGGGATGCCGTGCGTTCCCTCAGCCTCAAGGCGCTGTACCTGCCCGACCAAAAACGGATCCTGCTGGACCGCGACCTGCCGGCGTTGAAGCACCGTTGGAACGAGGCCCACGAGATCGGCCACGACATCATCCCGTGGCACGCCGGCATGTTCTTCGGGGACACCGCGGTGACGCTGACGCCCGCGTGCCATGAAATAATGGAGGCGGAGGCGAACTACGCGGCAGGCCAGATGCTGTTTTTGAACTCGCGCTTTCCGGAGGCCGCGCTCTCCGGGCCGCCCCGGTTGGACAATATCAGGGCCCTCGGCAAGCTGTTCGGGAACAGCCTGACGTCGACGCTTTGGCGCTTCGTCGAACAGGCGCACGACGGCAAGCCGATGGTGGCGCTCGTATCGGGGCACCCGCACCCCGCGCGGCGCAAGGAAGATTTCGATCCTCTCCACCCCTGCCGCTACTGCGTGGAATCGCCGCCCTTCCGCGACCGGTTCGCGGGCGTTTCGGAGGCCGGGTTGTTCGGGCTAGTGTGCAGCTACGCCGGGGCGCAGAGCGGCGGGCCGCTCGGCGAGGGAGAAGTCTTGCTTGCCGACCAAAACGGCGATGACCACGTCTTCCACTTCGAGACGTTCTTCAACGGGCACGAGGCACTGACGCTCGGCGTCTGGCTGCACGCCCGCATCCGCCTTTGACCCGACATGCGGGACACGATCAACCTCTTCATGTGGGGCTACCAGCAGCACTTCCGACACTCGCTGCTGACCCGGACCAACGATGTTCTGCAGCTGCTCGGCGCCGACGGTCAGGCCAAGGGGCTGCTTGTCGGTGTGCAGAGCGAGAGCGATCCGGGTCGCCATCCCGTGTGCGTTGAGCCCGAAGACGAGGAATGGCCGCTCGCCCTGTTCTCGGGCCTCCGCGAGGAAGTCGAAGAGAAGATTCCCGTCCACCCCCTTCAAAGAATGTTCTACGGCGACGCGGCCACGAACCGCGACAAGCCGGCGAACATCCGGCGGTCAACCATCACGGAGGCTGTACGACGTCGGCTTGAAGCCGCCGACCAAGCTTCCGGCGTCCGGACCTTCTGCGGCCTCGCGACCTTGGTCGAGGGATACTACGTCGTCTGCGCCCTTCAGCTACAGGCCCACTTGCTTGAACGGTTCCCGTCGGTGACGTGCACGGTCAACGGCCAGGCGTACGACACCAGCCTGCTTTTCCGCTGCGCCGACTTCCTGCTGGCGGAGGGCCAGCGCGCCCTCCTGCTGCCGGAGCCCGGGAGGATGATCAACGATGACGGCATGCGGTCTGCGTCGGAGATCGTTCGCGCCGCTGCGTCGTCGTTCATGCGCTCGCCTTTCTTGGGCGACTGGCGGTCCGTGGGCGACCTGTTCGGTGCATTCGAGAGGCTCTCGCAGGTGCTGTACGAAGGCACCGTCAACCTCGGCCGTATCGTCCTCGCCGCGTCCGACGACCCCAACGTGGAGTACTTACTGCGGCTCCGGAGGCCGGTGCCTTTGTCACAGCCGCGATGGGCGCGGAAGCTTCTGCAGATGTCGGACCGCGACGTTGGCTTGGTCTCAGACGGTTTGAACATCTTCGGCCTTGGCCAACTCACCGACGTCAGCCCCCCGGCCTACTGCGTGGACTTCCTGGATCGGCAACAGTGGGATTTTCGCCGGGGAGACCAAGTCCTTCTGCGGTCGCGCTTCGGACAGGCGCTCCTCCCGCAGGAACCGATCGGCCAAGAGCGGTTCAAGGAAAACATGCGGCGTGTGTTTCCTGGCATTCGCGCCACCGAGGTGGCGCGCTTCGCGGAAGTGCTTGCCCACCTCGTGGAGTTCCGACGCGGGAGCTTGGTCGTCATCGCGAGTGATGCCGCGGAGGAAGCGCGGCGCCTCGCGCCGCAAGCAACCGTCATAGAGCCCGTTTCGCTCAGCCGCGAGCTCATCACGCGGGCGACCGAGATCGATGGTGCGCTCCTCGTCAGTCCGGACGGGCTCTGCCATGCGGTCGGGGTGATCCTAGACGGCGTCGCGAAGGAGGAGGCCGCGTCCTCACGAGGTTCGCGCTACAATTCCGCCGCGCGGTACGTGATGGGCAGTGCAAAGTCGCGCATGGCCTTCGTGGTGTCCCACGACCGATCCTTGGACGTCATCCCTTTGCTCAAGCCCCGCGTGTCGCGGCGGGCGCTGGGCGAGGCGGTGGATGCCCTCTGCGCTTCCGACAACAAGAGCTACCACAAAGCCCGGAGCTTCCTCGACGATCACCGCTTCTACCTCGCAACCGATCAGTGCGAGCGCGTCAACGCGGCCTTGGACCGGATCGAGTCGGCCCCTCGCGAGGTTGGCCAGATCGTCGTCCTCACCAACCGTTTCGAGCCCGACCCCGCCATGAGTGACGAGTACCTGACGGACTGAGGCCTGCGCTGCATAGGGTGGACGCTTCAGCCAGGGCCACTCCGTTTGACCGCGGCACGCTGATAGCGGCCGACGACGCGTCCGACCTGAGACGGATGCCAGCGCGCACCGCGTCCGGACGGCGTGGGCACGCCCCTGGCGTCCGAAGCGTTGGCGATTTCTTGCAGAGTAGACGTCCCTGCTGTCTTCGCGCTTTCGATGAATGGCAGCACATCGGCGATTCGGTCGCGCGAGCACGCCGAGCGCACGGCGTTCGCGGCGCGCGCCTGCGCGTGCGAGCCGGCGCGGAGGTTCGGGTTGCCGAGCCGGACGCCGCGCGCCTTCGCGGCGGCGAGCGCGGCCTTCGTGCGTGCGCTGATTATGCGCGCCTCCTCCTCGGCCACGGCCGCGAGAATGTGCACGGTCAACCGGTTCACGGTCGGCATGTCGGCGGCGACGAACTCGACGCCGCTCTCCAAAAGCCCCGACACGAAGTGGACGTTGCGCGCGAGGCGGTCGAGCTTGGCGATGACCAGCACGGCGCAGTGTGCGCGCACGGCGGCCAGCGCCGCAGCGAGCTGTGGGCGGTCCTTCTTCCTTCCGCTCTCCACCTCCACGAACTCAGCCACCACGACGGCGCGGGACACGCCGGCGACGTGGGCGGCGACGGCGGCGCGCTGGGCCTCCAGGCCGAGGCCGGAGCGCCCCTGCTTGTCGGTGCTGACCCGATAGTAGGCGACGAAGCGGGCTGGCGGAGAGGCGGTCACGGAGCGGAAAGCAGGTCCCGCTGGGTAGCGAAGGCCCGACGGTGCCCTGCGAGACCCGTTTTTACAACCCCAAACGACCGTTTGAGGGATTGTGAGTTATCCTGCGACGTCCCGAGCGACCCTGCCTGCGGGAACCATGGGGCTGTGGTAGGGATGGGATCCTTTGGAATGCAGATGGAGCAAGGTGGGGACGTGGCGCATTCGCTAAGAGATCTGCTTGCAAGATACCGGGCTAGCGCGGCGACGGAACGGGAGAAGGGGACGTACTTCGAACGCCTTGTCGCGACCTGGATGCGGAGCGCGCCGACGCAACGCGATCTCTACAGCCGCGTGCTGACCTTTGCCGAGTGGGCGAAGGAGCGGGGGGAGGACGCGACCGACACGGGGATCGACCTCGTCGCGCAGCTCGCGGACGCGCCTGACGCGTGGTGCGCCGTGCAGTGCAAGTTCTACAAGGAGGGGCACCGCCTCCGGATGGAGGACATCAGCGGCTTCTTCGCCGCCTCCGGCCGCATGCCCTTCGTCCGCCGCGTCTTCGTCGACACGACCGGCGTTAACTGGACCGACAACGCGGAGGCGACGCTCCACGACCAGCAGATGGAGACGCTCCGCATCTCGCTGACGGACCTTGAGGACAGCGGCATCGACTGGGGCGCCTACGCCGACACCGGCAAGGTCCGCCTCCACGACAAGAAGCAACCGCGCCAGCACCAGCGAGACGCCATCGACTGCGTCCGGGAGGGCCTCGCGAAGGCGGACCGCGGCAAGCTTATCATGGCCTGCGGCACGGGAAAGACCTTCACCGCTCTGAAGATCGCCGAAGAACTGGCGGGGAAGGGGGGCCGCGTCCTCTTCCTCGTCCCCTCCCTCGCCCTGATGCAGCAGACCGTCCGCGAGTGGTCCATCGACAGCGGGGTGCCGCTCCGCTCGTTCGCTGTGTGCTCCGACGCCCAGGTCGGGGTGCGGCGGGGGAGGGCCGACGATCTCGCCGACATCGACGTCCACGACCTCGAGATTCCCGCGACGACGGACGGCTCGCGGCTCGCGGCGAAGGCGACCGCCACGGACTCCGAGCGGATGACGGTCGTCTTCTCGACCTACCAGTCCATCCCGGCCATCTCGGTCGCCCAGAAGAGGTTCGGCCTCCCCGAGTTCGACATTATCGTCTGCGACGAGGCCCACCGGACGACGGGCGTGACCCTCGCCGGCGAGGACGAGAGTAACTTCGTCCGGGTCCATGAGCAGGACTACATCGCCGGCCGGAAGCGCCTCTACATGACGGCGACGCCGCGCGTGTACGGCGAGGCCCTCCAGCAGGTCGCCCGCGATGCCGACGCCGCCCTCTGCTCGATGGACGACCCGGCCCTCTTCGGGGAGACACTCTTCACCCGCAACTTCGGCTGGGCGGTCCAGAACGGGCTGCTGACGGACTACAAAGTGATCGTCCTCGCCGTGAATGAGGCCGACGTGAGCGCGAGCCTCCAGGCCCGCCTCGCCGACGAGAACAGCGAACTCCTCCTCGACGACGCGACGAAGATCGTCGGCTGCTACAAGGCCCTCCTCAAGTCGGACTTCGCGCCTGACGCGGGCGGCGACTCGACCCCGATGCGCCGCGCCATCGCTTTCGCGAAGAGCATCGCCGCGTCGAAGCTCGTCGAGGCCGAGTTCTCGAGGGTCGCGTCCGACTGGCGCGCGGCGGTCGAGGCCGAGGCGGACGGGGACGCGCTGCCCGCCCTGGAGTGCCGGGTGAAGCACGTGGACGGGGGCTTCAACGCGAAGGCCCGCGACCAGCTCCTCTCCTGGGTGAAGGAGGACACGGGCCGCGCCGACGAGTGCCGAATCCTCACGAACGCCCGGTGCCTCTCCGAGGGCGTGGACATCCCCGCCCTCGACGCGATCATGTTCCTCCACCCCCGGAAGTCGCAGATCGACGTGGTCCAGGCGGTTGGCCGAGTCATGCGGCGCGCCGAGGGCAAGCGGATGGGCTACGTCATCCTCCCCGTCGGCGTCCCCGCGGGGGTGGAGCCGGAGGACGCGCTTGACGACAACGAGCGCTACCGGGTGGTATGGCAAATTCTCAATGCCCTTCGCTCGCACGACGAGCGCCTCGACGCCACGATCAACAAGATCGACCTCGGCGTGGATCCCGGCGACCGCATCGAGGTCGTCGCCGTCACGAACCATCTCCCGGAACGAGCCGAGCCGAAGGTCAAGGGGATTGGGATTGGTCAGGGAGGCGGCGCGGGGGACCACGAGCCGGGCGACGAACCCCGCCAGCCGTCGAGGGTGGCAGGAGGTGAGCAGGGGAGCTTCGCCTTCGACGAGTTCTCCCGCGCGATCCTCGCCCGGATCGTGAAGAAGTGCGGCACGCGGACTTACTGGGAGGACTGGGCACGTGACGTCGCGCGCATCGCGGAGATCCACGTCACCCGAATCAAGGCTGCGGTCGAGGCCGCTGGGAGCGAGGAGAAGGCGGCGTTCGATCGCTTCCTCGCCGAGATCCGGGACGACCTGAACGACTCCATCACCGCCGAAGAGGCGATGGAGATGCTCGCCCAGCACCTTATAACGCGGCCGGTGTTCGAGGCGCTGTTCGAGGGGTACTCCTTCGCGGCTAGCAATCCTGTCAGCCGCGCCCTCGAGGGCGTCCTCGACGTGCTCGACCGGCAACACCTCGAGAAGGAGGCCCAGGGCCTCGGGCGCTTCTACGACAGCGTGCGGTCACGCGCCGCGGGCATTGAGGATGCTGCGGGGAAGCAGAAGATCGTTCTTGAGCTCTACGACAAGTTCTTCCGCACTGCCTTCCCGAAAATGGCAGAGCGGCTGGGCATCGTCTACACACCCGTCGAGGTTGTCGACTTCATCCTCCGCTCCGTGGACGAGCTTCTACGGGAGAACTTCGGAGAGACGCTCAGCAGCAAGGGGGTCCACGTCATCGACCCCTTCGTCGGGACAGGCACCTTCATCACCCGGCTGCTGCAGTTGGGCCTGATCCGGCCGGAGGACCTGGAGCGCAAGTATCGAAGTGAGCTGCACGCAAGCGAGATTGTGCTCCTCGCCTACTACATCGCCGCGATCAACATTGAGGCAGTGTATCATGCCGCCGCGGGCGGTGAGTACGTTCCCTTTGAGGGCATCTGCCTCACCGACACCTTCCAGCTCTACGAGGGTGAGCGCGACCTTGTGAGCGAGTTGATGGCGGACAATACTACTCGACGGGTGCGTCAGAAGAGGCTGCCGATTCGGGTCATCGTTGGTAACCCGCCGTACTCGGAAGGTCAGAAGAGTGAGAACGATAACGCCGATAACCTGAGCTATCCGGTTCTCGACGGCCGCATCAGGTCCACCTACGCCGCGCGCTCCAGGGCGAAGCTGGCAAAGGGTCTTTACAACAGCTACGTGCGGGCACTGCGCTGGGCGAGCGACCGAATGGGACCAGCGGGCGTCGTCGGCTTCGTCACCAACGCCGGCTGGGTGGATGCGAACATGGCCGACGGGCTCCGCAAGAGCCTCGCCGACGAGTTCTCCTCAATCTACGTCTTTCACCTGCGCGGGAACCAGCGCACGTCAGGCGAGCTCTCGCGCCGTGAGGGGGGTAAGATATTCGGCCAGGGCAGCCGCGCCCCAATTGCGATCACCATCCTCGTGAAGAACCCCGAAGCGTCCGAGCAGGGTGTGATCCACTTCCACAACGTCGGCGACTACCTGTCGCGCGAGGAGAAGTTGGCCAAGGTGCGCTCACTCGGCAGCGTCGGCGGGCTGGAAGCAACGACGAGCTGGCAGCGCATCTTGCCCGACGTACACGGGGATTGGCTCGGCCAACGCGACGCAGGCTTCGACCGGTTCATCTCGATGGGCGACAAGTCGGGGAAGGGCGCTGCGCTGTTCGAGCGCTTCTCGCTGGGTGTGGTAACGAATCGCGACTTTTGGGCTCGAAACCCGAGCCGGGCGGCCTTAGCCGCCAACATGGCCGCGATGATCGGCACATACAACGCTGAGCTGGAGCGCTTCAATGCGGCGTATCCAGCGTCGGATCGGCGGGCGCGCGAGAATGCGGTTGACCGTTTCGTGGACAGTGACCCGAAGCGCATTAGCTGGACTCGTAGTCTCAAAGCGGACTTGGTCAGGGCCAAGCGCCTCGACTTCGACGCGGGTGCGCTCGTCCGCAGCCTCTACCGTCCCTTCTCAACGTACTGGCTTTACTACGACAGACGGCTCAACGAGATGGTTTACCAGATGCCGCGCGTGTTTCCGATGCGGGATGCGTTGAAGGTAAATCGGGCAATCTGCATCGCCGCGCCCGGACACATCGGCGGGTTCAGCGCGTTGATGACCGACGTTCCTCCTGAACTCTGCGTTGCTGCCATGAAGGGCGGAACGCAGTGCTTCCCGCGTTGGCTTTACGATGCGGAAGTATCAGCCGGCGCGGACGGCGAGCTGGGCCTGGCTGGAACTGCATCGCCCGAAGATGGCATGGGCCGGCGGGACGCGATCACCGACACGGGTCTCGAACACTTTCGTGCCTCATATCCCGGCGATGCCGTCTCCAAGGACGACGTGTTCCACTATGTTTACGGCATGCTGCACTCGCCGGAGTACCGCGCCCGCTTCGCCGACAATCTCACGAAGCAGCTACCACGCATCCCGACTGTCGGATCGGCTTCTGCGTTCCGCGCCTTCGTTTCGGCTGGCCGCGAGCTGGCCGATCTGCACGCCTGCTATGAACAGGCGGAGCCCTACCCTGTTACCATCGAGCAGGGCGCCTTGGAGCTTGCCCATGTTTCCGACCCGGCGAAGTTCTTCCGCGTCGAGAAGATGAGGTTTGGTGGGAAGCGGCCCAAGCTCGACCGCGCGACGATCATCTACAATCCCAACATCACGATCACCGACGTCCCGCTCGCGGCCTACGACTACATCGTGAACGGGAAGCCAGCCATCGAGTGGGTGATGGAGCGGCAGGGGATCAAGACGGACCCGGCGAGCGGCATCGTCTGGGACACCAATTCCTTCGCGAACGAGACCATGGGAAATCCGGCATATCCCTTTGAGCTTCTCTGCCGCGTGATCACGGTCAGCCTCCGCACGATGGAGATCGTCCGCTCGCTCCCACCGCTCTACATCGAGCAAGACAACGATATTGGTGCTGCACCAGATCCAGCAGGCGAGGAACGAGTGCCGGCGGAGGTGCCAGGGATGGCTGACGCGGCCGAGTAGGGCGGGAGGACGGTCTGGGGCATTTCGATGCCGCTGAATCCCGTTCCTCTCCTCTGGGTCACTTCAGTCCGAGGCCCTCGCCGGATGGTACGCTGCTGCGGCGAGCGGGCTTTATGCACAACCAAAAGGGTTATGGACGATCCTATGGATCGCATTGACCCTTATCATTGCCTGCGCCCAAAAAGGTTGCTATGCGGTCCGTGTGCCACAGTTAGTCCCGACAACGTGCCGAGCCGCACGCGCGCTTCTCGATTGGCCGCAAAGTCGGTTGGCTTCAGCCGCTGGCGTCGGCATCTCGACGGTCAAGGGTTTCGAGAGTGGCAACAAAGCACCGATGCGGAACAACATCGTGGCGATGATGTGCGCGTTGGAGGAGGCCGGCGTCGAGTTCATCCCCGAGAACGGGAGAGGGGCTGGGGTGCGGCTCCGAAAGCCGTCGACAAATAATCAGGTCTGAGGCTCTTCAATCCGCCGAACGGACAGGTCGGATTAGGGGATGCTCCATCCTCAACCCCGATCCTCCCATTTTACAATCCGTCAAAACGGTCGTTTGGGGTTGAAAAATCGACCTGGGTGAGGCCCGATCACGGCCGTCCCAGCCCGCCGGAACCCCCGTGCCCCTCCGCGCTTCGTCGCCTACGTCCGCGTTTCGACCGAAGGCCAGGGCCGCTCCGGCCTCGGGCTCGAGGCTCAGCGCGAGGCCGTCGCCCGCCACGTTGCCGGCGCAGGCGGCGCCATCAGCGCCGAGTTCGTCGAGGTGGAGAGCGGGCGGAAGAAGGATCGGCCGCAGCTCGCGGCCGCCCTTGCGGGCTGCCGCGCCAGCCGCGCCACCCTCGTTATCGCCAAGCTCGACCGCCTGGCCCGCAACGTCGCCTTCGTCTCGGGCCTGATGGAGAGCGGCGTCGAGTTCGTCGCCGCCGACATGCCGGCGGTGAATCGCCTCACCGTGCACATCCTCGCCGCCGTCGCCGAAGAAGAGGCACGCATGATCTCGGCGCGGACGAAGGCAGCGCTCGCTGCGGCGAAGGCTCGCGGCGTGCAGCTCGGCAACCCGCGCCTGCTCGCGCGCGACCCCGTCGCTTCTGCAAAGGGCAACGCGGTGCAGGTGGAGGACGCGCGGCGACGTGCTGCGGTCGTTCTGCCGTACATCGAGAGGGCCCGTCGTGCGGGCGCAGTGACACTTGCAGAGATTGCAGAAGCCCTCATGGCGCGCGGTGTGTCGGCACCGCGCGGCGGGCAGCGCTGGGCGCCCGCCCAGGTCCGCCGGATCATGCTGACAGCCTCGCAGTTCGTTTAGGGAGGTAAGCACTTTCCCGACGCACGGCAGGTCCATGCTGAGGGCAACTTCTGGATCCCGTAGCACCGGAACCGAAGGTTCGCTTCAGCGCCGACATACCCTGATTCTGTCAGAGTGTTATCGACCCTCTGCAGACATTGCTCCTCACTCAATCAGCAAACAGACAGCGGAAGGGTTGGCTCGGAAATCTTGCGAAGAGAGCTTCCCTGAACCATAGGAGCGAGACGGGTGATGACGCGACGGGGGAGATTGAGGCGGGAACGGCGGTACCGCTCCCTCGTCCGGCATGGCAGTCGCCATGCGGGATTGACCCGGTGAGTTGGCGTTTCTTCGCACGCATCCTTCTCTGGATCGCGGCCATCGCTGTCGTGGTGCTGCTCGCCCTCCTCATCGTCGTCGATGAGGCGTTCAAGCCGGGTACACCGCTGTCGCGCTTTCAGCAGCGCATCGAGAGAGCCCGCATCACCACGGTCCTCGACCGGCCGCAGGTGCTCGACGGCATCCTGTTCCCCGCAAGGACGGAGATCGTGTGGGAGACCCCCTCTCACCGTCGCGTCGCCTCCGCGCGGCTGCGCTCCCCCGCTGACATCCTCGGCGTGCGCGCGACCTACCTTCGGCGCATCGCGGAGGGTGGCTGGATCGTCGGCGTGGCCGAGGCGACCGAAATCGACGGCTGGCCCTGCGCGAAGGGGGAAGTCGAGCTGACGGCGGCGGGGCAGCTGTGGGACTGCGAACTCCTGGGCACTCCATCGTGGCAGGGATGGCCCCTGCCCGAGCACACGGGAGTCCGTCCCAGGCCGGATATCCACCAGGTATGGCTGACCCTGCCCTTCGCGTCGCCGCTGGACATGCCCCTGGAGGCTCCGGTCGTGGGAAAGCTGCCCTGGATTATCGCGCTGAACGACGACGGCTCGCCCTTCGGCGCCACCTACGCCGACGAAGCGCCGTACCGCGTCGCGAACCAGGAGCTCTCGGGCGACGTCAAGTGGGAGTACGACCCGGCGACCAACGGGATGGGACGCCAGCGCCCGCCCGTGGCAGTCAGTGGCTTCGTGCACGAGGGCGGGGTACGGCGGCACGTCGTCCTGCCCTGGCCGGGGTCGACGACGTCAGAGCGGGGGGAGGGCCGTTGACGCAGCGTGGCCGGAAGGCCGGCAACTGGTGCCCCCTCACGGGCCGTCGCAACCGCGGGCAGAGACGGGTGAGGTTGTAGAGCCGGTCCCTGGCGTCCCCGTCATGTCCTGCGCTGAAGGTCCGTTTCCCACCCCACCCGGCGCTAGGCTCTGGCAGGAAGGCTAGCGCGGCAGGCGACCCTTAGCAGACTGTCTAGGTGACGGCCCGAACGGGCGAGTTTGGCCGAAAGCGGCCATTCTGCTTTGATGCCTGCGGTGCGTAAAGCGGCCAATCCTTTCGGGCAGATCCCTTTGAGCAGCAGGCTGCGGCGGCATAAGCCCTTCCAAAAGGCCAAGCAGACTGGAGCGATGCAGCGCAACCTCGACGCCGGATGGTCGCTTAGGAGAGGCGGTATGACCACCTAACACCTGATAACCCTCGCTCACACTCACCGAAGGCCAGATATGCCTGCCAGCGACCCACTGACGGTGTCTCTGACACCTGAGCTCCGACGCTTCATCGACGCTCAGGTAGCCACGGGCCGCTATCAAACGGCGAGCGAGGTTGTTCGTGTTGGTCTGCGGCTTCTTACGGCGGTCGACCCGCCGCGCGAGCTCGATCATGCCCGGGCGCCTACGACGATCATTCACAAGAAGACCTGACCTTCGTGACTGGGCAGCACGGCGGCCGAGCCTGGACCGAGACCGAGCGTCTGACGGCGCTGGATCGCTACTCCATCCTCGATACCCCACCTGAGCAGGGGTTCGACGACCTGGCGCGGCTCGCCGCGGAGCTTCTCGGGGCACCCATGGCGGCGGTGAACCTGATCGCGGAGGGTCGGCAATGGTTCAAGGCCGAGGTGGGCCTCGGCGTGCGGGAGATGCCGCTCGATAACTCTATCTGCGCCCGAGTGATGCTGCAGCCTTCCGAACTCGTCATCCCTGACCTGCTGGAGGACTCACGCTTCAACTGCAACCCGTTGGTCACCTCAGGGCCTGGACTGCGGTTCTATGCTGGTGAGTTGTTGCAAACCCCGGACGGCCTACCTTTGGGTACGCTCTGCGTGCTGGACACCAAGCCCCGGCCAGAGGGCCTGACCACTCAGCAGCAATTCATCCTTCAGGCCTTGGCCCGCCAAGTGATGGGGCAGCTGGAACTACGCCGGGCCGTGGCGCGGCAGGCCCGCTCGGAGGCGCTCCAGCGCCGGACGCTCCTCAGCGTGACCGACTTCGCCATTATCAGCACCGATCCGAAGGGAATGGTGCTCGGGTGGAACCCTGGCGCCGCCAAGCTGATGGGCTGGACCGAGGAGGAGATGGTTGGCCAGTCCGCTGACCGGATCTTCACGCCGGAGGACCGGAAGAAGGGCGCGCCGGACGGGGAGCGAAGTCGGGCCCGCTTGTTCGGTCGAGCAATCGACGAACGCTGGCATCTGCGGAGAGATGGCTCCCGCTTCTGGGGCAGCGGCGAGATGATGCAGCTGCGCGACGAGGCCGGTGCGCAAGTCGGCTACGTGAAGGTCATGCGGGACCGCAGCGAGCAGCACTTGGCTGGGGAGAGCCTGGCCGCACTCAACGAGCGCTACAGGCTGGCCTCGCGTGCTACGAACGACGTGATCTGGGATTGGGACCTGCGCGCCAACACCATCCTCTGGAACGAGGCTCTGCAGGACGCCTACGGCTGGAAAATCGGGCAGGTGGATCCGGCCGGGGAGTGGTGGCTCGCCACGATCCATGCCGAGGACCGCGCACGAGTGGACCGCAGCATCCATGCGGTGATCGACGGCACAGGCACGAGCTGGACAAACGAGTACCGCTTTCAGCGGGCGGACGGCGGCTATGCCGACGTGCTTGACCGCGGCTACGTCATCCGGGACAGCTATGGCCGGGCCGTGCGCATGATCGGAGCCATGCTCGACCTGACCGAGCGCAAGCGGGCCGAGGCGCGGCGGGCGGCGCTGGTCACCCTGTCGGACCGCATTCATGACCTCGATAATCCCCAGGACATCGCCTACGCCGCCGCCCAGGTGATCGGGGAGGTCTTGGCAGTCAGCCGCGTGGGTTATTCCACCGTCGACCCTATTGCGGAAACGATGCTGACTGAGCGGGACTGGACGGCGCCCGGCGTCTCCAGCATCGCCGGGAGCCTGCGGCTAAGAGACTTCGGCCAGGTCATCGACGCGCTCAGACGCGGCGAGTTCATGGTCGTCGCCGACGCGGCCCTGGATCCCCGGACCGCAGAGAGCAACGAAGCCTTCATTGCCCACCATGCCCGATCCATCGTCAACGTGCCGATCCTGGAACACGGCGAACTGGTTGCGGTGTTCTTCATCAACGATGCCGGGGTTCGCCATTGGAGTGCGGAGGACTTGGCGCTTATTCGTGAGGCCGCCCAGCGCACCCGGACGGCGGTAGAGCGCGCCCGGGGCGACGCAGCTCTCCGCGAGAGCTCCCTGCGGCTGGAGGCGAGTGCCCGAGAGCTTCAGGAGATGAACGACACCCTTGAGGCCAAGGTGGAGGAGCGCACGGCGGAGCGCGACCTGATGTGGACGACCTCACCTGACCTCCTGGTCGTGGTTGACTTTCAAGGCGTGTTCCGGCGGGTCAACCCGACATGGACGACACTGCTGGGCTACACCCCCGAAGAGCTGGTTGGGCACCACGTCAACGAGTTCGTCCTCCCCGATGACCACCCCGGGACCACGGATGCCTATGAGTTGGCCGCACGAGGCGGGCAACCCCGGATCGAGAACCGCTACCGGCACAAGGACGGCTCCTTCCGCTGGATTTCCTGGGTCGCGGCGCCAGCACACGACATGACCTACGCCACAGGGCGCGACATCACGGCCGAGAAGGAACGCGAGGCCGAACTCGCCAAAGCGCAGGAGGCGCTTCGGCGGTCCCAGAAGATGGAGGCGGTGGGTCAGCTGACGGGCGGCCTCGCCCACGACTTCAACAATCTCCTGACCGGCGTGACTGGCAGCCTGGAGTTGCTGCAGACCCGCATCGCCCAGGGGCGGATCAAGGATGTGGATCGGTACGTCAATGCCGCCCAGGGCGCGGCCAAGCGTGCTGCGGCGTTGACGCACCGGCTTCTCGCCTTCTCCCGCCGCCAGACACTCGATCCCAAGCCCACCGACGTGAACCGGCTAGTGAACGGCATGGAGGACCTGATCCGGAGGACGGTAGGGCCCGAGATCACGGTGGAGCCGCTGGTGGGTGCCGCCGGGCTCTGGCCCACCCTGGTTGACCCCGGCCAGCTGGAGAACGCCCTGCTAAACCTCTGCATCAATGCCCGTGACGCCATGCCGGACGGGGGCAAGATCACCATCGAGACCGGGAACCGCTGGATGGACGCACGTGCGGCGCGCGAGCGGGACCTGTCGCCGGGTCAGTACATCTCGCTTTGTGTGTCTGACACCGGCACCGGCATGACATCCGACGTGATTGCCAAGGCATTCGATCCGTTCTTCACGACCAAGCCGATCGGACAGGGAACCGGGTTGGGTCTCTCCATGGTGTATGGCTTCGCCCGCCAGTCAGGCGGGCAGGTACGCATCTACTCGGAGCTCCATCAGGGCACGATGGTGTGCATCTATCTGCCCCGCTACCTCGGCCAAGCGGAAGAGGTGGACACCACACCGGACCTGGCCGATGCGCCACGGGCGGAACGGGGCGAGACGGTGCTGGTCGTCGACGACGAGCCGACGGTGCGGATGCTGGTGACCGAGGTGTTGGAGGATCTCGGCTATGCGGCTATCGAGGCAGCGGATGGGGCATCCGGGCTCCAGGTGCTTCAGTCAGATGTCCGGATCGACCTCCTGGTCACCGATGTTGGACTGCCCGGCGGCATGAACGGGCGGCAGGTCGCGGATGCGGCACGCGTAGCCCGGCCTGGGCTGAAGGTGCTGTTCATCACCGGCTACGCCGAGAACGCGGTGCTCAGCCATGGCCACCTCGACCCCGGCATGCACGTGCTGACCAAGCCGTTTACGATGGAGGCCCTCGCCAGCCGCATTCGCGAGCTGATTGCCAGTTCAGAGTAAGCGCGGCCTACGGACCCTTGCGGCCTTCGCTTGACGCGGTGCCGGTTTCGTCGGCGGCCCAGCGCCAGGGCATGAGTTCGTCGATACGGCTGTTGGCCAGCCGTTGACGAGGCGCGTGAGCACGTCGGTAAGGTAGCGCTGCGGATCGACGCCGTTGAGCTTGCAGGTTTCAACCAGCGAGGCCATGGCCGCCCACCTGGCCCCGCCATCGTCGCCGGAGGCGAACAGCGCATTCTTTCGGCTGAGGCAGAGCGGGCGGATGGCGCGCTCCACGGTGTTCGTGTCGAGCTCGATCGTGCCGTTATCGAGGAACCGCACCAGGCCCTCGTGATGGTTCAGCGCATAGCGGATGGCCTCCGCGGTCGGGCTGCTGCCGGGCAGGCGCGCGAGCTGCGCCGTCAGTCAGGCGAACAGGTCCTCGACGAGGGGTTGGCTCCTCGCCTGTCGGGCGGCGTGGCGGATGTCGGGCGGCTTGCCGCGCACCTCTGCCTCGATCGCGTAGAGGGCGGCGATCCTCTGCAGCGTCTCGGCGGCGATTGGCGCTGTCTGGCCCTTCGCCAGCTCGATGAACCCCCGGCGGACATGCGACCAGCAGAATGCCAGCGTAATGCCCTCGCTTGCCGCGGCGAGCGCCTTGTAGGCGCCGTAGCCGTCGCACTGCAGGATCCCGCGATAGCCGGCCAGCAGGTCCTTGGCGTGCTCGGCACCACGGCCGGGCGCGTAGTGGAACACCACGGCCGGCGGGTCCGCCCCGCCCCAGGGCCGGTCGTCGCGCGCGATCGCCCAGGCGTAACCCTTCTTCGTCTTGCCGCGGCCGGGGTCCAGGACCGGCATGGTGGTCTCGTCGGCGAACAGCCGCGCCGAGGCCAGCAGGATCTCCCGCATGCGGCGCACCACGGGGACGATCTCCATTGCGCCCGTGCCGGCCCAGTCAGCCAGCACCTCCCGGCCGATCGCGATCCCCTGCCGCGCCAGGATCTGCGACTGCCGATACAGCGGCAGGTGGTCGGCGTAGCGGGAGACGAGGACGTGGGCGACGGTCGCCTCGGTCGGTACACCGCCCTCGATCAGGCGGGCCGGCGCGGGCTCCTGCAGCACCACGCCGGGGCAGGTCCGGCAGGCCAGCTTCGGGCGCCTGGTCACGAGCACCCGGAACTGTGCGGGGATCACGTCCAGCCGCTCGGCGGTGTCGGTGCCGATCTCCACCAGCGGGCCCTGGCAGCAGGGGCAGGACGTCACCTCGGGCGCCAGCACCTGCTCGACCCGCGGCAGATGCGCCGGCAGCCGGCCCCGGCCGGCCCGGCAGCGCCTGGCCTGGTTGTCGCGGAGCGTCGGGGACGCCTTGCCCGCCTCGGCCGCGTTGCCGGCCAGCGTCGCCTCGATCTCCTCGAACGCGAACAGCAGCTGGTCCTCCGGGAGCCGCTCCGACCTTGTCCCGAACTGCCGGCGCCGCAGCTTCAGCAGCAGGTGCTGGAGGCGCTCATTCTGGCTCGCCAGCAGGTCACGTTCGGCGATCAGGGTGTCGACCAATGCCCGCGTCTCGAGTAGCAGCGCCCGCAGCGCCGCAGGGTCCTCCGGCAGTGTCGGCGTGTCGTCTCCCGCGGCGCGCATCGTGCCGCGGAGTTTATGCGGGCGCACTCGGCGTGGGAATCTCCCGCACCGCCTGAACGCGTCGCCAGTCGATCCCGTCGAACAGCGCGGCGAACTCCACTGGCGTCAGACGCACCATGCCGTCCACCACCGCCGGCCAGCGAAACGCGCCGCCCTCCAACTGCTTCCAGATCAGGACCAGGCCGCTGCCATCCCAGAGGAGGATCTTGATCCGGTCGGCGCGCCGCGAGCGGAACACCAGCACCGCCCCCGAGAAAGGATCGGCACCAAGCACCTCGGCAGCCAGCGCCGCCAGGCTGTGCGCGCCCTTGCGGAAGTCCACAGGCTTTGTCGCCAGCAGGATCCGCGCGCCAGCTGGTGGCGCGATCATGCCACGGATGCCCGAAGCGCCCGCAACACCCTCGTCAGCAGCTCGCCGTCCGTACCAGGCGCTACGCGCAGTACCGCACCGGCGAGCCTCACCTCGATCGACGGCGGCGTACCTGCTGCTGGCGAAGCCGCCGCCTCGGGCACGACAGGCGCGGGCTCCGAGACAATCGGCACGAACTCCAGCGGTACGACCCCAGCACGCCGCATCTCCCGCCGCCACGTGAACACCTGCTGTGAACTGACCTGCCAGCGCCGCGCTACGTCAGCCACCACTGTGCCGGGCTGCAGCGTCTCCTCGACAATCCGGCCTTGTCGTCGTCCGACCACTTCCGTCGACGACCAGGTCCCGTCAGAACCTCTACCCGCCGATACCCGCCGTCCTTCGTGTCATCGCTAATGTCGACCATAATGCCGGCTCGAAGCCCCATGCCCCATGCCGAACCAGCACATTCACCGCCCGCGCCGGAACATGGGCCTCGTGGCCGCGCTTACAGTTCAGAGGTACCGACGATCTGACTGCGCTTTGTGCGACTGTCTACGTAACAGGCGCGTATGAAATGTTCGCTTTCGGGACAGCGCCTGCTGCAATTCTATAGCCGACATGGGCGCACAGCAGCAGTCGTAGCGCTGCGCGTCTATGTCTGCTGTCCACCCTCCCCGGCGCTAGCCCCGGCCTGGAAAGCTGCCGCGGCAGGCGACCCAAACCGGCCCCTCGTGCCCAACCATGCAACCGGTCAAGTTTGGCCAGGAGGCGACCGGCCGCTCTTCCGCGCGACGTGCGGAAAAGTAGCCATCGAGCAAAGGCCCAGGCCGGGCGGCCCTCAGCCCTTCGTCGTCAGTCCGATACCGGCGTGGCAAGCATGGAGGGGCGTTGCCGGAACGCCTCGTACCATGACGTAAGGCGCGGCCGTCCCCGACGGAAGTCGTCGCCAATGGTGCGGAACTCGATCCAGCCGAGTGCCGTTCCCAGCGCGATCTGGCCGATCTCGACAGGGCTGTCAGGGGGCACCGAGTCCCGCTCGAGCGAGTCATAGGTCTGACTGAGCTTGCGAAGGTGGGCTCGTTCCCAGTCTGGCCATTGCAGTCCAGGCGGTCGATTTCGCTCGCGACGGACTGCGACTGCCGCGTCGCACAGGCCGTCCGCAAGGGCATGCATCCGCAGGGAGCGCCACCGCTCCTCCCCAGCCTGCTGGAAGAGCTTCGAGCCGGCAACCAGGCTGTCGAGGTACTCGCAGATGACGGCAGAGTCGAAGAGGTCCGGGCCGTCCTCCCGCAGCAGGACCGGCACTTTCCCAAGAGGATTGGCCAAGTTGACCTCGGATCTGGACCGGAGGGGGCTGGTCTCGACCGAGACGACCTCCAGCTCGTCCTGCAACCCAAGCTCATGCGCGCAGACCATTGTCTTGCGGGCGTAGGGGAGGACGCGAGGTACAGGAGTCTCACGGGCGCGATCCTTCCGGAGCCAGGATCCAGAACCGCTCCATCTGCTGATCGATTTGGGCGGCCAGCCCATCGCTCACGGGGAGCATCGGCAGCCGCACCTCCGGGGTGTCGATCAGCCCGGCGCGCCAGAGCCAATACTTGATCGGCGCGGGACTTGGCTCGGTGAACAGGAGCCGCGGCAGTTCGCAGATACTGTGCCAGGCGGCCAGTGCCCCGGGAGCGTCACCGTCGCGGAACAGGTGGCGCACGGTGGCGAAAGCGCGAGCCCCGACATGTGCGGAGGCGGTGATCCCGCCGTCCGCACCCCCGGCGAGCATGGTGTGGAACAGGGCGTCCTCCCCGGTCAGCACGGAAAAGCCGGGTGGCTTGCGGCGGAGCAGGTCGAGAGACTGCGCCATGTCGGCCGAGCAATCCTTCACGCCAACGATGTTCGGCAGTGCGGCAAGCTCCAGCATGGCCGCGTTGCCGAGGTTCACGCCGGTTCGATAGGGGATGTTGTAGATCATGATTGGCCGGGCCGTAGCGTCAGCTAGGGTGGAGAAGTGGCGGATCATCCCCTCCTGCGAGGGCCGCGTGTAGTAGGGACAGGCGATCAGATAGCCGTCCAGCGGCCACGCCGCGCTGTGCCCCAGGGCCTTCGCGAGCTTGCGTGTGTCGCTTCCGGAGAGGCCCAGGAAGAGAGGCAGGCGCCGCCCGGCCGCGGTCAGTTCCTTTGCGGTGATGGCGACGAGGTGCTCGACCTCCTCTTCGTCCAGGGTCAAGCCCTCACCTGTTGTGGCTGCAAGGATCAAGCCGTCAATCGGCTCGCAGGCGTAGTGCCGCACCAGCCTGCGCAGCGAGGACTCGTCCAGCATGCCGTCGCGGAACGGCGTGATGAGCGGCAGCCAGAGGCCGTTCGGTATCGAGGGGTTCGTTTCCATGATGTCCGCCTCCTGTGCCGGAGACGGGACCTGAAGGTGACCCCGTCCAACCGGCGGGGTTCAACCTGATCCTGTTGCGCTACGACTTACCGAGCGCGACGAACCGGGGTGCCCCTTGCGAGGCACTTCTTCGACGTCGCGGGCTTGGCATAGCGGTGGATCACACCGTGATCGTTCCAGCGTCGGGAGAAGTCGTCAAGGTGCTGCCATGCGGTCAGCAAGACTGCATGCAGGAGACTGTGGTACTCCCCGCCATTGCCTGGCTGTTCTGACCTTCTTGCTGGCTAGGCTTTGAGGGCCATGGCCGCTTTGGGGTGAGTGGCCTTGCCTTCCGAACAGCCGAGTTAGGCGCCAAGCCCTCCTTGAAGAGCGGTGCGCCGATGTCTGGTTTCCATCGGAACTAGAGTTCGGCCTTGAACTTGTGGACCGCCATAGGACGACGTGATCCTGTCCCCCTCTATGGGGAACCGTGTGTGCCTGGAGCTTCGCGGCTCCAATCTGCCTATCCTGGTCGAAGAGGACGAAAAGGATGTTGCTTGGCTAACGAGCAACAACGGCTTGCCGCTGTTCTGGATCGCGTTGCTACGGGAGAAGGACCTGAGTGGTCCTTGGGAGGAAGGAATTCGCGCTGCCTTCGCGGACCCGGAGAAGTTCCTTGTGGAACCGCTCCGCCTGGATTGGCGGGAGGCGCGCGCGAACCTTGCCTCAGCTCGGAGCCGGGCTGAGGCCCGCCTGCCTGAATTATTCCCGCTGCTGCAGGCGTGGGAAGCCGGGCTGCTGACGCTGGCTGATCGGGGCCCCGCACAGGAATTGCGCCTGGATCTCGCGGAGTACGCGAACTTTCACGAGAATGCGGATGCCTTCCTCGAGGAGCTGCGTCGCGGCGTGCACCTTTGGCATGGCGGCAGCCGGTTTGGCGTTCCAACCGTAACCAACATCGGACGCGATCTGATAGGGTTCAACGGACTGACTGACGAATCCTTCCCGGCAACGCTTCCCGCATGGTAGCCGGGTCGGCCCGTTCCAGGATCGCCTGGGGCTACCGTTGGGCGCACTGGACCGGTGCACGCCCTTGAGAGAGCCGCCAAATGGGGCATGGTCCTGCTCTTTGCGGCAATCGTTCTCAGCGCAGCGCTGGTGGGCGCCAAGGTGTTTGGACCGGCCGGGACGTCGATCGGGGGCGGGCTCGGCCTGGTCGTAGCGTGCATCGTGGTCTGGAGATGGGTCAAGCGGGTCTCGCACCGGTGATGGGCAACGCAGCTTCACGCGTGCTCACTAAAGGCCATGTAAAACAGATGGTTGTTTGGCAGTCCAAACCGTCTTTTCAGATTGCGAAATCGGAGCGCCAGGGGCAGGATCGAGGCCTTATGACCGCCTCCCCCGCCTCCGCCAGCCCGCGCTTCGTGGCCTACTACCGCGTCTCAACCGACAAGCAGGGCCGCTCCGGCCTCGGCCTCGACGCTCAGCGTGAAGCAGTCGCCCGACACGCCGCAGGCTGCGGTGGGGCCGTCCTCGCGGCTTTCGAGGAAGTGGAGAGCGGCCGGCGGGGTGACCGCCCCCAGCTTGCCCTCGCCATGGCCAAATGCCGCCTTCGGCGCTGCGTGCTGCTGATTGCCAAGCTCGACCGCCTGGCCCGCGACGCCCACTTCCTGCTCGGCCTCGAAAAAGCGGGCGTCGAGTTCGTCGCCGCCGATATGCCCTACGCCAACCGCCTCACGATCGGCGTCATGGCCCTGGTCGCCGAGGAGGAGGCGCGCGCTACCTCGGCGCGGACGAAGGCGGCGCTCGCGGCGGCGAAGACGAGGGGGATCCGGCTCGGCAACCCGCAACTCCGGCCCGGCGACAGCGAGACAGCAGCCGGCGCGCGTGACGCATGGTCCTCGGCCGCAGGGCGGCGCGCGGAAGAGGTTATGCCCTACCTTGATGCGGCCCGCCGCGCCGGCGCCTCGACACTCCAGCAGCTGGCGGACGCGCTCACCGCACTGTCCGTCGTCGAATGCTTTGGGACAGAGAGGGTGCTGGCTTAGTGGAGGCTCCGGCGCATCTGGTTGTTGACGTTAGGCGGCTTGACGTTGGTGCAGCAAGCGCCGCTGCTGGATGGTCTGGCGCTTGATGCGTTCCCGCTCGAGCAGGATGGTCTGCCCTCGGCCGAGATAGACGTCGGCCGGGGTGAGGTTCTGCAGGCTCTCGTGGTAGCGCTGGTGATTGTAGTGCTCGACGAAGGCCTCGATCTGCGCCTCAAGGTGGCCGGGCAGGAGGTAGTGCTCGAGCAGGATCCGGTTCTTCAGCGTCTGATGCCAGCGCTCGATCTTGCCCCCGGTCTGCGGGTGGCAGGGAGCGCCGCGGACGTGCTCCATGCGCTTCTCGTCGAGCCACTTGGCCAGGTCATCTGCGATGTAGCAGGGGCCGTTGTCGGAGAGCAGTCGCGGCCGGTGCAGGACCTTTGCCTAGTCGCAGCCGGAGGCAGCGAGTGCTGCCTCCAGTGTTTCGGTGACGTCGGCGGCCGCCATGGTGGTGCAGAGCTTCCAGGCGATAATGTACCGGGAGAAGTCGTCGAGCACGGTGGAGAGATAGAACCAGCCCCAGCCGGTCACCTTCAGGTAGGTGAAGTCCGTCTGCCAGAGCTGGTTCGGTGCCGTGGTCTTGGTGTGGAACTCCTCGGCTGCCTTGACCACGATGAAGGCCGGGCTGGTGATCAGGTCATGCGCCTTGAGCAGGCGATAGACGGAAGCTTCCGAGACAAAGTAGCGCTCCTGATCGGTGAACCGCACCGCGAGCTCACGCGGGGA
The DNA here is from genome assembly GCF_006438825.1 of Muricoccus nepalensis. GTDB lineage: Bacteria > Pseudomonadota > Alphaproteobacteria > Acetobacterales > Acetobacteraceae > Roseomonas > Roseomonas nepalensis. Next base: position 42,510 of record NZ_RCZP01000020.1, read on the forward strand.
CAGCTCGGGCGCCTCCAGCGCCAAGTCCACAATCCGGGATCGCACCGCGTCGGGGATGCGGTTCCAGACCCGGTCCGGTCGGGATGGCTTGTCCCCCAGCGCCTCAGGACCGCCGTCCCGGTACAAGTCATACCAGCGGTAGAAGGTCGCCCGTGGGATCCCGAGCCGCTCCAGGGTGCGCCGGACCGGCAGGTGTGATCCCTCGACCAGGCGGATGATCTCGAGCTTCTCGGCGGCGGGGTACCTCATTCGCGGCCGTCCTCATCCGCGATCAAACTTTTTTTGAGTAGCCGCAGCTCGAGCGCCTGCTCCGCCACCACCTCCTTGAGGCTGCGCGCCTCCTGGCGCAGTTCCTTGACCTCGTCGGTGGTGGCCGCCCGGGCCGTGTCCCCGGCCAGGCGGCGCTTGCCCGCCTCCAGGAACTCCTTGGACCACGTGTAGTAGAGGCTCTCCGCGATGCCCTCGCGGCGGCATAGGGCCGCGATGCTCTCCTCCCCCCGCAAACCCTCCAGCACGATCCGGATCTTGTCCTCAGCCGAGTAGTGCTTGCGGGTCGCACGGCGGATGTCGCGCACCACCCGATCGGCGGGCGCCTTCGCGTTCGGTGTCGCTGGCTTCTGGCTCATGGCTCGTTCCCTGGCGGTTACGATGAGCCGGAAACCCTCCTTTCCTCAACCATCCCCGCCTGTCTCATGAGCCCTGACGGCGGACACGCAAGGATGGCGCGCAGCCCCGCACCGATCCAGTTGTCGTGGGCGAGAAGGGTGTGGGCGCGAGCGAGCGCGGCGACGCGGCCCTCCGCGGCCTCCCGGTAGGCACGGATGTCGGGCGCGCGCGTCAGGCGCAGGATGGACTGCACCACGGCGAGGACGTTCTTCGCGCGGTGGTCCACCTCGCGCGCGAGGAGGGTCTGTCGCTCCTCCGCGACGCGGCGATCGTGGACATCAGTGTTCATTCCGACCCACCCGCGCAGCCTACCATCGGCACCGCTGAGCGGTACGGCGCGCACGAGGGTCCAGCGATGAGCGCCGTAGGCAGCGTGGAAGAGGCGGTACTCCACCTCGTAGGACTCTCCTACCGCCGTGGAGCGATGCCACGCCCCGACGGTATGGTCCCGGTCGTCAGGGTATACCGCGTCAAGCCATCCCAAGCCGAGCCATTCCGCTGTCTCCTGGCCCGTATAGGCGCGCCACGAGGGGCTGTCCTCGACGATGCGGCCCGCCGCGTCCGTCGTCTAGAAGACCTGCGCCGAAGCCTTGACGAGTGCGAGGAGCCGCCCCTCGCTCTCTCGCATCCGCTCGACCGCGTCGTGCTCGGCGGTCCTGTCGCGAAAGACCTTCACGTAGCCAGTGCCGTCCGCGAGCGGCATGACGAGGCCCGAGCCCCAAAAACAGCTTCCGTCGCGCCGGAGATGCCACCGCTCGTTCTCGGCGCGCCCCTCGTCCCGCGCACTCTGCATCTCCGCCTCCGGCGCGCCCGCGGCGCGGTCCTCTGGCGTAAAGAAGATCGCGCCGGGCCGGCCGAGCGCCTGGGCCTCCGTGTGGCCCATCATCGCCTCGGCTCCTACGTTCCAGCCGGTGATGATCCCGTCCGCGTCGAGGGTGACGATCGCGATGCCCCGCGCGCTCTCGACCATGAGGCGGTAGCGCGCCTCGCTCCTGTCGAGCGCGATGCGAACCGCGTCCCTCTCACCCGCGAGCGCGCGGGCGAGGCGGCCGTGGAGGGCGGCGGTCGCCAGCAGGAGCGACACCAGGACGGTACAGGAGGCGAGCAGTCCGTAGAGGCGCCCGACATAGAAGCCCGCCTGGAAACGGCCGGAGTTGAGGACGGCGCTGAGTAGGATCTCGACGGCCCAGGCGCCCATCGTCACCGCGAGCCAGAGGTCAAGGGCGCGACGAAGGCGGGTACGGACGATGAGGGCGGCGAGGGCGGCAAGGCTGAGGACAAGCGGCAGGGCAAGGGCGGGCTGCGTTACACCGAGGATATAGCGGTTGCCCTCCAGCAGCGCTGGCAAGCCGTCGTGCCCAAGGGTGGCGAGCGCGACCGTGCCGCCGGCGAAGGTCACCGCCGCGAGCACCATCCCCTGGACCGTCGTTGGAGTGCGCCCCGACAGCGCGACGCCCCCTGCGTCGCGCCGCAGCGCATGGACGATAACGACCACCGGCAGCGCCACATGCCAGGCCAGCCAAAGCCAGACGGTGCTTTGCGGACCGCCGATCAGGCTTCCCGCTCCGAAGAGGCCCGGGAAACTCAGCGTGTGCGCGACGACGAGGAAGGCGGTGTAGAGATAGGCGCCCCCGAGGAGGCCGAGGGACGGCCGTCGCGCTTCTCGAAAGGCCGCGAGCAGGAGAGCGGCGGTGACGAGGTCGTTCACTGCGACTGCGGCCTGGTAGGCGGGGATGAAGGCGGGCGCTGCCCCCCACTGCTGTCCCGCCATCGGCGCGACGACCGCGAGGACGAAAGCTGAGAGCAGCACCACGGCGAGCGCTACCCGCCGGTCCCACCGGCCAGCAGGGGCAAGGTCCAATCCGGTCGCGTGGTTGGCTGTTTTAGTCATGTTACCAACACAGTGCCCTGCGACCGGCCCGGCCACCAGAGATCGTCTTTATCACTGAGCCACCGAGGGTGGGGCGTACTTGGCGCGTCAGATCAGCGGCTCGGAAGCGGGGTTGATGTGGGTCCGCTTCGGGTCGGGGCGGAGCTGGCCTCCTTGGCTGGGGCTACCGCCGAGTTGGGTGGACAGCGGACACAGCTCACGCAACGACGGCCGCTTAACGCCCATGTGGGTCATCCGTAGGTGAGGTTCTGCTCTCCCCGGAGCAGACCGAGCGCCCTATGGGGGGCAAGCCTACTCCAGCGTCTCCCCAGCTGACGAAAATTACAATTAGTGCAAACGTGCATTTCGTAACTTCCGTCAGAACATGCGTTCCACTAGCCTGCACTCGCCTCCCGGGTAGCGGAGGTCGGCAGACGCCGAAAACGTGTGGAAGGCGGAACCAAGACGATGCGCGAGGGGGGTCTATGGGGAGCGCTGCAATCGAAGTGCTGCCCGAGCCGCTTCCAACAGCGGGATTCGTTCCCTACGGTGCGACCACTACTGAGGTGGTGGGTGAGTCGTTGCTACGGGATAGAGGTACCTCGCTGGCCGACATGGCCGGGCATATCGCAGCCGGCGGGCACCTTGTGCGCGTGGTGGTTGTCGAACTCGCTGCTACCGGGGATTACGTGCCGCACATTCGGTGTTCCTGGCAGCCCGAGCTCGGGTATCGCCCCATTGCCATGCGGCGCCATGAGGGCTCGCGCTCTTGGTCAGACTTCCGGGCGCTCCGTCGCGCCCTCGTCGGCCTCGGCTATACCGGCCCGGTCGTCGTCTACCCTGAGGGCCACCCGCGCCTCGCGTGCCTGGGGATCGGCACGCCGGACTAACCACATCGGCGGACTGCCCCGGCCCGTCTCCAGCGTCAGTGTGCTCGCATGAGCGGGGCACTGACTGTCGCCGCCTTCCTCGCACTGGCGCCGGCTTGCGGGGTCGCGACCAGCGAGGCGCCCCTGCTGGCCGCGGTCGTCGCCGCCGAGAGCAGCTTTCATCCTTATGCGGTGAACGTGAACGAGGCGGGCCGCTCCATCTTGTCCCGGCGCTTCGGCTCCGCGCAGGAGGCGACGGCCTATGTTGAGGCGCTGAGCGCCCAGGGCATCACGAACATCGACATGGGCGCCATGCAGTTGAACCTGCGGGCTGGGCACCTCCGGCGGCGCGGCCTGCCGCTCGCCGCTGCTTTCGACCCGTGCACCGCGGCCCGCGTGGGCATCGAGGTTCTGGCCGATTGCTACGACCGAGCTCCGGCGCAATTGGCCGAACAGGACCGGCTGGACGCTGCCCTCCACTGCTACAACTCGGGCCGCTTTGTGCCGAACGGCTATGCCGCCCGGGTCCGGGTTCAATTCGAGCGCCGCGTGGTGCCCGCTCTCCGTGCCCGTGACGGCGCCGAGGTACCTGCGCCGGCGCCTTCCCCTCGCTCATCCGCCGCCATCGCCACGCGAGCCGCCTGCTCGCTGCCGGATTGGGACGTGTGGGCGCGCTGCCCGGCGCCAGTCGCTCCGGTCTCACCGCAGGCCCGGGATGACGGGCCTGTCCTCCTGCGTGGTCGTATCGCCATGGGAACCCCCGAATGAAGTATCTCCCCCTCGTCCGGCGGCATCTGCCGCTCGCGGTGCTGACCCTCGTCGGCTTCGCAGCCCTCCCCGACCTGGCGCTGGCGCAGGGTGCGGACCCGTTCACCACGGGAACCACCTGGTTCATCAGCGGGCCGGCGCGCGGCATCGCCATGCTCGCCGTCGCCGCTATCGCCGTGGCGCTGTTCTTCCTGCGCTTCTCGCTAATGTTCATCGGCTGCGTGCTGGCCGGCGGCCTGCTGCTGGCGAACATCACCACCATCATCGGCTTCCTGGGGTTCTGAGATGCAGGCGGCTGAGGAGGTCGACCTGACCCGCGGCATCATCCCGCTCGGCCCGACGCGCCCGGCGATGGTGCCCCGGATCGGCTTGCCCTTCCTGGCCGCCGTGCCCCTCTGCTTCGTGGGGGTGCAGATCGCCATGGCCCTCACGGGGCTCCAGGGCATCGCTGCCGGCCTAATCGTCATGGCCTGCATCGGCCTGCCGCTGCGCCTCTGGGTCTCCTACGACTGGTACGCGGTCAACGTGCTCATGACCTTCATCCAGACGGCGTGCCGCTCGCTGGACAGCCACACCTACGGCGGCAGCACGGTCAGCCACTTCCCTCTGCACCCGAAGAACCGTCGCGGCCTCATCCGGGGCATCGGCCATGTATGACGCTCGTGCCGTCGCCCTCAGCGAACGGGAGGGCACGCGCTACGTCAGGCACTTCGGGCACATCGCCTCCAATGTGGTGCTCACGCAGGACGGCACGGTGGTGGCCGTGGTCGAGGCCCAAGGCTTCCCCTTCGACATGGCAGGCAATGCTGCGCAGAACGCCCAGCACGCCCTGCGCTCCGAGTTAATCCGCAACATCGCGGACGATGACGTCGTGCTGTGCGAGCACATGGTGCAGCACGACACGGTGCCGGCCTTCGCTGGCCCTGGCCCGGCCGCTCATCGCACCTTCTACGGGGCGGCTCTGACCCGCGATTATCAGGGCAAGTGCCTGGGCGGGCTGCGCTCAACCTCCTGGTTCATCACCATTGCCGTCCGGCCACGGGCGGGGATCGGAGGCTGGCGGGAGAAGATCGGCCTGCCGCCCAGGGATGCGGACCATGCCCGCGCCCGGGCTGCTGGCCCGGCGCTCGAGCGCCGCGTCTCCATCCTGAACGACAAGGTCCGCGCCGTGATGCGGGCGCTGCACGCCTTCGGCCCTCGTCGCCTGGGCGAGCGCGTCGCCGGTGGCATCGTGTTCTCCGAGATCGCGGAGGCGCACCGGATGGTGCTCTACGGGCGCTGGAGCCCGGTGCCCGTGACGGAGCCCGGCGATCTCGGCGCCGCCATCTACACGGATCGGATCGTGACGGGCCGCGGTGGCTTCCGGGTTGATCTCCCTGGCGTGCCTGACGAGGCGAAGCCGCACGGCATGATGCTCGGCTTCCGGATCTACCCCGCGCGGTACCAAGTCGGGATGTTTGACGAGCTGCTGGGCCTGCCCTGCCGGGTGGTGCTGACGAACTCCTTCATCTTCACGGGGCGGGCCAAAGCAGGGGACCGCCTGGCGCAGAAGGCCCGGCACATGGACAACGCGGGCGATACCGCGGTCTCCACCCGCCTGGAGCTCGAGGAGGCTATGGACGCCGTCTCCCGCGGTGCCCACGTCACCGGCTCGCACCTCTGGAGCGTGGCAATCCACGTGGACCGCTATGTCGATCTGGCCGATGCGGTGGCCACCACCCGCGCCGCGCTGACCAATGCCGGCGCCGTCCTCACGGCCGAGGACATCGGGTGCGAGGCGGCCTTCTGGGCGCAAATCCCCGGCTCGCCAGACTACCTGCGTGCCCGCGCTGGCGACATCCCCTCCGTGGCCTTCGCCGCCATGTCCTCGGGCCATGCCCATCCGAAGGGCGACGTGAAGCACCATTGGGGCTCGCCCATCTACCGTTCCCGAACGGTTGCCAGCACCGCCTATGACGTGCCCTGGCACCTCCGGGACGTGGGGCACCGGTTGCGCGTCGGGCCCACGGGCTCGGGCAAGACGCTGGACATGGCCATGGAGGCGGTCTTCCTGGATCCCTTCGTGGGCGGCCGGGGCGGCACGCAGCTCTTCTTCGACAAGGACGCCGGAAACGAAATCATGGTCCGCGCCATGGGCGGGCCTGTCGCCAAGATCCGCCGGGGCGAGGACAGCGGCGCGGTTCCGCTCAAGCGCCTGGAGAACACCGAGGCCAACCGGGCGTGGCTGCACGAGTTCATTTCGGGCCTGATCATGGCCGACGGCCGGGGCGCCCTGGAGCCATCCAACACCCGGCGCCTGACCAAGGGCATCGGCTTCGTCATGCGCCAGCCGCCCGCGCTGCGCACGATCGCCGGAGTGCGCCAGTTCCTGGACCACGAGAACGCCGTGGGCGATGGCGCTCGCCTCGACGCCTGGTGCCGCGGCGGCGCGCTCGGCTGGGCCTTTGACGGGGAGGAGGACTTGCTGGACCTCGACGCCCCTTTCGCCAGCGTCGACCCCACGGCGGTCATGTCGGATCCGAACGTCATGCCGCCGATGGCGGCTTACATGCTGTACCTCACGGGCCTCCTCTCCGGCACGCGCCGGGTGATCGTCCATGCTGACGAGGCGCGGTCCTACCTGCCGCCGGCGCGCATGGTCGGGGACCAGCTCGAGATGCGGTTTGCCAAGGGGTTTGAGGACTTCCTGCTGACGGGCCGCAAGCTTGATCTGTCCTTCGACGCTGCCGTGCAGCAGCCGGAGCACATCCTGGAGCACCCGATCGGGCCGGCGGTGATCGCTCAGACCAAAACCAAGGTGCTCTACCCGAACCCGGACGCGGAATGGGCCTTCTATCGGCGCCTCGGGGCCACCCCGCGCATCCACCGCGCCGTGTCGCGAGACATGATGGTCGGCGCCAAGTCGAAGATCCTCATGCGCGAGAACTACGCGGTGCGCCTAGTGTCGGACCTGTCCGCCCTGCCCCACCACATCGCCACGCTGTCCGCCCGCGCTGGCCGCAGGGGCACGCTCTGGCTGATGGCGGACTGCATCGGCAACCACGGCAAGGACCCGGCCGTCTGGCTGCCAGTGTTCTGGCGCCGCCTTGATGAGATTGGAGGCGGTGAATGAGGTGCGCCCTACTGGCCGCCCTGGCGGCCCTTACCCTCGCTGCCTGCCAGGACGGCCGCGACTACGGCCAGCCTGGCGTTGAGCGCCGTGGCTATGGCTTCCCGGGTGGCGGCTACCAGCAGCCCTACACCCCGGCCGGCCGCTACGGCGGCGGCCATCCCGCCTATCGCTGAGGATCTGGGCCCATGAAAAAGACGGCCGCCACCGCCCTCCTCGCCTTCTCGCTGCTGATGCCGCCGCAGAGCGGCCACACGGCGGGCGTTCCCGTGATCGACGTGTCCAACCTGGCGCAAGCGATCGCGACCGTGGAGCAGCTCCGGCAGGAGTTCGCCATGCTGGAGCGGACCTACAACTCCATTGCCCACACGACTTCCATCCAGGGCCTCTCCAGCGCGATCGGCGGGTTGAGCCGGTACACCCAGCCTCGGGCCGGTGTCGCCATGAACGGCGCTCGCGGCCAGGGTTCCTGGGGCTCGGCCGAGGCCCAGATGCAGGCGGATCGCCTCTACGCCTCTCCCGCGCAGGATGACTGGCAGCGGGAGATGGAGCGGCGCGAAAGGTCCACGGCGCACATCAAGGCCATGGTCGAGCAGAACATTGCCGACATCGAGGAGCAGATTGACGCGCTCGATGCCATGAAGGCGGAACTCGAGGCCCAGCCGGACGGCACCGCCGTTCAGGCCCATGTCGGCGGCATCCAGCTCGCGGCCAACAAGCTCCAGGCGCAGCAGACCCAGCTCTTGCAGGCGCAGACCCTGCTGGCGGCCGAGGAACGCGTCACGGCCCAGCGCGCGGAGCAGATGCGCCGCCGGGATCTCGATCAGCAGATCAACCGCACCGCTGGTGCTCTGGGAGGCTGGTGATGCTCAACCCGTTCAAGGACTTCATCATCACCGGTCTGGTGGTCACCGGCGTCGTGCTGGCTGTCCAGACCTGCGCGCCGGCCGCGCGCTCGGCTGAGTACGACGTGGCCTGGTTCTCCGCGAACCCGGCGGCGCGCCGTGAGATGCTCCAGCGTTGCCACAATGACGTGGGGCTCGGCCGCCGGGCTATCTGCGGGAACGCGGAGCGGGCCGAGACCAAGGCCTATCAGGAGCGCCTGGGCCGGCCCTCAAGCACGGATGGCATGTTTGAGAGCCCTATCGTGCGCGACGGACTGCGGCGCGCCTGCATGGAGCCCGCTGGCCGGCGCTTGGCCGGCAGCCAGTGCAGCCGGCTCTGACCGCCCATGTACGAGCAATATAGCACCTTCTCGGATGGCCTGATTGTCGGGGCGATGGACCGCGCCATTTCGGCGGGCGCCGCGGCCTCCCTGACCTACTTGCGGCCCGCCATGATGGTGCTTGTTGCTCTGGCCGCCGTCCTCCTCTGGACGATGCGGCTCAACGTCTGGTGGGTCGTCCGGCGCGTCTTCATCGCGCTCGTGGTCCTCACGGTGCTTCAGGTCGCTAACTACAACACGTACTTCCGGGAGCCCTTCTGGAACACGATCCCCACCCTGGTTGCGTCCGGCATCCAAGGCGGTGGCGTGACCACCACCGCGGCGCAGCGGTTCGACAAGGTGGAGGAGGCTACGGCGAATGTCGTGGCGCAGGCGCAGCGCCGTCTCTCGATGCCCTGGCACATGGGCGAAGCCACCAGCATCTCCATTGCCCGCGCGCTCATGTCTGTCTTCACGGGCTTCTGCTTCGTGCTCTGGTTGGTGGCGCGCATCGCCACCGCCCTGCTGCTGGCCGCCGGTCCATTCCTGATGATCGCTGCCATCTTCGACTGGAGCCGCCACCTGGTGCAGGCGTGGTTCGGCAAGCTGGTGTCGCTCGCCATCTGGTCGCTGATGAGCACCATCCTGACGGAAGTGGTTCTCGCGGGGACCATCCTTTGGGTTCAGCAGACCGCCGCCAGCGCGGGCGCCGGGATTGAGGAAGCCGTCAACGGCCTCTTCCGGATCGTCGCCTGGGACTTCGTGAACTGCTGCGTGATGCTGGGCCTGCCTTTCTACTCCGCCATAGGCGGCAGCGCCGGCGCTGGAACCACCGTCGCGGCGGGAATGCTCAGCGCGGGCGGGCGTCTGGCTGCGACTGGCGTTGCAGCAGGCGCCAAGGCCTACGCCAAGGGCGTCGCCAGCGGCATCCGCAGCGCCAACGCTGCCACCGCTCACCATCCCCCACAAGGCTGACAGCCTCCCCCAACCCTGTTGGCTCCTAGGAGCACGTCCCCCATGCCGCTCACCTTTCCCCGCCTCGCAGTGATCGCGCTGCTGGGGCTGTTGGGCGCCTGCGCTTCCGGCCAGGACGCCCCCGTGGCCTGCAAGGGCGAGCCCTTTGCCCTCAACGCCGGGCTCTGGACCCCCACCGCCGAGGATTTGCGCTGATGGACGGCATGACCCCGGCTGGGCTTCCGTCAGACGAGGAGGAGGCCCGTGCCGTCTTCACGCCGGACAAGGCGGTGTCCCTGCTGCCGCCGGAGGAGCGCCGCGCCGCCTATGCGCGGAACCTCGCGCGGCAGGAGGAGGCGCTGGGCCAGGAGAAGTCCGCCCGGCGCACCCTGCGGCTCGCCATCGGTGTCGTGGGCTTCGTGGCGGTGGCGGAGGCCGCGGCGCTGGTCGCGCTGCTGCCGCTCAAGGAGATCCGCCCGGTGTTCGTCCACATCGAGCAGGACGGCACTTACACCACCTCGATCCGGCGGGATGAGCTGCCGACCTCGGCGCGGGACAACACCATCGCCTCCACGCTCTGGCTCTACGTGCGAGCCCGGGAAGGCTTCATGGCCCCGGCGTTCGGGGACGATAGCAACATCGTCTCCATCCTGTCCGACAAGGCGACGTGGAGCGCATACGAGGCGGGCGTGGACCCGAAGAACCCGGAAAGCCCCGGCCGCCGGTACGGCACGCGCACCATCGTTCGGCTGCGGCATGTGAGCGAGGTTCTGACGTGCTCGCGCGCCAGCCGGGACGAAACCTGCGTCGGCCGCGTGCCGGACTATTACGAGGTCCGGTATCGCGTGATCACCCAGACCGAGGGGCAGCCGCCACGCGAGAAGGCCGCCGTGTCGCAGATCTGGTTCCGCCAGGCCGCCGCCGTCCCGGCCCGCCAACAGGTCACCTACAACCCCATGGGCCTTCAGGTGACGGCCTATCGGGCGATGGAAGAAGGAGCCACGCCATGATCCGCGCTGCCCTGCTCGCTACCGCGGCGCTGGCCGCCCTCTCCGCCTCGGCCCTGGCCCAGACGCCACCCGAGCCCTGCGACGGCGCCGGCGATCCACGGGTGCGCTGCGCCGTCGCCAGCCCAAACCGGGTAATCGTCCTCTACGTCCAGCGCGGCGCCGCCCTGACGATCGAGTTGCCGGCGAATGAGCGTGTGGTCGCCATCCCCACCTCGGACAACAGCACCATGCGGCTGGGGGAGCCTCGCCGCCGGGTGGTGGCCTCGATCGGCGCCGATGACAGTGACCCCGGCACCACGGACGGCAACCTGTCGGTGGCCCGACGCGGTAACGTGGCCATCATCAAGCCGGACGGCGACCTAGTGCCGCAGCCGCTCTTCCTCATGTCGGAGGTGGACGGGAAGGCGCAGCCTCCGTATCGCTTCGAGCTCCGCCCGGCACCAGCTGGCACGGATGCCTTCTTCAGCGTCCGCCTCCGCAACGTGGCGGCCGAGACCGTCACCCGGCAAGCAGCGTGGCAGGAGCGGCGCGCGGAGCGGGATCGGCGGGCGGCCGAGACCCGTCTGCGGCAGGTCCAGGCGGCGCCATGCGCCTCAACCCCTGGTGCCAACTTCCGCTGGGTGGGGCGCGGTGCGGACGCGGCCTCGCGCGGCTTGGCTCCGGCGGAGATCTGCGACAACGGCCGACAGACCTTCATGCGCTTCCCAGGCGTGATGAAGGCCTCCAGCATCTTCACCGTCCTGCCGGACGGACGCGAGGCGCTGGTCAACAGCACCCCCGGCGAGGACGGCTGGGTGGTGGTGCACGACTACACGCCCCGCATCATTCTCCGTGCCGGAGAAGCCATGCTTTGCCTGATCAACCGCGGGTATAACGGGGTTGGGCAGGCCACCGGCACGCGCACCATCTCGCCGGACGTGGTGCTGGCGCCTCGGGGCAGCGCGTCGTGAGCGGCGCGCAGTCCCCTCCCTCACTGCCGACGCCGTCCGTCAGTGGCGGCACGCCCCCGCTGTCGCCCGTCAAGAAGGTGGCCATCGTCCTCGGCGGCTTGGTGATGTTCATCTTCCTGTTTTGGATGGGCAGCGGCACGCGCGAGAAGGAACAGACGGTTCCGGCGGGCGGCGGTGGCAGCGGTCCGGCCGGTGTTGAGCGCCGCATCGCCCTGCCCCCGGTCGAGGTCGCGCAGCCCGTCTCGATGCCGAACGCTGCCCTTCCCCTCCGGGACGAGGAGCCGCGTGAGCGGGTGCGCCAAGCTCCTCCGCGCCAGCGTCCCCGCCCTTCCGGCATTATGGCCTTTGAGGAGCGGGAGGAAGCCCGCGCCGCCACCGCCACCGCCACCGCCACCGCTGCCGCTGCCGCTGCTCGCGACGATGACGAGGACCCGGAAGATGGGATGGCCGCCCGCCTGCGCGCCACGCGCACTCCGGCGGCCCGTGCCCGGCGGCTCAAGAACCCGGACCTGATGATCGCCCTGGGCGACGTCATTCCCTGCACGAGGGACACGGCCATCAACACCCAGCTCGGCGGCTTCGTGCGCTGCACCGTCTCACAGGACGTTCTCAGCGCCTCGGGCAACACCACCCTCCTTCCCCGGCGCACGGTCCTGACCGGCGAGATCAAGGGGCAGATGCAGCAGGGCCAGAACCGCGCCTTTATCCTTTGGTCGCGGGCGCGCACCCCGGACGGGGTGGTGGTGGATCTGGCCAGCCCCGGCACCGATGCCCTGGGGCGGAACGGAACCGCCGTCGAGGTAAACACCAACTTCTGGGCCCGCTTCGGCGGCGCGATCATGCTGTCCTTCGTGGACGCTGGCTTGCAGGCCGCCGCTCTGGCCGCCTCCAACGCCACGCAGCCCGATGGCGGCGGCACGCGCATCAACTTCAACCAGCTGCAGGGCAGCGGGCGCAGCGCCGCCACCCGTGCGCTGGATGCCACCGTGAACATTCCTCCGTTCGGCACCTCACCCCAGGGGACAGCCGAGATGGTCTTCGTGGCAAGGGACCTGGATTTCAGCGGCGTGTACGAGCTGAGGAGCGCCCGATGAACGCCTATGTCCATCCGGCGAAGCCGCTGCTCGATCACGCCATGCAGCCCATGAGGGCGATGTTCACGGACCCGACTACGCAGGAGGTCGCGCTGAACAGGCCAGGCGAGGTCTGGTGGCGCCGGAGTCGGGGCTGGGACCGCAGCGAGATGCCAGACCTGGACTTCGAGGCGCTGGAGGCCATCGCCATGCTGGCGGGGGCCATGCGCTCCCAGGACGTGACCTGGCAGAAGCCGCTGCTCTCCACGGAGATGCCCGGTCCGGGCGGGGAGCTGCTGCGCCTCCAGGTGTGCATGCCCCCGGTGGTGCCCGGCGGCACGATCAGCCTGACGTGGCGGCGGCCCGGGAGCGACGTCGACCCCTTGGACGATCTGCCGCAGAACTACGATGTCCGCGCCTGGAACCAGTGGGGCAAGGACAAGGCGGTGAAGCGCGGCTTCGCGGAGCGCCTGCTGGTGCTGTACGACGCGGGCGATGCTGTGGGCTTCCTGCGGGAAGCCATGCGGGTCCGGATGAACATCTGGCTCTGCGCCGCCACCGGAGGCGGCAAGACGCACCTCTTTAAGTCCCTCATGGGCGCGGTGTCGAAGGACAAGCGCGTGGTGACTGTCGAGGACAGCCTGGAGCTGCAGTTGCCGCAGGAGAACGTGGTGCGGCTGCTCTACCAGCATGGGGGGAGCGGTGCGACGGCGGAGGACTTGATCGTGGCCGCGCTCCGGATGCGGCCCGACCTGGTGCCGGTGCAGGAGATCCGCACGGGCGAGGCAGCCTGGGTCTACTTCAACGCGGTGAACACCGGGCATCCCGGCTCCCCTACCACCATCCACGGCAACACGCCTGCCATGGCGTTCCGACGGGCCTTCACCCTGTGCAAGACGACCCCCGGCGGCGGGCTGATCGGTGACGAGACCCTGGGCAACATGATCGGGGATGCGGTGGACATTATCATCCCCCTACGCAATGACGACGGTGGCTTCTCCATCCGGGAAGTCTGGTTCAAGGACGCGGCCCTCCGCGACGGCAAGACGCCCCTCTCCCTGCTGACGGACGCCTGAGATGGGGAGGGCCGTTCCCAAGGTGGCGGGCTGTGCCCTCCTGCTGTCGCTGCTCTGGAGCCTCGCGGCCTCGATCGCGCTGATTGCCCTGGCCGGGCTGTATCAGCACCTGGACCGCGTGCCGGAGTGGTCCCTGCCCTTCCAGTGGTTCCTCTACGGACACGCCTATTACGGGCGCCCTGGCGTTGGGCATGACCTTGGGGTGTCGGCCGCCATCGCCAGCGCGCTCTGCCTCGCCGCCGCGGTCTCGTCCTACACCCGGCCAAAGAACAAGCTCTTTGGCGAGAGCCACTTCGCCACCGAGGACGAGGCCGAGAAGTCCGGCCTCGTCTTCTCGCGCCGCCCTCGGGGTGACGCCTTCCTGCTCGGCCGCACGGAGGGCGTCCTAGGCCTTGGGCGCCGGTATGTGAGCCTGCCCGGGCAGGAGCACGTCTCGCTCTACGCCCGTACCCGCAGCGGCAAGGGCGTGTCCGTGGTGGTGCCCAACGCCCTGAACTGGGGCGGCTCCCTGGTCGCCTTCTCGATCAAGCGCGACCTGGTGCAGGCCGCCGCGGCGGAGCGCGTCAGGAAGCGCCAGGCCTTCTTCGTCTTCGATCCGACCAACCCGGACGGCCGGAGCCACCGGTGGAACCCCCTCGGCAACGTCCCTCGCGGTGGCGTCGGCTGCTATGATGCGGTCCAGCGGGTGATGCAGTTCGTTATCCCTGAGACCAAGGCCAACAACCCCTTCTGGGACAATGCGGGCAGGCGCATCGCCACTGCCGCGGCGGTGCTGCTGGCGGAGACGCCCGGCGCTGCGCTGAACATCGCGGCCGTGAAGCGCCTGCTGGGGCGGTCGGACTACGACAAGCATTTTCGGCAGTTGATCCAAGAGGCGCGGAACGAGGCCCGGCCCTATTCCGCCTCCGCGGTGGACACCATCCTCGGTTGGCTCGACCGCAAGGGCGAGGAGGGCGCCAACGGGGTGCGCGATACGGCCCTGACCGCCATGGCGCTTTGGGACAGCGAGGTGATCGCCGCCGCGACCGAGGTGAGCGACTTTGACTTGGCGGCGCTGCGGCGGGAGCCGATGAGCGTCTTTGTTTGTGCCGAGGTGGCCGATATCCGCCGGCTGCGGCCTCTGTTCGCCCTGTTCTTCCAGCAGCTCGTGGACTTCAACACCCGGCGCGAGTTCGCAGAGGATCCCCGGCACCGCTACCAGGTGGCGGTTGAGATGGACGAGTTCTGGGCGCCCGGCCGCATGGATATCCTGGCCGATGCCGCTGCCTTCACGGCCAGCTTCGGGTTCCGGCTGCTCTATGTCGTCCAGTCCAAGCAGCAGCTTCACAGCATCTACGGGCAGGACGGCGCCGAGAACATCTTCCTCAACACCGGGGCCGAGCTGCTCTTCGGCGGCGCGGATCAGCGGCTCGCGGAGGAGGTCAGCAAGCGGGGCGGCATGGACACGGTGACGAAGACCACCACGAGCCGCCCGCGGTTCTTCGGCTGGCTGACGCCGGCCAAGCAGTCCGAGAGCGAGGCCGAGCATGGACGGGCGCTGCTGCTGGCCCAGGACGTTCAGCGCATCCCTCGGGACGAAATGCTTGTGCTTCGGCCCGGGCTGCTCCCGCTCAAGCTCTCGCGCGTGGTCTGGTTCAAGGATCGTCGCTTTCGGCGCATGAAGGGAGAGCCACCGCCGGTGCCTTGCCTGCAGCTGCGTGTTGAGCGGGATGACTTCGAGGCGGTAGCGAGGGCGCAGGCCGAGAGCCAAGCGCAGCACGAGCGAGCCAGGGAGGAAGAGGCGGCGCGGGCGGAGGCCGAGGTTACCGAGGCCGAGAAGGCGGCGGCCGAGGCAGCCATCCAGGCGAATTCCGCGAGCGAGGTGGAGCGGGCCACGGAAGCGAAGGTGATGATCCGGGTGCGTGAGGCTGCGGTTGCGCAGGAAGCTGTTCGGCAGGCTCGGCAAGCTGCCACGGATGCGAAGAGGAACGCCAAGGCCAGGGAGGACGCGGCATCCGCCTGGGCCGTCGCTAGCGCCAAGGTAGCAGAGACGGCGGAAGCTGCTGCCAACGCGACGGCTACCGCAGCCTTGGCGCAGGACGCGGTGGGACAGGCCAGCCGAAGGGCGGCGGAAGCCCGCATTGACGCGGCCGAGGCCCGGCGGGCCTCCAAGGTACCAGATGCCACCCCCGAAGCCCTGAAAGCTGCCCAAGTCAGGCAGGAGGAAGCCACGGCCGCTGCGGCCGCCGCAACCGCGGCCGAAGCACAGCATGCCCTGGCTACGTCCGCAGCGGCTGAAGCTCGGCAAGCTGCCGCGACTGCCAAGACGCGCGTCCAGGCGATCGAGGCGCAGCAGGGCGACATGGACACCAGCCCGGAAGCTCGGGCGCAAGCCGGTGTTGAGGTCGAGGCCACTGTTGCGGCGGCCACCACCGCCACGGTTGCCGCGGCCGAAGCTCAACAGGCAGTCGCCAAGGCGAGGTCGGATCTGGCACTCGCGCGACGTGATACTGCTGCCCGGCGGAAGCGGGCGGAACACCTCGGCCGCGTCCTGGACAAGATGCGCTCCTAGCGCCCCATCCTCGGGCCTCTCTCGCGCCCCGTCTCCTTGCTTTGAGGAGGCAGGGCTTTTGCTATATCAGGGGCAGCGCCGGTGCGTGCCTTGGTGGACTGCGCGGAGGCCCTCGCCTGGGTGCGCGCCTGCTCCTCAGCCTGCTGCCTGGCCTTGGCAAGCTCTGGCCACAGGGCATCCGTCGAGCCTTGCTCGAGCAGGCTGATCCGCCGCTCGAGCCGATCCATCCAAACCTCGGGGTCGGCAGGCCGGCGCCCGCCCTTCGGAGTGGCGATCTGGTGCACGGGATTCCAGTGGTACTCGAGCGTGCGTTCCGCCTCACGTCGATCAGCGGAAACCAAGGCGTCCACGGCTTCGGTGAAGCCCATCTCTCCTCGCGACACCTTTGCCGCATAGACCCGTGCCAGGCGCTCGGTGGCGGGCACCTCCGGCATCCGCACCCCGGCTGCCGGAACCTGCTGTTGCGCCTTAAAGGCAACGTGCGTCTGCGCTGGTGCTTGCGCCTGCGTCGGTGCTTGGGCTGGCTTCGTGGGCGCCCGGATGCGTTCTGGCCGCCACCGAACCACCTGACCCACACGCCTTGCCGTTTCTGCAGCAATCCGGATGATCGCCTGCATCCGCGTCTCGCGCGCCGTAACGGGCAGCATCTTCGGATCTCCCGTGCGCAGCCAGGTGTCTCTGTCGGCAACATAGTCGGATGCGTTCAGCCCGTCGGAAGACGCCTTCGCGCTCCGGAGGAAGGCGTTTCGGACGGCTTCTCGGGTCGGCTTCTCGCCATCAGCCGCGAGGCGTTGCGCGATGGCGCCAGCATCGGCCACCACCACGGCATCCTGACGGTGGCGGGTGAGCGCCACGTAGGCGCGCGACGCATCGAGACCACCACCCGCGTGGAGGATGGTGAAGTCCGTCGTCCGGCCTTGCGCCTTGTGGATGGTGCGGGCGAAAGCGTGCTGCAGAGTCGGCGGGGGCTGGTCCTGGCCCTTCCGTGCCGGGGACGCGATCTCGGACAGGCGCAGGGAGAGCGTCTTCCGCGTGCGGTCGAGCCGGAAGGTGAGCGTGGGGTCCGCGCCGCGCGTGAAGCCCTCCAGCGTCGCCACATCGTTTGCCAGCACGTCACGGCCGGTCTTCGTCAGGGTGGCGCCCAGCGCCAGGCGGTCGCCCGTGCGCAATTCCATCTCCCGGAGCTCACCCTGCCCGCCACGGCGACCTCCGGCGTGGATGGTGCGGACGGTGATTGCCTCGGCGCCGAGTTCTCCGGCCGCCACCAACCGGCCACGGATCTCGCGGTTGAGGGCATGCACGTCCGTGTTGCGAGCAGCCAGCACCAGCCGGGATGCATCGGGATGTTGCCGGCGGTTCCTCTCCCAGGCATCGGCCACGCGCTGCACGGTGTGGGCGGCATCCCGCGCCCATCGGACGCGGCTCTTGGCGTCGTACTGCGTCAGCCCTTCCACGCTGTTGCCGCCTGCGAAGGCCTGGCTCGCCTGCTTCATCCAGGGCGAGGTCTGCCGTCGCACGTCCTCCATCCGTGCGACGCCCAACGCATCGGCCAGGGCGGAGAAGGGCGCCCCAGGCTCCACGCTGCGGAGCTGGCGGCGGTCGCCAACCAGCACGACCTGCGCGCCCTTGTCGCGTGCGTGCGCCAGGAGTGAGGCGACGTCGCGCGAGGCGGCCATGCCGGCCTCGTCCACGATCAACACGGAACGTGGGATTAGTTCGGCTCGGCCTGCA
The DNA here is from genome assembly GCF_006438825.1 of Muricoccus nepalensis. GTDB lineage: Bacteria > Pseudomonadota > Alphaproteobacteria > Acetobacterales > Acetobacteraceae > Roseomonas > Roseomonas nepalensis. Next base: position 60,341 of record NZ_RCZP01000020.1, read on the forward strand.
TCGAGCTCTCTGACGAAGCCCTGTAGCGCGCGGGAGCCGGGAAGCGCGGCCTCCTGCCGCACCACGTCCGCCGCCGTCCAGGACGGGGCGAGACCTATGGGTTGCGCGCCGCCGCGCCGGGCCGCCTCCACCACGGCCGCCAGGGCGAAGCTCTTGCCCGCGCCGGCCACGCCTTCCACCACCACCACGCCATCGCCGCGGGCGGTGTGTCGGACGGCCTGGGCCTGCTCGGGTGAGAGGCTGGGCCGGGCGGCGATGACCGCCTCGGCGTCGGCCTTGCGGATGTGGCCTCCTTTGCCCCGACGCTCCATCGCGTCCAGCAGCATCCGGCGCTCGCGGTCCAGCGTCTCCTGGGTGGTGAAGACCAACTCGCCGCGCTGGTTCGGCTCCAAGGCCACGAGGCGCTTGCTGGCGAGGAGGCGGTCGTACTCGGCATGGGCGCCCTCGGCGCCGCCACCGCGCGCCTGAGAGGCCTCCGCGATCATGCGGCGGAGGGTGCGGTCGGTGACGACGGAGGACCGCTCCAGAGCCTCGGTGAGCGCCGCGTCGGCCGGCCGGTGCTCGGGGTGCCGGTGGCGCGCCGCCGCCTCGCGCACGGCCTCCCAGACCTTTTCCCGGGTGAGGCCAAGCCCCTCCATCTCCCGGAGCCACCGCGCCTCCAGCCTGCCGTCCTCGGGAACGGTGCCCTTCGTGCGCCGGGTGCTCTGGGTGATCTCCTCCTTCAACAACCGGAGGCGCTTGCCCCTGGCCTCGCCAGGATCGCCGGAGGGGGCCTCGCGGAGCGGTCCCTGCCGAACCCCAGGAGTGGTGGCGGCGGCGCGCTCCTGCTCGCCGGCCTGCTCGAGGTTGGCCCGGACCTTGTCTAGCGCGTCGAGAATGACGGTGCGGCGCTTGGACCAGGTGGCGATGAGCTCCGGCGGGACCCCGGCAATGGTGAAGGCCTGCCCGTCTTCCTGGATCGCCACGCCGCGCTGCGCCAAGCGGTTCGCCAGCTCGGCGCGGAAGATGGCGCCCCCATAGGTCTTCCAGGGGTAGAGCTTCTGGGGGTCGAGGGCTCCGGTGGAGCCGTCCGTCCGGCGGCCGGCGTTGACCAGAACAGCATGAACGTGGGGCTGGGGATCGCCCGCCCGGCTGGTGAACTGTGGGAACAGGCCGGCCGCCACATCCTGGACCCGTTCGCGCGTCTCTCCCCCGGAGCCGCGCCGGGTCTCGAAGACGCCGCGATCGTGCAGGGCGCGCAGCCCGGCCCGGGCAGATGCCGCCATGTCCTCCGCGATGCCCTGCCGGATGTCGGGCGTGGCGGTGGCGTAGAGAGCCCCCACGGCCTTCGGGGCGCTGAACGTCAGATCCCAGCCCCCTACCCGGCTGTTCCGGGCGGCGGCCTGGACGAGGCCCTCGCCGTCCAGCCCCCTGCCCTCCAGCATCTCGCGCAGTTGCCCGGGGACGATCGGCCGCCCGTCGGGCGCCAGGCTGTTGGACGGGCTCCACCAGGTGGGCTGCGCGGCCGCGCTATCGACCGTCAGGTACTCGTCGGTGGCCTTGGCCAGGTTGGCCTGCTCGGGGAGCGCCTTCTGCGCCTCGCCCTCGTAGTAGTCGGCGGCAGCCGAGAGGTTCAGCCCGCCCTTGCCGCCACCGATGCGCTTGACGCTTTGCACGGGGCCCTAGAACGGCCCGGCGCCGGCCGAGCCGTCCGGAGGCTCGATGGAGCCGGCCAGGGTGCCGACTGCCTGGGCGATATCCCGGAGCGATCCCCGGACGGCCTCATGCTCCTCCCAGGCATCCTCCATGGTCGGGACGGCTTTTCCGATCGCGTCCACATGCCGGCCGAGGGTCTCCACCAAGGCCTCCAGCCGGGCCGGTATCGCACCTCCTCCAGCGGTAGCGGCACCCTCCTGGGGCGCCTTCCGGATGAAGGAGAGGACCGCCATTCGGACCAGTTCGGACGGCCTCATGCCCCGCGCCTCGGCCGCCTTGGTGACCTCCTTGGCCTCGGCGTCCGTGAGGGACGCCCACACTCGACTGGACGCCACAGCGGCCATAGAACCCCTCCGAAGGCAGTGCCGACACGTACTGTGCAGTTCCGAGCACCGCAAGGTGCCGCGCCGTGTGAACCTCTCTCCTCCTTCTGCGGCAGCTCACAAGAGTGCATTAAGGTGCTCTAAGGCTGCCCAAAGGTGGCTAAGGATTGCTGAGGCCTCTAAGCCAGCGCTAAGATCTTGCTATGGCCACGAAGGTACAGCGGATGCCATGAGCGAAGTCGAGTGGCTGCTCGAGGCGGCGCAGGAGTTTGGGCCGACGTCTGACCTACAGAAGGCTGGCGAACTGCGCCTGTATCTGCGGGATAACCTTGATGCCGTGATGAAGGTTAAGAGCGACCGCAAGCTCAGTTGGGGGCAGGTCGCCACCATCCTGACGAAAAGGGGTCTGACCAAGAAGAATGGCGATCCCCTGGATGCCAACATCGTGGCGGTGACAGCCTCCGCTGTTCGCTTGGAGCGGAACCCGCGCGGCCGGAAGCGTCGGGCCGCGACGCCGGCCAGGGCAGGGAAGCAAGCCGAAGCTACGGCCACCCCCGCTCCGCACCTACCGCCGGCTGGACTGGACCACGAGGTGCCCCCGCCTGCGACGGTCCAGGCCGAAACACACACACCTCCCTCTTCAGGCTCTTCGGCAGGGGACAACGACCGGGATGAAGCTGAGCGAGCGGCTCGGCTGCGGGCCGCAATGGCTCGCCCCGTCCGCAAGCCCTTCCCCACCGGAGGCGGCTTTGAGGTGCCCACCGATCCCAACTGGCGCAAAGGCGAATGACCATGGCCGAGACCACCTCCCCTGCCGTCCACATCTTCGGCTCCGACAAAGGAGGCGTCGGCAAGACGTTAGCCGCCCAGGTGGCCATTACGCGCTTGCTGACCATCACAGGCCGCCTGCCCGTCATTATCGAGGTCGAAGCCGAGGCGCGGCTGGGTGCCATCTACGGGACCAAGGCGGTCCGGTCCTTTATCCTGGGCGCGAACACCATGGAGGAGCTCGAGCGTAACCCACGGCTGATCTACGCCATGTGGAACGACCTTGGAGAGCTGCTGCTGGAAAACGAGGGGCGGGACGTGGTGCTCGACCTCGGCGCAAACCTGACAAGGTCCCTCATGGTGTGGCTCGATGAGTTCGGCGCGGACGGTCCTCTCGGCACAGGGGAGCGGGTCCGCTTCTATGCCCTTACCACCGGGGAGACGGCATCCCTGACCAGTGCCAGCAATGCGCTGGGCTATGCGGCTCATTCGCTTCCGGCCTCAACCCGCACGCTGCTGCTTAATGAACGGGACGAGGCGCTGTTCCCCCTGGCGCCGGACGCCCCGGCGGTTCGCAGCCTGCTCAAGACACATGGGGCGAACGCGGCCTGCTTCCCGCGATGCATGTCGCCCGCCCTGGCGCAGGTGGTGGACCAGCGTATGCGGCTGGACGACGCGCTGGCGCAGCCGGTCGATTTCTGGGCCGGCAAGGGCATGAAGCGCATGGACGCCATTCTGGCCGTGCGGCGTCTGACCTCCTGGGGCGAAGCGGCGATGTCGGTCTTTGGTTCGCTGCCCGCCACCGCCCCGGCATAGGTCCGTGGCGGAGGCGGCCCATAGGAGGGAGGGCGTGCTGCCCTCTCTTCGTCGCGCCAGTGCGGCGGCCGAGGCGGAATGGGTCGATCTCAGCGCCTCCCTGGCCTCGGACCTCCTTGCCATCCAGGATGCGGGAGAGCGTGCGGCTGCCTATGCGGCTCTCTCGGCAAGACTTGAAGTTACGGGTGACGGGCTTCTGCCAGCGGACGATGCCCTGGTTCGTGCATCCTTCGAGGCAGTTGCGCCGGCACCGCAGCCGAAGAATGAGGACCACGAACGGGAGTTAGCGGCTTGGCGCGATCGGGACACGGCAGCCCGCGCCGAGATGGCCCGCCTGGACCGCGCGAGGCGGTTGGCAGCCTGGGGGCTGGTACCGGCTGGAGCTGTGCTTCCGGCGGCGGTGGCGGCCATCGCCTATGGGTGGGACCCATTGAGCTTGGCGTGGGTCCTGCCTGAGCTCCCCACGCTGCCGATGTCGGCGGTGATGCTGGCGGCCTTGGCCGCTGGTGGTCTCTGCGCCTTTCTAGCGTCACGCGCCAAGCGGGTGCCGCAAGTGTGGAATGCCGCGGCAGGGGCTGCTGTTGCAGGGGTGGTGTTTCTGCTCGCCGCACGCAGCCTGCCCCTCTACATCGTCGCGAATGGCGTGATCACCCGGAGTGGGCAGTCCCTCGAGAGGGTTGTTGTAAGGGTCTATCCCAACGCTGCCGGAGCGAGGCTGGAGGTTCTGCGTGGTAACGACATGATCCGGCGCGGTGAGATCCTGGATTTCAGGGGAGCCTACCCGGTGCGGTTCTTGCGGGAGGGCCGGTAGGGCTGTCGGGCGGTACCAGTATGGAAGGGCTGCGCCTCAGTGGCGCGGCCCCGTTCCCGTCAAAGCCCGTCATGTCCGGGTTAGCGACAATGGTGCAACTGGAACCATCAGCCAGACCCTTGTCCAAACGGATCTGATTGCACGGCACGGTCGAGAGCGCACACTGCGAATCGGTTGCTCGCCAACTGCCCGTGTCTATCGGAGGTGATCATGGCAAAACGCCCTGGCAACAAGCCCTCGCCCAGCAACACGCGTCCAAGCGCCGCTTCAGCCAGCCGCCGCGCAACAGCGTCCACCACGCGCAGCAAGCCTGCGGCTCAAGGCCGGAAGGCTGCCGCAGCCCCCGCAGCAACGCGGAGCGCCCGGAGCGCTACCACTCCCACTCGGGGCAAGGCGAGCACGGCGGCTCCGTCGCGCACCGGCAAGACAGCTGCGTCAAAAACACCGACGGCTCGCAAGGCAGCCGTGAAGGCGCCGGCGCGTGGGGCACGCCCGGCCAAGGCCGAGCGCAAGCCAGCTTCCGCTGCGGGCGCCAAGAAGGCGGCGCCCGCCGCCAACGGGCGCAGCGCAGCACCGCGCACGGCAGCAGCCAGCAAGGCCACCGGCAAGGTCGCCGCGCGCAGCGCTCGCGCCGCCGTCACCCCTGCCAAGCAGACCAGGAAGCCGGCCGCGGCGCCGGCGCGGCGGACTGCTCCGGCAGCCAGCAGCACCAAGGCGAAGGCAGAGAAGGCTAGCTCCCGGCCTGCTGCAGCCAAGGCCGAAACGTCATCCCGCGCCGCAGCGAGCGTCAAGGGCACAACCAAAACCGCTACCCGCAGCCCTCGTGCGGCAGCGACGGCGGCGCGGCAGCCCGCAAAACCCGCAACCGCATCCAGCAGGCGCGCGGCCTCGGCTGCCAGTTCGGCCCGGGCGACAAAGCCGTCCGTACCGAGAAGCGTGGCGGCGAAGTCCAAGATCCAGGCTCAAGCCTCAACACCTGCTAAGGGCAAGGCGACACCTGCCAGCACCCGCACGTCGCGGCCCGCTACCGCCCCGGCAAAGTCCCCGGCTCGGCGCACTCCTCAGGCTACGCCGGCGGCCCGGAAGATGTCGTCCAAGGCCGACACGTCGAGCCCGACGCCGTCCAAACGGTCTGCACCTTCCCGGGCGACTGCGCCTGCCGCGGCCCGTAGCCCACGGCGTGCACGATCAGCACCCGACAAGAGGGAGGTGAACGGCGACGGCGCAGGGAACTCCTCCAACACCGCCGCGTCATCGCCTGAAGGAGATGAGCAGCAGGTCGATGCCGCGAAGTCCCTTCCCGCTGCCATGGCCGGAGCCGGTGCCGCCATGATGGCGACAATGGCCGCGCCTGCCGCCGTCGGTGCCGCAATGGCCGCCTCTGCTATGGCGTCCGGCCTCAACGCTGCGGCCGAGCTCTCGCAGAACCTGACCAGTGACGGCTCGAATTCCGACGCCAACAGGCCCCCGGAGGACGAGCCACCCGCACACGAAGCGGATGTGGCACCCTCGCCCGAGGGCTCGAACGACCTCGCTTAACCCCCGGGCTGAGCGCAGAGGCGTCCCTGGTCCACTCAGGCGCCGCCTCTGTGACTGCGTTGTCCGGTTCCAGCGAGGGGGCGCGGACCGCTCGTTAACGCCCGCAACCACATAGTCCGGCTCTGTGACCGACGGAGCGGCAGGGCCGGACCGCGTCTGGACACATGGTTCAACGCGTCAGACCTGAAGCGCTCTGGTTCAGGCAAAGCACATCGTCGCGGTGGCGCGCCGGGCCGGGGTCAAGCGGTTGAGGCGGGAGGATACCGAGGAGCACCGCGCGCTCCAGGATCTACCCTGAGGCGAGTTTCGTGCAACCATGGTTGCGGCCGGAGTACTACGGATGGACAGGTGCTACGTTAGCGGTGCGCGTAATGCTGAGGCGTCAAGCTGCCCGGATGCCAAAGGGGTCAATCCTCACCTCTGTACGGCGCTCCACTTCAGGGGAATTTCAGCACCGCCCTGGCGCGTACCTACGCCGCAGAAATGCCTTTGCCGTCCGCTGGACGCAACCATTGGCAAAGCTTCACGCGAGATGGCCGGTGCCGTAGCGGGAGAAGGCAGTGCGAAGCGCGCGCTGCAGGCCCGCCTCGCCCCGACGCGCAGCGGCGTAGCCTTGGCGCAGGTTGCCTCTGTTCACCGGCATGAGCGCCACTTCCATGGAACGGCCCTGGCGCTCGATCAAGGTCGTGGCGAGGGCCGTGGCCGTTTCCCGCGTCTCGGAGAGGATCGGACCGCCGCCCGGTCCTTTGAGGTCGAGGGCGAACGGCTGAGCGTCGCTTTCTGCGCGCATGACGGTGGCCAGCGTCTCGAACGTGACGGACAGGGCGCAGCGGCCGGCAAGTTGCAAGATGACGATCAGTCCCAAGGTGACGCAGCGACAAGCCGACCGCCTGGCTCCTCAGGTGTCGAGCGTGTCCTGCTTCGTGTCGTGACCTCCGATGGTTTGCGGTAGACTGGGCAGCGCTGCGCTACTCGGGGCTGCGCCAGCAACGACGGAGCGAAGCTTGCTGAGCTTCGGGCAGTCCTGCTCGTGTAAGGTGACGGGACCACGATAGCCAAGGTCGTTGCGCACAAATCGCACCAAGCGCGTGAGGTCGCGGTAGGCGCGCACGCCCGCGCCCCGGAACAGCCCGATGGCGACGTAGCCGCGCCGCCAACTCGGCAGCAGGTAGGGGACGTGTTCCACCCCGGCGGCCTCGTCACGACGAGCCACAATGACGACGCTCTCGATCCGCCCACCAGCCGTCAAGCCAGCGCGGATATCTGCCTCCTGCAGAAGCCCTTGCAAGTACCTGTCTCCCTGACGAGGGCGGGCCCTAGCGCTAGATCGCTTCCAAAGCCGGGATGAGAGAGGAGCGAAGTGCGGGCCTGCCCAGTCTCCAGTGGTTGTCCGAAGCCTATTGGGGAATGCCGGTTGATATTGGATTGTCAGGATATGGCATCGGTCAGGTCAGGAGCTACGTGGTGCCGCCCCCGATCCGCCGTCCTATTCATCGAGAATATACGCTATGCTGTCCACATGACGAACAAGGCCAACGCCGCGCCGAAGGCACGCCGTCCGTGGGATCTCCATCCTGCGCTGACAGAGGAACGCATTACTGCCTGTGCCCGCCTGCTCGCCCGTGGGCGCACCGATGCGCTCGCCGTGGCTGACAGCTGGGCCGGCGACGACGCCTGGTCGATCGGCTGCCGCGCCTACTCCTTCAGCCGCAACCGGCTCCGCCGCGCTGCTGAGGCGGGCCGCTATCCTTGGCTCGGCGTGCTGGATGAGACGCACCACTTTGTTTTCCTGATCGAGGGCGTGCCGGTGCGGTTCTTCCGTGGCGATGCCGACGAGCCGAGCAAGCGCACGCTCCGCCAGCAGGAGAGCGAAGCGCAACAGCTCGCCCTCGCGCTTGGCCGGGATGACGGAGCGGAAGGGCTGATGTTCCGCCTGGCGGTTGAAACCGGTGAGGATGGCGAGGTGACGTGCGTAGTCTTCCTCGCGCTTCGGGGTGAGGAAGGCCGGGTGGATTGCTTCTGGCCAGTGCCGGGCGTTACCGATGCATCCGCGGCCGAGCCTCAGCCACGTGGAACACGGGATCGGCGGAACGACGGTCCCTCCATGCAACTCCCTTTCCCCGCCGCTGTGCCAGCGTCACGCCAGCGCGGCGCGTCAGGACAGAAGCGAGCAGAACACCGCGTCGACCTGGCTTGAGTGGAACTGCTGTAGCGGCTGGCCGCACCTGAACAGTGGCTGTCCCTCCCCTTCCCGACCTCATTGGAAGTCACGGCTCGGCGGCAACTTGGGCCTCCGGCTCCCCGGCTCCGGCCGCCTGACCTCATCGGCCCGGCCGAGAGCGCGCTCCGCCCACTCGCCTCCCTGCTCAGCCTGGCTGAGCCCATCCAGCAGGTCGGAGCGGTCAATCAGGCGCGCCACGATGAGGTGATTGACCGGCACCTCCACGTGCTCGCTGACGCGCTCCACCTTGCCCTCGGCCACGAGGAGGCGGGCGCTTAGCAGCGCCGGTCGGTCGCGCTCGGCGATGGCGGCGAAGACCACGAGGTTGCCCACGCCGAACTCGTCCTCGACCGTCAGGAAGACCACGCCCTTCGACGTGCCCGGCCGCTGGCGCAGGAGGACGATGCCGGGCAGGCGGACGCGGGCGCCCGGCCGGAGGCCGCCGAGCTGGCGGGTGTCGCCCAGCCCCAGGCGGTCCAGGTTGGGCCGCAGGATCGCCATGGGGTGCCGCCCGAGCGTCAGGCCGGTAGCGCGGTAGTCGTCCACCACCTCCTCGCCCTCCCCTTGCGGGGGCAGGGCTGCCTCGGGCTCGTCCATCAGCGGCGCGCTGGCCGCCATCGCCGCCGCGGCCGTGTCCTGCGCTACCGCAAAGAGCGGCAGCTGCTGCGGCCCGCTCGCCGCCACCGCCGCGTCCCACACCGCCCGCCGCCGCAGGGTCCCCGTGGCCCCGAAGACGTTCGCGGCGGCCAGCGCCTCCAGCGCCCGTCTGCCCACCCCGGCGCGGATGGCGGCGTCCTCCACCGAGGCGAAGGGCGCCCCGTTGCGGGCGCGCCGGGCCCGCAGCAGCGCCTGCGCCTCCGCCTCAGGCAGGCCGGTGACGAGGCGCAGCCCCAGCCGGAGCGCCAGCCCGCCGCGGCTCTCCCGCTCCGCCTCGAGCGTGCTGTTCCAGTCCGACGCGTTCACGTCCACCGGGCGGACCAGCACGCCGTGCTCGCGGGCGTCCCGGACCAGCTGGGCGGGCGCGTAGAAGCCCATCGGCTGGCTGTTCAGCAGCGCGCAGGTGAAGACCGCCGGGTGGTGTCGCTTGATCCAGGAGGAGGCGTAGACGAGGTGGGCGAAGGAGGCGGCGTGGCTCTCGGGAAAGCCGTAGGAGCCGAAGCCCTCGATCTGGGCGAAGATCTGTTCGGCAAAGGCCGCCTCGTACCCCCGCCGGACCATGCCCGCGACCAGGCGCTCGCGGTAGCGGGCCACGCCGCCGGTCAGCTTGAAGGTCGCCATGGCGCGGCGCAGCTGGTCAGCCTCGTCGGGGGTGAAGCCGGCGGCGACGATCGCCACCCGCATGACCTGCTCCTGGAAGAGCGGCACGCCGAGCGTCTTGCCGAGCACCCGCTCGAGCTCGTCGGCGGGGCCGTGCTGGGGTGAGGGCGAGGGAAAGCTGACCGGCTCCTCGCCGGCCTTGCGGCGGAGGTAGGGGTGGACGAGGTCGCCGGCGATGGGGCCGGGCCGGACGATCGCCACCTCCACCACGAGGTCGTAGAACGTCGCGGGCCGGAGCCGAGGGAGCATGTTCATCTGCGCCCGGCTCTCGACCTGGAACACGCCGACGCTGTCGGCCCGGCGGAGCATGGCGTAGGTCTCGGCGCACTCGCGCGGCAGGCTGGCGAGGTCGTGGTCGGGGCCGCCGTGGCGGCGCAGAAGGTCGAAGCTCCACCGCAGGCAGGACAGCATGCCAAGCGCCAGCACATCGACCTTCAGGATGCCGAGCGCGTCGATGTCGTCCTTGTCCCACTCGAGCACCGTCCGTCCCTCCATGGCGGCGTTGCCGACCACGGCGAGCTCGGTGAGCGCGCCGCGGGTGATGACGAAGCCGCCCACGTGGGTGGCGGTGTGGCGGGGAAAGTCGAGGATCTCCCCGGCAAGCTCCAGGGTGGTGGCGAGCCGCGGATCAGCGAGGTCCAGCCCCTTTCCCTGGGCAAGGTCGGCGAGCGACCCCTCCCCTCCCCCGCCCCAGCTCGCCCTGGCCAGCCGGGCGGTCACGTCCTCGGACAGTCCGCCGACCTCGCGGAGGGCGGACTTGGGCCGGTAGCGGATCACCGTGCCGCAGAGGGCGGCGCGCTCGCGGCCGTAGCGCTCGTAGAGGTGCTGGATGACCTCCTCGCGGCGCTCGTGCTCGAAGTCGATGTCGATGTCGGGCGGCTCGCCGCGCGACGCCGAGACGAAGCGCTCGAACAGCAGGTCGTGCTTGTTGGGGTCCACCGCCGTGATGTCGAGGACGTAGCAGACGGCCGAGTTGGCGGCCGACCCCCTCCCCTAGCAGAGGATGCCGCGCTCGCGGGCGAAGCGGACGATCGCCTCAACGGTCAGGAAGTAGGGCGCGTAGCCGAGCTCGCCGATCAGCCGCAGCTCGTGGGCGATGCGCCGCTCGATCTCGGCCGGCACCACCGTCCAGCGCGCGGCGAGCGCCGCCGCCACCCTCGCCTCGAGCGTCTCCTGGGCCGTGCGGCCGGGGTCGACCACCTCGTCCGGGTACTCGTAGCGCAGCCCCTCCAGCGGGAAGCCCCGCGTCGCCTCCAGCACGCGCAGCGTGTTGGCCACCGCCTCCGGGTGGCGGGCGAAGCGCAGCGCCACCTCGGCCAGGCTCTTGGGCCGGCGCTCCGCGTTGGGCTCGGCCGCGGCCCCGATGGCGTCCACCGTGGTGCCGAGCCGGATGGCCGTGAGCACGTCGGCCAAGCGGCGGCGGGAGGCCACGTGGTAGCGGACGTCGCCCACCGCGAGCAGCCACCCGCCCGCCGAGGCGGCGAGGGCCGCCAGCCGGTCCAGGCGGCGCTGGTCGTCGCCACGGAGGGTGTGCGAGGCCGCCAGCATGAGCGGCAGGGCCAAGCGCGACCGGAGGGCGGCTGCCTCCTGCCGGACGCGCTCGCCGAAGGTCACGGCGGGTTCCGCCCCAGGCTCCTCCGGCGGCACCACCGCCAGCACCCAGCCCTCCGCTGCCTCCAGCAGGTCGCCCCGGGTGATGCGGCAGCTGTCCTTCGACGAGGCCATGCGGCCGCGGGACAGCAGGCTCGTCAGCCGCCCGTAGGAGCTCCGGCAGGTCGGCCACACGAGGTACTCGGCGCCGTCCTCCAGGCGAAGGCGGCACCCCACGGCAAAGGGCAGCCCTGCCTCCCTGGTGGCGACGTGCCCGCGCACCACGCCGGCCAGCGTGTTGGTGTCGCAGATCCCCAGGCCCGAGTAGCCGAGCGCCTTGGCCGTGGCGGCAAGCTCCCACGGGTGGGAGGCGCCATCGAGGAAGGAGAAGTTCGACCTCGCCGCGAGCTCAGCGAAAGGCTGGACAGGTGGGAGCGGCTCTCCCTGCCCTCCCGAAGCAGCCGGGCCTATGGCTTGCGCCATCAGGTGGAGTGCGGCGGGCGCGGCGGCCTCTTGACCACCACCATGTTGGCCCGCTCCAGGTGGGCCGCGAGCTGCTCGGCCAGCACGGCGGCGGCGACCTCCCAGGCCGCGCCGCGCCGGGGCTTGCCGCGCTCGTCGTGGCGCAGCGCGTAGGCCAGCACCTCGGCCACCTCCTCGCCGGTGGCCGGCACCAGGGGCGATGGAGTGCCGCCCGCTGGCTCAACCACGAGGCACCTCGGCAGGCGAGGCACACGGGCGGGAAGGGACGAATCGAACGGGGCGCGGCACCGGCCAAGGGTGTAGACCGAGATCGAACAGATCAAGAACTCGCGGGAGGCTTTTCACCGGAGGCGCGTATTCGTCAGAGCATGCCAACCCGCGGTCCCGAGGGGAATGCCGAAACCGATCTGGAAGGGCTAGGTTCGCGGCCATGATCATCCGGCATGCGGGAAGGGCACACAGGCCTGGCTTCCGTTCTCCCGGGCACGGCACCCCTCTGCCCGCCGTCCGGTGGGGGCTGCGCGGAGGGCTGACACCCTCCGGCCTGCTCGTCGCGTGCGGCCTGCTGCTCAGCCCTCTGGCAGGCCTTCCGAGCGCCGAAGCGGCAACGTCGGCCTGTCCGGAACACCACCCGGGCGGAGCCGCGCCCGACATCCTGCGCCCCTCGCTTGCCGCCAGGACACGCGAGCTCTGCTTCGAGGGGTACGCGGTGCTCCACAGCGGCGTGTCGCGCGCGGCCCTTGCCGCGGCGGAACACCTCACCCGCCGCCGGATCCTGGCGGCGCGCCAGCAAGCGCGCGAGGACGCCTTCCACGCCGAGGACCGGCTCCCCGAGGAGGAGCGCGCCCGCTTGGCCGACTACGCCCGCTCCGGCTTCGACCGTGGCCACATGGCACCGTCCGGTGACATGCCCACCCTCTCGGCCCAGGCCGAGAGCTTCTCGCTCGCCAACATGGTGCCGCAGAACCCGGGCTCGAACCGCTGCCTCTGGGAGGGCATCGAGAGCACGGTACGCGAGCTGGCCGTCGACACGGGCGAGGTCTGGGTGCTCACCGGACCGATCTTCGAGGGCCAGGACCTGCAGCGCCTCAACGGACGGGTGCTGGTACCGACCTCCCTCTACAAGGCGGTCTACCTGCCTGCCCGCGGCGAGGCCGGGGCTTACGTGGCGCCGAACGGGCCGGGACTGGCATGGCGGGCCGTGTCGCTGGAGGGGCTGCGGGAACTGGCCGGGCTGGACGCCTTCCCCACGCTCCCGGCCTCGGTCAGGGCGCGAGCCATGAGCCTGCCGGAGCCGCGCCCGAGCAACGTCCGGGGAAGCTGCAACAACCAGCCCGGCGTGGTTACCAGCCGGCCGTCCGCTCCTCCCCCCGATCCCGGCTCCTCCCCAGAGCCCTCCCCACCGGCGACCTCCTGGTGGCCTGAGGGCAAGCTCGCGGTCGTCGTGGCAGGGGTATTCGCCGTGGCGATGGTGATCGCGTTCCTTCGTGTTCTCGGGCGGCGCTGAGCGGGAGACCGGCCATGACCTTCGTTCCCTATGCCGATGAGGCCGCCTCGCTGCGCCTCGGGCAGCTGACCGTGGAGAACCGCCTCGACCGCCTCTCGATCCACGGCAGCGTCGACCTGACGCGGGACCGGGCAGGGCTGGCGCTGGCGCGTGAGTTGCGCGCCCTGCTTGATGCCGCTGTTGCCGCCCTGGAGCGCGAGGAGGCCTTGCCGGAGAAGGTCACGACAGGGGAGCACACCGACACCGTGCGGAATCCCTTCGGTTGAAAGCCTGCTCGATTTCGGACATCTGAGTTCTGCCATCACCGGCCTCCTGAGTTCGTCCCCCCCTCCACGTACAGGTGCAGTCCCATGGGCAGGCGGCGCGGCAGCGGGCGCCCGTGCAGGAGCGCCTCCGCCGCCGCAACCGCGCCGGTGAGCTGACGCTCGTCGAAAGGCTTGTGCAGGCAGCCCAGCGCCAAGCCTTGGCCGCGCCCCTCCGGGCAGTTGCCCGTCACGAAGAGGCAGGGCACCCCGAGCGCGGTAAGGTCGGCCGCCACGTCGAGGCCGCTCTCGCCGCGCGCGAGGCGCACGTCGATGAGGGCGAGGTCGGGCCGCTCCGTCCGGGCCAGGGCGCCCGCCGAGGCCACGTCCTCGGCCACCCCCACCACCTCGTGCCCAGCAACCTCCAGGCCGACCTGGATCTCGAGCGCGACCAGCCCCTCGTCCTCCACGACGAGGACGCGCAGGGGAGAGGGTAGGCGGCCGCTCCCCCCACCGCCGCCAAGGTCGCTCGGCACCGCGGCCCAGAGAAGCCCAAGATCAATGCCTGTCATCTTTTCTGCCTTCCTGGCCATGCCTACCTGGCACGAACACCCCAAATGCCGCACCGCGGCCGGAGGCTCCCTCGCCTACCGCCAAGCGGGCGCGGAGCTGGCGTACGAGGGTTGCCACCACGCGCATGCCCACGCCGGCGGACCGGGAAGGATCGAAGCCCTCCGGCAGCCCGACGCCGTCGTCCTCCACCTCGAGAGTGATGCCGCCGTCCTCCTCGCGCGCGTCGCGCACGCGGACCCACAGGGTGCCCCCGCGGCCGACGGGGAAGGCGTACTTGACCGCGTTGGTGACCAGCTCCGACCCGATCAGCGCCAGGGGCACGGCCTCGTCAATCGGGGTGAGCGGCGCTGCTCCGCTCCCGCCCTGCCGCGTCTCCTCGAATTCGAGCCGCACCCGCTCCTCCGGATCCAGGGCGGTGAGCGTGTCCGTGCACATCTCCTGCAGGAAGCCGGCAAGGTCCACGCTGCCGTGCGTGCCGCCCTGGTAGAGACGCTGGTGCAAGCGCGCCACCACGCCGATGCGCGCCCGCGCTTCCCCGAGCGCCGTGCGCAGGGCGGGGTCGCGGGCCTTGTTGGTCTGCAGCGAGAGAAGCGAGGAGACGAGCTGGAGGGAGTTCTTCACCCGGTGGTTCACTTCGGCGAGCAGCGCCTCCTTGACCTCCAACGCCTCGGCGAGCGCGGCCCGCGCCGCCACGAGATCCTCGATCTCGGTGCAGGTGCCGTACCAGCGGGTGATCTCGCCAGTGGCGGGATCGCGCACTGGCAGCGCGCGGCCGAGCGTCCAGCGGTAGGTGCCGTCGGCGGCGCGGAGCCGGTACTCGATCTCGTAGGGCTCGCCCGTCGCGAGCGAGTGCCGCCAGCGGCTTTGGGCTCCCTCCTGGTCCTCCGGGTGGAACTGCGGGTTCCAGCCCTCGCCCTCGGTTTCCTCCGGCACGGTTCCGGTGAACTCGTACCAGCGCCTGTTGTAGAAGTCGTGGTAGCCGTCCGGACGCGTCGACCAGACCATCTGCGGGATCGTGTCGAGCGCGATGCGGAGCATGGCCTCGCTCCGCACGAGCGCGGCCTCCGCCTCCCGGCGCGGGCGGAGGTCGCGGAAGATGGCGGAGACACCTAGGACGCCACCGTCGGAGGCTTGCATACGGGCCGCCGTGACGGTGACCGGGATGCGGTTGCCCTCCTTGGTCAGGCGCGTCGTCTCGTGCTCGTGGACGCGCGCCCCCCCGAGCGCGCGGCGGAACACGCCGGTCGGGTCGCCGTCGGGCAGGTCGGGGGGCACCAGCAGGCCCACCGGCCCGTTGACGGCCTCGGCCGCGGTGTAGCCGAACAGGGCCTCCGCGCCGTCGTTCCAGGTGAGGATGCGCCCGTCCTCGGCGGCGAAGCTGATGATCGCGTCGGAGGTGGAGGCGACGATCGCGGCCAGGCGCGCGTTGGCCGTCTCGGCGAGGACGCGGGCGTTGAGCGCGCGGCGGCGCAGCCGCCGTAGCCGGAGGCCGAGGCCGAGGCCGCCTGACAGGAGGGCCAGCGTCGCCACCGAGGCGCCCCATACCCAGCGCCGCGCCGCGGCGTCACGCTCCGCGCGGAGCGAGGCCGCCGCCGTGCGCAGGGTGGCGGCCTCGGCGCGGGCCGCGTCCATGAGCGACTTGCCCTTGTCGGTCTCGACGAGGGCCAGGGCCGCCTCCGCATCGCCCGCGCGCCGGAGGGCGATGGTGCGCGCGAGCTCCTCGAGCTTGGCGGGGATGAGGCGCGCGAGCTCCGCGGCTGGGCGGGCGAGGGCGGCCTCCGCCTCGCCGAGGCGGACAAGCCCGGCGAGCCTTCCGTTCAGCCCGCGCACGGCCTCCTCGTAGGGCTGAAGGTAGCTCTCGCGCCCGGTCAGGAGAAAGCCGCGCTGTCCGGTCTCGGCATCGCGCAAATCGGAGAGCAGCGCCTCCGCCTGGTTCTCGGCGGCATCAAGGCGGACAGCCCTGGCGCGCTCCGCCTCGAAAGCGGTCAGGCCGAAGCCGGCGGCACCCGCTACGAGAGCCGAGAGGAAAGCCGCGACAGCGAGAGGGCCAGGGGTACGCCGGCGAGGGAGGGCAGTGACCGGAGCGGGCGCATGCAAACCGACCGGATCTCTGCCTGGTCCGCTAAGGAGGAGTGACACCTTCATCCTCCCCTGGCATTGCTCTGAGGGGTCCTGCCTGGGAGCAGGCAGGACACACGCCCTGGCCTAACGGCAGCCCTCGTGGACGGTCAAATGATCAGGCCAGGAGTGGGTAC
Organism: Muricoccus nepalensis; assembly: GCF_006438825.1. Classification (GTDB taxonomy): domain Bacteria; phylum Pseudomonadota; class Alphaproteobacteria; order Acetobacterales; family Acetobacteraceae; genus Roseomonas; species Roseomonas nepalensis. The sequence goes on from NZ_RCZP01000020.1 coordinate 76,481, forward strand.
AGGAAAGCGTTTCCTGAGATCAAGTGGAAGCCGCGCCCCTGCCGCCTGGTTCTCCCGCACGTTCCGTGCTGCTGTTGCCAGGTCATGCGGCATGCAGGAGACGAGCAGGGAGGAGATCAAGGCCCGCGCGGCCCTACGTGGTCCGCTTGATCATCTTGAGGCGGCTGATCTGCCCTCCTACAGGACTTGTCGTCCAACGCTTGTCGAGCACCACCCGCTCGGCAGGAAGGTCCTTGCGGAGTTCCGCCGGTCCTTCCCAACCATGCCTGCCAACAAGTTCTGGCCGCCCCGGTCGGGCGGGCTGCCGCGCTTGGCTCGAGTTTGGCAATCAAGCGGCGTGGCAGATGGCGTAGACCAAGGCGCGCTGGAGTGCTGTTCGGGATTTCGGGTCATGGCGGTTGCGTCGGGATGTCAGCAAACCCTGCTCATGCCAGATGTGGCGGCGGACGGCGGCGAGTGTGTCTCTGAAGGTCGGGCGTACCTTCGGGTACCATGCGGTGGTTGCGGCGGCTTGGCGTTCGGCAGAGCTGAGGCGTGCCGCCAACACTGTGACAAGGGAGGACAGCCCAAGCAGGCAGGGCGTGGTGCGGCTGATGGCCAGGTCCGACCACTGGCGCTGGGTCTCGACGCCGAGGTGAGCGCGGGTTTCCTGGAAGGTGACCTCCAGCTGCCAGTGCTGGACGAGCCAGCCGATGATCCCTTCGGGAGAGCAGCGTGGGTCGGTGCACAGCAGGGCCTGGGGGTTGAACCGGCCGCGAGGGTCGCGGATCAGCACCCAGCGGATTGGCACGACGGGCATACCACTGTGGCGCCACACAGCGGTGGCCGAGCAGACCTCGACGAGGCGCTCGCCTTTGCCATACCAGCCCGGCACCGTGACGCGCCGCCAGCCCGTCTCGGCACTGGTCAGCACCTCGGACAGGTTGGGCAGGCGCGCTCCCGTAGTGCGGGGGCGGCCCTTGGTGCCGGGTGCCCGGAGCGGCGCCCGATGGTAGAGGGCTGCATCGAGCCGCAGGCGCGTGACGCCGACGACACCATGGCGGCCGAGGGCTGCCAGGAGCTCCAGGGCAGCAAAGCCGCTGTCCCCGACCAGCACCAACTCGCGCCCGGGCAACCATCGGCGGGACTGCAGGACCAGTTGGCGGGCCCAGTCGGTGAGCCTTTTATGTCGGCGGCCATGCTCCCGGCAGAACCGCTCGAATGGCGCGAATGCCGTCAGGAAGGGCAGTGCCCAAACCCGGCCCCGGGAATGGGAGCCAGGAGCATCAGGCTGAGCCAGCGCAAGGCCGGAGGCCTTCACGAAGTGGCCGTGGGAGGAGCGCACGGAGTCGCGGTAAATGCCCTTGGCCAGGATGCGTCTACCCCGCCGCCGCTCGATGGTGTCGTCGATGCTCAGCACCACCGGTCCGCCCGGCGCGAAGGCGGCGATCAACGATCCCAGGAGAAGACGTGACGCCGCCCGTAGGCACCAGGCTGCCCGACTGAGGACGCCGTGGAAGTCCACAAAGCGCCATTCGGGCATCCCGCTCCGCCACCTCAGTCCATCTCAAATGGCCAAACTCGAGCTTAGAGTCCCTACAGCACCGCCCCATTGTCTTCTTTCCCGAGTTTGGCAGTCTCCCTGCTGGCCTTGGTCGGCACGCCAGACGTGCGGGCCGGGAAAGAAACCTTGGTGGCACTCGTCCCAGGGTGTACAAAAGGCAACACCTCCGGACGGCAAACCCTCAGAGACATGGCCGCGAAGCACTCTCGCCACATCGCCCTCACGGGGTCGTTGGCGCGCTACGTGGACGACAGGATCGCCCGTGGCGATTACGCATCGGCTAGCGAGATGGTCCGCGCCGGCCTCCGCCTCTTGATCGAGCAGGACGAGACGCGCGCGGCGGAGACTGGTCGAGCGGAACGCGAGGTCTCGCGCCCTCGCCGGCAGGATCCATAGTGGTGCTGGGCCTTTCCGGGTTGAACCACGCCGCCCTCCTCGACGCCTCGCCCAACCCCTACCTCGTGCTCGACCGCCGTCTCCACATCGCCGGCGCAAACCGCGCCTACCTCTCGAGCGTGGGCCGCAGCCTCGCCGACATCGTCGGCCGCTGGGCCTGGGATGCCTTCCCGGCCGATCCCGAGACGGTCCGCCAGTCCGTCGCCTCCTTCGAGCGCGTGATCCGCACAGGCCAGCCCGACACGATGGCCCTCCTGCGCTTCGACGTGCCCCGGCCTGCGGCCGAGGGCGGCGGCTTCGAGGAGCGCTGGTGGAGCATCACCCACGCCCCCGTGTTCGGGGCGGACGGCACGATCGAGTTCGTCCTCCAGCACCCAATCGACGTAACCGAACTCCGGCATCTGCAGGGCGAGATGGAACGGACCGGGACCGCGTCCCCGCCGATCACCCCGGCCCAGAGCGGCATCTTCGCCCGCGCCCGAAGCGTGTCCGAGGCCAACCTCACGCTGAAGGACGAGAGCGACCGGCTGAACGCGATGTTCGCCCAGGCCCCGGGCTTCATGGCCCTCCTCCGAGGCCCGGAACATCAGATCGTCCTCGCCAACCCCGGCTACATACGCCTCGTCGGGCACCGCCCCGTCGTCGGACGCACGGTAGCCGAGGCGCTACCCGAGGCCGTAAAGCAGGGCTACCTCGCCCTCCTCGACCGCGTGTACCGCACCGGCGAGGCCTACGCCGCCGATGGCGCGCGCTTCGCGTTGGAGGACGCGCCGGGCAGAACGGCGCGCGAGACCTTCGTAGACTTCGTGTACCAGCCCCTGCGGGATGCCGCGGGCGCGGTCACCGGCATCTTCGTTCAGGGCGTGGACATGACGGCGCGAACGCAGGCCGAGGCGCGTCGCTCGGCACTCGTCCGCCTCACCGACGCGATCCGCGGCGGCTCCGACCCGACCGACCTGGCCCACGCCGCCGCGGCGATCCTCGGCGAGACCATCGGCGTGAGCCGGGTCGGCTACGGCACGATCGACCACGACGCCGAGACGCTTACGGTCGGGCGGGACTGGACTGCGGCGGGCACCGAGAGCCTAGCGGGCACGCTTCGGGCACGGGACTACGGGTTCCTCATCGACGTGCTGAAGCAGGGCGAGTTCTTCAGCATCGCGGATGCCGCCCTGGACCCGCGCGCCTCGAATGGGGCGGCGGCGCTTATCGCCCGGAGCGCGCGGTCCTTCGTGAACTTTCCAGTAATGAAGGGCGGACGCCTCGTCGCGCTGTTCTTCGTCAACCACGCCGAGGCTCGCGACTGGTCGGCGGAGGACCTTGCACTCATCCGCGAGTTCGCGGAGCGGACGCGGACCGCCGTCGAGCGCCTCCAGGCCGATGCGACGTTGCGGACGAACGAGGCGCGCAACCGCCAAATCCTCGACAGTGCCGCTGATTACGCGATCCTCGCGACCGACCTCGACGGCCGGGTCACGCGCTGGAACGAGGGCGCCCGCTGCGTGCTCGGCTGGGAGGAGGGCGAGATGCTCAAGGAGTCCCTCGACCGCATCTTCACGCCCGAGGACCGCGCCGCCGGGCGGCCCGATGAGGAAATGCGCGAGGCGCTCGCCACCGGGCGCGGCGTCGATGAGCGCTGGCACCTCCGGAAGTCTGGCGAGCGGTTCTGGGCCGTCGGCAAAGTGACGCCGCTCCGCGATGGGTCCGGCACGGCCGTCGGCTTCGTGAAGGTACTCAGTGACCGGACGGCCCAGCGCCGGGCGGAGGAGGAGCTGCGCGAGCTGAATGCCACCCTGGAGAGCCGTGTCGAGGAGCGCACCGCTGAGCTGCGGGAGCGTGAAGCGCAGCTCCACCAAGCCCAGAAGATGGAGGCCATCGGCCAGCTCACGGGCGGCCTCGCGCACGACGTGAACAACATGCTCCAGGGCATCGGCGGCGCGCTGCAGATGCTGGAAAAGCGCCTCGCGGCCGGGCGGCTGGCTGACGTGCCACACCTGCTCAAGGCCGGACGCGAGGGCGTGGACCGAGCGGCCTCGCTCACCCACCGCCTGCTCGCCTTCGCGCGACGTGGGCGGCTCGACGTCAAGCCTGTGATCGTGGACGGCGTCGTCGCGGGCATGGCCGACCTCATCCGTCGCACCGTCGGACCCGGCATCGACGTGGGGATCCGGCTGCATGATGGCGACTGGACGGTGCGCCTCGACCCGAATGGGCTGGAGAGCGCCCTCCTGAATCTCGCGATCAACGCCCGTGACGCCATGCCGAATGGCGGGCGCCTCACCTTCTCGACAGGAGAGGTGCGGCTCTCGGCGGCCGACCTCGGCGCGGACGCCGAAGGCGTCGCGCCGGGCGACTTCGTCCTCGTCTCCGTGGCCGACACCGGCGAGGGCATGCCGCCCGACGTCGTGGCCCGCGTCTTTGAGCCGTTCTTCACGACGAAGCCGATTGGGAAGGGCACCGGTCTCGGGCTCTCACAACTCTACGGCTTCGTGCGGCAGTCCGGCGGTATCGTGCGGATCGGGAGCGAGGTCGGCCAGGGCACGATGGTGCGCCTGTACCTGCCGCGGGGCGAGGCAGCAGCCGCAGTCACGGACCGGCTCCCGGCTCCGGCAGAGATTCTGCCCGATGCGGCAGGTCGCACGGTGCTCCTCGTCGAGGACGAGTCTGCCGTCCGCACGCTCGTGGCCGAAGCGCTGCGCGACCGCGGCTACGCGGTGCTGGAGGCGGAGGACGGGCCAGCCGGGCTTGCGGCGCTGGCCGGCACCGCGCGGGTGGACCTGCTCGTGACCGACGTCGGCCTACCCGGCCTCAACGGCCGTCAGCTTGCCGAGGCAGCGCGGGAGCGGCGACCGGCACTGCCGGTGCTGTTCATCACAGGTTACGCAGGCACCCTCCTCAATGGCGACCTGCCATCAGGCATGGCCGCCATCGCCAAGCCGTTCTCCCTGGACGACCTCACCAGCCGCGCGGCAGCGATGCTCGTGACCTCGGAGCACTGTATCGCGTTCCGTTAGGTGGGACTGCGTTGTATGGACTACTGTCCAAATTCTGAAGATCCTAGACACCTTGTTTGGGCGGTGATGGTGCGCTGACAGAAGGGCTGGACAGCGGCGAGGATGTCGTCAGCGCTTTTTGTCCAGACGAAGGGCTTTGGCTCGGCGTTATGGGCTTCGATGTAGCCGTTGATGGCTGCTTCGAGTTCCGCCGTGGAGCGGTGGACACTTCGCCGGAGAGCGTCTTCGGTCAGCAGGGCGAAAAACCGCTCGACCTGGTTGATCCAGGAGGCCGAGGTCGGCGTGTAGTGGACGTGCCAGCGCGGCCGCTTGGCGAACCAGTCGCGGATGAGCTTCGTTTTGTGGCTCGCGGCGTTGTCCATCACTACGTGGACGTCGAGGTCGGCTGGCACTCGGGTCTCGACCGTGTCGAGGAACCGGCGGAACTCAGTTACCTGGCGCCGCGGCATGCACTTGCTGATGACTGTGCCCGCCTTCACGTCGAGCGCAGCGAACAGTGAGGTCGTGCCGCAGCGCTTGTAGTCGCGGGTGCGCCGCTTGACTTGGCCGGGGCGCAGCGGCAACAGCGGCTGCGTGCGATCCAGCGCCTGGATCTGGCTCTTCTCGTCGACGCAGAGCACGAGGGCATGCTCCGGCGGACTGAGAGAGAGGCCGACGATGTCGCGCACCTTCTCGACAGACAGCGGATCGGTCGAGAGCTTGAAGGTCTCGACCCGGTGTGGCTGGAGCGAAAACGCTGTCCAGACGCGCTGAACCGTGGACGGTGCCAGCCCCGCCGCCCTGGCCATCCCATGTGAATTCCAGTGCGTCCGCCCCGCAGGCAGGGTCTCCAGTGTCGCGGTCACCACCTCAGCCACCTTCTCGTCGGTGACAGTGCGTGGTGCACCGGGGCGAGGCTCGTCGGCCAAGCCGTCCAGCCGTTGCTCGGCGAAGCGGCGCCGCCAGGTCGCTACCGTCATGCGGGCCACCCCGAGCCGTTTCACGATCGCCAGGTTGCTCAGGCCCTCCGCGGCGAGCAGCACGATCTGCGCCCGCAGCGCGTCGCCGCGTGCTACCTTCCGTTGGCGCAGCCACGCCTCCAACTCGCCGCGCTCGGCTACCGACAACTCGATCCGAACCGCCCTCGGTGTCGCCATGCCCGATCTCCGCTGCCTTCCGCAGCGAATCACAGCCCATCAGGAGCGGCTGGCTATTTCCCGGTCAGGACAATAGCTTGACGGCGGAGGAGCACCATCGGCGTGTCTGCGGTCATCCGAGCCGGACATACTTCGGTAGCGTCCACGGAGGTGGTGTAGAAGGCGGCCGCCCGGGTTAGGGCGGCCATGTGGTGAACCTCGGTTAGGGTTGTGTTGCGACACGCAACTCTGACCCAAGGACGCCACGATGACCGACGAGAGGATTGTCCTTCGCGAGCTGCTGGAGAGGGGTTCTGACACGACGTTTCTGCGGGAGATGATTGGCTTTGCCGCCCATCGGCTAATGGAGCTGGATGCCGAGGAGGTCTGCGGTGCCGCCCATGGCGAGCGCAGCGCCGAGCGGGTGAACCAGCGGAACGGCTATCGGGAACGAGATTGGCAGACCCGGGCTGGAACGATCGAGCTCCGCATCCCGAAGCTCCGGCGCGGCTCGTACTTCCCGGCCTCCCTGGAGCCAAGGCGACTGGCGGAGAAGGCGCTCACGGCGGTGATCCAGGAGGCCTACATCCAGGGCATCTCGACCCGCTCGGTGGACGAGCTGGTCTGGGCCATGAGCATGGAAGGCATCAGCAACAGCCAAGTGAGACGCCTTTGCGCGAGATCGACGGGCGGGTGCAGGACTTTCCGGCCCGCCCGATCAAGGGTGACAGGCCTTACCTATCGCTGGACGCCACCTACACGAGAACCCGCGGCGCGGGCTGCACCGTCTCGGTGGCTGTCACCATCGCGGTGGGGGTGAACAGCGACGGCCGTCGCGAGGTGCTTGGCATAGCGGCCGGCGCCTTCGAGATGGAGACGTTTTGGACCGACTTCCTGCGCGGCCTCGCCCGCCGAGGGCTGTGCGTGGTCAGGCATAAGGCGCTAACAAGCCGTAGCGCCCCTTTAATGAAAGACAGCGCCAAGCCTTGGAGGATCGGCAGCCAGCAGGACCTGAGTAACGTCCGTGTTGGTCTCGTCATCGATCACCACCAGTGGCCGGCCCTTTTGTGCCCAACCGCGGAGTTCCTGGACGGTGACATAATGCTGCCTTGTCACGTTGTAGAGCCGATCTCGTCCGTACCGCCTCACCAGAAGGGGCTGAACCTCTCGTTGCGCCGGCATGACAGCTCCACCATCAGCATTATCTGATCACTGGTGGGTGCTAGATGTGTCTGCCACCCTCATCGCCTAGATGACAGTGCAACCTTGCTCACGGAGAGTTGCCAACGTTCAGGGACGCCCGGCTTAAGGGAGAGCCACCTTGCCCCTCGATCCGGCCGGCATCCTGAACGGTCACGAAAGTACAACTGAGCGCTGTTCGCGGAAACCTGAACTGCCTCTGGGGCGTCATACAAGCTCGGTGCACGGCAAGGCACCTCACCTCCGGTGTCACTGATGACAGGCTTGGACGATCGTAATTCCGCGCTTGTTAACGGTGCTGGGGTGAACACCGCCAAGCCGCTTACAACACCGGCCCAGGATTTGGTCCTGTTCAGGACCATCGCGGAAGCAGTGAGTGACGGCGTAATCGTCACCAGCGCCGATCTGGACAGTCCTGGTCCGCGCATCGAGTACGTCAACCCCGCCTTCACGCGCATCACCGGCTACGAGCTTGATGAGGTCCTGGGGCAAACGCCGAGGATCCTTCAAGGTCCACGGACAGACCGCTCGACCATGGATCGCCTCAGGGCCGCTCTGGAGCAGGGCGGTACCTTCTTCGGCACAGCCGTGAACTACCGGAAGGACGGGACGGAGTACATCAACGAGTGGCTCGTCAACCCGGTTCGCAATGCCGAGGGGCGGCTCCTCCACTGGGTGTCGGCGCAACGCGACGTGAGCACGAGAGAGCGGGCAGCCGCCAGTCAGCAGATCCTGTTGGGCGAGCTCAACCATCGGGTCATGAACAATCTGGCGGCGGTGCAGTCCCTTGCGACGCGTCTGGGTCGCACCACCAGCTCCATACAGGAGTTCCGGGCTGCCCTGCAGGAGCGGTTGTCCGCGCTGGCACAGGCGCAGAAGGCTATTGTCGCCGCGCACTGGCAAAGCGTCCCTTTGCACTCCCTTGCACAGGCGCAGCTGGCGCCCTTTGGGTTTGGCGATGCCGGGCGCGTGGAGGCCAGTGGACCATCGATCCATCTTCGCGCGGGAGCCGCTGTGGTGCTTGGTCTGGCGCTGCACGAACTTGGGCTCAACGCACTCAAGCACGGAGCCCTTTCCGCACCTCACGGCCGCGTCGGACTGAATTGGTTGGTGGTGCCCGGACCGGTAGGCGACAAGCTCTGTGTCAGCTGGAACGAGACTGGTGGAGCAGCCATCACTCCCCCGACGCATCGTGGCTTTGGCCTGCGCCTGATTGAGGAGGTGCTGGTGCGGGAGCTGCAGGGAGAGGCAAGGATCAGTTTTGACCCCGATGGGGTACACTGCCTACTCGGCGCACCGCTTTCGAGCATCCTGGATCGGCGGTCCTGATCATAGGGCGGCTCACGAGGAGTGCACCGTCCAGCCTCTTCCCGCGTTGCATGGTCATCGGCGGACGGACACCCGCCACGCTAGAAAGGAAAGACGACCATGGCCGAGAAGACCCTTGCTGATGCCTTTCACGAGACCCTCAAGGACGTTTACTACGCCGAGAAGCAGTCGGTACGGGGACTGAAGAAGTCCGCCAAGGCCGCGCGCTCTCCCGAGTTGAAGGACGCCTTTACACGGCATGCCGAGGAGAGTGCCGCTCAGGTCGAGCGCTTGGTCCGCGTGTTCGAGATCATCGGCAAGCCGCCTCGGGCAAAGACCTGCGAGGCCATGCAGGGCCTGATGGCCGAGATGGAAGAGGACTTGGAGTCCTTCGGTGGCACTGAGGCGGCGGACGACGTGCTGATCGGCTGTGCGCAGGCCATTGAGCACTACGAGATCGCCCGCTACGGCCTGCTCAAGACCTGGGCGCGCAAGCTTGGCCATGAGGATGCAGAGGAGCTTCTGGAGGAGACCTTGGATGAGGAGAAGCGCACGGACGCCCTGCTCAGCGAGATAGCCGAGGGGCTCGAAGCACCCAACCAGGATAGCGAGGACGAAGCGGTGGAGGAGGTGCAGAAGGCGCCCCGGCGCTCTGCCGCCAAGCCGCCAGCCTCCAAGTCGCGGGCAAAGGCGAGGGCCTGACGCCCCGCTTGCCGCAAAGATCTCGTACCTTGCGGCAGATCGCGCCGACGGTGGTCAGCGGGACAGTCCTGTGCACGTCGTGCGTCCTCCGGTCCATGCCGAGCTGACGGAAACGGCTACGGGTCGGAGTATCACCTCGGTGGGCTGCCGATGACGGAAACTTCTTCAACGGGTCGAAGGGGTTCCCGGCCGGTTCTCGGGCGTAGAACATGGTATGATGATGGACCCCAACCAGAAGCCGGCGGGGCTGGAAACTCAGGCGGAGCCCCAACAGGTCGAGGAAGGCAGGGTCACGCCTCCTTCCGACCTGTCGCCGCGGAGGTGGTGGGGGCTCCTGCGCCGGACCGGCGTGCAGGTCTTTGAGAAGCGCCTTCTGGGGGAGGCGGCAGCCGTGGCGTTCTACGCTTTGCTGACGGTGTTCCCGGCCTTGGCAGCCCTGATCTGGCTTTGTGGTACCTTCGTCGACCCTGCCGCAGCGACACAGGGCCTGCGGGACACCGCCTCCGGTTTACTGCCGGCCGGCGCGGCAGAGGTGGCCGGCGAGCTCCTTGGCCGCCTTGCGGATCTTCAGGGGGGTGGCTTTGGGAAGGCGACGGTGGCCGCCGTGGTCGGCGCAGCGCTCTGGGGTGCCGTTGCGGCCGCGGCCCAGCTTTTCGGGGCGCTGAACGTCGCTTATGGCGAGCTTGAAAGCCGGAGTCTGCTTCGGCTCTGTGGCGAAGCTCTACTCTTCGCCGTCGGCGCTGCGGCCTTTATCGTCGTGGTGCTTGCCGTCATCCTTTTGCCAGCGAGGCTTGCTGATGAGGCTGGAGCCGAGGGCATGGAGCAGGTGCTCCTTCACCTCGCCCGGTGGCCGGTGCTCCTGGCAGCCGTGGCCTTGGGGCTGGCCCTGACCTATCGGCACGGGCCGAGCCGCCGGTGCCCACAGTGGCAGTGGGTCAGCTGGGGTGGTGCCTTCGGCGCCGTTGCCTGGCTGCTCAGCTCGGTGGCCTTCTCCCTCTATGTTTCGAGATCTGGTGGCTACGACCGCCTCTATGGCTCGCTGGGTGCCGTGGTCGCGCTGATGGTCTGGGCCTGGCTGTCGAGTGCCGCCGTGCTGATCGGTGCAGCCCTCAACGCCGAGCTCGAACGCCCGCCGACGGACTGAACCCTTGTTCAGCTTGTGGCCTGGAGCCCGGCATGCCTGACCTCCCCTCGCAGGAGCACGCCGACCAGCAGCAGATCCGGCTTATCCTGGCCGCCCTGCAGGATGGTGTGATCCTTATTGAACCCGACCAGAGGATCAGTTGGGCCAACAAGGCTGCCCTCCGGATGCACGGCGTACACGAGGTGGCTGAACTGGGCGCCACCGTGTCCGAGTACCGAGGCCGATTTGAGCTGCGCTACCGCAACCGGCACCGCCTGCCCGAGGGGGCCTACCCGATGGAGCGGGTGATGGCCGGCGAGGCCTTTGACGAGGTGGTGGTCGAGGTGGCGCCGGCCGGGGAGAACGAGACGCTCTGGACCCACCGGATCCGCAGCCTCGTGCTCAACGACCCTGCCGGCGTGCCGAACTGCCTCGTGCTGATCCTGAACGACGAGACCGAGCGCTTCGACGCCGAGGAGCGCTTTGAGGCCGCCTTCAGCGCGAACCCGGCGCCCGCCGTGATCCTGCGGCTCTCCGATCACCGCCACATCAAGGTCAACCGCGGCTTCCTCGAGATGACCGGCTACGCGGAGGAGCAGGTGGTCGGCCGCTCGGCCTATGAGATTGACGTGCTGGAGGGTGCCGCCCGGCGGGAGTTCGCCGTCGAGCGGCTGCAACAGGGGCGCACCATCCCGCAAATGGAGGCCCTACTTCAGCTTCCTGGGGGCGGCGAGAAACGGGTGGTGGTCGCCGGGCAGCCGATTGAGGTCGGCGGCACCGACTGCATGCTCTTCACCTTCGTTGATATCGAGCCTCACAAGCGGGCCGAGGAGGCTCTTCGGAGAAGCGAGAACAGCTTCGATGTGGCGTTTCGCCTCTCACCAGCACCAACTTTCCTCGCTCTGCGTGCCGGCTGCCGCCTGCTGCAAGCCAACACCGCCTTTGTCCGGGAAAGCGGCTACCCCGAGGCGGAGCTGGTCGGCAAATGGACTGGCGAGCTCGGGTTGTGGGCTGACCCGGCGGCCGGTCGGGAGCTGGAGCGCCGGCTTGAGGTGGATGGCGCCGTACGCGACTTTGCTCTCCAGCTGCGTACCCGGGCGGGTGACCTGTTGGACGTCCTTCTGTCCGCCGAGGCGGTGAGCATGGGGGAGGGGTCCTGCGTGCTGGTGGTGGCGCAGAACGTGGCTGAGCACCGCCGCACAGAGATGGAGATCGCGTCCGCGATCGAGGCGGTCCTGCGTGACACGTCCTGGTTCAGTCGCATGGTGCTGGAGAAGCTCGCCAAACTGCGGCGCCCGGACGCCCTCGATGGCACCATGACCGCGGAGCTTGCGGATCTGCCACCCCGCGGCCGCGATGTGCTGGCCCTGGTGTGCCGCGGCATGGCTGATCCCTCCATCGCCCACAAGCTCGGGATCTCACGCAACACGGTCCGCAACCACATCACGGCGCTGTACCGCAGGACGGGAGTGCGCACCCGGGCAGCTCTGGTTGTGTGGGCCCGTGAGCGCGGCTTCACGGGCGGTCCGCCGCCAAAGGTACCTGGTCCGACAAAGGACTAGTGCAGAGCGAGTGCCCCTGTAGTGCAGAAGCCTCCGTCTGTTTCGATGACATCGTTCTCCCGGAAGGAACCCTGAAAAGGTTCGCCGGTTACCGGAGCAAGAGCCGAGGTCTGAACGACCCTGGCCTCGTTCAGACGTCCTCATGGAAAAGCCAGATGGATAGGGATCCGGTTCCCGGTACCGCTGAGCAGGTGAAGGCTTCCATCAAAGACGCCATCAGCACGCTCACCGGCGATACCAAGGCAGAAGCTGAAGGTCGCGTCGAAAAGTCCAACGCCGAGGTTCGTAGCACGGCCGCAAGTGCCGAAGGCGAACCCGAGAGCGCCGCCAAAAAGTAGCAACCAGCACCGGTGCGATGCCCCGTGGGCTTGCCGCTCCAGTGGGTGCCCGGCTTCCAGAACAAACCTGAAGGAACTTCTATCGTGCAAACACGCGCCACACCGGACGTCTACAATGATGCCGCAAGGGCAACGGCGGTTCTCCCCGAGGGCGCCCCGTCGCTGCCCTCACGCGTGTCCTGGGGCGCGGTGATTGCCGGCGCCGTTGTGGCACTGACGATCGGGCTGATGCTGAACGCCCTCGGCGCCGGGATCGGCGCCACCAGCGTCGACGCGACGGCCCGGGGCACGCCCTCCGCCTCCTCCTTCGGCATCGGTGCCGCCATCTGGGTGCTGGTGTCCAACCTGATCGGCCTCGCCGCGGGCGGCTACGTCGCGGCCCGGCTGTCGGGCACCTCGGACAACACGGACGGCACGCTGCACGGCCTGGCGGTCTGGGGCACCACCTTCCTGATCTCGGCGGTGCTGCTGGGCAACCTCGTCTCCGGCATTGCCTCCACCGCGGCCTCCGGCGCCTCCAGCCTGGTCAGCAGCGTTGCGAGCGGGACGGGTTCGGCGGTGTCCGCCGTCGGCCAGCAGGCGGCCAACCGCACGGACACGGGCACGCTGCAGAATGCAGCCCAGGGTCTCGTTGACCGGGTGCAGGGAGCCCTCAGCGGGGGCGGCGGTGTTCCGGCCACGATGACCTCGGATCAGCGCAAGGCAGAAATGAGCACCTTGGTGACCCGGCGGGTGACCGACGGGCAGCTCTCGACCTCCGACCGTGAACGCCTGAACGGGTTGGTCGCGGCCGAGTACAACCTCAGCCCTCAGGATGCGCAGGCCCGGGTGCAGCAGGCCGAGCAACAGGCGGTTCAGACGGCGCGCCAGGCCGAGGAGAAGGCCCGTAGCGCGGCTGACGCCGCGGCCTCCGGAGCCGCCAAGGCCGCCTTCGCGGTCTTCGCGATCATGCTGCTGGGCGCGATCGCCTCGGTGCTGGGCGCCCGCCGTGGCACCCGTGACCTGCTGACGGTCCGCAGCACCCGTATCGCCTGAACAGGGCGCAGGGACGCCCGACGTCGAGCAGACACGGCCGTCGGGCAGCCCACTCGACAGAGGAAGGACCGAGGAGGTCATTCCACTGATCGAGGAGGTCCTCCACCTCGGCAAGCGGACTGTGGAGACGGGGCGCGTCAGGGTCTCACTGACCACCGAGACGGTGGAGGAGACCCTGCGCGAGACCTTGCGCAGCCGACACGCCGAGGTCGAGCACGTGCCCATCGGCCGCGAGGTAAGCCAAGTACCGGTGACCCGACAGGAGGGGAACGTGATCATCGTTCCCGTCGTCGAGGAGGTCCTCGTCGTCACGAAGAAGCTGGTTCTCAAAGAGGAGATCCACCTGCGCTTCGTCGACAGCGAGGAGAGCGTGGAGCAGGCCGCCGAACGGCGGGTACAGCGAGCCACGGTTGAGCGGCTGGTCCCGAAACAAGCGGCCTCGGCTGCTGGGGCGGCCGAACGGACGGAAAACCCGAAAGGAAGCCAACAATGACGCGTACCATCACCGCCATGTTCGATGTTCGGACGGCCGCCGACGCGGCCGTCAGCCAGCTCACCCGCGAGCTCGGCCTCGGCAGCGGCCAGGTCCAGGTGCACGCGGCCGAGACCGCGTCGACCGGAACGGCCACCTCGGGGGCGACCGCTGGGGATACGGGCTTCTGGGGGTCGCTGAAGGACCTCTTTGTCCCCGACGAGGACCGTACAGCCTACGCCGAAGGGATCCGCCGCGGCAACTACGTGGTCTCGGCCCAGGTTGACGAGAGCAAGATCGACCAGGCCATGAACATCCTGGAGCACAACGGGGCGGTGGACCTCGACTCCAAGGAGGCCGAGTGGCGGCAGTCGGGTTGGACCGGCCATCCGGCCGCCGCCGCAACCGGTGTGGTCGGGACGTCGCCCGCCAACTCCGAACTGGGCGTGGTCGCGACCGGTGCGGTTGCCACGGGTGCGGTAGCCGCTTCAGCACCGGTGACCGGCCAAACCTCCATGCCAGCGCCGGCGGCCTCCACCACCCGGACCGGGGGCGAGGAGGTGATCCCGATCGTCGAAGAGCAGGTCCGGATCGGCAAGCGCGACGTGGAGCGCGGCCGGGTGCGGGTGCGGTCCTACATCGTGGAAAGGCCGGTGACCGAGCAGGTGACGCTGCGCGAGGAGCACGTTGACGTGCAGCGGCGCGCAGTAGACCGGCCGCTGACCGATGCCGACGAAGCGTTCCGCGAGCGCGTCATCGACGCCACCGAGCACTCGGAGGAGGCCGTCGTCAGCAAGGAGGCGCGGGTCAAGGAGGAGCTGGTCATCCGCAAGGACACCGGTGAGCGTACGGAGACGGTGCATGACACCGTCCGCCGGACCGAGGTCGAGGTGGACGACACGACCGGCACGGCGGCTGGCGTCGGCGTGACGGGCAGCAACCCGCCCGGCACCGCCGCAAGCCGAGCCGTTGACGATACACTCGGCACCAACCTCAGCGGCGCCAACCCCAACAAGCGCTGAAGGCACCTGGACCAAGGATAAGAATGAACAGGGTGGGGGCACAGCCCCACCCTGTTTTATCACCCAGGCAAGCTATAAGTATTGAGTGTGCTCGACAGCAATCTCAGCATGAGCACGGGCTTGCGCGGCCACGACGCCCGGAGACAAAGCCTTGTCGAAGATGGTCTACACCGTGACACCCGCTGACGACGGTTGGGCAATCGTTCAAGAAGCAAACCGTTATACCGGCTACAAAACCGACGCAACGGCGATCAAGTCTGCCATTGCGGTCGCGAGCAAGCTTGGTCTCAGCGGCCATGAGACCTTCGTGATGCTGCAAAGTCCGGACGGGTCGCTGAAGCAAGTGTTTGCGTCTGATCCTGCGCCGCCGACCATCGACAGCATGATGGATGAAGTCAGATAGCGCGTGTCGCCCGAAGATCCGATGAAGCTGCCCTCCGCTCCGCCGCTGCCGCCCCTGTTGGCGCGCCTGCTGGAGGAGGCGCTGGTGCAGGTGAGCCTCGATAAGGGAGACCTTTTGATGGTGCGGGACGGCCGGGTGCTTCTGTCAGAGACACCGGCCAACGATCCGTAGTTGGAACCTGTTCTCGTGCCCAACTCAGCCAAGCCGCGCTTCGCGGCCGGCGGCCTCTGAGCGCTCGGCGCGGAAGGGCCGGCAGGAGGGGCGCCCTGCCGGCCCTTCCACTTCCCAGAGCGCGACGACCAACCTCGCCCCGAGAAGTCCGAGGGGGGTGGTGCACCAGCTTTTGCTGACCACACCGGCCCAGGCCGTAATTCACCGCCGGAGCGAGCTGAATTGGGGATGGCCCTCTCGTGTGCCGATCAGACCACGAGAAGGTAAAGGCGGGCTTGAGGCAGCGCCTCACTTGAGAGCACAAAACGCAGCCGGCAGGTCATGGCGACAGGCGCGACCCACCGGCCGGGATGCCACTCAGCCTGCCCGCAATCCAGTGCTTGGCGGCCTGCAGGTCGGAGAAGGTCGGGGGCACAGTCACGTGAAGCCGGCCGAAGCCATGCTCCAGGAACCAGTGCCCCACCGCCTCGTGTCCCTCGGCCAGCCGCACGAGCACGGCGACCAGGAAGTCCCCGGCGAACACCAGCTGCCCATCCTCGTCCGCCGCGTCCGTCCCTAGCCGCACCGGGGTCAAGGTGAGGTCCGGGCTCATGCGGCGGCCTCGTGGACCTGGTGCAGGTACGTCGCGTCGAAAAGGGCGCGCTTCTGCAGTTTTTCCCAATCCAGGATGCTGACCACAGAGTTGGTCCAGGTGATCAGCCCGTCCCGTCGGAGGTCCTGCAGCACGCGGTTCACGTGCACATGGGACAGGCCGAGCGCGTCCCCGATGTCGGCCTGGGTCACCGGCATCTTGAAGGTGTCGTTCGGGGCAAGGTCCACCCCCCGGAAGCGCAGCAGCATCTCGCAGATGAGGTGGGCAATGCGCTCGTGGCCGTCCCGCCGGCCGACCCCGATTAGCCACTCCCGGAAGATGGCGGCGTCGATCAGCGTGTCGCGCCAGAACGCGTGCAGTAACCCGGGGTAGGCATGCGTCAGATCGCGCATGCTCGTGTGCGGGATGAACGCCGCCTGGGTCGGCATCATCGCGGCGACGGAGTGGTCCATGACCCCGATGTGGAGGCTCTGCAGGTCGGGCATGTCGCCGGGCGTGTGGAAGGCCATGATCTGCCGCCGCCCATCGGGCAGGAGCTTATAGCGGCAGGCAAAGCCCTCCAGGACCAGGCAGCACTCGCTCGGGGTGTCGCCCTCTCGCACGATGTCCTCGCCCCTGGCGTAGCTCCGGACGGTCATGGGCAGGTCGAGGAGCGCCTGCCGCTCCTCGGCCGTCAGGTCCGTGATGCTCTGCAGCTTGCGGACGAGGCGGTGCCGCTCGGGCGGACGGTCCGAGTGTGGCGGGCCGTAAGAGGTGGTGTGCTGCTGCATGGCGCTCTGCTCCAAAGAGGCAGACCTGATCCATGCTCAGAGCGCCCCAAACCGGTACGTGGAATTCATAACGGCGGACTTTCCGGAGGACAAACGCTGGCTGATCCTCAACCCCGCCCGGGGCAGCTGTCTCGACTTCTCCCCTACCAAAGAGGGTGCTCCATCGGAACTGCCGGCGACGGCCCCGGTGAACCGGCCAGACCGGGTTACTGGAAGCTTTGGAGGTGGCGGGAGCGCGACGATCAAGCCGCTGCCCTGATCAGGTCAAGAGGGGTGCGGAGGAGGCCCGACGGTTGGTTAATGCGGGTGGTGCTTGGTTGGGACGTTCATTCCACCAGCTTCGGCGGGTCCAGTACGACTTGCATTGCAAAGAGGACCTGTCCGCCTTCTCCCGTCAACTCTAAGCGCCAGGGGTGGCCTTCACACAGCCCTCCCGAGTTCTCACAAAGGATGCTGCCAGCCGTTGCAACGGCCTTGGCGCGTGCTGCCCGAAGGTCGGGTAACTCGGTTCCAACCATATCCGGTGAGAAGAAGCTGTCACGAACGTGGAAGAAGTAACGGGGTATAGGCGGACCTGCCTGTGATCCACTCCCTCTAAAACCTTCCTTGCCTCAGGTCCGTAACCCATGTGGTTCCACTGGCACGTACCCGTTTGACGGCTCCACAGGATGCCAGCGTGCGACGATCAGCAGCGCCTCGAGAACCAGACGATGAGCCATGAGGCCCGCCCGCCACCAATCTGACTAGGGCTGCGCCGGTAATCTCTCAAAAGCTTCCAGGCGGTTGAACTCGGCATCGAACAGGGCAGCCATCCGAGTACGGAGGGCGATCGCCTTCACAAGGTCTCCCCTGAGCGGCGCGTTCGCCAGGACCTGCTCCATCTGCGCGCGCAACCTAAGGATCAACGGCAGCCGGTCACCCTCCGTCTGGCGCCGGACCATCGCCTCCAGAGCCCCCTCCAAGGATGCCGCGACCATGCGCCCAAGATCATCGTGCTGAGGGTTCGAAACATCGTTCATGAGCTACGTCCTCTTGTCGGTAGACCCACGCGCCATGTGGAAGAGAAAATCTATTGCAAATGTAGCATAACGGCATTTATCATGCATGTGTTACAAAATAATTTGATTGCGATTTAACAAGTAATCGATCCGAGATTATTTGGTTGGGAGTGTTGAATGGTTCGCGATGGCGAAGGTGAAAGCTTGTCTGACCTGACGTCTCAGAGCCCGCTTCATAACGTCTGAGCCAGCCGCCTGACGAGGACCATGGCTGCGGCGAGGGTGAAGAAGGCGACGGCGGAGCTGACGGTCGCCTCGTGGTCGCGGGCGAGGCGTCGGCACCGGCCGAACCACGCGAAGGATCTCTCCACCACCCAACGCCTGGGCTGCACAGCGAAGCCTTTCTGCCCGGGTGCCCGGCCGACGATGCTGACGGCAATCGACGAGGCCTGAGCCACGCGGGACCCGGCATAGGCGCGGTCGGCAAAGCAGCGAGCGAGGAACGGCCATGGACGGCGCGACANAGCCCGCTTCATAACGTCTGAGCCAGCCGCCTGACGAGGACCATGGCTGCGGCGAGGGTGAAGAAGGCGACGGCGGAGCTGACGGTCGCCTCGTGGTCGCGGGCGAGGCGTCGGCACCGGCCGAACCACGCGAAGGATCTCTCCACCACCCAACGCCTGGGCTGCACAGCGAAGCCTTTCTGCCCGGGTGCCCGGCCGACGATGCTGACGGCAATCGACGAGGCCTGAGCCACGCGGGACCCGGCATAGGCGCGGTCGGCAAAGCAGCGAGCGAGGAACGGCCATGGACGGCGCGACATGGCCAGGAGGGCCGCACCCCCTCGGCTGTCGTGCAGGGAGGCTGGTGAGACCGCGGCCAGCAGGAGCCTGCCGTCGGTATCCACCAGGGCGTGACGCTTGCGCCCCGTCACGTTCTTCCCGGCATCGTAGCCGCGAACACCCTTCACGCCGACACCGCCCGAGCGGGCGGACTGGGCGTCCAGCACGGCCGCCGTCGGTGAAGAACTCGCGCGGCAGGTGGGCCCAGGCACAACCCGTCCGAAGCACGTACAGGATAGCGTCGACCACCAGCCGCATCGGCCAGGACCGTGGTCGCCCGGTGTGCGCTGGACGGGGCAGGAAGGGCGCGACCACCGCCCACTCGGTATCGGTCAGGCACGTTGCATAGGGATGAGAGCCGCGCGCAAGCTGCACGCGGGCGGCAGGGGTCCACATGGGCCACCTCGAAGGACGTCAGACACCCTCCGAACGCGTAGAACCCCCGCCGCTCACCCCAACCCAGCCGTTATGAAGCGGGCTCTTAAATGGCTGCTGAGGAAGTAGCTGGTCATCCTACAGCCGGCCTGGCTTGCGGATGAGGGCCCTTTAACGTTGTGGTCACGGGAGGCCAAAGCGTAGTGGTTGAGATGGCGCTGGAGATGGTGGGTGGCTGAGGATGCGGTTCGCACGACGATCCTGGAGGTCTTGCGCCCGAAGGTGGAGCAGGCCGGCCTCTCGGTAGAGGCTCTCGCCGAGCAGGACCTGGTGGGCCTTGGCATCATCGACTCTCTCGATGTGATGACCTTGATCGCGGAGGTCGAGCGACGGACCGGCAGCGCCTTCCTGTGGGACCTGTTCGACGCCGAGGAGGGCTTGAGCGTCTCCGCCCTCGCCGCGGCGTTCCAGGCGAAGTGAACGCAACGGTCAAACCACTGTCTCGATCCCGGGCGAAAGGGGAGGAGGCCGTTGGTTGATGCGCGTGGCGCCTTGTCGGAACGTTCAGCTCCAAGTGGTCCTGGTCACCTCTTCTCTGCCTCGCGCATCCGCACTCCGGCGCTGTTTGCGCTCCCGGGGATGAACTCCACACCGGCGGCCTCCAAGCAAGTGCGGATGGTGGCGAGCGTCAGCGCCTTCGGCCGCCCATTGCCCGCTTCGACGTAGCGCACCGTCTCCACCTTGATGCCGGCGTGCTTGGCAAGTTGCACTTCGGTCCAGCAGAGGAGGGCTCGAGCTTCACGGCACTGCTCCGGTGTCATGAGCCAGCCTTCCGAAGTTTCACGCCCGGCTCACCACCGTTGGTGAAGGTAACGCCCGCTGCCTCGAGGGCGCGCTGCATGGCATCAAGGCTGGTGCGCCGGGGAAGCGTGTTGCCGCCTTCGAAGCTTTTGACAGTGGACAAACCAATGTTTGCAGCACTTGCGAGCTGCTGTTGCGGCCAAGCCAACAGCGCCCGGGCTGCCCGGCAGGTCACAGGGGAGATTTCTGCCATCGCCGAACGATAGCAACCATTTTAGTTATGAGCAAAGAGGGGCTGGTGCCGCCAGAAAGGTCTCATCACACCTCGACGCGAGAGCCCAGCTCAACGACCCGGTTCGGTGGTATTCGGAAGCAGTCCGACGACCGCATGGCGTTGCGGACAAGCTAGCTGAACACCCCCTCCTGCCAGGCCGATAAGCCCGCCTGCTCGGTCTTCTCGCTGTTTGTGGCCGCAAGGTTCAAACATCCGGCTCTAAACAGCACTCGGTGAGGGAGCAGGCGGAGCGTCAGCTTCTGCCCAGCAGCCGACGAAGTAAGCCAGGACGCGGCGTCAGCGGCGACACCGGCTCAGTCTTCTTCGCCATGGCTGAGGAGGGATGCCAGACGGGCTGAATCAGAGGACGGTCCGCCACTCCCCGTTCCAGCAGCTGTCGATCCCGACTGCTCACGTCCGAATCAAGCATGATGAACCCAACAAGTCGGATTGGCGGTCCGTCAGGATGGATAGTGTATTGCCAGAAGGAGCGATGACCCAGGTCGTGCCAGTGCTCGTTCAGAGTGCCAGGTTCGGGAAGCTCACCTCTTGCCCGAACCTTTGGAAAGTCGCACTCGAAGATCAGTTGCACCTCAACCTTAGCCGGATGGGGCTTGCCTGATCGGGGATGGGTCACGTGGTAGAAGTGCGGGTAGGCCTCAAGGCTGTTGGGGGTGCCAACGTTGGCTCCGAAGATCATACGTTCACGGATAATGCCAATGGCGTTGCTTGCGCTTGTGAGATGCGTGATCTTCTCCACGCTGCCTCCAGTTTTCTGGCGCCTCCAACATAGTCGCTGATGAACCGTCTGTCGCAGAGCTAACAGCCGCGATCACACCGGTGTCAGGGCCAACGACGAGGTGCAGCCTCGTCAGACCAGGCGGTCCTTGCTGCCCATATCGTTCCTACACCTCCACGCGGGAGCCCAGCTCAACGACCCTGTTCGGTGGCACCCGGAAGTAGTCCGACGACCGCATGGCGTTGCGGGCGAGGTAGCTGAACACCCCTTCCTGCCAGGCCGACAGGTCCGGCCGCATGGAGGCAACTGGCACATCGCGGCCGACGAAGAAGGAGGCGGCCTGCGGGTCCAGGCCAAAGGCTGCTCCATGGACCCGCAGCGCGGCCGGTACGTTGGGGTCCTCGGCGAAGCCGAAGCGCAGCGTGGCGCGCACGACGCCGCATCCGAGGTCTTCCACCGACAGGCGCTCGGCTTCGGGAACCCGCGGCTGCCGTTCCGCCTCGACCCGCAGGAGCCATACCCTCTCGTGCAGCACCCCGTTATGCCGCAGGTTGAGCGCCAGGGCCGTGGGCACCGTGGTCCTCTGCCCGCTGAGGTAGATCGCCACGCCACGCGTGCGCGGCGGCGCGTCGGGGCCGGAGAGGCGGCCGATGAAGGCGTCGAGTTCCTGGGCGTCCTCGTCGCGCCGGGACGCCAGCACCGCCTTTCCCTTGCGCCACAGCAGGGACATGGTCAGGCACGCGGCGCCGACGAGCAGCGGGAACCACCCTCCATCGGGCACCTTGTGCAGGTTGGAGGTGACAAAGACGAGGTCGAGCAGGAGGAAGGGCGCGCCCACGGCCAGCACGAGGGCCGGGGGCTGCCGCCACTGCCCCAGGGCCACCACCGAGAGCAGGAGGGTCGTGGCCAGCATGTCCCCCGCCACGGCGATGCCGTAGGCGTTGGCCAGCGCGGTGGACGAGCCGAAACCCAACACGAGGCCCAGCACGGCGGCAGCGAGGATCCAGTTCACCTGGGGCAGGTAGACCTGCCCGGCGGCATCCTTCGAGGTCTGCCGGACCTCCAGGCGTGGCACGTGCCCCATCTGGATGGCCTGCTGCACCAGGGTGAAGGCGCCGGAGATCACGGCCTGGCTCGCGATGACGGTCGACGCCGTGGCGAGCAGAACAACCGGGATCAGCAGCCAGGAGGGGAACAGGCCAAAGAAGGGGTTGGCGGCGGCCGACGGGTCGGTGATCACCACCGCGGCCTGCCCCAGGTAGTTCAGCACCAGGGCCGGAAGAACCAGCAGGAACCAGTCCAGCCGGATCGCTCGCCGCCCGAAGTGCCCCATGTCGGCGTAGAGCGCCTCGCCCCCCGTGAGAGCCAGGAAGGCGCTGCCGAGGACCAGGAAGGCGCCGGTGCCGGGCGCGTGGATGAGGTAGTCCCAGGCGTAGGTAGGGCTCAGGGCAGCGAAGACCTGGGGGTGCCTCAGCGCGTGCACCAGCCCGGCAATCGCCAGCACCGCGAACCAGGCCAGCATGACCGGACCGAAGAAACGCCCGATCGCCGCACTGCCGCGGCGCTGCACAAGGAACAGGAGGGCGAGGACAACGCAGGCGAGGGGCACGACGTAGGGCGTCAGAGCGGGGGTGACGACGTGCAAGCCTTCCACGGCCGAGAGGACGGAGATCGTTGGGGTGATCATCGCGTCGCCGAAGAACAGGGAGGCGCCTGCCAGACCCACCATGAGGACCGTTCCACGCCAGCGCTCCGGAGCGGCGGGCAGGGCAAGGGACAGGAGGGAGATGGTCCCGCCCTCGCCGTGGTTGTCGGCGCTCATGACCAACAGGACATACTTGATGCCGACGACCAGCAGCACGGCCCAGAAGATCAGGGAGGCGATGCCGAGCGCGGGATCTCCCCCGTGTCCGGCCGAGTGCAGGGACTCCTTGAACGCGTAGAGCGGACTGGTCCCGATGTCGCCGAACACCACGCCGAGCGCCGCGAGCATGATGCCGGGCCCTGCTGGGTGCTCGGTCACCGGAGGAGGAGAGCGGGATGGCGCGGGTGACGGCTGGTTCATGTCTGGGGTCACCCGGCGGTTCCTGCGTCTTATGGTTTCGCCTGTAACGCCCGGTCATGACCAACGGAACGCGGCTGACGAAAGGCTCATGGAACCGCAAGGTCGCAACATCGTCCCGCTCCGGGAACTCCCATCAGCCCGCGGGACGCACTCGGCCGTTCGCCGCCCTCAGGGATCGGGCTGTACAAGGGCGAGCAACCCCTTGGTGCTGGAGATCCTCCCGGCCGCACCCGCCCGGTGGATCGGGACAGGCACGGGCGCCTGCCACTAAGGGGCCGGACGATCGTTATGATGGTGCTGCTATAATCGAGGTCCGGAAATGACAGTGGTCGCGGCGCACCTCTACCGCCAAGGCGAGCGGCTCCAGGCTCTGGACGTCAATAAGCCGAACCCGTGCACTGGCAACCCCAACGAGTTCGCCTGGATCGGGCTGATTGACCCCACGGCGGAGGAGCTGAAGCAGCTTCAGGAGACCTACAGGCTTCACCCGCTCGCGGTCGAGGATGCCCTGAAGGGCAATCAGCTCCCGAAGGTGGACGTCTACGGAGAGCAGCTCTTCGTGCTGGCTCGGACGGCTCACCTCGAGGACGACCACATCACCTATGGTGAGACAGCGCTGTTCGTCGGCCGCAACCACATCATCACCGTTCGCCATGGATCAGGCCGAGGGCATGCTGAACTGCGTGCTCATCTGGAGGCTGCGCCGAAGCTCCTCGCGCACGGCGTCGACTACGTCTTGCATGCGGTGCTGGACTTCATCGTCGATGGTTACCTGCCGATCGTGGAGACCATCGAGGAGGACGTGCTTGCCATGGAGCAGCACGCGATCGCCAACTTCCTCGATGGCGAGCAGGTCACCCGCTTGTTCCATCTGCGTCGCCAGCTGATCCGCTTCCAACGTGTTCTCGGTCCGATGGGTGAGGTCTGCTCCAAGCTGGTTCGTCTCGATCTTCCCTGTGTTGATGCCGATGCCCGCCCGTACTTCAGCGATGTTCTCGATCACGTCCGCCGGGTTCAGACCATGGTGGATGCCCTAAGGGAGGTGCTGACGTCGGTGTTCGAGGTGAGCTCTTTGCTGGAGCAAAAGAGGCAGGGTGTCATCACCCGTCAGCTCGCCGCCTGGGCGGCCATCCTGGCGGTGCCGACCGCCATTGCCGGCATCTACGGCATGAACTTCGAGAACATGCCGGAGCTGAAGGCGGAGTACGGCTACTTCGTAGTCCTTGGTGTCATCGCCGCCCTCTGCGTTACGTTGTTCGTCAGCTTCAAGCGCGCGAAATGGCTGTGACCGGCGCCGGTGAACCGAAACAGGAGGAACGACCCGGCAGAACGGCACCGAAAAGATGCCGGTATTGCTGCCTCTTTCTTCCACTCGACCTTCGATCGGACCATTTCGATGGTACGCTGCTGTGGATGCAGCAAGTGGTCACCACTGGCTAATGACGCCTGCTATTCACCAGAAGAAACCGTAAGACCATGCTGGTTCGTCAAGCTGCCATCGCTCGAACGATAGCCTGCGCGAGTGCAGCCAAGCCCGCGAAAGCCACGGCTTCATCCCAGCGGTTAAGGCTCGCAGCCAGGAAGCGTTCCCGGTTGGAGACGGCGTAGCCGACGGTCACGAAGGAGGCCATGACCAGCATCGGCACTGGCGTGACGGGCCGTGCCGTCAGGATGTGGATCAACGTGCACCACGCCCCAATAAAACCGCCAACCAAGCCTACTCGCGCCACGGCCTGAGCCGATGCAGGGTCATCCCTTAGGAACTCGGGCTCCTTGGCCATCTCAGGCGACCTGCCGGACACGGGGCCGTGCAATCGCGGCTGCTGTGGCTTCCTCCTGCTCCATCACCAGGGTGAGCGTGTGGGAGAGCCTTGCCACTGTGGCTGGTTCGGCCCGGGTCAGCGGCAGCCTTATACTAAATCTCGGAGACCCTGACTCTCGTGGGGGATTCCCTCATGGGGCCGGATCGTGATTCAAGATGGCGAACGCTGGAGGTTCGCCATGGCCATTCCGCTTCGGGGTGACTTCGACGCGGTTCGCCTGCGCGTGGCAGCGCGACGGACGAAGGATGCGGCTCAGGCCCGGCGGCTGCTTTCGCTAGCTGCGGTTTACGATGGTGCGACGCGGACCGAAGCGGCCAGGATCGGCGGCGTGACGCTGCAGATCGTCCGGGACTGGGTGCTGAAGTTCAACAGCGCCGGTCCTGA
>NZ_RCZP01000021.1 GCF_006438825.1 Muricoccus nepalensis
TGCGCCCAGAACAACATCGATCACCGACTGACCAAGCCCCGGCATCCTTGGACGAACGGGCAGGTCGAGCGGATGAACCGCACGATCAAGGAAGCAACCGTCAAGCGCTACCACTACGAGACGCACGACGAACTCCGACAGCACCTCGACCAGTTCGTCGCCGCCTACAACTTCGCCCGTCGCCTGAAGACTCTACGCGGCCTCACGCCCTACGAAGCCATCTGCAAAGCCTGGACAGAAGAACCGTCCAGGTTCATCCATGACCCGCACCACCAAACCCCGGGACCAAACATCTAGGCCGCCTCACCCCGGGAGGGGCGCGGGCCTGCCCGGGGCGGCGTCGCGGATAAGGCACCAGCCCGCGTCGCCCCCGGGCGCGCAGCCCGCGTGGAAGCTTTCCCGGCAGGAGCGGTTGCCCCGCGTCTGCCAGCGGGGGGCGGCGAGGCACCGCGCCCAGTTGGCGGCGCTGGCGGCGGGGCCCTCGAGGTAGAGCGTCTCCAGCCAGGCGAGGCCCAGCTCCTCCACCACCGGCAGGATCTCCAGCACCCAGGGCCACTTCGCCGGCAGGGCCGGCCGCGCGACGGCGAGGGCGCCGCGCGAGACAGCGCGGCGGTAGCCCTTCAGGAAGTGCGATTCGAGGCGAACGCCGAGCGCGCCGCCCTGCGTGCCGATCAGGGCCTCCACCACCGTCATGTCGCAGCCGCCGGGCAGGATCATCGCGGTGGGAAAGGCGAGGGCGATGCCGGGGAAGGTGCCGGCGCGGGCGAAGAGGTCGACCTCGAAGAAGTAGCCGAGCACGCGCATGCGGGAGGCGGTGGCTCGGATGCTCGCGGCCTCCCCGCCCGGGGGGATGGCGCGCCAGGCCCGGACCAGGGTCGCCCAGACGGCGGCGGCGCCCGCGTAGGCGGGATCGGAGGCGGCCCAGTGGCGCTCGAGGTCGCGCGGCAGGCCGCGGCCGCCGTCCCGCCGCGCCTGGCCGATCATCCGCGCGATGACCTCCTCCGCGCCCGCCGCCCCCCAGGAGACGACCTGGGCGAGGCGGTGCGGGCGGCCCTCCGCGTCGAGGAGGGCCTGCAGCAGGTAGCCCACGCCCTGCGCCACCAGCCCGCCCTGGCTCTGGCCGGTCAGCACCACCTCGCCGCCCCCGGGCGCGCGGGCGTAGTCGGCGGCGTCGGCGATCATCCGCAGCGCGGCGGTGGAGGTGACCTGCGCCCGGCCGAAGGTCAGGCCCGAGCCCCAGCTCCGGAAGTCGCGGTGCTCGAACACATGGGTGCCGGCGATGGCGTAGATGCGGTGCGGCGCCCGGCCGCCCCCGCCCTCCGCCTCGAAGACCGCGGCGGCGAAGCCGCTGAAGTCGTCGCCGTAGAGCCGCACGAGCCGGTAGCCCGCGAGCTGCGCCGCGCTGGCGGGGTCGAGCACCGGCGGGCCGGCCGGCGCGTCGGAGGCGGGCAGGCGGATGTCGTAGGCGATGTCGGCCGCCAGCACCGTCGCCTCGTCCAGCCGCCAGAGGTCCGGGATGCGGGAGCGGGGGTCGCGCAGCACCTCGGCGGCGCTGCGGCCGGGAAGGTAGAGGGTGGCGGGGTTGCCCTCCGGCAGGCGGATCTCCCCCACGGCGTCGATGTGCAGCTCCAGCCGCAGGCGCCGCCCGCCCTCCTCGATCCGGCTGCGGACGGCGTGGTGGGCCAGGATGTCCCGCGCGAAGGGCAGCAGCCCGGAGAAGGTGAGCTCGAGGGGCCGCGTGGTGCCGGGGGGCGGGGGGAGGGCGGCGTCGCAGCGGGCCTCCGCCCCGGCCACGGCCCGGCCGGGGACGGCGAGGAGGAGGGCAAGGCCGATCAGCAGCGCCGCCAGCCGGCACCGGGCAGGGAATGAGGGCAAGGGCGGCGGCTCCTGGGGGGAAGGATAGCGCGGCTCCGCGCCACTGGCTTCCCCGGCCCGATCCGGCCGCGCGCCCTGGGCCGGGCGGCATGGCTCCGCGGGCGGCGCTGCGCCATCCTGCGGGCCATGGAAAGCCCCGTCCCGCCCGCCCTCCGCTTCCGGCTGCAGCTCGCCGCCCGCGTGGCGGTCATCCTCGGCCTCGCGCTGCTGGGGGGCTGGATCCTGCGGGGGTTCCTCCCGGCCCTCGGCTGGGCGGTGATCCTGGCGGTGGCGACCTGGCCGCTCCTCCGCCGCCTCCGGGCGGGCCGCGCGGCGCCCTCCCGCCTCCTGCTGCCCGCCGGCGCGACGCTGGCGGTGGCGGTCGTCTTCCTCCTGCCCCTCGCCGTCACGGCGGTCGAACTCGGGCACGAGGCGCGGGCGGCGCTGCACTGGGTGGCGCGGGCGCGGGCCGAGGGGGCGGCGGTGCCGGCCTGGGTCTCGTCCCTTCCCCTCCTCGGGCCCGAGGCCTCGGCTTGGTGGACCCAGGCGCTCTCCGCGCCGGACGCGGGGGCGGGGTTCCTGCACCGGCTGAGCGAGGCGGAGCTGATCGGCCTCGGGCGCAGCTTCGGCGGCGCGGTGGCGCGCCGGGCGGTGCTCTTTGCCGTCACGCTGCTGGCGCTGTTCTTCCTCTTTCGGGACGGCGAGGCGCTCGCGGCCCAGGCGCAGCGCGTGGCGGACCGCCTGCTCGGCCCCGGGACGGAGCGGCTCTCGCGCCAGGCCGTCGCCTCGGTCCGGGGGACGGTCAGCGGGCTGGTCTTGGTGGGGCTGGGCGAGGGCCTGCTGCTCGGGATCGCCTACGCCGTCGCCGGGGTGCCGCACCCCGTGATGCTCGGGGCGCTGACGGCGATCGCGGCGATGGTCCCCTTCGCCGCGCCGCTCGTCTTCGGCGCGGCCGCGCTGCTGCTGCTGGCCCAGGGGGCGGCGGGGGCGGCGGTCGGCATCCTCGCCTTCGGAACGGCGGTGCTGTTCCTCGCCGACCACCTCATCCGCCCGGCCCTCATCGGGGGGGCAACGCGCCTGCCCTTCGTGTGGGTTCTGCTCGGCATCCTCGGCGGCGTGGAGGGCTTCGGGCTGCTCGGCCTCTTCCTCGGCCCGGCGGTGATGGCGGTGCTGGTGATGCTCTGGCGCGACGCGGCCGGCGACGGGGCGGCGCCGTGATCGCGGCCCGTTTTGGCAAGCGGCCCCCCGGGAACCCGCCCCTATCCTATGACGTTGTCACCTGCTGATGCCCGGTTAGCTTCAACGGGAGCCGAATCGAACTCCTGCAAAAGAGGCCTGACGGCTGGCGAGGATCATTCCGTGCCCGGATGGAGGCGAGCGAGCCTGGACCTGCTTTCGGCCGCCAGACGCCGCCTTCGACGCTCCGGACGCCGGCCTGCCGAGGGCGGCCCCTCCGCCGTGCCGCCGGCCTCGCCCGACCTTGTCCCGGCCGCCGCGGAGGCCGCGCCCGACGGCACGAAGGCCGCCCGGCTCGCCGCGGTGCTGGCGGGCATGAGCGACGGCGTGATGATGATCGACGCCGACCTCCGCCTGGTGGAGTGGAACGCGCGCTTTCCGGACTACACGGGCATCCCGGCCAACCTGCTCCGCGTCGGCCTGCCGATGGCGGAGATCCTCCGTGCCCAGGCCGAGGCCGGGGAGTTCGGCCCGGGCGACGTGGAGGACGAGGTCGCGCGCCGGCTCGACCGGCTCCGCGCCGGCATCAGCACCGGCACGATCGAGCGGCGCCGCCCGAACGGGCAGGTGATGGAGCTTCGCCGCAACCGCCTGGCCGACGGCGGCTTCGTCACCCTCTACACCGACGTCACCGCGCGCCGGCAGGCGGAGGACCAGCTCCGGCAGGCGCAGAAGATGGAGGCGGTGGGGCACCTCACGGGCGGGGTCGCGCACGACTTCAACAACCTGCTGATGGTCATCCTCGGCAACCTCGACCGCGCCGAGCGCTCCTTGAAGGAGCTCGACCTCGACCGGGCCGGGCGCGGGATCGAGCAGGCGCGGAGCGGGGCGAAGCGCGCGGCCCTCCTCACCCAGCGCCTCCTCACCTTCTCCCGCCGGCAGCAGCGCGAGCCGCAGCCCATCGACCCGAACGCCGTCATCGCGGGGATGGCCGACCTCATCCGCCAGTCCTCGGCGAGCACGCTCGTGGTCGACTTCCACCTCGCCGACTGCCCCTGGTGCGTGCTGGCCGACCAGAACCAGTTCGAGATCGCCCTGCTGAACCTCGTCATCAACGCGCGCGACGCGATGGCCGCGACCGGCGGGCCGGTGACGATCGAGACCGCCCGCGCCACGCGCGGGGAGGAGGGCGTGCCTGACCTGATCCCGGTGCCCGGGCAGGAGTTCATGCGGATCACCGTTCGCGACACCGGCGCCGGCATGTCGCCGGAGGTGGCCGAGCGCGCCTGCGAGCCCTTCTTCACGACCAAGGCGGCGGGCAAGGGAACCGGCCTCGGCCTCTACCAGGTGGTGGACTTCGCGACGAACTCGGGCGGCCATGTCATGATCGACAGCGAGCCCGGCGTCGGGACCGCCGTCACCATCCTCCTGCCCCGCCTCGTGATCGCGGACGCGACGGGCGAAGGGCTCCAGCCCCCCGCGGCGGAGCGCTTTGCGGGGAACGGCGAGATCGTCCTCGTCGTGGAGGACGAGCCGGAGATCCTCTCCTGCACCGCGGAAGGGCTGGAGGCGATGGGCTACCAAGTCCTCCGGGCCCAGGACGCCTCCGCCGCCCTCACCCTCCTCGAGAGGACGCCCGAGGTCGCGCTGCTCTTCACCGACATGGGCCTGTCCGGCATCTCCGGGCAGCAGCTTGCCCAGGAGGCCGCGCGCCGCTGGCCGCACCTGCCGGTCCTCGCCACCTCCGGCAGCCCGTCGGCCCTGCCGGCGGACGGCGCGCCCGCCCTCGCGCTCGCCTGGATCGAGAAGCCCTACGCGGTGCCGCGGCTGGCGCAGGCCATCCGGGCCGCCCTCGACGCCCGGCTCGGGACCCCCGCGGAAGGTTCCCCGGGCGCGGCGGAGGCCCCGGACGCGCCTTGCGAGAAGGGCTGACCGCCCTGGGCAGGGCGCCGGCCGCCCAGCCCTCGACGTTCCATCAGACGCAACAATTCCCGCTTCCTTCCCGTTGGGCATCGGGTGCCGGCGACCGCCGGCCGGGGAGGACGGATGGATCGGCTGGAGAGCTTTGCGCGGGAGGGGCAGGACCCTCTTTCCATGGCGCTGCTCGTGCGGGACGCCGCTTTGGTGGACGCGCTGCAGGCCCGCCTCTCGGCCGCCGGCCTGCTGGACCCGCCGACGGACGGCTTCCTCGGTCCCGTGACCCAGTGGGCGCTGATGGCCTTCTGCGGCCCGCTCGGCATCCCCTTCGAGGGTGCGCTCTCCCCGGCCGCCGCGCGGGCCCTGCTGGCGCCCGGCGCCGCGTGGCCGCTCCGCCCGGGCGACGACCTGGCCGGGCGGGTCGCCGCCGCGATGGAGCGGCGGGGCGACTGGATCTGCCGGCATCCCGAGGGCCTCAACATCGTCTATGTCGAGGGCATGGACCCGGAGGGGGTGAAGCGCCCGCGCCGCCCGGACCACTTCGACGACCTGCGCCTCCTGCTGCGCGTGGCGCCCGGCGGGCGGCCGGAACTGGCCGGCGCCTGGCCCGCCACCACCGGCGGCGGCCGCCCCTCCGTGGAGGAGCCCGCCGAGCCCGCGGGCGCGCCCCGCCTGCGCCTCGGCCAGCACCGTGCCTGGGCGATCGGCCGCACCGCCATCGGGACCGGGCAGGAGCAGGACGCCCTCGTGCAGGTGGCGCCCCTGGCGGTGACGCGCGACGCCAACCGGGACTTCCACCGGGAGGGCGACCCGCTCGACAGCGGCCTTCTCATCATCGACCAGCACGGCGGGATGGACGCGCCGCCGGGGGAGGTGGGGGGCGCCGGCGCGGGGTGCCTGGTCGGCCGCGAGCAGGAGGGCCATCGCGCCTTCATGGCGATGCTGCGCCGCGACCCGCGCTGGCGGGCCAGCAGCGCGCACCGGTTCACGACCTCCGTGCTGGAGGCGAAGGAGCTCGACGGGTGAGGGCGGGGAAGCCTCCGGGGCGGCGGAGGCCCCGGCTCAGTTCGGCGCCTCGGCCACCTCGACCGGCCGGACCTCGACCGGGGCAACCCCCTCGGTCTTCATCCCCAGCCGCTCGGCGAGCCGCGGGCTGAGGTCGATGATCCGGCCGCGGATGAAGGGCCCGCGGTCCTCGACCGTCGCCATGGCGGAGCGCCCGTTGCCGAGATGGGTCACCAGCACCTGGGTGCCGAAGGGCAGGGTGCGGTGCGCGACGGAGATGGAGGCGGGGTCGAAGCGGCGGCCGTTGGCCATCTTCCGCCCCGTGAACTCAGGGCCGTAGTAGGAGGCCTGGCCGAGCTGCTGCTCGCCGGCGGGCCGGAGGCCGCGCTGCTCGAGCAGCGCCATGGCCGGGTCCGCGGGCGGCGGGGGCTCGGGGGCGGGCGGGGCAGCGATCGAGGCGACCGGCCCCTCCTCTCCGGTCGGGGCGCAGCCGATGACCAGGACCGCCAGGCCGAGAGCGGCGACGGCCGGGCCGGCGCGCCGGGCGAGCGCCCTCAATCCTCCAGGCCCCGCGTCGCCGGCCCCGAAGGGCAGGGGGTCACGCGGGCGTGGGGGCGGGGAAGGGCCATCTGCGGCGTCTCCTTGAGGCCCGGCGGCCGTGCCGCCCCGAGGGGCGTGGCCGCGGCGGGCGAAGGGGCCGAAAGCAGGGGGCTTTCAGCAGGGCTGCCTCCGGTCCCGGGGGATGGAGGCGGGAGGTCCGCCGTCGAAACGACCGTCCGGCGAAGCACGAGATCGTGTGGTATGGACTCGCGCCATCCCTGGCAACCGCTGCAAGAGGGTTGCTCGCGGCTTCGTGATTGCTCCAGTTTTCTGTTTAGTAATGGATTTGAAACGACGCCGCGGCGCGGCCGGCCTTAGTGGCGGGCGGCGGTCACCTCGATCTCCACGAGCCAGCCGGGGTTCACGAGCCCGGCCACCTGCATGACGGAGCGCGCGGGCAGGTTGGGCTGGGCGGCCGTGCCGAAGTGCTCGACGTAGGCGGCCATGAAGCCGTCGAAGTCCATGCGGCCGCCCTTGCCGGGGTCGCCGACGAGGAAGACCTGCATCCGCACGACGTCGCCGAGCGAGAGGCCGATCGACTTCAGGGAGGCCTCGATCCGCGACAGCACGCCGGCCGTCTGCGCGCGCGTGTCCCCGAAGCTCGCGAGGCTGTTGCGCGGCGCCGCCGGGTCCGCGACCGGCGGCACCATCCCGCTGACCATCACCGTGGTGGCGCCCGGCGGCACCTCCACGGCCATGGCGATGGGGAAGTTCGAGCCGGGCGTGCGGTGGCGGGTGATCTCCTGGCCCGCCGCCGGCGAGAGGAGGGCGGGGGAGAGGACCGTGGCCAGCAGGCCGGCGGCGAGCAGGGGGACGCGCATGCGGCGTGTGCCTTCTGTTGAACGGGTCAGGGGCGGGCCGCCCGCACCTCCTCGGGGGTCGCGGGATCCTCGGCATAGGCGTTGCCAAGGTTGGTGCGGACCCAGTTCACCACCGCCGCCACCTGCGCGTCGTCGAGCTGCGTGGCGAAGCCGGGCATGCCGTGCCGGCCGTGGAGGACGACGCCGACGGGATAGGCCGTGTGCTCCAGCTTCTCGTTCCCCGCCAGCGCCGGGTAGGCGCCGGCGCCCACGGCCCCGCGCCCGTTGGGCATGTGGCACCCCGCGCAGATCGCGGCGTAGAGGGCCCCGCCGTCGCGCTGGCCGAAGCGCGTGGCCGAGACGAAGCCGTGGCTGTCCGACGTCGCCTCCCCCACCCGCTGCTGCGCCGAGCGCGGCGGGGCGTCGGCCTGGGAAAGCGCGGGAAGCGGGGCGAGCGCGAGGCCCAGGAGGAGAAGGGCGGGGCGCATCACGCGGACACCACGCGGCGGTGCAGGCGCGAGATCGCGTCGAGGGAGGAAAGGATGGCGCCTTCCTGCCAGGCGGGGATGTAGGAGGCGTGCTCGCCCGCGAGGACGATCCGCCCGTCGAGGGCGCAGAGGTTGTCGTAGTGCTCGTCCCGCTTGGCGTCCGTCCAGGCGCCGTTGCAGCCGAGCGCGCCGGGCACGCGGTGCCAGCCGACGGAGACGCCGCCGTCGAACTCGTCCTTGTATTGCGGGTGCAGCGCCGCGCCCCATTCCAGCGCCCGCTTCACGCGCTCCGCCGCCGGCAGGGCCGTGAACTCGTAGGCGTAGGGGCCGAAGGCGTAGGCGCCGAGCAGCACGCCCTTGCCCGGCGTGCCATAGGCCGTGGAGGGGTAGGAGATCATCCGGATCGGCAGGTCCGTGTAGGAGATGCCGCCGTAGATGTGCTCGTCCTGCTCCCAGAAGCGGCGCTTGAACTGCAGCCCGACCTTCACCGAGGCGGCGTAGGGCACCGCGCGGATCGCGGCGGCCATGGGCGCGCCGACGTTCATTTCGATCTGGCTGAGGATGGAGAGCGGGATGGTGCAGACGCACCAGTCCGCCCGCACCTGCTCCGCCCCGCCGGCGCCCTGCGCGTCCCGCAGCGTCACCGTCACGCCGCGGTCGTCCTGGCGGATCTCCGTCACCTTGGCGTTGTAGCGGATCAGCCCGTCCACCTCGCGCGCCATGGCCTTGGCGATCATGTCCATGCCGCCGACGGGCTGGAACATCGTCGTCTGGAACTCGTAGAGCGAGCCGGTGACGAGGTAGGACCAGAGGCGCGAGGAGAGCACGTCCTTGATCGCCACCGGCTCCGACGGCACGGGGCGCGCGGTGAGCCCGCCGCCGGGGTCGCGGTCGAAGCCGCGGCGGTCGGAGGTGAGGACCGACTTCGCGTAGGTCATGTCCGTGTTCAGCGCGCCCCAGGCGCGGAGGGATTCGAGCAGGATCTCCTGGTCCTGCTTGCCCACGGCCTCGTCCAGCTTGCCCTGCTTCGT
Source organism: Muricoccus nepalensis (assembly GCF_006438825.1). Lineage (GTDB taxonomy): Bacteria > Pseudomonadota > Alphaproteobacteria > Acetobacterales > Acetobacteraceae > Roseomonas > Roseomonas nepalensis. The sequence goes on from NZ_RCZP01000021.1 coordinate 8,872, forward strand.
CGCCTTGGCGAGAAGCTCCGCGATGCCGCCCTGGTAGTCCGCGTTGATCGTGCGGTAGCGCTGCGGCTTGCCGCCGAAGGCGTTCCGGCCGTGCACCATCGCGTTGTGGTTCACCTGCACGAAGGGCTCGAGCGCGACGCCCAGGCGCTTGCAGTAGTCCAGCACGGCGTGGTGGTTGTAGGGGATGCGCCAGGGGCCGGGGTTGAAGTAGAGCCCGTGGTCGAAGCCGACCGTCTGCGTCTCCCCGCCCAGCTCCGTGTAGCGGTCGCCGCCGCGCAGCGACCAGCAGCGGCCGCCGGGGCGGTCCGAGTATTCCAGCACCTGCACGCGGTAGCCGGCCTTGCGCAGCTCCATCGCCGCGACCATGCCGGCCACGCCCGCGCCGAGGACGAGCACGGAAGCGCCGCGCGCGTCTCCCTCGAGCTTCACCGGCCCCGCATAGGCCGATTCCGCGGCGACGCCGAGCGCGGTCATCGCCTGGTACATCGCGGCGCCGCCCGCCACCGCGCCGATCCGCGCGAGCAGGGCCCGGCGGCTCGGGGACTGCTCGGGGCCGGGTTGTTCCGCCATGCCGCTTCCTCCTGAACCGATAGCGCGGAGCAGAACACGCGTTGCGCCAGGCGGCAAGCCGCGCGCCGGGCGGCACCCCGCCGGCCGCCCGGCGGCGGGAAGGGCTTCCCTGGCCGCGCGGAAGGCCCATCATCAGGGGCCGACGCCGCCGCGGAGCCCTCTCCTTGACGATCCCCGTTCTCGATGCCCCCCCGATGGCGCCCGCCCGGTTCCGCGACCCCGCCCGGACGGCGAAGGGGGAGCGGCGCGCGGCGGTGTCCCTCGGCGCGCTGCGGACGCTGTGGTTCAACACCGGCACGCTCTGCAACCTGACCTGCGCGAATTGCTACATCGAGAGCTCGCCCCGCAACGACGCCCTCGTCTACCTCACCGCCGCCGAGGTGGCGGGCTACCTCGACGAGGCCGCGCGCGACCGGCTGCCGGTGGAGGAGATCGGCTTCACCGGCGGCGAGCCCTTCATGAACCCCGACATGCTCGCCATGCTGGAGGACGTGCTGCGCCGAGGCCACCGCGCTCTGGTGCTGACGAACGCCATGCGCCCGATGATGCGCCACCGCGAGCGGCTGGCGGCGCTGAACGCGGCCCATCCGGGCCTTCTCACCGTCCGCGTCAGCCTCGACCACTACGGGCCCGCGCTCCACGACCTCGAGCGCGGCCGGGGCACCTTCGAGATCACGATGCAGGGCATGGCCTGGCTGGCGGAGCGCGGCTTCCGCCTCAACGTCGCGGGCCGCGCGGCCTTCGGGGCCGAGCCGGAGGCGGCGCTGCGGGCGGGCTACGCGCGGTTGTTCGCGGCCCGCGGCCTCCCGCTCGACGCCGCCGATCCGGTGGCGCTGATGCTCTTCCCGGAGATGGACCCCGGGGCCGACGTGCCGGAGATCACCGAGGCCTGCTGGGGCATCCTCGGCAAGTCGCCCGACAGCGTCATGTGCGCCTCCTCCCGCATGGTCGTGAAGCGCCGCGGCGCAGCGGCGCCAGCGGTGCTCGCCTGCACGCTTCTCGCCTACGACCCACAGTTCGAGCTCGGCGCGACGCTGGCCGAGGCGAGCCGGCCGGTGCCGCTGAACCATCCCCATTGCGCGCGCTTCTGCGTGCTGGGCGGCGCGGCGTGCAGCCGGTGAGGGCCCCCCGCCGCGCGCTCCTGCTCGCCGCCCCGGCGCTGGCGCTGGCCACGGGCGCGGGCGCGCAGGGGCGGCCGCTGCGCTTCGCCGTCGGCCCCTTCCAGCCCACGGCCGGCGATACGCGCCGGGCCTACGAGCCCTTCTTCGCCCATCTCGCCGCCGCCGTCGGCCGCCCCTTCGAGCTGACGGTCACCACGGACTGGGCGGGCATCGCCGTCGCGCTGGCCAACGACCAGGTGGACGCCGCCTGGATGGGCCCCTGGGGCTACGTGCTGGCGAAGGACCGCGCGGGGGCGGAGGCGCTGGCGGTCGTGAAGTACCAGGGCCGCCCGACCTACCACGCGATCATCATCGCGCGGCCGGAACTCGCCTTCCCGGACTTCCCGGCCGACGCGCGGGGGCGGTCCATCTCCTTCGCCGACGCCGGCTCCACCTCGGGCTGGCTGATCCCGAGCTACTGGTTCCGCACCCAGGGCATCGATCCCAAGACCTTCTTCCGCTACCGCGACGGCGCCTCGCACCCGGCCAACGTCACGGCGGTGGCGAACGGCCAGGTGGACCTCGCGACCGACTACGACCGCAACCTCGCGGCCATGATCGCGGCCGGGCGCGTGCGCGAGGACCAGGTGCGGGTCGTCTGGCGCTCCGATCCCCTGCCCAACGACGCCCTGGCCGTGCGCCGCGGCCTGGAGGCCCCGGTAAAGCGCGCCCTGCTGGACGCGGCCCTCGCGATCGGCGAGGCGACGGCCGCCCGCGTCATGCCGCCCAACTACACGGGCTGGGAGGCGGCGGGGCCAGAGAGCTACGCGATGATCGAGGCCGCCGGCCGGGCGCTCGGGCGGATCGGCGGGGGGTGAGGCGGCGCTGGGCGGGCGGGCTGGCGCTCGCCGCCTTCCTCGCCTGGTGCACCTGGGTGGTCTCGCCGGACCTGGGGCGGCTGGTCGCGGGGCTGCCGCGGCTGGCGCGCTGGCTCGCGGGCGCCTTCCCGCCGGACTTCTCGGGGCCGGGGGACCTCGCCCGACGCGCCGCGGAGACGGTGGCCATCGCGAGCCTCGGCACCGCGCTCGCCGCCCTCGCCGCGCTGCCGCTGGCGGTGATGGGCGCGCGGCCGGTGGCGCCGGCGCCGGTGCTGTACCACCCCGTGCGCGCGCTGCTGGACACGCTCCGCGGGGTGGACGGCTTCGTCTTCGCGCTCATCCTCGTCGCGGCGGTGGGCCTCGGCCCCTTCGCGGGGATGCTCGGCGTCGCGCTGCACTCCACCGGCTCCATCGCCAAGCTCTGGTCGGAGGCGCTGGAGGCGGCTGACCTCTCGCCCGTCGAGGCCGCCCTCTCGGCCGGGGCCTCCCGCGCCCAGGCCGCGGCCGTGGTGCTGCTGCCGGAGACCCTGCCGCAGACGGCCTCTGCCGTGCTCTATGTCTGGGAATTCAACATCCGCGCTTCCACCGTGCTCGGCGTGGTGGGGGCCGGGGGGCTGGGGCAGGAATTGAAGAACGCGGTGGACCTGCTCGACTTCGCGCGGGTGCTGGCCATCCTCATCATCGTCGTCGCCATGGTCCTGGCGGCGGACCGCCTCTCCGGCGCGCTGCGCCGCGCGCTGCTTTGACGGGCGGGCTGGTGGTGGAGGGGCTGTCGGTCTCGCTCGGCGGGCGCGCGGTGCTCTCGGGCGTCACCCTCGCCGTCGCGCCCGGGGAGGTGCTGGCGATCGAGGGGCCATCGGGCGCGGGCAAGACCACGCTGCTGCGCGCCGCGGCCGGGCTGGTGCCGCACGCGGGCACGGTGAGCGCGGGCGGCGCGCGGCCGGCGCTCGTGTTCCAGCACCACGCGCTGGCGCGGCGGCTGAGCGCGCGGAGCAACGTCCTCGTTGGCGCGCTCGGGCGCACCGGCTTCCTGCGCTCCGCCCTCGGCCTCTGGCCCGCGCGGGAGCTGGCGCTGGCGGCGGAGTGCCTCGGCCGCGTCGGGCTGGCGGGGCTGGCCGAGCGGCGGGCGGACACGCTCTCGGGCGGGCAGCGCCAGCGGGTGGCCATCGCCCGCGCCCTGATGCAGCGGGCGCCGGTCCTCCTCGCGGACGAGCCCGTGGCGAGCCTCGACCCCGCCAACGCCGAGGCGGTGCTGGTGCTCCTGCGGGAGCTCGCGCGGGGCGGGCTCGCGGTGGTGGTCAGCCTGCACCAGCCGGAGCTCGCCCGGCGCCACGCCGACCGGCGCCTGCGGCTGGAGAACGGGAGGGTGGTGGCGTGACGGTGCCGCTCCTGCGCGCGGAAGGGCCGGTGCTCGTCTTCGGCGGCCCCTACTCAAACCGGCAGGCGACGGAGGCGCTGTTCGCCGAGGCGGCGCGGCTCGGCATCCCGCCCGCGCGCGTCGTCTGCACCGGGGACGTGGTGGCCTACGGCGCCGACCCCGGCCCGACGCTGGAGCGGGTGATGGGCAGCGGCTGCGCCGTCATCGCCGGGAACTGCGAGGAGAACCTCTCGGCCGGGCGCGCCGATTGCGGCTGCGGCTTCGAGGAGGGCACGGCCTGCGACCGTCTCTCCCGCGCCTGGTACCCCTACGCCGAGGCGCGCGTCACCGCCGCGCAGCGGGCCTGGATGGCGGCGCTGCAGGCGCGGATGGTGCTGGAGATCGGCGGGCGGCGCCTGGCGGTGATCCACGGCGGCGCCGGCGAGACGGCGCGCTTCCTCTTCCCCTCCGCGCCGGACGCCGCTCTCGCGGAGGAGATCCGGGCCACGGGCTGCGACGGCGTGGTCGCCGGCCACTGCGGCATCCCCTTCGCCCGCCGGGTAGGCGAGGGCCTCTGGGTCAACGCGGGCGCGATCGGCATGCCCGCGGACGACGGGACGCCCCGCGGGTGGTTCGCGCTGCTCCGGCCGCAGGGCGGGACGCTCCGCGTCGAGCTTCGCCCGCTCGACTACGACCACGCGGCCGCGGCCGCCGCCATGCGCGCGGCGGGGCTGCCCGAGGGCTACGCCGCGGCGCTCGGCAGCGGCCTCTGGCCCTCGGCGGACATCCTGCCGGCGGAGGAACGGCGGCGGCGCGGCCAGGCCCTCGCGCCGGTCGCGCTCGACGCGTAGCGCGCGGGCCGGTTGTCCGCGCGGTTCCTCCCGGCCAACCGGGAGTTGGCGCCCCGCGCGGGGCAAGGCGCGGCCGGGCGGCCACGCCGCGGGGAATACGGCGCGCGCCGGTTGCGCCCGTCCGGGCGTCCTGCCAAATCCGCCCCCATGCTCACCCGCCGCCTCCTCCTCGCCAGCGCCGGCCCGGCCCTTGCCGGCTGCGCCTCCTCCACCCCGGCGGCGCCCGTCACCGTCGCGGCACCGTTGGCCCCCGCGCCCGCGCCGTCCTCCGCCACGGCGGTGACCGCCTCGCCGGAGCAGGTCGTGGCCGACGCGGCCGGCTTCGACACCTTCCTCACCGGCCTGCGCGCCGACGCACGGCGGGCCGGCGTCTCGCCCGCGACTGTGCAGCGCGCGCTGTCCGGCATCCGGCCGCTGGCGCGCGTGCTCGAGCTCGACCGCAAGCAGCCCGAGGGGGTGCTGAGCTGGGAGTCCTACCGCGACCGCATCGTCAGCCCCGCGCGCATCGAGAACGGCCGCCGCGCCTACGCCGAGAACCGCGCGCTGCTGGAGGGGATGCAGTCCCGCTACGGCGTATCGCCCCGCGTGGTCGTCGCGATCTGGGGGATGGAGACAAACTACGGCGCCAACACCGGCGGCTTCAACGTGATCGAGGCCCTCGCCACCCTGGCCTGGGAGGGCCGCCGCGCCTCCTTCTTCAAGGGCGAGCTGATCGCCGCGCTCCGCATCATCGACGCCGGCCACGTCACGCCCGAGGGGATGCGCGGCTCCTGGGCGGGGGCGATGGGCCATCCCCAGTTCATGCCGACGAGCTTCGAGCGGCTCGCGGTCGACTTCGACGGCGACGGCCGCAAGGACATCTGGGGCAGCCGGGCGGACGCGCTGGGCTCGATCGGGAACTACCTCGCCCGCAGCGGCTGGCAGGCCGACAAGGGCTGGGCGCTGGAGGCCCGCCCGCCCGCGGGCTTCGACATCGAGCGGGTGGACACCGAGACCCGGCGCCCCATCGCCGAGTGGGCGCGCCTGGGCTGGCGCCGGGCGGACGGGTCGCCGCTCCCGGCGAGCGACACCCAGGCCTCGCTGGCCGTGCCCACGCGCAGCGCCGGGCAGGTCTTCCTCGGCCTGCCGAACCTTCGCGTGATCCGCCGCTACAACTCGCCCATGAACTACGGGCTGGCCGTCGGGCTGCTGGCCGACCGCGTGGCCTGAACGGGCTTCGCGGGCGGCCGCGGCGGGCGCCTCACTCCACCCGGAAGCCGCCCTCGCGGATGAGGGGCTCCCACCGCGCCACCTCGCGCGCGACGTGGTCGGCGAAGTCCTTGGGGGTGCCGCCGACCATGCGCCCGGCCTGGGAGCGGAAGACAGCCTCCCGCACCTCGGGCACGGCGGCGATGCCGTTGAACACGGCGTTGATCCGCGTGGCGAGGGCGGGGTCGAGCCCGGCCGGCGCCATGATCCCGTGCCAGACCGCGAGGTCGAAGCCGGGCAGCGTGTCGGCCACCGCGGGGATTCCCGGCAGGGCCGGGGTGCCGTCGGGCGTGCTGACGGCGATGGCGCGCGCGTTGCCGCCGCGGATCATCTGCAGCGCCGAGGAAACCGTCGGGAAGCCGAACTGCGCGTCGCCCCGCACCAGCGCCGTGACCATCTCCGCGCCCGAGCGGTAGGGCACGTGGACCATGTCCACCCCGGCCTGGCGCAGCAGCAGCGCCATGAAGAGGTGGCTGCCGTTGCCGGTGCCGGCGGAAGAGTAGGTGAAGTGACCCGGCCGCGCCTTCGCCTGCGCGATCATGTCCGGCAGGTCCCGCACCGTGACGGAGGGATGGGCGATCACCACCCCCGGCAGGTTCACGAGGTGCACGATCGGCGTGAAGGCGGTCACGGGGTCGTAGGGCAGCGCCGGGTTCAGCAGCTTGCCGATGGCGTTGGACCCGACATCGGCCATCATCAGCGTGTAGCCGTCCGGCTTCTCCCGCGCGACCGCGGCGCCGCCGACCGTGCCGCCCGCGCCCGAGCGGTTCTCCACCACCAGGGTCTGGCCGTTCGCGAACTCGCTGAAGCGCTGGGCGACGGTGCGGGAGAGGGTGTCGATCGCCCCGCCGGCGCCGAAGGGCACCACCAGCCGCACCGGCCGGTCCGGCCAGGCCGCGGCCTGGGCGCGCGCCGCGCGCGGCGCCGCGAGCCCCGCCGCGAGGCCGCCGGCGCCGAGCGCCCCCAGCCCGCGCCGGGAGAGGCTTCCCTGGTGCATGCGTGTTTCCTTCCCTTGCCGCGTTTCCCCGGGCCGCCCGGCGGCGCGCCGGATTCGGTCCGCCCGACACTAGCCGCAAGCGGCAGCGCTTTCCGAGGCCCCTTTTGGCGCGGTGCCGGGCCGGGCGGAACCGGGGCGCCGGCTTTGCCGTTGCGCCCGGGACCGCCATCCTCGCGGCCAGCCCCCAGGACCGCCCCGGTCCCCGCCACCCCCGGACCGCCCCGGTCCCTGCCACGCACGGAGCACGACGCGCGCATGCGGATCCTTGCCATCGGACCCCGCGCCTATCTCGGCGACATCTACCTGGCCCTGCAGCGGGAGGGGCACGAGGTCCGCGTCCACGCCGAGGACCCGCCCGGCGACCGCGCCTTCGGCGGCCTCATCGACACCGTGCCGGACTGGCGGGCCGAGCTGGACTGGGTCGGGCGCGACGGGATCGTCTTCTTCGAGCGGATCGAGCGCGGGGCCGTGCAGGACGCGCTGCGGGCCCAGGGCTACCGCGTCGTCGGCGGCAGCGCCTTCGGCGACCGGCTGGAGGGGGAGCGCGACTTCGGCCAGGCGGTGCTGCGCGAGGCCGGGCTCGCCATCGCCGAGAGCCACCCCTTCGAGCACCCCGCGCTCGCGCTCGAGTGGCTGGGGAGGAACCCCGGCCGCTACGTCCTCAAGCACGACGAGGTCGGGCGCAACACCTTCGTCGGCGACCACCCGGAGGGGCTGGACCTCGCCTTCATGCTCCGCCGCGCGGGCGAGGGGCGGGTGCTGCTGATGGAGCGGATCGAGGGGGTGGAGGTCGGCGTCGGCGCCTATTTCGACGGCACCGCCTTCCTCCGCCCCGCCTGCATCGACTTCGAGCACAAGCGCTTCTTCCCGGGCGAGATGGGCGAGATGACCGGCGAGATGGGCACCCTCGCCTCCTACGAGGGCGCGGAGCCCCTCTTCGCCGCCACCCTCGACCGCGTGGCGCCCCGCCTCGCCGCGGCCGGGCATGTCGGCTACGTGAACCTCAACCTCATGGTGAACGAGCGGGGCGTCTGGCCGCTGGAGTTCACCTGCCGCTTCGGCAACCCGGGCTTTGCCGTCCTCGCCGCGCTGCAGGCCGATGGCTGGGGCGACCTGATGGCGCGCATGGCGATGCCGCGGGAGCCGCGGCGCTTCGCGACCACCCCCGGCTGGTCCGTCGCCATCGTGCTGACCGTGCCGCCCTTCCCCGACCACCGCGCGACCGCCGAGCCCTCCGAGGACCCGCCCGTCTTCTTCCTCCGCCCGCCGGAGGGCGCGGAGCAGGACAGCTACCACTTCGTCGACATGCGCCGGGAGGACGGCCAGCTTCTCGGGCGCCGGCGCTCGGGGCACCTGATGATCGTCACGGGCACCGGCCCTACGATAGAGGCGGCGCAGGCCGCGGCGCGGGCGCGGGCCGGCAACGTGGTGGCGCCGGAGTTGCGCTGGCGGTCCGACATTGGCGACCGCTTCCTGGGTGGCGAGCGGGAGCGGCTGCGCGCGCTGGGCTGGCTGCCCTGACGCATTCCGGGCGGCACGGCTTGACCCCGGGGGCGCATCGCCACCTATAGCGGCATGAGCGAGAGCAACCCCCTCCTGGCGCCCAACCCCCTTTTGACGCCATGGGACACCCCCTTCGGCCTGCCCCCCTTCGACCGCATCCGCCCGGAGCACGTCGCGCCCGCCTTCGAGGCGGCGATGGCGGAGAACCTGGAGGAGATCGCGGCGATCGGGAACGACCCCGCGGAGCCGAGCTTCGCCAACACGATCGAGGCGCTGGAGCGCAGCGGGCGGGCGCTGACGCGGGTGGGGCTCGTCTTCTCCAACCTCGTCGTCAGCCTCGGCGGCCCGGCGCTGGAGGCGCTGGACCGGGAGATGTCGCCCCGCCTGGCCGAGCACGGCATGCGCGTGGCGCTGGACCCGCAGGTCTTCGCCCGCGTGAAGTCGCTTTACGCGCGGCGCGAGGAGCTGGGGCTGGCCGAGGACCAGGCGCGGCTGCTGGAGCGCACGCATCTCGGCTTCATCCGCAGCGGCGCGGCGCTGGACGAGGCGGCGAAGGCGCGGATGACCGAGATCTCCGCCCGCCTTGCCGTGCTGCACACGCAATTCGGCCAGAACGTGCTCCACGACGAGAACGACTGGCACCTGGCGCTCGACGGGGGCGACCTCGAGGGGCTGCCGGCCTTCCTGCGGGACGGCATGGCCGCCGCCGCGGCGGAGCGCGGCCTCCCGGGCTTCGCGGTGACGCTGTCGCGCTCCCTCATCGAGCCCTTCCTCACCTTCTCCGCCCGGCGCGACTTGCGCGAGACCGCCTACAAGGCCTGGATCGCCCGCGGCACCCATCCCGGCGAGCACGACAACCGGCCGCTGATCCCCGAGATCCTGGCGCTGCGGGCGGAGCGGGCGCGGCTGCTCGGCTACGAGACCTTCGCCGCCTTCCGCCTGGCCGACACCATGGCCGGCAGCGCGACCGCCGTGCAGGGCCTGCTGGCCGAGGTCTGGGCGCCCGCCAAGCGCAAGGCCGCCGCCGAGCGCGACCGCCTGCTCGCCCTCGCCCGCCGCGAGGGCTTCGAGGGCGACCTCGCCCCCTGGGACTGGCGCTACTACGCCGAGAAGGTCCGCCTGACGGACTACGCGCTGGACGAGGCGGAGCTGAAGCCCTTCTTCGTCTTCGGGAACATCCAGCTGGCCGCCTTCGACACCGCGACGCGGCTCTTCGGCGTGACCTTCACCCCGCGCGAGGACGTGCCGCTCTACCACCCGGACGTGCGCGCCTACGAGGTGCGGGACGCCGACGGCCATGTCGGCGTCTTCCTCGCCGACCCCTACGCCCGGCCGGGCAAGCGCTCGGGCGCCTGGATGAGCAGCTACCGCGACCAGGAGGATCTCGACAGGCCGGTCTCGCCGGTGATCATCAACAACAACAACTTCGCCAAGTCCGACCCGGTGCTGCTGAGCTTCGACGACGCGGAGACCCTGTTCCACGAGTTCGGCCACGCGCTGCACGGCATGCTGAGCCGGGTGCGCTACCCCTCGCAGTCCGGCACCTCCGTGCGGCGCGACTTTGTGGAGCTGCCGTCCCAGATCTACGAGCACTGGATGGCCCTGCCGGAGACGCTGCAGCGCTACGCGCTCCACCACCGCACGGGAGAGCCGGTGCCGGAGGCGCTGAGCGCGCGGCTGCTCTCGGCCCGCGGCTTCAACCAGGGCTTCGCGACGGTGGAGTACACCTCCTCCGCCCTCATCGACATGGCGCTGCACGGCCATCCCGACCCGGCGTCGATCGACATCGACCGCTTCGAGCGGGAGTTCCTGGCCGAGATCGGCATGCCCGCGGAGATCGGCTTCCGCCACCGCCCCGCGCATTTCCAGCACCTCTTCGCGGGCGGCGGCTACGCGGCGGGCTACTACTCCTACCTCTGGGCGGAGGTGCTCGACGCCGATGGCTTCGAGGCCTTCACCGAGGCGGGCGACCCCTTCGACGCCGCGACGGCCGCGCGGCTGCGCACCCTGCTGAGCGCGGGCGACACGCGCGATCCCATGGAGCTGTTCGTCCACTTCCGCGGGCGACTGCCGAGCACGGCGGCCCTTCTCCGCGGGCGCGAGCTGGTGTCCGCGTGAGCGCCGCCGCCCCCTTGCCCGTGCTGGCGACGCACAGCGGCAAGTTCCACTGCGACGAGGTCTTCGCCTACGCCGTGCTCCGCCTGGCGCTCGGCCTCCGCGCGCCCGGCGCGGACCACGTCCTGTTGCGGACGAGGAAGCCCGCGCCGATCGAGGCCGCGGATATCGTCTGGGACGTCGGCACCGTCTTCGACGCGGCGCGCAACCGCTTCGACCACCACCAGCGCGGCGCCCCCGCGCGGGAGGACGGCACGCCCTTCTCCTCCGCCGGGCTCGTCTGGCAGGTCTATGGCGAGCGCGCGGTGGCGCGCCTGCTGGAGGCCTCGGGCAGCGCGCGCTTCGCCCCCGCCATCGCGCAGGAGCTCGACCGCAAGCTCGTGCGGCGCATCGACGAGGTGGACAACGGCTTCTCCGTGACCGGCCCCGTGCAGGACGACGCGCTGGGCCTCGCGGCGCTTGTCGGCGACTTCAACCCGGCCTGGGACGACGCGGACGCGAACGGCCCGACGGCGGGCGACGCCGCCTTCCTGGAGGCGACGGCCTTCGCGGAGGGCGTGCTGCGCCGCCGCGTGGACGGGCTGCGCGGCCGCCACGCGGCGGAGGCCTCGGTGCTCGCGGCGCACGGGGCGGGCGAGGACCCGCGCATCCTCGTGCTCGACCGCGGCATGCCCTGGAAGGGCGCGGTCTTCGCGCACGACCTGCCCGTCCTCTTCGCGGTCAGCCCGGCCTCGAACGGGAACTGGATGCTCGACACCATGCCGCCCGAGCCCGGCTCCTTCGCCCAGCGCCAGCCGCTGCCGGAGGAATGGGCGGGGCTGCAGGAGGGCGAGCTCGCGGCGCGCTCCGGGGTGGCGGACGCGGTCTTCGTCCATGTGCGGCGCTTCGTCGGCGCGGCCCGCTCGCGCGATGGCGCGGTGGAGATGGCGCGGCGGTCGCTGCCCGCGGAGGGGTGAGCGGAGGCCCGGCCGGGCCCCACCGGGCTTCGACCTAGAAGCGGAAGGAGGCGCTGAAGGCGCCGAAGGACTGGCGGCCGCGCTGGCCGTAGAACTCCTCGCTCCGCAGCACCTGGGTGTAGGCGAAGCGGATCCCGCGCCACAGCACGGCGACGCCGGCCTGCGCGTCGCCCACGAAGGGGCGCTTGTCCACGCTCGGGCTGTCGCGGAAGCTGTTGCCGTCGAGGAAGATGTCGCGCGCGACGGCCCGGCCCTCCACCCCGCCGAACACGTACCAGCCGAACTCCTGCCGCGGCTGGAAGAAGCCCGAGCCCGCCAGCGCCGGGCGGATGCGCACCGGCCCCCAGTCGGCCTCCAGCCCCTGGCCGATCCGCAGCGTGCCGCCGCCGGAGGCGTAGGTCTGCACGTTGCCCAGCGCCACGGCCGCCACCGGGATGACCTCCGCCTGCACGCCGCCCAGCGTGCCGAGCGGCACGCGCCAGCGGCGCTCGATCAGCGCGGTCAGCGCCGGCTCGTCCTTCAGCTGGCGGTCCCAGCCATAGGCGCGGCGGACGTTGATCAGGTCGTGGTAGTTGTTCTGCACGAACTCGCCGCCGGCGGAGGGGCCGACGACGCCGAACTGCAGCTCCAGCAGGGTTTGCGTGCGCTCGGTGCTGCGGCTGAGGCTGGCCGCGCCGTAGAGGTAGCCCGCGTAGGGACGGTCGCGCGGGTCGGGGATGCGGCGGTCCGTGTCCTGGGGCGTGTAGATGTTCTGGCCGAAGGAGAGGCCCCAGCGAAGGCTTCCGGGGCCGAGCAGGAAGTCCAGCCGCTCGTCCAGCCCGGCCAGGACGCGCGGCAGGTCGGCGGAGCCGGAGCGCCAGGTCACCAGCAGGCCGTTGGTGTAGTAGCGGTCGCTCCCGCCGAAGAGGTCGTTCTCCACCGTGAAGCTGAGCGTGCCGCGCGGGTCCGGCGGCTCCTGCCCCGCCCCGGTCCGCACCGGCGGCACGGCCTGCGGCCCGGGCGCGGACCCGACCTGCGCCTGGGCGGGCAGGGCGAGCAGGAGCAGGAGGGCGGGCAGCAGGAAGGGCTTGGGCAAGGCGGGGTTCCTGGCGGAGGGGGTGGCGGGCGCCCCGATTATGCGGGACCGGTCCGGTCGAGTAAAACCGGCCCGTCCCGTCAGGCTGCCAGGATCGCCTCCACGACCTCCTGCACCTCCAGCGCCTCCCGCAGCGTCGCCAAGTCCTGCGGCAGGCCGCGGGTCAGGGCGGCCACCTTCTCGAGCTGGCCGCGGAGGACCAGGGGCCGCTGGCGCTCGTTCGGCAGGGCGTCTGGGGCGGTGGACCAGCCGCCGCCCTCCGAGCGCTCGGCGATCGACCAGTCCCGCAGCCGCAGGGCGCCGGCGCGGCCGCGCAGCGTCCAGGCGTTGGTGTCGTCCCGTTCCGTCCCGCCGACCGCGCCGCGGAGCCGGACCGGGACGCCGCCCGCGCTCAGCCGCGCCTCGATCGCGCTCTCGGCGAGGTCGCCGCCGGGGAAGGTCGCGCGGGCCTCCTCCAGCACCAGCGGGCCGAGGAGGCGGCGCGTGAGGAAGAGGAAGTGCGACACCACCTCCCGCGTGAAGCCGCCCTCCGCCCGGCGGGAGAGCCAGCCCGAGGCGTCGCGCTGCCAGGAGCGGGGCCAGGCCGAGAAGGCGACCTCCACCTCCAGCGACTCCGGGTCGCCCAGCGCCCCATCCTTTCGCCAGGCGAGAAGCTGCGCCACGGCGGGGGAGGAGGCCATGGGGAAGTTCACCGCGGCCCGCGCCCCCGCCGCCTCGGCCTCCGCCACGAAGCGGCGCGAGGCCTCCAGGTCGTGGGAGAGAGGCTTCTCGAGGAAGACGGCGCGGCCGGCGGCCAGGGCCTGCGCGGCGAGGGGCAGGTGGGCCGCCGGCGGGGCGGCGACGTAGAGGCAGTCGCAGGCCTCGATGACCGCCGCCGCGTCCGGCAGCAGGGGAAGCCCCGGGGCGACGGCCGCGAGGCGCGCGGCGGCCTCCGGCGAGGGGTCCCAGGCGCCGGCCGGCCGCACCGCGGCGCCGGGCGCCTCGAGGGCGGCCCGCAGCAGCCGCTCCCCCATGATGCCGAAGCCGACGATGCCCAGGCGGGGCGGGGCGGAAGCGTTGTCGTCCAAGACGGATCTCCTCGGGGGCGGCGGACCATGCCCGCTGGCGGGGGCACCGGCCAGCCCGGGCCGGGGCGGCCCGGCGGTGGGCCTTCTTCCGACACGTGATTTGCATTCGGGGGGAAAATGGGACCCCTGGACCCTGAACGCCTCCCCTTGCCAGGCCGCCCGGCCGCGAAAGACACCCCTGACCAGTGACCAATGACGAGGATACCGCGGCCTCCCCCGACCCCAGGCGCGCCGGCACCGGCATCGCGGGGCTGGACGACATCCTGGGCGGCGGGCTGACGCGAGACCGGCTTTACCTCGTGGAGGGGACGCCGGGGACGGGCAAGACCACCCTGTCGCTCCAGTTCCTGCTCCAGGGCGCGGCGCGCGGCGAGGCGGGGCTCTACATCACCCTTTCGGAGACGGCCGACGAGCTGCGGGCGGTGGCGGCGTCGCATGGCTGGTCGCTCGACGGTCTGTCCCTCTTCGAGCTGGTCGGCGACCTCGGCCTCGACCCCGACAGCGAGCAGACCGTGCTGCACCCCTCCGAGGTGGAGCTGGGCGAGACCACGCGCGAGGTGATGCAGCAGGTGGAGGAGCTCCGCCCCGCCCGCGTCGTCTTCGACAGCCTGTCGGAGATGCGGCTGCTGGCGCAGAACCCGCTCCGCTACCGCCGGCAGATCCTCGCGCTGAAGGGCTTCTTCTCCAGCCGCCGCTGCACGGTGCTGATGCTGGACGACCGGACGGCGGACCCCACGGACCTGCAGCTCCACAGCATCGCCCACGGGGTGATCTCGCTGGAACAGGCGCCGCGGGACTACGGGGCGGAGCGGCGGCGGCTGCGCGTGGTGAAGATGCGCGGCATCAAGTTCCGCGGCGGCTACCACGACTTCGTGCTCGACACCGGCGGGCTGACCGTCTTCCCGCGCCTGATCGCGGCCGAGCACCGCACGCCCTTCGATCCCACTTCCGTCTCGACCGGCAACGCCGGCCTCGACGAGCTTCTCGGCGGCGGGCTGGTGCCGGGAACAAACCTTCTTCTCAGCGGGCCGTCGGGCGTCGGCAAGTCCACCACCGCGATCTGCTGCGGCCTGGCCGCCCTCGAGCGCGGGGAGCGCGTGACCTACTACCTCTTCGACGAGGGGCTGGGCACCTTCCTCGCGCGCGGCGCGGCCCTCGGGATGGACCTGCGGCCGCACCTGGACTCGGGCCGCCTGACCCTCCGCCAGATCGACCCGGCGGAGCTCTCGCCGGGGGAGTTCGCCTCCCGCGTGCGCGCGGCGGTGGAGGAGGATGGCTGCGGCCTCATCGTCATCGACAGCCTCAACGCCTATCTCCAGTCGATGCCGGGCGAGAACTTCCTCCTCCTGCAGATGCACGAGATGCTGACCTATCTCGGGCAGCGCGGCGTCAAGACGCTGCTCATCCTCGGCCACCACGGGCTGGTGGGGGACATCCGCAGCGACATCGACCTCAGCTACCTCAGCGACGCCATCCTCCTCTTCCGCTTCTTCGAGGCGGGCGGGGCGGTGCGCAGCGCCGTCTCGGTGGTCAAGACGCGGAGCAACGCGCACGAGCGCACGATCCGCGAGATCAAGCTCAGCTTCGGCGGCCTGCAGGTCGGCAAGGCTCTGACGGACTTCGAGGGCGTGCTGAGCGGGCTTCCCGCCTACAAGGGGGCGGTCTCCATGCTGACCGACCTTCCGCGGGACGAGGGCGAGGGCTGACCGCGCGATGTCGGAGCGCATCCTCATCCTGGCCCCGCGGGGGCGCGACGGGCGCGTCATCCAGGACGTGCTGCAGCGCGCCGGCATCACCTGCCAGGTCTGCGACGACCTCGCCTGCCTGCACGCCTGCCTGCAGGGCAACGTCGGCGGCGCGCTGGTGACCGAGGAGGCGCTGACCGGCCCGGAGGTGGAGCCGCTGCTCGCCCTCTGCGACGCCCAGCCCTCCTGGTCCGACATCCCCTTCATCGTGCTCGCGACGCGCCAGGTCGGGCGCCGCTCCGCCCTCGCGGCCGGCGTGCTGGAGCGGCTGGGCAACGTCGTGCTGCTCGAGCGGCCCGTGAACGCGGAGACGCTCGCCAGCGCCGCCCGGTCCTCGCTCCGCGTCCGGCGGCGCCAGTACCAGACCCGTGACCTGCTGCTCGAGCGCGAGCGGCGCGAGCACGATCTGCGTCTGCTGAACGAGACCCTCGAGCAGCGCGTGAACGAGCGCGCGCTGGAGCTGGAGCGGACGCAGGGCGCGCTCGCCTTCGCGCTCGACTCGGCGGGCATGGGCTCCTGGGACCTCGACCTCGTCACCGACATCTCGCGCCGCACCCCGCAGCACGACCGCATCTTCGGCTACGCGGAGGTGCTGCCGTCCTGGGGCAGCGAGCATTTCCTCCAGCACGTCATCGAGGAGGAGCGCGCCGAAGTCATCGCGGCCTTCGCGCGCGCGACCGCCACGGGGGTGCTCGACGTCGAGTGCCGCATCCGCCGGGTGGACGGCGCGGTGCGCTGGATTACCGCTAAGGGCCGGTCGAGCTACGACGTGACGGGACGCCCGGTGCGCATGGCCGGCGTCATCATGGACACGACCGACCGGCGCATGACCGAGGACGCGCTGCACCAGGCGCAGAAGATGGAGGCGATTGGGCAGCTCACCGGCGGCGTCGCCCACGACTTCAACAACCTGCTCACCGTCATCGTCGGGGGCCTCGACATGGTGCTGCGCCGGCCCGAGCAGACGGAGCGCGTGATGCGACTGGCGGGCGCGGCCATGACCGCAGCGCGGCGCGGGGAGCAGCTGACGCAGCAGCTCCTCGCCTTCTCGCGCCGGCAGATGCTGCGCCCGCAGACCCTGAACCCCAACCGCCTGCTCCTCGAGTTCGAGGGCCTGGCCCGGCGCGCGGTGGGGGAGGCCGTGACGCTGCGCTTCGAGCTGGACCCGGCGGTGGACCCGATCCGCATCGACCCCGCCCAGTTCGAATCCGCCGTGCTGAACCTCGTGGTCAACGCGCGCGACGCCATGCCGGCGGGCGGCGTGGTCACGGTGTCCAGCCGCAACGTCCACCGCGACACGAAGGCGACCTCGGAGCGCGGCATCGCGCCCGGCGCCTACGTGATGGTGACGGTGACGGACAACGGGACCGGGATCGACGCGCCGACCCTCAAGCGCGCCTTCGAGCCCTTCTTCACCACCAAGGAGGTGGGCAAGGGGTCGGGACTGGGCCTGAGCCAGGTCTACGGCTTCGCACGGAGCGCGGGCGGCGACGTGGCCATCGAGTCCGAGCTCGGCCGCGGGACGAGCGTGCGGCTCTTCTTCCCGCCCTCGGTCGACGCGCCGGCGGAGGAGCCCGCGCCCGCCTCGAACAAGGTTCCGCTCCGCCCGGCCTCGAACGGCGAGACGGTGCTCCTGGTGGAGGACGACGAGCAGGTGCTCGCCATGGCCGTCGAGAGCCTGGAGGAGCTTCGCTACACCGTGATCCTCGCCCACAACGCGCGGGAGGCGCTGGACCATATCCGGGGGCCGGCGCGGATCGACATCATGTTCTCGGACGTCGTGATGCCGGGTGGCATGAACGGCGCGCAGCTCGCGGTGGAGGCGCGCCGGCTGCGGCCGGAGCTGAAGGTCCTGCTCACCTCCGGCTACGTGGGCGAGCCGTTGACGAGCAAGCCCATCGCGGACGACCTGGACGTGCTGAACAAGCCGTACCGCCGCGATGAACTGGCGCAGAAGCTGCGCGTTGTCCTCGGGCGCGGCTGATGCCCCGGCCTCCTGGCCGGGTCTGCCATGGGTTTCGCGCGCTGTGAGCCGGCCGGAAAGTCGCTATGATGGCCCCGCGGTGCACGACGACGGGAGTCCTTCCGGCGCGAGGGGCATCGGCCGCGCCGTCAGAAGAGGCTCCCGAACATGGTCAAGCGTCGCAAGCAGGAAGAGATCGCCGGCATCCTGGAGTTCGCCGGGCGCACGAGCGAGGATCCCGAGTTCAAGGACTGGATGGCGGATCACAAGTCCCGCAACGGCGGCAAGCTGCGGGTGAGCAAGGGCGCCACGGGCGTGCGCGTCATGTTCAGCAAGGAGGCCGACATGGAGTTCTGGCAGGACCGCTCCAACCTGGCGAACGGCGCCCGCAAGGCCGGCGCCGCCTGAGGCGGCGCGGCGTCAGCCGAAGCCGATCCGCGACAGGCGCTTGAGGCATTCGGGGCAGGTCACGGCTTCCGCCGGCTGCTCCGACCAGGACGACCCGGCGCCGGGCTCGTCGGCGCAGAGGGACATGCGGCAGTTCGGCGTGACCGCATGGAACACGGCCGAGCGCCCGCGCGTGGAGCGGCCGGCTTTCTGGAGCGCGACGAAGGTGCGGCCGGAAACGGTGATGGCTCTCGATTGCATGGCGCCCCGGAATGCCGTGTCCCCCGCCGCCCGGTCAACAGGTTGAATCCCATGGTATTCGTTCCGAACTCGCTTCGGTTTCGTCCGGGGACGGATCCGGCAGCGGGTGGCGGGCACCGCCGGCCGGGGCGGGGCTGGAGGGGTAGATTGGCATGAGGCGTTACGCCGCCACGTTTCTCGCCGCGCTGCTGGCTTTTGGATGGGCCAGCGGCGCTGCCCTGGCGCGGGCGGGCGCCCGCGACGACGGGCGCGCGACGGCCATCTCACGGCACGAGCAAAGTCACGCGAATGTGCATGCCGCCCCTGCCGGCCGGGCGCGGGCCCCGCGGCGCGGGCGCCGCGCCCCGGCCGTGGCCTCGCCCGGCCTCACGCAGCGCGGCCACGCCTCCGTCTACGCGTCCCGCCTCGCGGGCCGCCGGATGGCCAATGGCGGGCGTTTCGACCCGCGTTCCGACACCGTTGCCAGCCGGACCCTGCCCCTTGGGGCGCGGGTGCGGGTGACAAACCTCCGGACCGGGCGGAGCGCCGTCGCGCATGTCCGCGACCGCGGGCCGAGCGCGCGCCGGCGCATCCTCGACCTCAGCCCCGGCCTGGCCGCGCGGCTCGGGATGGGCCGGACCGGCACGGCGCCGGTCGCGGTGACGCTCCTGCCCGGCCTCTCGACCCCGGCGGAGGCGGCGCCCCGCCGGCGGTGACCGGCCGGGCCGGGAGCGCCTGGCCGCGGGGAAACCGGACGGCCACCGGGCGCGCTGCCTCTGTCCTGCTCCCGGGCCCCGGCCTGCGGGGACCACGGATGATCCGGAGGCCAGCCCATGCCCGACCCGCGATTCGCCCCGCCCGGCCCTCTCGGCTACGGCGGCGCCCCCCTCGGGAACATGTTCGGGCCGATCGACGAGGCCACGGCCCAGGCCGCGCTGGATGCCGCCTGGGAGGGCGGGATCCGCTACTTCGACACCGCGCCCCACTACGGGTCGGGGCTTTCCGAGCACCGCTTCGGCGAGGCGCTGCGGGGCCGCCCGCGCGGGGAGCTCGTGCTCTCCACGAAGGTCGGGCGGATGCTGCGCCCGGACGCGGGGCGGCCCGAGAACCCACCCTTCGTCCAGGGCCTGCCCTTCCGGGTGGAGGTGGACTACTCCTTCGACGCCACCCTGCGCTCGGTCGAGGACAGCCTGCAGCGGCTGGGCCTGGACCGGATCGACATCGCCTTCATCCACGACCTGGCGGAGGACCATCTCGGGCCCGGTTGGACCGGGGTCTTCGACGAGGCGATGGAGGGCGCGGCGCGCGCGCTGATCCGCCTGCGCGAGGAGGGCACCATCAAGGGCTGGGGCCTCGGCGTGAACCGGACCGAGGCCTGCGAGCGGGCGCTGCGGGCCTCGGACCCGGACGTGTTCCTCCTCGCCGGGCGCTACAGCCTGCTCGACACCTCGGCGCTCGACGGGCTCTTCCCGGCCTGCGCGGCGCGGGGGGTGCACGTCGTGGTGGGCGGTCCCTACAACTCTGGCCTTCTCGCGGGCGGGAAGCACTACGACTACGCGGACGCGCCGGCGGCCAAGGTGGCGGCGCGGGACCGCATCGCCGTGGTCTGCGGGCGCTTCGGCGTCGACATCCGCGCGGCCGCCCTGCAGTTCTGCGCCGCCCACCCGGTCGTCGCCGCGGTCATCCCCGGCGCGCGCCACGCCGACCGCGTCCGGCAGAACCTGGAGCTCATGCGCCAGCCCATCCCCCCGGCCTTCTGGGCGGCGTTGAAGGCCGAGGGCGTGCTGGCGGAGACAGCGCCGACGCCCCAGGCGTGATCCCGGCCCCCCGCTCGGCCGGCGAGGGCCGTGCCGGGAGGGGCAGGCCGCGCGTTCCGTGCTAGGTCACCGCCATGGAAACCAAGCCCCCCACCCCGACCGCCGTCCTGGTCGGCCTCCAGATGCCCGAGGTGGACGACATCGCGCACGAGGCCAGCCTGGACGAGCTGGAGCGCTTGGTGAAGACGCTCGGCTACGCGGTGGTTGGGCGCGTGTCGCAGCGGCGGGATGGCACCGGGGCGGCGGCGGTGCTGGGCAGCGGCAAGCTGGCGGAGCTGGCGGCCCTGACGGGCGGCACCGGCCGGGTCGGCTCGATGGCGCCGCCGCCCCGGTCCAAGGCGCGGGAGCGCTTCGGCGACAAGGCGGAGGCGACCGGGCCGGAGGAGGCGGAGACGGACGCCGCCCCGCGGCCCCGCTTCGTCATCGTCGACCACGAGCTCTCGCCGAGCCAGATCCGCAACCTCGAGCGCGCCACGGGCGCCGAGGTGCTGGACCGGACCGGCGTCATCGTCGAGATCTTCCACCGCCACGCCAACACGCGCGAGGCGAAGCTGCAGGTGGAGATGGCGCGGCTGAAATACGTCGCGCCCCGGCTGCGGGAGTCCTCGGGCGGCGGCGGGCGGCAGCAGGGGCCGGGCGCGGGCGAGAGCACCCTCGACCTCGACCGCCGCAAGATCCGCGACCGGCTCGCGGAGCTGAAGGAGCAGCTCGAGGCGGTGCAGCGCGACAGCGACCACCGGCGCTCCGCGCGGCGGGACCAGCTCCGGGTCGCGCTGGTCGGCTATACCAACGCAGGCAAGTCCTCCCTCATGCGGGCGCTGACCGGCAGTCAGGTGCTGGTGGAGGACAAGCTTTTCGCCACCCTCGACACGACCGTGCGCATCCTGCAGCCGGAGACCCGGCCCCGCGTGCTCGTCTCCGACACCGTCGGCTTCATCAAGCAACTGCCGCACGACCTCGTGGCGTCGTTCCGCTCCACCCTGACGGAGGCGCTCGAGGCTTCGCTGCTGCTGTTCGTCGTCGACGCGTCGGACCCGACCTACGAGGCGCAGCTCGAGGTGAGCCGCAGCGTGCTGCGCGAGATCGGGGCCGACGCGGTGCCCTCCCGCCTCGTGCTGAACAAGATGGACCGCGTGGACGAGGCCGGGCGCGCCGCGCTGCTCGCGAAGCACCCGGACGCGATCCTTCTCTCGGCGCACGCGCCCGGGGACGTGAGCGCGCTGCGGGACACCATCATCGCCTTCTTCGAGGCGGAGATGGTGGAGGACGTGCTGGTGCTGCCCTACGCCAGGCAGGGCCTGATCGGCGAGATCTACGAGAGCGCTCGCGTGCTCTCGGAGGACTACGACGAGACCGGCCGGGTGCTGAAGGTCCGCGGCCTGCCCGGCGCCATCACGCGCCTGCGCCGGAGCCTCGCCGCGACCTGAGCGCGCGGCGCGCCCGCGGCGCCGCCCCGTTCCCCTCTTCCGGAAAGGATCACCCCGTCCCGGCCTCGCCCGTGCGGGGAAGCACCCGGGCGGCCAGCCGCGGCGGCAGGAGCGCGGCGAGGGTCACGCCCGCGCCGAGGAAGACGAAGGGCATGATCGGCAGCCGGTAGCGGTAGACCACGTAGAAGATCATGTGCACGGCCGTGTAGCCCGCGAGGGCGAGGAAGACGGCGCCCAGGCCGCGCGGATGGCGCCGGAGCAGCGCGAGGGAGCCGAGGCACAGCCCCGCCGCAGCCAGGAACTGCGCGAGCCAGGCGAGGCGCACGAGGCGGACCAGCCATCCCTGCTCGTCGATGCCCGTATGGGTCGGCGGTTCCCAGAAGGCGGCGGCCTTGCGCAGCATCAGCATCGCCGTCTCGCCGGGATGGTCGCGCATGTGCTCGATCGCGAGGCGCCGCAGCAGCACGTCCACCCCGTGTTCGCCGAGTTGCTCCTGCAGCGCGGACCACTGCGGCGCGACCGGGGTCTCGGCGATGCTGATGAAGTAGGGCTTCGCCGCCGGGTTGTTGCCGATGTAGAGGTTGAAGCCGCCGTTGTTGTTCAGCACCCAGGCGCCGAAGGCGGCGTGGTTGCGCAGCATCAGCGGCGCGATGGTCACGGCGCCCGCCATGGCGGCGACGAGCAGGTAGCGCAGCGTGCGGCCCGGGCTCCGCTGCGCCCGCCACACGAGGAACAGCGCCGCCGGGACGAGGGTGAGGGCCGCGTTGCCGACCATGGCGATGGCCCCCGCGATGACCCCGAAGGCCAGCGGGTTGATCCACCGGGCACGGGACGCCGACCGGTCCGCCGCGACCCACAGCAGGCCGATCATCAGCGGCATCATCAGGTTCTCCTTGGCCGCATAGGCGGTGTAGGCGATCGCCTCCGCGTAGGCGGCGAGAAGGAGAGCGGCGAGCGCCGCGACGAGCGGGGAGCCGAAGAGCCGGCGGGCCAGGAGGAAGAGCAGCAGGATCGACGCCACGCCGAGGAGGACGTTCGTCGCCTTGACGACCGCGATGCTCGCCCCGGTCAGGCCGAAGACGCCCGCGAGGAAGAGGGGATAGCCGGGGCTCATGAAGGCCGTGGGCCGGCCCTCCGCGGTCACCAGCCCCAGCCCGGCCTGCAGGTTCGTCGCGAGGGTCCAGTAGTCGAGGTAGTCGCTGACGAGCGGCGAGGGCATGACGGCGACGCAGGCCGTGCGCAGCAGCGCGCCGAGCAGCAGGATGGCGGCCGGCAGCGCCCAGCCGTGCCGGCCCGGCGCGGCGGGCCGCGCGGGCGGCACCACGGCGCGGGCGGCGAGCGCCGCCTGGCCTGGCCCGTTATCTAGCAAGACCGCCTCTCCGCCCCGCGGGGGACGACCCGGTAGAGGGGATCGACCGCGTAATCCCCGATGGTCGTGTAGGGCGCGCCCGAGGAGGAGAGCCAGCGGAAGGCGCGCCGCGCCTCGGCGCTGTCCAGCACGTCGGCGATGCAGGCCAGCGAGACGAGGGCGAGCTGCGAGTAGTTCCCCGCGCTGTGCGACCAGCCGTTCTCGTTCGACCAGCCGCGCGCCTTCGTCTGCGCGCCGATCTCCGCCCAGCTTCGCAGCGGCGTCCGGCGCGCGTCCGTCGCCGCGAGCACGTAGGCCGCGCCGTCCCGCGGGTTGAAGCCCCGATCGCCGGCGAGGAAGCGCCCGACGCTGAAGTTGCTCATGAACTCCAGCACCGCGCGGGCATCGGCGTTGCCCTTCCGTGCGGCAGCCGCGGCGGTGGAGACGAGGTAGTCCTGCGCCCAGGGCTTCACCTCGAAGGGCGGGTCGATGTCGCTCGGCACCCAGCCGAAGGCCTCCCCCTGCGCCTGCCGCCAGGTTGGGATCTGCGAGCGGAGATAGGCCCAGTTGTTCGCCTCGCAGCGCTGGAAGTAGGGGCGCTGCGGGTCACCGTCCGGCCCGATCCAGGCGGCCTCGTGCAGCTGCCGGATGGCCCAGGCAGTGCCGCGCGTCTGGTTGAACCGAACCATGTTCGCGTCGGCGCCGCCGCGCGGGTCCGGCCAGGTGCACATGACGTTCCAGGCCGCCTGCGACTGGAGATGGTCCAGGAAGGCGCGGCGGCCGGTGAGGATGAAGGGAACGAAGGACAGGTCGGGCTGGTGGGCGCTCTCGGGCGTCCAGCCGGTGGCCTCGGGCACCCTCTGCATCAGCCCGCCCGGCGGCCGGCCGCCCCGTGGGTCGGTCCACAGCCGCGGCCAGCGCCGGGTGTCGAGCCAGCTTCCCCCCTCCGCGCCCTGGGGGTCCCAGTGGTGCCACGGGATGACCCCGGCCGCCTCGGCCTGCCCCATGGCATAGACCGCCGCGCGCCGGTCGCCGCTGATCAGCCAAGCCGCCTGGGACTGCGTCGCCGGGCCGATGTCGTCCCGCCCGCCCACCTCCGGCATGTACTGGTGGACCTTGCGGTTGTTGAACGGGGTGGACCAGGCGGGATTCGCCACGGTCTGGCCGTAGCGGGCGAGCGTCCCCTCGGAGACGGTGAGCGACGGGTCGTAGCGCGCGACCGCGCCGGTGTCGGCGAGGTAGGACAGGTCGTGCCGCACGAAGGCAGGCACGGGCGCCGGCGCGCCGCCGGGCCCGAAGGCGCTGATCCGGCCGAAGGCGGTGTAGTGGAAGTGGCGGAGCGGCGCGGTGTTCAGCAGCTCGCGCCCGTCCAGCAGCAGACGGGCGGTGTAGATGGCGTCGCCGCCCCCCTCCTGCATGGCGATGTCGTTGCGCAGCCAGAGATCCAGCCAGGTCGTCCCGTCCGCCCGCGCCGAGAGATCGGCCACCAGGCGGAGCGAGGTGCAGCCGGTGGCGGCCGCCGGCACGTTCTGGCGCAGGCGCAGCTCGGTCACGAGGGGGCCGGACTGCCAGACCGTGGCGCCCGACCGCGGCGTCGCGGCCAGCAGGGCGCGCAGGTCGGCACGCCAGGGCGAGCCCGCCACGGGCTGGATCTCGAGGATGAGCGGCCGGTTGCCGAGGACCGCGGCGGGGTCCAGCGGGCGGGCGCCGGCGGGGGGATCCCCGGCGTGGAGCTGGAGCTCGAGCGTCTGCCGGGGCGACAGGGCACGCGGCAGCGCCACGCTGACGAGGCCGAAGCGCACGGAGCCGTCCTCGTGCCGCGCGACCACGTCGAGCTGCGTCGGAACCGCCTGCTCGCCGGCCCGGGCAAGGACGCCGGTCCGCGCGGGGACGTCGCCCGGCCGGAACACCTGGCCGAAGACGACGACGGCCCCAGCGGCTGCGCCGTTCCCCTCCAGCGTGATCTTCGTGATCATCCCGGCGGCGCAGCGCGGCGCGCCGCCGCGGCCCGCCGGCGCGGCGCCCTGCGCGGTCGCGCCGCCGGTGCTGCCGAGCGACAGGAGCGCCGCGCCGCCGAGCGCCACGGCGCGGCGGCCATGGGCGCGGTTCCAGGGATTGGTCATGGCCGCAGGTTCCTTCGCAAGGCTTCAGCTCCGCGCCACGAGGAGCACGCCGGTGACGATCAGCGCGACGCCCGCCGCGCGCATCAGGCCCACCTCCTCGCCGAACAGGACGTGCCCGGCGACGGCGGTGAGGACGAAGCCGAGGCTGACGAAGGGGTAGGCGCGCGACAGGTCGGTGCGCGAGAGCGCGCCGAGCCAGAGCAGGGCGCCGAGCCCGTAGAGCGCCAGCCCGGCGAGGACGGCAGGGCGCATCAGGAAGCCGAGGATGGCCTCGCCGAGGCCGTCCGGCGCCGCCGCCCCGCGCGGGGAGACGCCGGCCTTCAGCAGGACCTGCGCCACCGCGGAGGCGAGCACGCTCGCGAGGATGAGGCCCAGGGTGCCGCGGGTCATGGCCGCCCCGCTCCCGCGCCGCGCGGCGGGTTGCCCCGGGGGAACGACCGCCCGCCTTCACTCCGCCGCATCAGGCGGCCCCGCCATAGGACTTCGCTGCGACGAGGATGAGGAAGACGAGCGTGGCGACGACCCAGGACACCCGGTCGCGGGCGGCGTAGACGATGGGGTCGTCGTGCATGTAGCCGCGCGCGGCGGAGAGCCAGATCCGGCAGAGCCAGAAGACCACGAGCGGCACGACCGCCCAGAGCAGGCCGGGGGAGGCGTAGCGCTGCGCTGTCGTCTCCGATTGCACGAAGAGCGCCAGCACCAGCGTCGCCGCGAAGGCGGCCGCGACGCCGAAGGTCTGGAGGATGCCCGCATCCGCCGGCCGGTAGCCGCGGCGGTTCAGCCACGCGTTGCCGTGCTCGGCCGCGGCGCGCAGCTCCTCGGAGCGCTTCACCAGCGCGAGGCTGAGGAAGAAGAAGGCGGAGAAGCCCATCAGCCAGAGCGAGAGGGGCTGCCCGAGCGCCTCCGCGCCGGCGAGCAGGCGGAGCGTGTAGAGGCCGGCCAGGGTGAAGACGTCCACCAGCGGGAGCTCCTTCAGCCGGAGCGAGTAGGCGGTGGAGAGGACGGCGTAGAGCAGCAGCGTCGGCAAGGTGCCCGAGAGGCCCCCGGTCGCCAGCCCCGCGAGGAGGAGCGCGCCCGCCGCCAGGATGCCGAGGCGCGGGGGGACCCTCCCGCTCGCGAAGGGCCGGAGCCGCTTGCGCGGGTGGCGCCGGTCGGCCGCGAGATCGGTGAGGTCGTTGATGAGGTAGATCGCGGAGGCGGTGGCAGAGAAGGCGAGGAAGGCGAGGAAGGCGAAGAGCCAGGCCTCGGCCAGGCCCTCCAGGTGGGCGGTGAAGACGGGCACGAAGACGAGCAGGTTCTTCGACCACTGGTGCGGCCGCACGGCCCGCAGCAGCCCGCGCGCCGTGTCCGAGGAGGGCGGGAACTCGGCCTCCACCGGGCAGAGGCCGCGCGCGGCGGCCGCGACGCGGGGCGGCGCGTTGACGAGGATGGCCGCGCCCGCCGCCCGCCAGACCAGGAGGTCGGTGGCGTCGTTCCCGGCATAGGCGAAGCCGCCGTGGCCGAATCGGCGCACCAGCGCCGCCGCCTTCGCCGCGCCCCGGAGGTTCTCGCGCCCGTCGGAGGCGATGACCTCGTCGAAGAGGCCGAGATGGTCCGCGACCCGCCGCGCAACGTCCCGGTCCGCGGCCGTGACGAGGACGACGCGACGCCCGTTCACGCGCTGGGCCCGCAGGTAGCGGAGCAGCGGCTCGGAGTAGGGGAGGAGCGATGCCTCGAGCGGCGCCGCCTCCGCCACGAACCGCTTCAGGCCCGCGCGCCCGCGCCGGAGAAGCGCGGGCAGGACGCCGAGGGTCGACGGCCGGCCAAGGGTGGCGAGAAGGCCTTCGAGGAGCGTGTCGGACGGCGTCAGCGTTCCGTCGAGGTCGACGCAGAGCGGGAGCAGCCGGGCGTCGTCCAGGGCGGGCGGCGCCGGGTTCGCCGCGAGGGCGGGCGAGACGGGCATCAGCCGCGCCCCGGGCCGGTGCAGCCCGCCCGCCGATGGCGCCGGGGCGCCGTCCCGGGCGACGAAGCCGTCTCAGTCGCTCCAGCCATGCCACTCCATCCCACGAGGCGAACTTTGTCTCTTTACCGCAACGGGATTTAAGTTGGCCTAACATGATGCGGCGCTCACGCCCCGCGTTCGGCTGTGCGGCACGCGCCCTGGTGGCTCTGGTGGCTCTGGGGGTGGAGGGTGGGGGCGAGGCCCCGGCGGTCAGCCCGCGCCGAAGCGCAGCCGGGTGGTGGAGCGGAACACCTCGCCCGGGCGCAGCACGGTGCCCGGGAAGTCCGGCCGGTTCGGGCTGTCGGGGAAGTGCTGCGTCTCCAACGCCACCCCGTCGCCGCTGCGGTAGGCCCGCCCGGAGGGGCCCACCAGCGTGCCGTCCAGCAGGTTGCCGCTGTAGAATTGCAGGCCCGGCTGGTCCGTCAGCACCTCGAGCACCCGCCCGCTGCCGGGGTCGCGCAGGCGCGCGGCGGGCTCGGCGCCGCCGTTGAGGACCCAGTTGTGGTCGTAGCCGCGGCCGATTCGAAGCTGCGGGTCGTCGTCCCGGATCCGGGCGCCGATCGGCCGCGGCGCGCGGAAGTCGAAGGGCGTTCCCTCGACCGCCCGCTGCTCCCCGGTGGGGATGAGGGTGGCGTCGACCGGGGTGAAGCGGTCCGCCGCGATCTCGAGCTCGTGGTCGAGGACCGTGCCCGATCCCTCGCCGGCGAGGTTCCAGTAGCTGTGGTTGGTCAGGTTCAGCACCGTCGGCGCGTCGGTTTCCGCGGCGTAGTCGATTCGCAGCGTGCCGCTCCCCTCCACGGCGTAGGTGACGCGGACCCGGAGCGCGCCGGGATACCCCTCCTCGCCGTCGGGGCTGTGGAGGGAGAGGTCCAGGCGCCCCGAATCGGCGGCCTCGACGCGCCAGAGGCGCTTGTCGAAGCCGCGCGCCCCGCCGTGGAGGCTGTTCGGCCCGTCGTTGGTAGCCAGCCGGTGCTCGCGCCCGTCGAGGGTGAAGCGGCCGCCGGCGATGCGGTTCGCGTAGCGGCCGATCAGCGCCCCGAAATAGGGGCCCTGGGCCGCGTAGTCGGCGGGGCGGCGCAGCCCGAGGGCGACGTTCGCGAGGCGGCCGGCCCGGTCCGGGACCTCCAGCCGCTCGATCACCCCGCCGAGGGTTAGGATCGTGGCGCGAAGGGCGGGGCCCTCGAGGGCGAGGCGCTGCGCCCCGCTGGGGTCGTCGACGGGCATGCGGGCCTCCTGGCTTCGGGCATAGAAGCCTGGGGCCGGGCGCGCGTTGCACGGCGGAGGGGGCGGGAAGCCCCGCCGTCAGCCCTCCGGCGGGAGCTCCGCGCAGTGCTTCATCACCGCGGCCCCCGTGATGTTCCAGGTGGTGATGCCCCCGACCATCAGCACCTGCACGAGGCCTTCCGCGAGCTCCGGCAGGGTAAGGCCGAGCCTCATCGCCGCGGCGGCGTGGTTCTTGGCGCCGTTGGT
Organism: Muricoccus nepalensis; assembly: GCF_006438825.1. Lineage (GTDB taxonomy): Bacteria > Pseudomonadota > Alphaproteobacteria > Acetobacterales > Acetobacteraceae > Roseomonas > Roseomonas nepalensis. Next base: position 37,090 of record NZ_RCZP01000021.1, read on the forward strand.
CTGCCCGACGAGCGTGTCGAGCAGCGCGAAGACGAGCTCCTTCGTCTTCAGGTCCAGCGCGCCGCCCTCCGCCCGGTCCCGCATGACGAAGCCGCGCAGGAGGCCGTAGCCGGCGAAGGCGCCGGGCGCGTGCTCGGCCAGGAGGCGGAAGTTGTCGGGCACGCGGCCGAAGGTGGCCATGAAGCTGTCCATCCCCTGCTGGATGGCGGCCTGGGTGACGTCGGTCATGCTCTGCTCCGTCGAGGGAGCGGAAGGCTAGCCCGGCTCGCGCCCGCGCTCGATCCTCGGGAGGAGGGCGGTGAGCACGCCCAGCAGCGGCAGGAAGGAGCAGAGGCTGTAGACGGCGTCGATGCCGATCCGGTCCGCGAGCTCGCCCAGCGCCGCGGCCCCCAGCCCGCCGAGGCCGAAGGAGAAGCCGAAGAACAGGCCGGCCACCAGGCCGACCTTCCCCGGCAGGAGGTCCTGCGCGTAGACGAGGATGGCCGAGAAGGCCGAGGACATGATCACGCCGATCACCACGCTCAGCACCACCGTCAGCGGCAGGCCGGCATAGGGCAGCGCGAGGGTGAAGGGCAGGACGCCGAGGATGGAGAACCAGATCACCGGCAGGCGCCCCACCCGGTCCCCCACCGCCCCGCCCGCGAGGGCGCCGGCGACGAGGGAGGCGAGGAAGACGAACAGCAGCACCTGCGCCGCCTGCACCGATACGCCGAAGCGGTGGATGAGGTAGAAGGTGTAATAGGAGCTGAGGCTGGCGGTGTAGACGTTCTTGGAGAAGAGCAGCACCACGAGCACGCCGATCGCGAAGAGCACCCGCCCGCGGGACAGCGGCGCGGCGCCGGCCTCGCGCCCGGCCCGGCGTGCCCTTGCCGGCCGCCGGCCCCGGTACCAGCCGCCCACGCGGACCAGCACGAGCATCGCCAGCAGCGCGGCGCCGGAGAACCAGGCGATGCTGCCCTGCCCCCGGGGCGCGACGATGAAAGCGGCGAGCAGGGGCCCCACGGCCGAGCCGACGTTGCCGCCGACCTGGAACAGCGACTGCGCGAGGCCGTAGCGCCCGCCCGAGGCCAGCCGCGCGACGCGCGAGGATTCCGGGTGGAACACCGAGGACCCCACCCCGATCAGCGCCGCCGCCCCCAGGATGACCGGGTAGCTGGAGGCCTGGGACAGGACGAGCAGCCCGGCCAGCGTCGAGGCCATTCCCACGGGCAGCGAGTAGGGCAGGGGGTGCCGGTCCGTGTAGGCGCCGACCAGCGGTTGCAGGAGCGAGGCGGTGCACTGGAAGGCGAGGGTGATGAGGCCGACCTGCCCGAAGTCGAGCCCGTAATTCGCCTTCAGGATCGGGTAGAGCGCCGGCACCAGCGACTGCATCATGTCGTTCAGCAGGTGGCAGAAGCTGAGCGAGAGGATGACCGCGAAGGAGGCGCCGCCCCCGCCGGCCGGCAGGGGCGCGGCGACGGGGCCGGGCGGCGGGACGGCGGCGGTCTGGCTCATGGTGGCGCGAGCTCCTTGCGGCCGGTGCCGCGGACTCGCCCCGGCGCCGCCCAGGCTAGGCCAGGACGGGCGTCAGGGCAGCCAGACCTCGATGGTGCCCGGCCGCGGCTGCGGGCGGTAGCCGGAGAAGTCCTGCACCCGCGCGGCGATGCCGCCCGCGGACAGCACGCCGGCAATGCCCTCCGCGTTGCCCGCGTCGACCGGGAAGAAGTAGCGGACGAGCGGGAAGCTCGGTCCCCTCTCGCCTCGGCGGGTCACGAGGTCCGGGAAGCGCGCGCCGAGCTCGGCCAGGGGCCGCTCGGACCGCTCCTGCGCGGCCTGGGAGAGCATGCGCACGATCACCCGGGCCGGGAGAGACGGCGGCAGCACCGTCACCGCCGCCGTGGGCGCCGGCGGCGGTTCCGGAGCGGCCGGCGGGGAGAGGGGCGGCGCGGCCGGGGCTTCGGCGGTCGTGGCCGGTGCTGGGGCCGGTGGCGCTGCCGCTGTCGTCGCCGGCGCGGGCACCGGCGGGGCGGCGGGCGGCTCGGGGGCGGCCTCGCTCCGGACGGTCGCTCGATCGGGAAGATCCGGGAGCGCGGGCGGAGACGCGGGGGTGGGCTCCGGCACGGCCTCGACGGTCGCTGCGGGCTCGGGCCGGAGAGGCGGGCTGGGCGGCGCGGCGAGGGGAGCCGGGGCCGGAGGGTTCTCCGGGACGGGGGGATTCGTGCTTGCCGGTGCCGGTGCGGATGTCGATGCCGCGGCGAGGGATGGAGCGGCTTCGCTGCCCTGGCTCCCGCGCTGGCCCTCTTCCTCGGTGGCGGCCGGGGCGAGGCCCGCCCGCTGCATCAGCCAGGCCCGGACAGGGGCGACCCGCGCGAGCGGACTGTCCGGCGGCGCGTCCTTCGACCGTTCCAGCGCGAAGGCGGCGCCGCCGAGAAGAAGCAGCAGCGCGGCGGCGTAAGCCCAGCCGTGCCCGCGTCGGGCCGGCGGCTCGGGCCGCACCGCCGCGGCGGGAAGCGGCGCCACCGGCCTGGCGCCGGACGGCGGCACGGCCACGGAGGGCTCCGGGGTGACCGGGCGGGCGGCCGGCGCCGGCATTGGGCGCGGCGCGGGTTCCGGGGGGAGGTCGGCGCGCGGGGGGGACGGCGCGGCGTCGCTCCTCGCGGCCGGTGCAGCAACCGGTGCCTCGGCGGGGGGCGGGACGGCGAGTTCCGGCTCGGCCGGGGTAGCCAGGGAGAGGGGGGCGGGTTCCTCCGCGGCGGGCGAGGGCACCGGAGTCCCAGGCGGCTCCGGAGGCACGGCCAATTCGGGCTCGACCGGGGGCTGCGGCGGGATGGCGATGTCGTCGGACGCCTCGACCACCGCCGGGGCGGGCGGCTCCTCCGCGGGAGGATCGGCCCGCTTCCCCTCGGGAGCTTTCGCGACGGGGGCGGGCGCCGGGGCGGGCCCGAGCGTGTCCACCCAGCGGGCGGCGGCGTCCACGAGGTGCGGGCGCGCGGGCGAGCCGGACGGGGCGGCCGCGCCGGGGGCGGGCGGCTCGGCGAAGACCTTGGGCAGCGCGCTCGGGTGGACGATCTGCGCGGAGCCCGCCGCGTGGCGCGTGGCCTCGAGGACGTGGTGGGCGGTGACCTCCGGCGCCCCGTCCAGCGAGGCCGCGAAGGCGGCGGCGGCGGTGAGCACGTTGATGAGCCGCGGCACGCCGCCCGAGCGGCGGGCGAGCTCCTCCACCGCCTCGGCGGTGAAGAGGTCGCGCGGGTAGCCGGCCGCGTCCAGGCGGGCCGCGATGAAGCCCGGCAGCTCCGCCCGTGCCACGGGTCCGAGGGTCACCGCCGCCGCGGGGCGGCCGAGCGCCTCCAGCCGGCGCAGGAGGGAGGGCAGGCCGGCGAGGATGCGGGCGGGCACCGTGCCGTCCCGCCCCGGGGCGAGCAGGGCGGCGAGCTGGGCGTCCGTCGCGCGGTCCGCCTCGTCGAGCAGCAGGAGGGTGTCGTCGCGCTCCGGCCGGTAGGTCAGCAGGTCGTGCGTCGTGCGCAGGTGGCGAAGGCCGGGATGGCGCGCGCGGAGGGCCTCGGCCAAGTCGCCGAGGAGCAGCGTCTTGCCGGTTCCCGGGGCGCCGACCAGCGCGACGACCGGTGCGCCCCCCTCGAGCGCCTCCAGGACGCGGCGGCGGGCGTCGTCGAGGGCGGCGTGCGGGATGAGCTGGCGCGCGGCCTCCGCCGGGGGCGCCCCCGGCCCGATTGCGGCGTCGGTCGCGCGGTACAAACGGCCTCCTCACGAGAAATGCGACGGGCGTCATAACCCAGAACGGCCCGAGTCCGATCCCTTCGGCCCGGATGGGAGGGGGTTATGGCGATGAGTTGAAGACCCCGCCCGGGCCCGCCGGCGCCGCGCGGGCCGGCGGCCCGCCCCGGTCAGCGCTGCCCGAGCGGGGCGACGCCGGCCTCCTCGGCCAGGCGGTCCAGCAGGGAGAGGAGGGCCGGCGGGAGCGGGACGCCGCGCGCCACCCGGTCCCGCCGGCGCTCGGCGCGGAGCTCGCCGGGGGTGCGGATGCGGTCCACGCCGGGGAGCTTCGCGGAGCTGCGGAGGTCCGCGAGGTGCCGCGCGACCTCCGCCTGGAAGGCCGCGGGGTCGAGGAAGCGGGCGACGTCGAGGGCGATGAGGACGTGGCCGGTCTCCGTCACCGTGCGGTCGTCGGCGTTGAAGTCCACCACGTCGCGCCCGAAGGCCGCGCGGTTGAGCGGGCCGGCGAGGAGGCCGAGCACGAGGGCGAGCCCGCTGCCCTTGTAGCCGCCGACCGGCAGAAGGATGCCCTCGTGGCTGCGGGCGGGGTCGGTCAGCGGCTCGCCGGTCCGGGCGTCGATCATCCAGCCCTCCGGCATGGGCGCGCCGCGCAGCGCGTGGCCCTTCACCGTGCCGTAGGAGACGACGGTGGTGGCCATGTCGAGCACCACGGGGTCGGCCTCGCCCATGGGGATGGCGATGGCGAGCGGGTTGGTGCCGAGGAGCGACTCGGTGCCGCCCCAGGGCGCCATGTGGTTGGCGCTGGCGACCACCGTGTAGATGCCGACCATCCCGGCCGCGAGCGGCAGGCAGGCGTGGACGGCGCCCGAGCCCGCGTGGTTGGAGCCCCGCGCGCCGACCCAGGCGATGCCGGCCTCCCGCGCGATCTCGACCGCCGTTTCGGCCGTGCGGGACATCACGAGGTGGCCGAGGCCGTTGTCGCCCTCCACCATCGCGACCGCGGGCGCCAGGCGGCGCACGGTGATGTCGGGCTGCGGCTTGGCCCCGCCCGCGCGGAGGCGGCGGACGTATTGCGGCAGGCGGAAGATGCCGTGGGCGTCGGCGCCGGTGAGGTCCGCCTCCACCATGAGTTCGGCGGCGCGGGCGGCGTCGGCGGGGCGCAGGCCCTCCGCGGCCAGGACGTCGGCGGCGAAGGCGATCATCGCCTCCGCGCGGTGGCGGGGGAGGGTGGCGGCGGTGGCGTCGTCGAGGGCCATGGCGTCAGGCCGCGACCGGCGTGCCGAGGAGGCGCCGCGCGTTGCCGGAGAGGATGGCCGCGCGCGCGGCGGAGTCCGGGATGGCCTCCTCGATCTCCCCCACGCCGCGGGTGGTGCCCATGTCGAAGGGGTAGTCGGTGCCGAAGAGGATGCGCTCCGGGCCGACCTCGTCGAGCAGGAAGCGCAGCGCGCCGGGGGCGTGGGTGATGCTGTCGTAGAGCAGGCGGCCGAGGCTTTCCACGGGGTCGCCCTTCAGCCGCGCCCGCGGTTCCTGCCGGACCTTCCACCCGTGGCGGAAGCGGCCGGCCTGGAAGGGCACGAAGCCGCCGGCGTGGGAGAGGAGGAAGCGGATGTTTGGGTGCCGCTCGATCACGCCGCCGAAGACGAGGGAGGCGGCGGCGATGGTGGTCTCCAGCGGGTTGCCGATGAGGTTGGTCAGGTAGTAGCCGCGCATCCGCTCGGCCGCGACGACCTTGTGGGGATGGACGAGGACGAGCAGCGCGTGGCGGTCCAGCACCTCCCACACGGCGTCCAGCGCGGGGTCGTCGAGGTTGCGGCCGGCGATGTTGCTGCCGAGGTGCAGGCCGCGCAGGCCGTGCTGCGTCACCGCGCGCTCGAGGGTCGCGGCGGCGCCGGCGGGGTCCTGCATGGCGGCGGTGGCCAGGCCCAGGAAGCGGTCGGGGTGCTGGCGGCAGAGGGCGCCGATGGCCTCGTTCTGGATCTCCGAGACCGCGGCGGCGGCGCCGGTGTCGGCCTCGTAGAGGAAGGTGTGGGGGATGTTGCAGACGACGTGCAGGTCCACGCGCTGCGCCGCCATGTCGGCGAAGCGGCGCTCCAGGTCCCAGGCGGCGCGGGGGAAGGGGTTCTGCTTCACGTCGAGGATCTCGAGGAGGGCCGCGTCGTCGCTGACGCGCGTGAGGCGCGGCGCGAGCGCGGGCACGTCCCGCGCGATGGCGGCGATCATCGCCTCGGTCAGGACATGCGTGTGCGCGTCGATCACGGTCATGGCGTTCCCCCTCGGCCCGGCTTGGCCGGTGCCTTTCGCCCCCCGTCATAGGGCGGATGCCGGGGCAGGGGTAGGCGGCCCCGGGCGGCGCTTGACAGGCCTCGTGGCGGCCTGTGTCCTCCCCGCCGAAGCGGCACGCGGGACCACCGCGGCCCGGGGGGATCCGCGATGCGCCGATGGCTGCTGGCCTGCACGATGGCCGCTCTCGCGGGGCTGGCGCCGCGGGGCGTCGCGGCGCAGGCCGCCTATCCCGACCGCCCCATCCGCGTGATCGAGCCCCTGGCCGCGGGCAGCGCGGTGGACGTGGTGGTGCGGATCGTGGCCGAGCGGATGGGCGACCTCCTCGGCCAGCGGCTGCTGATCGAGAACCAGACCGGCGCCTCCGGGATGATCGGGATGCGCGCCGGGGCGCGGGCGCCGGCGGACGGCTACACGCTGCTGGCGGTGAACGACGCCGTGCTGACCATGCTGCCGAATCTCAACGCCCAGGCCGGCTACGACCCGCTGCGCGACTTCGCGCCCATCGGGCAGATCGTGCGGATCCGCTGGGCGCTCGTGGCCCACCCCTCGGCGCCCGCGACCGACATCGCCGGGATGATCGCGCAGGCGCGGGCGCGGCCGGGGGTGATCGACTACGCCTCCGGCGGCGCGGGCAGCCCGCAGCACATCGCGATGGAGATGTTCCTCCAGCGCGCGGGCGTGCGGATGAACCACATCTCCTACCGCGGCGCGACGCCGGCGCTGACGGCGGTGACGGCGGGCGAGGTGCCCTACGGCTTCTTCGGCCTGCCCACGCCGAACCCCTTCGTGCGCGACGGGCAGCTTCGCGTGCTCGGCACCGCCGGCCCCGCGCGCATCGCCTCCTTCCCGGACGCGCCGACGATCGCGGAGTCGGGGCTGCCCGGCTTCTCCTTCTTCACCTGGGGCGCCTTCCTCGCGCCCGCCGGCACGCCGCCCGCGGTGGTGGCGCGGCTGAGCGCCGCGCTGCGCGAGGCGCTGGCGGTGCCGGCCGTGCGGGAACGGCTGGAGGGGCTCGGCTACGAGGTGGTGGGCAACGCGCCCGAGGCCTTCGCGGAGGTCCTGGCGCGCGACCACGCGGCGATGGCGGAGCTCATCCGCACCGCCGGCATCCGGATGGAATAGCGCGCCCACAAGGAGACGACCCATGACGGCCATCGCCCGCCGGCTCCTGGGGGCCGCGCTGATCCCCGCCCTCGCGCGGCCCCTGCTCGTCCGGCCGGCCCTGGCGCAGGCCTGGCCGTCGCGGCCGGTGCGGCTGGTGGTGCCGCTGGTGCCCGGGGGCACGACCGACCTCATCGCGCGGCTGATCGCCGAGCCGCTGGGGCGCGCAATCGGCGGGAACGTGGTCGTGGAGAACCGGCCCGGCGCGAACGGCTGGATCGCGAACGAGTACGTCATGCGCGAGCGGCCGGACGGGCACACGCTGATCGTCAACAACGTCTCCACCCACGGCATCAACTCCGCCATGGCGGGCGACCGGGCGCTGGTGCCCTCCCGCGGGCTGGTGCCGGTCACGAACCTCATCGAGGCCGCGCAGGTCTTCCTCTCGCCGGCGGAGTTCCCGGCGGCGTCCCTCGCCGAGTTCGTGGCGCGCGCCCGGGCCGCGCCCTCGCCGCTCGTCTACGCCTCCGCGGGGGTGGGGTCCTACCAGCACATCGACCTCGAGACCTTCGCCAGCCGGGCCGGGATCACGCTCACCCACCTGCCGCTGCGCGGCGCGGGGGAGATGGTGCCGGTGATGCTGCGGGGCGACGCGCAGATCACCGAGTTCAACATCGCGGCCGCCCTGCCGCACATCCAGGCCGGGCGGCTGCGGGCCCTGGCCGTCGTCTCGCGGGAGAGGGTGGCGGTCCTGCCGGGGGTGCCGACCACGATCGAGGCGGGCTTCCCGGACCTGGTCACCACCCTCTGGAACGGCCTCTTCGCGCCGGCCGGGACGCCCGCGCCCCTCGTCGCCACCCTGCACGGCGAGGTCACCCGCATCCTGCGCGACCAGGAGGTGCTCGCGAACCTCGAGCGCCAGGCGGTGCGGGCCACGCCCAGCGAGAGCCCGGCCGCCTTCGCCGACTACGTCGCGGCGGACGTCGCGCGGTGGACCGCCCTGACCCGCGAGTTCAACATCGCCCTCAACTGACCGCGCCGGGCCGGACGGCATGATGGCACGCGCCTTGCTCACGTAACCCGGCCAAGGGGCCGGTCGGCCAGGGGAATGCGGGTGGGGATGCACGGCGCCAGCGTCGAACTCATGTCGGTCAGCAAGCGCTACGGCACGGCCGTGGCGGTGGACGCGGTCGACCTGAAGATCCCGGGCGGCGCCTATTGCTGCCTTCTCGGGCCTTCCGGCTGCGGCAAGACGACCACGCTGCGCATGATCGCGGGGCACGAGACGGCCAGCGACGGCAGCCTGCTGATCGGCCCGCGCGAGGTCGGCCACCTGCCGCCGGCGGCCCGCGGCACGGCCATGATGTTCCAGTCCTACGCGCTGTTCCCGCACCTCAACTGCCTCGACAACGTCGCCTTCGGCCCCCGGATGCGCGGCGTGGACAAGGCCACGCGCCAGCGGAAGGCGCGGGAGATGCTCGCGCTCGTGCGGATGGAGGGCTTCGCGCACCGCCTGCCCGCGCAGCTCTCTGGCGGGCAGCAGCAGCGGGTGGCGCTGGCCCGCGCGCTGGTCACCGAGCCCTCGGTCCTGCTGCTGGACGAGCCGCTGAGCGCGCTCGACCCCTTCCTGCGGATCCAGGTGCGGGCGGAGCTGAAGCGGCTGCAGGCGGAGCTCGGCATCACCTTCATCCATGTCACGCACAGCCAGGAGGAGGCGATGGCGCTCTCCGACCTGGTCGTGGTGATGAACCACGGGCGCATCGAGCAGGCGGGAACGCCGCGCGAGGTCTTCTCCCGCCCCGACACCGCCTTCGTCGCCCGCTTCATCGGCGGGCACAACGTCATCGCCACGCCCGGCGGGCTCGCGGCCGTGCGGGTGGACCGGATGCGGCTCCTCCACGGCGCCGGGCCGGCCACGCCGCTCTCCCTCGGCGCGCGGGTGGAGACGGTGGAGTACCAGGGCTCCTTCGTGCAGCTCCGCCTGCGCGCGCTCGACGCTGTGCCCAGCACCGCGGAACTCTTCGCCGTGATGCCGGACGACGCCTTCGCCGCCCGGCCCTTCGCGGTGGGCGACACCGTGACCGCGCGCTGGGAGGCGGGCGATGCCCATCCCCTGCGCGACGCGCAACCGCCGGCCGACGCGCCGGCCCTGGAGGAACTGACCCCATGAACGACATCAAGCGGCCCGGTCAGGGGCCAATCGGCCGGCGCGGCATGCTGCGCGCGACGGCGGGCCTGGGCCTGGCCGGCGCGGCGACGCGTCTGGCCGCCCCCGCCGTTCACGCGCAGGAGCCGGTGGTGCTGCGCTACCTCGGCACCGCCGTGAACCAGAGCGCCGAGATCGCCACGAAGGCGAAGCAGGACCTGGGCATCACCATCGAGTACATCCCGGTCACGACCGACGACGTGATCCGTCGGGCGGTGACGCAGCCCAACACCTTCGATCTGCTGGACATGGAGTACTTCTCCACCAAGCGCGTTGCCCCCTCGGGCAACCTGCAGGGGATCGAGGCGCGGCGGATCAAGCTGTTCGACAAGATCACGCCGGTCTTTACCCGCGGCGTCACCGCCGGCGGCAAGACCCTCGGCGACCAGGGCACCGCGCCGAAGAAGGTGCAGTTCCTGACGGGCCGCAACAGCAAGGAGTTCGCGACCTCCCCCACCGAGTGGATGTCGCTCATCCCCACCACCTACAACGCGGACACGCTGGGCATCCGCCCTGACCTGATCGGCCGGCCGATCGAGAGCTGGGCGGAGCTGCTGAACCCGCAGTTCAAGGGCAAGGCCTCGATCCTCAACATCCCCTCCATCGGCATCATGGACGCGGCGATGGTGATGGAGGCGACCGGGCAGTATAAGTACCCGGACAAGGGCAACATGACGCGGGCCGAGATCGACCGCACCATGGCAATGCTGACGGAGGCGAAGAAGGCCGGCCAGTTCCGCGCCTTCTGGTCCGACTTCAACGAGAGCGTGAACCTGATGGCCTCCGGCGAGACGGTCATCCAGTCCATGTGGTCCCCGGCCGTGACGAAGGTGCGCAGTCAGGGCGTCCAGTGCATCTACCAGCCCCTCAAGGAGGGCTACCGCGCCTGGGCGACCGGCTTCGGCATGCCGCGCACGCTGGAGGGCCGCAAGCTCGACGGTGCCTACGAATTCATCAACTGGTTCCTCTCGGGCTGGGCGGGCGCCTTCCTGAACCGCCAGGGATACTACTCCGCGGTGCTGGAGACGGCCCAGGCCAACATGGAGCCCTACGAGTGGGCCTACTGGATGGAGGGCAAGCCGGCCGCGCAGGACATCAAGGCGCCGGACGGCTCGCTGCTCGAGAAGGCCGGCACGGTGCGCGACGGCGGCTCCTACGAGGAGCGGATGGGGCGCGTGGCCTGCTGGAACGCGGTAATGGACGAGAACACCTATCTCATCCGCAAGTGGAACGAGTTCATCGCGGCGTGATGGATGGGGCGGGGCGCGTGTCCGGGGTGAAGGTCGGGGACGCGCGCCCGGTGCGGCGCGGGCGGGGCGCGGCCTATTGGCAGGCGGCGCCCTTCGCCCTCCTGTTCCTCCTCTTCTTCATCGTGCCGCTGGTGCTGACCGTCGCCGTCTCCTTCTGGCGCTTCGACGACTACGTGCTGACGCCCGAGCTCAACCTCGACGCCTACCGCGAGATGTTCGAGGGCTGCATCGACCGGCTGCCCTCGCTCTGCGTGACCTTTGCGACCTATCTCTCGACCCTTCGCTTCGCGCTGATGGCCTGGGCGGTGACCCTCGTGCTCGGCTTCGCCATCGCCTACTTCCTTGCCTTCCACGTGCGCAGCGTGCCCATGCAGATGGCGCTCTTCCTGCTGTGCACCGTGCCGTTCTGGACCTCCAACATCATCCGCATGGTGGCCTGGGTGCCGCTGCTCGGGCGGAACGGGCTCGTGAACCAGGCTTTGCAGGGTGTGGGCGCGACGGACGCGCCGCTGGACTGGCTGCTCTATTCGGAGTTCTCGGTCGTGCTCGCCTTCGTGCACCTCTACACGCTGTTCATGATGGTGCCGATCTTCAACTCCATGGCCCGGATCGACCGGTCCCTGCTCGAGGCGGCGCGCGATGCCGGGGCCTCGAGCTGGCAGACGCTGTGGAACGTGGTGATCCCGCTCTGCAAGCCCGGCATCGTCATCGGCTCGATCTTCGTGCTGACCATCGTGATGGGCGACTTCGTGACGGTGGGCATCATGGGCGGGCAGCAGATCGCCTCCATCGGCAAGGTGATCCAGGTGCAGATGAGCTACCTCCAGTTCCCCGTCGCCGCCGCCAACGCGGTGGTGCTGCTCGGCATCGTGCTGCTGATGATCTGGGCGCTGACGAAGCTGGTCGACATCCGGCGGGAGCTGTGATGAACCGCGACGGCGACCGCCGCCCGCCCGCCTTCTGGTGGCTCGCGGCCCTGTTCAGCCTTTTCGTCCTCTTCCTCTACGGGCCAATCCTCGCGATCGTCGTGCTCAGCTTCCAGGGACCCTCGGGCGGGCTCACCTTCCCGATGAACGGCGTCTCGACCTTCTGGTTCTCCAAGCTCTGGCAGGGCGTGGGCGTCGTGGACATCTGGGCGGCCTTCGGGCGCTCGCTCCGGCTCGGCGCGGTGGTGATGCTGCTGACGGTGCTGCTGGCGCTGCCGGCCGGGCTTGCCTTCCGCAAGCGCTTCGTCGGGCAGGGCGCCCTGTTCTACGTCGCGGTGGCAAGCCTGATCGTGCCCTCGATCGTGGTCAGCCTCGGCATCGGCCTCGAGTTCCGCATCATCGACGACGCCGTGAAGGCGCTGGCGGAGGGCACGGGATGGGGCTTCCTGCGGGGCTACGAGACCGCGGCCGGGCTCTACACCTCGGCGCTCGGCGCGCACCTGACCTGGACGCTGCCCTTCGGGCTGCTGATCCTCTTCGCCGTCTTCAACCGCTTCAACCCCGCCTACGAGGAGGCGGCGCGCGACCTCGGCGCAACGCCCGGGCGGACGCTGCGCCACGTCGTGCTGCCGATCATCGCACCCTCCCTCGTCGGCGTCGCGCTCTTCGGCTTCACCCTTTCCTGGGATGAGGTGGCGCGCACCAGCCAGGCGATCGGCGGCCGCAACACCCTGCCGCTGGAGCTGCAAGGGCTGACGACGACGGTGACGACGCCCGAGATCTACGCGCTCGGCACGGTCACCACGGGGCTGTCGCTCGCGGTGATCGGCGTCGCGCTCGCCGGCGTGATGATCCTGCGCCGGAGGAGGGCCGCGGCCTCGCGCTGAGGGCGCGGCGCGCTACTCCGCGGCGCGCGGCGGCCGAGGGTTCGACCGAGCGCCTCCGTCAGCCCTCCTGGCGCGCCAGGCGACGTGCCTGTCGGGACCGGCGGGCGTGCACCCGAACACCGGGGGTGCTGAGCGCCAGCGCTGCCGAACCCGGCAGGACCATGGCCAACAGCCAGCGCGTCCGTCTCGGTCATCCTGCTTTCTCGCCCCCCGCGGGCCGTCATCCCGCCGGGCGCCTCCCGTGCCAGGCGTCGTCCAGCAGGGCGCGGATGGCGGGGCGCTCCACCGGGCGGGGGTTCCAGTAGGGGTTGGCGGTGGCGAGGTCGGCGGCGCGGTCCAGCCCGTCCTCGGGCATGCCGAGCTCGCGCAGGGACAGCGGCGCGCCGAGCGAGGCGGCGAGGTCGAAGAGGCCGGTCGCTGCCTCCGGCGCGCCGAGCGCTCGGGCGACGCACGCCATCGCCTCGGGCGCGGCCGGGGCGTTAAAGGCGGCGGCGTGGGGCAGCACCACCGTGTGGGTCTGGGCGTGCGGCAGGTCGAAGGAACCGCCGAGCGTGTGGCAGAGCTTGTGGTGCAGCGACATGCCGACGGTGCCGAGGCAGACCCCGCAGGCCCAGGCGCCGAAGAGCGCGTCCGAGCGCGCCTCGCGGTCGCCGGGATCGGCCACGATTCGCGGCAGGGCACGGGCAAGGGCCGCGATGCCCTGCTCCGCCAGCGCCGCGGTGACGGGATTGCCGTCGCGCGCGTAGAGCGCCTCCACGGAATGCGCGATGGCGTTCATGCCGGACGTCGCGGAGAGCGCGGGCGGCAGGCTGAGCGTGAGGTCCACGTCGTAGAGGATGACCTCGGGCAGGACCTTCAGCGTGCGCTGCGTCGTCTTCCGCCCGCCCTCGGTCTCGCCGAGGATCGGCGTCGCCTCCGAGCCCGCGTAGGTGGTGGGGATGGCGATCTGCGGCAGGTCGGTGCGCAGCGCGATAGCCTTGCCGAGCCCGGTGGTGGAGCCGCCGCCCAGCGCCACCGTGCAGTCGGCGCCGGTCGCGCGCAGCGCCTCCATCGCGCGCGCCGTCACCTCCACCGGCGTGTGCATCGCGGCCTCCGCGAAGACCCCCGCCGAGAGAGGGCCGAGGCGGGCCGCGAGGGCCTCGGCCATGCCGCGCTGCTCGGGGGTGGAGAGCACGAGGGCGCGCCGGCAGCCGAGGGCCTCCACCTCCTCGCCGAGCCGGGCGAGGGTGCCGGCGCCGAAGATCACGCGCGCGGGCAGCGCCTCGTAGGTGAAGGGTCCCATCCTCGTCGTCTCCCCGGTGCTCTCGCCCGGCCGGTTCCCGGCCCGTCCGCGGCGGGGGATCATCGCGCCGCCGCGGCCGGGTTGCCAGAGGGGGCGCCCCGTTGCCAAGGCGCCGCGACTGGGGAAGGCTGGCCGCGAGGCGGCGCGGACCACCGGGGCCGGGAGACGCCACGGCGGCCGCACCGATCGGAGACCGACATGCCCCGTCCCTTCCATCTCGGCTGGTTCCTGCAGGGATCGAGCGTCCAGGCCTGGGGCGAGCCGTGGACGGGCGCGATCGGGCGGGACTGGATGCGGCCCGACCTCTTCACCGACATGGCCCGCGCGCTGGAGCGCGCGTGCTTCGACTACATCCTCGTCGAGGACAGCTCCTATGTCGGGGAGGCCTATGGCGGCTCGCGCGAGATCTATCTCCGCCACGGCCTCTCCGTGCCGCGGCAGGACCCCTCCATCGTGGCCACGCTGCTCTTCGCGGCGACGCAGCGGATCGGCGTCGCGACGACGCTCGCGACCTTCACCCACCACCCCTACCTTCTCGCGCGCATCATGGCGACGCTCGACCAGGTCTCCGCCGGGCGGGCCGGCTGGAACATGGTGACCGGCAGCAGCGACATGGCCGCCCGCAACCTCGGTCTGGACGGGCTGCCCGAGCATGACCTGCGCTACGACATGGCCGACGAGTACATGGCCTGCGTGAACGCGCTGTGGGATTCCTGGGAACCGGGCGCCATCCTGGCCGACACGGAGAGCGGCGTGCTGGTGGACCACGAGAAGGTCCACAGCGTCGACTTCAAGGGCCGTTGGTACAGCTCCCGCGGGCCGCTCAATTCCGGCCCCTGCATGCAGGGGCGGCCGGTGATCGCGCAGGCCGGCGGGTCACCGCGCGGGCGGCGCTTCGCGGCGACGCACGGCGAGACCGTGGTGGCGAATCCCAAGGGAATCGCCGCGATGAAGGCCTACCGCGACGACATCCGCGCCCTTGCGGCGGCGGCGGGGCGCGACCCTGACAGCATCAAGGTCCTGTTCCTCGTGAACCCCATCATCGGCGAGAGCGCGGAGCACGCGGAGATGCGCCGCCTGGAGCGGATCGCCGCCGCCGATCGCCGCATCGCGCAGCGGCTCGCGCATTTCAGCAAGGTGACGAACATCGATTTCTCGGGCTTCGACCTCGACCAGCCGATCGACGAGGGACTGCGCACCAACGGCCACCAGCAGAACCTCGACACCCTCAAGAGGATGGGCGCGGGCGGCAAGACGCTGCGCCAGGCCTTCACCGAGTACAGCGGCACGGGGCTCTCGGTCGACCTCTGCGGCACGGTGGACGCGGTGGCCGGGCAGATGGCGGAGGCGATGCAGGAGATCGGCGGCGACGGCTTCCTCTTCTCCATGGGCGATGTCAGCCGCCGCGTGGTGGCGGAGGTGGCGGACGGGCTCGTGCCGGCCCTCCAGGCGCGGGGCCTCGTGCGGCGTGCCTACGCGCACGCGACCTTCCGCGAGAACCTGCTGGAGTTCTGACCGATGGCAAGGCGCGCCGCATGACCCTCCTCCTGCCCCGCCGCGGCGTGCTGCGGGCCGGCCTGGCCGCGCCCGGCCTCGCGCTGCTCGGCCATCTTCCGGCGCGGGCGGCGGAGGATCCCTTCGCCCTCAGCGTGGCCTCCGGCGAGCCCAGGCCGGACTCGGTGGTGCTCTGGACGCGGCTGGCGACGCGCTGGCAGGGCGGCGGCATGGGCGAGGCACCCGTGCCGGTGGACTGGGTCGTGGCGCGGGACGAGGGGCTGCGCGACGTGGTGCGCCGCGGCCGAGCGGTGGCGGTGGCGGAGGACGCGCATTCCGTCCACGCCGAGGTCTTCGGGCTGGAGCCGGACCGGCCCTATTGGTACCGCTTCACCGCCCTCGGCGCCGTGACGGAGACGGCGCGCACGCGCACGGCGCCGCGGCCGGGCACCCTGCCGGCGCGGCTGCGCCTCGCGGTCGCGTCCTGCCAGCAATACGAGCAGGGCTACTACGCCGCCTACCGCCACATGCTCGCGGAGGATCCCGACCTCGTCGTCTTCCTCGGGGACTACATCTACGAGGCCTCCTGGGGGCGCAACCTCGTCCGCAGCCACGAGGGGCCGGGCGCGCGGGACCTGGCGGGCTACCGGGACCGCTACGCCCTCTACAAGACCGACCCCGACCTGCAGGCGATGCACCGCGCCTGCCCCTGGCTCGTCACCTGGGACGACCACGAGGTGAGCAACGACTACGCGGCCGACCGCGGCGAGGCGGAGGAGGGCGAGGCGTTCCTCGCGCGCCGGGCCGCGGCCTACAAGGCCTTCTGGGAGCACATGCCGCTCCCGGCCTCGGCGCGCCCGGACGGCCCCTTCGCGCGGATCTACCGGCGCGCGGGTTTCGGCGACCTCGCGGGGTTCCATCTCCTCGACGACCGGCAGCACCGCGCCTACCAGGCCTGCCAGCGCCCGGGGCGCGGGGGCGGCGGCTACGTCTCGCGCGAGGCCTGCGCGGAGCTGGACGACCCCTCGCGCTCCATGCTCGGGCAAGCGCAGGAATCCTGGCTGCGGGACGGGTTGCGCGAGGCGCGGGCGCGCTGGACGATCCTCGCGCAGCAGACCCGCATGGCGCGGCTCGGCACGGCGCGCACGCCCGTGACCTACTGGACGGACGGGTGGGACGGCTATCCCGCCGCGCGCGCCCGGCTGCTGGAGGAGCTGGCTGCGAGCGGCGCGCCGAATCCGCTCGTGATCGGCGGCGACATCCACGCGAACCTCGTCGCGGAGCTTCGGCCCGACTTCGACCGGCCGGAGGCGCCGGCGGTGGCGGTGGAGTTCACGGGCACCTCCATCACCAGCCAGGGACGGGCCTACCGCGAGACCTACGCGGCGGACCCGCACATCGCCTACGCGAATGGCAGCGCGCGCGGGTACCTCCTGATGACGTTGACGCCGGGCACGGCGACCACCGACCTGCGCGTCATCGGCGACGCCCGCGACCGCGACACGGGCATCGCCACGCAGCGGCGCTTCGTGGTGGAGGCCGGGCGCTCCGCCCTCCACCCGGGATAGTCAGGTCGCGGTGATGTTGTTCGCGCGCACCACCTCGCCCCAGAGGGCGTGGTCGCGGCGGACCATGGCGGCGAACTCCTCCGTCGTGCCGCTGCCGGGCTCGTCGCCCTGGGTGGTGATGCGCTCGCGCAGCGTCGCGTCCTGCAGCGCCGTGTTCTGCGCGGCGTAGACCTTGCGGATGATGTCGTCGGGCGTGCCCTTGGGGGCGAAGAGGCCGATCCAGGCGGTGAAGGTGAAGTCGTTCAGCCCCTGCTCGGCGGAGGTCGCGACGTCCGGGAAGGCGGGGGAGCGGTTGGCGCCGGTGACGAGGATGGCGCGGAGCTGCCCGGCCTTCACGAAGGGCGCCATAACGGAGGCGCCGTCGAACATCGCGCTGAAGCGGTTCGCGATGAAGTCCTGGATGGCGGGGCCACTGCCGCGGTAGGGCACGCTCTCCATCGTCGGGCTGCCGATGCGGCTGCGGAACAGCTCCATCGCGCAGTGGGAGAGGCTGCCGGCGGCGGCCGTGCCGTAGTTGATCCCGCCGCGCTGCGCCTTCACCCAGGCGGCGAATTCCTGGACGTTGGTGGCGGGCACCGAGGGGTGCACGCAGAGGACCATGGAGCTCTGCAGGGACAGCCCGATCGGCACCATGTCGAGCGGGTTGATGGTCATGTTCGGGAAGGTGTGCGGGTTGATCGCCATCGGGCTCGAGTTGCCCGCGAGCAGCGTGTAGCCGTCCGGCCGCGCGCGCATCACCGCCTCGGTGCCGAGGTTGCCGCCGGCGCCGCCGCGGTTCTCGATCACCACGGTCTGGCCGAGCGCGGTGCCCAGGCCGGGCTGCACCATGCGGGCCGCGAAGTCAGTCTGCCCGCCCGGCGGGAAGCCGACGACGAGGGTGATGGGGCGGCTGGGCCAGGGCGCCTGGGCGCGGGCGGCGATGGGAAGGGCGAGGCCCGCGCCCAGGCCCAGGCCGGCGCCAAGGGCGAGCCGGCGGGAGAGCGGGCGCGCCGCGGGGTTGTCAGGGCTCATCTCGTGGTTTCCTTCCCTCGCGCGCGGCCGTCGCGCGCCTGCCAGCCGGGGCTGGACTTCCTGGCAGAACGGTAATTTGGATCGATCCAATGGGCAAGGCTCGTGTCGGAGGAATCATGCCGCGGCGCCTCGTTGCAGGAAGCGCCCTGTTGCTCGTGTAACCGGCCCACGGTGCCGCGGCGCCGGCGTGGCCGCTCGGCGCCTTTTCCCGGCGGTGGGTGCCTTTCGCTGGATCGATCCAACCGTTAGCATGGCGGCGGGCGCAGGAAGCAGCCCGCGGAAGCAAGGGGAGTCGTCATGGTCAAGCTGCGCAGCCAGGCATGGTTCGACGATCCCCACGACCCCGGCATGACGGCGCTCTACCTCGAGCGCTACCTCAACTACGGCATCACGCGCGCCGAGCTCCAGTCCGGCCGTCCCATCATCGGCATCGCCCAGACCGGCAGCGACCTCGCGCCCTGCAACCGCCACCACCTGATGCTGGCCGAGCGCGTGAAGGCCGGCATCCGCGAGGCCGGCGGCATTCCCATGGAATTCCCGGTCCACCCGATCCAGGAGACGGGCAAGCGGCCGACGGCCGCGCTGGACCGCAATCTCGCCTATCTGGGCCTCGTGGAGGTGCTGTTCGGCTACCCGCTCGACGGCGTGGTGCTGACGACCGGCTGCGACAAGACGACGCCCGCCTGCCTCATGGCGGCGGCGACGGTGAACATGCCGGCTATCGTCCTCTCGGGCGGGCCGATGCTGGACGGGCATTGGAAGGGGCGGCTGGCCGGCAGCGGCACGATCATCTGGGAGGGGCGGCAGCGCCTGGCGGCCGGCGAGATCGACTACGGCGAGTTCATGGACATGGCCGCGGCCTCGGCGCCGAGCGTCGGCCACTGCAACACCATGGGCACCGCGCTCTCGATGAACTCGCTGGCGGAGGCGCTCGGCATGAGCATTCCGACCTGCGCCTCCATCCCCGCGCCCTACCGCGAGCGCGGGCAGATGGCCTACCGCACGGGGCTGCGCATCGTCGACATGGTGCGGGAAGACCTGACCCCGCGGAAGGTGATGACGAAGGAGGCCTTCGAGAACGCGATCCTCGTGGCGTCCGCCATCGGCGCCTCCACCAACGCGCCGCCGCACCTCATCGCCATCGCGCGCCATGTCGGCGTGGAGCTGTCGCTCGAGGACTGGCAGCGCGTGGGGCACGACGTGCCGATGCTCGTGAACTGCCAGCCGGCCGGCCAGTATCTCGGCGAGGCCTTCCACCGCGCGGGCGGCGTGCCCGCCGTCATGCGCGAGCTGCTCGACGCCGGGCTGCTGCGCGGCGGCGCGCTGAGCGTCACCGGCCGCACCGTCGCCGAGGAGATGGCTGGCGCGGAGTCGCAGGACCGCGACGTGATCCGCCCCTTCACCGAGCCCCTGATGACCGAGGCGGGCATGCTGGTGATGAGCGGGAACCTCTTCGACTCCGGCGTCATGAAGACGAGCGTCATCTCGCCCGAGTTCCGCGCCCGCTACCTCTCCAACCCGGATGACCTCGACGCCTTCGAGGGGCGCGCGATCGTCTTCGAGGGGCCGGAGGACTATCACCACCGGATCAACGAGCCCTCGCTGCAGATCGACGAAGGCTGCATCCTCTTCATCCGCAACTGCGGGCCGGTCGGCTATCCCGGCTCGGCGGAGGTGGTGAACATGCAGCCGCCGGACGAGCTGATCCGGCGCGGCGTGCACGCGCTGGCCTGCATCGGCGACGGGCGGCAGAGCGGCACCTCGGCCAGCCCCTCGATCCTCAACGTCTCGCCCGAGGCGGCGGCGGGGGGCAACCTCGCCATCCTCCACACCGGGGACCGCGTGCGGGTGGACCTGCCGAAGCGCCGCGTGGACCTGCTCGTCTCCGACGACGAGATCGCGGCGCGGCGCGCGGCCCTGCCGCCGCTGAAGCTGAACAACCAGACGCCCTGGCAGGCGCTCTACCGCGGGACCGTCGGGCAGCTCTCCACCGGGGCCTGCATGGAGGACACGGTGGCCTACCAGGACCTCGTGCACACGGCGGGCCTGCCGCGCAACTCGCACTAGCGCGGCATGCCCGCGCCCCCGCTTCCCGCCCGACGGGGCCGGCTCACGCTGCGCGAGGTCGCGGCGCGGGCGGGGGTGTCGCGGGCCACCGCCTCCCTCGTGCTGCGGGAGAGCCCGCTGGTGGCGGCGGAGACGCGGGCGCGGGTGCGGGCGGCGGTGGACGCGCTCGGCTACACCTACAACCGCGGCGCCGCGACGCTGCGCGCCCGCCGCTCGATGACGATCGGGCTGCTGGTGACAGAGCTGACCAATCCCTTCTTCGCCGAGCTTGCGCTGGGCGTGGACGCGGTGATGGACGCGGCGGGCTACGTCTCCTTCCTGGTGGGCACGGAGGAGTGCCTCGGCCGGCAGGAGCGCTTCCTCCGCCGCATGCGGGAGCAGGGGGTGGACGGCGTGGTGCTCTGCCCCGCCGCCGGCACCGCGCCCGAGCTGATCCGCCGGCTGCAGGAGTGGCGGATGCCCTGCGTGCAGGCCATGCGCCAGGTCCTGCCCGGCGCCGGCGAGGCGGAGGGCGACCACGCGGCGGCCGACAACCGCTTCGGGGTGGAGCAGGTGGTGGAGCACCTGGTCGGCCTCGGCCACCGGCGCATCGCCTATGTCGGGGGAGAGCTGAGCCACTCCGTCAGCCGCGCGCGCCGCGCGGGCTTCGAGGCCGCGATGCGTCGCCACGGCCTCGACACGGGCCCGCTGCTGAAGGGGCCGCCCACGCGCCACGCCGGCGCCGAGGCGATCGGTGCGCTGCTGGACGGGCCGCGGCCGCCGACGGCCGTGGTCTGCTTCAACGACCTCGTGGCCTTCGGCGTGATGCTGGGCCTCGAGCGCCGCGGCCTGCGCGCCGGGCGCGACATGGCCGTGACGGGCGTGGACGACCTGCCCGAGGCCGCGCTGCGCGAGCCCGGCCTGACCACCGTCGCCACCCTGCCGCGGCTGGTGGGGGAGGAGGCGGGACGGCTGCTGCTGCGCCGCATCGCCGATCCGGACCGCCCGCCGGAGCGGGTGATCTTGCCCGCGCGGCTGGTGGTGCGCGGCTCCTGCGGGGCGCGGGCCGCGCGGGAAGCGGGCGCGGTCCTCGAGGAGGCGGTTCCATGAGCGGTCCCCGCGTGGCCTGCCTCGGCGAGTGCATGATCGAGCTGCGCGAGCGCCCGGACGGGCTGCTGGCGCGCGCCTTTGGGGGCGACACGCTGAACACGGCCGTCTATCTCGCCCGCCTCGGCGCCGGCGTGGACTACGCGACGGCGCTGGGCGACGACGCGCACAGCGAGGCGATGGTCCGCGCCTGGGAGGAGGAGGGGGTCGGCACCGGCCTCGTGCTGCGCCTGCCCGGCCGGCTCCCCGGCCTCTACCTCATCCAGACCGACAGCCAGGGCGAGCGGCGCTTCTCCTACTGGCGCGACCAGGCGCCGGTGCGGCAGCTCTTCGAGCAGGCGGAGACGCCGCGGGTCGAGGCCGGGCTGGAGGCGGCGGGGCTCGTCTATCTCTCCGGCATCACCCTCTCCCTCTTTCGCGGCGCCGCCCGCGCGCGTCTCTTCGCGGTGCTGGAGGCGGTGCGCGCGCGGGGCGGCGCCGTCGCCTTCGACAGCAACTTCCGCCCCCGCGGCTGGCCGGACGCGGCGGAGGCCCGCGCCGCCTACGACCGCGCGATCGGCCTCAGCACCACGGTGCTGGCGGGGGTGGAAGACTTTACCCTCCTCGACGGCGCGGCGACGCCGGAGGGGCTGATCGCGCGCCTGCGCGCGGCGGGGGTCGGGGAGGTGGTGGTCAAGCTGGCCGAGCCCGGCTGCATCGTCGCCCCCGCCGGCCGCGAGACGCCGGTGCCCCCGCCCGCCCCGGTGAAGCCCGTGGACACCACCGGCGCGGGCGACAGCTTCGCCGCCGCCTACCTCGCCGCCCGCCTGCGCGGCGCCTCGCCCGAGGCGGCGGCGCTGGCCGGGCACCGCCTGGCGGGCGTCGTCGTCCAGCATCCCGGGGCCATCATCCCGCGCGAGGCCATGCCCGCCGGCATCCTGGTTCCCCCCAGCCCCCTGGAGCCCGCATGACCACGCCCAACCCGACGGCCGACCTCCTGCGCGCGGCGCGGATCGTGCCGGTGCTGACCATCCGCGACGCCGCCCAGGCCGTGCCGCTCGCCCGCGCGCTGGTGGCCGGCGGGGTGACCACGCTGGAGGTGACGCTGCGCACCGAGGCCGGCGCCAAGGCCGCCGAGGCCATCATGGCGGAAGTGCCGGGTGCGGTCGTCGGGCTGGGCACGGTGCTGGCCCGGCGCGACCTTCTCCTCGCGCGCCAGCTCGGCGTCACCTTCGCCTTCTCGCCGGGGGCCACGCCCGAGCTGCTGGACGCGGCGGCGGAGGACGGCATCCCCTTCGTGCCGGGCATCGCCACGGCCTCGGAGCTGATGGCCGCCGCCGCGCGCGGCTTCACGACGGTGAAGCTCTTCCCAGCCGCGCAGCTCGGCGGGATCGGCGCGCTGAAGGCGCTCGGCGCGCCCTTCCCCGAGGCGCGCTTCTGCCCCACGGGCGGCATCAGCGAGGAGGAGATGCGCGACTACCTCGCCCTGCCCAACGTGGTGGCGGTCGGCGGCTCCTGGCTGGCCCCGGCGGCCGAGGTGGCGGCGGGGGAGTGGGAGGCGATTGAGGCGCGGGCCCGGCGCTCCATGGAGCGGGCCGGCCCGCGGTAGGGGCCCCTTGCCCGCCCGCAGCTAAAGGGACCCGGCGTCGCCTTCCCCGGCGCGCGGCGGCCCGGAGGATCCCCGCTCCACCAGCGTGGGCGCCAGCACGACCGCGCCGGCCGGCGCGCCCTGGTGGATGCGGTCCAGCAGCAGCCGCGCGGCCCGGCGGCCCATCTCCTCGTGCGGGATGCGCACCGTGGTGAGCGGCGGCTCGATCATGTCCACGAGCGGCATGTCGTTGTGGCCGGTGACGGAGATCGCCGCGGGGATGCGGAGCCCGGCGCGGCGGCAGGCGTCGTAGGCCCCGAGCGCCAGGAGGTCGTTCGCGCAGGCCAGCGCCGTGACCCCCGGGCAGCGCGCGAGGAGGAGGGAGGCCGCGGCCTCGCCCTCGGCGCGGCCATAGGCGGTCGCGGCCTCGACCCAGCCCGGCGGGACCGGCAGCCCCAGCGCCGCCATCGCCTCCTCGAAGCCCTCCCGCCGCTGCAGGCCGGTCGAGAGGGGGGCGGGGCCGCCGACATGGGCGATGCGGCGGTGGCCGAGCGCGGCCAGGTGCCGCACGGCGAGCGCCATGCCCGCGCGGTCGTCGGATACGACGGCCGGAACCCCTTCCCCGCCGCTGCGGTTGATCAGCACGGCGGGCAGGCCGCGCGCGAGGCAGGCGGCGAGGGCGGGGTCGTCGCGCAGCGAGACGGTGGCCAGGAGCAGCCCGTCCACCCGCCGGGCGGCCAGCTCGGCCACGAACTCGGCCGCGCGCTCCGGGTCGTCCCCGGGGTCCGCGACGAGGAGGGCGTGGCCGTCCTCGGCCAGGGCGGCGGCGGCGGCGGCCAGGATCGGGGCAAAGACCGGGTTGGCGATGCCCGGCACGAGCGCGCCTACGAGGCGCGAGCGCCCGGTGCGGAGCGACATGGCCGCCGCGTCCGGCCGGTAGCCCAGCCGCGCCGCCGCCTCCTGCACCCGGCCGGCGGCGGGGGCGGCGACGAGGTGGCGGGTGGCGGGGTTGAGCGCGCGGGAGGCGGTCGAGGGGTGCACGCCCGCCTCGTCGGCCACGCGGCGCAGGTTCACCGAGCGGGGGGTTGGAGTCGTCATTGGCGGCAAGATAGCAGTTGCGCGCCCCGCATCAGCGCCTCTACAATCGATTGCAGAGAATTTGGGAGGGCGCTCCGTGATCATCAACGGCGAAGCCATGGTCACCCCGGCGGTGCTGGAGGCGATGGCCGGCACGAAGGACGAGCGGCTGCGGGAGGTCACCGCGGCCCTCGTCCGGCACCTGCACGCCTTCATCCGGGAGGTGCGGCCGAGCGAGGAGGAGTGGGAGTTCGGCGTGGATTTCCTCGGCCGCATCGGCCAGGCGAACAGCCCGACGCACAACGAGGGCGTGCTCTTCTCGGACGCGGTCGGGGTCTCCACGCTGGTGTGCCTGCTGAACAACGGGGCAGACGGCGCTACCGAGACGGCGGCGGCGCTGCTCGGGCCCTTCTGGCGGGACAACTCGCCGGCGGTGGAGGACGGCGGCAGCATCGTGCGCGGGCCGACGCCGGGGCCGAAGCTCTTCGCGAACTGCCAGGTGCTCTCGGGCGGGAAGCCGGTCGCGGGCGCGCGGGTGGATGTCTGGCACTCCTCGCCAGAGGGGGTCTACGAGAACCAGGACCCGGACATGGCCGACATGAACCTTCGCGGCCGCTTCACGACCGACGCGGAGGGGCGGTTCCGCTTCACCTCGGTCAAGCCCGCGGGCTACCCGGTGCCGACGGACGGCCCCACGGGCGACCTGCTGCGGGCCCAGGGGCGGCATCCCTTCCGCCCCGCCCACCTGCATTTCCTCGCCTACAAGCCCGGGCTGAAGACGCTCATCACCCAGGTCTTCGTCGATGACGACGAGCACCTGGAGAGCGACGTGGTCTTCGGCGTCACCCAGGCGCTGGTCGGCGGCTACGTGCGCGGCGAGGGGCCGGCGCCGGACGGGAGCGAGGGAGAGTGGTGGTCGCTCGACTACACCTTCCACATGGAGCCGGGTGATTCCCGCCTGCCGGTGCCCCCGATCCAATGAGCGCGCTGCAGGGAAAGACCGCCGTCATCCTCGGCGGCTCCGGCGGCATCGGCGCCGCGACGGCACGGGCGCTGGCCGGGGCGGGCGCCTCGGTCATCGTCAGCTACCGCGGCCGGGAGGCGGAGGCGCGCGCGCTGGTCGCCTCGCTGCCGGGGGAGGGCCACGACGCGCGCCCGGCCTCCATGGAGGACCGGGCCTCGATCGAGGCGCTGGCCGCGGACGTTGCGCGGAGCCACGGGCGCTGCGACGTGCTGGTGAACAGCGCGGGCTTCACCCGGGCCATTGCCCACGCCGACCTCGACGCGCTGGACGACGACTTCCTCGATTCCATGTGGCGCGTGAACTGGCGCGGGCCGCTCGCCGCCGTGCGGGCCTTCCGCCCGCTGCTCGAGACGTCCGAGGGGCTGGTCGTGAACATCTCCTCCATCGCGGGGCTGAACGGCTCGGGCTCGAACCTCGTCTACGCCGCGGTGAAGGCGGCGACGGACAGCCTGACGAAGTCCCTGGCGCGCGCGCTGGCGCCGGCGGTGCGGGTGATGTCGGTCTCGCCGGGCGTGGTGGAGACAGGCTTCGTGCCGGGGCGCGGGCCGGAGGCGAACGCGAAGCTCGCGCCCTCCATCCCGCTGAAGCGCGTGGCGCAGCCGGAGGACGTGGCGAACGCCGTCCTCGCCTGCGCGACGCTCCTGACCTATTCCACGGGATCGCTGATCCTCGTCGACGGAGGGCGTGCGCTGTGAGGTCCATTCGGGACGAGGTCTTCATCACCTGCGCGGTGACAGGCAACCTGACCACGCGCGAGCAGCACCCCGGGCTGCCGGTCACGCCCGAGGAGATCGCCGACGCCGCCCTGGCCGCGGCGGAGGAGGGCGCGGCGGTCGTGCACCTGCACGTGCGCGACCCCGCCACCGGCAAGCCGAGCATGGCGCTGGAATACTACCAGGACGTGGTCGCGCGCATCCGCGGCCGCAACAAGGACCTCATCATCAACCTCACCACCGGCCCCGGCGGCCGCTTCGTGGTGGGGGAGGAGGACCCGAAGGTGGCGGGCCCTGGCACGACGCTGACCACGCCGGAGATCCGAACGGCGCACGTCACCGCGCTCCGGCCGGACATCGCGACGCTCGACCTCAACACGATGAATTCCGGGCGCGAGGTGGTGATCAACACGCCGCGCAACGTCCGCCGCATGGCCGCCTTCCTGCGGGAGGCCGGGGCGGTGCCGGAGATCGAGCTCTTCAATTCCGGCGACATCGCCCTCATGCGCGACATGCTGGCCGATGGCAGCCTGGCCGCGCCCGCGCTCACCTCCTTCGTCATGGGCGTGAAGTACGGCTTCCAGCCCTCGCCGGAGACGGTGATCTACGCGCGCAACCTGCTGCCCGCGGACGCGCAGTTCACCGCCATCGGCATCGGCCGCAGCGCCTTCCCTATGGTCGCGCAGTCGGTCCTGGCGGGCGGCCACGCGCGCGTCGGGCTGGAGGACGCGACGATGATCGCGCGCGGCGTGCTCGCCCCCTCCAACGCCGCCATGGTCGAGAAGGCGCGGCGGATGGTGGAGGACCTCGGACCGCGCGTCATCGGCCCCGCCCGCGCGCGCGAAATCATCGGCCTGTCCTGAAGGGGCCCGCGACCATGTCAGCTTCCCTCAAGCCCCGGCGCCGCAGCGGCCCGGGACTGCGCATCGAGGCCAAGGCCGCGGGCCCGGCGGCGCTCGGCCTGACTCACGCCGACGTCTCGCCCGACCTGCCGCCCGGCTGGTGCCTGGTGGAGGTGGCGGCGGCGGGGGTGAACCCGTCCGACGTCAAGGCGCTGATGGGCGTCATGCCCAAGGCGGTGTTCCCGCGCACGCCGGGCCGCGACTTCGCAGGAAGCGTGGTGGAGGGCCCGGCCGAGATGATCGGGCGCGAGGTCTGGGGCTCCGGCGGCGATGTCGGCATCTCCCGCGACGGCAGCCACGCCAGCCTGCTCGCCCTGCCGCCGGACGCGATCTTCGCCAAGCCGCGCAACCTGTCGATGCGTGAGGCCGCGGCCACCGGCGTCCCCTTCGTCACGGCGGAGGTCGGTTTCCGCGAGGCGGGCGGCGTGAGGGCGGGGCAGGTGGTGCTCGTGCTCGGCGCCAACGGACGCGTGGGGCAGGCCGCCTGCCGGATCGCGCGGGCGGCCGGCGCGCGGGTCTTCGCGGGCGTGCGGCGGCCGGGCCTTTCGGTGGAGGGCGCGGAGGCCGTGCTCGACAGCGAGACGGGCGACGTGGCCGCGGCGGTCCGCGCGGCGACCGGCGGGCACGGCGCCGACCTCGTCTTCAACTGCGTCGGCTCGCCCTGGTTCGCGGCGGGCAACGCGGCCATGGCGCACGGGGCCACGCAGGTCTTCATCGCGACCCTCGACCGCGCCGTGCCCTTCGACATCTTTGCCTTCTACCGCGGGCAGCACCGCTACGTCGGCGTGGACACGCTGGCGCTCTCGGCCGCGGAGACGGGCGCGGTGCTGGAGGCGCTGCGGCCGGGCTTCGAGTCCGGCGCGCTGACGCCCTACGAGATCGAGCCCGACTTCGTCTTCCCCCTGGCCCGCGCGGAGGAGGCCTACCGCATCGTCCTCGGCGGCGCGCCCCAGCGCGTGCTGCTGGAGATGGGCGCGTGAACGTCACCCGCCTTGCCGACGCGCCGGCCTACGAGGCGCCCGGCCACTTCGACATGCGCATGCTGCGCCTGCAGGGCCGCGAGGCCGGGCCGGCGGAGAGCCTCTGGCTCGGCCTCTCCTGGCTGCTGCCAGGCGGGCGCACCACGCTCGATGCCTCCCCGGTGGAGAAGCACTACGTCGTGGTGGAGGGGGAGCTCACGATCGTCGCGGAGCGCGACGGCGTGCGGGAGGAGGCGACGCTCGCGCGGCTCGACTCCTGCCGCATCGCGCCGGGCGAGGGACGGCAGCTCGAGAACCGGACGAACCGGCCAGCGGCCGTGGTCCTGGCCATGCCCTTCGCGCCGCCGGGCTGAACGAGAACAACGGAGGAAAGAAGATGAACATCCGGTCCATCGCCACCCGCCTGGCGGGCGGCCTCGCGGCGGTGCTGCTTTCCCTGCCGGTTTCCCTGCCGGGCGCCCAGGCCCAGGGCCGCTTCCCCGACCGCACCATCACCATCATCGTGCCCTTCGCGGCCGGTGGCCCGACCGACGTGGTGGCGCGGCAGCTCGGCGAGGCCATGGGGCGCGACCTCGGCGTCTCCGTCGTGTCCGAGAACGTGACGGGCGCGGGCGGCACCATCGGCGGGCAGCGCGTCGCGCAGGCACGGTCGGACGGCTACACGCTGCTGCTCGGCAACATCGGCGTCGCGACGGCGCCGAGCCTCTACCGCAACCTGCCCTACGACGTGCTGAAGTCCTTCGACACGGTGGGCCTCATCACGCCCGTGCCGATGACGCTCGTCGCGCGCCCGAACATCCCGGCGGCGAACCTTCCGGAGCTGGTGGCCTGGCTGAAGCGGCCGGGGGCGGAGGTGAACATCGGCCATGCCGGGCTCGGCTCGGCCAGCCATCTCTGCGCGACGCTGCTGCGCTCGCTGCTGCAGACGCCGATGACGCCGATCGCCTTCCGCGGCACGGCGCCGATCATGACGGAGCTGATGGCGGGGCGGCTGGACCTGACCTGCGACCAGACCACCAACACCGTGCCCTACATCCAGGACAACCGGGTCCGCGCCTTCGCCACCACCACCGACCAGCGGCTGGCCGCCCTGCCCAACCTGCCCACGGCGGCGGAGGGCGGGCTGCCCGGGCTGACCGTCACGGTGTGGCACGGCTTCTACGTGCCCGCCGGCACGCCGCGCCCGGTGATCGACCGCCTTTCCCAGGCGCTCCGCACGGCGTTGGCGGACGAGAAGGTGGTGACCCGCTTCGCGGAACTCGCCACCACGCCGGAGCCGGCCGACCGCGCGACGCCGGAGGCGCACCGCGCGCTGCTGGAGGCCGAGGTAGCCCGCTGGCGCCCGATCATCCAGTCCGCCGGCGAGTACGCCGACTGATCCCAGCGTGTCGTCAAGGAGCCGCGGGCCGCGCCCGCCCGCGGTTCCGCTTCAACGAAGGGCGCCGGAGAACGCGTCCATGATCCCGTCCCGCCGCTCGCTGCTCGGCGCCGTGCCCGCGGCCACCCTCGCCGCCAGCCTTCCCGCCGCCGCCCAGGCGCCCGCGGCCGACCCGTCGCGGCCGGTGCTGATCCGTGGTGCCACGGTCCTGACGATGGATCCCGCCGTGCCCGACCTGCCCGTGGGCGACATCCTGGTGCGCGACGGCGCCATCGCGGCCGTGGGGCGCGACCTGACGCCGCCGGAGGGCACGCAGGTGGTGGACGGCGCGGGGCGCATCGCCATCCCCGGGCTGGTGAACGCGCATATCCATCTTGGCCAGGCGCTGCAGCGGGGTATGTCGGGCGACCAGACGCTCGGACAGTATTTCGGCACGGTGGTCGCCCGCCGCTCCTCGCGGCTGACGGCCGACGACCTGCGCGCGGCGGACTACGCGGGCTCGCTGGAGCTTCTCTCGGCCGGCGTCACCACCGTGGTGGACTGGAGCCGCGAGACCACCAGCTCCGCCCACGCCGACGCCGCGCTGGACGCCTTCGAGAACGCGGGCATCCGCGCCGTCTTCGCCTATGGGCTGGCGGGGTCGGGGGCGGGCAGCACCACCAGCGCGAACAGCCCCGAGGCCGTGGCCGCCGATATCCGCCGGCTGCGCGCGGGCCGGCTGGCCTCGCCCGGTCGGGTGCGGCTGGCGCTGGCCATGCGCGGGCCGGACTTCTCCTCGCTGGAGGAGACCGAGAGCGACCTTCGCCTCGCGCGCGACCTCGACCTGCTCGTGCAGTTCCACGCGGGCGCGCCGGTCTACGCCGAGCGCAAGCGGCGCAGCATCGCGCTCCTGCACGAGAAGGGTCTGCTGAACCCGCGCATCAGCCTCGCCCACGCGAACGACCTCGACGAGGACGAGTACAAGATGCTGGCGGACGCCGGCGGCAGCACCGTCTCCACGCCGGAGGTGGAGATGCAGATGGGCCACGGCTTCCCCGCGGCGCCGCGCATGCAGCGGGCGGGCGGTGTGGTGGGCCTCGGCAGCGACATCTCGGCGGGCGTGGGCGGGGACGTCTTCACCCAGGCGCGCATCGCGCTCGCCGCCGCGCGCGGGCTGGCGAACGCGGAGGCCTTGCGGGCCGGGGCGCCGCTGCGGGCGGTGGCCTTCACCACGCGCCAGGCGCTTGGCTGGGCGACGCTCGGCGGCGCGCGGGCGGCGGGGCTGGGGGAGGTGACGGGCAGCCTGACGCCGGGCAAGCGGGCCGACGTCGTGCTGCTGCGCGCCGACGGGGTCGGCACCTCGCCGGTGCTCGATCCCGTGTCCTCCGCGCTGATGCAGTGCGGCGCCGCGGCCGTGGACTTCGTGATGGTGGACGGGCGCGTGCTGAAGCGCGACGGGCGGCTGGTCCACGCGGACGCCGAGGCTGCCGCCGCGGAGGCGCGGCGCCGGGCGGCGGGGCTGGAGGCGCGGGCGGCGGGCTGACCGCCCTTCGTTCACCCAGCCCTAGTTCACCCGGCCGAGCAAGCCGCGCGCGATGACCTGCGCCTGGATCTCGGCCGCGCCCTCGAAGATCGAGAGGATGCGGGCGTCGCAGAGCACGCGCGAGATCGGGTATTCCAGCGCGTAGCCGTTGCCGCCGTGGATCTGCAGCGCCGCGTCGGCGTTGGCGAAGGCGACGCGGGCCGCCAGCAGCTTGGCCATGCCGGCCTCCACGTCGCAGCGCCGGCCGGCGTCCTTCTGCCGGGCGGCGAAGTAGGAGAGCTGGCGGGCCATCATCGTCTCGGCCGCCATCCAGGCGATCTTCGCGTGCACGCGGGGGAAGGCGAGGATGGGCTTGCCGAACTGCGCGCGGCTGTTGGCGTAGGCCGCGCCGAGCTCGAGCGCGTTCTGCGCGACGCCAAGGGCGCGGGCGGCGGTCTGGATGCGCGCGCTCTCGAAGGTCTCCATGAGCTGCTTGAAGCCCTGGCCCTCCACCCCGCCCAGCAGCGCGGAGGCGGGCACCTCGAAGCCGTCGAAGCCGATCTCGTACTCCCGCATGCCGCGGTAGCCGAGAACGTGGATCTCCGCGCCGCTCATGCCGGGGGCGGGGAAGGGGTTCTCCTCCGTGCCGCGGGGCTTCTCGGCCAGCAGCATGGAAAGGCCCTTGTAGCCCGAGCCGGGCGCGCCGGTGCGGACAAGCAGCGTCATCAGGTCCGAGCGCGAGCCGTGGGTGATCCAAGTCTTGGCGCCGTGGATGCGGTAGGTGTCGCCCTCCCGCACCGCGCGCGTCCGCAGGCTGCCGAGGTCGGAGCCGGTGTCGGGCTCGGTGAAGACGGCGGTGGGCAGGATCTCGCCCGAGGCGATGAGGGGCAGCCA
The DNA here is from genome assembly GCF_006438825.1 of Muricoccus nepalensis. Taxonomy (GTDB): domain Bacteria; phylum Pseudomonadota; class Alphaproteobacteria; order Acetobacterales; family Acetobacteraceae; genus Roseomonas; species Roseomonas nepalensis. The sequence continues at coordinate 67,998 of NZ_RCZP01000021.1, forward strand.
GCGCGCGCGCTGCTCCTCCGTGCCGCCGAGGCGGATCAGCTCGGCCGCGATCTCCGAGCGCGTGCCGAGCGAGCCGACGCCGAGATAGGCGCCGGAAAGGGCCTCCGAGACGAGGCACATGGCGACCTTGCCGAGGCCGAGGCCGCCGAATTCCTCGGGCACCGTCAGGCCGAAGACGCCCATCTCCGCCAGTTTCCCGACCACGGGCAGGGGGATGAGGGCGTTGTCGCGGTGCCATTCCTGGGCACGGGGGGCGACCTCGGCGGCGGCGAAGCGGAGGAACTCGCCCCGCACGGCCTCCATCGCCTCGTCCTCCAGGGCGAGATCGCCGAAGCGGCCCTCCGTGACGGCCGTGGCCAGCGAGAGGCGCGCGGCGTCGAGGGCGGCGGGATCGGAAAGCGCGCGCAGGCCGTGGCGGGCGGCGTCGAGCGCGGCGTCCGGCACGCCCATGTCGCCGGGGCGGACGATCTCGGCCTGGCTCATGGGGATGCCGCCGAGAAGCTGCTCCCCGTACTCCGCAAAGCCGAGGCGGAGGATGGCGCCCTCCGCCTCGCCCAGCCGGCCCGCCTCCCGCAGGCGGCGGGCCCAGGCGAGGGACTGGCGCAGCGCCTCCACGTAGGTCGCCTGCCAGGCGAGGCCGTGGGCGGCGAACTGGGCCGCCTCCAGCCGGGCGGGGTCAGGGCGGCCGTCCGGGGCGAGGCGCGCCGCGAGGGCGGCCCGCGTCGCGTCGTGCAGGCGCTCGGCCGCGTCCAGCACGGCGGCGCAGCCATCGACCAGCGCGGGGGCGGGGTGGTCCAGCATGGGGCGTCTCCTCGGCAACCGGTTTCGCGATGGGCCCTATGTGGGGCCGGCGATGGTGCCCGCATCGTGCAGCCGGCCGATGGCGGCGGTCGAGAGGCCCAGCACCTCCGCCAGCACCGCCTCCGTGTCCTGGCCCAGCACCGGGGCGGCGGCGGGTTCGGGGCGGGGGTTGGAGGAGAAGGCGAGGGGGACGCCCGGGGCCAGGACGGGGCCGGCGCCGGGCTGGTCCACGGTGGCGAAGAGGGGGTTGGCGGGGGAGCAGCGGGGGTCCTCCGCCAGGAGCTGGCCGAAGTCCTGGTAGGGGCCCCAGAGGACGCCGCTGCCCTCGAAGGCGGCGGCCACCTCGGGGAGGGTGCGGGCGGCGAACCAGGGCTCCAGCACGGCGGCGATGGCGCGGCGGGCGGCGAAGCGGCCGCCTTCGGTGGAGAGGTCCACGTCGAGCAGGGGGCCGATCATCGCCAGCTTCTCCGCGAGGCCGGTGGCCTTGCCGATGGCGCGCCACTGGCGCTCGGAGATGGCGACGAGCATGGCGCGGCGGCCGTCCGCCGTCTCGAAGTCGCGGCCGAGCGCGCCGTAGAGCTCGTTGCCCATGGGCGGGCGCACCGTGCCGTTCACCGCGACGTCGGCGAGGTAGCCGAGGTTGCCGACGCTCGCCAGCATCACGTCGGACAGGGCCAGCGTCACCTCGCGGCCCTGCCCGTCCCGGCGACGGGCGCGCTCGGCCGCGAGAAGGCCGGTGGAGAGGTAGAGGCCGGCGGCGATGTCCCAGGCCGGCAGGACGTGGTTCACGGGCTCGCCGCCGCGGCCGGTGGCCATGGGGAAGCCGCTGGCGCAGTTCACGGTGTAGTCCACCGCGCCGGTGCCGTCGTGGTTGCCGGTCAGGCGCAGCATGATGAGGTCCTCCCGCGCCTTGCGGAGCTCGTCGAAGCCCATCCAGCCGCTGGCGGGCAGGTTGGTGAGGAGGATGCCCGCCTCCTCGCCCGGCGCGGCGATCAGGGCGCGCGCGATCTCGCGGCCCTCGGGCGTGTTGAGGGCGAGCGCGACGGAGCGCTTCCGCTTGTTCAGGCTCGCCCAGTAGAGGCTGGTGCCGGAGGGGGCGAGGGGCCAGCGGCGGAGGTCGATGTTGCCGCCGATGGGGTCGATGCGGATGACCTCGGCGCCCATCTGCGCCAGCGTCATGCCGCCGATGGGGGCGGCGATGAAGGCGGAGACCTCCACGATTCGCAGGCCGTGAAGGATGGGATGGGTCATCGCGGGCACTCGCCGGAGGGGGAGGACGGCATAGCGCGGCTCGGCCCGCCGCGGAATGCCGCCCCTACTCGTCGCGCCGCCAGGTGACGATGATCCGCACGACCTGGCCGAGCAGGTTGGGGTGGGGCTGCGGCGGGCTCTCCAGGTGCAGCAGGTCCCCCTCGAAGCGGAAGATCCGGGCCTGGTCCGTTCCGACCCAGGCCTGGTTCCAGGCGGCCTCCACGCGGGTGACCACGCGGTCGCCCTCCACCCGCCAGCGGCCGGTGTAGGAAATCATGGTTCGCAGCGCCTGGGCGCGCTCCACGTCGGTCTGCGGCACCGGGCGGCCCTCGGCGGTGACGAGGGCGAGCCATCGGCCGCCGGCGGTCGCGATCTGGTAGCCGGTGGGGTGCTGCCCGAGCACGGGCCTGCGCTGGCCGGCCGCGTCCTCGTAGACAACGCCGACCAGCTTCCAGTTGCCGACGATGCGCGCGCGGTCCGACGCCTCGTCCGCGCGGGCCGGCGGGGCCAGCGCCAGGACGAGGAGGGCGAGGGAGAGCGGGCGGCGCGTCATGCCGCCCCCGCCCGTTCCACGCGGTCCTTCAGCGCCGCCTCGCCGCCCCGGACGAAGTCGGCCAGGTTCTGCCGGAGCGTCGGCAGGGCCTGCTCCGCGTAGGTGTCGCTCATGCCGCCGATATGCGGGGTGATGATGAGGTTCGGCACGTCCCAGAGAGGGCTCCCGGCCGGCAGCGGCTCCTGCGCGAAGACGTCCAGCGCCGCGCCGGCGATGGTGCCCGCGCGCAGCGCCGCGGCCAGCGCCTCCTCGTCCACCACGTTGCCGCGGGCGAGGTTCACGAGGAAGGAGCCCGGCCGCATCGCCGAGAGCAGCCCCGCGTCGATGATATTGTGCGTCTCGGGCGTGTAGGGAACCAGCAGCACGAGGAAGTCGGCCAGGGCCGCGGCCTCGTGCAGCCGCGCGCGGGGCATCATGGCGTCGAAGCCCGGCGGCGGGGCGCTGCGGCCGCTGATGCCGATCACGCGCATGCCGAAGGCCTTGCAGCGCGGCGCCAGCTCCTCGCTGATGGAGCCGACGCCGAGGATGACGGCCGTGCGCCCGACGAGCAGCTTCTGCGGCCAGCGCTCCCAGCGGTGCCCCTCCTGGTTGCGCAGCACGGCCGGGAAGTTGCGGGCGAGCAGCATCATGTCGAGCATCGCCAGCTCCGACATCTGCGGCCCGTGGATGCCGCGCACGCGGGTGATGGCGACGTCGCGCGGCAGCTCGGGCATGATCAGCAGGTTGTCCACGCCCGTGGTCATGGCCTGCACCCATCGCAGCCGCGGCAGCGCCTTGACCGTCGCGGCGCTGACCGAGGGCGCCATGGCGACCAGCACCTGCGATTCCGCGGCCTGGCCGGCGATGTCGGCGTTGCTCTTCGCGAGGTGCAGGCGCAGCCCCGGGAACTCCGGCGCCAGATGGTCCCGGTAGTAGTCGGCGTCCTTGCCGAAGAGGAGGATGTCGGTCGCGGTCATGCCTCAGCCGATCTCGGTGATGATCTCGGGGAACTCGTGCAGCCGCGGCCCCGGGCCGTCCGGGCCGATGAGGTAGTTGTCGCAGACCCAGGACATGATGCCCCCGTGGTTGTAGGTGGGGTGGACCACGATGTTCGTGTCGGCCTGGATGGGGAAGGGCTCGTCGTGGCGGATGAGCGGGCGCTCCACCATGTCGTAGCCCTGGCCGTGGCAGTAAAGGCGGCTCTCGGGCGGGCGGCCGTTCTTCACCATGAAGGCGTTGAACTCCTCCCAGATCCGGGCGCTCGGCATGCCCGGCACCAGGCGGTCGAGGGTGAAGCGGCGGGCCTCCAGCGTGAAGGCGAACTCGTCCTTCATCTGCTGGGAGGCGCGGCCGAGCACGCAGCTCCGGCCGAGCTCCGTGTACATGCCGCCGGGCCCGCTGTTCTCCACCAGCAGGACGAACTGGTCGCCCTCCCGCAGAACCCGGTTGCCGAAGTGCCACTGGCCGAAGTGGAAGGGCGTGCCGGCGGGGGCGGAGGCGCAGAGATAGATGCCCTGCTCGCTGCCATAGGCGTGGCTGTACCGCTGGGCGACGGCCGCCACCTCGCGGTCGCGCATCCCGGGCTTGATCGCGTCGAAGGCCGCGCGCATGGCGCCGTCCTGCATGCGGGCGGCGTCGCGGATCAGCTCCTTCTCCTCGTCGCTCTTGAGGACCTTCACGCGGTCCACGAGGTCGGAGGCGTCGACGAAGCGGGCCTGCGGGAAGGCGGCGCGGACGTGGTCGGCGACGGCGGCCGACATCTGGTAGGCGCCGACGAGGCCGATGGTGGCGCGCGCGTAGGGCGCGAGGCCGCTGGCAGCAAGCTCCGCGTCGTAGGGCGCGGTGTAGAAGCAGGAGGCGTAGCTCGGCGTCATCAGCGCCCGCTTCACGCCGCGCAGCACGCCGTTGTCGCCGCCCGGCGGCTCGTCGACCGCGCCGAAAGGCCCCTGGCGGACCACGGTCATCAGGTCGTCGCGCGGGAAGACCACGGTGACGGGGTAGCCGTTGGTGGCCGGCAGATCCGTGAAGTACTTCACGTAGCCGCCCATGTGGTCGCCGTTGTTCTGCATCAGCAGCACGTCGATGCTCGCCGCCTCCATGGCCGCCCGCACGGCGGCCCAGCGCCGCTCGAGCTCGGCCGTGGAGATGGGCCGCTGAATCCTCTGGTCCTGGTCGGACATCGTCACCCTTTCATGCACCCGTCGCGGCGCGCCGTTGCGCACCGTCATCGCTCGAGCGAGATCCCGGCCCGCTGCGCCACGTCGATCCAGAAGGCGGCGTTCGCCCTCACCGCGCGGGCGAAGGCCGCCGGGTCCCGGCTGTCCGGTTCCACCGAGTTCAGGGCCAGGCGCTGCCGCACATCCGGCAGGGCCGCCGCGCGCCGGACCTCGTCGTGCAGCCGCCGCAGGATATCCTCTGGCAGGCCGGGCGGCGCGAAGAGGCCGATCCAGTAGTCCACGACGAAGTCGGGGAAGCCGGCCTCCACCATGGTCGGCACCTCCGGGTAGGCGTCCATGCGCCGCGCGGCGGTGACGGCGAGGGGCCGCGCGCGCCCGCCCTCGACCGGCGCCCGCGCCGGGCCGGGGTCGCTCAGCGCGAAGGCCACGTCGTCGGCGATGAGGGCCGTGATCCCCTCGGTGCTGCTGCGGTAGACGATGTTCTCCAGCGCCAGCCCCGCGCGCTGCCCGAAATAGGCGCCGAGGAGCTGGAAGCCGGTGCCGCCGGTGCCGTAGTTCGCCCGCGCCGGGTTCGCGCGCAGCCAGGCGACGAGATCCGCCACGCTCCGGTGAGGGCTGTCGCCGCGCACCAGCAGCATGCCCGGGAAGGCCCCGAGCACGGCGATGGGCACGAGGTCGGACTGCAGGTCGTAAGCGGGCTTGCCCGCGCCCTTCTCGGACAGCACGGGGCCGCTGGCGTGGACGAGGAGGGTGAGGCCGTCCGGCCGGGCGCGGATCACGGACTCGGTGCCGATCACCGCGCTCGCGCCCGGGCGATTGTCGATCACGAAGGGCTGGCCCAGCGCCTCCGACAGCTTCTGGCCGTAGATCCGGGCCAGGATGTCGTTGCCGCCGCCCGCCGCGTAGGGGACGACGACGCGGACGGGCCGGTCGGGGTAGGAGGGGGCGCCCGGGCGCGTCTGCGCGAGGGCCGGCCGGAGAGGGGGCAGGAGGCCCAACCCGGCGCCCGCCACCAGGGCGCGTCGGCTCGCCATCGATGGTTCCTCCCCCACGCCCGCTTCGCGGCGCCCTTTTTCGTCCGCCCTGCCGTTCCCGCGCGCCGGCCTCTTGACGAGAGCGCGCTGAACCGCATTGCAGTACGTCGGGCCTACGATACGGTTCGGCCACCCTCTCCTGTCAACAGGAACGGGCGGCCGCCGGCGGGCTGGGCCTCTTGCCGGCCCGGCCGCGAATGGCCTTCCCTGCCGGGGCGCCCCGGCGGGCAAAACGGCGCCAGGAGAACGGATTGCCTCCCGAGAAGAACCAGATCCAGGTCATCGGCCGCGCCGCCGCCGTCCTGCGCTCCCTGGAGAACCAGCCGCACGGGCTGAGCCTCGGGCAGATCGCGGCCAAGGTGGAGCTCGCGCGCTCCACCGTCCAGCGGATCGTCGCCGCGCTCGAGAGCGAGAAGCTCGTCGTGGCCGCGACCCCCGGCGGGCGCGTGCGGCTCGGCCCCGCGCTGCTGCGGCTCGCGGCCTCGGTCGAGACGAACGTCGCGGCCCTCGCCCATCCCTTCATCGCCGAGCTCTCGGCCTCCCTCGGCGAGACCGTCGACTTCGCGGCGGTGCGGCGCGACCACCTCATCTTCGTGGACCAGGTCGTGGGGATGCAGCGGCTGCAGGCGGTCTCAGCGGTGGGGGAGACCTTCCCGCTCTACTGCACGGCCAACGGCAAGGCCTACCTCGCCACCCTGTCGGACGACGAGATCGTCGCGTTGATCGGCCGCAGCTACGCCCGCCGCACGCCCAACACCCTGACCACGGCCGAGCCCCTGCTGGAGGAGATCCGGGCCGCCCGCCAGGCCGGCTTCGCCGTCGACCGGGAGGAGCACGTGCTGGGCATCTCCGCCGTGGGCGTCGCGCTGCGGGACATGATGGGCAACCCGGTCGCCGTGTCCGTGCCCGTGCCGACCCAGCGCTTCCGAGGGCGGGAGGAGGACATCGCCGAGCGGCTGCTCGAGACGAAGCGGGCGCTGGGCGCGCGCTTCACGGCGGAGAGCGCCTGACGGCAAAAAACCCCTTGCGGACGCTGACCGCATCCCGATACGGTCAGCCCACGAAGCAATACAAGCCGCCAGCAGGAGAGGCCCGCGAGGCCTGCCCGGCGGAGGGGGAACGCGCATGACGGTGACCATCAAGGGCATCCAGTTCGAGTCGAATCTCGAGAACTCGATGGGGTTGAAGTTCCACAACCTCTCGCACCGCTTCGGCTTCCAGTCGCCCAACTGGCCCTACTTCCAGGACGTGCAGATCGAGCGCATCCACTACATGGCCAAGTCGGGCGTGCTGAGCCAGCGCATCACGACCACGATGCACAACGGCACCCACATCGACGCGCCCGCGCACGTGGTCTCCGGCACCCCCTTCATCGACGAGGTGCCGCTGCCGCACTTCTTCGGCACGGGCATCGTCGTCTCCATCCCGAAGAAGCGCTGGGAGATGATCACCTACGACGACCTGGAGAAGGCGGCGGGCAAGGTCGTGCGCCCCGGGGACGTGGTGATCGTCAACACCGGCTGGCACCACAAGTACGACGACAACGACGAGTACTTCGCCTACTGCCCCGGCTTCGTGCCCTCGGCCGGCGACTGGTTCGTCGAGAAGAAGGTGAAGGTGGTCGGCCACGACACCCAGGCCAACGACCACCCGCTGGCCACCGCCATCGGCCCGCACCGCAACGGCCCGCTGCTGCCGCACCTGGCGAAGGAGTACCTCGAGTGGTCGGGCGGCCGCTCCTGGGACCAGGACCACCCGGAGTGGGAGCCGGTGCACCGCAAGCTCTTCACCAACGGCATCCTCGGCATCGAGAACGTGGGCGGCGACCTCGACGCCGTGACCGGCAAGCGCGTCACCTTCGCCTTCTTCCCCTGGAACTGGGACCGCGGCGACGGCTGCATCATCCGCCTCGTCGCCATCACCGATCCCACGCAGGGCTACCGGATCGAGAAGGGCGACGGCTTCTGATGCGCGTCAAGCGCTTCCAGGACGCGAAGCCCTACGAGGCGCCGAACCACTTCGCCATGAAGGGGCTGCGCCTCCAGGGCTTCGAGGAGGGCGGGCCGGAGAAGTTCTGGACCGGCCTCTCGCACTTCCTGCCGGGCGGCGGCGCCGGCCCCGACAGCTCGCCGCTCGAGAAGGTCTACGTCGTCGTCGCCGGCGAGGTGACGGTGCGGGCCGAGGGCCAGGAGGTCGTGCTCGGGCCGCTCGACAGCGTCTGCATCGGCGGCAACGTGGTGCGGGAGGTGGTGAACGCCTCCAACGCCGTCGCCACCATGATCGTCATCATGCCCTACCCGGAGAAGGCTGCATGAGCGACTTCCTCTCGGACCCCATGTCGCTCTTCGGCGTGAAGGGGAAGGTGGCGATCGTCACCGGCGCCTCCGGTGCCTTCGGGGCGCTTGCCGCGAAGGTCCTGGCGGGGGCGGGGGCGAAGGTCATCGCCGTCGCCGGCAGCAAGGACGCGCTGGACGAGGTCGTGGGCGAGTGCCGCGCGCTGGGCGCCGAGGCCGAGGGCGTGAACCGCCGCCCCTCCTCGGAGGCCGAGTGCGACGCGATCGTGGCCGAGGCCGTGCAGCACTACGGGCGCGTGGACATCCTCGTCGTCGCCTCCGGCAAGAACGACGTGGCGAAGATCACCGAGATGGCGCCGGAGCGCTTCCTCGACGTGATGGACGCGAACGTCACCCAGTCCTGGCTGATGGCGCGCGCGGCGGGCAAGCGGATGCTGGCGCAGGGGCAGGGCGGCAAGGTCGTGCTCATGTCCTCCGCCCGCGGCAAGCTCGGGCACCCCGCGGGCTACTCGGCCTATTGCGCCTCCAAGGCCGCGGTGGACGGGCTCACCCGCGCGCTCGGCTGCGAGTGGGGCGACACCGGGATCACGGTCAACGCCATCGCGCCCACCGTCTTCCGCTCCCCGCTCACCGCCTGGATGTTCGAGGACACGGAGCGCGCCAAGACGGTCCGCGCCGGCTTCCTTGCGCGCGTGCCCAGGGGACGACTGGGCGAGCCTGCGGACCTCGCGGGGCCGCTGCTCTTCCTCGCCTCCCGCGCGTCGGACTTCTACACCGGCCACGTGCTCTACGCGGACGGCGGGTACACCGCGGGATGATCGAGGGGGTCTCCCGCGTCGCGGTGATCGGGGCCGGGCTGATGGGCCACGGCATCGCGCAGGTCTTCGCCGGGGGCGGGCTGGCCGTGTCGGTCTACGACCCGGCCCCCGCGGCGCTCGCGGCGTTGCGCGACCGCATCCGCGGCAACCTGCGCGACCTCGGCGAGGACGAGGCCGCCGCCGACCGCGTGACGCCCTGCGCCGAGCTGGCGGAGGCGGTGCGCGACGCCGACTTCGTCGTCGAGGCGGCGCTGGAGAGCCTGCCGGTCAAGAGGGAGCTCTTCGCGGCCATCGAGGCCGCCTGCCCGCCGGGCGCGATCCTGGCGAGCAACACCTCGGTCATCCCGATCACGCGGATCATGGAGGGGCTGGGGGACCGCGCGCGGGCGCTCGGCACCCACTGGTGGAACCCGCCCTTCCTCGTGCCGCTGGTCGAGGTGATCGGCACCGAGTGGACCTCGCCCGAGGCCGTGGCGCGCACGATGGCGCTGCACAGGGCGCTCGGCAAGGTGCCGGTGCACGTGAAGCGCGACGTGCCGGGCTTCGTCGGCAACCGCCTGCAGCACGCGCTGTGGCGCGAGGCCATCTCGCTGGTGGAGAACGACATCTGCGACGCCGAGACGGTGGACCTCGTCGTCAAGAACAGCTTCGGCCGGCGCCTCGGCGTGCTCGGCCCGATCGAGAACGCGGACCTCGTCGGCACGGACCTGACGCTGGCCATCCACCAGACGGTACTGGGCGCGATCGAGTCCCGCCCGGCGCCCTCCCCCTACCTGGAGCGGCTCGTCGCCGAGGGGCGGCTGGGCATGAAGAGCGGCGAGGGCTTCCGCCGCTGGACTCCGGAGCAGCAGGCGGCGCTTCGCCGTGATATCGTCATCGAGTTGAAGCGGGCGCGGAACAACGACGCCCGGCGTGCCAAGGGAACGGACGGGAATGACGACCATGGAGACGGACCAGCGGACGGCTGACGCCGGACTGACCCGCCGCGCGGCCGCGGCGGCGGCCATCGGCGTGCTGGCGGCACCCTCGGTGCTGCGCGCGCAGGGCGCGGCGGGGCGGCCGATCAAGATCGGCTTCGTGAACCCGCGAACCGGGCCGCTCGCGGCCTTCGGAGAGGCGGACGCCTTCGTGCAGGAAGGCCTGGCGCGCGCCCTCTCGGGCGGGATCCGCGTCGCGGGCCGCACGCACCCCGTTCAGATCCTCGCGCGCGACAGCCAGTCGAGCCCGAGCCGCGCGGCCGAGGTCGCCTCCGAGCTCATCCTGCGCGACAAGGTGGACCTGATCACCGCCACCAGCGCGCCCGAGACGGTGAACCCCGTGGCCGACCAGGCCGAGGTGAACGAGGTTCCCTGCCTCACCACCAACTGCCCCTGGCAGCCCTATTTCTTCGGCCGGCGCGGCGATCCCGCCAAGGGCTTCGACTGGACCTACCACTTCTTCTGGGGCCTGGAGGACGTGATCGGCGCCTTCACCGACCTCTGGTCCAAGACCGAGACGAACAAGGTCGTGGGCGCGCTGTTCCCGAACGACGCGGACGGCAACGCCTGGGGCGACGCGCGGCTGGGCATGCCGCCGGCGCTAGCGCAGAAGGGCTACCGGCTGATCGACACCGGGCGCTTCCAGCCCGGCGGCAACGACTTCTCCGCGCAGATCTCTGCCTTCAAGGCAGCGAACGTGCAGATCGTGACGGGCGTGATGACGCCCCCGGACTTCGCGACCTTCTGGACCCAAGCGGGCCAGCAGGGCTTCCGGCCGAGGATCGCGACGATCGGCAAGGCGCTGCTCTTTCCCTCGGCCGTCGCCTCGCTCGGCGAGCGCGGCCTCGGGCTGACGACGGAGATCTGGTGGTCGCCGCACCACCCCTTCCGCTCCTCGCTGACGAACCAGACGGCCGCGGAGGTCTGCGCGGCCTATACCCAGGCCACGGGCAAGCCCTGGACGCAGCCCATCGGCTACCAGCACGCGCTGTTCGAGGTGGCGGCGGACGTGCTGAAGCGCGCCACGGCGCTCGAGCCGGAGGCGATCGTCCGCGCGATCCGCGCGACCGACCTGCGCACCATCGCGGGGCCGGTGAAGTGGGGCTCCGGGCCGGTGAAGAACGTCGCCAAGACGCCGCTGGTCGCGGGGCAGTGGCGGCGGGTGGGCGGGTCGCTCGACCTCGTGGTGCTGGCGAATCCCGGGGCGGCCGAGGTCCCGGTCGGCGGCACGCTTGAACCCCTCGGCTGACGCCGCCCCGATCCTCGCGCTGCGCGGCCTCCGCAAGCGCTTCGGCGCGGTGGTGGTGGCGGACGGCATCGACCTCGCGGTGCGCGCGGGCGAGGCGCTCGGCGTGCTCGGGCCGAACGGGGCGGGCAAGACGACGCTCTTCGGGATGGTGACGGGCACGGTGCGGCCGGACGCGGGGACGGTGATGTTCGAGGGGCGCGACGTGACCGCGCTCTCGCCCGCGCGCCGCTGCCGCCAGGGCATGGCGCGCTCCTTCCAGGTGCCGCAGCCCTTCGCGGGGCTGACGGTCTTCGAGAACCTCGTCGCCGCCGCCTCCTTCGGGGCGGGGGAGGGGGAGCGCGCCACCTACGACCGCTGCGCCGCCATCCTCGAGCGCTGCGGGCTGATGGCGCGGGCGAACGAGCGCGCGGGCGGGCTGCGGCTGCTCGACCGCAAGCGGCTGGAGCTGGCCCGCGCCCTGGCCACCCGCCCGAAGCTGCTCCTGCTCGACGAGGTGGCGGGCGGGCTGACCGAGAGCGAGTGCGCCGTGCTGGTGGACCTCGTGCGGGAGGTGCGCGCGGGCGGCGTGACGGTCGTGTGGATCGAGCACGTCCTGCACGCCCTCGCGGCCGTGGCGGATCGCGTGGTGGTGCTGCACGGCGGCCGCCTGATCGCCGAGGGCCGCGCGGACGAGGTGGTGCGCGTCCCCGCCGTGGCCGAGGTCTACATGGGAATCCCCGTGGATGCCTGACGCGCCCCTCCTCGCGCTGCGCGGCCTGGACGCCTTCTACGGCGACTTCCAGGCGCTCTTCGGCGTCTCCCTCGCCGTCGCGCCCGGCCAGGTCGTGGCCGTCATCGGCGCGAACGGCGCGGGGAAGAGCACGCTGCTGAAGACGGTGGCGGGGCTGATCGCGGCGCCGCGGCGGGATGCCGTGGTCTTCGACGGGGAGCCGGTCGGCGGCCTGCCCGCGCACGCGATGGTGGGGCGGGGCATCGCCCTGGTGCCCGAGGGCCGCCGGCTGTTTCCCTCGCTGAGCGTGGAGGAGAACCTGCTGATCGGCGGGCGCACGCGCCGTGCGGGGCCCTGGTCGCTCGAGGCCGTCTACGCCTTCTTCCCGGTTCTTGCGGAGCGGCGCCACGCGCCCTCCACGGCGCTGTCGGGCGGGCAGCAGCAGATGGTGGCGATCGGGCGGGCGCTGATGTCGAACCCGCGGCTTCTCCTTTGCGACGAGATCAGCCTCGGCCTCGCGCCCGTCATCGTGCGCGACATCTACGCGCGCCTGCCAGCGCTGGCGGCGCAGGGCACGGCCATGGTGATCGTGGAGCAGGACGTCTCCCAGGCGCTCGCCGCGGCGGACCGCGTCTTCTGCCTGCGCGAGGGCCGGGTGGTGCTGGAGGACGCGGCGCGCGCGCTGACGCGGGAGGCGGTCGCAGCCGCCTATTTCGGGGTCTGACGGCATGGAATGGGTCAACGCCGTCATCCAGGGCGTGCTGCTGGGGGGCCTCTACGGCCTCTTCGCGGCGGGGCTCTCGCTCATCTTCGGCGTGATGCGGCTGGTGAACATCGCGCATGGCGACCTGATCGTGCTCGCGGCCTATCTCGCGCTGGTGGTGACGGGGTCGCTCGGCATCGGGCCGCTGCCCTCCCTGCTGCTGGTCGTGCCGCTGATGGCCGCGATCGGCTACGGCCTCCAGCGCCTGCTGCTCAACCGGGCGCTGGGCGACGACCTGCTGCCGCCGCTGCTGGTGACCTTCGGGCTCTCCGTCATCATCCAGAACGGCCTGCTGGAGGCCTTCTCCGCCGACAGCCAGCGCCTGCAGGCCGGACCGATCGAGACGGCGGCGCTGCCGCTGGGCGGCGGGCTGGCGGTCGGCGTGCTGCCGCTGCTGCAATTCGTGGTCGCGGTCGCGGCCATCGCCGGGCTGCAGCTCCTCTCCTGGCGCACCCCGCTCGGCCGCGCCTTCCGCGCGACGGCGGACGACCCGGAGGTCGCGCGGCTGATGGGGCTCGACAACCGCCACGTCTTCGCGCTGGCCATGGCGCTCTCCCTCGCCGTGGTGGCGCTGGCGGGCGTGTTCCTGGCGGTGCGGACGAACTTCGATCCTGCCATCGGCCCGGCGCGCCTTCTCTTCGGCTTCGAGGCGGTGATCATCGGGGGCTTGGGCAGCCTCTGGGGCACGCTGGCGGGGGGCGTGCTGCTCGGCGTCGCCCAGTCCATCGGGGCGCAGATAGACCCGGGCTGGCAGATCCTCGCGGGGCACCTGCTCTTCCTCCTCGTCCTCGCCGTGCGGCCCGAGGGGCTCTTCCCGAGGCTGCGCGGATGAGCGCCGCGCCCGCCGCCCCGGCCCAGGTCTCCCACGGCACGCGCGCGAGCCGGATCGGCCTGCCGCTGTTCCTGCTGCTGCTGGTGGCCCTCGCTGCCGCGCCCTGGTGGACGGACCGCCAGGGCATGCGCCTGCTCGGCGAGGTCTACGCCTACGCCGCGCTGGCCAGCCTGTGGAACCTTCTCGCGGGCTATTCCGGCCTGGTGACGGTGGGGCAGCAGGCCTTCGTCGGGCTCGGCGCCTACGTGCTGTTCTCGGCCGCGCTGCTTTTCGGGGTGAACCCTCTCTGGGGCATCCCGGCGGCGGGGCTGCTGGGGGCGCTGGCGGCGGTGCCCGTGGCGGCGCTGACCTTCCGGCTGCGCGGCGCCTACTTCGCCATCGGCACCTGGGTGGTGGCGGAGGTCTTCCGCCTGCTGGCCGCGCAGTTCACCGCGCTCGGCGGCGGGTCCGGCACCAGCCTGCCGGCCTCGGTCGTCGCCTCCATCGCCAGCGGGCGGGCGGCGCGGGAACAGCTTCTCTACTGGCTGGCGCTCGGGCTCGCGGTGCTCATCCTCGCGGCCATCCTGCTGCTGCTGCGCTCGCGTCACGGCTTGGCCCTGGCGGCCATCCGCGACAACGAGGTCGCCGCGCGGTCCTGCGGGATCGAGGTGGACCGGACGCGGCTGGCGGTCTTCGTCGTCGCCTCCGGGGGCGCGGCGATGGTGGGGGCGCTCATCTTCCTCCAGAAGCTGCGCATCTCCCCCGACGCCGCCTTCAGCGTGAACGACTGGACGGCGCTGGTGATCTTCATCGCGGTCATCGGCGGCATCGGGCGCGTGGAGGGGCCGCTGATCGGCACCGCCCTGTTCTTCCTCCTTCGCGAGACGCTGTCCCAGCTCGGCAGCCTCTACCTCATGGTGCTCGGCGCCGTCGCGATCGCCGTCATGCTGCTCGCGCCCCGCGGCCTCTGGGGCGTGCTGGCGGACCGGCTGGGCTGGCAGGTCTTCCCGCTGGCGCGGCGGCTGGAGCCCCGGGCCCCGCCCCTCGGCACCGCGCCGCCACCAACCACACGTCACGCGCTCGCCGGGGCGGACCACGAGAACAGGGGCGACACCCGATGACGCGAGGGATCCCGCGCCGCACCGCGCTCGGCGCCACCCTGGGAGCGGCGCTCGCCGCGCCCGCCCTCGCGCAGGGCATCTCGACGCGGCCGATCACCCTCATGACGCCCTTCAGCGCGGGCAGCCCGCCGGACTTCGTGGCGCGCCTGATGGCGGACGGCCTGGCGCGCCGCTGGAACCAGCCCTTCGTGGTGGACAACCGCGTGGGCGCCAGCGGGAACATCGGCACGCAGGCGGTCGCCCGCGCCGCGCCGGACGGGCACACGCTGATGGTCACCGCCAGCACGCTCGTGATGAACGTCAGCCTCTTCCGCAACCTGCCCTACGACCCCGTGGGCAGCTTCGCGCCCGTGGCGGAGCTGGCCACGGTCGGCTTCGGGCTTCTCCTGCATCCCTCCGCCGGCGCCAGCGCGGTGGAGTTCGTCGCGGGCGCCAAGGCGCGGCCGGGCTCCGTCAACTACGGCTCCCCCGGCGTCGGCACGCCGCACCACCTGGCGATGGAGATGTTCCGCCAGCGGTCGGGCATCCAGCTGACCCACGTGCCCTATCGCGGGGCCGCGGGCGCGGTGACGGACCTGCTGGCCGGGCAGGTGGCCGCGATGTTCGTGCCGATCGGCAGCGCGCGGGAGCTGGCGAAGGACAACCGCGTGCGGCTCGTCGCGGTGGCGAGCGACGCGCGCCTGGCCGCCGCGCCGGAGGTGCCGACCCTCGCCGAGGTGGGCCTCGCCGCCATGGACATGCGCGACTGGTACGGCCTCTTCGCGCCCGCCGGCACCCAGCCCGAGATCCTGGCGAAGCTCAACGCGACGGCGAACGAGGTGCTCGCCGCGCCCGACGTTCTCGCGGCCCTCTCGGCGCAGGGAATGACCGCCGTGGGCGGCCCGGCCGACAGGCTGCGCGCCGACGTGGCGGGAGACCTCGCGCGCTGGGCCGGCGTGGTGCGCGAGGCCGGCATCACCCCCGAGTAAGACCCGCACCCCTCAGAAAGATCCCCTATGAGCAGCCTTCGCAACAAGGTCATCATCACCTGCGCGGTCACCGGGGGCATCCACACGCCCACCATGTCCGACGCGCTTCCCGTCACGCCGAGCGAGATCGCCGAGCAGGCCGTGGCCGCGGCCGAGGCGGGCGCCTCCATCCTGCACCTGCACGCGCGCGACCCCGAGACCGGCAAGCCGACGCCGGACCCCGAGGTGTTCATGCAGTTCCTGCCGCGCATCAAGCAGGCGACGGGCGCGGTGCTGAACATCACCACCGGCGGCGGGCTGAACATGACGGTGGAGGACCGGCTGGCCGCGCCGCTGCGCGCGAAGCCCGAGATGTGCTCCCTCAACATGGGCTCCATGAACTTCGGCATCTTCGGCCTCGCCGACCGCTACAAGGAGTGGAAGCACGACTGGGAGGAGCCCTATCTCCGGGGCACGGACGACTTCATCTTCCGCAACACCTTCCGCGACATCGCGCGCATCCTGCAGATGCTCGGCAAGGACCACGGCACGCGCTTCGAGCACGAGTGCTACGACGTCGGCCATCTCTACAACCTCGCCCACTTCGTCGACCGCAAGCTGATCGAGCCGCCCTTCTTCGTGCAGACGATCTTCGGCATCCTCGGTGGCATCGGGAGCGACTGGGACAACGTGCTGTTCATGAAGCGCACGGCGGACCGGCTGTTCGGGGACAGCTACGTCTGGTCCGTGCTCGCGGCCGGGCGCCAGCAGATGCCCATCTGCACCCAGGCCGCGATGATGGGCGGGAACGTGCGCGTGGGGCTCGAGGACAGCCTCTACATCGGCCGCGGCACGCTCGCCTCCTCCAACGCCGAGCAGGTGGCGAAGATCCGCCGCATCATCGAGGAGTTGGGGCTGGAAGTTGCGACGCCCGACGAGGCGCGCCAGGCCCTGGCGCTGAAGGGGGCCGATCTTGTCGGCTTCTGACGCGGCGGCGCGCGTCACGATCCGCGAGCACCGCATCCCGACGCCGGGCAGCCGCCCCTATATCTGCGCGCCCGGCCCGGACGGGCGCCTCTGGTTCTGCGAGAGCGGCACGGCGCGGATCGGCTGCCTGGACCCCGGGAGCGGCGCTTTCGAGGAGTTCGCCCTGCCGACGCCGGACAGCACGCCCATCGGCATCATCGCCGGCGCCGAGGGCGCGCTCTGGTTCACGGAGAACACCGGCAACAAGGTCGGCCGAATCACGACGCAGGGCGCGATCACCGAGTACCCGGTGCTCACCCCGGCCTCCGGCCCGAACGGCATCGTGCTCGGGCCCGATGGCAACGTCTGGTTCTCCCAGACCGACGCCGGGCAGGTCGCGCGGGTGACGCCCGATGGCGAGGTCACGGAGTTCGCGCGCGGCTTTACGCGGGGCTGCCGCCCCCTCTCGCCCGTCGCGCGCGACGGCGCCCTCTGGTTCAGCGAGGCCGCGGCGAGCCAGGTCGCGCGCGTCGGCCTCGACGGCACGGTGACGGAGTTCCCGATCCCGAGCCCGGACAGCCAGCCCCGCGCCATGGCCGTGCATCCCGACGGCAGCATCTGGTTCGTCGAGACGAGCGCCAACGCCCTCGGCCGCATCGACGCCGCGGGGCGCATCACCGAGCACCCGGTGCCGATCCCCGACGCCTCTCTGCGCGGGGTGACGGTCACGCCGGACGGGGAGCTGTGGTTTACGGCGAACGCGGCCAACCGGATCGGGCGGATGGCGCCGGACGGCACCATGCTCGGCAGCTATGCGATCCCCACGTCCGGCTGCGGCGCGCGCTGCATCGCGACGATGCCGGACGGGCGGCTCTTCTTCACCGGCTACGACGCCGGGATCATCGGTGAAGTCGTGAGGGAGGGCGCATGAACGCGACCGTCGAAACCCTGCGCTACGCGTGCGGCGACCTCGCCTGCGCGGGGACGCTCGTCATCGGGCCGGATGCGGGCAAGAGCAGCCCGCTGGTCCTCGTCTCGCCCAACTGGCTCGGTGTCACGCCCGAGGCCGCGGCCCGCGCGGCGCGGATCGCGGGGCCGGGCGGCGTCGCCCTCGTCGCCGACATGTTCGGCGGGGGGCGCGCGGCGTCCGGTCCGGAGGAGGCGGCGCCGCTGGCCGAGGCGCTGCGCAACGACCCCGCGGAGCGCCGCCGCCGCATCGCCGCCGCGCTGGACGCGCTGACGGCGGAGGCCGCGCGGCGGGGCCTGGGCGAACCGGCAAAGCGCGCCGCGGTCGGCTTCTGCTTCGGCGGCGGCAACGTGCTGGAGCTGGCGCGAATGGGCGCCGACCTCCGCGCGGCCGTCTCGCTGCACGGCGACCTCGTCAGCCCCCTGCCGGCCGCGCCCGGCGCGGTGCGCGCGGCACTGCTCGTGCTGCACGGCTCGCGCGACCCGGTGGCCCCCAAGGCGCAGCGCGACGCCTTCGAGGCGGAGATGGACGCGGCGGGCGCGACCTGGCGCCTGCTGACCTTCGGCGGGCTCGTCCACTCCTTCGCCGAGGAGGACGCGGCGGTCCCGGGCGTTGCCGAGTACGACGAGGCGGCGTCGCGCGCGAGCTACCGGCTGATTGACGACTTCCTGTCGGAGGCCTTCGCGGCGAAGCCCTGACGGCGCAGCGGTGCAACGGCCCGGATCACGGGCGAGGGGGAGGAGCGGGCGTATGCGAGCAAGATGCGCAGGAATCCTGGCGGGGTTGATTCTGGCCTGCCTCGCCCCCGGGGCAAGGGCGCAGGCGCAGCCCTACCCCGCGCGCCCGATCCGCGTGATCGTGCCGATCGCGCCGGGCAGCGTGACCGACGTCATCCTGCGCGCCGCCTCGCCCGAGCTGTCGCGGCGCCTCGGGCAGCCCGTCGTGGTCGAGAACCGCGCCGGCGCCAACGGCATCGTCGGCGCCCAGGCCTGCGCGGCCGCGGCGCCGGACGGTTACACGCTCTGCGCCGTCTACCACGCGACGATGTCCTTCAACCCGCTCCAGTTCGACCGGCTGCCCTACAGCCCCGCCGAGTTCGTACCCATCACGAACCTCTTCCTGCTGACGGAGGTGCTCGTCGTCGCCTCCTCGCTTCCCGTGCGCTCGGTGGCGGAGCTGAAGGCCCACGCGGCGACGCGCCCGCTCGCCTTCGGCACGCTGGGCGGCGGCTCGCTACAGGAGCTGCTGGTCACCTGGCTGAACACGCAGTGGTCCGCCGGCATCATGGGCGTGCCCTACCGCGGCGGCGGGCCGATCGCGCTCGCGGTGTCCTCGAACGAGATCCAGCTCGGCAACATGGGCGTCGGCAACTTCCTCGGCGCTATCGAGGCCGGCACGGTGCGCCCGCTGGCGGTGACGACCACCCGGCGATCGCCGCTCCTGCCGGAGGTGCCGACCTTCGCGGAGGCGGGCCTCGGCGGCTTTCCCTCGCGCGGCTGGTGGGGGCTGGTGGCGCCCGCCGGCACCCCGCCCGAGGTGGTCGCGCGGGTGAACACGGAGGTGGTCGGGTTGTTCCAGGAACCCGCCTTCGCCGCCTTCCTCGGACGGCAGGGCGTGCAGCCCCAGGCCGGCACGCCCGAGGAGTTCCGCGCCTTCCTGGCCGAGGACCGCGTCGGAGCGGAGGCGCTCATCCGCCTGTCGAACCAGCCGCGCACCGAGTACCGCCCGGCCAACTAGCGCCGGGCACGATCCTCGTTGACCGTAATGTGGGACACACATACCGTATCGTGGTTCATAAGAAGGAGCGCGCCCGGTGCGGCGCGCCGGTTCCGGGAGAAGATGGCCATGACACCCCGCGCGTCGCTCCACCGCACGCTCCTGCTGCTCGCCGCCGGCGCCCTCGGCGGCCTCTTCTCCGGGGCCGCCTTCGCCCAGGGCACGGCGTCGCCGGCCTGGCCGAGCCGGCCGGTCCGCGTGATCATCCCGCAGCCGCCGGGCGGCGTGCTCGACATCCTCATCCGCGCCCTGGCCGAGCCGCTGCGCCAGCAGTTCGGCCATCCCGTCGTGGTCGACAACCGCCCCGGCGGCAACAACGTCGTCGGCCTCGAGGCCTGCGCGGGCGCGGCGCCGGACGGCTACACGCTCTGCGCCGTCTCGGCGGAGGTGCTCTCCACCTACCCGCTGGTGGAGCCCGCGCTCTACGCGCGCTACAGCTCCATCGTCCCCGTCACGCTCATCGCGCGCAACGCGGGCGTGCTGCTGGCCAATCCCTCCGTGCCCGCGAAGGACCTGCGGGAGTTCGTCGCCTGGGCGCGCACGCAGACGGGCCTGAACTACTCCTCCTCCGGCGCCGGCTCCACGCCAAACCTCCTCTGGGAATACATCAAGCAGCACGACGGGCTGCGGATCGAGCACGTGCCCTACCGCGGCATCATCGAGGCCTTCAACGAGATGGCCGCCGGCCGCGTGCAGGTCTCCTACATCGCGCTCGGCTTCGCGCTGGAGCCGATCGCGACCGGGCGCGTGAAGCCGCTCGCCGTGCTCGGCAGCGCGCGCTCGCCGCGCCTGCCGGAGGTGCCCTCGCTCGGCGAGCTCGGCTACGCCTTCCCCTATGACGGGCCCTGGTGGGGCTTCGCGGCGCCCGCCGGCACGCCCGCGCCGGTGATGGACCGCATCGCGGCGGCGACGCGGGCCGCGCTGCAGGACCCCGCACTCCGCAGCCGCCTGCTGGAGCCGCAGGCCTACGAGGCCGTGGGCAACACGCCCGCCGAGTTCGCCGCCATCATCGAGGGGGAGCGCTCGCGCGGCGCCGCCATCGTGCGCGCCGCCGGGATCGAGGTTCGCTGACCCCGTGTCCCGGCGCCCGCCGCCCCCCACCCCGCCGCCCCCCACCCCGCGGCCACGGAGAAGCAGGTTGATCAGCAAGATCGCGCTCGAGGAACACTTCATGACCCCGGGCATGGAGGGCTATTGGCAGGCGACGGTGGAGGACCTTCCGCCCGCGCTCTACAGGGACATCCACGCGCGGCTCTCCGACTTCGGGGAGAGCCGGCTGGCCGCGATGGACGCCGCCGGCATCGAGCGCGCCGTGCTCTCCCTCGCCGGCCCCGGCGTGCAGGCGGAGCGGGACACGGCGACGGCAATCGCGCGCGCGCGGGAGGCGAACGACGCCCTGGCCGCGGAGATCGCGCGGCGCCCGGACCGCTACGCCGGCTTCGCGCACCTGCCGATGCAGGACGGCCGCGCGGCCGCCGACGAGCTGGAGCGGGCGGTGCGCCAGCTCGGCCTCGTCGGCGGCATGGTGAACGGGCAGACGGACGCGACCTATCTCGACCACGACAAGTACGAGGTCTTCTGGGAGCGGGCGGCGGCGCTCGGCGCGCCGATCTACATCCACCCGAACGACCCTCCCGCGCCCTATGGCGGCTGGGCGGACGCCAAGATCCTCTCCCGCGCCACCTGGGGCTGGACGGTGGAGACGGCGACGCACGCGCTGCGCCTCGTCTTCGGCGGCACCTTCGACCGGCACCCGGGGGCGCGCGTCATCCTCGGCCACATGGGCGAGACGCTGCCCTTCCTCCTCTGGCGCCTCGACAGCCGCGCGAAGCTCTACAAGGCGGAGCGGCCGCTGAAGCGCCAGCCCTCCGACTACATCCGCGAGAACATCTTCGTCACGACCTCCGGCCAATGCGCGGCCGAGCCCCTCCTCTGCACCCTCGCCTCGCTCGGCGAGGACCGGGTGATGTTCGCGGTGGACTACCCCTTCGAGGCGGCCGAGATTGCCGGCCGTTTCCTCGACGAGGTCCCCATCGGCGACGCGGTGCGGGAGGGGATCGCGAGCGGGAACGCGAGGCGGCTGCTCGGGCTCTAGAGGGGACGCGGCATGGGGCACTGGGGCAGCGGCCGGCGGGTCGAGGACGAGGCGCTGCTGCGCGGCCTCGGCCGCTACTCGGACGACGAGACGACGGAGGGCGCGGCCGCCGCGATCTTCCTCCGCTCCCCCCACGCCCATGCCCTGATCCGGGGCATCGACGCCGCGGCGGCGCGCGCCCTGCCCGGCGTGCGGGCGGTGCTGACCGGCGCGGACCTCGCCGGCCTCGGCAGCGTCACCAGCCCCATGCCGGTGCGCGGGCGCGACGGCGCCCCGATCCGCCCCGTGCACCGCCCGGCGCTCGCCGCCGAGCGCGTGCGCCACCTCGGCGAGCCCGTGGCCCTGGTGGTGGCCGAGACCGTGGCCGGGGCGCAGGACGCGGCCGAGGCGGTGGTGGTGGACTACGACCCGCTGCCCGCCGTGACCGACCCCGCCGCCGCCCTGGCGCCCGGCGCACCCGCCCTCTGGCCCGAGGAGGCGCCCGGGAACCTCGCGCTCGACTGGGCCGGCCCGCCCGACCCGGACGGCACGAAGGCCGCGGCGGTGGAGGCGGCCTTCGCGCGCGCGGCGCTCGTCGCGCGCGTGTCCGTGCCGATCGGGCGCCTCGTCGTCGCCTCGCTGGAGCCGCGGGCGGCCACGGCCTCCTTCGACCCCGGCACGGGGCGCTACACGCTCCTCGCGGGCTCGCAGGGGGCGGCCGGGCTGCGCCAGGGCGTCGCGGCCTCCATGGGCATCCCCGAGGACGCGCTGCGCGTGGTCAGCCACGATGTCGGCGGCGCCTTCGGCATGAAGTCCGGCAACTACCCGGAATATCCGGCCCTGCTGCGCGCGGCGGAGCGGCTGGGCCGGCCGGTGCGCTGGGTCTCCACGCGCTCCGAGGCCTTCCTGACGGACAACCAGGGCCGGGGCAGCGACTGGACGGCGGAGCTGGCCTTGGACGAGGAGGGTCGCTTCCTGGCGCTGCGCGTGGAGGGGCTGGCCGATCTCGGCGCCTACCTCACCCAGGCCGCGGCCTTCGTGCCGACCGGGCTGGTGATGATGTGCCTGCCCGCCATGTACGACATCCCCCACGTCGCGATCCGCACGCGCTGCGCCTTCACCAACACCGTGCCCACCGGCCCCTATCGCGGCGCCGGGCGCCCGGAGATCAACCTGCTGCTGGAGCGCGCGGTCGAGGAGGCGGCGCGGGTGCGCGGGGAGGACGGCGCGGCGCTCCGGCGGCGCAACCTCATCCCGCCCGCGCGCATGCCCTACGCGACCGCCGTCGGCACGACCTACGACAGCGGCGACTTCCCGGCCGTGCTGGAGGCCGCGCTGCGGGCGGCGGACCACGCGGGCTTCCCCGCGCGCCGCGCCGAGGCCGAGGCCCGCGGGCGGCTGCGCGGCATCGGCCTCGCCTGCTTCCTCGAGAACGCGGGCGTCATGCCCGACGAGCCCGCGCGCATCGCCTTCGCGCCGGACGGCACCGTGAGCGTCAGCATCAACGCGGTCTCGAGCGGGCAGGGGCACGAGACGGTCTTCGGCGACCTCGCGGCCGAACGGCTGGGCGTGCCGCGCGCGGCGGTGCGCGTCACCCGCGGCGACAGCGACCGCGACGTGCCCGGCTTCGGCGCCGTCGCCTCCCGCTCCGCCATGACGGCGGGCGGCGCCATCGCCGTCACCGCCGACGAGGTTCTCCGCAAGGCCCGCCCCGTCGCCGCCCTGCTGCTGCAGGCGCAGGAGGAGGAGGTGGTGGTCTTCGAGGGCGGCCGCTTCACCGCGGGCGGCGCCGGCGCGGTCGGGCTGATCGAGGTCGCGGCCCGCGCGGCGGAGCTCGGCACGCCGCTGGACACCACGGCGAAGGTGACGGCGCCCACCACCTTCCCGAACGGCTGCCACGTCGCCGAGGTGGAGATCGACCCCGAGACGGGGGCCACGAAGGTGGTCTCCTACGTCGCCGTGGACGATTGCGGCCGCGTGCTGAACGCCATGGTCGTGGAGGGGCAGATCATGGGCGGCGTCGCCCAGGGGCTCGGCCAGGCGCTGACCGAGCGCGTGGCGATGGAGGCCGACGGCCAGCTCGTCTCGGGCTCCTTCATGGACTACGCGCTGCCGCGGGCGGAGGACGTGCCGGAGATCCAGGGGCGGCACATCGAGGTGCCCGCCACGACCAACCCGCTGGGCGTGAAGGGCACGGGCGAGGCCGGCACCACCGCCGCCCCGCCCGCCATCCTCGGCGCCATCGCCAACGCGCTGCCGCCTGGCGCCGCCTCCCGCCTCGTGCTGCCGGCGACCGCCGAGCGCGTCTGGCGGGCGTTGCAGGAGAAGCCCGCGTGATCGACCTCTACACGCACATCCTGCCCGCGTCCTTCTCGGCGGCGCTGGCGGCGGTCTCGCCGGGGCGGGGCGACATCGCGGCGCGGCTGCGCGGCGTGCGCCCGCTGCACGACCTCGACGCCCGCTTCCGCGCCATGGACGCGGTGCCCGGCTACAGCCAGGTGATCTCGCTCCCCAACCCGCCGCTCGAGGACATCCTCCCCGCCGGCGCCGCCGCCGACCTCGCCCGCCGCGCCAACGACGCCCTCGCCGAGCTCTGCGCCCGCCACCCCGACCGCTTCCCCGCCTTCGTCGCCACCCTCTCCCTCCTCGACCCCGAGGGCGCCGTGCGGGAGGCCGGGCGCGCCATCACCGCGCTCGGCGCCCGCGGCGTGCAGGTCTTCACCAACGTCGCCGGCAAGCCCCTCGACCGCCCGGAGTACCAACCCCTCTTCGCCGCGCTCGCCGCCCACGACCTGCCCGTCTGGCTCCACC
>NZ_RCZP01000022.1 GCF_006438825.1 Muricoccus nepalensis
TGTAGAGGCCGACGATATCCTCGACCTTGCTGGCGAAGGCGGGATCGGTCGAGCGTTTGAAGGTGCGCAGGCGGTGCGGCTGCAGGCGGTTGGCCTGCCAGATCCGCTGTACCGCGCTCAGGCTGATACCGACCTTCTTGGCCATGGCCCGTCCGGTCCAGTGGGTGACGGCCCCGGGCGGCTCTGCGCAGGTCAGCGCCAGCACCTTGGCGACCGTCGCCGTGGCCAGCGGCGCCCGGCCGGGTTTGCGCGTCTTGTCGCGCATCAGACCATCGACGCCCTGCTCGGCGTAGCGCCGTTGCCAGCGCCACACCGCAGGGCGGCTCACACCCACGCGGCGGGCCACCTCCAGGACCGGTAGCCGCTTGGCCGACAGCAGAATGATGTTGGCCCGCTGCGTATGCTTGAGCGGGCGGTTCCGGTCGCCGATGATCTCAGCCAAGCGGGCACGATCCTCGGATCCAACAATGACACTGACGGTCTGGGCCATGCCCGGAGCATTCCACCGCCCCAGCTCGCTGTGAATCCTCCGTCTGGGTCAGTGCATTAGACTGCTCTGCCCGGGAGAAGGTTCCCGTTCCAGCGCTCTCAGACACCCCCGGCGGTTGCGAGACGGCCTGCGGCTGCGCTGCCAGGCGCCCCGATGGCAGGCAAACTGCCATCGCAGCTGCCATTCCGAAGGATGTAGCCAACCCGTAGCAGCTGGTCATCTTGGCGACACCTCCGTGTTGGGAACGATCGGTCAAAAATCCACGTTTGAACGGTTACCGCCCTGGTTCCAACCGAGACTAAGCCATTCAGCGCACGACGTGACAGTTCTCTTCCGGCACTCGGACGGAAGGCCCGCCCCTAGCGGCCTTCCCCAGATGTTCCATTCGAAGGCGGACTTGCTGCTCTTCTCGGTGTCATCCAGGCTTAGTGTCCGTCCATGATCATGTTGAGTCTTGGGAGGCAGTTATGATTCTCTCGTGGCTGCCGCCGTTGGGAGGAGCCGCCCGATGTGGACCGTCGAGAACCGCGCCCGGCATGATCGCAGCAAGCTGCGCTACCCCAGCGACCTGACCAACGAGGAACGGGACCTGGCCAAAGCGGAGATCCCACCTGCCAAGCGAGGCGGCGACAAGCGGTCGGTGGACGTCCGTGATGTGATGAACGGCCTGATGTATGTGCTGAGCACCGGCTGCCAGTGGCGCGCGCTCCCGAAAGACCTGCCACGCCGGAGCACGGTGAGCCACTACCTCTGCCACTGGCAGCAAGACGGCACGCTCGACCGGCTTCACCATGCTCTCTACGTGCTCTGCCGCGAGCAAGCGGATCGCGCGGCGAGTCCGACAGCGGCGATCATCGACAGATAGAGCGTCAAGAGTGCTGAAAAGGGGGGCGTCGGATCGATCCGTCGGGCTTTGACGGCGGCAAGAAGATCACAGGCACGAAGCGGCACGTCCTKGTCGAYACMCAGGGCCTGCTGATGCAGGCAGTCGTCCGGGCAGCCGACCTGCAGGATCGCGATGGTGGCGTGCTTCTGATAGCGACGTTGTTCGGGCTCTATCCATTCCTGCTGAAGCTTTACGCCGACGGCGGCTATCAAGAGCCCAAGTTCAAGCAGGGCTTGGCCAAGGTCTGCCGCGGCGTGAACGTCGAGATCGTGCGACGGTGCGACACGGGCAAGTTAGTGGTGCTGCCCAAGCGCTGGATTCTGGAACGCACCATCGCCTGATTGAACCGCTGCCGACGCCTGAGCACGGATTGGGAGTGCCTGAACCGCAACGCTCTGGGGTTCCTGCGCTGGGAGTCAATCAGGCTTATGCTACGAAGGCTTTGCCCAATTTGAGGATGATCTTGGACGGACTCTTAGCTGGACTTTGGCCATTTTTCTGGGCTGAGGCGGCGGAGCGGGTGATCGGCTAGGCTGGCGACGTCCCCGCCAGAGGACCGCCACCATGCTGCGCCTGCCAGCCCGCTTCGCCGCGGCCATGCTATGCTTCGCGCCCCTGTTCCAGCAACGGAGTTGGCGTCACGCCCAGGTGCTCTTGATCGGCGCCATTCTGGTGCCGGGGCAGCGCACGGTAACCAGCATCATGCGCATCACCGGGCTCTGCCGGGAGCGGCGGTTCGTCAACTACCACCGCGTCCTCAACCGTGCTGCCTGGAGCGGACGGGCGGCGGCGCGGGTGTTGCTCGGCTTGCTGCTCGACGCCTTTGTGCCGACGGGGCCGGTATTGCTAGGCCTCGACGACACCATTGAGCGCCGACGCGGCAAGCGCATCAGCGCCAAGGGGATCTATCGCGACCCGGTCCGCTCCAGCCACGGCCATTTCGTCAAGGCGAGCGGCCTGCGCTGGCTCAGTCTGATGCTGATAGTGCCGATTTCCTGGGCCGGGCGGGTTTGGGCACTGCTGTTCCTGACGGTCCTCGCCCCCTCGGAGCGGTACTGCCGCGGGCGCGGGCGACGCCATAAGAAGCTCACCGACTGGGGACGGCAGTTGGTCCTGCAGGTCCGCCGCTGGATGCCAGGGCGGCAAGTCGTGCTGGTGACCGACAGTGGCTTCTCCGCTCTCGAGTTCCTGGCCGCCCTACGCCATCAGGAGGTCACCTGCGTCACCCGCTTGCGTCTGGACGCTGCCCTCTACCAACCGGCCCCGCCACGCCAACCCAACACCCTCGGGCGGCCCCGGACCAAAGGCGACCGCCTGCCCACCCTGGCCGAGGTGCTGGCCGACAAGGCCACAGGGTGGCAGCGCGTCACCGTGCCCGGCTGGTACAGCGAAGGCGAGCGCGTGGTGGAGATCTGCTCGGATAGCGCCGTTTGGCGCCACAGCGGCCTGCCGGTCGTGCCGATCCGCTGGGTGCTGTTGCGCGATCCCGGCAACCGCTTCGACCCCCAGGCTCTGCTTTGCACCGACCTGGCGCAGGAGCCGCTGCAGATCGTCCGCTGGTTCGTCCAGCGCTGGCAGCTGGAAGTCACCTTTCGCGAGGTGCGCGACCATCTCGGCGTCGAGACCCAGCGCCAATGGTCGGACAAGGCGATCGCCCGCACGACGCCCTGCCTGCTCGGGCTGTTCTCGATCGTCACCTTGCTGGCAACTCGCCTCGATAGCCGTGCTCGGATCAAAGTTCCGGCCAGCGCCTGGTACCGCAAGCAGCGGCCAACCTTCGCCGACACCCTCGCCGCGGTACGACGTGCCATCTGGAGCGAGCAGGGTTTCAGCATGTCCCGGCAATCAGCCGAAGCTGGGAAACTCCCACCAGCCCTGCGCGAAGGCATCGCTTATGCCCTCTGCCATGCCGCATGAATGGCCAAAGTCCAGATTAGGGCAGGAAAGGAGACCTGCGTTGTTAATCGACCGGTCCCCGTTGGCATTCACCGGTGAGGGTGCGTGATTGCTCGTCGTCGAGCATGCGGCCACCTCGGGGGTTAGCCACGGTGAAGACTGTGCTCAGTCTTGCCGCGAACGTCTCCTTGTCGACAGCCATCCTGTATGAATAGGCGGCCTCCCCGGTTTGGATATCGGGGAGGATCCATTGAATGTCGTAGGCGGCTGGGGTCTCAAAGAACTGGCTTCCAACGCTCACTTGCTGGCCGTTTAACCGACGTAGCTGGCGCCGATTGAGGGATATGGTCACCGTTGAGCTGCTGTCGGGATCTCGCGGGTCCCGGAAAGTGCAGGCGAGGCCATCCCTGGGCAGCAGCAATTCGCCCAGGGTTTCAGCCGACAGGATGATGGGCGCGGCCTGCTGGACAGGACGCCTAGCCTGGACGACGCGTTCCGTGGAACAGGCGGAACACCCCAGGGCGAGAACGGCGCCCAGAATTTGGCCGGTGCGTATCATATATGAGACATGGTGGGAGACCGCATCTATTCAACGGCAGAGGGCGCGCACATCTCTTCGTCCGATTTTCGTAGGTGACCCCATCATCTTTTTCGGAGTGTGCTGACCCTTGGAGCGGACCAAGCGCGGCACCTGATGAAGAAAAATGCTCGAAAGTTAAAGTTGGACATGGCCCAGCGGCGTTCGTTATTTGTTCTGCCACGAACTGCGTGATACCCTCATGTGAGCTGGTGGAGCCAATGGACGTTGCACCACTTGTGCCGCGCACTGTCGATCTTCTGCGCGCCACCTTTCGAATAGGTGGGACTGCAGCGGCCTAACGCTGCACGTCCGCACTGCGGACCAGACCCACAACACCCCTGGAACTTCCGTCATGATTCTCCTGCATCGCGGGCTCGAACGCGCACGCCCGCTACTCCTCATCGAAGCCGAGCGACTCGAAAACCTAGCGCGCGATCTTCGCGCCATTGCCGGGGGCACCAGCCCCTCTCCAGCCGACCTCCATGCCGCTCCCGTCGTAGACCTCTGGCGGTGGAGTTCACGCAGCATGAGAACCGTTGTAGGAACCCTGCAGGGACATCCTCGTCTCCCTGATGGTCCTGTTCACACGACCGAGCTGTGGGCCGTCGACCTCAAACGCAGGTGGGCCAGGACCCTGTCGCGCTACTACGTTCTCGGCGACCCGCACGTGGAGACTGATCATGGCGTTTGATCGCAAGCGCCTTCAGAAATCCTTTCAGGGTAGAGGCGATCCACCTCTCGCTGAGGCAACCCGAGATCTCCTCGGTAGCGACGCGGCAGGCAATGACAGTCGGCTACATGAGGAGCCGTCTCGCTCCGAAGTACGGCCGATCTCCGACAAGGGACGTAAAGGTAAGGCCCGCAAGAAGGAGCGCAGGCTCTCTGTTCCCTGGGGTGACAACGTGTCGGCAGGGATGGATCCCTTTCGTCGCGCTGCCGATCGGTCGCCCTCCACCGTTGTCGGTTTGCTACTCGTGCGAGCCGCCCTGCTGGCAAAGCCTGGTTTCCTGGTCCGCGCCATGGAGCCTGGTACTGTCTCCGTGATCCAGCTGCCCGACCGAGAGTGGAGCTACAGCGTCGTTGAGGCCTGGAACCTAGTCACGGACGCCATCGTGACGCGCGAGGATGCTGTTCAAGGTGATGCACTCGCTCAGGCGTCATCGCAGCGCCTTGCGTGCGCTCGCTCCAAACTCGGGGATGGCGACCGGAGCGGGGCGCGAGCAGTGCAGATTGTCGCTACCGAGAAGCCGATGCGGGTTATCGACCGAGAGCAAGTGCCCCGGAATACAGCGGGTATGCATCGGTTCGTCCACGCATTCTCCACCGAGCCTGAGGCCCTCCTTCCACAGGACGTCATCCTCACGGAAGATCAACGGCTACTCGTCCCGCTGCCGGATTCTGAGATTTTTGAACTGCTGGCAGGAGCCCTTGTCTCCGGCGATGGATGGCCATCGACACGGCTGCCGCAGGTGCCTGCCCGTGTTGCGGCCGCGCCCAGTGCGGTTACGTCCACCATTGTCGATCTGGCGAGACGTCCGGGACAGACACCGGATGCTTACCTGCAGCGCCTCGCCGAACTGATGGCTAGGCGTGAAGCCCTTACTGCGAGAGAAGAGAAGCCGACAGGCATCACCTTGGATGACCTTCCGGGTCTCGGCGCCGCTGGTGTGTGGGGGCGACAGACAGTTGCAGACCTCCAGGCCTACGCGGCCGGTAACCTTCCGTGGTCAGAGCTTGATCGCGGCGTCGTGTTGGAAGGTCCGCCAGGGACGGGAAAAACCAGCTTCGCAGGTGCGCTCGCGAACTCGGCAGGGGTGGCTTTTGTCTCTGCATCACTAGCGCAATGGCAAGGCGATCGCGATGGTCACCTTGGCACACTATGCGCTGCAATGTGCAGAACTTTTCAAGAGGCCCGAAGCAAAGCTCCATGCATCCTGCTCGTCGATGAGGTGGATGGATTTCCGACTCGCGCTCTGGTCCGCTCCGACCACCGCAATTACACCATTCAAGTCGTCAACGCATTCCTTGAACAACTCGACGGCGCCACTGACCGGGCTGGTGTTCTTGTTGTTGCGGCTTGCAATGATGCATCGGGTTTGGATCCAGCCCTAACCAGACCGGGGCGCCTTGAACGAATCATCAGGCTAGAGAAGCCCGATGAGGATGGACTTGTAGACATCGCACGGGTTCACCTCGCCGGAGATCTGCAGGAGGCAAATCTAAAGCCGCTTGCGATGAGTGCGTTCCGTCGTGGAGCTGTGGGCGCTGATGTTGAGAACTGGTGCCGCGGTGCTCGACGGCGGGCCCGGACTGCAGGACGCCCGATGCTTCTTGATGACCTCATTGCCGAAATCGGGGAAGCGCCCCCCGTGCATGGACCGGAAGCCATCTGGCGCATGGCAGTGCACGAAGCCGGGCACGTGCTGGCCTGCGCTGCCTTAGATGCATCATCCGTTCAGGAGGTGACCGTCGATCCGAAGGTTGGTGGCCGGTCGGCTACCATGGTCAATACTTTCGATCTCTATAGAAGGGTGCCAAACGCAACGAGGCCTCAGGCGCGAGCAAAGTTGAGAGTTGCCCTTGCGGGTCGTGCAGCCGAAGAAATCATCCTCGGGGAGCCCTCAAGCGGAGCAGGTGGATCGGCTGACTCCGACCTAGCGAGGGCAACCAGAATGGCAGGTATTCAAGTCGTATCCTCCGGTCTCGATGAGCACTTTGAAGGTTTGCTATACCTTGGCGGTGCCGATGACCAACAACGGTTTGACAGCCTTCTGCTCCTGCCAGAGGTCCGCGGTCGAGTAGCTGCCGTCTTGCGCAGCGCATACAGCGACGCCTTGGATCTGGTTCGGCGACATCGTTCAGGGGTGGAGCGGGTGGCTGAGGTCCTGGTTGAGCGAGGAACCCTGTCTGGAGAGGAGGCCCGAGATCTTCTTGGTGACCTAGGGCGTGAGGAGGACACCCGGTGAACGATCTGGCCAACAGCCAGGGATGTACGTCCCTGGAGGAGGGAACGCGGGTTGGACGCTACGTCACCGTGAGGGATACCAATGGTGTCCTCCATGCAGTGGCCGCCTCCGCTGTGGCGGCGATCTGTGAAACGGAGGATGGCGCCCTGCTCATGTTGCCAGGGGGGCGCATGGTCCAGGTGGAGCACTCACTTCGGACGGTGCTCTCCTGGCTCGAGGTGGGAGTGCGCTGAGCTTGTCTTGATCCCGCCCGAATCCGAGGAGGAGACGACCCTGCGAAACAGGGAGCGCCCTCCTCGGGAGTGGATGTCAGTTGTCGGGCGAAGGGAGTCACGCTTCCCGATTGTACCGACAGAACCGGCGTTCTCCAGCACATCTCGTGATTGCGAAGTAACGCCGCGTTGAGAGCTACCCATCCGAGGAAATGCGCTGGCTGGGAATTGCGCTGTGCTGTTTTAGAAGACCTTCGGCAACGTAGGACCGATGCTGCCAGAAGGCTCAGTGGAGATGTGGCTGCCACCTGCCCCTACATGCGCGTTATCATCGCCATGGCGGACCTCGTGACCAGGGTAGGGGACAGCGGATGGGTCAAGGCCGGTGGCTACCTGGCGAGATTGATGTGAGGTCCGTGGGAATAGGCCGGAAGGGAGATACCGTGATCGGAGATTTGGTGATTTCTGTTCGATATGGAACTGAGATCAAACTGTGCATTTGACCACGAAACAATCTGTGAAGAATTCCTCGATATAATACCGGCTGCCCCCCGTCGTTGACCCGTACGGAAATCCCATCTCAGCAGTGAAAAGCTTACCGGCTGCTAATGGCCTACCGGTCAGCTAGGGCGGCTGGTATAAGGTGCGAGGAAGCCCCGATGCAGACCCTGACGTCCTCACCCGGACCAAGCACCCTGAGCCATGCTCAGATCCGGATCATGCTCCAAGACGCCGAGGGTCTGGCGGCCGCGATGCGCAGGCAGCTGACGAAGCGGCCCAAATCGGGGCTGTCGCGTGCCCGGGCCCTGGTCTTCCTGATCTGCGCCTCCCTCATGAAGAGATGCGTATCGCTTGGCGCTCCTGCACGGGTCGATTGAGAATAGGCGAACATTGCGGCATGGGGGTGATCTTGCCAGAGTGAGCCTATAATCCCAAAGCCGCTTCAGGCAGTCATCTTCGATATGGATGGCCTCTTGCTGAACACTGAAGCTCTTTATCGAGAGGCCATCTTTGCCGCTTGTGTCAGCCAAGGGCATGAGATGGTGGACCACCTGCGTCTCAGCTTGATCGGCACGCCCAAGGACCTCGGGGATACGAAGCTTTTGGCCCATTTTGGCGACAGCTTTGATCTGGAGGAATACCATGCCGCCTGCGCTGAGCACTTCGACAACCTGTGCAGTCTGGATGTCCCGTTACGTCCCGGCGTCCGAGAGCTCCTATATCTCCGAAAGCGTGTTGCTATTTCAATGGGTGTCGCGACGTCCACGGCACGCCCGAAAGCGGAAGCCCAACTTGCGAGGGCAGGCATTCTAGATGCCTTTGACGCCCTCGTGACCCGGACAGACGTCTCGCTGGGCAAGCCGCATCCAGAGTCCTTTCTCAGAGTTGCCAAGTTGCTTGGAGCTGAGCCCCCGTACTGTCTTGCCCTCGAAGATTCCCATAATGGCGTCCGGGCTGCCGCTGCCGCTGGGATGGCGACGGTCATGATCCCCGATCTCCTGGCACCGACGAGGGAGATTGAAAACTTGTGCGTCGGCGTGCTTCCAAGTCTTACCGATGTCGCAAGCCTGATTGCAGCGCGCCAAGCGTAGTGGCGTACAAGCTGGACAAAGCTCTCTACCTGACGAGCCGAACACGATCTCCAAGGCGGATCACCCCAGGCCGCGCAGTCGCACAGTAAACCCCGACCTTGTTCCCGAAGCTTCTGGCTACTGTCCGCATGACGGAGGGATCCCGCTCAGCTGTGTCAGGGTCAATGGTGATGAGCGCACAGCGGGGGATGCCCGCATTCACCAGGAGCTGGGCTCCCTGCTCGTCGTCGCCAAAGATGAGCCGCCCCGAGCTCCAGCCTGCCTCCTCCACGCTGCTTTCGATAACAATGTTCAGGCGGAAGCGCCTTGCATCGAGGGGCTTGCCGTGAACAGCATCAATTGCGGTCAGGCTGGCGGTTGAGGCCAGAGAAACCGGCATTGCATCAAAGACGCCTCGCCCAACTTGCATAAGCTGCACGTCCCTACCAGCTTCATGGGAGATACGGGCTGCTAGTGCCGGATCCTCAACAGGAATTTGGGCGCCGGAGGGAAGCAGTACATCAACGGGCGAGTTCCGGGGATCTCTGGGATCGCGGTAAGCGGGCCGGTAGAGCACTAGGCTGGACAGGTCGCGGGCCGAGAGCCAAGGGAAGCGAGTCTGGTCCCCGGTGCGGCAGAAAGTATACTGCCGATCTCCATGGAAACCGGGCCACCGCAAGTCCAACATCTCCGATGGCTCCCCAGCCATAGACTTCACTGGGAAGCGCGCAAGGGAGGTCACGACACCAACCTTTTCGCCTCCATTGTCGCTGATTGCCATCGTGCTCCTTCATGGTTCCGGCGCCCGCACCGTGGGCTGGGATCCAGTGAACCATTTCTGCCTAGCGGTTGTCGTGAACCACGGCATATGGCTCACCCTGCTCGTGTCGCTCATCCCCATATAAAGGCTGATCTAGCGGTCGTCCTTACACAAGGCGAGCACGTAAAGGCAGGAGCAGTAGGGCTGAGACGCCTGCGACAGCACCGGCGAGCAGCAGCAACTCTGGTCCTGCTATGCCCGCGATGAGGGGGGCGGCCAGGGTTGGCGCAACGGCCTGGGCTAGCATAACTGGTAGTGCAATCTGACCGAGCCGAGCCGCATAGCCCTGTGATCCCAGCACCAGCATGGGCAGGGTGCCGCGATTGACGGTCAAAATACCGTTGCTCATGCCATAGAGCAGCGCAAATCCGAAAGCGGCGTCCGGCATGCCGGAGAGTAGGAGTAGGGCGCCAATCGGGAAGAGCAGTGCCCCAACCCGGGCACGAGACAGCGGGTCAAGGTGACGCGCCGCAAACCAGTCCAGCAGGCGTCCGGCCACTTGGCCCGGCCCGATCAGCATGGCCGCCGCCATTGCTTGCGCTGGACCTAAACCGAGCCCACTCATCAGCAGTAGCACCTGGGCAGCGATAGCTGATGTGATGAACCAGCGCAGGGCGAAGAAACCGCTCATGCAGGCGAGCTGCAGGTTGTGACCCCGCCGGTCCACAAGGTCAGATGTAGGACACCGAGCCGCAGCTGGCGCACCGCTTGGCAAGGTCAGGACGATCAGGGGTAAGCTGATGGCTAAATGCAGCCCTGCATAAACCAGTAGCAGTCCGCGCCAGCCGAGATGGTGAAGAAGGGCACTTCCAACAGGCCAGCCTAATGTGCTGGCGAAACCGCCGATCAGCGCAACGCCGGTGATCGTGGCCGAAGCGGTCGAACCGAGCGCGACGCCCACCGTAGCAAAGGCTGCATCGTAGAGGCTGAGGGCCATGCCAAGGCCGAGTACCGCCCAACCCAGCCACCAGACGGCGAGACCAGGGCTGACTGCGAGCAAGATAAGGCCGACACCTAGAAGCAGCGCGCCACACCCCATTGGTCTCCGCCCACCCACTCGGCCGATCCATGTGCCGACCAGCGGCGCACAGCCACCAGCAACGAGCAGAGCCCCCGAGAAACCGGCTAGCAGGGCCGCAGGGGTGGTGCCGAGATCCTTGGTGACCTCCCTTAGGATTACGGCTGGCACGTAAAAGGTGGTCGCCCAGGCCAGAAGCTGATGCACGCCGAGAGCAAGGGTCAGTCGGCGTGCCAGTGAGATGCCTACCTGGTCAGGCATCTCGCACCTGCGGCGCCGAGGATGCGCCCTCCCCAAGGCGGCGCTGCAGCAGGACGACTTCGAGCCAACGCCCGTGCTTGTGACCCACCGCCTCCAGCGTGCCGATGCGACGGAAGCCCTGCCGCTCGTGGAGGCGGATCGAAGGGGTATTGGCGCTGTCGCCGACCACCGCGATCATCTGCCGGAAGCCTTGCGCCTCGCAGGCCTCGATTAGGGCAGTGAGCAGGTGGGAGCCCAAACCGCGCCCCGTGGCGTCGGGACGCAGGTAGATCGAGTCCTCCACCGTGTTGCAGTAGGCAGCGCGCGGGCGGTAAGCGCCAGCGTAGGCGTAACCCAGCACCTCACTATTGTCCTCTGCGACGACGTAGGGGAAGCCACCCTCCAGGAGGGTGGCCCGGCGGCGCGCCATCTCCACAACGTCGGGCACTTTGGTTTCAAAGGAAGCAGAGCCTTGACGGACGTGATGGGCGTAGATCGCTGTGATGGCCGTCATGTCTGCCTCGGAGGCAGGCCGGATGCCGGTAAGGGTAGAATCAAGGGGCAGCGTCGCGCTCGTTGAGATCCGCTCTTGAGGAGCCGGAACCAGCTCCGGCGGCTTGAGAACGCTGGTTCATGGCTCTCCCAGAGCAAAGAAAGTTTTTCGGATACGGCGCATTCGAATAATTTGCGCTTATGGACACGCCGACGCTTCGCCAACTCAGAACCTTCCTGGCTGCCGTGGAGCGGGGCAGCATCACCGAAGCGGCACGGTCACAGCACCTGACCCAGCCCGCAGCCAGCCAGCAGCTCCGGGAGCTAGAGCGCATTCTCGGCGCGCGCCTGCTGGACCGGGCGGAGGGACGGGTCATGGCAACCGCGGCAGGAAACGCCATCCTTGCTCCCGCCCGACGGGCACAAGCGGCGGTTGAGGAACTCGTTGGCGCGGCGGCGACATTCCGCTCGGGTGAGACCGGCAGGGTACGGCTCGGCACCGGCGCTACCGCCTGCATTCACCTGCTACCGCCAGTGTTGACTGCCGCCAAGGCGCGGATGCCGGGCCTGGAAATTTTGGTCGCAATCGGCAACACGCCGGACGTCCTGCGCCGGGTTGAGGAGGGCGATCTGGATGCGGGCTTTGTGACCATGCCACGCACGCTGAGCCGCGCCTTGACCACAGCGACCCGGCAGCGCGACGGGCTGGCGGCGCTGGTGCCCGCAGACACGCCTGGCGAGGGCGCCCTTACGCCCGCACAGCTCGCTGCGATGCCGCTTATTCTCTACGAAAGCGGCGGCGACACGCGAGGGGTCGTCGATGCCTGGTTCCGCAAGGCCAAGTTGGCTCCAAGGCCGATCATGGAGCTGGGCAGCGTCGAGGCCATCAAGGTGCTGGTGGGCAGTGGGCTCGGCGCCTCAGTACTACCCTGCCTCGCCCTGGGTAGCAGTACGCCCGGTGCGGAGCGGCGACCATTGCGTCCTGAGACGTCGCGCGAACTCGGCCTCGTGCTGCGCAAGGAGAAGGTGCGCGATCGAGGGCTGCGGGTTCTGACGGAGGCCTTGGAAGCTGTCGGCTGACCGGCCTATTGGGACGGCAGTAGCAAATGCCGAGACGGGCGGAGCTATCGGAAAGCACCCTTGTGGTAGCCAGGACGGCCACACAGAACATTCCTCGACCTTTGTACGCCAGTCCGATGACACCATCCGTCGGCCGCAAGGCTATGCATGTGGGGCGGGCGCAGTGATCGGGGCGATGGCGTCGCCTCGTCTACGACGCTCAATCTGTTGAACTTGGAAGATCCGGGAAATGACGTCTCAGACCGTTAAGGGCTGCTGTCCCCTGGATTGTCAGGATAGCTGCTCCTGGGTTGCCCAGGTTGAGAATGGCCGCGTCGTGCGGGTAGTGGGGGCGCCCGACCACCCCATTACGCGCGGTGTTCTTTGCGCCAAAGTCCGGGATTACGAGACACGGCTGGATGCACCCGACCGGTTGCTCCACCCCTTGCTACGCAGGGGCCCCAAAGGCAGGGGCCTGTTCCAGCGTATCACCTGGGATGAAGCGGTGTCGCACATTGCAGAGCGGTATGGCGCAATCATCGCTCATCACGGTGGGGAGGCACTGCTGCCGGTGAACTTTGCCGGATCACTCGGTGTCGTTCAGCGGCGCGCCCTCATGAGGCTCTTCCACGCGCTTGGGGCATCACGCTTCCATGGCAGCGTCTGCGGGCAGTCAGGCAACGCGCTCGCTGCTGAAGGCCACGCCCTCGGCTTTGACCCCGAGGAGGTGGCCGAAAGCCGCCTCGTGTTGCTCTGGGGAACCAACTTGCTCACCACTGCCCCGCATGGCTGGCACTTCATCAAAGCAGCTCGCGAGCGGCATGGCGCCCGCGTGATCTGCATCGATCCACGCCGCACCCGCACCGCTGCGGCATCGGACGAACACATCTCAATCCAGCCAGGATCCGATGCAGTGCTGGCGGCTGGCCTCGCCCATGTAGCCCTCCGGGAGGGTCTGGCGAACCTCAACTACGCCCAGGCAGCCGCGAGCGACTTCGATGCCTTTTGTGAGCAGGTCGCCCCCTGGACACCGGAACGCGTCGCGGGGCTGTGCGGGATCGGATCGGACGCGGTGGTCCGTCTCGCTCGCGAACTCGCAGGGGCGCGTCCAGCTGTCATCCGGGCAGGCATCGCGCCTCAGCAAACGCGGCGTGGCGAGGCTCTCGTACGCCTGCTCTCGGCACTCTCCGTCTTAGGCGGACACCCAGCCCAGCGCGGGGGAGGGCTGCTGATCGAAACGGGCCCCCACTTCCACGACGCCCGTGTAGCCCGCCCTGATCTGATGTCAGCCCCTACTCGTAGCTTCGACATGGCCCGGCTTGGGGAAACCCTGACCAACGAGGCGCTCTCGCCGCCGATCAAGGGTCTGATGATCTGGGGCACGAACCCCGCCGTCACGCAGCCTGACACCGCGCGCGTACGTCAGGGACTCAGTCGGGAGGATCTGTTCACGGTTGTCATCGAACACGTCCCCACGGACACGGCGGCATTCGCCGACATCGTCCTGCCGTCCACCATGCAGCTCGAGCACTTCGACGTGCAGGGGGCCTGGGGCCACCATTATATTTCGGTCAACCACCCCGCCGTTGCACCCCGAGGCGAGGCAAAGTCACATGGGGGGATACTTCGCCTTCTTGCTCGGAGAATGGGGTTAACGGAGCCTGCCCTGCAGGAGAGCGACGAAGAGATTGCCGAGGCGGCCCTGCCAGTAGGGATGGAGCTCGGGGCATTGAAGGAGAGGGGATGGATCAAGTGCTCCCCCGTGGGCTTTACGCCTGCTCCTAAGGTGAGACTGTGCGTGGGCGACGGTGTGCCCCTTCCAGCGGTGGCTCCGTCGCTTGGGCACCTCCAGCTTCTGACGCCCAAGGGGCTCTTCTTCCTGAACACGACCTTCGCAGACATGCCGCGACACCAACAATCGGCCGGGCGCCCCACGCTGGAAATGAGCCGTGGGGATGCGGAGATGCGAGGCCTGAGCGATGGAGGTATGGTCGAGGTACGGAACACCCGAGGATCTATTTGTGCCCACCTCACCGTGGTGGACGCCATGCAGCGCGGGGTGGTCGCGTTACCGGGCAAATGGTGGAACATGGCCACGGCTCGCCCTTGGAGCGCCGTCAACGACCTGACTACTCCCGCTTGGTCTCCTGCTGGGCAGCCAGCCTACAATGAGACCTTCGTGGAGGTTCTCCCCTTACCGTCGTGCTCGGATAGAGGGAGCTGACACACCTAATCCTGCCCACCTCTGGGTGCAGCACGGCCTGCTGGCGACGGTGGACGCCGTGCGAGGGGAACGCGGGCGTCGTATCATCAGCGAGGGGCTGGCTGCCTTCGAGGAGGCCTCTATCACCTCGACCGAAATCTCGAAGTGATTGGGGTGCGAGAGCTTTGCTGCCTCCAGGCGGCTGACCGCACTCGGTATCCCGGCTCTGATCCCTGGCTCGGAGACGTCGATCTACCCGCGGACGCTCGTAACCTACGAGGTACTCCAGGGCCTAGCAGGGGATGTTGCGGCCTAAACCAGTTCGCCCGGGAGCCAGACCGGCGAGGTTCGGCGTGGCCAGGAAGGGTGTTGGGCGCCGTCGCACTGGAGCTCGCGGTTGTGCTACGACCAGAGAACAACGGCCATGTCGCGGCGATGGCGGAGATCGCGGTCGAGGTAGTCGTCGAGATCCCGCAGCCCTTCCTCTCCAGGTAGGTGTTCTGCCTCTATGAAGGGATACAGCGCCGTCTGACCAGGAGCTCGCCGGATTTTGTCGCGATCGGCTTCGTGGGTCTTGAGGTCCTCGCCCGGGTTTCGTCGCCGGAGGTTGAAGGGATCTTTGGGGAGGAAGCGCTCTAGAAGCCGCGGGTCTGGGTGTCGGTGGACCTACAGGGCAGGGTGAACGGGCCAGTATTGGACCGCTTTATGAAGCCGCTACAAGACGCAGACAGGTGAGCTTCAGCCCTGACCTTTCCAGCGCCAATCCGCTCTTGAAAATCGAACAGGAGGCACGTCGCTACATGAGGCAGGGCGGGCACCAGGGTACAGTCAAGCCGATGTCGGCAGGTTGCGCTGACGGTTTAATCGAATGACTATTGTTGCTTCAAATAGGCAAGGGATGGCTGCCTGATGGGATCGTACAAGTTGAGCAAAGGCGATCACCCCGCAGTGGCATCAGCAAAAACCTGCAATGCCTGCCGTAGGAAAATTGCCGACCTCTTTGGCATTGAGCCAAAAAAAAGGGGACAGTGCGCGATCTTCGTTCGAGGCAACCATCCTACATCTCAGAGCACTGATTGAGAGTGGATCTGTTTCAACCGACGGGAAGCAGGTGAAAAAGCCTTCAGTCAAGGACTTCCTTGAAATTGAGCATTTTTCTCAAGAGCAAATTGTCGAGGCCCTTCTGAGGGCCAGAGCGGAGTTCCTTGCGCGCGGCATGCCAGAAGTCGCGAGAAAGCTACTCATTACCCAGGCTAGGGACATTATGAGCAGTGAATACGGTTTGCGCCGTACTGTTCTTAAACCTGCCGCTCTGACAGGTATCTACGCGGCCTTCGACGGCCAGATGCAAAGATTTTTCAAGCGTATGCCGCACGATGTAAAATCGGGCGGTCCGAACCCCGATGACCCTGTCATCCTTACTTGGCCAGAAGGATGGACCTATTTCGAAGCCTGGCAACGTGGTCTCCGGAAAACTTCTGACGACGTTATTTTGATGCTGTATGAAGATGTACGCCAACATTTAGAGGAAACCTCTGGTGAGGGGCAGGGGATGGAGTTGCCCGCTCACGCCAATAAGAAGAGGCGATTGGACGCCCAGATCGGCTTCCTGAGAGGTTACTTCGTAGATATTTCCTTTGACGATCCGGAATCCGGAAAAGAACGATTCGGTCGAAGTGTGTTCCGGGTGCTAAGTGCGTTCGATAAGAGTTCACTTGATGAGAGCTACTGGATTTTCTTTGGCACGAACGACATGGAAGCGGCTCCTCCCGGTGACTCTCACCATTTCGACGGAGTAGAGGCTAATATTTTTTGTCGCAACTTGGATGATGTCGATTTTGCCTCAGCCATGACAATTCTGCCATACGACCGAATGATAGTAAGGAATAAAGCTGGGAAGGACTGGAGTGAGGTTCAGATTAAGAGGTTCCTGCAACACTTAAAAAACGACCTGGCCTTTGATGATTTTGATGGGGACTTTGCCAAGGAATTTGATTACGGTCCTTTCCTTGGCGTTTATGCAAAAAATCCTTACTGGGAACGCTGATGCGTTTTCTAAAATGCCGTTCAGTGGATTACTCGAAATAGGACGCGTGCTGGGCACCAGCGCAGTTAACCCTTAGAAAAGGCTGGTGCACGGCTGACGCCGAAAGTTTTGTTTTATCGAGCGTCGGTGCACCGGCTTTATGTTTGGGGTGAGGGCTGGGGCGCCGCGATGCTTCAGGGGTCACGAGGTGCAGGTGGGGATGGTGCTCCAGCGGACCCGCCTGCGTCAGGATCAAGAGGTGCCGGAGTGGACGTGGCGGCCGTATGGTGAGCTCAAGGGGATGCCCATCCTCCACCTTTGTGTTGGCGGTCGATATTGTGGTCGCCGAATCGCATCGTAAGTCGCTACAACGATCCAATGATGAGGAGCCCAAGCGCAGGGCCATTCTTTCTTTTTATCGCAAACCGACTTGGACTTCTTGCCCGCCACTTTTGGTGAGCCACTGGCGCCAGGTCTCCTCGACCCGCCGCCGAACATCTTGAGCCAGTGCAGGCCGGGTTGGACCATCGTCGCGCCCGAAGCCCACCACCTTAACCGTAGCGCCACGCAGACTGGCATCAATGCCATCCCGCTCCAATCTCCGCAGCACATCGGTGGGTGCCATGCGCCGGATCTGCCCTTGCGGGAGCACACTGGAGGCCTCCAAAAGGTCGGAGTAGAGGACCATCTGCCGCAGTGGCTTGTACCCATTTGAGGCGATCAGTCGGGTCGCCTCAGCAACGGAGCGAAACAGGTCCGAGGCGCTCGCCTCCTCATCCTGCTTGAGCAGAGACAGCAGCGAGGCGATGAACCGGCGCTCGAACGACAGGTAGTCTCCTCGCGCGATGACTGGTCTGCATGTCGACAGAAGCTGACTCAAGATGTTCGTCTCCGGGCATCCTGGACGACACTCGTTCAGCACTAGGCGGATGTCCGTGTATGCACCGCTCACCGCCGCCACGATCACGCGCTCACCCGGGTCCTGATTCCGGAAAAAGGAGTCCGCTGCGGCAACGAGGATGTCCTGGTCTGTGCGGTCGAACCGGGTGGTGCGATCCACCACAAAGAGGGAGGTTTTCTGGCCCACGGTGCAGTAGTCGAAGCCAGCGGCCAGGGCAGGCCGTCCTACGAACGATACGCCCAGGACCATGGTAGTGAGTACAATGCCCCCAACGGCACGGCTGAGCAGGTCAGCTCGCATTCGCCACTGCCTCCGATCCAAGCTTGGTCTGGTTCGTGAGGTCCGCCAGAAGCGCCCCGAACTCTGGCGTCTCCATTGTGGGCGTTTCCTTGCTCTTGGCGTCGTTGAAGGCGTCCACAAATGTGCCGCAGCGCGAATGGACAGTCTGTGCGGCGAGGCCAGTTGCCCGGACCAAGTGGGACCTCACCATGTCCTCGTCATTGGCAATGGCCGTCAGAGAGGTCTGCAAGCTGTTGATGCGGGTTTCAAACCCCCGCTTACGGACTTCGAAGCGCGACACCTCATCGGCAACCTTGCCCTGGTACCTAGTGTCGAGCTTGAGCTTGACCTTGTCCGCCCTGGTTTTTGCCTTAACCGCCTTTTCGTAGTCGGGATGTGGGTCGTGCCGAAGAAACGAAGCGGCGATGCCGAAGACGAAAAGAAGTAGGTTGATGGCGATAAAGGCGAAGTCACCTACCGAGAATGGCGCGTCGGTCACGATGGCAACGACCTGCCCTGGCCCGCCCTGAAGGGCCTCCTGAAGGCGAGACCCGAATCCCTCGCTTTCGGCCGAGGTGAGCCGCAGGAACGTCTGGCGCATCCGGGCTATGAAGTAGATGCCCAAACCTGCGATTGAAAGGAGCACAGCCATTCCGCCGACCCGGACGATGATCTGCGACACGCGCGGCTTGTCGGGCCATCGCCGGAGGATCAGACCTATGAGATGGGCGAAAAAGATGAGGACGATGCCGACCGCCATAGCGAGCAGCAGGGAGTACAGGGGCTCTTCACGGAAGGTGAGCTCAAAGGCCGCCCGATTGATCGGGGCCTCGGCAAGGGCGAGCACGCCCATAATAACGTAGTAAAGCCAGCCAAACTGGATCCGTAACGGGCGGGATCCGACGTCCGACTGGACCTTGCGCAGATCCTTACCTGCGTCGTCCACCCGAGCTGCCGCGTCCTTGTAGACCTCAGACTCAGGCCCGATTGATCGGCGGAGCCCACCCAAAAAAGCCTCATGGGCGTCGTTCGCCTGCTTGGATTCCGAGGTGACCTCGTTATCGAGTTCCTTCTGAAGCTGGTCGCGCTTCTTCTCCTGTTCGTTTAACAGCGAACTGCACTGACCTTGGAGCAGGGTAATGTCCCGGCTGGCCTCGGCTATGAGCCTCCGTCTGAAGGACCGTATCGCCTCGGCGGGGCCGGAA
Source organism: Muricoccus nepalensis (assembly GCF_006438825.1). Lineage (GTDB taxonomy): Bacteria > Pseudomonadota > Alphaproteobacteria > Acetobacterales > Acetobacteraceae > Roseomonas > Roseomonas nepalensis. The sequence continues at coordinate 18,845 of NZ_RCZP01000022.1, forward strand.
CCAGATAAAGCCAAGCGCTTGCCATCGGAACGGTCGGACTGGTCGGAGCCAGCATCCGCGGTCCGCCACTTGGAGGAAAGCTGAGGCAAGTCCGCGCTTTTTGAGAGATGTGCGCTCATAAGCAGGCGTGGACTCCTGAGGATACAGTCAAATAGCCTCTAGGCGAGGCTTGGATTTGATGCAACGAAAGTACTGTTGGTTACGCATAAACAGTGACCGAATGTCACAAGCGCTTTCCGGCATGATCTCTGTACCACCGGAGCACCGCCCAGCCACCCTGCCTCACACGTACCGGCCGCTTCGCGGGAGACGAGGCGGCGAGTCCGTCCGCCCGGCCCTTCGGCCCCAAACCAATCTGAAAGCGGTGCGGCGGACATCCCGCGCCCGTACCGGTCCGCCCCTCCCTACGACCCCGGAGCGTATTCGCGCGGAACATGCTTGTCCGTCTAAATGTACCGCAGACTAACCGGCGTTGGCTGAGCTAGCCTTCGACAAATCCTGTGGGAGGGGATAGCGTGTCCGGACTGCTGGCGCTCGGAGCAATCGCCCTGGGCTTGGTCCAGACCATGGCCGAGGCCGTTCCCGGCGGGGTCGCCGGGAACGTCACCGATCGTCGCTTCTGCGGTCTGCTCCGCGGCATCCTGCATCGCTTCTCGGGCATGCGTGCTAGTCCCGGACGAGCCGGGGTCATCGCTGGCATCCGCTCCGCCCAGGCGCGCGCCCTTGAGCGTTCGGCTCGGGCCTGCCGCGCCATCGCTATCGCCCGTCCGGCTGGAAGCCGCGACGAGGCTCTGGTCCGGTACCTCGATCGGGTGATTGCTACGAGCGCGCGCACCGCTGGCCGCCCCAGCACCGCTCCGCCGCTGTCGGACGACGTGGCCGAGACCGTTTCGCCCGCCCTGTCCGATCTGCTCGCAGCGCCTCCAAACGACGGACCGGCCAGCGGTCGAGCGCGCGCCGTTATTGAGTTCATTGAGAAGACGGTGATCGACGACCTAGCCCTCCTCCTCGCCGGGTCCGACCTTCCGAAGGAGTTCAAAGTCTACCTGCGGGAGGGAGGACCCGACGGTGCGAACCGGTTCATAGATCTCTTCGTCCACGCCATCCTTGAAGAGCTAAACCGGAACGACGTCCTCCGGAACATCCTTGCGGCCGAGGAGCTGGCGGCAATCCGTGCGCTCTTGGTCGACGTCGCTGATGACGTCTACGCGATCGGACGACTGCTCCATGCACTCGAGCGCTCCCCACCCTACTCGGATCCGCTTGCGCTCCTCAGGGCGATGTCGGAGGCCAGGCCCTTCGCCGGGATCGTCCCGGCCTCTGCGACCTCCGCGATCGGAGCAGGACGTCCGCGACTCGCTGCGACGGAACTCGTGATCGGGGAGAACGTCCGCCTGCGAATCGACATGCCCTTCGACGGGCACCTGACTGTGCTGCACCACGGCTATGAGGAAGCGCCGGAACGGAGCTTTCTCTGGCTGAACCCCCTGCTCGACCTCGCCGGGCGGCTGGTAGCGGGAAGGCACGTGCTGCCCAACAAGGGAGATGGCTTGCCGGTGTCGGGCCCCGAAGCCCGCAGCGCGCTTCTCTTCGTCGTCACTGCGATGATGCCGCGACACGGTTGGAGCGGGACCACGGCGCTCGAAGCGACACCCCTCGAGGTCTTCCATCTCGCGTCGTGGCTTCAGTTCCTCCCCGCGGGAGACCGAGCGCTCTGCGTGGTCGAATACGTCGAGCAGGATGCACCACCGCCATCGCGGTCGGCGCAAAAGGCATGACTGTTGAGGAGGAACTCGTACGGTTCCTTGATGCCGATCCCCACACAAAGGCGCGCATCCTCGGCTCCGCATCGGAGCATCTCCCGGGCCGCCCGGCCGTCGCCGTCCTGCTGCGGTGGGCGGAGAGGGACGACCGTCCGTACGACGTCCAGGATCTCCGGGATCACGCCGAACTCCTTGAGCGATGCTGCGACCTCCCAGCGAACGGACGGGCAGACGCGCTGCGGGAGTGGACCCTCTTCCGCCAGTGCCGCGCAGATCTCGTCGAGGCCACCGATCGACCCGGCGCCGGTCCGGACGAGATCGGTCCCGCGACGGCCGAGGTCTACGCGAGGCTGACGTCGACCCTGCCACTCGGGCCGCGCCTTAGGATCGCTGCGAACGTCGGCGAGGCGCTCGCGATGGCGGCGGCAAGGCTCGACAGCGCCGCACGCGCCTTCGCTGCGATGGAACTCCTCGGTCTGGCGGCCAACGATCCTGGTCCGGGATACGCCCCCGACGAGCGGTGGTCCGTGGTCTCGACGCAGGCGTTGTCGCTCTACGTCCTCGGCAGCGTGACGGCAGACGCGGACCCACTCTATAGGGCGGTGGCCATGCTCCGCAGCTTGCTCGGAAGCGGATACATGGAGCCGGGTAGTAGAGCCTGGGCGGTCGCGCAGGATCGCCTGGGACTGGCTTTGGTGCAAATCGGATCGTGGGCGAGGAACGGAGGCGTCCTGCGCGAGGCTGTCATCGCGTTCCGTGCTGCGCTGGAGCACCTGCCGCGTGCGGCGGAGCAGCACTGGCGGAGCGCTATCCTGAACAACCTGGGAGGCGCGCTCCAGACGCTCGGCCTCGTTGCCAACGACCTCCGGGCCACCCAGGACGCAGTGTCGGCGTACAGGCAGGCCATACGCTTTCGACCGAAGCCCGCTCGAGCCCGCGAGCGGGCGGCCGCCGAGGCAAATCTTGGCGCGGCGCTCCTCACGCAAGCGGATCTCGACAACTCCGTAAGGTCGGCGCGGCTCGCCGTACGCGCCTACCACCGCTCTATTGAGGCGGAAAATAGCCTCCCTCGCCAGGCCCGGGCGAGCCGCCTGACCGGGTTGGGGTCGGCCTACCGGGTCGTCGCGGCGAGCGGCCAGGATCTCCGCCTAGCCCGGAAGGCGGTTGAAACACTGACCAAGGCTTGCTCGCTGGCGACCCCCGAGGATCCAGCGGCCGAACGGGCGAGCACCCTGTCCGAACTCGGCAGGGCGTCGTCCCTCCTCGCCGCGATGGCCGGTGACGTGAACCTTTCGCATCGATCAATTGCCCTGATGCGCGACGCGCTGGCCGTCCGAAGGGAGGACGGGGCGAGCGACGCCACGCTGGCAATCACCGAAGCCAATCTCGGGACGGTCCTCCTTTCCCATGGCGACCTCGTCACCGACCCCTTGTCGATCCAGGAGGCCGTCGCAATCCTCCGGCAGGTCTCGGGAAGCGGCCAGGAGACCCTCGCGCCGGGCGCAAGGGTACACGTCTCAAAACAACTTTCGACAGCGCTCACCCGCCTCGCCGATCTCCGTGGGGACCCGGCTCTGGCGCGCGAGGCGGTAGAAGTCCTGATGGCTCACAAGGAGACGCCGCCTTCCGGCCGGTTTCTGCGTGGCCTGGGCGAGGCTTGGCTCGCGGTGGGCGATCTCGCCCGGGATACGAGGGCCCTTCGGCGAGCCACGATCGCCCTGCGGCGCAGCGCCCGGGCGACGCCGGAGCCGGAGTTCCCATCGGAGTGGCGAGCTGTCCAGAGCCAGATCGGCGCTGCCTGCTCCAGCCTCGCGCAGCGCGCCGACGATCCCGCCGCGGCGAAAATGGCCGTCGCGGCCTTTAGGGCATCCCTCGAGACAGGGGCGAGCACGACGCCCGCGACGCTCCGCGCGAGGAGATCGGCGGGCCTCGCTGCGGCGCTCCTCCTTCTCGGACGCCTTGAAGGCGACCCGGTTCCCATCACCGAAGCCGTCCAGTTGCTTCGTGCCGCCCTTGTCGCGCCCGGCATTGGTGGACGGCCCGCCGACTGGACGAGGACCGCGATCAATCTCTCGTCGGCGCTGGGAGCCCTCGGGCGGCTCTCAGCGGACGGGGAGGCGCAAAGGGAGGCAATCTCCCTCGCGAGGAGGGTACTCGCCCGCCTAGACCACACGGACGCGCCAGAAGACTGGGCGCGCGCGGCGCGGAGCCTCGGCCGCATCCTCGTCGACAAGGCCGTGCACGAGGACACGCTGGGAGCATGGACCGCCGTCGCGTTGCACGAGGCCGCGACCTTGGAAATCCTGGAGACCCTGGTCGGGGCCGCCCTCGACTTGCGGACCCAGATGGCATGGTCGGGCGACGTCGCGCGATCGTCGTTGCGTCTCGCGGCGGCCTGGATGCGGACGGAACGTACGCACGACGCGTTCCTTGCCGTCCAGAGAGGGCTGGCAATCCAGTTGACGACTTCTCTCGACGAGGGAGGAGGGGGTGGCGAGGCTCGGGCGGCAGGGATCCGGTTCGCGCGGGTCCGATGGCGGGAAGCAGCAGCTCGTCTCGGCAGCCTTGACACGCAGATCGCGAAGACGCCGCCCGGGGAGGTGCGACACACGCTGGCGATCCAGCGCGATGAACAGCACGCCACCGCGCGGGAGGAGTTCGCTCGCCTGCAGGAGCGTCTGCTGGAGGCCGGGATCGGACCGCCGTCGCCTCTGCCACCAGAGGTTGTCGCCTCTGGCCTCGGCGCCGAACATGTCTTCGTCATCCCGGTGATCGGTGCCGGGAACGGGTTTCTCCTGGTCTTGGACGCGCATCGACCCGGCGCTGGTCTTCACCGCCTCGAACTCGAGGAGCGGGCGGCGCTCGACCAGATCGGACTGCTCGTTGCCCCGGACCGAATCGCGCCGACGCGGCCGAGCGACATCGCGTGGCTCGACGGTTACGCCAGGTTCCGCGGCGCGATCGACAAGGACGGGCGGGTATCCGGCGCGGAAATTGCGGCCTGGAACGGTGTAATCGAGCGCCACCTGGGTTGCCTGTGGACGGCGATCATGGGACCGCTCGACGCGTTCCTCAAAGGCGAGCTGCGGCTTCCCCTTGGTGCGCGGGTGACGATCGTACCGTCCGGGCTGCTGTCGGTGATGCCCCTGCACGCCGCACGGCGCCCGACGCCGCAGGGGATGCGATACTTTTTAGAGGACTGGATCGTCAGTTACGCGCCGAGTCCGGCGGCGTTCCTCGCAAGTCGGAAGCGACGCGACAGCCGAACGTCCGCGGGCGAGGTGCTGGCGGTCAACTTCGGAACGACCGTCACGTCGGTGCCCGGAGCACTCCGAGGTCGCGCGCCGCAGACCCTGACCGGGGACGCCGCGACGGTCGACGCAGTTATGCGATCGCTGCCGGGCGCCGCCTACCTTCTCTTCTCCTGTCACGGAGTATGGGACTTTGAGAATCCGGCGTCATCGGCGCTCGTCTTGGCACGCGAGGGGACGGAGGGCGACGAAGCGGCGGGTCGGCTAACGGTCGGACGGATCCGTAATTCCGATCTCGGCGCGAGCCGACTAGCCATACTCGCTGCGTGCGAGAGTGGGCTCATCGGCCTCGGCCATAGCCAAGAGGCGATCGGCTTCCCAGCCGCGCTTGTGGAGGCGGGCCTGCCAGGCGTGATCGCCTCGCTCTGGATTGTTGAGCAAGGCGCGACGAAGATCCTCGTCGACACGCTCTTCGAACGCCATCTGCTGTCGGGGCTGGAACCAGACGAAGCCCTACAGTTCGCCCAACTAGACCTGCTGCGCGGCAACGTCTCGCTATCGACGCCGGACGAGTGCGTCAGGTCCGGACTGGATCAAGCGACCCTGGTGATGACGACTGGGGCCATCCCGAACCGCAGGCAGCGTATGTCGGCGATTGGCCGCCCTACGGGGTCCGGACCCTCGCCAGCGTCTACTCCGCCGCGCTCGGCGCCGTTCTACTGGGCCGCCTTCGCACTAACCGGCGTATAGTCCCCGCCGCTCGGCAGGATCGCGCCTGGACTCATCGTTCAATCTGAAAGCTCCCTGGATGCTTTCCTGCCCATGCTGGATGCCGAATGGGTGACAGGTTACCGCAACGGCGCCGAGTTCTGGCGCAGGTTCGGCGACTAAGGTGGGAATCAGTGCCGAATTGGGTCCTCCTCCGAGAGCGACCGCAAATGCCTGATCTACCCGCCGGAGTTGACGAGCGGGTGAGGTCTCGATTGGCACCGCTGAGACGATATCTTCGCTCCAGTTTCCGCACCATCCGAGGGAAATAGGGCACATTTCCGCGGGGTTCCGGCTCGCCGCTTACTCACACGCACTAAAAGATGCCACTGAGCTCATGACGAGACCCGCTGGCTTCAGGGATCGCCAGGGAGCTTGCGGCTGTAGGGGCAAGTGAGTCAAAATTCACGGGGTGGTGCTTGCCTGGATGATCGTGTAGTGCGCCCGAATGTTGAGACAGCTGGCTGCGCTATTCAGGCGGCCAAGGGTAGGTTGGCCGTTGGGCATTGAGCAAGGCTGCGGTGCTCAGCGCGAATCTGGTTCGGGGTGCGATAAGCGTGCCGGGCGACGAGCCAGGTCGCGTTGTAGTGGGCGACGAAGTCCTGCAATCCACGGCGCAGCTCTTCGATGGTGTCGAAGGTGTGCACCCAGAGGACGTTCTCTTTCAGGGTGCGGATGAAGCGCTCGGCAACGCCGTTGCCCTCTGGCTGGCGGACAAAGGAGGGCGAGCTCTCGATGCCAAGGAAGGCAATCTCGTCCTGGAAGTCGCCTGACATGTAGTTGGAGCCGTGGTCGTGGCGGAGCGCCAGGCCCTTGGCCGCGTCCTTCTCGATGCGGCCCAAGTGGCGCAGGACGCCCTGGCGCACCGGCTCGAGCGCCTCGAAGCGGTTGGCTGAGCGGGCGGCATGGCTGCCGACGCACTCGCCGGAGCAGTGGTCGACGGCAACAAACAGCCGGGCCCGGCCTTCTCTGACGGTCACGGTTTCGGTCATGTCGGTGCCCCACATCGCATCCACCACGGTGGTGGTGATGGTGCCGTCATGGGCGCGCTGCCCGGGACGGCCGACCCGGTGCGGCGCGAGCAGGCCGTGCTGGCCCATCAGGCGCCGGACCCGCCGGGCCGAGGTGCGGATCCCGGCATGGCGCAACCGGGCCCAGATCTTCCTGTAGCCCTCGCCATGCAGGCGCGAGCCGAGGATCTGGGCGCGAATGTGCCCGAGCAACGCGGCATCGGAGGGGGCACCGACCGGGCCCCGGCGTGGCGGACCGGCCGGAGCCGCGGGGTCGGGCGCCGCGCGATGGCGGTAAACTGTGGCGCGTGAGAGGTGCCAGACCCGAGCGACCCTAGCCAGGCCGTAGGGACGACCCATGGCCGGGGAGACGGCCTGGCTCACCGCCTCGACCTCCGTCGGGCCAAAGGGCGGCCGACTTCCAAGGCCGCGATCTTCCGTTCCAGCAGCTCGTTGGCCATGGTGACCTCGCCGAGCTTGGCCCTGAGGCGGAGCAGCTCCTCGTCGCGCCCGTCGCGCTCGCGCGCCTTCATCGCCGCCTCTGCCGCGACCAGGGCGCGGTCGCGCCACTCGCTCAGGCGGGCGACGGTGACGTTGAGCTCGCGGGCCACGGTCTCCAGCGGCTCACCGCGCAGCAGGCGGGTGACAGCGGCCAGCTTGCGCCGGGCGGAGTTGCGACGCTCCGGCACGGCACCGCCCGTCGGGGCGCCAGCATCAGCGTTCTGGGCGCCCGCTGGCGCCCCCACGGGCTTGTCGCTGTGGTTCTGGTCCATCGGTCTGACCTCCGGTTGCGGTGACCTCTACCGCAGTCGGCTGTCTCATCGAACCTTGCCGCACCCCAGACCGAATCACGTCCTCACACTGATCTCCGCAACAGCGCCCGGCCGAGGTGCCCGGCTGGGATATCGTTTGCCCAACCGCAATCGGCAGGCTCCAATGGTGGGTCACGTCGCAACCGGCGGCATGCGGATTAACGGCATGGAACGGTCCGTACCTCGGCCAACCGCGAAATGTCCTGGACTGCCTCAGCAGGAATGTTAGGGTTTTCGCGACTGTTCCGGAGATCATCCGTTATGGATCAGCGTCGCTTCCTCATCTCCGGCTCGATTATCTCGCCAGCTATTCGGTATCCTGCACACCCTGCGTGTCGTCCACATCGGATGGTGGCGAGACCTGCTCTCATATCGGTCGGCTTTAGGCCATGAGGATCACGTCGCCAAAAGTTTTTGCCCCCGTCCGGCGCCTGCGGGTGTTCGCGTTTGATCCGAGCCTGGCTCTTCGCCTCGACACGTTCGACATGAACGAGATCACCGTCCGCATCCCCTCTGAACGAGACCCTCGGACCGGCGAGCCGACCCTGAGGCCTGGGCCAGTCGGGGAATACGTGGAGGTCGTCGACGTCGATCCCGCCTCGGGTCTCGCCTACGCTCCGGTGAACCTCGACGAGGCGGCAATCCTCGCCGAAGACGGACTGCCTCCTTCCGAGGGCAATCCGCAGTTCCACCAACAGATGGCCTACGCTGTCGCCATGGTCACTATCGGCAACTTCGAGCGGGCACTGGGTCGCGTCGCCCTCTGGTCACCACGCCGCTCAAAGGACGGCATGATCCGGCAGTTCGTCCGACGTCTCCGAATATATCCTCACGCCCTAAGGGGTAGGAACTCCTTCTACAGCCCTGAGAAAAAGGCGATCCTGCTCGGCTACTTCCCCGTGCGGACCAAAGACGCCCACAACACACCGGGCACCATCGTCTTCTCCTGCCTCTCGCACGACATTATCACGCACGAGGTCACTCACGCACTCCTGGACGGTATTCACCCGCGCTTCAACGAAGCGACCAACCCCGACGTGCACGCGTTCCACGAGGCCTTTGCCGACCTCGTCGCGCTTTTTCAGCATTTCTCGTATCCAGGCGTTCTGCATGACCAGATCGTGCGCGCGCGGGGCGACCTGTCCGGCGATACGCTCCTCGCGAAACTCGCTCAGCAGTTCGGACGAGCCACTGGGAGGGGATCGGCGCTTCGCGACGCCCTGGGCAGGGAGGGGAGCGACGGAATCTGGCGGCGCACGTCTCCCAACGCCCGCGCTCTCGAGACCGTCGTAGAGCCGCACGACCGGGGCGCCATCCTCGTGGCCGCGATCTTTGCCGCCTTCATCCTCGTCTACCAGGCGCGGACAGCCGACCTGTTCCGTATCGCCACCCAGGGTACCGGCATCCTGCCCGCCGGTGACATACACCCGGACCTCGCCAAACGCCTCGCCGAGGAGGCGACGAAGATCTCGCAGCACGTCCTACAGATGGTCATTCGGGCCCTGGACTACTGCCCGCCCGTAGACATCACATTTGGCGACTACCTCAAGGCCGTCATTACGGCCGACCTCGACCTCAATCCCGAGGACGAGTACGGCTACCGCGTCGCAATGATCCAGAGCTTCCGCCAGTGGGGGATCCACCCTCGCAAGACGCGGAGCATGTCGGTCGAGAGCCTGACTTGGCCGGACCTTCGCGAGGCGCGGATGCAGTCCGACACCGGCGCCCAAGGTACTGGAGCGGTCCTGCTCTCGGAAGTCGTTATGAAGAGCAGCCTCGACGAGACGACAAGCGCCGTGCGGAACCTCATCCAAGAGGAGCAGCCGCCGGAGGACGACGACGAGGGCCCCGACTCCCCGGAAGTCACGCCGATCCTCCTAACCGCCTTGCCCGCGCCGCGATCCATCAGCAGGAGTTCCTTGCGTTTCGAGCCTTGGACGCTCGACAGCGATCGGCGGAAGATGTGGAACCTGTCCCAGTCGAATGCAAAGGCTATGCATCGCTGGCTGCTCTACGGACAGGGTTCAGGGCAGGCGGCGAACTTCGGCCTCGTCCTCGATAAGGGGTTAGCACCTTTGACCGTCTACACGACGAAGCACGGCAAACCGGCCGTGGAAGTTCACGCCGTGCGCAGGGCAGTCCGGCGGAGTCCTCGAGGTGCCCTCGTCGCCGACCTCGTGGTCGAGATGACGCAGCGGCGCAAGGGCTACTTCAGTCCGAAGGTGCAGGAAAGGATGGACTTGGGCGACGTCGACGACGCGGACTACACAACGCATCAGCCCGACTTCGTCTACAGGGCGGGCTGCACGCTGCTCATAGACCCGGTGACATCGACCGTGAGGCGGGTCATCCGTACCTCTGGCACAATCGCCGACAATGCCGAACTTGCGCGCGTCCGCGAGTTCATGACCGGTGGCTTCTCGGTTAGTGGAAACGCGTTCGACTCCGGGCTGTCGCCGAGCCGCGCCGTTGCTGAGCGTGACATCCGGGAGCCGTTCGCGATGCTGCACCGCTACGCGGAGGGATGACTCGATGCCGCTCATGATGGCCCCGGAGAGCGGCGTCACGGTCCGGATGTACCGACCAGGTCATGGCGACTGCTTCCTGCTCGCCTTCCCCACAGACACGGGAGGCACGTTCAGGGTACTAATCGACTTCGGCTACAAGCCAGGATCGAAGGTGCACGCCACTGTTGCTGAGGTGGCAACTGACATCGTTGAGGCAACGGGAGGTAAGCTGGACCTGGTGATCGTCACGCACGAACATCAGGACCACCTCAACGGCTTCTTGTCCGACGCGTTCGACGAACTCAAGGTAGGGGAGGCGTGGTTCGCTTGGACCGAGGACCCTTCGGACTCCGTGGCCAACGCCCTACGCGCACGGCACAGGGACCAACTCATCGGCCTCCTCTCCGCCTACGAGCAGCTTGGCGTCGATGGAGGGGATGCTCCGAGAACGTGGCTGAAGGCCCTGATCGAACTCGAACTTGGCGATGAGCCGGAGGCGAGTGGCGTCAGTCTCGGCTTCGCCGCGACCGACCCCGCCCGTTCCGGCAACAAGCGCGCGATGGCCATGCTCAAGGAGAAGGCGAAGCGCGAGCGCGGCATCCGCTTTGTTGCTCCCCATGGCGATATTCTTAACATGGAGGGCGTCAGCGGCGTCCGGGTGTTCCCGCTTGGCCCGCCGCGCGATCCAGACCTCATTGCCGACGAGGACCCCGTCGGGACGGAGAGCTTTCCTGGCCAAGCGATGACCGCCCCTTCGAAGCACAGCTTCCTAGCGGCGGTGCGGGCGGCCCAAAGTGACGGCAATGGTATCTCAGATGGACCTTTCGACCCTGTATACGGTGTGCCCATCGACCGGGCGATGGATCATCCGGACTTCGGGTCGTTCTTCTCCAAGCATTATGGAGGCGGCAGCGCGATCGACGTGCCGGATTCTGAAAGGGAGGTCCCGGACGACGCACCATTCCGTCGTATTCCCACGGACTGGCTCCAGTCGGCGGAAGACCTAGCGCTTAAACTCAACACGGGTATCAACAATACAAGTCTCGTGCTCGCTTTCGAGCTGAAGGCTTCGCGCAAGGTCCTCCTTTTCGTAGGCGATGCCCAGAGAGGGAACTGGATCTCCTGGACTGACGGCGAGTGGCCCGAGGACAAGGGCGCGATCACGGCAAAGGACCTGCTTGCGCGGACCGTCCTCTACAAGGTGGGCCACCACGGAAGCCATAACGCCACGCTCGACGGTACGGCGAAGAGCGCCTATCCGAACCTGTCCTGGATGGCCCAGGGCCGGTACCGCCGCGAGTTCACTGCGATGATTACCGCCGTCCCGGCATGGGCCTACAAGCAAGTGCCGGTCTGGGCACATCCGCTCGCGGCCATCAAGACAGCTCTTGTCGACAAGACCTCCGGAAGGGTTTTCCAGACCGACACCGATGCCCCGGAGAAGCCGGAGAGCGTCTCCGGTGAGGAGTGGTCCGAGTTCATGGCGCGCGTGCGGTGCACGCTGCTCTACTTTGAGTGCGATTTCGCAGATTCGGACGTGTAGGCGCGGGGATAGTGTTTCAGGCCGCGACCTAGTTTTCCATTGCACAGGTCAGGCGCGCGGATCGCTCCGACGCGATCCCAATCCGGGAGAACAAAGCGGACGTCCCCGCAGGTTTGGAGACGACCCGGGGATGGACCACCAAGCGCCGTGGGCGCCCCACTCACCCATTCAATAGTTGAGCATTAGCAGCTAATTGTTGAATGATCGAGTCTCCAACCGTCGCCTTGGCGACCGCTGGGAGGACCGTCGGCTTGCCTCATTTCAAGATTTCGGAAGCGGTTGCCCCTTCAAAGGGACACCTCTGGAACCATCGAGAGGCCCGGAGCGGCTGCTATCGCCGGTGGCGCCGCGGCTTCCTTGCGATGGCGTTGGCCGCCGTCGCGGGATGCTCATCCCCGCCAGAGATCGACGTCGAGCATCAGTGGGCCGACACCATGCGTCGACTGAATATGTTCGCGTTCTACCCGATGTCCGAGGACGTTTCAGTCGGCGACTTCTATCTGCACGCCCCTCCCGCCGACGGCAGTGCCTCCGCGCCGCGCTTCAGCCTCGCGCGCGTCGGGTCGTTCCCGAGGGATGCGGTCATGGGCGAACTGACCCGCCAACAGACCAAGGACCGGCCGCGCATGCAGCCCCTGACGCGACCCGACGCTGTGGACGGCATCGCGCGTCCCGGGGCGGTGGTGAATACAGCCAACTGCGGCGGGTACGACATCGGGCACGCCGACGAGGCCGGTTGCCCAGTTCGCCTCCAGCGTGCAGCGATACCGAACTTGTCGGTCGGCCGGATCACCGTGGGACAGTTAGGCGCGGCAGGGGTCTACGGGAACTTTGGCACCCGTATCGGGCTCGGCCGCAGTTCCGAAACCGCGATCCGGATCTCGCTTCGCAACGTCCAGGACCTTTCGCTCGACGCTTGGCGGCTCAACCTCCTGCACAACAACTACGCCGACGACGTTTACCAACGCGTCTGGGTGGAGGTTCTTTTCGAGGTGCTGGGGCAGCTCCGCCCCGACATGGTCGGGATGGCCTGCCAGGGCGATGCTCGCGCCCTTGCTAATGCGGGAATTGAAGTGCTCGTGATGAATCGGGTGATCTACGCCGGGGGTCTCGAATACGCCTTCACCAACAACGCGGAGACGGCGGTCCGCCTCGCCCTCGACCTGCAGCGGGTCGTCTCGAGCACGTCACCAGCGGTCCCGGCGTTCGCGGGTGGTACCGGATCGGGCAAGGTCGATTCGCCTCCGCAGACGCCGCCGACGACCGACAACGCGGCGGCAGGACAGCGCCTCGCGGCGTTGATGGCGGGGGTCACCGGCGAATCCGGCGGCGCCGGGCGGTTGGGCGTCACAGCGAACTTCGGTGTCGGGACATTCGGATCGTTGTCTCTGAAACATGACTTCAACCGTCCCGTCGCAGTCGGTGCAGGCAGCCGCTTCCGGATCCCGTTCCACACCGCGCTCCGGGGAGTCGGGGCCCATGTTCAGGAGCGCATCATCCGGGTGAAGAGGTACTGCTCGAGCGTTCTCGGATCGCGCTACGACGAGGCAGCGCTGATGCGGACGCTGGGGAACTGATGGCGCTTCACGAAGTCTGAAGTGGCAGACCGATTGCGGCTGATCTCTCCTCGGCACATGTTCGACTATGGCTTCCGCTCGGCATGGTCCGGAACTGGAATGCTCATCCTCATTGGCGACAACCGCTGAACCCGGTCGCGGCGGAGGGGAAGCCGGGCTGGCCGGTTGATCCGGCGAGCGGCTGCGCGGTTTGGGACTGTCGGCCCATTCCCCACAAGGCCGTGGAGTGGTCGAGCGAGCGAGGCGTCTTGCCGAAACGCGACTGCTCCACGCCGGTGCGACAAGCCTACCGTTCGATCAAAAAATAGACATGTGTCTGAAAAGGGCGATCTTTGTCTTTGCTTCGTCAGCCGGATGCAATTACCGGAACACGACGTTTTGGGGAAATAATATGCGCTTTGTTAACAAGTTCGCTGTCGTGGCTGGTGTGGCGCTCGCGCTTGTCACGATGGGGCCGCGAGCAGAGGCTGCCGTTTATTTCGATGCGAACTCGCTGAGTGCGGCACTCGAGGCCCGCCCCACGAGCACGCAGATACTTACGGGCTATCAGGTCACCCTCCAGGACTCGTTCGGGACGTTTACACCCGCGACGCGGACCAATCCGATCTTGGTCGGGACCTCCTCTCCGCCCTACAACGACCCGAACCTCGTGATCTCCCGGTACACGGGCCAGCAGCCCTCGGTCATGCCGGGCCAGATCGGCGCCAACTTCACGTGCGCTTCGCCGGTCTTCGGGTGCCTCGGCGCCTACCGCGCCACCTTCACATTCGATCAGGCAATCCTAGGCTTCGGCGGCGACCTGCGCGCCGGGACGCTGGCCTCATCCCAGTCGTTCGCAGTCTTCCCGCAGCTTGGCATCAGCGATGCCGTGTACCAGTCCGTGATCGGGATCAACACTTTTTACGGCATCGTCTTCGACACACCGACCACCACCTTCACAGTGGATTGGACGAGTCTCGGTGACCGCACCGCGATCGACGCGAGCGGCAGCTTCTTCATCAACAACGCCTTCGTCATCCTCCCGGGCAACCGCAACGGGCAGGATCAGGTGGCCGTGCCCGAGCCCGCTTCTCTCGCTCTGTTCGGCATGGGTCTGCTCGGCATGATCGGCGTCGCCCGCCGCCGGGCCTGAGAGCGCACGACTCCTCCTTCCGACGGGAGGGGTCGCACCCGGCCGAGGCCCTAGTGGTCTGAGTTGGAGGTTCTCTGACAGTTTAATCGGCGTGTAGGGTTGGTCGTCTCTGGTAGGAGGCGCCCATGGCACGCAGCCCGAAGGCAGCAAGGCTGGTGCTAACGGAGGAGGAGCGCGAGGCGCTGCAGCGCTTGGTTCGGCGACGCGGTGCGGGTCAGGTGGCGGTGCTGCGGGCGCGCATCGTGCTGACTGCCGATGCTGGGCCGGAGTTACCAAACGGCGTCATCGCGTGCCAACTGGGGGTGAGCCGCCAGACTGTGATCACCTGGCGGCAGCGCTTCCTGGCACACCGGCTGGAGGGGCTGATGGACGCCCCTCGTAGCGGCGCGCCACGGCGGGTGAGCGACGACGCCGTCGAGGCGATGATCACGCGGACGCTGGAGACGCAGTCCACGGGGGCAACACACTGGTCGACGCGCGCCATGGCCCGGCAGGTCGGCATGAGCCAGACCATGGTGTCGCGCATCTGGCGCGCCTTCGGCCTACACCCGCACCGCGCTGAGACCTTCAAGCTGTCGCGCGACCCGGCCTTTGTCGACAAGGTGCGCGACGTGGTGGGCCTCTACCTCAACCCGCCCGATCGCGCCCTGGTGCTGTGTGTGGACGAGAAGCCGCAGATCCAGGCGACCGAGGGCACGGCGCCCGTCCTGCCCATGCGCCCCGGCCAGGTCGAGCGCCACAGCCACGACTACATCCGGCACGGTACCATCGACCTGTTCGCCGCCCTCGACGTGAAGGCTGGCACCGTGATCGGCGCCTGCAAGGGACGTCACCGCGCCACCGAGTTTCGGGCCTTCCTGAATCAGGTCAGGGGGCCGTGCCCACAGACCTCGACGTCCACCTCGTGCTCGACAACGCGGCCACCCACAAGACGAAGCTTGTCCATGACTGTCTGCTCAAGCGCCCGCGCTGGCATTTGCACTTCACGCCGACCTCGGCGAACAGGGAGTGGTACCGCCATCCCCACCGCGATCTCCAAAATCGCATCATCCGTCTCGCCTCTATAGTTCAGGGAAGCTCTCCGCGTAAGCTTCCCCATCCGACGCTTTCGCTGTCTGTTTGCTGATCTAGTGAGGAGCACTGTCTGCAAAGGGTCGGGGGCGGCGCTACAGTCCGGATCGAGGGTCCAGAGGCTTGCTCATGTAGACGGCGACGCCGAGGTGCGAGGTTTCTTCCCGCTCCACCCGGTAGCCGACCCGCTCATAGAGATTCACGTTCTCGGTGAAGCGGCCATTCGTGTAGAGGCGCACCTCCCCCGTACTCAGCAACCGGGCAAGATCCTCGGCATGGGCCAGCAGGGCGCGTCCGTATCCGCGTCCCTAATGGGTAGGCAGCACGGCGACGTTCACGATTAGCAGGTGGTCCACCTCAAGACGCATCTCGATCAGGGCTACCAGTTCCCCGTCGACTTCCAGCAAGTCTACGATGTGATCCCTGACAGCCGCATCATAATCGGCCGTCATCGGCTTCGGCTCCCGACCAATGACCGGAACCGACTTCGCGTAAGCCTCGCGCGTGAGGCTGCGAACGGCCGTAGCATCACCCGGAACTGCCCGGCGTAGCGCCGAACGGATGGATCCACTTAGCGGCTCGGAGAAGGCTTGGTATGCCGATTTAGGGCTTTGCTGCACAGTCGTCTCCTGAGGTGAGGGCAAAGAAAAACCCCCGAAGCGAAAAGCTGCGGGGGTTCGGAGGTGCGGGCTGATGCCGCCTCGTAGGTGGGCCGCTAGGGAGCGGACCTCACCGGGGAGGAGGCCATTCTGCACGCAGCTGCAAGAGCCGCCGCTGAGAAGCAGCGACGGCGTCGGTTCGCGGTGCGGAGAGAAAGGCCACCCATGGGGCGGAAGTTAGTGGTCTGCCCGAATACCCGTCAATGAGGTTTGCAGCCATCCTCCTGCCCCGCTAGGGCCACTATGGGTCCAGGCTGTTAAGCATTCGACGACGGATAGCGGATCGCAGGTGTAGAAAATTGCGGTACAATCGGAGCGCCGATGTACCGGCAGTGAGCTAAGGGACCATTAATCTGTTTGTCATGGTGCGCCCACGCTGCTTTGCGCTTTCCTCTTTGTGTTTAACAGATCTCTTAGTAATTCCCTGACTAAATTTTCGTAGCGAGTAGCGTCGATCTTGGTAATATTGTTGTTGTGAAAAGCCTCGTTGCGCAGCTCTTTGAGTTTGTTAAACCGCGTGCGAAGGTTCAGCACACTGTCCAGCAAATCCTTCATGTCTGGCGATCGCCTTGCGTTCTCCAACAAAGAGTCGATATTTTCTGCAAAAGCTTGTTCGACCATGTGATAAGCAACAGCAATGAGCCTTAGCGGTGTATCGTCGGTAGGTGATGGTTTTTGTTTCTGCCAATAGTGATCCGGTTCGAGAGAGTCATCTACTGGAGGGGACAGCTGAGCACTGGCTGGAGCCGAACCATAACCTTGTTCACTAGGCTGAGGTGATCCTGCCACCGGGCCGGACACTACACCCGTACCTTCGATTGCGAGATTTGCTTCCGCTTTGTCCAGCTCCCTAGAGAATTCTACTTCTCCGCCGAACATCTTGGCTTTGACCAGCTTACCCAAAGCTGCAGTAATCGGTCTGCGGTATGTGAGCAGAATGATTAGTGCCGTGGTTGGCCATGCCAGCGCGGCAATCACATGACTTGCGAACGTGAATTTGTCCACGTGGATTTCCTATCCAAGGCTAGAGCCATGCGGCGCGCAGCGCTTCAGCGGACAGAAATTCGAAGTTTTCAACTTTCGTTGCGGGAGATTTTCAACGAACGGTAAAAATACAGGTGGTCTGATAGTAGCTTGCAACCTTAAACGTGTAAACTTATTTTGTAGCTCCAAGCGGCGTTGTTGCGTAGATTTTGCAGATAGGCCTGCATGAGCAAGGCACCGACGCAGGGCGAGCGCCCTACGACGCGCTATCGAACCCGGAACTGGCGAGAGTACGACAGAGGGCTAATCGCCCGCGGTGACCTGAGCGCCTGGATCTTGTTCGATTTGACTTGGCATGCCGCCGAAGGGACGGGGCGGCGGGGTCGGCCTCAGGTCTTCACGGATGCGGCGATCCGAGTGCGCACTAGATGTGTTCAGCTGGCAAGCCCGAGAGCTAGGGCCTGTTAGCGGCTGACGAGCTTTGCCGATGGTCGGGAGGTGCGGATGCGCCCCAGGTTGTCGACGATCCGGGGCCGTGCTCCCGGGTTGCCGACGTAGGTATCCGTCGCAGTCCGACCATAGACGTCCTCAACGGTGACGACAAAGGTTGCTGAGGCCCCATCGGTGGAACAGCGCGCTTTAAGCTGCCGAAAGGCAGCCTCCGACACATGGTGCTTTTTGCAGAGGTCCGGCAGCGCTTCACGAAAGCGGCTGATTGCTTCATTCAAGGTTGTGGAAACTGGGCCGCTGGGTGCTGTCCCAGCGAGGAAATCCACGTCGATAAAGCCCTGCGGACTGCTCGCTGCCTCTCCGAAGACGTCTAACTCGTACATGCCGACGAGTTGGCTATAGCCGCTCGCGAGAGAGTCGGCGACGTTGTGGGCAATGGATCGCAATTCGCCGAACCGCATGGAGTTAGCCTACACTCCGGGCTGGCTCTTGATCCAATCCATTGTTGCCGCGAGGTGGAGAACGCCGAGGAAGGACGAGGCGGTCTTCTCATAGCGTGTAGCGACGGCCCGCCACTCCTTGAGCCTGGCCCAGAGGCGCTCGACGCGGTCGCGGTTAGTGTAGACCCAACTCGGGCACGCAACTGGGGCCTCATTGCTTTTGGACGGGATGGCGGGGCGTGCACCGAGGTTCCAGACGTGCTCGCGGAAGGCGTGGCTGGAGTAGCCGCGGTCGCCCACAACCCAGAACGGCACGCCGGGGAGGGTGGCGAGGAGGGGGATGGCATGAGGCAACTCGTGCGCCTTCCCTGGTGCAAGCGAGAAGGAGATGACGCGGCCTCTGCTGTCTGCGATCACGCAAACTTTGGTCCCGAACCCGCCCCGAGATCGGCCAAGCGCCTCACGCTTGTCGCGCTCCGGTCCTGGCGCGCCTTTTTAGCCGCCCCTGCTGCCTTGGCGTGGGCCCGGATCGAGGTGCCGTCGAGGAAGGTCATGCCGAGCCCTACACCTCGCTCCTGCGCCATCTTCAGAAGGCGCTCCCAGACACCCAGCCGCGACCACCGGATGAATGTCTGCGCCGCAATCCACCATGGTCCCTCCTCTGCGGGGAGGGCTCGCCACTTCGCTCCATTGTCGTGCCGCCAGAGGATCGCGCCGATGGTTCGGCGCAGGTGCTGGGGCGGTACCTTTGCGTGCGGACGACAAGCCTCGATCAGTGGCTCCAGCACCGCCCACTGCCCATTTGTCAGCGCCATCGCGTTCTCCAAAAGCCACAGCACGCAGGCATGGTGCTCTGGAATCAGGTGCTAACGGGCCCTAGTCAGGTCAGGCGGCACCTGATGCAGAGTCCCATATTGGGCCGGAGCTGGAGCAAACAGTGCCATAGCTATGCCGCCCCAGAATACTACGCGTCGCCACCGTTTCGGTTTAACGAAGACCGGCCTGCAGATCCTCGCTCATGGTTGCTTCGAAGGCGGGTACGCCAGATCGGCAATCGGGCATGAAGCACGTCAGCCTATTCAATTAATTCTTGTGCTAACCGGGCAAGCTAGCGGAGCATGACTTTCCTAGATGAGTGTCACTGTCCTCATTTCAAAAGGGAGGCGACCATGCGACCTATGTGTTTCATCTTTGCCCTAGTCGCCGCACCGCTGCTGAGTGGGTGCGGCCTGGACCTTTTCTCAACAAGAGCCACAAATTCGGTCTTAGAAGCTGATATCAACGACCGTCCTTTTGGCCGGAAACTTTACAGTGTCATGGCTGTGTCCGCTGGTCGGCGCATCGTGCTTACATCGATGCAGCCTGATGAAAAAACGCGCCAGTTCATCACCTGTGCTGAAGCTCCACCCGACGCGCTGGAAGCCTATGGTGAGGGGAACCGCGGCAACGTTTCCGTCACTGGAAGTGTTCCGGTTGGGGTGGAGGCATCCCGCTCCTTCGCAGTTAGCACGGCGTCTTTCGGCCAGCGATCGCAAGGTTTACATTGGGGCAGCATAATCTTGGCTCGTTTATGCCAAGATCGCATGAACGGGGTGCTAGATAATCTTCAATACGCCGCAGAGACTCGGCGGGTGCGAGAGTTGTCCGCCAAGTTGATAGAACGTGAGGTGGACGCTCTGGTTGAAGCTGCCAAACATCCGGTTACTGTGGTGACTGCCCCAACGCCAATGGCACAAACCAGCAGCGGAAGTACCACGACAACTACCACCACAGCGAAGTAACACGGAAGACATTTGCGCCAAAGCAGCCATCCTGACGGCTGGGCACCGCATGCGGGCCTGTGCACGACATTGAAGATGTTGCTGCTCTTTCTATTCCAATCATTCAGGATCGTCGATCTACACCGTTCTGATGGCCAAAGAAATTACTTGAAGCCGTGTTAAGCCCACTCCAGCCTGGCTTTCGCCAACAGGCCATTGAGATAGATTTGGTGACCTGTTGTTTCGATTGTCTCGGACGGAGAGCTAGTGTCGAGGGTGACTGCGGCCTGGCTTCGTTCATCTCCAGCAGCATTCTTCGCAGTTCCACTGCTGTCGAGGTCCTCGACGCCTCTTACCGTCGGAGCTGACAGGAAGAGCGGAAGAGAGCGAGCAGCGATCTTGAAGCCACAGCGGGTATCGCTGGGGTAATGCAGTCCTAACACTTCACGGTTCCTCGCAATCCTCCGAGCCATCACTCGCAAAGGCCCAAGTTCGGCGCCGCCCGGCGGGATGATCTCACTGGGAAGAATTTGCTCTAGCAACAGAGCAACCATCATTGCCTCGCATGCATGCCCACTGGGATAGGCAGCATGCCCAGGCACCTCGATGGGTGGAACCAATGTGGGGTCGAGCCGAGAGGGCCGTGGACGCTTAAACACCCGCTTCCAGTACATGTTCTGAAACTGTGCGAACTGAAACCCGAGGACACAGAGGCGGTACGTTGATGGATGCGAACTTGCGCGAAAGTTCAACACTCCGCGCATATAGGTGAGCATGCCTGCTCTCTGGGCCATCGCCTCATCAAAGACTCCTGCTCGATACTCAATAAGGCTGCGTAATTCTGCCAACTCAGCAGTCGTCATCGCGGGATCGTAGGCGTCAACAGTAGTATCCAACAACTGCGCCCAGGTTTTGCCCGGAGAAGCACCTAATGTTTGTTGAACAACCTCACCCAAAACCGCAATGGAGATTTTATCAAGGTCCCAATCGGAATCTCTGAATTCTGACGAAGGTACTAGGCCCCAGTCGTTACCCTGAGAACCCGGCCAGCGTTCGCCCGTAAAAATAAGTGGAGCGCCTGATGGAAGACCGCTGACAACCATGGTCGATGGCGAGATCAGCAGGGGCCGGTAAATATCGCCGCCTAAGGCTGTGACATCTGGGCCAATCACAGAACCAGCGCTGGTGCCGCTAGTCCCGCTGGTGCCGCTAGTCCCACTTGTACCGCTAGTGCCGCTTGTACCACTCGTGCCACTCATGGCGCGCTCCAATCATCAAGGGTTAACGAGGAAGGCCCGCTTTACGGAGATCTTCGGCAAAGCGCATGCGTACACCGCTATCTTGGAAAGGCATTCTCCGCGAGGTGTAGCTAGCAATTCCAAATTCGGGTTCGAGTGCAATTAGACGGTATCCGGCCTCTTTGGCTTCCTCAACCCGTCCCTGAGCGGCGAGAATGACTGCTTGCATTCTCCAGCTAGACGCATGTGCCGGGTTACCACCTATAGCCAAACACCCGCAGCGCTCTGCTTGCTCAAGGTCACGCGCAGTATAATGCGCAATAGAAAGAAAATGTTGCTGGTAGTAGCTCAGGGGGTCATAGGGAGAAAGGCGCAAGCCACGCTCCGCGTGTGCTGCCGCTTCCTTTCCCCGGCCTAAATAACTCAATGTTGCACTCGACAGCGTCCAGGCAATCGCGCTGTTGGGGCATACTGCAAGAGCTCGGCCGAAGCAGTACTGTGCTGTGTTGAGGTCGCGCCGTAAATAGGCGCTGTTGTGACCAAGCACTGCAAGCCCAAGTGAGTTGGCCGAATCGAGATCAAGCGCACGTTCAGCGAATGAAAATACCGCTTCTGCATCTTCTTCGCGATTCTCAGACCAACCCTGACCAATTCGAAGACTATGCCATTGAGCAGCCCAAGCTATAGGCTGCGCAAATGATGGATCTTCTTCCATCGCCCTTATCAAGTGACCTCGAGCTTCGATAAAGGCGTCTCTCTCGCTCGAGGCCATTAGGTGCAAGCCTCGAAGCATGTGATCATAGGAAGTAAGGCTATCAGGACGTTTACGCATGGCATCCCGAAGTGCTGTCGCACGGATGCTCGGTGAAACGCCCGCTACGATTCTGGCCGTCACATGTTCCTGTACAGCAAAGATTTCGTGCTCAGCCACATCCATGCGTTCGCCCCAAAGATGCTCGCCCGACACGCCATCGGTGAGCCGGAATGAAGCGTGCAATCCGCCGCCTGCTCGGCGAAGATTGCCAGATACAACGAAGCGCACTCCTAGGGTTCGCGCAGCACGCTGCGGTGAGGGGTTCTGCCCCCTAAACATTCGGGCGCTATCTGGTGATATGACGAACAGTTCTCCGAGCCTTGACAGCGAAGCAACGACATCCTCTACAAGCCCGGACGCCAGGTACTCATCCGCTGGATCCGCTGACAAATTAAAGAGTGGTAGAACAGCTACTGATGGTAGCTGTGTTGGCGCGAGCGGAATAGGAACTGGAGTGTTTTCGGGTGGATCGAGAGACAGCGCGTGCACCGCACGCGTTAAATTTCTCAGCGGCAGCTTGCCTAAATCTCGCATTACGGCTCTATCGTCTGGCGATAGTAACAGCGCTGCTTCTGCGGAGAGTAGTGTTCCGCCCGGAGTGCAGTACTCCTGCAATCTGGCTGCCATGTTGACCGCATCACCTAGAATGCGGTCACCTTCTACGATGACGTT
The DNA here is from genome assembly GCF_006438825.1 of Muricoccus nepalensis. Lineage (GTDB taxonomy): Bacteria > Pseudomonadota > Alphaproteobacteria > Acetobacterales > Acetobacteraceae > Roseomonas > Roseomonas nepalensis. The sequence continues at coordinate 41,296 of NZ_RCZP01000022.1, forward strand.
CCCATGGTGTATTGCTATCCGGAACACGATGGGTACATCGTCACTCGTTTGCTGGTCGAGTACGCGTGACGCTTGGTGCAGAATTTTAGCCCACCGCAGTCCAGACTGGACATCGGGGAACTCCGCCAGTGTCCCGTCTCCCTGGACGTCCACGATGCGTCCGCCCTCGGCTGATGCAGCCGGAGCAACGATCTTTTTAAATAGCCTCAGCCACCGTGCGGTCGTGTAGTCCTCGTTTGCTGCGGCCAGCACGGAGTAGCCAACGATGTCCGCAAAAACGATCGTCGCGTGACGCCGCTTCAACGCAGTGATATCGCGCTCTATCGGAGAGGTCTCAGAGAGCATCTGCCCGACCCTTCTGAGGCAGCGTCGAGTACCATTGTGATAAGGATTTTGCAAGTCTGGGTTCGCAAGAGCAGTGTGACGGGGAAGGCACTAAAGTGCTCCTGACCAGGAAGGATTTCTGGCGATGCGACTCATGGTTACCCTTCCCAATGATCATAGCCTCAGGCGTGCTTATCAGGCATCTGTGCTGGATCGGCAGTCACCTTCGAAACGGTTAGAAAGCGCTCTTCGGAGGATTATCGACTTATCGCAAGAAGAATTCGAGATCGTTTCTTTGCCTTCGCTGTCGAACGGATTTCAACCACTGAAAGGCTTCGAACGCGAAGCAATCGCTGGGAAGCAGCGTGCCACCGCAGCCCTGCCCGTACTTGTCATCAGTATCGAAGCAAAGAGCCACTCGTCTGTTGATAAGCTTCTGCAGGCAATCAACGCCGTGCCCGGCGCCAGCATTGCTGTTGATCTCCCTATAGGAGCCTTCGACGCTTGGTGCCCATCTGCAGACACTCCATCAATTTTCCACACCCGGGATGCGGCATTGCATCTCGTCAGAGCAGATTCACTCTTGGACCATACCCCGCCACTGAGAGGCGACGGTGTGAACGTCGTAGTAGTGGATCTTGGACTAAATCGAGCAGCCCTGGATCAGTTCTTGCCAACCGCCCAAATTGCTGGTGCATGGGAAGTAGAAAAGCCCACTGTCCCTCTTTGGACCAGCGTCACACAGGACCGACCCTTCAACGGCCATGGAACTATGGTGGCCAGAAACGTGCTGTCCATCGCTCCTAATGTAAGATTGTTCGATTTCCCCTTGCTGCCGGACAGGGTAACCAATGTGGTTGGATGGACAAGCTGGGCCTTCGCGGCATTGTCGCAAATCAAGACGGACATAGAGACTTGGCTTTCCGTGATTTATCCGGGCCCCTGGGTTTTCTGCAACGCGTGGGGCATCTATGATCGCCGGGAGGAAAACTTACCCGCCGATCATCCGGCGAACTACACCAGCAACCCAGCGCATCCGTTAAACCAGCTGGTAACGAGCTTGGCGTCGAGCGGCTACGATCAGGTATTTGCTGCCGGTAATGGTGGTCAGTTCTGCCCGCATCCGCTGTGTGGACCAAATGACACAGGACCGGGTAACAGTATTTTCGGCGCTAGCTCGCATGCGGATGTGCTTACTGTGGGGTGCGTCCGTGCTGACGGAACGTGGATCGGATATTCCTCACAGGGCCCGGGGCAGCCTGCGTTCCGAACGCCTTCACAATCCTTCTCTGACAAACCTGATCTTTGCGCGCCTAGCCACTTCGTGGAATCAACTGATGCCGCGGCATTAAGTAGCGGGACGTCGGCTTCATGCGGCCTAACTGTTGGCGCGGTTGCTGCACTGAGGAGTCAAGGTTCGCCTTGCCAAACCATGAGCTCACCCCAACTCCGCAGTTATCTTAGGGAGACGGCCGATAAAAAATTTAGTGACACACCAAGCTTCGATCTGCGTTACGGATATGGTATATTGAACCTCGCGGATGCTGTGAGCCGAGAGAAGCAGGAGGTCAACTTACCCGCCTCGAAGTCATCTGAAATAAAATCTGGTACCGGTTGAGATTGCTTCAGTACAATCCTTAAAACCTATGGCTAGCGCCAAATGTCGAGAGATTGAGGGAGTTAACTATTGTTGCATAATTTCCGACGGCGGAAAGTTGGCATCTTGGCGGTGAGATACCGAGAACCCTTCGGCACATTTTCCGTTCTGAATGCTTTTCGTCAAAACGTTTTTGATCTGGCTTTGCTGCATCGATCCAAAGTAGTACTCGATCGTGGAGACGAAATTGCGGTCTGGCCTGAATGTCAAGGTGTTCAGGAGGAGGTATCCACTTGTTTGAAGATCGGGCTCGCGCTACTCGCTAATGAACGATGGCATAGGTTGTTTGAGACGTCGGTTCATGCGGGTTTAGCGTCGGCTGGAGCTTTGCGAGAAGGGGAGGGCTCCGTTTTACTTGGAAGTGAAAGAGACAAAGCGTTTGAGATGCTTCAGGGGAAATGCATTGGATCAATAGTTGTGAGTGACGCTGCGTGGAGCATTCTCGAAAGTACCTCTTAAAAAAGATCTAGCCGAAATATTCTGTATCGTCCACTCGGCCGCAAAACAACATTCTCTAAACATCTGTCGTCAGGCTTTCTCTGCTGGGATCATGCTTGCGCCCCACCCTGTTCGATTACTCCTGGTGTGGTGCAGTTAATTTTCACCTGTTCGCTAAGGGCAACTTTGTCTCAGCATGCGGCGAGGCAATAAGCTCCCGAGAGGGCCGGTCTTGTCGATAATAATTGCTTCCCCGATGATACAGCTTATCCACAGGACCAGGCGCCAGACTGTTTTCGCAAGCGAGGTCGGCTATGCTCGAGAGTGCAACCGCATCTAAACATGCCGCGGCTCAGCGGATCGAAGCGGTTTGCTACGGAGAGGGGTCCGGCAAACTCAGCCAGTCGTGCCCTGGCTCGCCAGTGCAATCACACAGACAAACCAGATGTTGGGAGTGGTGTCACGGCAGCCACCTGCACCGGTGAAGAGAGCTCTACGTGCGCTATGATGGATGCAGGCAGAATCGTGTTGCGGCCAGTTGGTCGGAGGCACGCTCCCATTTACCAAGGCAGGCGCTCGTCGAACGTGAGTTCTAGCTGTCCAGCAGCTTGCTGCCGCGCTCGGAGGAGGCGCTGGACCGGTCGGAGCGCAGCTTCGCCATGACGAGCATAGGGTGTTCGGTGACTGCCTCGGTGCCGGTAGCAGGGGTGTCTGCCCCAACATACAGGCGTCGGCGGCAATGAGTGCCTCACGCTCCGTAGCTGGTGCCGCGCTGAGCACCTCGACGGTTTCGGCGTTGTCCGAGCGCGACCGTCATAAAGCGAATGAGGCAAGCGACGGGAAGCGTCGTTAGCACGATTACCGCTGTCGCGACATGATCAGCTTGCTACCTGCGGTTGCTGTGCGTGCTGCACGTCCGCGAGTGGATTCCATCGGGCATGTAGTCCAGCTGGGGGGGAGGAGATCGACACACGGCCCTCCGCGATTGGGACTGGGGAGCTCACCGCAGAGCTGGTAAGTGGCCTAAATTTCCACCGCCCTCTGAAAATTCGACTGGATGTGAAGTGAACATGGCCACGCAATCAAACGAAGATGTTCGAGAGCGATCATACTTTGCGTTTTGCTGAAGATGCTGAGATAAGGCAACCGCCTACAATGCACGCCATTCCCATAATGGAGGCCAAGTCTGGCCTAATCCCAAAAAATGAAAATCCGATAACTGCCGCAAAAAATAACCTTAGGTAATCGATGGGAGCTAATACAGATGCGTCCGTAGCACGGATTGCCAAGATGCCGAGGTATTGACCGAGAGGTCCAAGAATCGCAATTGATAAAACATACGGTGCGTCGGCGCCGGAGATGGGGGCCCAACTATAATAAGCCGGTCCGGAATAGGCAAGAAATGAGAGTGTTGCCACATACGCCATAACCGTTCGCGCGCTATCTCGCTTCTCTATAATCTTGGTTAAAGCTATCAAAGCTGCGCTTAGACCGGCACTGAGCAATGCCACTAGGTAAGCCGCTTCAAACTGCGAGCCCGTTGGGCGCAAAATAATGAATGTGCCAGTCGCCCCTAAGATGGTGCCGAACCACCGCCTTCCACTAACTTGCTCTTTGAGGAAAAAAGCCGCAATTGCTATTAAGAAGAATGCTTTCGTGTACGTTATGGCTGTTGCGTCAGCCAAAGGCAGACGAGCAAACGCATAAAAATAGGCAAAGACTCCAATGATAGAGAGCGATGCTCGTAGAAATTGCAAACCAAGCGCCGTCGTAAGGAAAACAGAAAATCCGTCACTCCGTGCCACGACGAAAACCAAACAGAGCCCACCTATACTCCGGAGGAACGCGAGTTGAGAAGTTGGAACGTCAGCGCCAATTTGTCTTGCTGCTGCCGTCTCTAGAGCAAACATTGCGACAGAAGCAACCGCAAGAACGACACCATTTAACTGGGGCGTCGAGCGTATTATCGAATTCATCATGTTTGCTCTTGGGGTAAAGAGAGCAATGCCCACTTTGCTAGGGTTTGAAGCCCGGCGGAGACGTGCTTTCCTGCTTCCGCTCTCCCTAGTCTATTCCCAAAGAGATCGGCATACAAAGAAACAATCTCCTGTTCAGTTCGATTTTCACAAAGTTCCAGCACAAGCCAGGCTGTCGGATTGAGAAGACATAAGCCTGGACGCTCTGGGTCGAAGACCATGGCTGAATGCCATTCAGGCAAACCACGAATCTTTATATCCTGACGACGTGAAAATTTCGCTTCCACTTTCCTCAACGCTCCACCCAGGGTTGCCGCCAATGCATTTCTTCCGGCAGAGTCTTTAAATCGACACCAGCATTCATGTGAGAACAAAACGGGTCTGGAGCATCCCACCTGCCGTGGAACGCAAAAGCTGTGGCACGGCAGCCGCCGTTGCTTTTCTGAGTGTCGTGACAATGAGCGCACGCGTCTTCAACTACACCAGATCGTAGCTCTTTCCACAATGGATCATCCCACGTTTCGATAAACGGCTTCGTTCGGACGTCTCCAAGGTCAACAAACTCGCGGAGGTAAGGGCAGCCGATAGAGCGGCCGTGGGGCGAAATAGATGACATCTGATAACAGGTGTTGCCATCATTCGGATGCCAGCTTTGTACATAGTGTAGACCTGCTGGAACTGAGACGTTTGTGATTGCCTCTTCCATCTCTGAAAGAGAAAGGGCTAGCTCCGACCAACGACGCTTTGCGCGCCCAATTGGATAGAACCTTAGAACCGCAGCTTTGTACGCGCCGAGAGATGATGCGAGTTCAAGATATTGCTGTACTTTCCCATGGTTGGCGCGATTCAAAATCATTAGCGTGTACACGGGCACTCCGGCCGCTTTGAGATTGCGCGCGCCTTGTAGGCCAGCTTCGAAGCTCCCAGGAACTTCTGAGAGATAATCGTGGGTCTCGGCGTCTGGCCCAAGAAAATCCACACATACCATACTCACTTTGAGGCGCTTGATCTCTCGCGCGATTTCCGGAGTTATCAGATTGGCAAATGTCCTCACGGTAATATCTAAACGACGGGACATGTGGCTTAGCAGTTCGAGAAAGTCAGGCCTTGAAAATGGTTCGCCACCTTCGATGAAGACGTGCATAACATCGTTGCTAACTAAATGGTCAATGACCTCTTTCCACTCGGCTGTCGTCAGTTCTTTCGATGATGGTGTTTTTGTGCAATCCGAATAGCAGTGGGCGCAGTTTAGGTTGCATGTATTGGTTACGATCATAGTTAGCTTCAGGGGCTTGGAAAACTGTGGATGTACCGTCATAGCCACCTCGTTAAGGGCCCTGGGCCGCTGCAGCGGCCCAGGGCGAAATAGTTTTAACGCTTGTCTTCGTGCTTTTCCGCTGCCACCGTGCGCGTGTGCCACTCACCTGGTGGGAACATCTCCCCTGAGCGAACGTGACGATCCACTTCCTGAACAACCGGGGGTTCGATAATATCGAGCTTCTTCGCCAGCTCCGCGATTGAGGCAAGCTTATTCATCGCATGGGTTCCTACGAACACACGAGCGGCGGAATACCGCCCAGGGCCATCTGACAACCTGGGATCAGCCATCGCAAGAATTTTCGAAGGCGAGCTCCACTCGTGGGCGGCGCAGATACCTGGGCTCCCAAGCTTCTGACCTGAGCCTCATGATTTCGACCAAAAAGAGGTGGAGTCCGTCACCCATTTGGAGGCTGCCATGAAGCGCAGACGGTTCGCGGACGAGCAGATCATTGGAGGTATTGCGGGAGCAGGAGGCGGGGTTGAGGACGGGGGATCTCTGTCGCAAGAATGGGTTTACAGCGGTAACCTTCTATGCCGGAAGGCCAAGTACGGCGGTCTCGGTGTGCCGGAAGCCAAGCGGCTGCGGACGCTTGAGGACGAGAACGGCAGGCTGAAGCGGTTGGTGGCTGAGGCGACGCTGGACGATGCCGTGCTGAAGGATCTCGCTGCAAAAAAGTACTGATGCCCTCGGCGAGGCGGGTGGCGGTGTCCCTTGCCCAGGAGGTGCGCAGGATCGGCCAGCGGCGGGCGTGTTCGCTGCTCAGCGTCGACCAGACGTCGATCCGCGATCGAGGCAGGCGCCCCGGTAATGCATCAATCCGGGCGCGGCTGCGGGAACTGGCGGCTGGGCGTCGCCGGTTCGGCGCCGGGCGACTGGGCGTCCCGCTGGTGCGCGTTGGCGCGCGGATGAACTACAAGAACCTCGCGCCTACTATCGCTATTCACCTCCACCGCGATGGTGACCGCCACCGAGATGATGCGGCCTGCCTCACGCACCTTCACGTAGGTGGCGTCCAGCCACAGGTAGGGCCAGTCGCCCTTGATGGGGCTGGCCAGGAAGTCCTGCACCCGGCCATCGATCTCGCCGCGGAGGCGGCTCACCTGACTCTTGCTGATCCCTTCCATCCCCATGGCCCAGACCAGATCGTCCACCGAGCGGGTGGAGATGCCCTGCACGTAGGCCTCTTGGATCACCGCCGTCAGCGCCTTCTCCGCCAGCCGCCAGGGCTCCAGGAAAGCCGGGAAGTACGAGCGAGCCGCGCCGGAGCTTCGGGATCCTGAGCTCCACCGTCCCGGCCCGGGTCTGCCAGTCCCGCTCGCGGTAGCCGTTCCGCTGGTTCACCCGCTCAGGCCTGCGCTCGCCATGGCCAGCACCGCATGCCCCCTCCGCATCCAACTCCACGTTAGCCGGGCCCGTTTCGGGTACAGGGTCACTGTGAACTGGTGGTCCCGTGTGAACCGGTATCACTGATACTGGCTCAGATTACCGAGAGATCTAAGGTTACCAAGAAGCGGCGGTAGCAAGGCACATGCCTCCCCCCACTACCCACAATCCAACCGATGCCGCCGTGATGATTTCTGAATTGGAACTACATGAATAACCTTGCAGTACTGACGGTACGGAGGGGATGATTGTATGGGGCTCCCGTTTGGCGGGCGCGAGAAGGAGACATAACCATGTCCGAAAATGGCGAGTCCGTACGAGTGGCGCAGAATGATCAGACGGCAAGCGCCGATCCAAGACCTATCGAATCGGATGGAAACGGCTACCGCATCGAAGTGGCAGGCGTCGCTCGGCAGTTCTTCCGTATCCGTGTGGAGGCGCTTGGCGGCTTGGCACACGTCGAGGGAACACTCGTGCGGCGATCGAAAAAGGGGACCGATCTCCGGCCGATGACCTTTGTAATGCGCGACGAGGACGCCATGGCGCTGTCCGTATGCATCGCTGCCAAGTACGGACTTCAACTCGAACCGTACTTGGAGAAGTGACCCGGGCTGGGTTCATCATAGCTTTGGCCCGACCGTGGATTGGGTCGACGGGCGCCAAGGCTTGGGTCTCGGCGCCCACCGTGGTGCCGGGTACGGTAAGGAAACCTGCTGCGGCCCTGGCAGACTAGCCTCCGCGTGTACGACTTTGGCTTCTCTACTGTCTGCTTCCAAGGCTTGTCGGAGTTGATGGGCAAGGTCCGGGCCAAATTGCTGATCGATAGAGCAGGAAAGGACGTAGCGTATGTTTCCTTTTGCTAAAAAGTTGGCGAGATCGTCTAATGAGACAGACGTGCCCCCTCCATCCGCTACGTCGCGCAAGGTTGACGTTACAAAGCTCGCAAGATCCGACGTTCCTGTCGATAGATCTGTGCATCCTGTTTGAAGGATGTCATCCTCAAGTGCATCAATCGGTTTTACTAAAGGTAGGATCACTTCTCTAATGATTCCTCTGTCATAGAGAAGGTAAGCTCCGCGAATTGCCGGACAGTTTGCCTCAAGCTCTCGCAGCTTCAACAGTTGCGGCATATCCAGGACCTTGCCCTTGGTGGGCGTCCAACCTTTCCCGATCCACTGCGGCTTTCTTCGGTGGTCGGTTCGCTTTGCCTGTAGGCAAAAGGCGAACTGCCAATTCCCGTCGTGATGTACAAGTGCAACATCGCCCCCGGTTTCCTGCTCAAGATTATGACCGATCAGTTCAATCAGGCATACGTTGCTGCTCGGCCTGGATACATCTCCCAGGGCGCGGGAATTCAGCAAGGCTGCTGCGGTCCAAATCCTAGTCATCAAGGAACCTGTGAGCGAATCTTCACGTCTGTCAGATCTGCAATCAATAACAGCAAAATCAGTTTGAGCAATTCTGAGGACGTCGTGCAGGAAGGCCCTGGGGCTCCAAGTTTCCTCATTCAGACTCTTCAGACTTCGAAGCTCTGCAATAGCCGCGTCGTACTCAGCACTGCCTATGCTAATGAAAGCCTCCTCGTCCTGTCCCCAGGAAAGCGAGCATGAACCCATCCCATCGTGCGCATGGATCGCCGCAAGGAAAATATGAGGATAGCGTGTGTAGGTCGCCCGGTACACCCGGTTGGCGAAGGAGTCATCGAAGAGATGCATGACTGCAAATCTAACACGCTTGGTGACATTATACGATAAGCTGATGTCAGATCCACTTATGGTGCCATGGCCTGTGCCTTCGTGCCATGCTGCTCGGGCATTTTGATGAAGTCCTAGTGGCCGTCTCCGTGCGTCTTCTTCTCCTCGTTGGTTGTGTTCCTAAGCGTTCTCTAATTGGGTCCGTCAAGCGTTTCGATGATCGACTCCACCGCGCTCATGGTTCTGTTCGTGGTCGGCCTGAGCCGCCACACCATGGCTCTTGGGTGGGTCTGGGTGATGCAATGTGGTTCGCTTGATCATCTTAATGCGGCTGATCTGTCCTTCGACCGGGCTCGTCGTTCAGGGCAGATGGAGGGCGGCCTGGATGGCGATTTGGCCGTCGAAATCCGCTGCACCGTCGTCGACCCCTACCTGCAGGTCTTCTTGAACTGGGGGAGGGGACCGCGGCTCGGGTTCGACATGCCTGGCGAGTTCCCCTCCTGGTCCCGGCACGCGAAGCGCCTCGCTTCTCGCGAAGCGGTCGCGAGGGTGCTGGAGAGGGAAGGAATCGCCCTGCCCTGAGAAGGCGCCCCAGGCCCCGCCTCAGGAAGGGGCGAGGAACGCCCGTACGGGGCTGGCCGTCGGACGGGTGTCGACGTCGTCCGGCATGCTACGCACCAGCCCCTCGGCGACGACGGCGCCGAGCCGGGCGAGCACCTCGAGTTCGGTCGCGTCTAGGATTGCCCGGGCCGCCGCGGCGTCGCCCTCAACCAGCCGCCCCCGGAGATCCTCGGTCAGGGCGCGCATCGACGCCTCCGCCCTGGGTTCCTCAAGGTCGAGGCGACGGACGAAGCGCGTGAAGTCTAGGATGCGGTTTCCCTGCGCGGTCAGGGCCTGGTTCCCGCCAAGGGCTGCCAACCCCCGGAACAGCAGCTCGGACGCCGCCATCGCGTCCTCGCACGTGTGGGGAGACCGGTCGTCCGCCGGGTCCTTCCATGCCGCGAGGATGTCCGGGCGCTCGACGACGTTCCGCAGAAGCATGAACATGAGGGCAATGTTGTGCTGCATGTCGGCTGCGCTGAGCGCCTTCGCGAAGTATCCCCGGTTCGGGATCGCATCGATGAGACCCTCGCCAGCGAGACGGGCCACGGCCTCTCGGACCGGGGTGGCGCTGGAATGCACGAGGGTGGCGAGGTCGTCCACGAGCAGCTGCTGCCTGGGCCAGAACCGGTACTCGAGGCACATGGCCCTCAGCTCGGGATAGGCTTTGGCGCGTCCCTTCCCGGCCTTCTCGTTGGATCTAATAGGCACGCGTTCCTCCACCTGTCCGGTCTGTCCGTCTCCTCGGCGGAGGGGACGGCCGGACTGCGACTTTCAACGGACGGGCAGGACAAGGGAGGCCGGTAAGCGGGCCTCATTACCGCATGCAGACGCCCCGGACTGCGTCGACGACGCGGTCCAGGTTGCCGGGATTGAGGGCCGCGAGGCACAGCCTGCCGTCCTCGATCGCGTGGATCGCGTGCTCCTCGCGGAGCCGCCCGACCTGGCGGGCCGTCAAGCCGGAGTAGGAGAACAGCCCTTTCTGCTCCTTGACGAAGGAGAAGTCGCGGGGGGCGTTACCGGCCGCCAGGCGCTCCGTGAAGCCCGAGCGCATATCCCGGATCCGGCCTCGCATCGCGCCGAGCTCGTCCTCCCAGTCCCTGTGCAGCACGGGATCCGACAGCACCTCCGAGACCAGGAGCGCTCCGTGGGTCGGGGGGCTGGAGTAGAGGGTGCGGACCAGGGCGCGACCGCGCTCCGCGAGGAGAGCTGCCTCGGCGCCGTCCCGCGCCACGACGCAGAGAGCCCCGACGCGCTCCCCGTACAGCGAGAAGGACTTCGAGAACGACAGGGCGACGAAGACGGGCGCGCAGGCCGCGACGGCGAGGCGCACGGGCAGCGAGTCGGCTGCGAGTCCGTCTCCGAAGCCCTGGTATGCCATGTCCACGAAGGGGACCAGGCCGCGATGGGCGATCGCTACCACGATGCGTTCCCACTGCGAAGGCGTCGGATCCCAGCCCGTCGGGTTGTGGCAGCACGCGTGCAGCACGGCCAGCGATCCCCGCGGGAGGGCCTCGAGGTCGCGGATCATGCCCTCGACGTCCGGTCCGCCGGAGCCCTCTCCAGCGTAGGCGTACCGTCGCACCTCAAGGCCCACGGCGCGAAGGACGGCCTCGTGGTTGGGCCAGCTCGGATCGCTGACCGCGGCGACCGTCCGGGGCTCGAGCGAACGCACCATCTCGGCGCCGAGGCGGAAGGCCCCCGTTCCCCCGGGAGTCTGCAGCACGGCGGTCCGCGTTCCCGCATCTCCCGCCAGCGCGGGACCGAAGGCCAGGTCGAGGGCGCCTCGGAACAGGCCCGGGAGGCCTTCGACAAGTAGATAAGGCCAGGAACGCCCGCCGCCGATGCGCTCCTCGGCGCGGCGTACCGCTTCGAGCACGGGCACGTGCCCGGCCGCATCGTAGTAGATTCCGACCCCGAGGTTGATCTTCTCCTTCCTGGGATCGGCCGCGAAGGTGCGAGCGGCGCGCATCAGCGCGTCCGGGGGCATGGCAGTCAGACGCTCGAGCATGCGGCTTCCGATGGTTTTCGAGGACGGGGAGCGGTCCGGGACACCGCTCAGGCGCGGCGGGCGGGGAGCCGGACCAGGACCGGCACGAGCAGGACGACCGGCGCGACGAGCAGCAGCCAGGCCACCCTGTATCCCGCCAGATCGACGACGGCCCCGAAGAGGAAGGGCGCGAGCGACATCGCGACCATGCAGAGCGTCGTCGCGAAGCTGACGGTCGACGCTATCGCCGACTTCGGCGCGATCTCGGCGATTTGGAGGATGTAGAGCGGGAACCATCCGATCCCAAAGATCCCGAGGAGGGCGAGCACCGGGTACAGCGCCCAGGCTGGCGCTCCGGGAGGGAGGAACAGGTAGGCGACGGTCGCGATGGCGCAGGCGGCCATGATCCATCCCAGGGCGCGAACGCGACGGCCGGGCCAGAGCCGGTCGCAAACCCACGGCAGCAGTACGCGACCCGGAATACCGACCACCTGGACGAACGCGAAAAGGCTGGCCGCCGCGACCAGGCCGACACCGAAGCTGTCTGACATGAAGGCGATGGCGCCTGCCGTGAAGGTGAACTGGAAGGCGGACATCGCGACGCCCGCGCCAACCACCGGCCAGAAGGCGGAATCTCGCCCCAGCGTCGCGACCAGCTCCCGTACCGGGATGCGGGGCGGCTTGCCGCCCTCGGCAAGATCGCCCTCGCGGTAGAACAGCCAGAAGAAGACGCCGCCAGCGATCCCGACGAGGCCTTGCGCGACGAGGGCGCCGCGCCAGCCACTCGAAGAGGCGATCCACGGCAGGAGCGCGGCGGCAATCGAGGTGCCGAGCGGAACCGCCGCTTGGCGGAAGCCGGTGGCGAGACCCCGGTGCCGCGGCGGAAACCAGCGAAGGATCGCGCGCGTCCCTCCGGGCTGCACGGACGCGTAGAACATCCCGAGCAGGACCAGCCAGGCGAGGAGCGAGGCATAGCTCCCGGCCAGCCGGGCCCCGGCGATCGCGGTCAGGCCCATGCCGATCATCGTGACGGTGACCACCGCGCGCTCGCCGTGGCGGTCAATGAGGCGGCCAAGGGAGAACATGGACAGGATCTGCCCGCCGTTCAGCGCCGTGACGGCCAGGGCAGCGGCGGACAGTGGCAGCTCCAATTCGGATCGCAGGAAGGGGACCAGTGTGTAGACGCCCTGGGAAACGATGGATCCCGCCGTCTGGGCCGTTACGGCGAGGCCGAGCACCGCCCACAGGCGGAACCCCGGGGCGGCTTTGGGACCCGGGGGGAACGCGACGTCGCCACTGGCGGGACCGCTGGCAGACATGGCTGTAAGGGCTCCTTCTGTTCTCATCGGAAACTGGCCCCATCGCCGTCGCCACGGTACCCATTCGAAATCGCTTTCAGTGATTACATGGTGTAATGGCAGGTCATGCCCCAGTTGAACCCAGAGGCCGTCCAGGCCTTCGTGCTCGTGGCGGACCTGAACAGCTTCACGCGTGCCGCACGTGCTCTGAACACGACCCAGTCGGCGATCAGCCTAAAAATCAGCCGCCTGGAGAAGGTGCTCGACCGGCGCCTCCTTGAGCGGACCCCGCGCCTCGTCCGGCTCACCCCGGACGGACAGGCGTTCCTCGTCCGCGCCCGCCCGCTCTCGGAAACCTACCGCCGTGCGACGGAGGCGTTCGAAGAGAGATCGTCGCGCGTCTCGCTCGGGCTGAGCCATCACCTCGTCTGCGACGGACTCTCCGATCTCCTGCGACGCTTCGGGGGGAAGTCGCGCGACCTCGTCCTGGACCTGCGGGTCGCGAGCACCCGGACCCTGCTGGACAGCTACGACGCGGGCGAGCTGGATGCCGTCGTGCTCCTCCGGCACGACGAGAGCCGTCGCGGCGGCCAGATCGTGCTCACGGAGACCTTCCACTGGATGGCGTCCCCCGACCTGTCGCTGAGCCGCGGCGCGCCCCTGCCGATGATCCTCCAACGCGAGCCCTGCAAGCTCCGCGCGATGTCCGTGTCGGCCCTCGAAGGCACGGGTATCGACTGGCGAGAGGCCTTTCTGGGGTCCGGCGTGTCTTCTACCGCGGCGGCGGCGCTCGCGGGCATCGGGATCGCGGCCGTCGCGAGCCGCATCGCCCCGGAAGGACTGGTGGACGTCGGTGCACGGCTCGGCCTCCCGAAGCTGCCTCAAATTCCCGTCGTGTTGCACTCCAGCCTGTCGAGTCCAGGTTCGCAGACGCTCCTGACTAGGATCGTCACAGCCTTCCGAGCCGATGTTAGGACTGTGAAGCGGTCGCTTCCCACAAAGGCAGCGTAGCTTGGCGAATTTGCTCTTTTCGGTAACGTCGAGTCCGGAGAAGACGCCCGATGAGCGGCTTGATTGACCAGCGGGGAACGACACCGCTGGAGCAGGGAACCCGGTGCGGGCGCTCCGTCACCATACGCGATGCTAACGGCGTTCTACACGCTGTCGCGGCCCCATCTACTGCGGCGGATTGCGAGACGGAAGATGGCGCCCTCCTCTTGCTGCAGGAGGTCAAGTGATCCAGGTGGAACACTCGCTTCGGACGGTGTTCGCCTGGTTAGAGGTTGGAGTACGCTGAGCCCGTATGGATCACGCACGTCCCGAGGAGGCGGCGACCTGGCGAAACAGGAAGCCTTCTCCTTGGGAGCGGATTTCCGCCATCGGGTCACAGCCAGCCGTGCCGTGGGAATAGCGCAAGATGCTCGAAAGTATATCGCAGGACCATGGCTGGGACGTAAGAGGTAGTCGCCCTGGCCACGAGCTGGTGTACGCCAAGGACCAGCCTCAGTCGGCGTGCCGGGTGACAGCCCGTTGATCAGGCATTCCGCACCTGAGGTGCCGAGGACGCGCCCTCCCCAAGGCGGCGCTGCAGCAGGACGACGTCGAGCCAACGCCCGTGCTTGCAACCCACCGCCTCCAGCGTGCCGATGCGACGGAAGCCCTGCCGCTCGTGGAGGCGGATCGAAGGGGTATTGGCTCTGTCGCCGACCACCGCGATCATCTGCCGAAAGCCTTGCGCCTCGCAGGCCTCGATTAGGGCAGTGAGCAGGTGGGAGCCCAAACCGCGCCCCGTGGCGTCGGGACGCAGGTAGATCGAGTCCTCCACCGTGTTGCAGTAGGCAGCGCGCGGGCGGTAAGCGCCAGCGTAGGCGTAACCCAGCACCTCACTATTGTCCTCCGCGACGACGTAGGGGAAGCCACCCTCCCGGAGGGTGGCCCGGCGGCGCGCCATCTCCACAACGTCGGGCACTTTGGTTTCAAAGGAAGCAGAGCCTTGACGGACGTGATGGGCGTAGATCGCTGTGATGGCTGTCATGTCTGCCTCGGAGGCAGGTCGGATGCCGGTAAGGGTAAAATCAAGGGGCAGCGTCGCGCTCATTGAGATCCGCTCTGGAGGAGCCGGAACCAGCTCCGGCGGTTTGAGAATGCTGGTTCCTGGCTCTCCCAGAGCAAAGAAAGTTTTTCGGATGCGGCGCATTCGAATAATTTGCGCTTATGGACACGCCGACGCTTCGCCAACTCAGAACCTTCCTGGCTGCCGTGGAGCGGGGCAGCATCACCGAAGCGGCACGGTCACAGAACCTGACCCAGCCCGCAGCCAGCCAGCAGCTCCGGGAGCTAGAGCGCATTCTCGGCGTGCGCCTGCTGGACCGGGCGGAGGGGCGGGTCATGGCAACCGCGGCAGGAAACGCCATCCTTGCTCCCGCCCGACGGGCACAAGCGGCGGTTGAGGAACTCGTTAGCGCGGCGGCGACATTCCGCTCGGGTGAGACCGGCAGGGTACGGCTCGGCACCGGCGCTACCGCCTGCATTCACCTGCTACCGCCAGTGTTGACTGCCGCCAAGGCGCGGATGCCGGGCCTGGAAATTTTGGTCGCAATCGGCAACACGCCGGACGTCCTGCGCCGGGTTGAGGAGGGCCATCTGGATGCGGGCTTCGTGACCATGCCACGCACCCTGAGCCGCGCCTTGACCACAGCGACCCGACAGCGCGACGGCTTGGCGGCGCTGGTGCCAGCAGGCAGTCCTGGCGAGGGCGCCCTTACACCCGCGCAGCTCGCTGCGATGCCACTAATTCTCTACGAGAGTGGCGGTGACACGCGTGGGGTGGTCGATGCCTGGTTCCGCAAGGCCGGGTTGGCACCACGGCCGATCATGGAGCTCGGCAGCGTCGAGGCGATCAAGGTGCTGGTAGGCAGCGGGCTCGGTGCGTCAGTGTTACCCTGCTTGGCCCTGGGTAGCAGTACGCCCGGTACAGAGCGACGACCATTGCGGCCCGAGACGTCTCGCGAGCTCGGCCTCGTTCTGCGAAAGGAAAAGGTACGCGACAGAGGGCTGCGGGTTCTGACGGAAGCTTTGGAAGCTGTCGCCTAACCAATATACTGGGACGCCGAAAGGGAATGCCGGATTGGGATTGGCTACCGACAGGAAGGCACCCTTCGATTATCTTGGACGGCCACGCAGAATACTCCTCTACCACCGCACACTGGTCCGATGACACCTCCGTCGGCCGCAAGGCTATACATGCGCGGTGGGCGTCATGGCTGGGCGGTGGCGTCGCCCGTCTACTACGTTCGCTGTACTGGAATTTGGAAGGCCGGGTGATGACGTCTCGGACCGTTAGGGGCTGCTGTCCCTTGGATTGTCAGGACAGCTGCGCCTGGCTCGCCCACGTCGAGGATGATCGTGTCGTGCGGGTGGTTGGTGCGCCCGACCACCCCATCACGCGCGGTGTTCTTTGCGCCAAGGTCCGAGATTACGAGACACGACTGGATGCACCCGACCGCTTGCTCCATCCCTTGCTACGTACGGGCACCAAAGGCAGGGGGCTGTTCCAGCGTATCACCTGGGATGAAGCGGTGTCGCACATTGCAGAGCGGTATGGCGCAATCATCGCTCATCACGGTGCGGAGGCACTGCTGCCGGTGAACTTCGCTGGATCACTCGGTGTCGTTCAGCGGCGCGCCCTCATGAGGCTTTTCCACGCGCTTGGGGCATCACGCTTCCATGGCAGCGTCTGTGGGCAGTCCGGCAACGCGCTCGCTGCGGAAGGCCACGCCCTCGGCTTTGACCCCGAGGAGGTGGCCGACAGCCGCCTTGTTTTGCTCTGGGGAACCAACTTGCTCACCACCGCCCCGCATGGCTGGCACTTTATCAAAGCAGCTCGCGAGCGGCATGGCGCCCGCGTGATCTGCATCGACCCACGTCGCACCCGCACCGCCGCGGCATCGGATGAACACGTCTCCATTCGGCCAGGATCCGATGCAGTGCTGGCGGCTGGCCTCGCCCATGTAGCCCTACAGGAGGGGTTGGCAGACCTCGGCTGTGCCGGGGCAGCCGCGAGCGATTTCGATGCCTTCTGTGAACAGATCGCGCCCTGGACACCGGAGCGCGTCGCCCAGCTATGCGGGATTGGGCCGGACACGGTGGTCCGTCTTGCTCGCGAACTCGCAGGGGCGCGACCCGCTGTCATCCGGGTGGGCATTGCTCCTCAGCAGACGCAGCATGGAGAAGCCCTCGTGCGGCTACTGTCGGCACTCTCCATTCTGGGCGGACACCCAACCCGGCGTGGGGGAGGGCTGCTGATTGAAGCGAGCCCGGACTTCCACGATGCCCGTGTAGCCCGCCCTGACCTGCTGCCAAGTCCCACTCGCAGCTTCGACATGGCCCGGCTCGGGGAAACCCTGACCAACGGTGCGCTCTCGCCGCCCATCAAAGGTCTGATGATCTGGGGCACGAACCCCGTCGTCACGCAGCCTGACACCGCGCGCGTACGTCAGGGCCTCAGTCGAGAGGATCTGTTCACGGTTGTCATCGAGCACGTTCCCACAGACACGGTGGCATTCGCCGATATTGTTCTGCCGTCCACCATGCAGCTCGAGCACTTCGATGTGCAGGGGGCCTGGGGTCACCACTACATTTCGGTCAACCACCCCGCTGTCGCGCCTCAAGGTGAAGCGAAATCACACGGAGAGATCCTGCGCCTTCTTGCTCGGGGAATGGGATTGACGGAGCCCGCCCTGCAGGAGAGCGATGAAGAGATTGCTGAGGCGGCCCTGCCAGTGGGATTAGAACTCGGAGCGCTGAAGGAGAGGGGATGGATCAAGTGCTCCCCCGTTCGCTCCACGCCTGCTTCTAAGGTGAAGCTGTGCGTGGGCGACGGTGTGCTGCTCCCAGCTTCGACGCCTTCGCCTGGGCACCTCCAGCTCCTAACGCCGAAGGGACATTTCTTCCTGAACACGACTTTCGCAGACATGCCGCGACACCGACACTCGGCCGTACGCCCCACGCTGCAAATGAGCCGTGGGGATGCGGAGGTGCGAGGCCTTACCGACGGGGGCTTGGTCGAGGTGCGCAACACCGGAGGAGCTATCTTTGTCCACCTCGCCGTGGTGGACGGAATGCACCCCGGAGTGGTCGCATTACCAGGCAAATGGTGGAATATGTCCACGGCTCGCCTTGGAAGCGCTGTCAACGACCTGACCCTTCCCGCTTGGTCTCCTGCTGGGCAGCCAGCCTACAATGAGATCTTCGTGGAAGTTGTGTCTCCTCCCCCCATTTCCTCCTCCATTTCGTTAGAATAACACACTGAATAATCCGAGTTCCTGCAGAGCTAATTTCCTAGTTAGCACCAGACCAGAGCGCGATGGTGCCGCAAGAGTCTTTGTGTGGCGCCCGCGCAAAGACCCGACGCTACCACCAAGGGGAAGAGATTACCCGGGAGGTAGAGCCGCGTCGTGCGATCTCCATTGAGGGCGTTGCCCGGGCGGGAGCGGGCTTGGTCCCATACCGGATTTTATGCCGCCCTGATGGGGCGATCGTCAGGTTTTCACAGAGATGATGGATACTATTGCCATATCCTGCGTCGGAGCCATTCCGCTCGTGCCTAGCGTCAGCCCCATGGGCACACGTCTCGTCTCGGTCGGCGTCCATGGCGTGTACTCGATGGCACGGAAGTCGAGGGTAGTGGGTTCAGCTTGCTCGCGGTGCGCGCGGATGATGTCCTGCTTCATCGTCTCGGTGGCTGGCGCCTCGCCGCGGTCAACAACCTGAAGCACGCCACCTGGCCGGAGGACCTTATCGGCCAGCTCGTACACCGCGTTCTGGACGAAGAGGCGATGAGATCCATCGGTCTTAATCCCTGCCGAGGTGACGACGACGTTGTACTGCCGATACATGTGGACCCCAGTCAGCCAAACGGTGACAGCGTCGAATGGGCCGTCCGCACGCAGTGCCTTCTCGAGGTAGAGATCAGAGCAGACATCGGCTTGCAGAAGGGCCACCGGCTCCGGTAACGCTCCTTCGATCGGCACGGCGGCTGAACGGAATCCGTCCGCGTATGGCAGGGTCGTCACACGGCGCATGGGCGACGGGCAGTCCACCCCGGCCGTCTGGAGCGTGTTCTGTGCTGTCGTGAGGCAGTCCGGGTTCTCGTCGATACCCACAATCCGGAGTCCGGGCCCGAGTTCCTCAAGCATGGACAGAATGCCGTGACCACTGCCAAACCCGACGTCAAGGACGCGTCTTATGCCGTGCGATCCCAGTTGCCGGGCCATCCAGCGGTAGTCGCCACGACCATGCTGCAGTTCAGCGGTGACACGCCAGTTGGTGGCATAGACTCGCTGGGCTTCCGCATACTTCCGTTCGACAGGAGCATTGTCGATCGGGCGATGACAATGCTTGTACTTGCGGCCGCTCTGGCACCAGCAGGGCTCGTTCGGTCCAGGCAGTCTCTGCGAGGGCTGCAATGGGGGCGCTCCATTCTCTGGGGGCAGGATAGACTTGCACCGTTCCGTCCATCCGAGGCAAATTATGTCAAGATGTATGTCCAACTGTTAGAGGCAGTGCCTGCCTATCCTTTGGCGTGAGCAAGCTAGTGACACAATGTGCAGACCACGACGACATCCGTCAGCGAATCGGTGGCACGTGTCCCCGTCGCCACCCCAACAAGGTCATGCACTTTGAATACGCGTCCTACGAAATCGGGCGGCATTCTGGGATGATCAAGCCAGTCATTCCCGCAGACACCGCAGACGAGACGGCTGTTCCGGCGGAGGTTCGCAGTGACCTTCCCCCGCTGCAGTGGACACGGGTTACGGCCTAGCAGGCTGCTGAAGAAGTCGGGCGGATGGCTCTGAGGGTGGCTTCGTCGCCGTCCTGGTACTCGATTTCAATCTGAAGGGAGCCGTCGCCCAGGAGTTCAGCGTAGCCCGAACCCTGGACCTCATCCCCTTCGTCGGAGCCCTTCCAGGTGAAGTCGATGTTGTCGAGGCCGTAGCCAATGCGGAGACTTGCCTGCATAGCCCCGAACGTCATCTCGCCCGATCCGTCGGCCTGAACTGTGAGACTGGCGGGTCCGACGAGGTCGAGGTAGTCTCTGTCCCACAGGTCGGCTTGGATGATGCGCCAGCGCCCCAGAAGCGGGTTGTTCTTCTCCTTCACGGAACTGGCTTTGCCAGGAGGCCAGGCAGCCGGACGAGGTTGTAGGCAGCCACTGTGAGAGTGAAGGTGCAGGCCACGCGGTCGAGGCCGTGGGGTCGGGTCTGACGCAGGCCCGCGCCCTGTTTGATCCACCCGAAAACTTTTTCGATGCGCTTTCGGATGATTTGGCTGACGCCATAAACCGGATGGCGCGTGGTGCGGCCGTCGACGGCCGAGCGCCGTCGCTTGCCGGTCTTGGTGATGTGGTCGTTGCGGGCGATGTGCGGCGTGACGCGAAGTGCCCGCAGCCCTTTCACGTGCTCGCGGGCGTCGTAGTTCTTGTCGGCCCCGAGCGTGATCCGCTGCCGCATCGTCCGACGCATCCGCCCGACCAGTCCAAGGGCCGCCTCGCGTTCGGCGGTGCCACTGGCCCGCGTCAGGCAGGCCAAGCGAACCAAGCCGGAGCGATTTTCCATCAACACGTGCCCGGAATAGGCCAGCAGACTCGACTGCCCGTCCGACTTGCGGGCGAGCCGTGCATCGGGATCAGTCGTGCTGGCATGGGTCTCGTTGCTGCGCCGCTCGCCGCGCCAGTCGGCCTCCGCGTTGCGCCCGTTGCCCATAGGTGGGTCCCGTCCATCGCTGGATCCCTCCGCCTTGGGCCGAAAGGACTTCTGACTGGCCCAGGCCTGGATCAGGGTGCCATCTACCGAGAAGTGCTCGTCAGACATCAGCGCTTTGATCCAGGGCTGAGCCACCACGGCCGCCAGGAAGACCTGTGCCACATCTCCCGCGAGCAGCCGGTCGCGGTTCTTGGAGAAGGTCGAAGTGTCCCAGACGGGGGCATCCATCGACAGCCCTACGAACCAGCGGAACAGCAGGTTGTAATCCAGCTGCTCCATCAGCTGCCGCTCCGAGCGCACGGAGTAGAAAGCCTGCAGCAGCAAGGCCCGTATGAGCTTCTCCGGCGCGATCGGGGGGCGACCCAACCGCGCGTACAGCCCGTCCAACTCGCCAGATAGCGCCTCCAGTGCCTCGCCCACCACCGCCCGGATCATCCGGAGCGGGTGGCCCGCCGGAACGCGCGCCTTGCAACTCACGTAACTGAACAGTCCCTCCGCCTGCTCGTCTGCATCCCGCATGATAAACCGCCCCCCTCCAGCAAGCCCGAGGGAATCACGACCAGCACTACATCGCGAGTGTTTTTCAGCAGCTTGTTAGGTTAATGCGTCCAGAGCAGATCGCCGACTGTGAAGCGAGATCCAGGCACGTGACGCTGAATGTCGGGGCGATATGCGACGTTAAACCATTCGCCGGAGCCGTCGCGGAACACCATCAGCGCCGAGCGGTATTCGCGATGCTCCGTCCGCACCTTGTCGGTGTTCTTGGTGGCGAAGAGCCGCCCGTCACGGCCGTCGTCCTTCACCTCCGCCAAGGCGACGCTGTTCTTGCTCCGGCGCCGGACGTCTACCCCGATGACGAAGTCGGGGTAGTGCCGGTCCCCGTTGGGCAGGACGATGGAGACAGCCCAGCGGGCCCGGCTCACATTCCTGAGCCACCATAGCACCGTGCCGCTCTGGTCGTCGTCCAGGAGGCGGGCGAAGGCGAGCTCCTCGTTGTTCAGGTCCGACGGGAAGACGCCGTAGAGGGACTCCCCAGCCCGCTCCAGGCCGACTGGCCCCTCGTAGACGGACGGTATGTCCTCGTCCTGCCGGATTTCAACCACCTGAGCGAGGCAAGCGCGGCAAGCCTCGTGGAGCAGGTGCGGCTTCGCCATGGCGATGAGGTCCACGGCCCGGCGTAGCTCCTTGTCGTCGAGCGGGTCCATTCCGGCGTTCTCCACCTCGGTCTTGAGGCGCTCCGCCAGGGCTGGCTTGAGATCGCGCTCGTCGATGCTCTCGTTGAACCGGAAGGTGAGCTGCGCCTGCTGGGAGATGCGGAGGGCGGACAGCGGGACCGTTTCCGTGGTCGTGGTCCGGTCCGTGCCGAACACGTCCTGCTCGGTAACGACCACCTTGCCGCGGGTCCGCCTAACGAGGTTGAGGGTAGAGCTGTCGATCTCGATCCGCTGCGCCATGCAGGCGACCAAGCCGTCCATGCTCCGCGGCATCACCTCGCGCGCCAGCTTCCGGGGGAAGGCGACGTCCTCGCGAAGAGGGTAGCTCGCCAACGACGGCGGCCTGGCCTGCGGCTCCGCCTTCGGCTGCGGGTGGGCGCCCGTGAAGGGTGGCAGGCGCATCGAGAGGGGTTCAGTGAGCTCTAGAAGGGGCTGGACGCGCAGGGCCGCGGCTCGGGGGGTCTCCACGACGCCGGGCGCCCGGACCTCGATGGGTTCCGCCGTCCCTGTCCCAGAGTCGATGAAGTCACTCTCCGGCTCCACAGGGTCCAGGAGCTCTGCAAAGCCCCCCTTCGGATCGAGCAGAACGGCCGTCCTGCTGCCGAAGTCGATGACGACGGCGTTGCCGGTGACGGTCTCGATGCCGTCCTGGATGGTCTTGATCTCCTCGGCCGCCAACATCATCCCGGGCTGAGCGGCCGGATTGGCCAGGAAGACGTATCCGTAGTCCAAGACGCTGGGCAGGACGCGGACTGGCTTCGTGGCGTAGGGGTGCAGGTGCTGCACGCGCTGATGGACCCGCATGATGCGGCCGAGGATCTGCAGGCCGAACTCGGTCCCGGTGGTCTGCCTGAGCGAGACCAGCGTCCACGCCCGAGGGGCGTCGAACCCGGTCGCGGCGGAGACTTTAAAGATCAGGATCTCCTTGGTCTCGTCGTAGGCGAGGGTGTGGAAGAACGGATCGGGCTCGCCCGAGGTGTGCACCGCCACCGCCTGAGGGGCCACGCCGTAGGCGGCCAGAAGGTCCTTGACCCGCTGGACAGGGTCTGCCTTCCCCTTCTCCTCGTTGTCCACCTGGATGAGCAGCAACGGGGTGAGCTCGATCCCGGCCGCGGCCAACGCGCCCTTGACCCGCCTGTGGCGCTCCAGGCCCGCGAAGATCGCCACCTCCTCCATGTCGAGCAATCGCTCGTCCTTGGAATCGGGGCGGAAATGCACCGCCTTGATGCCGACCTTGTTGAGGCAGGCTTTAACGACCTCCTCCCGCCCGACCTCGATGCGGTTGACCTCACCGATCTTCGCGGCCTGCCGGAACCTGTTCAGCTCCTCGTCCTTGGGTGTGGCCGTGAGGAGGACGGTGAAGTCGGGCCGGAGCACGTCGAGATAGAAGGCGGCCGCCTGCTTGGCGGACGTGCCGAAGTTCACGTGCGCCTCGTCGATGACGGCGCCGACGTGGAAGCTCTCCGCGCGGAGAGCCGCTACCATCAGGTCGATGCCGGGAGCTTCCTCGCCGTCCACCCGCGCGAGACGAGCGTCCTTGCTGGCGGAGGCGACGCTAGCCCAGGTCATGACGAAGACGTCGCCGTCGCGCGTCCCGCGGACGACGCGGTCCGTCCTCACGTCCCGCAGCCTGAGCCCGGAGCACTGCGATGCGAGCGCCTCGCGGGTCTGCGACACTAGGCCGGTGTAAGGCGTGAACCAGAACCAGCAGGTCTTCCTCCTCAACCGGCCCTTGGCCGCCTCGAGGGTGCGGCCGACTGTCAGGGTCTTGCCGCTGCCCGTCGGCGCGCGGAGGAGGGTCACGCCCTGCGCGAGGGCTATTTGCCGTCGGCGGGGCAGGTCAGCCTCGATCTTGGCGGCTGTGTCCGCGATGACGGCGAGCAGGGCCGCCTGCGCCTTGTCCTGGAATTCCTTGAGCGGGATCGCTTTCGAGCCGCGGGCCTCGGGCGTGTGCAGAACGGTGGCGCTCATCCTTGGAACCTCCCGAGGAGGAAGTCCGGCAGGGCGCGGACCTCCGCGTTGTTCGCTCCGTCCAACGCGTCGCGCACGGGGCGCGGCGCGTAGGCGTAGACGACGAGGAAGTGGTGCTCGGCCGCCGCTGATTGGAGCGCCCGCTCCGCGCCCTCGGTGAACCTGTCGCAGTAGGCCACGGCCATGTCCTCGTCGCTGGCCACCTGCAGATCCCCGTCCTCGCGGAAGGGCGACAAGGGCAGGCCGTGGAGCGCCTGCAGCGCGAGCCACACCTGCTCGGGCTTCAGGTCGAAGGCGAGGTCCTCGAAGGCGATGCGTTGGGACGTGAGATAGGCGAAGTCACCACCGAGACCAGCGACGCCTGGGTATCCTTCGATGACCCTCCTCACGCGCTCGGCGCAGACGTCTCGGCAAAGATTCCGGTCGAGGTTCTCCTTGGTGGCTTCGCGTGAGGAAACCAGGATGAAGCGGCGGCGCCCCTCGTCCTCCGCGTTAAGCGCGAGCACCGCCTGGGCCGCGGTTCCCGAGCCCGCGAAGAAGTCGAGCACGATGTCGTCCGAATCTGTCGCGAAGCGGAGCAGCTCCCGGAACAGGCTCGGTGGCTTGGGGAAGCTGAACGCCTGATGCCCGAGGATTTCCTTCACGGAGTCCTCGGAGGTTCCGCTGCGCTGCGTGACGACCTCGGCGATCTCCTCGTCGGCGCCGTCGGACCTCTCGGTCACGCCGCGGATCCAGCTCGACACCAGCGAGGTCGCGCTCTTCACGTCGCGGAGATGGCGACGGAACCAAGGTCGTTCGAAACTCACGGGCTTGCCCACCCAGAAATCCAGATCGGGCAGATCCTCCCGCAGGAGGGGTGTTCGTCCGCGGTTCGCCGAGGGGACGTCGCCCTCGGCGATGGCGCGGAGCAACGCTTCCTTGGTCTCCCAAACGACCACCCGCTCGGTAGTCGGGTCCGGCCACACGATCTTCTTGCGCCGGATCCATTCCTCCATGGTCGGCTGCCGCGTCTTGGGCTGCCCCTGCTCGGCGTCCGCGCTGGCCTTCCTCTTGAGCAGCGTTCTCTTCCAAGCGGGCGGAGACTGCTCCGTCGCGAACGCCCACACCCGGGTGGGATTGCATGGATACCAGACGCCGGTCTCCGGGTCTGGACGGGGTAGTAGGCGCGCGGACGCTCCTTGAAAGAGTGACCCTTGGTTAGGTCGCCGGTCTTCCAGGCTCCGAGGGGATCGCCGTCGAGGTTCTTGTACTGGCGGAAGTCCTTAGCGGCGCCGGTGAACTCGAAGCCCGGCTTCGCGTAGACGAGGATGTGCTCGTGATCGACCGAGAAGCTGTGGTCACCGTGGTCGTTGCTCCCAGATCGCGTCTTCCAGACGAAGCTCCCCACCCTCATGCCGGGGAACACGTCCTCCATGAGGAGGTCCAGCTTCGAGCGGTTGTCGTCGTTGATGCAGACCATGATAACGCCGTCCTCGGTGAGGAGGTCTCGGGCCAAAGTCATGCGGCGGTAGAGGAACTCGAGCCAAGTGGACTGGCGGAACCGGTCGTCGGCGCCGACGAAGCGGTCGTTGTAGGCGAAATCTTGGTTGCCCGTGTTGTAAGGCGGGTCGATCAGGATGCAGCGGATCTGCCCGGCGTGGGTCATCCGGAGCCATCGCAGGGCGTCGAAGTTGTCCGCCTCAATGACGAGGTTGCCCCACGGGCCGGGCCCGCAGGAGCCATTCCCGCCTAGATCGAGGTTCATGGCGACGAAGTCGCCGTTGAGCGCCTGGTCGTGCGCGATTTCGTCACGCTCCCAGACCAAGCCCAGGCGACGTTGCGCGTCTCTCTTCACGAGCAAGCTCACGAGCTGCTCGTGCGTCAGGTCATCGTACTGCACCGCCTTGCCCCCCGCTCGGCGTCGCGGCACCAACTGCCGCTGTCAGTCAAGACTCCCCCACGGCCCGGTCCGAAGTCCAGGATGTCGAGCCGCAGGAACCCCCGGATGAACCAATAGCGGAGGGCACCGCTTTTAGGAACCGGACCCGCCCTCGGAAGGTGTCTGGCCACACGACAGCTTCCTTGCCATTCCCAGCAGTCTACAATGCCCTACTGCGTCGACTCGCTTACCTTTCTAACCTCGGTCCCGACCTCCGCGCCGCCCGCCGCTTGGCCAAGCTGCCCAGTTCGCACTGGCCTAGCGGGGCGGGATCTCCTTGCCCACACTCCGGCAGGCCAAGCGCGATCAGGGTGCCCTTAGCACCTTTGTCAACTTGTCCGCCGCGCTCGGTATAGAGAGTGGCGACCATTTCATGGCAGCAGGGGAGGCCTGGGCACGCGGCTAGCGGCGCTGCGGAAGCCCCAGGGTGTGGGACGATGGGTGATGGCGGAGATCGCGGACATCAGCCCCAAGACCCTTGCGGCCGTCGAGCGGGACGAAGGTGTCCCGTTAGCCACAGCGGCCCGCGTCGGCGAGGCATTGGGGGCGCAACTCCCCCTTGGTGCCGACGGGTGCGCCCGTCCGGTTCTGGACGTCGGCCGCGGCGTCGGGCATCCACGACAGTTGGACGACGCCCCCGAAATCCTGGAGGGCATCTGCGGGGTGGTAGGCAGCTCATGCGCCCTGGACCCGTACTCGCCGGTGCGAACGGGGCCGCAGGCACCCGTCTGGCCCACATCCGCTACGTCGCCGGATTGAGACACCGATTTGGAACCAGAGGCCGTCAGTCCGTGGCCGAGACCCGGGGCTATTGGTTAGATGCGCAAGTTGAGGTGTCGGTGAACCACCTCATTGTCGGTGAACTGGAGGATCGCGCAGATCTTCTCGGCGACCTAGCCGGTGGTAGACTACAGTGGCGAGTCGGGCAGAGCGCATCTTGCGGCAGGCTGACGCCGTCTGGCGGGATGAGCCAAGTAGTCAAGGGCGGTGTTGTGGTCTTGGACAACCTTGCCGCCCACAAGATCGCCGGTTTGTGCGAAGCCTTCCGCGCCATCGGCGCCAGCCTGCTCCACCTGCCACCCTATAGCCCAGACCTGAACCCCATTGAGTAAGCCTTCGCCAAGCTGAAGGCGCTGCTGCGAAAAGCCGCAACCCGCTTTCACTAGGCACTCTGGACCACTACCGGGGGCCTGGTCGACACCTTACCCGGCCGAGCGCAAGAACTACCTTGCGCACTCAGGTATTGCGTTCGAGCAGCGTGAAGAAGTTATAGGTATTGACCTCCTCGCAATGGCCGGACTTCCCGTCTACGAGTCGTAGGGTGGAGGAACTAGGTCAGCACCTGCGTGGAGCCCTATCGGAGATATTCGCAGCAGTTCAAGGCCCATTGCAGTGCGATCGAGCCAATGCCACAAAGAGGGGTGATGACGTATGGTAATCAAAACGAGCCATTCAAGCCTTGGTGGCTCTGTTATGATCTCGTTCCAAGAGACAGCGGTTCGGCACGGCCTATATGGATTTTCGGGCGCTGGCACTACCTTGCCTTCATCCTCGGCCCACGAATCCTCAATGTCCTCTTCGGCACCCTCAAGGAGGCGGAGGACGGTGCGGCCGAGTATACACGCTACGTTCAGGCGCAAGGCGCCTGGATCGCAAAACAACGCTCCGAACGGAGTTACTCAACTATTCCAGCCGACGCTAAACTCAAGGCATTCAAGCAGGAGCTGGAAGCAGCTCCGGTTAAGGAGGAGAAGGATGTGAAATTGGGTGGGTACACGGTATTCCGCCTCAACATAGAGGGTCTTGAGCCGATGTATGTGGTCCAAGCAGACGACGGTGCCATTCTCAAAAAGCCGTTCGTGAACTGGCCCGCTGCGTTAAACGCGATTGCATACGAAACGGGGAAGCCAACCTATTAATATTTGGCTGCGGGTGAGTATCGCGACGGCTCGCCCCGCCAAGCCCTCTCTCGCTCGTAGCATAAAATTTCTTTCGCACTACGATCTAGCAGGCTGAACCGGCCGTGTTCGGTCTCGTACTGCTGAAGGGCCTCAAGCTTGACCTTCGCCCAGCACGTGCGCCTCCGGACGCTGGGATCAACGCTCGCAAACAGCCGCTCGTTCCAAGCTTGGAATTCCATTTCCGCCATGAACGTGTCACCTAGTTCAAGAGATCGCTCCATCTGAGCAATCAACTTTAGTTCGTTGCACGGGTAGCGTGCCGCCCCATTGTCGCAAGTGTTGGGCATGGTTCCTCTTTTCTCTTCACCTGAAATGCTTCTTTCCATTGTGGCAGCTCGGAGCGTTTGGGCGGTACATTCTCGCGTGGGAAAAATGCAGCCGCCCTGGCCGTG
This sequence comes from Muricoccus nepalensis, assembly GCF_006438825.1. Classification (GTDB taxonomy): domain Bacteria; phylum Pseudomonadota; class Alphaproteobacteria; order Acetobacterales; family Acetobacteraceae; genus Roseomonas; species Roseomonas nepalensis. Next base: position 69,196 of record NZ_RCZP01000022.1, read on the forward strand.
TCTTCGTCCTCTGCCAGGCTGTGGCCGTCCGGATCAAAATATGGGGTAGCGGCAGCACACCCTCTCGCGGAGGACGATTGTACTGGCGCCGTTACCGACGTCTCGCTCCTATCGTGGAAGCCGCCGAGGAGAGGATGCGCAGCATCGGCTTTCACAAAACGGCAGAGAATGATCTCAAGTTCAGCAGAAGGACGCCATACGTGATCCGGCGAAGACAACCTGTTCCATTAAGACGCGGGTAATCGGTCGTCGGTCGCCATCGGGTTGCCAGGAACGCTTAGCCCATGAGGGGCGTCGTTCTCCTGCTGCCCCCGGGTAACTTGACCGAGTGGTCAGGTCGAGGCAGGCGGCAAGCCATTATGAGCTGCTGAACGGCGTCTTCCACGCGGATCCGCGTCTTCCCGGAGTTGGGCAAGGTGTCGCCCTCACTTATTAAGGATATCCTTGGGACGCGCTCAGACACCCTCTACAAGTCGGGGGAAATGAACCTGGACTTGGATACTGGCAGCTATTCTACACTGCGGATGATGACTTTGGTTGTATTAGGTGGTGTCTTTGCGTCACGGGTGAGAAGTCTTTACTGTCGCTGTGGAGTGACTTCGGGTGGGAATAGGGGAGAGGACACCGAGGCCGAGCTTTTGGGGGTCCTAACAAAAATTCTATCGCCCGAGGCTCATCCGCGCCGCCGTCGCAAGCTTGTCGGCGCGCTCGTTCATCACGTCGCCGGCGTGGCCTCGCACCCAGCGCCACTCCACTTGGTGCGGCTTGGCCGCGGCCAGCAGGCGCTGCCACAGCTCGTAGTTCGCCACGGGTTCCTTGGCGGCATTCCGCCAGTTGTTGCGCACCCAGCCGTGGACCCAGCGGGTCACGCCGTTGCGGACATACTCGCTGTCGGTGTGCAGCACCACGCGGCAGGGCTTCTTCAGCGCCTCCAGCGCTGAGGCGGCGGCGGTCAGCTCCATGCGGTTGTTGGTGGTGGCGGGGTCGTAGCCCGACATCTCCTTCTCCACCGCGCCGAAGCGGAGGATGGCGGACCAGCCGCCCGGGCCGGGGTTGGGCTTGCAGCCGCCATCCGTCCAGATCTCCACGACGGCCGCCGCGGCGTCCTTCGCCGGTGCTTCAGATTCCATAGGCGGAGACCTCCTCGGCCGCCGCGAAGAAGCGCAGGCGGCGCAGGTATTCCAGCGGGTCCTTGCGCGTGACCATCGCGCCCGCCGGCGTGTTGGCCCAATCGTAGAGCCGGGTGAGCAGGAAGCGGACCGCGGCGCCGCGGCAGAGCACGGGCAGGGCCGCCATCTCCGCCGCCGAGAGCGGGCGCACGCGGCTGTAGCCGGCCAGCACGGCGCGCGCCTTGGTCACGTTGAAGGCGAGGTCCGGCTCGAAGCACCAGGCGTTGAGGCAGATGGCGACGTCGTAGGCGAGGATGTCCGTGCAGGCGAAGTAGAAGTCGATAAGGCCCGAGACACGCGGGCGCCGCTCCGGGTCGGGCAGGAAGAAGACGTTGTCGGGGAAGAGATCCGCGTGGATGTGCCCCCGCGGGAGCCCCTGCGGCCAGTCCCGGAGGATGGCGGCGAGGTGGCCGTCCAGCTCCGCGCAGAGGCCGGGCTGCACGGTGTCGCCGTTCGGGCGGCAGCGCTCCAGCAACGGCGCCCAGCCGGCGGGGCCCAGCGCGTTGGCGCGCTCGGCCGGGAAGCCCTCGCCGGCCGCGTGCAGGGCGGCCAGGGCCCCGCCGAGGGGGGCGCAATGGGCGACCGAGGGACGGCGCGGCCAGACGCCCGGCAGGAAGGTGCAGATCGCGGCCGGGCGCCCCGCCAGCTCGCGCAGCGCCTCGCCGTCGCGCCCGGCCACGGGCTGCGGGCAGGCCAGGCCGCGCGCGGCCAGGTGGCGCATCAGTCCGAGGAACCAGGGCAGCTCCGCCGGGTCCACGCGCCGCTCGTAGAGGGTGAGGATGAAGTCGCCGCCGGTGGTGCGAAGGGCGTAGTTGCTGTTCTCCACGCCCTCCGCGATCCCGCGGAAGGCGACGAGCCCGCCCAGGTCGTAGCCGGCGAGGAAGGCGCGCAGCGCCTCGTCGGATACCTCGGTGTAGACGGCCATCAGATCTCCCGGGGCACCCCTGCGCGGCCGTCCATGCATCAGCCCGGACGGGCCGGCAAGGGCCGGCGCACCGGCCGGGCGGGATGCCGTGCCGGCCGGCGGAGCGCCCGGGCGCGGCGGCTACCCGACGGCGGCGCGGGGGTTCCGCAGCGGGCGGGGAAGGTTGAAGATGATCTTCTCCTCCGCCACGGTCACGTCCTCGATCGTGACCTCGAAGCGCTCCCGCAGGCGGGCCACCACCTCCTCCACCAGCACCTCGGGCGCGCTGGCGCCGGCGGAGATGCCGATGGTGGAGAGCCCGTCGGCCAGGGCCGGGTCGAAGTCGCGGCCGCGCGGCACGAGCACCGCGCGCGGGCAGCCGGCGCGCTCCGCCACCTCGCGCAGGCGGACGGAGTTGGAGGAATTGGCCGCGCCCACGACCACGATCAGCTCGCAGCGCTCCGCGATCGCCTTCACGGCGGCCTGGCGGTTCGTCGTCGCGTAGCAGATGTCCTCCTTCACCGGGGCCGAGAGGTCCGGGAAGCGGCGGCGCAGCACGTCCAGCACCTCGGCCGTGTCGTCCACCGAGAGGGTGGTCTGGGTCGCGTAGGCCAGCGGCCCGGGCGGCGGCTCGACGGTCGCGGCCTGCTCGGCGTCCTCCACCAGCGTGACCGCGCCGGGTGGGAGCTGGCCCATGGTGCCGACGACCTCGGGGTGCCCGGCATGGCCGATGAGCAGGATGTGGCTGCCCCCCGCGTGGTGCCGCTCGGCCTCGCGGTGGACCTTGCTGACCAGCGGGCAGGTGGCGTCGAGGTAGAGCATCTGCCGCGCGTCGGCCGCGGCGGGCACGGAGCGGGGCACGCCATGGGCGGAGAAGATCACGGGCTGGCCGTCGTCGGGGATCTCGTCCAGCTCCTCGACGAAGACGGCGCCCTTGGCCTGGAGCCCCTCGACCACGAAGCGGTTGTGGACGATCTCGTGGCGCACGTAGACGGGCGTGCCGTAGCGCTCGATGGCGAGCTCGACGATCTTGATGGCGCGGTCCACCCCCGCGCAGAAGCCGCGCGGGCCGGCCAGCAGCACGGTGAGGGGGGGCTTCCCGGCGGTCCCGGGCGTCCCGGGGCGGAGGTTTGCGGTCTGGTCCATGGCGTGCGACTTGGTCCTTCGGCGCCGGCGCGAACAGCCCCCGGCCGGACCGTGGGCGCGTTCTATCTAGCCGCCCGCGCGCCGGCCGCCCAGGGCTGAGCCGCAGGGCCCTGCAATTCTCCCGGGCGCCCGCCCAACGGCCGCCCGGGGCCTCGTCCTCCGGGCCAGGAGTGCCTCCCGCGTGATCCGATCCCTCCGCCCCGCCGCCCCTGCCCTGGGCCTCGCCCTCCTGGCCCTGCCGCTCCTGGCGGGCTGCGGCGGGGGAGGCGGGGGGAGGGGCAGCGTGCTGAACCAGCGCCCCCAGGCGCCCTGCCCCCGCGTCGCCCTGCTGGCCGAGGCGGTGGACCTGACGCGCTACCGCGAGGGCGCCCGGCCGGACCTGGCCAACATGGAGGTCGACGCCCGGATGACCGGCTTCCAGGCGCGCTGCGACTACGCCTCCCGCGCGGGCGGCCTCGACGTGACCCTGCGGGTGCAGGTGGCCGCCGAGCGCGGCCCCGCCGCCACCGGCAACACCGCGGAGCTGCCCTACCTCGTCGCCGTGACGGAGGAGGCGGAGAGCCGCGTGCTGAACCGCGGCACCGACGCCGTCCGCGTCGTCTTCGGCACCGGCGATCGCCGGACCACCGCCCAGGGGGAGGAGATGCTCGTCCGCATCCCCGGCGACGCCCGCCAGGCCGCGGAGAAGGTCGTCCTGGTGGGCTTCCTGCTCTCCCCGGAGCAGCTGGCGGCCAACCGGCGCCGCGGCGTCCGCTGACGGCCGGATGACGGTTGCGCTGGCGGCCGCATTCGGGCACGAGTCCCCCACCCGCTGATCCCGCGCGGGAGAGAGGGGGCGGCGTCGGCCACCCCCCGCCGAAGGCGCAACCGGCCCCCGGAAACGCTCAGGCAGAAGGACCGCGTGGGGAAGGGGCCTCTGGAAAGCCCGTGATCCCCGCGATCACGGCACCGACGGAGTAAGGGAGGGACACACCCCAACCGAATCTCTCAGGTCTCGGGACAGAGGGGGGCCACGATCGGAACCGGCCGCATCCGCGGCTCTGGGGGACGCGTGGCCGATACTGATACGGATACCCTGCTTGAAACGCCGCTCGCCGGCCTGCACCGCGAGCTCGGCGGGCGCATGGTCGGCTTTGCTGGCTACGCCATGCCCGTCCAGTACCCGGCGGGCATCCTGGCCGAGCACCTCGCCTGCCGCGCCGGCGCCGCGCTGTTCGACGTCTCCCACATGGGCCAGGCGGAGCTGCGGGGCGAGGGCGCCGCGGCCGCGCTGGAGCGGGTGACCCCCGCCGAGGTCCAGGCCCTGCGCCCCGGCCGCCAGCGCTACGCCCTGCTGATGAACGAGTTCGGCGGGATCACCGACGACTTCATGGTCGCCAACCTCGGCGACCGGCTCTTCCTCGTGCTGAACGCCTCCCGCAAGGCGGTGGACCTGGCCGCCATCGGCGCCGCCCTGCCCGCGGGCGTCGCGCTGGTGCCGCGGCCCGACCGCGCGCTGCTGGCGCTGCAGGGGCCGGGCGCCGAGGCGATCCTCGCGCGGCTGGCCGAGGGAATCGCCGCCATGCCCTTCATGGGCGTGCTGGAGACCCCCGTGGCCGGCATCCCCGCCCTCGTCACCCGCTCCGGCTACACCGGGGAGGACGGCTTCGAGATCGGCACCCCCGCCGAGGGCGCCGAGGCCGTGGCGCGCGCCCTGCTCGCCGCCGGCGCCACCCCCGCCGGGCTCGGCGCGCGGGACAGCCTGCGCCTGGAGGCGGGGCTCCCCCTCTACGGCCAGGACATCGACGAGACGACCTCCCCGGTGGAGGCGGCGCTCACCTTCAGCCTCGGCAAGCGCCGGCGCCTCGCCTGGGACTTCCCGGGGGCCGAGCGGGTGCGGGAGGAGCTGGACCACGGCCCCAAGCGCCTCCGCGTCGGCATCCTGCCGGAGGGCCGCCAGCCCGCCCGCGCCCATACCCCCGTCGCCGCCGGCGGCGTCACGGTCGGCGAGGTGACCAGCGGCGGCTTCGGGCCCTCGTTCGGCGCCCCCGTCGCCATGGGCTACGTCGCCCGCGCGAGCGCGGAGGATGGCACGGGGCTTGAACTGATGGTGCGCGGCCGGGCCATCCCCGCCCGCGTCGCGCCAACCCCTTTCGTTCCCCATCGCTACAAGCGCACGCCGATCCTGCAAGGAGCCGCCTCATGAGCCAGACCCGCTTCGCCGAGAGCCATGAATGGGTCCGCCTGGACGACGGGCTGGCCGTGGTGGGCATCTCCACCCACGCGCAGGACGCGCTGGGCGACGTCGTCTTCGTGGACCTGCCCGAGGCCGGCCGCGCGGTGGAGGCCGGGGAGGCCGTGGCCGTGGTCGAGAGCGTCAAGGCCGCCTCCGACATCTACGCGCCCATCGCCGGCACCATCGCGACCGTGAACGCCGCCCTGGTGGACGATCCCGCCCTGGTGAACCGCGACCCCATGGGCGAGGGATGGTTCTTCACGATCACCCCGCGCGACGCCGCCGACGCCGACAAGCTGATGGACGCCGACGCCTACGCCAAGCACGCGGAGGCCGGGGCTTGAGCGCGCTCACCCAGCTCGCGTCCCTCGAGGACAGCGGCGCCTTCGCCGGCCGGCACATCGGCCCCTCCGAGGCCCAGGTCGCGGCCATGCTGCGCGTCGTGGGCGCGGAGAGCCTCGAGGCGCTCGCCGCCCGCACCGTGCCCGAGGGCATCCGCGACAGCCACCTGGACGCGCTGCCGCCCCCGGTGGGCGAGGCCGAGGCCATCGCCGAGCTGCGCGGCCTGGCCGAGCGGAACCTCCGCGTGAAGTCGCTCATCGGCTGCGGCTACCACGGCACCCACACGCCGCCGGTGATCCTGCGGAACGTGCTCGAGAACCCCGGCTGGTACACCGCCTACACGCCCTACCAGGCCGAACTCGCCCAGGGGCGGCTCGAGGCGCTGCTGAACTTCCAGACCATGGTCTGCGACCTCGCGGGCCTGCCGGTGGCCAACGCCTCCCTGCTGGACGAGGCGACGGCGGCGGCCGAGGCCATGGCGCTGGCCCTCGCCGCCCACAAGGCGAAGTCCACCACCCTGGTCGTCGCGACGGACCTGCACCCGCAGACGGTCGCGGTGCTGCGCACCCGGGCGGCGCCGCTGGGGATCACGATCGAGGAGACGGACGACCCGGCGCGCTACGCCGCCTCGAAGCCCTTCGCCGTCGTCCTCTCCTACCCCGGCACGACCGGGGAGGTGCGCGACCTCGCCCCCGCCATCGCGGCCGCGCACGCGGCCGGCGCGATGGCCATCGTCGCCGCCGACATCCTCGCGCTCACCCTCCTCACGCCCCCCGGCGAGATGGGGGCGGACGTGGTGGTGGGCAGCACGCAGCGCTTCGGCGTGCCGATGGGCTATGGCGGCCCGCACGCCGCCTACATCGCCGTGAAGGACGCGCTGAAGCGGCTGATGCCGGGGCGCCTCGTCGGCGTCTCGGTCGACGCCGCGGGGCGGCCGGCCATGCGCCTCGCGCTCCAGACGCGCGAGCAGCACATCCGGCGCGAGAAGGCGACGAGCAACATCTGCACCGCGCAGGTGCTGCTGGCTGTGATGGCCGGCATGTACGCGGTGTGGCACGGGCCGGAGGGGCTGGTCCGCATCGCCCGCCGCACGCATCTCCTGGCGAGCCTGCTGGCCGACGCCGCGCTGCGCGCCGGCTTCGCGCTGCGCCACGACCGCTTCTTCGACACCGTCGCGATCGAGGCCGGCCGGAAGGCCGACGCGCTGATGGAGACGGCGCTGAAGGCCGGGTTCAACCTGCGCCGCGTGGACGCGGGCTGCGTGGCGGTGGCGCTCGACGAGACCGTGACGCGCCAGGACCTCGTCTCGCTCATCGCGGCGCTCTCCGAGGCCGCGGGGCGCGAGCGCGCGGGCCTCGGCGAGCTCTCCGCGCCCGAGCGCCTGCCCGCGACCCTCGCGCGCCGCTCCCCCTTCCTCACCGCCGCCGTCTTCGGCGCGCACCGCTCCGAGCACGCGATGCTGCGCTACCTCAAGCGGCTGGAGGACAAGGACGTCGCGCTGAACCGCAGCATGATCCCGCTCGGCTCCTGCACGATGAAGCTCAACGCGACGGCGGAGATGATCCCCGTCACCCTGCCGGGCTTCTCCGACATCCACCCCTTCGCGCCCGCCGACCAGGCGCGCGGCTACATCGAGATGATCCGGCGCCTCGAGGCCTGGCTCTGCGCCTGCACGGGCTTCGCGGCCGTCTCGCTGCAGCCGAACGCGGGCAGCCAGGGCGAGTACGCGGGGCTGCTCACCATCCGCGCCTTCCACGCGGCGCGCGGGGAGGGGCAGCGCGACATCTGCCTCATCCCCTCCTCCGCCCACGGCACGAACCCGGCCTCGGCCGTGATGGCGGGCATGCGCGTGGTGGTGGTGGCCTGCGACCGCGACGGCAACGTGGACCTCGACGACCTCCGCGCGAAGGTCGAGGGGCACGGGTCGCGCCTCGCCGCGCTGATGATCACCTACCCGAGCACGCACGGCGTCTTCGAGGAGGCGATCCGCGAGATCTGCGAGGCGGTCCACGCGGCCGGCGGGCAGGTCTACATGGACGGCGCGAACATGAACGCGCAGCTCGGCCTCACCAGCCCGGCGGCCATCGGCGCGGACGTCTGCCACCTCAACCTGCACAAGACCTTCTGCATCCCGCACGGCGGCGGGGGACCTGGCGTGGGGCCGATCGGCGTGGCCGCGCATCTCGCGCCCTACCTGCCCAACCATCCCATGCTGGCCGAGGCCGGGCCGGCGACGGGCTTTGGCCCCGTCTCCGCCGCGCCCTTCGGCAGCGCGAGCATCCTGCCCATCTCCTACGCCTATATCCGCATGATGGGCGCGGCCGGGCTGACGCGCGCCACCGAGGTCGCGATCCTCTCCGCCAACTACGTGGCGCGGCGGCTGGAGGAGCACTACCCCGTGCTCTACCGCGGCAGCCAGGGGATGGTGGCGCACGAGTGCATCCTCGACTGCCGCGGCTTCCAGCAGGGCGGCGGCGTGCTCGTGGAGGACATCGCCAAGCGCCTGCAGGACTACGGCTTCCACGCGCCGACCATGTCCTGGCCCGTCGCCGGCACGCTGATGGTCGAGCCCACCGAGAGCGAGCCGCAGGAGGAGCTGGACCGCTTCTGCGACGCCATGATCGCCATCCGCGCCGAGATCCGGGCGGTGGAGCAGGGCCGCGCGGACCGTGCCGACAACGTGCTGAAGAACGCGCCCCACACCGCGGCCGAGGTCATGGCCGAGGCGTGGACGCATCCCTACCCGCGCGCCGAGGCCGCCTTCCCGCTGCCCTGGGTGGCCGCCAGCAAGTACTGGCCGCCGGTGAAGCGCGTGGACAACGTCTACGGCGACCGCAACCTCGCCTGCACCTGCGCGCCGCTCGAGGCCTATGCCGAGACCCCGAAGGTGGCAGCCGAGTGAGGCCGTCGCCCGAGCCCTGGGAGGTCCTGTCCACCCGCACCGCGCTGCGCGACCGCTGGATCGACGTGACGGCCGACGCGGTGCGGGACGCGCGCGGCAACGTGCTCGACCCCTTCTACACCCTCTCCTACCCGGACTGGGTGCACGTGGTGGCCATCACCCCCGCGGACGAGCTCGTGCTGGTGCGCCAGTACCGGCACGGCGCCCGCGCCTGGACGCTGGAGCTGCCCGCCGGCGCCATCGACAAGGCCGATACCGACCCGTCGGTGGCCGCCGCGCGCGAGCTGCGCGAGGAGACCGGCCACACCGCGCCCGCCTACCGCTCCCTCGGCGCGCTGAGCCCGAACACGGCGACCCACCGCAACCGCGCCCACACCGTCCTGGCCCTGGGCGCCACCGCGACCCACCCCACCGCGCACGAGGTGGGCGAGGACATCACGGTGGAGCTCTGGCCGTTGCCGCGCGTGCTGGCGGGGCTGGGCGAGGGCGTGATCGCGCAATCCATGCACACCGCCTCGCTGCTGCTGGCCCTCCAGGCCGCGGGGCGGATCGGTTTCGAGCTGAAGGACGCACCATGACCGGCCTCCGCGTAATCCCCGTCGAGCCGCGGCACCGCGCGGACTGGGACCGCCTCTACGCCGGCTACGCCGAGTTCTACGGCGTGGCCCAGACGCCCGCGATGCGCGACCGCGTCTGGTCCTGGCTCCACGACCCCGCCCACGGGACGCGAGGCCTGGTGGCGGAGGACGCGGAGGGCCGCGCCGTCGGCCTCGCGCATTTCCGCGCCTTCGCCCGCCCGCTCTCGGCCACCACGGGCGGCTACCTGGACGACCTCTTCGTCGATCCCCAGATGCGGGGCCAGCGCATGGCCGACGCGCTGATCGCCGCCCTTGCCGAGGAGGGCCGCCGGCAGGGCTGGAGCGTCATCCGTTGGATCACCGCCGAGAACAACGCCCGCGCCCGCGCGGTCTACGACCGCGTGGCGACGCTGACGCCCTGGCGGACCTACGACATCCCGCTCTGAGCCGCCGGGGGCTGCTGGCGGCGTCGCTCCTTCCCTCCACCATCACCGCACCGGGCTGCGCGGCCGCACCCCAGGCCGGCCCGGGGCCGACGGAGGCCAGCATCACCGAGCAGCGACTTGTCTGGCGCGACGCCGCCCGCGCGCGCGACATCCCCGTGCTGATCCGCGCGCCCGCGGGCGGCGGCGCGGCGCCCGCCGTCATCGTCTCCCACGGGCTCGGGGGATCGCGGGAGGGGCTCTCCTATCTCGGCCGGGCGCTGGCGGAGGGCGGGTACCTCGCCATCCACCTTCAGCACATCGGCTCGGACGACAGCCTCTGGCGCGGCGCGAACCCGGCGGGGCTGGCGGCCGGGGCGCTGGACGTGCAGGCCGCGCTGAACCGGCTGCTGGACGTGAAATTCACCCTCTCCAACCTTCCCGCCCGCGCGGATGCCTCGCGCCTGGCCATCGCCGGCCATTCCTACGGGGCCTGGACGGTCCAGCACATGCTCGGCGAGCGCCTGCCGGGCGGCGACCGGGGCCTGGGCCTGCCCGATTCGCGGCTGAAGGCGGGGGTGGCGCTCTCGCCCATCCCCGCGATCGGCCTGCCGCCGCGCCTGGCCTACGGGGGGATCGCCGCGCCCCTGCTGCACGTCACGGGCACGGAGGACCACGGCTTCATCGAGGGGATCCGCGCCCCGGCCCGCCGCGCGCCCTTCGAGGGCTCGACCAACCCCGGCGCGCTGGCGGTGCTGCGCGGCGCCGCCCATGCGAGCTTCGCGGACGAGTCCGAGGCCGGCGGCCGCTACGCGGAGGCGACCTACCACGCCCGCGCGGCCGCCCTCTCCGTCACCTTCCTCGACGCCGTCCTGCGCGGGGACGCCGCCGCGGCGGCCATGCTGCGGGGCGGGGCGGGGGCGCTGCTCGGGCCGGGGGACGAGTTCGTGGCGCGGGGGCTCTGAGGGGTGCCCCGGGCGGCCCGGCGCCGCCGTCGCCGCTTCGGGCTTCCCTCTTTCGCCCGGCCGGGGGAATCTGGGCGGCGCTGAAGGAGACCCCATGCCCCGCTACGACCTCGCCGGCCGCGCCGCCCTGGTGACCGGCGCCGCCTCCGGCATCGGCCTCGCCACGGCGCGGGAGCTGGCGGCCAACGGCTGCGCGGTGGCCCTCAACTTCCTGCCCGGCGACCCCCGCGGGCCCGAGGCGGCCGGGGCGCTCCGGGCCGGCGGCGCCACGGTGGTCGAGGCGCCCGGCGCGATCGGGGGCGGGGCGGAGGCGGCCATGGTCGAGGCCGCCGTCGCCGCGCTCGGAAGGCTGGACCTCCTCGTGAACAACGCGGGCACGCCCGGCGTCAGCCGCACCATCCCCGGCCACGCGCTGGACGAGATCACCGACGACCTCTGGGGCGCCGTGCTGGACACGAACCTCGTCGGCCTGTTCCGGACGACACGGGCGGCCGTGCCGGCGCTGCGGGCGGCGCGCGGGGCGGTGGTGAACCTCGCCTCCGTCGCGGGGCTCTCGGGGCGGGGCTCCTCCATGGCCTACGCGGCCAGCAAGGCCGGGGTGATCGCGCTGACGAAGCACCTCGCGCGCGGCTTGGGGCCCGAGATCCGCGTGAACGCCGTGGCGCCGGGGGCGGTGGACAGCACCTGGCAGATCGAGTGGACGGAGGCGCAGCGGGCGCAGTCGGTGGCCAACGCGCCCCTGGGCCGCCGCTGCACGCCCGAGGACATCGCCGAGGCGATCCTCTTCCTCGGCTGCGCCGGCGCCATGGTCACGGGCCAGACCCTGACGGTGGACGGGGGGCTGATCCTCTAGATGGCGCGGCGCGCGGCAGGCGGTCCCGACTTCGCGCTCGAGGCCGCGCATGGCGGCCCCGTGGCCGGGGTGGACGAGGCGGGGCGCGGGCCGCTCGCCGGGCCGGTCCTGGCCGCGGCGGTCATCTTTCCCACCCCGCCCGCCGGCGCCCTCGCCGCCCTGCTCGACGACAGCAAGCGGCTGGACACCCGCCGGCGCGAGGCCGCCTACGCCGCCCTGCTGGAGGCGGCGGCCGCGGGCGTGGCGCTGATCGGCGTCGGCGCCGCGAGCGCGGCGGAGATCGGCCGGCTGAACATCCTCCGCGCCACGCACCTCGCCATGGCGCGCGCCGTGGCCCGCCTCTCCGTCTTCCCGGCCCTCGCGCTGGTCGACGGCAACGCGGTGCCGCCGCTCCCCTGTCCGGTGCGCTGCGTCGTGGGCGGGGACGGCCTCTCCCTCTCCATCGCGGCGGCCTCGATCATGGCCAAGGTGGTGCGGGACCGGGCCATGGCGCGGCTCGACCCGCGCTGGCCCGGCTACGGCTTCGCGCGGCATTCCGGGTACCCGACGACGGCCCACCGGGAGGCGCTGGCGCGGCTCGGCCCAAGCCCGCATCACCGGCGCGGATTCAGTCCCGTCGATCAAGCCGTTCTGGCTCTTTCTTGACGCGGCGACTCGGGCATGGGCATGGTGGGGCGGGGGCTGGGCCCGACGCGACGCGGGGGCGTGGCGCCGCGCCGGCGGAAGGTTCAGGGGGCGTGGCGCGCGTGGGAACGGGGCTTGAGCTGCCGCTGGACAGCGTGATCCGCGGCGACTGCATCGAGAGCCTGCGCCGGCTGCCGCCCGCCTCGGTCCACGCGATCTTCGCGGACCCGCCCTACAACCTCCAGCTCAAGACCGAGCTTCGCCGGCCCGACGACAGCCTCGTCGACGGCGTGGACGACGCCTGGGACCGCTTCGACGACCTGGCCACCTACGACCGCTTCACCCGCGAATGGCTGACCGAGTGCCGCCGCGTGCTGCGGCGGGACGGCACGATCTGGGTGATGGGCTCCTACCACAACGTCTTCCGCCTCGGCGTCGCGCTGCAGGACCTCGGCTTCTGGATCCTGAACGACGTGGTGTGGCGGAAGTCCAACCCCATGCCGAACTTCCGCGGCCGGCGCTTCACCAACGCGCACGAGACGCTCATCTGGGCCGCGCGCGGGGAGGAGAGCCGCTACCGCTTCAACTACGCCGCCATGAAGTCGATGAACGACGACAAGCAGATGCGGAGCGACTGGCTCATCCCGCTCTGCACCGGCAACGAGCGGCTGCGCGGCGCGGACGGCGCGAAGCTCCACCCCACGCAGAAGCCGGAGGCGCTGCTGCACCGGGTCATCCTCGCCTGCACCGCGCCGGGCGAGGTGGTGCTCGATCCCTTCCTCGGCACCGGCACCACGGCGGCCGTCGCGAAGCGGCTCGGCCGGCGCTATATCGGGCTGGAGCGCGATCCCGGCTACGCCGACGCGGCCGAGGCGCGGCTGGCCACCATCGAGCCGCTGTCGGAGAGCGTGGCGCTCGCCCTTCCCGCCAAGCGCGAGCAGCCGCGCATCCCCTTCGGCGCGCTGGTGGAGCGCGGGCTGGTGCCGCCGGGCACGAAGCTCTGGGACCGGCACCGCCGCTGGCAGGCCGAGGTCGGCGTCGACGCCACGCTCCGCTGCGGGCGGGTGGCCGGCAGCATCCACCAGGTGGGGGCCGCCGTGCAGGAGGCGCCCTCCTGCAACGGCTGGACCTTCTGGCACATCGAGCGCCGCGACGGCACGCTGCGCGTGATCGACGAGCTGCGCGCGGAGCTGGCCCCGGGCAGCTAGGCCCGATCCCTCGCTTCCCACCGGTTTGCGTCGCCCCCGATCCCCCGGCACTCTCGGCGCGCCCCCGTGCCCTTGCGGCGCCGGCGGCCCACGAGGACGCACCGGAGGAAGGACAGGAATGAACCGTCGCCGCCTTGGCCAGGGGGCGCTCGCCCTCGGCCTCTCCTCGCTCGCCGCGCCGGCGCTCCGGGCGCAGGGCTTCGACCACACCATCCGCCTCGTCGTCCCGAACGCGCCGGGCGGGACGAGCGACATCCTGGCGCGCCTGATCGCGCCGGAACTGACCCGCGCCCTCGGCCAGAACGTTGTGGTGGAGAACCGCGCGGGCGCGGGCGGCAACATCGGCGCGGACGCGGTGGCCAAGAGCCCGCCCGACGGCCACACGCTGCTGCTGATGGACGTGACGACCATCGCGACGAACCCGGCGCTCTTCCCGCGCCTGCCCTTCGACAATCGGCGCGACCTCGCGCCGGTCACGATGCTCATCTACGCGCCCTACATCCTGGGGGTGGCCAACAAGCTGCCGGTGCGCGACGCGGCCGGGCTCGCGGCCTTCGCGAAATCCGCGCCCCAGCCGCTGAACGCCGGCAACTCGGGCGTCGGCACGGCCTCGCACCTCACCCTCATCCAGCTCGCCGACTTCTTCGGGCGGGAGATGACGCACGTCCCCTACCGCGGCGGCGCCCCGGCGCTCACCGCCGTGGTGTCCGGGGAGGCCGACCTGACCATCGCCGGCGCCACCCAGGCCCAGGCCTACGCCACCAACGGGCAGATGCGCGCGGTGGCCGTCACCGGCACGCACCGCCTGGCCCCCCTGCCGGACGTGCCGACCTTCCGGGAGGTGGGCTGGCCCGCGGTGGACGCCGGCACCTGGCAGGGCGTGATGGCCCAGGGCAACACGCCCCGCCCGCTGCTGGACCGCCTGCACAAGGAGCTGGCCGCCGCCCTGACGCAGCCCGCGATCGCCGCGCGCCTGGCGGATCTCGGCGCTGAGCCGAGGACCGAGGGGCCGGAGCCCTTCCGCCGCTGGCTGGACCAGGAGACGCAGACCTACACGCAGCTCATCCGCGCCAACAACGTGCGCCTCGACTAGCGGCGGAGCGGCCCTCCAGGCCGCCCTCGCGCCGAGGCGACACCCGGGACTCCTTGATGACCGACCCCACGATCCGGCGCCCGCCCGGCGACCTCGCGGCCTTCGCCGCCGCCCTCTTCGCCGCCGCGGGGCTGGACGAGGGCAAGGCCGAGGCCGTCGGCCGCCTTCTCGTGCGCACCGACATGATGGGCCGCCGCACCCACGGCCTGGCCCAGGCCGGCGCCTATCTCGACCAGGTGGAGCGCGGGCTGATGGAGGGCGCGGGCGAGCCCGAGACGCTGCGCGACACCGGCGGCACGGTCGTCTGGGACGGCGGCTACCGCCCCGGGCTGTGGCTGGTGGAGCGCGCGCTCCATCTCGGCTTCGAGCGCCTGCCGCGCCACGGCACCGTCACCGTTGCGATCCGGCGCAGCCACCACATCGGCAGCCTGGCCACCCTCGCGAAGGAGGCGACGGACCGCGGCTACCTGGCGATCCTCGCCTCCTCCGGCCCGCACACGAAGATCGTGGCCCCCTTCGGCGGCAAGGCGCCGCTGTTCAGCCCGAACCCCTTCGCGATCGGCTTCCCCGCGACCGAGGCGCCGGTGCTGGTGGACATCTCCGCCTCCATCACGACGGTCTCCATGACGCGGGAGAAGGCGGCGGCGGGCGCGCTGTTCGACCATCCCTGGCTGCTGGACCACGAGGGCCGGCCCACCCGCGACCCCGCGGTCGCCGAGCGCGCGGAGCAACGCGGCAGCCTCATGCTGCTCGGGGGCGAGGAGGCGGGGCACAAGGGCTTCGCCTCGCCCTGATGGTGGAGGCGCTGACCGGGGGCCTGGCCGGCCACGGCCGGCGCGAGGCGCCGACGCGCTGGGGGGCGAACGTCTTCCTCCAGCTCCTCGACCCCGAGGCCTTCGCGGGGCGGGAGGCCTTCCTCGGGCAGATGGACTTCCTGGCGGAGGGGGTCCACGCCAACCCGCCCATCGACCCGGCGGCCCCGGTGCGCCTGCCGGGCGAGCGCGCGGCGCGCCTGATGGCGGAGGCGGAGAGAGAGGGCGTGGCGCTGCCGGCGGCCCTGGCCGATGCGCTGCGTGGCTACGCGGCCCGGCTGGGGGTGGACGCGGCGGTGCTGGGCTGAACGCGAAGCCGCCCGCCTCGGCATACCCGGGCGGGCGGCGTCAGAACGGGACGGCGCGGGCGCTCAGGCCCGGCGGAGCGCCCGCAGCGTCGCGAAGGCGAGCGCGGTCTTCACCGCCGTGCCCGGCACGAACAGCACGAAGCCCGCCATCACCGCGCGCTCCAGGCCCACGAAGCCGGAGAGCCAGAGGACGCCCGGCACGAAGACCACGAGATGGGCCGCGGCCAGCACCAGCGCCTGGCGCAGCGCGCCCTGGCCGGCCTGCCCCGCGATCCAGGCGGAGGCGACGAAGCCGAGCAGGAAGCCGGCGGTGGGACCCATCAGCGCCGCGGGGCCGCCCGTGCCGGCGGCGAAGACCGGCAGGCCCATCGCGCCCTCGGCGATGTAGAGAAGGACGGCGGCGGCACCGAGGCGGGAGCCGCCGAGCGCGCCGAGCAGCAGCACCGCGAGCGTCTGCAGCGTCGCCGGCACCGGCCACATCGGCAGGCTCACCTGCGCCGAGGCCGCCAGCACCGCCGAGCCCAGCAAGGCCTGCGACCAGAAGCGGAGCGCCGGGCGCGCGGCCAGGCCCTGAATGGCGGTCATCCGAGTGTTCCCCTTCTGCGGGCGCCCCGCGCCCCGGATATCCCGCTTGCCACGCCGCCCACGCCCTCGGCAAGCGGGCCCTCGGCGAGGGCGAGCAGGCGGCGCATGGCGGTGGGCAGCGCGGCGCGCGCGGCCCCGGGCTCCATCCAGGTCATCCCCGGCGGCGCCGGCGAATCGGGGGCGGCGGCCTCGGCGAGGCGCATCTCGAGGTCCAGGTGGGAGAAGCTGTGGTGCGCGGTGCCCGGCCGGAGTGTCCAGGAGAGGCCGGGAAGGGGGGCGTGGGGGAGGGCCTCCTCCAGCTCCCAGGGTTCCTCCCGCCAGGGGGCGCCGGGGATCTCCAGCATCCCGCCCAGCAGCCCCTCGGGCGGGCGGTGGCGCAGCAGCAGGCGGCCGGCGGGGTCGCGGGCGAGGAAGTGCAGCCCTTGCCGCCCGCCCCGCGCGGCCTTCGGGCTCTTCGCGGGCAGGCCGTCCTGGATGCCCTCCCGCCGGGCCCGGCAGTCGTCGCGCCAGGGGCAGAGGGCGCAGGCCGGGCGGCGCGGGGTGCAGATCGTGGCGCCGAGGTCGAAGAGCGCCTGGACGAAGTCCCCCGGCCGCGTCCGTGCCGCCTCCTGCTCCATGAAGCGTCCCGCGGCGGGGCCGATCAGGCGGCGGGCGCCGGGCAGCGGGTCGCGAATGGCGAGGAGGCGCGCGACCACGCGCTCCACGTTGCCGTCCACCGGCACGGTCGGCCGGCCGAAGGCGATGGCGGCGACGGCGGCCGCCGTGTAGGCGCCGATCCCCGGCAGCGCCCGCAGCCCCTCCTCGGTGTCTGGGAAGCCGCCGCGCGCCACCACGGCGCGGGCGGCCGCGTGCAGGTTCCGGGCGCGGGCGTAGTAGCCGAGCCCCGCCCACTCGGCCGCCACCTCCTCCCAGGGCGCGGCGGCGAGCGCGGCGACGTCCGGGAAGCGCCCGAGGAAGCGGTCGTAGCGCGGGCCGACGGTCGCGACCGTCGTCTGCTGGAGCATCACCTCCGACAGCCAGATGCGGTATGGGTCGGCGCTGCCCGGCGGACCGGTGACGCGCCAGGGCAGCACGCGCCGGTGGCGGTCGTACCAGGCGAGCAGCGGGACGGCGGAGGGAGGGTCGGGGATGGGATCGGACAAGGCGGGACCAGGGGAGGGGGCGGCGGGCCCCAAGGCAAGCCCCCTGCGGCGGAACCCGCCCCGCGGGCCGCTGCCCTATGAGGCGCCGCGGCCGGAGCTCGGCCTGCGCCCGCTCGGCGCCCTCGTGCCCCGCCTCACCCGCCCGGCCTTCAAGCGGCGGAGCCCGGCGGGGGCGCTGCTGATGGCGGACTGGCCGGGCATCGTCGGCCCCGCGATCGCGGCGGTGACGGTGCCGCGGCGCCTGACGGGGGGCACGCTGACCATCGGCTGCTCCGGCCCGATCGCGATGGAGCTGCAGCACCTCGGCCCGCAGCTCATCGGGCGGATCAACGCGGCGCTCGGCACCGTCACGGTGGAGACGCTGCGCTTCGTCCAGCAGGCGCCGGCGGGCGCGCGCAAGGCCCCGCCTCGCCCCGCCGCGCCCCTGCCCGAAACCGTTCGTGGCGCGCTGGACACGGTCGGCAACGCACCGTTGCGGGATGCCCTGGCAAGATTGGCGCGCGGGGTTTATCGAACCCGTTAACGACCCCGCCAGCCTCGCCGCCAGCATGGGATACACGTCACGATGCGCCTCGCCCGCCGCAGCCTGCTCCTCGCCGCCCCCTCGGCCGCGCTGCTCCCCTCCCTGGCAACCTCGCCGGCCCTGGCCCAGGCGCCCGTCGCCGACCCAAGGCTGGGCGAGCGCTCGGCCGGCAAGGCGGAGGCGACGCCGGTGATCGAGTACTTCTCCCTCACCTGCTCCCACTGCGCGGACTTCCACAACCGCACCTGGCCGCAGGTGAAGTCGCGGCTGGTGGAGACCGGCAAGGTGCGCATGATCTGGCGCGACTTCCCGCTCGACCAGGTGGCGCTGGCCGCCGCCGCCGTCGCCCGCGCCCTGCCGCCGGAACGCTACGAGGGCTTCGTCAGCGCCCTCTTCGCCTCGCAGGACCGCTGGGCCTTCGCGCGCGGCGCCGACAACATCGCCGAGATCGCCAAGATCGCGGCGCTGGCCGGCATGAGCCGCGCCCAGGTGGACGCGGCCCTGGCCGACCAGGCCCTGCAGCGCGGCATCCTCGAGAGCCGGATGAAGGCGCAGCAGGAGTTCAACGTCTCCTCCACCCCGACCTTCGTGTTCAACAACCGCCCGAGCCCCGGCGCGCTCAGCTTCGAGCGCTTCGCGGAGCTGGCGGGCGTCTCCGCCTCCTGATGGACAACGCCTCCGCCTCGCTCGATCCCGGCCTCGCCGGGTCGCTGGAGAGCCCGGCGGAGGAGGCGGGGGCGGCCGCCGCCGGTGGCCCCGCCGCCGACGAGGCCGGGCCGGGGGACGCCCCCGACGGCAGCCGCCAGCCCCGCACCGCCACCCTCTCGCGGCTGCGCATCGCCGGCTTCAAGTCCTTCGCCGAGGCCACGACCGTCGAGGTCCTGCCGGGGCTGACCGGCATCGTCGGCCCCAACGGCTGCGGCAAGTCGAACGTGGTCGAGGCGCTGCGCTGGGCCATGGGCGAGACCAACGCGCGCGCCATGCGCGGCGGCGAGATGGACGACGTCATCTTCGCCGGCACCTCCACCCGCCCCGGCCGCAATCAGGCCGAGGTGACCCTGAGCCTGGAGGAGGCCGCCGGCCTCGCGCCGCCGCCCAACGCCGAGGCGGCGGAGCTCGAGATCACCCGCCGCATCGAGCGCGGCGCCGGCACCGGCTACCGCATCAACGGGCGCGAGACGCGCGGGCGGGACGTCGCCACGCTCTTCGCCGACATCGGCTCCGGCGCGCGGGCCTCGGGCATGGTCAGCCAGGGGCGCGTCTCCGCTCTCATCGGCGCCAAGCCGGAGGAGCGCCGCGGCGTGCTGGAGGAGGCGGCCGGCACCGCGGGCCTCCGCGCCCGCCGCCACGAGGCCGAGCTGAAGCTCCGCCAGGCCGAGACCAACCTCACCCGCGCCGACGACCTGCGGACCCAGCTCGAGGCCCAGCGCGAATCGCTGCGCAAGCAGGCCCGGCAGGCCGCGCGCTACCGCAACCTCTCGGGCCTGACCCGCGCCGCCGAGGCCGAGTGGATGGCGCTGCTGGCCGCGCGCGCGGAGGGGCAGCTTCTCTCCGCCCGCCATGCGCTGGACGCCGCCCGCGCCGCCACCCGCGCGGCCGAAGCCGCCGCCGAGGCCGCGACGCGCCGGGCGCATGCCGCCGACATGGCGCTGCCCGGCCCCCGCGCCGCCGAGGCCGCCGCCCGCACCGCGCTCGAGCGCCGCCGCGTGGAGGGCGAGGGACTGGCCGCCGCCGAGGCCCGCGCCCGCGCCGCGCGCGACGCCGCGGCCGATCGCCTCGCGCAGATCGAGGCCGACCACGCCCACGCGGCCACCGTCGTGCACGACGCCGAGGTGGCCCAGGGCCGCCTGACCGAGGAGGCCGGGGTGCTGGCCGGCGCGCTGGCCGCCCTGCCGGCGCGCCTCGCCGCCGCCGCCGAGGCCCTCGCCCTCGCCGAGGACGCGGCGCGCGGCGCGGAGGGCGAGGCCGAGCGCGCCGCCGAGGCCGCCGCCGAGGCCGCGCTGGCCTATGAGCGCCTGCAGGACGCCCGCCGCGGCGCCGAGGCCGAGCGGCGCCGACTGGCCGCCGAGGCCGCGCGGCTGGAGGAGGAGCGCGCCAAGGCCCTCGCCGCCAACGTCTCGCCCGAGGCCCTGTCGAGCGCCGCCGCCGAAGCCGAGGCCGCGGACGCCGCCCTGGCCGCGGCCCGCTCCGCCCTCG
>NZ_RCZP01000023.1 GCF_006438825.1 Muricoccus nepalensis
GCCCCGCCGGCCGGCGTTCGCCCGGCGACGGCGCCGGCCGCCGCCCCGCGCGCGCCCGCGCCGCCAACGGCGCCCTCGCTCGCGCCGCCCGTGCCGCTGCGGGTCACGGACCTGCTGCGCGAGACGACGATCGGGCGCATCCGCTTCACCCTGGCGGCCCAGGCCGCGACCCTCGACGGCGCGCTCGAGGAGGCGATGGCCGGGGAGCCGGAGCCGGCCGCGAGCGATGAGGCTCGGTGACCTGATGGCCGGCCTCGATCTCCGCGCCCCCCGCCAGGACGGCCCGCCGGAGATCACGGGGCTGACGGCGGACAGCCGCCAGGTGGTGCCCGGCGCCCTCTTCGCGGCGCTGCCGGGCGCGCGGACCGACGGGCGCGAGCACATCGAGGACGCGGTGCGGCGCGGCGCGATCGCCGTGCTGGCGCCCGAGGGCACGGAATGGCCGCCCGGCGTGCCGCCGCGCGCGCTTCTGACCGCGAGCGACCCGCGCCGCGCGCTGGCGCTGATGGCTGCGCGCTTCCACGGCGCGCAGCCCGGCACGGTCGTCGCCGTGACCGGCACGAACGGTAAGACGAGCACGGCGGAGTTCCTTCGCCAGGTCTGGTCGCTGGGCGGGCAGCGCGCGGCCTCGATGGGCACGCTCGGCCTCGTGGCGGAGGGCTTCCCGCCGGGCCCCTCCCTCACCACGCCCGACCCGGTCTCGCTGCACGCGACGCTCGCCGCGATCGCGCGGGGGGGCGTGACGCACGCGGCGATGGAGGCCTCCTCGCACGGGCTGGAGCAGCGGCGGCTCGACGGCGTGACCCTCGCGGGCGCCGCCTTCTCCAACCTCACGCGGGACCATCTCGACTACCACCGCACGGTCGAGGCCTACCGCGCGGCGAAGCTCCGGCTCTTCGACACGCTGCTCGAGCCTGGCCGCCCGGCCGTCGTGAACGCCGACATGGACGCGGCGACGCTCGAGGCGCTGCGCGCCGTCGCCGGCTCGCGCCGCCTGCGGCTGCTGACGGTGGGCGAGGCCGGGGCGGACGCGCGGCTGCTGCGCCACGCGCCGCTGCCGGACGGGCAGGAGATCGAGGTCTCGCTCTTCGGCCGGCGCGAGACGGTGCGGCTGCCGCTCGTCGGGCGCTACCAGGCGGACAACGTGCTCCTCGCCGCGGCTCTGGCCGTCGCGACCGGCCTGCCGGCGGACCGCGTGCTGGCCGCGCTGCCGTGGCTGTCCGGCGTGCGGGGGCGGATGGAGTTGGCCGCGCGGCTGCCGAACGGCGCGGCGGTCTACGTCGACTACGCCCACACGCCGGATGCGCTGGAGCGGCTGCTGGCGGCGCTGCGCCCGCACGCGGCGCGGCTGCACGTCGTGCTCGGCGCGGGCGGGGACCGCGACCCCGGCAAGCGCCCGCTGATGGGCGCGGCCGGCGCGGCGCTCGCCGACCGGGTGGTGGTGACGGACGACAACCCCCGCAGCGAGGACCCGGCCGCGATCCGCGCGGCGGTGCTCGCGGCCTGCCCGGGCGGGATCGAGATCGGCGGGCGCGAGGCCGCGATCGCCGAGGCCATGGCCGCGCTCGGCCCCGGCGACGTGCTGGCGGTGGCGGGCAAGGGGCACGAGAGCGGCCAGACGATCGGCGGCGTGACGCATCCCTTCGACGACGTCGCGGTGGTGCGGCGCCTCGCGGGGATCGACGCGTGAGCACGCCGCTCTGGGACGCGGCCTCGCTCCGCGCGGCGACGGGCGGGGCGGCGGCGGAGGGCCTGGCCGTCTCCGGCGTCTCGATCGACAGCCGCGCGGTGGCGCCGGGCGACCTCTTCGTCGCGCTGCGCGACACCCGGGACGGGCACGACTTCGTGGCGGACGCCCTCGCGCGCGGCGCCGGGGCCGCCATGGTGGACCGCGCGCCGGCCGGATTGAGCGAGAGCGCGCCGCTGCTCCGCGTGGGCGACACGCTGGCCGGGCTGACGGCGCTCGGCGCGGCCGGGCGCGCGCGCTCCCCCGCCCGCTTCGTGGCCGTCACGGGAAGCGTAGGCAAGACGAGCACGAAGGAGATGCTGGCGGCCGGGCTCTCGGCCGCGGGGCGCGTCCACGCGGCGGCGGCGAGCTACAACAACCATTGGGGCGTGCCGCTGACCCTCGCGCGGATGCCGGTCGAGGCCGAGTTCGGCGTGATCGAGATCGGCATGAACGCGCGGGGCGAGATCGCGCCGCTGTCCCGCCTCGCGCGGCCGCACGTCGCGATCGTCACGGTCATCGCGCCCGCGCATCTCGGGCGGCTGGGCTCGATCGAGGCCATCGCCGAGGAGAAGGCCGACATCGTCGAGGGGCTGGAGCCCGGCGGGACGGTGGTGCTGCCGGCCGAGGGCGAGCAGGCCGCACGGCTGCAGCGTCGCGCGGCGACCGCGGGGGTGCGGGCGGTGCTGTTCGGCGAGGGAGAGGGCGCCGAGGCGCGGCTGCTCGCCTGGCGCGGCGAGGCCGACCGGCAGTCCTTCCGCGTCGCCCTCGGGGCCGAGGAGATCGCGGTTTCGCTGGCCGTTCCCGGCCGGCACATGGCGATGAACGCGGTGGCGGCGCTGGCCGCGGCGCGGGCGCTGGGGGTCGATCCCCGGCGCGTCGCGGAAGGGCTGGCGGGCTTTGCCGCGCTGGCCGGGCGGGGGGCGCGGGTCTCCATCCCCCTCGCCGGAGGGGCGGCGCTGCTGCTCGACGAATCCTACAACGCGAATACGACCTCCATGCGTGCGGCCCTCGCCGTCCTGGCGGCACAGGAAGGGACGCGGCGGATTGCCGTGATGGGCGACATGCTGGAACTCGGGGACCAGGGCGCGGCGATGCACGCGGCGCTGGCGGCGGAGGCGGCGGCGAGCGCCGACCTCGTCTTCACCTGCGGGCCGCAGATGGCGGCGCTGCACGCGGCGCTGCCGGCCGCGCGGCGCGGCGCGCACGCCGCCGACAGCGCGGCGCTGGCGCCGATCGTCGCGGAGGCGATCCGCGCGGGCGACGCGGTGCTCGTGAAGGGCTCGCTCGGCAGCCGCATGGCCGCCGTGGTGCGGGCGGTGAAGGGGCTGGGCGAGGCGGGCCGGGGGGCCGCGGCATGATCCCCGCGCTGCTCGCCGCCCCCGGCGACCTCATCATCTTCAACCTGTTCCGCTACCTCACCTTCCGCGCGGGCGCCGCCTGCCTGACGGCGTTGGTGGTCTCGCTCCTTTTCGGGCCGATGGTGATCCGCGGCCTCCGCGGCTTCCAGCGCGGCGGGCAGCCGATCCGAGCCGACGGGCCGGAGCGGCACCTGATCGAGAAGAAGGGCACGCCCACCATGGGCGGGGTGCTCATCCTCATGGCGCTTACCGTCTCCACCCTTCTCTGGGCGGATCTCCGCAACGGCATGGTCTGGTCGGTGCTCGTGCTCACCCTCGGCTTCGGGCTGCTGGGCTTCGCCGACGACTGGCTGAAGGTGACAAAGCGGAACACGAAGGGCGTCTCGGCCCGCGGCAAGCTCGTGGTGCAGTTCGGCCTCGCGCTGCTGGTCGCCGTCGCCATCCTCTGGTTCGTGCCGCCGGAGCTGAACGCGAGCCTCACCATCCCCGTCTTCAAGGAGGTGCTGATCCCCTTCAGCGTCTTCTTCCCCCTCGTCGCCATGCTGGTGATGGTCGGCGCCTCGAACGCGGTGAACCTGACGGACGGGCTCGACGGGCTGGCCATCGTGCCCGTGATGATCGCGGCCGGGGTCTTCGCGCTGATCGCCTATCTCGTCGGCAACCGGGTCTTCTCGGAGTATCTCCAGCTCCACTTCGTGCCGGGCACGGGCGAGCTCGCGGTGTTCTGCTCGGCGCTGATCGGGGCGGGGCTCGGCTTCCTCTGGTTCAACGCGCCGCCGGCGGCCGTCTTCATGGGCGACACGGGCAGCCTGGCGCTGGGCGGCGCCCTCGGCGCGGTGGCGGTGGCCACGAAGCACGAGGTGGTGCTGGCCATCGTCGGCGGCGTCTTCGTGGTGGAGACGCTGTCGGTCGTGATCCAGGTCTTCTGGTTCAAGCGCACGGGGCGGCGGGTCTTCCTCATGGCGCCGCTGCACCACCACTTCGAGAAGAAGGGCTGGGCCGAGCCGACCATCGTGATCCGCTTCTGGATCATCTCGATGATCCTGGCCCTCGTCGGCCTTTCCACCCTGAAGATCCGGTGAGCGCCGTGCGGCCCTTCGCCGGCCTCCGCATCGCCGTCCTCGGCCTCGGCCGGGCCGGGCTGCCGGCCGCGCGGCGGCTGCGGGAATGGGGCGCGGCGGTGACGGCCTGGGACGACGGCGAGGCAGCGCGGGCCGTGGCGGGCGACCTCCCGCTCGGCCAGCCCGAGAGCTTCGACCTGTTGATGATCTCGCCGGGCATCCCCCATCGCGGGCCGCGGGCCCACCCGCTGGCGCTCCGGGCCGCGGCGATCGGGGCGCCGGTGCTCTGCGACGTGGAGTTCCTCTTCCGCGCCGTGCGGGCCGCGGGCAGCCGGGCGCGCTTCGTGGGGATCACGGGGACGAACGGGAAGTCCACGACGACGGCGCTGCTGGACCACCTCGGGCGCGCGGCCGGCCTCGCCGTCGCGACCGGCGGCAACCTCGGCCCGCCGGCGCTCGACATGCCCGTGCTCGGCGACGAGGGCGTCTACATCCTCGAGATGTCCTCCTACTCGGCGGAGCGGCTGGACAGGACGCGTTTCGACATCGGAGCGCTGCTCAACCTCTCCCCGGACCATCTCGACCGGCACGGGGACATGGCGGGCTACGCCGCGGCGAAGGCGCGCGTGCTGCTGGGCAACCAGGTCTCGGTCATGGGGATGGACGACGCGGCCACGCGCGCCGTCGCACCCGGCGGGCGCCGCGTGCCGGTCTCGGGCCGCGCGCCGCAGCCGGGCGGGGTCTGGGCGGAGGGCGCGATCCTGCGCGACGACGCCGGCGTCATCGCCGACCTCTCGGGCGCGCTGGCCCTGCCCGGCGTGCACAACGCGCAGAACGCGGCGGCCGCCGCGGCCCTCGCCTTCGCGCTGGGGATCGACCGGGCGACGGTCGGCGCCGCGCTGCTGACCTACCCGGGCCTGCCGCACCGCCAGGAGAATGTCGGCTCGGTGGGCGGGGTGACCTTCCTCAACGACAGCAAGGCGACGAACGCGGACAGCGCGGCCTATGCCCTGGCCTGCCACGACCGGCTGGTCTGGATCGCGGGCGGGGTGCCGAAGGCGGGGGGCATCGAGCCGCTCGCCGCCTTCTTCCCGCGCGTGGCGGAGGCGCTGCTGATCGGCCAGGCCGCGGAGGAGTTCGCGGCCACCCTCGCGGCCCACGGCGTGCCGCACCGGGTCCTCGGCACGCTCGAGGCCGCGGTGCCGGCCGCGCTGGACGCCGCGCGGCGGACCGGCGCCGGCGCCGTGCTGCTCTCGCCGGCCTGCGCCTCCTTCGACCAGTTCCGCAGCTTCGAGGCGCGGGGCGATTCCTTCCGTGCCCTCGTCGCCGCCCTTTCCAACCGTGAAGCGGAGGCCGCCTGATGGCACTCTCCCGCGCCGATACCTCGACCCTGGGCCGCTGGTGGTGGAGCGTCGACCGCTGGACGCTGGCCGCGCTGATGACGCTGGTCGGCTTCGGCTACCTCATGGTGCTGGCTGCCGCACCGGCCGTCGCCGAGCGCATCGGTGCCTCGTCGCGGAACCTCTTCTTCGCCAAGCAGGTGATGTTCCTTGCGATGGCGACGACGGTGATGGCGGGCGTGTCGCTCCTGAGCCCGAAGGGGGTGAAGCGGCTGGCCCTGCTCGGCTTCCTCGGCGCGCTCGTGCTCACCATCGCGACCCTCCTGATCGGGGCCGAGGTGAAGGGCGCGCGGCGCTGGCTGAACCTGCCGCTGATCGGCTCGCTCCAGCCCTCCGAGTTCCTCAAGCCCTGCTTCGCCGTCGTCGCGGCCTGGCTGATCGCCGAGGCCAAGGCGGCCGGGCGCCGGGCCTGGGTGCCCTGGGTGATCGTCATCGGGCTCTACGGCTTCGTTGCCGTGTTGCTGCAGCGCCAGCCCGACATCGGGATGCTGCTCGTCATCACCTCCGTCTTCCTCGCGCAAGTCTTCGTGGCCGGGATCAACATGGCCGTGGTGACCGCGCTGGGCGGGGTGGGCGTCGCGGGGCTCTTCGGCGCCTACTTCGTCTTCGCCCACTTCCGCGACCGCATGAACCGCTTCCTCTACCCCGAGCACGGCAACAACTACCAGGTGGACGTGGCGCTGGAGGCCTTCGGCGCGGGCGGCATAATGGGGGTGGGCCCGGGCGAAGGGCGCATGAAGACCGTGCTGCCCGACGCCCACGCGGACTTCGTCTTCGCCGTGGTGGGGGAGGAGTTCGGGCTGCTCGTCTGCCTCCTCATCCTCCTGCTCTTCGCCTTCGTCGTTGTCCGCGGGCTGATGCGGCTGCTGGCGGAGACGGACCTCTACGTCATCCTCGCCGCCTCGGGCCTGCTCACGCAGTTCGGGCTGCAGGCCTTCATCAACATGGCCTCCTCCCTCCACCTCATTCCCACCAAGGGGATGACGCTGCCCTTCGTCTCCTACGGCGGCTCCTCCGTCATCGCCATCGCGCTCGGCATGGGCTTCCTCCTCGCCCTCACGCGCAAGCGGATGAGCCGGGCCGAGGAAGGGCCGCTGTGACGGGCGGGCGGCCCTGATGCGCGGCCCGGGGGCGCGGCCGGTCGTCATCGCCGCCGGCGGCACGGGCGGGCACTTCTTCCCGGCCGAGGCGCTGGCCGCGGCGCTCGTCGCGCGCGGCGAGCGGGTGGCGCTGATGACCGACGCGCGCTCCTCGGCGCTGGACAGCCCGGTCTTCGCGAACGCGGAGCGCTTCATCCTTCCCGGCGCCGGCCTAGCGGGGCGCGGGGTGCTCGCCGCCGCCCGGGGAGCGCTGGCGCTGGCGCGCGGCACGATCGAGGCGAGGCGCCTGCTGCTCGACCTCAACCCCTCCGTCGTCGTCGGCTTCGGCGGCTACCCCTCGGTGCCGCCGGTGGTCGCGGCGCGCCTCCTGCCCGCCGCGCGCCGGCCGGCGATCGTGCTGCACGAGCAGAACGCCGTCCTTGGCCGCGCCAACCGGGAGATGGCGCGGGGCGCGGACCTCCTCGCCCTCTCGCTCGAGGGCACGCGGCGCGTCCCGGCGGGGGCGCGGGCGGAGGTTCTCGGCAACCCCGTGCGCCCCGCCATCGCCGCGCTGCACGGCGGCGGCTACGAGCGGGCCTCCGGAACGCTGCGGCTGCTCGTCCTCGGCGGCTCGCTCGGGGCGCGGGTCTTCTCGGACGTGGTGCCGGCGGCCGTCGCCGCCCTGCCGCCCGAGCTGCGGGCGCGGGTCTCGGTGGTGCAGCAGTGCCGGGCGGAGGACCTGGAGCGCACCCGCGCCGCCTACGCGGCGGCGGGCGTCGCCGCCGAGCTCGCGCCCTTCTTCGGCGACGTCGCGGCGCGCCTGGCCGCCGCCCATCTGGTGGTCGCGCGCGCCGGCGCCTCGACCGTCGCCGAGATCGCCTGCGCGGGGCGGCCGAGCCTCCTCGTGCCCCTTCCGCACGCCATCGACGACCACCAGACGGGGAACGCCCGTTCCCTTTCGGAGCGCGGCGCGGCCGAACTGATGCCCCAGGACAGCTTCACGGCGGATTCACTCTCCGCCTCGCTGAAAAACTGCTTTCTCGCACCGGAAACCCTGGACGAAACGGCCCGCGCTGCGGCACTTCTCGGCAGGGCCGACGCCGCCGAGAGATTGGCGGACCGGGTCCTCTCACTGGCTGACGTCGCATCGCCGCTTCGCGGTGGGTCCGGATCGCCCCTCGGGAAAGCTGCCTGACATGCGCGCCCTTCCGCTCAACATCGGCCCCATCCACTTCGTGGGCATCGGCGGCATCGGGATGTCCGGCATCGCGGAGGTGCTGCACAACCTCGGCTACCAGGTCCAGGGCAGCGACATCGCCGAGGGCTACAACGTCACCCGCCTGCGCGCGGCGGGGATCGCCGTCTCGATCGGCCACGCGGAGGAGAATCTCGGCGCCGCCCAGGTCGTGGTGATCTCGTCGGCGGTGAAGAAGGACAACCCGGAGGTCCAGGCGGCCCGCGCCCGCTTCCTGCCCGTGGTCCGCCGCGCCGAGATGCTGGCCGAGCTGATGCGGCTGAAGTGGTCCATCGCGGTCGGCGGCACCCATGGCAAGACCACCACGACCTCCCTCGTCGCCTGCGTGCTCGAGGCCGCGAAGATCGACCCGACCGTGATCAACGGCGGCATCGTCAACGCCTACGGCACCAACACCCGGCTCGGCGCCGGCGAGTGGATGGTGGTGGAGGCCGACGAGAGCGACGGCTCCTTCCTCAAGCTGCCGGCCGTGGTGGCGGTCGTCACCAACATCGACCCCGAGCACCTCGACCACTGGGGCACGGCGGATTCCATGAACGAGGGCTATGCCCAGTTCGTCGGGAACATCCCCTTCTACGGCTTCGCGGTGCTCTGCGCCGACCACCCGCAGGTGCAAGCGATGATCCCGCGCCTGTCGGACCGCCGGCTGATCACCTACGGCTTCTCCCCCCAGGCGGATGTCCGGGCCGAGCGCGTCATCACCGACCGCATGGGCGCGACCTTCGAGGTGGTGGTGCAGGACCGGCTGAACCGGCGCTCGCGCGCCCTCAAGCCCTTCCGGCTGCCGATGCTCGGCCAGCACAACGTGCTGAACGCGCTCGCCGCCATCGCCATCGGCGTGGAGATGGAGGTGCCGGAGGAGACGATCCGCATGGCGCTCGCCACCTTCAAGGGCGTGAAGCGCCGCTTCACCCGGGCGGGCGAGGCCGGCGGCATCACCGTCATCGACGACTACGGCCACCACCCCGTGGAGATCGCGGCGGTGCTGAAGGCCGCCCGCCAGGCCGGCGCGCGGGACGTGATCGCCGTCGTGCAGCCGCACCGCTACTCCCGCCTCGACGCCCTGTTCGAGGAGTTCTGCACCTGCATGAACGACGCGGGCACGGTGATCGTGGCCGATGTCTACGCGGCCGGCGAGGCGCCCATCCCCGAGCGCGACCAGGACGCGCTGGTCGAGGGGCTGCGCGCCCACGGCCACCGCTCCGTCGTGCCGCTGCCCGGGCCGGACCACCTGGCGGAGATGGTGCACGCCATCGCGCGGCCCGGCGACTACGTCGTCTGCCTCGGCGCCGGGAACATCACCACCTGGGCCCACGCCCTGCCCGCCCAGCTCGCCGAGCTGCAGGCCAAGAGCGGCGGGCCGCGCCGGATCAAGGGCGCGGCATGAGCGCCTCCGTCGACATGACGGAGAGCCCCCTCCCCGCCCTGCGCGGGCGCGTGCAGGCGGGGGCGGCGCTCGGGGCCACGACGTGGTTCCGCGTGGGCGGCCCGGCCGACTGGCTCGTGCGCCCGGCCGATGCCGACGACCTGCTGCGCCTCCTGCGCCGCGCGACCCTGCCCATCACCGTGATCGGCGCCGCCTCCAACCTCATCGTGCGGGACGGCGGCGTGCGCGGCATCGTGCTGCGCCTGGCCCGCGGCTTCGGGGATGTCGAGGTCGAGGCGGACGGGGTGGTCGCGGGGGCGGCGGCGCTCGACGCCGTGGTGGCCGAGCACGCGGCGGCGGCCGCGCTCTCGGGCCTCGAGTTCCTCTCGGGCATCCCGGGCAGCATCGGCGGCGCGGTGGCCATGAACGCCGGCGCCTACGGGTCCGAGGTCGCGGACGTGCTCGACTGGGCGGAGATCGCGACGGCGGACGGGCTGTTCCGCGTGCGCGCGGCCGACCTCCGCCTCTCCTACCGCCGCGCCCTCCTGCCGGCCGGCGGCGTGGTGGTGCGGGCGCGCTTCCGTGCCGTGCCGGGCGACGCGGAGGCCATCGCGGCCCGCATGGCCGCGATCCGCGAGAGCCGCGAGGCGACGCAGCCCGTGCGGGCGCGCACCGGCGGCTCCACCTTCGCCAACCCGCCGGGCCACAAGGCCTGGGCGCTGATCGACGCCGCGGGCTTCCGCGGGCGCGTGA
Source organism: Muricoccus nepalensis (assembly GCF_006438825.1). GTDB lineage: Bacteria > Pseudomonadota > Alphaproteobacteria > Acetobacterales > Acetobacteraceae > Roseomonas > Roseomonas nepalensis. The sequence goes on from NZ_RCZP01000023.1 coordinate 10,002, forward strand.
TGGGCGGGGCTCAGGTGAGCGAGAAGCACTGCAACTTCCTCCTCAACACCGGCGACGCCACGGCCGCCGATCTCGAGGATCTCGGCGAGGCGGTGCGCGCCGCCGTGCTGGCCCATTCCGGCGTCTCGCTCGAATGGGAGATCAGGCGCATCGGAGAGCGTTCGGCATGACGCGCGTCACGGTCCTTCTCGGCGGCCTGTCCAGCGAGCGCGAGGTGTCGCTCTCCTCCGGGCGCGAGATCGCGCACGCGCTGCGCGAGGCGGGCTACGAGGTGACGACCCTCGACCCCGGTTCCGACCTCGGCGCCGTGGTGGCGGCGCTCGCCGCCTCGCGCCCGGACGCCGTCTTCAACGCGCTCCACGGCCGCTTCGGCGAGGACGGGTCCATCCAGGGCGTGCTCGACTGGATGGGCATCCCCTACACGCATTCGGGGCTGCGCGCCTCGGCGGTCGCGATGGACAAGGCGGCGGCCAAGGCCTGCTTCGCCCAGGCCGGGCTTCCGGTCGCGCCGCACCGGCTGCTGGAGGCGCGCGACCTCGCCGAGGCCGATCCCCTCCCCCTCCCCTACGTCGTGAAGCCGGTGCGCGAGGGTTCCTCGGTCGGCGTGCACATCCTGCGCGAGCGCGACAACCGCCGCGCCGAGATCGCGGCCTCCTGGTGCTGGGGCGAGATCATCGCCGAGCCCTATATCCCCGGCCGCGAGCTGACGGTCGCGGTGATGGAGGACCGGGCGCTGGCGGTGACGGAGATCGCGACCGGCCACGCCTTCTACGACTACGACGCGAAATACGCGGAAGGCGGGTCTCGCCACGTCATTCCCGCCGAGGTGCCCGACGACGTCCGCGCGCGCGCCATGGCGGTCGCGGTCGCGGCCCACGCGGCGCTCGGCTGCCGCGGCGTCTCGCGGGCGGACTTCCGCTGGGACGACGCCCGGCCCGGCGCCGAGGGGCTCGTGCTGCTGGAGGTGAACACCCAGCCCGGCATGACGCCGACCTCCCTCGTGCCGGAGCAGGCCGCCTATTGCGGCATCCGCTTCCCGGAGCTCTGCGCCTGGATGGTGCGCCAGGCGCGGCACGACGGGATGCCGCGGGATGGGGCGAAGGGGTTCCGCGATGCCGCGTAAGCTCACCGCCGGGGCCCGGAAGAGGCCCGTCCAGAAGGAGCCGCAGCGGCCGAGCGCGCTGCGCCTCTGGCTCCGCCGCCGCCGCCCGATGCTGCGCCCGGCGGGCAAGGCCGGGGCGCTGCTGGTGCTGTTCGGCGTGGCCGCCATGGGCGTCGCCAGCCTCGACCCCGCGAGCAAGCTGACGGCGGCCTTCGACCGCGCCTCCACCGGCGCCGCGGCGCGGGTCGGCGGGCTGCGCGTGACGGAGGTGCGGATCGAGGGCGCGCGCAACGCGACGCCGGCGATGCTGCGGGAGGCCATCGGCGTCCGCGCCGGCGACCCCATCCTCGCCTTCGCGCCCCAGGCCGCGCGCGAGCGGCTGGAGGCCATCGCCTGGATCGAGAGCGCGGAGGTGCAGCGCCACCTCTCGGGCCTCGTGCTCGTGCGGCTGCGCGAGCGGGCGCCCTTCGCGATCTGGCAGAACAACGGCCGCTTCGCGATCATCGACCGCGAGGGCCGGACCGTCGCGACCGACCGGCTGGACGCCTTCGGCCCGCTGCCCCTCGTGGTGGGCGCCGGCGCCGAGAAGACGGCGGCGCCCCTCTACGACCTTCTGCGCGGGGTGCCGGACGTCCTCGCCCGCACCCAGGCGCTGGTGCGGATCGGCGAGCGCCGCTGGAACCTCCGCCTGCACAGCGGCACCGACGTGATGCTGCCCGAAGGCCACGAGGACGCGGCCCTGCTGCGCCTGGCCGAGCTGCAGAAGGGGAACCAGATCCTGGACCGCCCGCTGCAGGTGGTGGACCTCCGCCTGCCGGACCGGCTCGTCCTGCGGGGCAACCCGGCGCCGCCCGAGGTCGCGCCCCCCGCCGCCGCCCGCGCGCGCGCGGGGAGGAGCGGGTGAACGCCCTGTCGCGCCCGCCGGACGGCACCGCGGCGCCGCGCGCCCGCAACCCGCGCGCGCGGCCCGCCGCCTTCGGCGTGCTCGACGTCGGCACCACGAAGGTCGTCTGCATCATCGCGCGGATCGAGCCGGACGGGCTGCCGCGCGCCCTCGGCTACGGTTGGCAGCGCAGCCAGGGGGTGAAGGGCGGCAACGTCATCGACCTCGCCCAGGCCGAGCGCGCCGTGCGCGCCGCCGTCGCCCAGGCCGAGGAGATGGCGGACATCAAGCTGTCCGGCGTCATCGCCAACCTCTCCTGCGGCCAGCCCGAGAGCCGGCAGCACCACGTGCAGTGGACGATCAACGGCCGCGCGGTGACGGAGGCGGACCTCCGCGCCGTGGTGGCCGAGGGGCGCCGGCGCATGGCCGAGGAGGGGCGCGAGGCCGTGCACGCGCTGCCGCTGGGCTTCACCCTCGACGCGACGCCGGGGGTCACCGACCCCCGCGGGATGATCTGCGACACGCTCGGCGCACGGCTGCACATCGTGGACGCGGCCTCGGCCTCGCTCCGCAACCTCGGCACCGGCCTCATGCGCTGCGACCTCGAGGTGGAGGAGGCGGTCTCCGCCCCCTACGCCGCCGCCCTCGCCGCGCTGTCCGAGGACGAGCGCGAGCTCGGGGCCACGGTGATCGACATGGGCGGCGGCACCACCTCGCTCGCGGTCCTGCACGAGGGGATGCTGCTGCACACCGCGCAGGTTCCCGTCGGCGGCTGGCAGGTGACGAACGACCTCGCCCGCGGGCTGAATACGTCCTACGATCAGGCCGAGCGGCTGAAGACGATGCACGGCAGCATGTTCGGCACGATCGACGACGAGCGCGAGATGCTTTCCCTGTCCCGGATCGGCGAGGACGGGGACATCCTCTCCCGCGTGCCGCGCGCGCAGATGCTGTCGATCATCCGCCCGCGGGTCGAGGAGACGCTGGAATTCGTCCGCGACCGCCTGAAGGAGGCCGATCTCGGCCCGCAGGCGGGCCAGGCGGTCGTGCTGACGGGGGGCGCGAGCGGACTCGTCGGCGCCCGCGAGACGGCGTCGCGCATCCTCGGGCGGCCCGTGCGGCTCGGCCGCCCGCAGGCGGTGCGCGGCCTGCCCGACGTCTTTCACGCACCGGGTTTCGCCACCACGCTCGGCCTCGTCGCCTGGGGCGCGGGCGAGGGACGGCCGGTGCTCGATTTCGATCACGGTCCGCAGGGGTCGCGGAGCGTTTTCGCGCGTTTCGTCAATTGGCTCCGGGACCGTGTGTGATCCATAAGGTCTCGGGGGCGATTCGTAATCATCGCGTCTTCGAAGGGGGCTAGAACGATGACGCTGAACCTGACCATTCCACGTCAGCAGCATACTGACTTTACGCCGCGGATCACCGTGATCGGCGTGGGTGGCGCCGGGTGCAACGCGGTCAACAACATGATCGGCATGGGCCTGGACGGCGTCGAGTTCCTCGTCGCCAACACCGACGCCCAGCAGCTCGTGAACAGCCGGGCGGAGCGGCGCGTGCAGCTCGGCCCGCACCTGACGCAGGGCCTGGGCGCGGGCGCAAAGCCCGAGATTGGGCGCGCGGCGGCGGAGGAGGCCACCGAGGACCTCGCCCGCCACCTCGAGGGCGTCCACATGATCTTCATCACCGCCGGCATGGGCGGCGGCACCGGCACGGGGGCGGCGCCGGTGATCGCCCGCATGGCGCGCGAGCGCGGCGTGCTAACCGTCGGCGTGGTGACGAAGCCCTTCGACTTCGAGGGACCCAAGCGCCGCCGCGCGGCCGACCAGGGCCTCGACGAGCTCCAGCAGTACGTCGACACGCTGATCGTCATCCCGAACCAGAACCTGTTCAGGAAGGCGAACGAGCGGACCACCTTCGCCGAGGCCTTCAAGATGGCCGATGACGTCCTCTACATGGGCGTGCGCGGCGTGACCGACCTGATGGTCAACCCCGGCCTCGTGAACCTCGACTTCGCCGACATCCGCACCGTCATGGCGGAGATGGGCAAGGCGATGATGGGCACGGGCGAGGCCGAGGGCGAGGACCGCGCGGTGAAGGCCTCCGAGGCTGCGATCAGCAACCCGTTGCTGGAGGACACCTCCATGCGCGGCGCTCGCGGCGTGCTGATCAACATCACCGGCGGCTACGACATGACGCTGTTCGAGGTCGACGAGGCCGCGAACCGCATCCGCCGCGAGGTGGACGAGGACGCGAACATCATCTTCGGCTCCTCGGTCGACGAGACGCTGAACGGGCGGCTGCGCGTGTCGGTGGTCGCCACCGGCATCGACGCGGTCGACCCGCAGGCTCAGGCGCAACAGGCCGCCGAGCCGCAGCGCGTGGTGGCGATCGGCGGCGCGGCGGTGGCCGCCCCCGCCGGCTTCGTGCCGCCCGCCGGCCAGGGCTTCGTGCCCGGCGGGCACGCCCCGGCCATGCGCCAGGCGGGCCAGCCCGGCGCGCACCCCGGCGCGCACCCCGGCATCGGGCGCCCGGCCTCCGTGATGGGCGCGCCGCGTCCCCTCTCGGCCGTGCCCTTCCCCAACGCGGCCGCGGTCCCGCCGCCCGCGCCGAACGCCAGCCCGCGCCTGCCGATGGGCGCCCGCCGCCCCGCGACGGTCGAGATGGGCGGCATGGCGGCCGAGCCCGCCGCCGAGATGCCCGTGCAGGCCGCGCCGGTCCCCCAGGCCCCGGCGCCCGCCCCCGCCCCGCGCATGGCGCCGGCCCCCTCGCCCTCCGCCCCGACCGGCGGCCTGGGCGGCATCTTCCGCCGCGCGACGGGCATCGGCGGCATGCGCCGGTCCCTGCCCGAGCAGCCCGAGGCCGGCCCCGCGCCGGTCGCGCGGCCGCAGCCGCAGGAGGACGGGATGGGCCTCGACATCCCGACCTTCCTCCGCCGCCAGGGCAACTGATCGCCCAAGCCCCACCGGCCCGCTTCCCGCGGGCCGCCTGGCCGAAGGGCCCCGTCAGGATGCTGGCGGGGCCCTTCGCGCGTTTGAAATACGCAGCAATATCAAGAAGTTCTCGCGAAATACGGAGAAACAACGCTTGACTGGCACTGGCCATGCTGCGGTGCGATGTTCCGGGTCGCCGGTGCGTTTACCCGGCACGAACGGCTCACCAGGGGTTCCCCGATGGACGGCTTCTTCCCGATCGGCACGGCGCGCGCCCGGACCCTCAAGTCCGCGATCGGCTGCGTGGGCGTGGGCCTTCATTCCGGCGCCCGCACGACGCTGAACCTGCGCCCGGCCGCGGCCGGGACGGGCATCGTGTTCCGCCGCACCGACCTCAGCATCGACATCCCCGCCCGCCACGACGCGGTCAGCGACACCCGCCTCTGCACCGCCATCGGCGAGGGCGAGGCGCGGATCGGCACGATCGAGCACGTCATGGCCGCCCTGGCCGCCCTCGGCGTCACCGACCTCGTGGTCGAGGTCGACGGGCCCGAGATCCCCATCCTCGACGGCTCCTCCGCCCCCTTCATCTTCCTGATGGACTGCGCGGGCGTGGTCGAGCTCGCGGCCTCCGTCGCCGCGATCGAGGTGCTGCGCACGGTCCGTGTGACCGACGGCGAGGGGCCGGACGCCGCCTGGGCCGAGCTCTCCCCGGCCGATGGCGCCGGCCTCGAGGCCGAGCTGAGCATCGACTTCGGCGCGACGGCCATCGGCCGCCAGTCCCTTTCCCTGCGGGTGACCGAGGAGAGCTTCCGCTCCCTGCTGGCGGACGCGCGGACCTTCACCATGGCCGAGGACATTGCGCGCCTCCGCGCGGTCGGCCTCGCCCGCGGCGGCTCGCTGGCCAACGCGGTGGTGGTGGACGGGCCGCTGGTGGTGAACCCGGGCGGCCTCCGCCACGTCGACGAGTTCGTGCGCCACAAGCTGCTGGACGCGGTGGGCGACCTCGCCCTGGCCGGCGCGCCGCTCAAGGCCCGCTTCCGCGGCCACCGCTCGGGCCACGCGCTGAACAACCGCCTCCTCCGCGCCCTCTTCGCCGATGCCTCCGCCTGGCGCCGGGTCGAGGAGGAGGACGTCTCGGCCATGCCGGGCGCCAGCGTCCGCCTTCCGATGGCGGCCGCGGCGGCCTGAACCGGGCGCCGGTCCCCCCGTCCGGCTCCCGCGCCCTGCCCTGCTCTGTCGCGTCCCTCCCGGCGCGTGCTATAGAGCCGCCGCCATGAAGCTCCGTCGCCTCGCGATCCTTCCCCTGCTCCTCGCCCCCCTCGCCCTCGGCGGATGCGAGAGTCTCGACTTCTGGAACGGGAAGTCGGACTCCCTCCGTGCGCGGGGCCAGACCTACGCGGACATGTCGCCCGAGGCCCTCTACGCCGCGGGGCTCGAATCCCTGCGCGCCCAGCGCTACGCCCAGTCGATCGAGATCTTCGACACGGTCGAGCGCGACCACCCTTATTCCACCTGGGCCACCAACGCCCGCCTGATGAGCGGCTACGCGGAGTATTCCCGCAACCGCTACACCGAGGCGCTGGGCCAGCTCGACCGCTTCATCCAACTCCACCCCGCGCACCGCGACATCGCCTACGCCTATTACCTCCGCGCCCTCTGCTACTACGAGCAGATCGCGGACGCGCAGCGCGACCAGGCCGGGACCGAGACCGCGCTGGCGGCGCTGCAGGACGTGGTGAACCGCTTCCCGAACTCCACCTACGCCCGCGACGCCCGGCTGAAGATGGACCTCGCCCGGGACCACCTCGCGGGCAAGGAGATGAACATCGGCCGCTTCTACCAGGAGCGCCGCCTCTACGCCGGCGCGATCCTGCGGTTCCGCAACGTGGTCGAGAACTACCAGACGACGAACCACACGCCCGAGGCGCTGCACCGGCTGACCGAGATCTACCTCGCGATGGGCCTGACCGACGAGGCGCGGAAGACCGCCTCGGTGCTCGGCCACAACTACCCCGGCAACCCCTGGTACCAGGACAGCTACGCGCTGCTGGTGGACGGCGCGCAGCCGGCGGACCGTCCCTCGCGCCCCGGGATCCTCCGGCGCGTGGTCGAGGCGGTTTTCTAGGCCGGCGTGCTCGCCTCCCTCTCCATCCGCGACGTGGTGCTGATCGAGCGCCTGGACCTCACCTTCGGTCCCGGCCTCTCGGTGCTGACCGGCGAGACCGGCGCGGGCAAGTCGATCCTGCTGGACAGCCTCGGCCTCGCGCTCGGGCAGCGGGCGGAGGCGGGGATGGTCCGCTCCGGCCAGAGCCAGGCCGGGGTGGTCGCCGTCTTCACGCCCCCGGCCTCCCACCCCGCCCACGCCCTAATGGCGGAGCAGGGGATCGAGGCGGACGACCAAATCGTCCTTCGCCGCATCGTCACCGCCGACGGCCGGTCCCGTGCCTTCGTCAACGACGAGCCGGTGGGGGTCGCCCTGCTGCGCCGCCTGGGCGCGCTGCTGGTGGAGGTGCAGGGCCAGCACGACCAGGTCGGCCTCGCCGATCCCGCCACCCATTCCGGCCTGCTCGACGCCTTCGGCGCGCTCGAGCCCCGCCGCAACGCCGTCGCCGAGGCCTATCGCGCCTGGCGCGGGGCGGAGCGCGCGCTGAAGGAGGCGCGCGAGGCCATCGCGGCCGCGCAACGCGACGAGGAATGGCTGCGCCACGCCGTGCAGGAGCTCGCCGACCTTTCCCCCCAGGAGGGCGAGGAGGACGCGCTCGCCTCGGAGCGCCAGGGGCTGCAAGGGAGCGAGCGCCGGGCGGAGGCCATCGCCTCGGCGCTCTCCGAGATCCAGCCGCGCGACCGGCGGGGCGGCGGCGCCCCCGCGGCAGCGCTCCGCAACGCCGCCCGCGCGCTCGAGCGCCTGACGCCGCCGAGCGAGGAGGCCACCGCCGCCCTCACGGCGCTGGCCGCCGCCCAGGACGCGCTGGCCGAGGCCGAGAACGTGCTCGAGCGGCTGGCGAGCGACGCCCAGCCCGACCCACGCCGCCTCGAGACCGTGGAGGAGCGCCTCTTCGCGCTCCGCGCCGCCGCCCGGAAGTACACGGTGGCCGTGGTGGACCTGCCCGCGCATCTCGGGTCGCTCCGCGAGCGCCTGTCGAACCTCGACGCCGGCACCGGGCGCGTGGCGGCGCTGGACGCCGCGGCGGGGCAGGCGCGGGCGGCCTATGTCGCGGCCGCCGGCGCCCTCACGGCCGCGCGGCGCGAGCACGCGGACAAGCTGGAGAAGGCGGTGTCGAAGGAACTCGCGCCGCTCAAGCTCGACCGCGCCCGGCTGCACATCGAGATCGTGCCGCGCGAGGAGAGCGCCTGGGGACCGGACGGGCAGGACCGGGTGACCTTCCTCGTCACCACCAACCCCGGGCAGAAGCCGGGGCAGCTCGCCAAGATCGCCTCGGGCGGCGAGCTGTCGCGCCTCATGCTCGCGCTGAAGGTGGTGCTGGCGCGCGGCTCGCCCGTGCCGACGCTGGTGTTCGACGAGGTCGACAGCGGCATCGGCGGCGCGACGGCGGCGGCCGTGGGCGAGCGGCTGGCGCGCGTGGCCGAGCGGCTGCAGGTGCTGGTCGTCACCCATTCCCCCCAGGTGGCGGCGCGCGGGGCGCGGCACTTCCAGGTGGCCAAGGGCGTGCGGGGCGACCGGGCCGAGACGCGCGTCGTGCCGCTCGACGTGCCCGCGCGGCGCGAGGAGATCGCCCGCATGCTGGCCGGCGAGCGCGTGACCGAGGCGGCGCGGGCGGCGGCGGACGAGCTCCTGGCCGGGGCGGCCTGAGGCTCAGGCCTCGGCCAGGCGCCGCGCCTCCCCCGCCAGCTTGTCCGCGAGCCGCGTCGGCTCGGGCAGGCGGTAGCCGGCGAGCCAGTCCAGGACGTGCCGCACCGCCGTCTCCGGCGAGACGCGGTGGCCGGCCGAGACGAAGAGCGGGTTCACCCCGCGCTTGCTCCGCAGCACGGTCGCGATCCGGCGGCCCTTCCAGACCAGCGGCACCTGGCTTCCCGCCTCCATCCCCAGCTCCCCCTCGGGCTTGCCGACCAGGGGCGACTTGGCGACGCCAATGGTCGGCAGGTCCAGCACCACGCCGAGATGCGTCGCCGTGCCGCAGCCGCGCGGGTGGCTCAGGCCGTGGCCGTCCACGAGGAGGAGGTCGGGGCGGGCCGGCAGCGCCGCCAGCGCGTCCAGGATGAAGGGGATCTCGCGGAAGCCGAGGAAGCCCGGAACGTAGCGGAAGGCCGGCACGCCTTCCACCAGCCCCGTCGCGACCGGCGCCGAGGGCGCGCCGCGCTCCAGCAGCACGGCCATGGCGCGGATCCGGTCCGGCCGGCCGCGGGCAGCGCCGGCGCAGTCCACGCCGGCCACGAGGCGGGGCACCTCCGCCAGCCGGTCCGCCGCCTCGGCGCGGGCGGCGATCGCGTGCTGGGCGGCGCGGGCGGCCGCGAGGTCGGGCGGGTGGATCCAGTCGGGCGGCACGTCGGTCATGACGGCACAACGCGGCGGGGGGCGGGCGGTGGCCTTGGCGGCATGGGGCGGGCGCGGCTATCCACGGGGCGATGCCGAAGAACCCGCCCGCTCCCGCCCTGGCCCCTTCCCTGCCGATCGAGGACCTGACGGAGGAGGAGGCCGCGCGCGAGCTCGAAGCCCTCGCCGCCCGCCTCGCCGAGGCCAACGCCGCCTATCACGTCCGCGACGAGCCGATCATGCCGGACGCGGAATACGACGCGCTGTTCCGGCGGAATCAGGCGATCGAGGCGCGGTTCCCGGAGCTGGTGCGGGCCGACAGTCCCTCGAAGAAGGTGGGCGAGGAGCCGGCGGCGGGCTTCGCCAAGGCGCGGCACGGCACGCCCATGCTGTCGCTCGACAACGCCTTCGCGCCCGAGGATTTTTCCGAGTTTGCCGCCCGGATCCGCCGCTTTCTCGGCCTCTCGGCGGAGGAGGTGCTGCGCTTCGTGGCGGAGCCGAAGATCGACGGGCTCTCCGTGAACCTCACCTACGAGCACGGGCGCTTCGTGCGCGGCGCCACGCGCGGCGACGGCACGGTGGGCGAGGACATCACCGAGAACCTCCGCACGCTCGACGAGCTGCCCCGCGAGCTCCCCGCCCCCTTCCCCGACCGGATCGAGATCCGCGGCGAGGTCTTCATGACCAAGGCCGACTTCCTCGCCTTCCACGCGGAGCAGACGAGGCTCTTCGAGGAGCGCGAGCGGCGCCGCGCGGCCGGGGAGAAGGTGGGCGAGGCCGTCCGCATCCCCGTGAACCCGCGCAACGCCGCGGCGGGATCGCTGCGGCAGCTCGACGCGCGCATCACCGCGCGGCGGCCGCTGCGGCTCTTCGCCTACGCGCAGGGCGCGTCGTCCTCCCCCGTGGCGGAGACGCATTCGGGCTATCTCGACGTGCTGCGCGGCTGGGGCTTCCGGGTGAACCCGCTGTCGGAGGCGCTGCGCGACGAGCACGCGGCGGCGGACTTCCAGGCGCGCATGGGCGAGCGCCGCGCGGGGCTCGACTACGACATCGACGGCGTCGTCTACAAGCTCGACCGGCTGGACTGGCAGGGGCGGCTCGGCTTCGTCGGCCGCGCGCCGCGCTGGGCCATCGCCTGGAAGTTCCCGGCCGAGCGCGCGACGACGAAGCTGCTGGAGATCCAGATCCAGGTCGGCCGCACCGGCGCCCTCACGCCGCGGGCCATCATGCAGCCCGTCAACGTCGGCGGCGTCATGGTGCAGCACGCGACGCTGCACAACGAGGACGAGGTGGCCCGCCGCGACGCGCGTGTGGGCGACACGGTGGAGCTGCAGCGCGCCGGCGACGTGATCCCCCAGGTCATCCGCGTCGTCGATCCCGACCGGCCCGGGCGCGGCGAGCCCTGGGTGCCGCCCACCCACTGCCCGGAATGCGGCAGCCCCGCCATCCGGCCGGAGGGCGAGGTGGTGCGCCGCTGCACGGGCGGGCTGGTCTGCCCCGCGCAGCAGGTGGAGCGGCTGATCCACTTCGCCTCCCGCAACGCGATGGACATCGAGGGACTGGGCATCGAGAACGTCGTGCTGCTGCACGAGGCCGGGCTGGTGAAGACGCCGGCCGACATTTTCCGGCTGTCGGGGCACGTGGCCACGCTGCGGGGCTGGAAGGGCTGGGGCGGCGCGGCGAAGGGGGAGTCGAAGAAGGTCGCGAACCTCCTCGCCGCCATCGAGGCGCGGCGCCGCCCGAGCCTCGAGCGCTTCATCTTCGCGCTCGGCATCCGTCGCATCGGCGAGCAGAACGCGCGGCTTCTCGCGCGGCACTACCACTCGGCGGCGGCCTGGCGGGCGGCGATGCTGGACGCGCGGATCATCGGCAGCGAGGCGCGCGAGGACCTCGGCGGCATCCAGGGCATCGGCCCCTCCATCGCGCAGGAGCTCGTCACCTTCTTCGCCGAGACGCGCAACGTGGAGGCGCTGGACGACCTTCTCGGCGAGGTCACGCCCGAGGAGGCCGAGGCGGTGGCGGAGGGCGCGCTGTCCGGCAAGTCGATCGTCTTCACCGGCGGCCTCGAAACCATGACGCGGCAGGAGGCCGAGGCGCGGGCGGAGCTGCTGGGCGCGAAGGTCGTGAAGTCCGTCTCCAAGCGCACGGACCTCGTCGTGGTCGGCACCGACGCCGGCTCGAAGGCGAAGAAGGCGGCGGAGCTGGAGCTGAGGACGCTGACCGAGGCGGAGTGGCGCGCGATCGCGGGCTTCCCGCCCGCGGAGCCGGCGCCGGAGACGACGCCCGACCCGGAGCCCGACCCGGCGCCCTGAGGCGGGGGCGCCATCAAGGGCGGTGATGCCGGGGATCAGGAGAAGTCGCTCGACCTCCGGCGGCGGCGGCGCCACGAATCGCGGCATGCCTGTCGACCCCGCCCTCCTCCTCGCCTGCCTGCTGGCCAGCGTCGTCGTGGCGCTCTCGCCGGGGCCGGACATGATGTTCGTCCTCGGGCAGACGCTCTCGGGCGGCGCGCGCCGGGGATGGGCGGCGGCGGCCGGGATCTGGTGCGGGGCGATGGTTCATCTTACCGCCGCGGCGCTCGGGGTGGCGGCGCTGATCGCGGCGGAGCCGGCGCTCTTCACCGTGCTGCGGCTGGCGGGGGCGGCCTATCTTCTCTGGCTCGGGGCCGGCGCGCTGCGGGCGGCCTGGGAGGGGGCGCCGGTCGGGCTTCCGTCCGCGACCGCGCCGCGGCGGGTGGTGCTGCAGGGCATGCTGACGAACCTCACCAACCCCAAGGTGGCGCTCTTCTTCCTCGCCTTCCTGCCGCAGTTCGTGGCGCCGGACCGGGCGGCGCCCTGGGTGCAGATGCTGCTCCTCGGGCCGCTGCTGCCGCTGCTCTCGGTGCCGGTCTTCGCGGCGCTGATCCTCGGCGCGGGCCGGGCCTCGGCGCGTCTGGCCCGCTCCGCCCGCGCGGCCCGCTGGCTGCACGGGGCGGCGGGGGTGATCTTCCTCGGGCTCGGGGCGCGGCTCCTCGCCCAGCGCTCGTGAGGCGGCGCTAGCGCGCGGCGCCGAGCACCTTCTCCCGCATGCCGTCGATGAAGTTGAGCATCCAGCGCGTGTAGTCCGTCGCCTCCGGCACGGAGCCGCCCACGGTCTCGAGCGACAGGTCCGCGAGGCGCGCGCGCACGGCCGGCGCCCGCGCTGCGCGGTCGTAGGCGGCGTTCACCTGCGCGACCACGCCGGGCGGCGTGCCGCCGGGGGCGAAGAGGATGATGCCCATGTTGAAGCCGAGGTCGGGGTAGCCGGCCTCCGCGATGGTCGGCACCTCCGGAAGCTGCGGGATGCGCTCGGGCGAGAGCACGGCGAGCGCCTTCAGCCGCCCGGCCTGCACGTGCGGCAGGAGGAGCGCCGTCGGCTGCACCACGTAGGAGACCCGGCCCGAGAGAAGGTCCGAGGTGAAGTCGCCGCGGTAGGGCACGTGCACCGCCTCGAAGCCGAGCCGCTGGCTGAGGCGGGCGGGGACGAGGTGGAACAGGGTGCCCACCCCGAAGGAGGCGTAGTTGAGCTCGCCCGAGCGCGCCCGCCCGACGCGGGCGAGGTCGGCGATCGTGTTCACGCCGAGGTCCGGGTTGGCGACGACCATCCAGTGGTCGCGCGTGGCGCGGGAGATCGGCGTGAAGTCGGTGAAGGGGTCCATCGGCGAACGCCCCGCGAGGAGGAAGGAGTGGACGATGGCGTCCACCCCGCCCATGAACAGCGTGTGCCCGTCCGCCGGCGAGCGCGCCGCGGCCTCGACGGCGATGATGCTGGCCGCGCCCGGCCGGTTGTCCACGACGACGGGCTGGCCGAGCGCCTCCGCCATTCCCTCCGAGACCGCGCGCGCGGTGAGGTCGATCGTGCCGACGCCGGGGGCCACGCCGACGATGATGCGGACGGGGCGCGTCGCGTAGCCGCGGCCGGGTGCGGCGGGCTGGGGAGCGGCGGGTTGCGAGGCGGCGGGATGGGCCAAGCCGGCCGCCGTCAGGAGGGCGGGCGCGGCGCCGAGGATCGTTCGCCTCTGCATGGTTCGTTTCCTTGCGGCGCGGCGCGGCGCCGCGGCTCCCGGCCAGCTTAGGCAGCGCCGCCGGGACGGCCAACCGGGAAGCGCGCCGCCCGGCCGCGGGGGGCGCGCGAATTTGCGGCCGGACGGGCGGGCCTTTATGAAAGGCCGTCGGCGTCGCTCGCCGCCCTCGATCTCTGCCATGGGGAACGTCGCTGTCGAACAGGGGACCGGCCGCGGGGCGCTTCGTCTTCCGCACGCTCGCGGCCATGGCCGTGCTCGTCCCGGCGCTTGCCCTCGCCGGCGGCGCCTGGTGGTCCTGGCGGAACGTGCAGGCGGCGGCGCGATCCCGCGTGGAGCGGACGGTCGGCGTGCTGCACGAGCACGCGCTCCGCTCCTTCGAGACGCAGAACGCGCTTCTGACCACGCTGCAGTGGAACACGCGGGCCCTGTCCTGGCCTGAGATCGCGGCCAGCGCGGAGATCGCCGACCTGGCCGCGCACCTCGCCCGCAGCACGCCGGGCACGAGCGCGATCGGCATGGTGGACCCGGACGGCCGCGTCGTGCAGATCACCTCCTCGCCCTTCCCGCCGTCGCCGATCAGCTTCGCGGACCGCGACTACATCCAGGCGCAGCGCGGCCCCTCCGCCGGGCTTTTCATCTCCGCCCCCCTCACCGGCCGGATCAGCGGGCGGGCGGTCTTCAATTACAGCCTTCCGCATCTCGGCCCCGACGGGCGGCCGGACGGCGGCGCCATGTGGGCGACCTTCCCGATCCGGGAGTTCGAGGCCTTCTACCGCTCCCTCGCCGAGAACCCGCGCGACGTGATCGCGCTGCTGCGGCGGGAGGACGGCGTCATCCTCGCCCGCCACCCGCCGGCGCCGCCGGGCCAGCGCGTGCCCCGCGGCACCGCGGGGATGGCGGCGGTGGAGGCGGCCGGCGGCAGCCCCGGGCGCGTCGGCTTCGCCGAGGACACCTCGGTGGTGGACGGCCTCTGGCGCCTCTACGCCGCCACCCCCGTCCGCGACCTGCCGGTCGCGGTGGTCTACGGCCTGAGCCCCGACGGGCCGCGGGCGGAGTGGCTGCGGCAGGTTTCCACCATGGCGGCCGTCGCCGCGGTGGCGTCGCTCCTGCTTCTCTGGGCCGCCTGGTACGCCGCGCGGGTGGCCGGGCGCGGCACCCTGGCCCTGGCGCGCGAGCGCGACGCCCTCGCCCTCGTGCGGGACGAGGCGGAGCAGCGCGGGCGGGCGGAGGCGGCGATGCGCGAGAGCCAGCGGATGGGCGCGCTCGGCCAGGTGGCCGCCGGCGTCGCGCACGACTTCCGCAACACCGTGCAGGCGGTGACCGGCGGGACGCTGCTGGCCCGCCAGGCCCTCAAGCGCGGCGACGCGGCGGGCGCGGACGCGCTGCTGGCGATGATCGCGGACGCCGCCCGGCGCGGCGGCGCGCTGACCGAGCGCATGGTGGCGGCCGCGCGCCGGGCCTCCCGCGCGCCCGGCCAGGAGGCGGGCGAGGCCGCGCTGGACCCGGTCGCGGCCATCGAGGCGACCGCGGCGCTCCTGGAGCGCTCGCTGTCGCCGACGCACCACCTCCGCCTCGCCATCGACCGCGAGGGCCTGCCCGCGCGGGTGCGCGGGGAGGCCGCCGAGCTCGAGGCCGCGCTGCTAAACCTCGTGGCCAACGCGCGGGACGCCATGCCGGGCGGCGGGGAGATCGTCCTGTCCGCCCGGGCCGACCTCGCCGGTCCCGCCGAGCCGGGTTCCGTGGAGGCCGGCGCCGGGGTGCCGCCGCCGGCCGCGCTGCGCCCCGGCCGCTACGCCCGCATCGAGGTGGCGGACACCGGCATCGGCATGGACGCGGCGACGCTCGCCCGCGCGCGGGAGGCCTTCTTCACCACCAAGCGCGACGGCAAGGGCACCGGCCTCGGCCTCGCGACCGCCAGCGCCTTCGCCGGGGAGGCGGGCGGCGCCCTCGAGGTCACGAGCCCCGGCCTGGGGCGCGGCGCCAGCGTCGTCCTCTGGCTGCCGGAGGCCGAGGCGGCGGCGGGGCCCGGTGCCCTGGCCGCCCGGCCGGAAGCGGGACGCCCGGAGCCGGCTTGACGCGCCGCGGGCGAGGCCCGCCGGCCATCGCGCAGTGCGGCCTTCCGGCTTTCCTCAGGCGTAGCGCAGCCTGGCCCGGCCGGCGCCGAGCCGGGCCGTGAGCCAGCGCGTGACGGGCTTCTCGACGCCCGCGTGGAGGAGCCAGCCCGCGGCGACGCAGGCCGCGACCACGATCGGCAGCGCGACCAGCGCGGGCAGCGAGAGCAGCGGCGGCCGGATCGCGTGCAGGACCAGCACGTGGCTCAGGTAGAGCGCGTAGGACGCGTTGCCGAGCGCGAGCAGGGGTGCGAGGCGGGGCAGCCGGCCGGACGCCTCCAGCCCGAGCGCCCCGGCGACGACCAGGGCGGCCGGGACGCCCCAGACCAGCCAGCGCCAGGTCGTCGGCTCCTGCGCCAGCCCGAGCTGGGCGGCCAGGAAGGCGAGGCCCATCGGCAGCAGCGGCGCAGCGGACCGCAGGAGGCCGCGGCGCCACGCCTTGCAGAGCCAGATGCCCGCGAGGAACTCGAGGAGGAGCGAGCTCACGACGCTCGTCGGCGAGTTGACGCCGGGGTGCAGGATGGCGCCGGCCACGCCGAGCGCGGCCAGCGCGAGGGTCACCGCGGCCAGCCGGCGGGCCGGCGCCACGAGGAGGGAGAGGGCGAAGATCGCGTAGAAGAAGGCCTCGAAGTTGAGCGTCCAGCCGACGATGACGACGGGATAGCCGGGGCCGTCCGGCCCGACATGCGGCCAGAAGAGGAGGGACTGCGCGATGTGCGGAAGGTCGGTCATCCGACGCTCGGCCACGGTGAGGAGCGTCACGATCCAGTAGAGCGGCACGACCCGCAGCGCGCGGGCGCGGAGGAAGGCGAGCGGCGTCTGATCGTCCCGGCCGACATAGGCCATGATGAAGCCGCTGATCACGAAGAAGAGGTCCACCCCCGAGGCTCCCAGCCCGGTCGGCGTCCAGTTCGTGTGATGGACGACCACCCCGAGCGCCGCCAATCCGCGAAGGTACTGAATGGACAGGAGAACGGGCGTCTGCGGCATGGATCATTCCTGCGGCGGACGCGGGGTGACGCCCTGGTGTCGGGGGCGGCGGCGCGCCGCCGGGCCGGCCGGGGCGAGGCGCCCGGGCGTGAACGGCCGGCTGCCATAGGGGTATGCGGCCGGCGCGGCAACCCACCCCCCTCCCCGCTGGCCCTGGATCGGGCTCGGGATCGGCCCCCGGACCCGGCGCCTAGAGCGGCGCGCAGGCCCCCCGCAGCCAGGCCGCCGCCGCCTCGTCCAGGCCGGGCAGGACCTCGTCCAGCACCCGCGCGTGGTAGGCGTCTATCCAGGCCCGCTCCGACGGGACGAGGGCGGCGGGGTCGATCAGCGCGCGCTCGAGCGGCGCGAGGGTGAGGGTCTCGAAGCGCAGCCAGGGGCGCGGGCCCGGCACGCCCTCGTCCGGGCGCACGAGGAGGAGGTTCTCGATCCGGATGCCGTAGGCGCCCGGACGGTAGAAGCCCGGCTCGTCCGAGAGGATCATCCCCTCCCGCAGCGGCACGTTGGCGGCGTTGCGCGAGAAGGCGGCCGGCCCTTCGTGGACCGAGAGGAAGGCGCCGACGCCGTGGCCGGTGCCGTGGTCGTAGTCGAGCCCGGCCTCCCAGAGCGGGCGGCGCGCGATCGCGTCGAGGTGCGGGCCGGCGACCCCCGCAGGGAAGCGCGTGGCCGCCAGCGCGACCATACCGCGCAGCACGAGGGTGTAGCGCGCGCTGAGCTCGGCGGGTGGCGCGCCCGGCCCCACCCAGAGGGTGCGGGTGACGTCGGTGGTGCCGTCCAGGTACTGCCCGCCGCTGTCGATGAGGAAGGATTCGTCCGGCCGCACCGCGCGGTTCGTGGCAGGGGTGGCGCGGTAGTGGATGATCGCGCCGTGCTCCCCCGCGCCGACGATGGCGGGGAAGGATTCCGCGCGGAAGCGCTCCTCCTCCCCCCGGAAGGCGAGGAGGCGCGCCGCGACGTCCATCTCGGTCAGCGCGCCGCGCGGGGCCTCGGCCGCGAACCAGGCGAGGAAGCGGGCCAGCGCCCGGGCGTCGCGACGGTGCGCGGCGCGGGCGCCCTCCTGCTCGGCGGCCGTCTTGGTGGCGCGCGGCAGGCGGACGGGGTCTGGCGCGAGCGCGACCTCCACGCCCGCGGCGCGGAGGGTGTCGGCGAACCAGGCGGGCGTCGCCTCGGGGTCGAGGCGGACGGTGCGGCCCTGGAGCGCGGCCAGCGCCCCCGCCAGCGCCGCGCGCGGCTCGACCGAGACCGCGTTGCCGAGGGTCGCCCGCAGCGCCGGCCCGGCCTTGGCGGGGTCCATGAAGAGGGTGACGGACCCGTCGTCCCGGAGAAGCGCGAAGGCGAGGGCGAGCGGGGTGTGGCCGAGGTCGCCGCCCCGCATGTTCAGCAGCCAGGCGACGGAGTGCGCGTCGGCCAGCACCGCCGCCCCCTGCCCGGCTTCCCGCAGGACGCGCGCGATCTCCTCGCGCTTCTCGGCGGAGGAGCGGCCGGCGAATTCCTCCGGCCAGGGCTCGGCCGGGGCGGAGGGCGCCGCCGGCCGGTCCGTCCAGGCGGCGTCGAGCGGGTTGGCGGGGAGTGGGACGAGGACGGCGCCGGAGGCGGTCAGCCGGTCGAGCGCGGCCTGGGGATGCAGCCAGGGGTCGTAGCCGACCCGCCGCCCCGCCGCGTGCTCCCGCAGCCAGTCCACCGGCGGCTGCTCCGTCAGGTGCCGGCGCTCCCAGAGGGCCGGGTCGGTCTCCTGGGCGAGCTGGGTGGTGTAGCGGCCGTCGGAGAAGACCGCCGCGCGGTCGGGCAGGACGATCGCGAGCCCGGCCGAGCCGGTGAAGCCCGTCAGCCAGGCGAGGCGCTCGCCGGAGGGGGGGACGTATTCGCCGAGGTACTCGTCGGCGCGGGGGATGATAAATCCTTCCACTCCCGCCCGGGCGAGCTCCTCGCGCAGATTCGCGAGGCGGTTTGCGTACGAAGATGTGAAGAGTTGGTTACTCAAGACATAGTTCCCCAGACCTCCATGCTTTCCTCGCATGGCTCCAACACATGAACAGCGCGCCATTCGTGACGGCAGCGACCTTATATACTCGCCACACGAGACGGGCGGGCAGCGGGAACATGGGTTCCTGCGGGACGCCGCCCTCGACACGGACAGCAAGCAATGAACCCCCGCATCTCCCAGGCGCACAACCCCGCGCCGATGATGCCCTACCCCGCCAACCTCCCCGCGATCAGCCAGCGGGAGCTCCTGCGCCAGGCGAACGAGTCCCGCAACGCGGTCGTCGCCTCCGGCCTGCAGCGCATGGTGGCCGGCTTCGCCGCCTGGATCCAGCGCCGCCGCGCCGAGGCCGAGCTGCTCGCCCTGAGCGACCGCGAGCTGGCCGACATCGGCATCAACCGGAGCGAGATCCGCTACGTCCTCGACGGCCGCATGCAGCCCGCGCGCGAGGCGCCCGCGCCCCGCGCCGCCCAGGCGCCCGCCTCCGTCCCGGCCGCGGCCAACGACCAGTCCCGGAAGACCGCGGCCGCCTGAGGCCCGCTTCCTTATTACCGGGACGGCCCGCGCGGCCGTCCTGATGCCCGGCCCGCGCGGCGTCCCCTTCCGGGGCGCCCCCGCGGGCCGGTGCTGTTTTGGGCGTTTGGTGTTTTGGGCCCCTGCTGTCTCGGGCGCCCGCCCGCTGCTAGTCTGTGCGGGCATGACGCGTCGCCGATGACCGCCGCCGGGATGAAGACCGCCGGGGGGAACGCCGCCCAGGCCGACGCCCGCCGGATCAACGCCTTCCGGGCCAGCGCCCTCGGGCGCCGCCCCCGCCGGGCACCGGTTCCCGGATGGGCCGCTGCCCTCCTGGCCGCCCTTCTCCTCCTGCCCGCCGCTGCCTCGGCGCAGTCGCGCTCCCGCGGGCGCGCCGCCGCGCAGCTTCGCCAGGCGCCGCCCGAGGACCCCGACGAGGCCTCGACGGACCTCACCGCCCCCACCGGCACCCTCGGCTCCGCCCTCACCCTCGAGCGCCGCAGCGGCCGGAACGGGCGCGGCGCGGCGAACGAGCCCTCCACCACCACCATCCTCGGCGCGCGGGTCGGCCTGCCCGAGGGGTTCGCGGTCCACACCACCCTCCACGCCGAGCCGCTGGATCCGCTGGGCCTGGAGCGGACGCGCCTGCCGGAGCACGCGGTGTGGGTCGAGACGCTGAACCTTCGCTGGCAGCGCGGCCCGCTGGTCGTCTTCGGCGGCAAGATCCACCCCCGCTTCGGCGCCGCCTGGTTCCGCGTGCCGGGCCTCTACGGCGCCGACCTCGCGGGGGACTACGAGCTTCGCGAGAAGCTCGGCGGCGGCGTCGAACTGGACCTGGAGGACGTCTTCGGCCTGCCCGACGCCCTCGGCGGGCACGAGTTCCGGGTCGAGGGCTTCCAGGCCGACACGACGGACCTCTCGGGCGGCCTGTTCCGCCCCCGCTGGGCCGAGACCGTCACCGCCACCGACCCGGCGACGGGGGCGACCAGCCTCGCGACCCTGCGCCACCGCCGGAACAGCCGCGCCCTCGGGGGCGCGGACAACCGGCCGGGGCTGGCGGGCCTCACCGCCTCCCTCGTCGGCACGGGGATCGACCTGCCGGGCGACGCGGGCCTCGGCTACAGCGCGGCGCTCTCCCTCCGCCAGCCCGGGGAGGACGCCACGGGGGCCGGGCGCGGGCGCCGGGAGCGGGGGGCGACCGCCGCCCTCTTCGGCGAGTTCGGGCTGCCGCTCGGCCTCCGCCTGCTGCCGCTGGTGGAGGTGGCGGCGCAGGAGGCGGCCGGCGGCTTCGCGGGCAGCCGGGCGGCCTGGCTCACGGGGGCGGTGACGCTGCGCCGCGGGCCGGTCGCGGCCAGTCTCGTCGAGATGCGGCGGCGGGTGAGCGACCAGGCCGCCGGCCGCGCCTTCTGGCGGGAGCGGGCGGTGAACCTGACGCTCGACCTCGGCGCGCTGAGCGGCCTCGCGGCCCTGGCGCCGGTCTCCCTCAGCCTCGACGCGCGACGGGCGGCGCAGGGGGGGCAGCGGCTGACGGACCTCGCGGCGGGGCTGGTCGTCAGCCTTTCCTTCTAGGCCTCAGCCGGCCTTGCGCAGCACCAGCGTCGTCCAGGGCCCGACGTCGAGCCGCCGCTCCAGCCGCAGCCCGCCGCGGCGGTGCGCCGCCAGGACCTGCCTCGCCTGGATGCCGAGCAGCCCCGCCAGGATGGCCGTGCCGCCGGGGCGGAGGTGCCGCGCCAGGTCGCGCGCCATGGCGCAGAGCGGGCGGGCCAGGATGTTCGCGAAGACAAGGTCGTAGGCGCCGCGCGCGACGGCGGGCGAGGTCCAGCCATCGGCCAGGACCGCGCGGACGGTCGGCTTCAGCCCGTTCATGGCCGCGTTCTGGTTGGCCACCCTGACCGACCAGGGCTCGATGTCCGTCGCCAGCACCCGGCGGTGCAGGGCGCGCGACGCCGCCATGGCGAGGATGCCCGAGCCGGCGCCGAGGTCGAGCGCCCGCAGCCGGTCCTTCGGCAGGGGCCGCATCCGGCGCGAGACCGCCTCGAAGGCGATGAGGCAGCCGCGGGTGGAGGCGTGCTCGCCCGACCCGAAGGCGAGGCCCGCGTCCAGCACCAGCACCGTGCGCCCGGGCACGCGGCGGGCCGGCAGGTGGGTGGGGCGGATGAGGACGCGGCCGCCGATCTCCTGCTCCGGGAAGGCCTCGGCGGTGCGGGCGAGCCAGCCCTCGGCCTCCACGGGCGCCCGCTGCGGCGCGAGGTCGAAGCCGGTCATGAGCGAGGCCAGCGCGAGCGCCGCCGCCAGTTCGTCCTCCTTCGCGCCCTCCTCGCGCACGCCCTCGACCCGCCAGGTGTCGGTGGCCTCGTCGAGGAAGAGGGAGACGGTGCGGCAGGCGCGGGCGAGCGCCGCCTCCACGGCGGGGACGGCCTCCTCCGGCAGGCCGTCGATCCAGACGGATTCGAGGTTCTGCGCGTGGCGCCGCGACATCAGGCGCGCCCCCTGTGGTGCGACATCATGCCCTCTCCACGAAGCTGTCGAGGACGCGCTTCTGGCCCGCCTTCTCGAAGTCCACCTCCAGCCGGTTGTCGTCCACCGCCGTGACCCGGCCGTAGCCGAACTTCTGGTGGAAGACGCGCTGGCCGACCTTCATCGCGTCGGCGCGGGCCGGGCGCTCCTTCACCTCCCAGGCGCCGGCCTCGATCACGCGCGGGCGCTGCGAGGAGAAGGGCGAGCCGCCGCTGAAGACCGAGGGCGCGTCCACCATGCGCGCGCGCTGCGCGGCCCCGCCGCCCTCGCGCTCGATCTGGTCGGGCGGCAGGTCCTCGAGGAAGCGGGACGGGATGGCGGCGGACCAGTTGCCGTAGATCCGCCGGTTCGCCGCGTGGGAGATGACCGCCATCTTCCGCGCGCGGGTGATGCCGACATAGGCGAGGCGCCGCTCCTCCTCGAGCGACTTCGTGCCGCCCTCGTCCAGCGCGCGCTGGTGGGGGAAGAGCCCCTCCTCCCAGCCCGGCAGGAAGACGAGGTCGAACTCCAGCCCCTTGGCCGCGTGCAGCGTCATCAGCGAGACGCGCGCGCCCTCCGCGTTCTCGTCGTTCTCCGTGACCAGGGCCACGTGCTCGAGGAAGCCCTCCAGCGTCGCGAACTCGCCGATGGCGCGCACCAGCTCCTTCAGGTTCTCGAGCCGCCCCGGCGCCTCCGCCGACTTGTCCTGCTTCCACATCTCCGTGTAGCCGGACTCGTCCAGCATGGTGGCGACCGCGACGACGTGGCCGTCTCGCTGCATCAGCGCGCGCCAGCGGGAGAAGCCGTCGAAGAGCTCGCGCATGGCGGCGCGGGGCTTGGCGCGCATTGCCTCGGTGCGCGCCAGGCGCTCGGCGGCGATGGCGAGCGGGATGGACTGCTCGCGCGCGGCGACGTGCATGGACTGCAGCGCGCCGTCGCCGATGCCGCGCTTGGGCGTGTTCACGATGCGCTCGAAGGCGAGGTCGTCGCTCGGCTGGTGGAGGACGCGCATGTAGGCCATGGCGTCGCGGATCTCGGCGCGCTCGTAGAACTTCAGGCCGCCGACCACGCGGTAGGGGATGCCGAGCGTGATCAGCCGTTCCTCGAAGGAGCGCGTCTGGAAGCCGGCGCGAACCAGGATCGCGACCTCGGCGAGGGAGACGCCCTTCCTCTGGGCCTGCTCGATCCGCTCGCCGACCATGCGGGCCTCCTCCTCGGAGTCCCAGAGCGAGACGACGCGTACCTTCTCGCCCTCGGCGTCGTTGCGGCCGGATCGCAGCGTCTTGCCGAGCCGCCCCTCGTTCTTGCTGATGAGGTGCGAGGCGGCGGCGAGGATGGGGCGGGTGGAGCGGTAGTTGGATTCCAGGCGCACGATCTTCGCGCCCGGGAAGTCCTTCTCGAAGCGGAGGATGTTCTCCACCTCCGCGCCGCGCCAGGAATAGATCGACTGGTCGTCGTCGCCGACGCAGCAGATGTTGCGGTGCTCCTGCGCGAGCAGCCGCAGCCAGAGGTACTGCACGCTGTTCGTGTCCTGGTACTCGTCCACCAGGATGTAGCGGAAGGCGCGGTGGTACTGGGCCAGCACGTTGGGCTGGGTGCGCAGGATCTCCACCATGTGCAGCATCAGGTCGCCGAAGTCGGCGGCATTGAGGTCGCGCAGCCGCGACTGGTAGGCCTCGTAGATCGCGCGCGCGCGGTTGTTGGCGTAGTCGCTGTCCTCGGCCGGCGAGACGCGGGCGGGCGGCAGGCCGCGGTCCTTCCAGCGCTGGATCACCGCCATCATCCCCTGGGCCGGCCAGCGCTTCATGTCGATGACGGCCGCGTCCATCACCTGCTTGAGCAGCCGCATCTGGTCGTCGGTGTCGAGGATGGTGAAGGAGGAGGTGAGGCCGACGTATTCCGCGTGGCGCCGCAGCATGCGCGCGCAGAGGGCGTGGAAGGTGCCGAGCCAGAGCCCCTCCGCCGGGCGGCCGAGGATGGCGGAGACGCGCTCCCGCATCTCCCGGGCCGCCTTGTTGGTGAAGGTCACCGCCAGCACCTGGTTCGGGAAGGCGCGGCGGGTCATCAGGATATGGGCGAAGCGGGTGGTCAGCACCCGCGTCTTGCCGGTGCCGGCGCCGGCCAGCACCAGCAGCGGCCCGTCCACGGTCTCCACGGCCTCGCGCTGCTCGGCGTTGAGCTTGGCCAGGTAGTCGTCCGTGGGGACGGCCAGGCCTTGGGGATTCGCTTGGGGGGGCTGGGCTGGTGGGAACACGGGGGCGGCTATAGAACGGGATGCGAACCCGCGCCAACCACGATGACCGGACGGCGCCGCCGGGAATGTGCCGATTGCCCATCCGCCCCCTCCTCGAATGGTCCGCCCGGCACGGGGGCGCGCTTCTGGCGGTGGGGATCTTCGCGGGGCTGCTGAGCCCGCCCGTCTCCGCCGCGCTGCGGGACGTGGTGACGCCCGTGGTCGCCTCCCTCATGACCCTCGTGCTGCTGCGGGTCGACCCGGCGCAGGTGCTGGCCTATCTCCGCCGCCCCCTGCTGGTGGTGGCCCTCCTCGCCTGGATCCTTCTCGCCTGCCCGGTCTTGGCCTTCGCCGTGGCCTGGGTGACGGGGATGGACGGGCCGCTCGGCGCCGCGCTCGTCATCATGGCCACCGGCTGCGCCGCCACCTCCTCCCCCGCCTTCGCGCGGCTGGTGGGGCTGGACGGGGAGGTCTCGCTGGTGGTGGCGGTCCTCTCCACCCTGCTGGTGCCCTTCACCGCCCCGCCGCTGGCCCTCGGCCTGCTCGGGATCGACCTCGCGATCTCGATCGGCGCCCTGACCGGGCGCCTCGTGCTGGTGGTGGGGCTGCCCCTCCTCCTCTCCGTCATCATCCGCCGGATCGTCCCCCCCGCGGCGCTGGAGCGCTGGGGGCGGGCGGTGGACGGGGCGGTGGTGCTGCTCGTGGTCCTCTACGGCTTCGGCATCATGGACGGGGTGCTCGCCCGCCTCCTCGCCTCGCCGGGCTTCGTGCTGGGGGGCGTGGCGCTGGCCTTCGGGGGGTCCTTCGCGCTGAACGCCGCCACGGCGCTCGCCTTCCGCCCGGCGGGGCGGCGGGTCGCCCTCTCGGCGGGGCTGCTCTCGGGCAACCGGAACATGGCGCTCTACTTCGCCGTGCTGCCGGCGACGACGGACCCGCGCATCCTTCTCTTCTTCGCCCTCTGCCAGTTCCCCCTGTTCCTCTCCCCCTTCTTGCTCCGCCCGGTCTACCGGCGCTTGCGGGCGGAGGCCTGAGGGGCGCGATCAGCCGCCCAGCTTCGTCAGCACGAAGGCGGCGAGGAAGCCGAGGACGGTGATCAGCCCGGCGTAGTCGTGCGCGGTCTCGAAGGCCTCGGGGATCATCGTGTCGGCCAGCATGGCGAGGATCGCCCCGGCCGCGATCGCCGTGACGAAGGCGACCGCCCCCGCGCCCGCCCCGTCCATCAGCAGCGCGCCGAGCAGGGCCGAGAGGCCGGAGACGAGCGCGATGCCCGTCCAGACCCCGAAGACATAGGCCGCCCCGCGCCCGGCCTTGCGCATCCCCGCCGCGCTGGCGAGGCCTTCCGGCAGGTTGGACAGGAAGACGGCGGCGACGGCGACGAGGCTCACCCCCTCGCCCGCGAGGAGGCTGACGCCGATCACCACCGATTCCGGGATGCCGTCCAGCAGCGCGCCGACCGCGATGGCGGTGCCGCTGCCCCCCTCCTCCGCCTGCTGCGGGCCGGAGCGCTTGCGGTGGCGCGCCCCGTAGCGGGAAAGCGCGATGTTGGCGGCGGTATAGGCCACCGCCCCCGCGAGGAAGCCCGCCGCGGTCGGGCCGAAGCCGCCGCGGCGCTGCGCCTCGTCCATGAGGTCGAAGGAGAGGGCGGAGACGAGGACCCCGGCGCCGAAGGCCGTGATCGCCGCGATCCAGCGGCGGGGCAGGTCGGCGAACCAGGCCAGGGCCGCGCCGATGACGAGCGCCGCCCCGCTGAGGAGCCCCCAGAGCCCGGCCTGGACGTAGAGGGGCATGCTGGCGCGCTCCGCGGGGGAGCCCTGGCAACGCGCCGGGGCCGCCGCGGTTCGCGCGGCCTCACGCCGCCTGGGGCGCCGGCGGGGTCACGCCGGCTGGGTCACCCTTGGGGGCGGGCGCCCAGGATATGCGCGATGGCGTAGGTCAGGTCCGGGCGGTTCAGCGTGTAGAAGTGGAACTCGTCCACCCCGTTCGCCTGCAGCAGCCGCACCTGCTCGGCCGCGACCACGGCGGCGACCATGCGGCGCGTCTCCGCGTCCTCGTCCAGCCCATCGAACAGCGTGCCCATCCAGTCCGGCACCCGGGCGCCGCACATGGCGGAGAACTTGGCGACCTGGGCAAAGTTCGACACCGGCAGGATGCCCGGCACGATCGGCACGGTGATCCCCGCCGCGTGCGCCCGGTCGATGAAGCGGAGGAAGGTGGGGGCGTCGAAGAAGTACTGGGTGATGGCGCGGGTGGCGCCCGCGTCGATCTTGCGCTTGAGGTTGTCGAGGTCGTCGTCCGGCGAGGAGGCCGTCGGGTGGACCTCCGGGTAGGCCGCCACCGAGATCTCGAAGTCCCCGATCCGCTTGAGCCCCGCCACGAGGTCGGCCGCGTAGGCGTAGCCGCCCGGGTGGGGCTCGTAGCCGTTGGCGCCGCTGGGCGCGTCGCCCCGGAGCGCCACGATGTGCCGCACGCCGGCCTCCCAGTAGTCCCGGGCCACCGCGTCCACCTCCTCCTTCGTCGCGCCGACGCAGGTGAGGTGGGCGGCCGGCGTCAGGCTCGACTCGCGGAGGATGCGGGTGACCGTCGCGTGGGTGCGCGCCTGGGTCGTGCCGCCCGCGCCGTAGGTGACGGAGACGAAGCGCGGCGCCAGCGGCTCCAGCCGCTTCACGCAGGACCAGAGCTGGGCCTCCAGCGCCTCGGTCCGCGGCGGGAAGAACTCGAAGGAGAGCAGCGGCGCCGGCATGGCCGTCAGGGAGGGCAGCGCGTCCACGCGCGGCCCGCTCAGCCAGTTGCCGAGCGTCTTCGCCTCCGCCTGGGCCTGCTTCGGGGAGGGGGGCGACATCTCGTTCATGCGGTGGTCCTAGAGCATCCCGGCGGCGGATCGAAGCGGCAAGTGGGGCCGGTCCGCCCCCGCGTCCAGCCGCCGCGGCCCGATGGCGTGCCCGGCGGCGCGCCGGATGGACGGTTCCCCGGCCCTGCCGCGGGTGCTAACACGGCGGGGACACCGGATTCCCATCGCCCATGCGCCACGCCCCCCTCCGCCGCCTCCTCCCGGCCGCCCTGGCCCTCGGGCTCGCGGGCGGCCTCCTCGCCGGCTGCGCCACCCTGCCGCCGCCCGACGACAAGGACGCGCTGGAGGAGTTCCGCGCGAACAACGACCCGGCCGAACCCTTCAACCGCGCCATGTACGACGTCCACCAGGCGATCGACACGGCCGTGCTGCGGCCGGTGGCCGTCGCCTACCGCGCCGTGGTGCCGCCGCCGGTGCGGACCGGCGTCTCCAACGTGCTGAGCAACCTGCGCAGCCCGGTCATCCTGATGAACGACGCGCTGCAGGGCGAGACCGAGCGCTTCGGCATCACCCTCGGCCGCTTCATGATCAACTCCACCCTCGGCGTCGGCGGCATCTTCGACGTGGCGAGCCGCTTCGGCCTCGTGCCCCACACCGAGGACTTCGGCCAGACCTTCGCGGTCGCGGGCGTGGAGGAGGGTCCCTACCTCTTCATCCCCATCCTCGGCCCGAGCAACCCGCGCGACCTCGTGGGCTTCGCGGCCGGCATCGCGGCCGACCCCTTCAACTGGCTCACCTTCGGCAACCGCGACCTGCTGGACGCCCTCAGCTACGCCCGCGCCGGCGTGACCGTCGTCAGCACGCGGGAATCGCTCCTCGACACGCTCGACGACGTGCAGCGCACGAGCCTCGACCCCTACGCCACGCTTCGGAGCGCCTACCGCCAGCAGCGGGCGCGGGAGATCGCCAACACCGGCTCCGGCGCCGTCCCGGCGGCGCCCCAAGGGCTGGGCACCGGCCTGGGCAACACCACCGAGGGCGGGCAGCCCTAGCCTCCCGCCGATGTGACCCCGGGCGGGCGGGGATGGCGCGGCGTGCGGGACGACCGCGGAAACCTGGGCGCGCCGGTCCGCGTCGTAGCACGGTTCGTTACCGTTGCGGCGGAACGCAACCGCCGCCCGGGCGTTGAGCCCCGGAACCCGTCCCCCCACCTGGGATCCGGCGGTCGACCCCGTGCCGGCCCCTGGCGCACAGACAGAACGAGACTTTCAAGCCGATGACCGAACGACGCCCCCTCCTGGCCGCCGGCGCCGCCCTTCTGCTGGCGCGCGCCCGTCCGGCCGCCGCGCAGCCGGTGGACACGGCCCGGGCCGCGAGCTTCATCCAGGCCACCGGGCGGGAGCTCGTGGCCGCCATCAACGGCGGCGGGGGGGTGACGCAGCGGCGCGACCAGGTGGCCGCCATCCTCCGCCGCGCGGTGGACGTGGAAGGGGTGGGCCGCTTCATCCTCGGCCGCTACTGGCGGGTCGCCACCCCCGAGGAGCAGGCGCAGTACATGCGGCTCTTCGAGGAAACCCTCATTCGCAACCTCTCGGCCCGCTTCGGCGAGTACCAGGGCGTGCGCTTCTCCCTCGGCCGCAGCCAGCAGCGGACCGAGGACGACGCGCTGGTGAACACCATCGTGGAGCGCCCCAACCTTGCCCCCTTCTCGCTCGACTGGCGGGTCGGCGAGGTCGGCGGGCAGCCGCGGGTGGTGGACGTCATCGCCGAGGGCACCTCGCTGCGCCTGACCACGCGGAGCGAGTACTCCGCCGTCATCAGCCGCAACGGCGGCCGGGTCGCGGCGCTGCTCGACGCCATGCGGAACCAGGTCGCGCAGCTCGCGGCGCGCGAGGGCCGCTAGCCGGCCCGGCCGTCCACCGGGGGCTGGTCACGAAAATGTGACCATTTGGCATCACCTGCCCCGAACCCGTCGCGAGGGGTGCCGGGGCGGTTCTGTTTCGATGGACGCACGAGGCGCGCCGACTACCATCGGGTCCAGTCTGAAGGACCCTCCGCGATGCCGTCCCGACCGCCCCGCGACGACGCCAACACGCCGGCTGGCCCTGCCGCGAGCGGTTTGGCGCGGCCGTGAAGCTCCAGGGACGGCGTCTCGCCGCGGACCGCTCGATCGGCCGCTCCTCCAGCCTCACGGCCGTGGTGGAACGCCCGGACCGTCGCCTCGGCTTCCGCGCCCGGCTCCGCGCCTACGCGGCGCGGCCGGGCTTCCGCCAGTCGATCCTGCGCGCCGCGTTCTCTCTCCTGAGGGAGCGGGTGCGGGCCGCGCGGGTGGACCTCCGCACGCGGCTGGACCGGTCGGCCCCCATCCGGTCCTTCCGGACCGGCGAGGTGCCGCTGGAGCGCGCGCGGAGCCTCGCGGTCTTCATCCACTACGCCCCCGTGCCGGCCGTCAGCCGCATGGTGCTCGAGCAGGTCCGGGCGCTGCGCGAGGAGGGCTTCGCCGTCGTCTTCGTCTCCATGGCGCCCTCCCTGCCGGCGGCCGACCTCGCGCGCCTCGGGCCGCTCTGCGGCGCCATCGTCGAGCGGCGGAACCACGGCCTCGACTTCGGCGCCTGGCACGACGTGCTTCCCCTCGCCCTCGCCCGCGCGCCGGAGGCAACCGAGCTGCTGCTGGCCAATGACAGCCTCTGCGGCCCCTTCCGGCCCCTTCGCCCCGCCCTCTCGGCCATGCGCGCGGCGCCGGAGGGCCTCTACGGGCTGACCGAGAACCTCGCACCGTCCCCGCACCTGCAGTCCTACTTCCTGCTCGCCACCGGGCGACGCGCGGTCGACGACGTCGCGGCCTTCCTCGCCGCCCACCGCGTCACCGCCAACAAGCGCCGCACCATCCGGGAGGGCGAGGTGCGGCTGAGCGGATGGATGCGCGGGCGCGGCCACGCCGTCGCGGCCTGGTGCGGCTACGAGCGCGCGGAGGCCGCGGCGCTGCGCCGCGCCGCCGCGCGCCGCCGGGTGCGCGCGCTCTACCCACACCTCTTCGCCGGCCTCGGCCGGACGACGCGGCGGGCATGCGCGAGGCGCTGCGCAAGCGCCCGCTCAACAGCACGCATCTCTTCTGGCGGGAGCTCGTCGAGGAGCTCGGCTTTCCCTTCGTCAAGACCGACCTGCTGCTGCGCAACCCGCTCGGCGTCGCCGACGATCTCGCCTGGCGCCCGCTGCTCGGCGGGGATGCGGAGGCGATCGCCCTGGTGGAGGAGCACCTCGCCATCCTCGGCGGCACCCTGCCCGCGGCGACGGAGGCCGGCGCGGCGCGCGCGCTCGCGGCCTGAGGGCTAGCGCCGGCTCTCGAAGACGAGCATCCGGTGGCCGAGGTTGGTGAACTCGCCGCCCTCGACCATGCCGATGTCCGTCATGACGGCCCGGGAGGAGGCGTTGCTCTCCCGCGCGATGCCGATGATGCGGGGGAGCCCGGCCGCGTGGCCGAAGTCGAGCGCGGCCCGCGCTGCCTCCCGCGCGTAGCCGTGGCCGCGGCATTCCGGCCAGAGCGCGTAGCGCAGCGCGACGCCGCGCCCGTCCGGCCGCTCCATCAGCCCCGCGAGGCCGAGGAACTCGCCGTCCTCCGTGCGGTGGACGGCCCAGGTGCCGTAGCCGCGCACCTCCCAGAAGTCGATGTCGTCGGCGAGCTCCTCCGCGGTGCGCTCGGGCGTGCGCACGCCGTGGAGCATCGCCTCGAACACGGCGGGGTCGGACTTCAGCCGCACAAGGTCGGGAAGGTTCTCCTTCCCGACCGGCAGCAGCGTCAGCCGCTTCGTGCGGACGACGCGCGACGTGACGAGGCGGGACGCGTGGTGCACCGGGCGCCCCCGCTCACCGGGTAAGCGGGCGGTACTTGATCCGGTGCGGCTGGTCGGCCGCGGCGCCCATGCGGCGTCGCTTGTCGGCCTCGTAGGCCTGATAGTTGCCCTCGAACCACTCGACGTGGCTGTCGCCCTCGAAGGCGAGAATGTGGGTCGCGAGGCGGTCGAGGAACCAGCGGTCGTGCGAGATGATGACGGCGCAGCCCGCGAAGTCCGTCAGCGCCTCCTCCAGCGCGCGCAGCGTGTCCACGTCGAGGTCGTTCGTGGGCTCGTCGAGCAGGAGCACGTTGTGCGGGTTCTTGAGCATCTTCGCGAGGTGGACGCGGTTGCGCTCGCCGCCCGAGAGCACGCCGACAGGCTTCTGCTGGTCGCCGCCCTTGAAGTTGAAGGCGGCGCAATAGGCGCGGCTCGGCACCGCGCGCTTGCCCATGGTGATCAGGTCCTGCCCGTCCGAGATCTCCTGCCAGACGGTCTTCTTGTCATCCAAGCTGTCGCGGCTCTGGTCGACGTAGCCGAGCTCCACGCTGTCGCCGATCGTCATCGTGCCGGAATCCGGCTGGTCGCGGCCGGTGATCATCTTGAACAGCGTCGTCTTGCCCGCGCCGTTCGGCCCGATGACGCCGACGATGCCGCCGGGAGGCAGCTTGAAGGACAGGTCGTCGATCAGCAGGCGGTTGCCGAAGCCCTTGCGGATGGCGTCCGCCACGATGACCGTGTTGCCGAGGCGGGGCGCCGGCGGGATCTGGATCTCCGTCGGGTCGGGCGCCTTGTCGAGGCTCTTCTGCAGCAGCTCCTCGTAGGCCTGGATGCGCGCCTTGCTCTTGGACTGGCGCGCGGCCGGGCTGCGGCCGATCCACTCCTGCTCCTCGGCGAGCTGGCGCTGGCGCGTGCTCTCCTCCTTCTCCTCCTGCTGCAGGCGCTTGCGCTTGGCCGCAAGGTAGGAGGAGTAGTTGCCCTCGTAGGGGATGCCCCGGCCGCGATCGACCTCGAGGATCCAGTTGGTGACGTTGTCGAGGAAGTAGCGGTCGTGGGTGACGATCAGCACCGCGCCCTCGTAATTGCGCAACGTCTTCTCGAGCCAGGACACGCTCTCGGCGTCGAGGTGGTTCGTGGGCTCGTCGAGAAGCAGCATCTCGGGCTTCTCGAGCAGCAGCTTGCACAGCGCGACCCGCCGGCGCTCGCCGCCGGACAGCGTGGTCACGCCGCTCTCGGCGGGCGGGCAGCGCAGCGCGTCGAGGGCGATGTCCACCGTGCGGTCGAGGTCCCAGCCGTCGGCGGCGTCGATCCGCTCCTGCAGCTCGGACTGCTCCGCGAGAAGGGTGTTCATCTCCTCCTCGCTCATCTCCTCGCCGAACTTCATCGAGATCTCGTTGAAGCGCTCGAGGTCGGCGGTCAGCGTGCCGAAGGCGTCGCGCACGTTCTCGCCCACGGTCTTGTTCGGGTCGAGCCAGGGCTCCTGGCTGAGGTAGCCGACGCGCACGCCCTCGGCCGCCCAGGCCTCGCCGCCGAACTCCTTGTCCTGCCCGGCCATGATCCGCATCAGCGTGGACTTGCCAGCGCCGTTGGGGCCGAGCACGCCGATCTTCGCGGTCGGCAGGAAGGACAGGGTGACGCCCTTGAAGACCTCGCGGCCGCCCGGATAGGACTTGGTGAGATCCTTCATGACGTAGACGTACTGGTAGGCGGCCATGGCGGGGTCTCCGGGGGGGCGTGCGGGCTGGGGCGCCTTCTACCCGCGGCACCCCCTTGCGCCAAGGCTCGGGGGCCGCGGGGCTGGGCGGCGGGGGACGCCGGGGGCCGTCAGCGCCACTTCGGCGTGCGGTCCCGCGCGGCGCGGGTGGGGGCGTGGAAGTCCGGCGGCTTGGTCGAGACCCAGGCGAGGAAATCCGCCAGGCGGGGCTCGGCGCGCAGGGCCTCCGGCTCGGTGAAGCGGCGCGCCAGCTCCGTCTCGGTGAAGCGGGCATAGATTGCCTGATGGCATATATGGTGCAGCCGCACCGTTCCGCGATGGGTGCCGCCCTTCAGGCGCGGCACGAGGTGGTGGCGGCTGGCGCGGGCGCCGGGCGGTATGGGGCGGAGGCAGAGCGGGCAGGGCGCCTCGGGCGGCGGCGCCCCGCCCTCCTCGCGCCCGCCCCGCGCGGCGCGCTTCTCGTGGCGGCGGGACACGCCGGAGAGATGGGATCGCCCCGCCGTCCCGGAAGCCCCGCGCGCTGCTGGCGGCCCCCTTTCCCCCGCGCTAGAACGCCCGCCCGGAGGGATCCCGGCGCCGGCCGGGCTCCCGGCGACCCCGCGGAGCGCGCATGCAAGACCCCGTCCTCTTCACCCTGACCGTGCTGCTCATCCTCGGCACACCCGGCCCGACCAACACGCTGCTGGCGACGGCGGGCGCGACGGTCGGCTTCCGCCGGGCGCTGCCGCTGCTGCCGGCTGAGGCCGCGGGCTACCTCGTCTCCATCCTCGCCATCGGCCTCGCGCTCGGGCCCGCCGTCGCGGGCGCGCCGGCCGTGGCGGCGGGGCTCCGCCTCGCGGTCGGGGCCTATCTCGCGCTTCTGGCTGTGAAGCTCTGGCGCCACGGGGCGGTGGACCTCTCGGCCATGCCGGTCACGCCGCGCCAGGTCTTCGTGACCACCCTGCTGAACCCGAAGGCGATCGTCTTCGCCCTCGGCGTCATCCCCTTCGGCGCGGCGCCCTGGTGGCCCTGGATGGCCGCCTTCCTGGGCCTGCTCACCGCCGTGGCGCTCGCCTGGATCGCGCTGGGCAGCCTGCTCGGCCGGGCTGCCGGGGCGGCGGGGCGCGCGCGGCTGGTGCCGCGGGTGGGCGCGGCGGCCATCGGCGCCTTCGCGGTCCTGCTCGTCGTCGGCCCGCTGCTGCGCTAAGGGCGCGGGCCCGCCTCAGCGCGGGCCGCGGTCGTCGTGGCCCCGATGATCAGGGCCCCGGTGGTCGGGGCCTCGCTGGTCGGGGCCGCGCGGCTCCGGCCCGCGCCGGCCCTCCCCGGCGGGACCGGGCGGCGGGCCGCGGTGATCGTTCCGTCCATCGTTGCGGCGCTCGTCGCGCCAGTCCGCGCGGCCTTCATGCCGCCAGTCCGGTCGTCCCTCGGGGTGCCAGTCGGGGCGCCAGTCGGGGCGCCCGTCCGGCCTCCAGTCCGGGCCGCGGCCCGGCGGGCCTTCCCGGCGCCAGTCGGGCGGCGGCGGGCCGCGGAAGTCGGCCCTGGGCGGCGGCGGGCCGCGCCAGCGGTCCCGCTCGGCGTACCAGGGCCGGTCGCGGTAGTGGTCGCCCCAGTAGTCGCCCAGCCGGAAGCCGATGACCGGCACGCCGAGGCGCGGCGCGTAGTCCGGCAGCGGCACCGCGCGCCCCGCCTGGAGGAATTGGAGGTAGCCCGCCGGCAGCCAGCCGCGGGAGGGCCCCGCCCCCACGTCGCACCAGGCGTAGCCCTGCAGGCAGCCGATGATCTCGAGGGGGATGCCGGGGGAGACGAGGGCGACCGGCGGGTATTCCAGCCCGGGGCCCGCGCGCATCTCGACGGGGGCCGTCGCGATGCCCGGCGCGGCGGCGGCCCCGCCCGCGAGCCCAAGCAGGAGCGCGGCGGCCGGAAGGAAGGGGTGGCGCATCGCTCGGGCTCCCGCTGGTGTCGCCGGAGGGAACGCCCGGCGCGGGCGATCGATGCGGGAGGGGATCATCCGCCCTCGGACCGCTTCCGCAGCGGGCGGGCGAGGTTGGCCCCGGCGGGGACGAAGCCGAGGGCGGCGAGGAAGGCGCCCCCCTCCCCCTCCCCGGCCGCCGCCTCCAGCCGGTCGCAGCCGGCGGCGCGGGCGGCCTGGGCGCCGGCCTTGATGAGGAGGCGGCCGATCCCGTTGCGCCGCTCCTCCGCGGCCACGGCGAGCGCCGTGACCCGGGCCAGCGGACGGTCGGCCGTGAGGGCGGGGTGCCAGGAGAGGGCGATCGCCCCGATCACCGCGCCGTTCCAGCCCGTGGCGACCAGCACGGCCGAGGCGGGGTCCCGCGCCATGGCCTCCAGCCGCCCCGCCATGCCCCGCGCCTCGCCCCCGAGAAGGGCGGCGAGGTCGGCCGCGTCGGCCGGCAGGGCGGCGCGGAGGTCCACGCCGTATCGGGTGCCGGTTGCCATGGCTCTCCTCCGGGGCTCCCCACGAGTCCGCGGGGGCCCTTGGTGTTGGCCGCCCCGGTCCCAAGCTGTAGCGGCCCGGGCCCCAGGTGCCCGGACAACAACGCCCGGGCGCCCCTGCGCCCGGTTTGACGCCATGGGCGCCCTCGCGCCCGATAGAGGAGCAGATGATGCAGAAGCACGCTTCCGCCAGCTGGACGGGCGGACTGAAGGACGGGCGCGGCACGATCTCGACCGAGAGCGGGGTGCTGAACGCCCAGCCCTACGGCTTCGCGATGCGCTTCGAGGGGGTGAAGGGCACGAACCCCGAGGAGCTGATCGGCGCCGCCCATGCCGGGTGCTTCACCATGGCCCTCTCGATGATCCTCGGCGGCGCCGGTCTCACGGCCGACCGGATGGACACCAAGGCCGCCGTCACCCTCGACAAGGTCGGCGAGGGCTTCGAGATCACGAAGATCCACCTCACCCTCCGCGCCAAGGTGCCGGGCACCGACGACGCCGCCTTCCAGGAGCTGGCGGCCAAGGCGAAGGCGGGCTGCCCGGTCTCGAAGCTGTTCAAGGCCGAGATCACCCTCGACGCCGCGCTCGAGGCCTGAGACCCGCGGCGCCGGGCCTCCCCCGGCGCCGCCCCCCCCCTGAGCGGAATGAGCGGAGGATGCCCATGACCACCCGCCGCGCCCTGCTGGGCGGCGCCACGGCCCTGGCGGCCGCCCCCGCCCTCGCGCGCGCCGCCCTGGCGCAGGGGGAGGCCGCGCGCGTCCTCCGCTTCGTGCCCCAGGCGGACGTGACGACGCTCGACCCGCTCGCCACCACCTCCTACGCGGTGCGCAACCACGGGCACCTCCTCTGGGACACGCTCTGGGGCCTGGACGAGGGCTTCCGGCCCCACCCGCAGCTCGCCGAGGGCCACCGGGTGGAGGAGGACGGCCGGCGCTGGGTGATCACGCTGCGCGACGGCCCGACCTTCCACGACGGGGAGAAGGTCCGCGCGGCCGACGCGGCCGCCTCCATCCGCCGCTGGATGGCGCGCGACACCCACGGCCAGACCCTGGCCGCGCGGCTGGACGCGATCGAGGTGCTCGACGACCGCCGCCTCGTCCTTCGCCTGCGCCGGCCCTTCGGGGTGATGCTGGAGGCGCTCGGCAAGTCCTCCTCCTACCCCTGCTTCATCATGCCCGAGCGCTTCGCCTCGACCCCCGCCGGGACGCCGCTGACGGAGGTCGTGGGCTCCGGCCCCTACCGCTTCGTGCCGGAGGAGCGGCGCTCGGGCGAGCGGGTCGCCTACCGCCGCTTCGATGCCTACTCGCCCGCGCCCGGCGGCCCTGTCAGCGTCACCGCCGGCCCCAAGCTCGCCCATTTCGAGCGGCTGGAATGGCGCATCCTGCCCGACCCCTCCACCACCGGCGCCGCGCTCCAGGCCGGGGAGATCGACTGGTGGGAGAGGATGGCGCCCGACCTCCGTCCCCTCCTCGCCCGCCGGCGGGACGTGGTGGTGGAGCGGGTGGAGACCCAGGGCACCATCGCCATGCTGCGCCCCAACCACCTGCACCCGCCCTTCGACGACCCCGCGGTCCGCCGCGCCCTCCTGCCGGCGCTGAGCCAGGCGGACGTGATGGCGGCCATCATGGGCGACGACCGCAGCCGCTTCCGCGACGGCATGGGCTGCTTCCCGCCGGGCTCGCCGCTCGCCTCCGACGAGGGGCTCGCGGCCGTGACGGGCCCGCGCGACCTCGCCGCCGCCCGCGCGGCGCTGGCGGCGGCCGGCAAGCTCGGCGCGCGCGTCGTGCTGCTGAACCCGGCGGACCAGGTGAACAACAGCAACGCCACCCTCGTCTGCGCCGACGCGATGACGCGCGCCGGCCTCGAGGTGGAGGTCGCGACCTCGGACTGGGGGACCATGCTCGCCCGCCGCGCCCGGCGCGACCCGCCGGAGAGGGGGGGCTGGAACGCCGTCTACGTCGCCTTCGGGGGCGAGGACCTGGTCAACCCCGGCGGCCACCCCCTGCTGCGCGGCAACGGCGCCGACGCCTGGTTCGGCTGGCCCAGCAGCCCGGGGCTGGAGGCGCTGCGGGAGGAGTGGCTGGAGGCGCCGGACGCAGCGGCGCAGCGGCGCGTCGGCCGCGCCATCCAGGCGCGCTTCTTCGAGGAGGTGCCCTTCTACCCTCTCGGGCAGTACTTCCTCGACAGCGCCTACCGCCGCGGGCTGAGGCTGGAGCGCCGGGGCATGACCCTGCCGCTGAACGTGCGCCGCGAGGCCTGAGGGGGCGGGCCGCTAGAGCCCGTCGTCCCCGTTCAGGTCCGGCGCCGCGCCCTGCGGCTCGGGCAGCGCCCGCGCCCGGTCGACGAGGCGGTCGAGCAGGTCGTCCAGCACCGCCCGCTCCTGCGCGGAGAGGGTCTCGAGCAGGGCGTCCTCGCGGTCCCGGCTGGTGGGCTCGATGAGGGCGAAGAGGGCGCGCCCGGCCTCGGTCGGCTCGAGCACGATGCGGCGCCCGTCCCGCGGGTCGGGGCTGCGGGTGAGGCGGCCGCGGCTCTCGAGCGCGCGCACGGCGCGGCTGGCCGCCATCTTGTCCATGCCCAGCTCCTCCCCGACGACGCCGGCGGTGGCGTGGCCCGGGCGCAGGCAGAGGGCGCGCAGGATGCGCCACTCGCTCAGCCGGAGGCCGTGGGCGCGCTCGTGGAGTCGCGCGAAGGGGCGCGCCACGAGATTGGCCAGGAGGACCAGCTTCAGGAAGGTCGAGGCGGGCGCGGCGGGATCTTCCGCGCGCGGGGGGGACGAGGAGGGCACGGGCCTATTTTCGCTGATTCGGCCGCCGCGCGCCAGGGTCGTAACGGCTTTTTGGAATGATTAAGGAACAATTTTCGCGGAAAATTAGATCGACGCGGCGCAGAACTGGCCACGCATCACGAAAGGTGAAGCCTCCCGGCGGCCCGGCAGGCTCTTTTTTTGGGCGGGCGCGGGTCCCTCCCCCGACGCGGACCGCGGCGCCTTCCGCCCCGCCCGATCTTCCCGGCGGCCCCGGGGGGCCCTGCGGATCCCCTGGGCGGCCGAGGAGCCGCGCGCATGGACACGATCCCGTCGAACCTCTCGCCCTCGCTGGACGACGCCGCGCGGCTCGACCGGCTGGCGGAGCTGGCCGTGAAAGTCGGGCTCGGGCTGGTGCCGGGGCAGGAGCTGGTGATGACCTCGCCGATCGAGGCGCTGCCCCTCGCCCGGCGGATCACCGAGCACGCCTACAAGGCGGGGGCGAGCCTCGTGACGACGCTCTTCTCGGACGAGCAGTCGGCCCTGCTGCGCTACCGGCACGCGCCCGACGGGAGCTTCGACCTCTCCTCCGGCTGGCTCTTCGAGGGCATGGCGGCGGCCTTCCGGGCCGGCGCGGCGCGGCTGGCCATCGTCGGCTCCGACCCTTCCCTCCTCTCGGAGGAGGACCCCGCGAAGGTGGCGCGGGCGAACCGGGCGCAGTCCAAGGCCTATCGCCCGGCGCTGGACCTCATCGCCGACAGCTTCATCAACTGGACCCTCGTGCCCTTCGCCCACCCGGCTTGGGCGCGGGCGGTGTTCCCCGAGGCGGCGCCCGACGAGGCGGTGCGGCGGCTCTGGGACGCCATCTACTCCATCACTCGCGTGGACGCGGCCGATCCCGTGGCGGCCTGGGCGGCGCACAACGCCGGGCTGAAGGCGCGGCAGGACATGCTGAACGAGCGGCGCTTCCACGCGCTGCGCTTCCGCGGGCCGGGGACGGATCTGGTCGTCGGGCTGGCGGACGGCCACGCCTGGATGGGGGGCGCGAGCCGCGCGAAGAACGGCGTCTACGGCAACCCGAACATCCCGACCGAGGAGGTCTTCACCACGCCCCACCGCGCCCGCACCCAGGGCGTGGTCTCCGCCACCAAGCCGCTGTCGCACCAGGGCACGCTGATCGAGGGCATCCGGGTGCGCTTCGAGGACGGCGCGATCGTCGAGGCCCAGGCGACGCGCGGCCAGGCGGTGCTCGAGCAGATGATCTCGACGGACGCCGGCGCCCGCCAGCTCGGCGAGGTCGCGCTGGTGCCGAGTTCCAACCCCATCGCCCGCAGCGGCATCCTGTTCCTGAACACCTTGTTCGACGAGAACGCGGCGAGCCACATCGCGCTCGGCCAGGCCTACAGCAAGTGCTTCGTGGCGGAGTTCTCCGAGGACGAGCTGGTGCAGCGCGGGGCCAACCGCAGCCTCATCCACGTCGACTGGATGATCGGCTCGCCCGAGGTGGAGGTGGACGGGCTGGACGAGGCCGGGAACGCGACGCCCGTGATGCGCGGCGGCGAGTGGGTGGCCTGAGCGCGCCCCCCGACCGGCATGAGTGACTTGGGGCGGCGGCTCGGCTAGAGCCCCGCCATGCGCCGCTTCCGCCCCGGCCTCGCGCGCCTCCTCCCGCTGCTGCTGCTGGTCCAGTGGGCCGCGGCGACGCTGCCCCACGCGCGGGCGCTGGCGGCGCTCGGCGGCGCGACGGCGGTGGAGCTCTGCAGCGCCCACGGCGCGCGCACGGTCCTGCTGGGCGCGGACGGGCAGCCGCTGGACGAGCGGGAGGCGCCGGACTGCTGCACCCTCGGCCCGCTTCCGGCGGCGCCCCCGCCGTCCGGCCCCACGGCGCCGTCCCGCCCCGTCGCCGTCGCGCCCGCGGAGCACGCGGCGCTGCGGCCCGGCCTGCCGCCGCTTCCGCCCCGCGCGCCGCCCCAACTTCCGCGCGCCCCGCCCGCGGCCTGATCCGCCCCTTCCGAGCCTCTCCGACCACGGGCGCCCCCGCGCGCCGCCTCCGGGACGATCAGACCATGACGATTCACCGCCGCGCCCTCGCCGGACTCGTTGCGCTGGGCAGCCTTGCCCTCTCCTCCCCTCTTCGCGCCCAGGGAACGGGCGTCGTCGTCGAGCAGCCCTGGGCGCGCGCCGCGCTGCAGGGCGGCAACGGCGGGGCCTTCCTCACGCTCCGCAACACCGGGACGGCGCCGGACCGCCTTCTCTCGGCCTCCAGCCCCCTCGCCCGCACGACGGAGATCCACGAGACGGTGCGGGAGGGCGAGGTGATGCGCATGCGCCCGGTCGCCGCGATCGAGATTCCCCCGGGCGGCAGCGTCACGCTGCGGCCGGGCGGGGCGCACGTGATGATGACGGGGCTGAGCGGGCCGCTGCGCGCGGGGACCACCGTGCCGCTGACGCTCACCTTCGAGCGCGCGGGCGCGGTCGAGGTGCAGGTGGCCGTGCAGGCCGCGGGGGCGAGCGCGCCCGCCGCCGGCCACCACGCGCACTGAGGGGCGGGGCATGGACCGGACCCTTCCGCTGGCCGCGCTCGGCCTGCTCGCCGCCCTCGCCGGGCCGGCGGCCGCGCACGTGACGCTCGACCGCGCGGAGCTGCCGGCGGACAGCAGCCTGCGCGTCGCGCTGCGCGTCACCCATGGCTGCGGCGGCGCCGCGACCACGGGGCTGCGCGTGACCGTCCCGCCGGAGCTGCGCGGGGCGCGGCCGATGCCGCACGCGGGCTTCGCGCTCGCCATCGGCGGGTCGCCGGCCGGACCGGCGGCCGCGGGGCCCCACGCGGGGCACGGCACGCATGGCGCGCCTGCCGGGCAGGCGGGGCCTGCCGGGCACGCGGGGCACGCGGGGCATGGCGACCGCGCGGCGCCGGCGGCGGGGGAGATCGCCTGGACCGGCGGGCGGCTGGACGACGCCTTCTACGACGAGTTCGTCCTCCTGATCCGCACCCCCGCCGAGCCCGGCGCGCTGCTCCGCTTCCCCGTCGTGCAGGAGTGCGAGGGGGGCGTGGTCGCGCGCTGGACGGAGGACCCGGTCGCGGCACGCGGGGCGGAAGGCCAAGGCCCGGCCCCCGTGGCGCGGGTCGTCGCCCGCGCGCCCTGAGGGAGGGGCGCGCCTATTCCTTCCAGGGATGGGCGCGCCAGAGGCCCTGCAGCTCCTCCCGCAGGGCCAGCAGCGCCGCGCGGTACTCGGCGGGGGCGAGGTAGCGCAGCGGCAGGGCCTGCTGCGAGGCGAGGCGGCGGAACTCCGGCTCCTCCATCGCGGCCCGGGTCGCGGCGGCGAGGCGTTCGAGCACGGGCGCCGGCACGCCAGCCGGTGCGGCCAGGCCGCGCATGGAGCCCTGCACCACGTCGAAGCCCTGCTCGCGGAAGGTGGGGGTGTCCGGCGCCTCCGCCCAGCGCGCCGTCGCCATCTGGCCGAGGGCGCGGAGCTGGTCCTGGCGCATGTCGTTGATCCCCTCCCCCACGTTCATGCTGGCGACCATGATCTGCCGGCCGAGGATGGCGTTCCGCACGGGCGCGGCGCCGGCGAAGGGGATGTGGGTGAGCCGCACGCCCGCCAGCCGCTCGAAGGCGAGCGCCGCGAGGTGGTCGTCCGAGCCGATGCCGGTGGTGCCGTAGGTGACCGCGTCC
Source organism: Muricoccus nepalensis (assembly GCF_006438825.1). Lineage (GTDB taxonomy): Bacteria > Pseudomonadota > Alphaproteobacteria > Acetobacterales > Acetobacteraceae > Roseomonas > Roseomonas nepalensis. The sequence goes on from NZ_RCZP01000023.1 coordinate 50,957, forward strand.
GGGTTGGCCCGCGCGAAGGCGACGAGGTCGGCGAGACTGCGGAACCGGCTGTCCGGCGGCACGAGGAAGGCGCCGGGGTCGTCCACGACGTTGGCGACGGGCGCGAAGTCCTCCAGCCGGTAGCGGGCGCTGCGCTCGATCGGGATGCTGACGATGTTGGGCGTGTTGATAAAGCCGATCGTGTAGCCGTCGGGCTGCGCGCGGGCCATCTCGGCCCAGCCGATCTCGCCCCCCGCGCCGCCGCGGTTGAGGACGACGACGGACTGGCCGAGCTCGCGCTCGAGGAAGCGGGCGAGGGTGCGGGCCGCGACGTCCGTGCCGCCGCCGGGCGGGAAGGCGACGATCATCGTGACGGGGTGCTCCGGCCAGGCGGCGCGGGCGGGGCGGGCCGCGGCCAGGGCGGCGGATGTGGCGGCCAGGGCCACGAGGTGGCGACGCTTGACTCTTCTTTCCTCCCGCCGCGCCGCCCCGCGGCCCGGGGCGGCTTGCCAATGCCGGGGGATCGTGCCGATCCTGCGCCATGCCGCCAAGACGGCGCGGAGGGAAACGTCCGGGGACCGGGAGGCATCGCCCCCCGCCCGCGCGCCCTCCGAGACGCAGCGCGCCCGCACCGGGCGGTTCCCCAGGAGAGTGCCCCGCATGACCGTTGGCCTTCGCATCGCCGAGCGGCGCCCCGAGCCCGACGCCGCCCTCATCGCCCGCGCGGCCCGGCTGCCCGTGGCCAACATCGGCGACGTGATGAACCGGCTGCAGGCGATGCGCGGGGGCTTCATGGCCTATGGCGGGCGCCGCACCTTCGTCGGCCCCGCGCTGACGGTGAAGGCGCGGCCGGGCGACAACCTCTTCCTCCACCGCGCCATCGACCTCGCGCGGCCCGGCGAGGTGATCGTCTGCGACGGGGGCGGCGACCTCGAGATCGCGCTCGCGGGCGACCTGATGATCGGCCACGCGGAGAAGCGCGGCGTCGGCGCGCTGGTGATCGACGGCGCGGTTCGCGACATCGACGGGATCGAGCGCATGGACATCGGCGTCTGGGCGCGGGGCGCGACGCCGGCCGGCCCCTACAAGGACGGGCCGGGCGAGATCGGCTACCCCATCGCCTGCGGCGGGCAGGTGGTGATGCCGGGCGACCTCATCGCCGCCGACGAGGACGGCGTGGTGGTGATCCCGCTGGCCGAGGCCGCGCAGGTCATCGCCGACGCCGAGAAGCACGCGGCCAAGGAGGGCGAGACCACCGCCGCGATCAAGGGCGGCGGCTGGGTGCGCGGCTGGGTGGAGGAGACGCTGGCCGCCAAGGGCGTGGCCGTCACGCGGTGAGGCCGGTCGCGTGAGGCGGGTCGCGTGAGGCAGGTCCCGGCCGAGCGCGTCCGGCGGCAGATCCTGGGCGTGCTGCGCGCCTGGGGCATGCCCGACGACCTGGCGGCGACCACCGCGGAGGCGATGGTCGAGACCGACCTGATGGGCATCGACAGCCACGGGCTCTCGATGCTGATGATGTACGAGAGCTTCCGGGAAGCGGGCCAGCTCGACCTCGCGGCCCGCCCGCGCGCGGTGCTGGACCTGCCGGCGACGGCGCTGGTGGATGGCGGCGCCAATCTCGGTCACCCCGTGGCCGATTTCTGCATGCGGCTGGCGGTGGAGAAGGCCCGAGCGTCGGGCATCGCGGCGGTGGGCGCGCGGAACTCGCACCATTTCGGCGCGGCCGGGCACTACGCGCGGATCGCCTCCTCCGCGGGAATGATCGGGATGATCACGAGCTCCGCGCGCACGGTGCTGATGGTGCCGACGCGGGGCACGCTGCCGCTGCTCGGCGCGAATCCCATCGCCTTCGCGGCACCGGCCCTGCGGAACCGCCCCTTCGTGCTGGACATCTCCACGACGACGGTCGCGGCCAACAAGGTGAAGGTCTACGACCTCAACGGAGTGCCGATTCCGGAGGGGTGGGTGGTGGACGAGGCCGGGCGGCCGGTGACGGATTCGGCCGAGGCCATGCGGGTCATCTTCCAGGAGCCGGGCGGCGGCGTGACCCCGCTCGGCGGCGCGGAGGCGACGGGCGGGCACAAGGGCTACGGGCTCGGCGTCATGGTCCAGGTGCTCTCGGCGACCCTGACGGGGGCGGCCTTCGGGCCGGCCCGCAATCCCACCCGCAAGCCGGGCGACCCCGACGACGTCGGGCACTTCTTCCTCGCGATCGACCCGCGCGCCTTCCGGCCGGAGGGCGGCTTCGAGAACGACATGGACGCGATGATCGACACGCTGCGCGCGACGCCGCCGGCCGATCCCGCGCGCCCCGTGCTGGTCGGCGGCGACCCCGAGGCGGCGGAGCGCGAGCGGCGCCTGGAGGGCGGCATCCCCGTGCCGCCGGCGCTGGAGGCCCATGTGCGGGCCATCTGCGGGCGCTCGGGGGCCAGGTACGAGCTCAGCGACGACTGAGGGAGGGAGGAGCATGGTGAACCGGAGGACGGTGCTCGGCGGGGCGGGCGCGGCGCTCGCCTGCCCCGCCTATGCCCAGCAGCTCGGGGCGTGGCAGCCCACGCGGCCGGTGCAGCTCATCGTCGGCTACGCGCCCGGCGGCGGGAGCGATATCATCGCGCGCACCATCGCCGAGGCCTCCGCCCCCTTCTTCCCCGTGCCGCTGGTGGTGGTGAACCGCCCCGGCGCCGGCGGTGCCCTGGCGGCGGAGCAGGTGGCGCGGGCGGCGCCGGACGGGCACACGCTGATCATCCACGGGGGCAGCGAGAGCACCTCCCTGCCCGCCTTCCGCGACCTTCCCTACGACCCGAAGCAGTCCTTCCGCGCGGTGATCCGCCTGACGCGGAACGGGCACTTCCTGGTCTGCAAGGGCGGGCCCTCGCCGCGTTTCGCGGACCTGGGCGCGGCAATCGCGGCGGCGAAGGCGGACCCGGGCGGCATCGCGCACGGCTCGGCGGGGAACGGCACGCTGTCGCAGGCGATCTTCCTCCTGCTGGAGCGCGCGGCGGGGGTGGGGTTCCTGCACGTTCCCTACACGGGCGGCGGGCCCGCGCTGCAGGCACTGATCGCCGGGCAGACGGCGCTGAACATCAACGCCTCGGACGAGCTCGGCGGCTTCGTGGCCTCGGGGGATCTCAAGCTCCTGGCGCTCGCGGCGGAGCAGCGCGCGCCGGCCTACCGCGACGTGCCGACGATGCGCGAGCTCGGCTACGACATCGTGGCGGACAACATGAAGGGCTGGGTGGGCCCTGCGGGGCTGACGGACGAGATGGCGCGCTCGCTGCACGACCGCTTCCGCCAGGGCATGCAGACGCCGACCTGGGCGCGCTTCATGGAGCGCGTGGGCGAGGCCGACGGCTACGCGGACGGGCCGGCCTTCCAGGCGGCCATGGACCGGCTGCTGGACAGCATCCGCGCCGCGATGAAGAGGACCTGACGACCGTGGACACCGTATCGCCGCCGGCGCGCGTCGCCTTCCTGGGCCTCGGCGTCATGGGGGCCGCGATGGCCGCCAATGTCGCGAGGGCCGGCTTCGCGCTCGCCGTGCACAACCGCAGCCGGGCGAAAGCGGAGGCGCTGGAGGCGGCGGGCGCCGCCTGGGCCGCGACGCCGGCCGAGGCCGCGCGGGGGGCGGCGGTGGTCGGGCTCTGCCTGCCGGACACGCCGGACGTGGAGGCGGTGCTCTTCGGGCCGGAGGGCGTGGCCGAGGGCGTGGCGCCGGGCACGGTCGTGATCGACTTCAGCACCATCGCCGCCGCCCCCGCCGCCGGCTTCGCGCGGCGCCTGCTGGAGGAGCGCGGCGCGCACCTGCTGGACAGCCCCGTGAGCGGCGGGCCCGGCGGCGCGCGCGACGGCACGCTCACCTGCATGATCGGCGGCGACGCCGGGGCCTTCGCGCGGGCGCGGCCCTTCTTCGAAGCCGTGGGCAAAACCTTTACCCATCTCGGCCCGCCCGGCGCGGGGCAGGTCTGCAAGTCTGCGAACCAGCTCATGGTGGCGGCGACGATGCTCGCGGTGTCCGAGGCGATCGCGCTCGGCCGCAAGGCGGGGCTCGATCCCATGGCGATGCGCCAGGCGCTGCTGGGCGGCTCCGCGAAGTCCTTCGTGATGGAGAACCACGCGAAGCGGATCATCGAGGGCACGCTGCAGCCGGGTTTCCGGGCGGAGCTGATGCGCAAGGACACGCGGCTCTCGCTGGCCGCGATGCGCGACCACGGGGTCTTTGCGCCGGCGACCGCGCTCGCCGCGCAGATGATGGAGGCGTTGGTGAACAGCGGGCGCGGGGGAATGGATTCCGCCTCCCTCGGGCTCCTCGTCGCGGAGCTGTCGGGGCTTGAGGGGTGAGCGGGCTGCGGGTCCTCTCGACCCTCGCCGTCGCGGGGGCGATGCGGGTCATGGGGCCGCGGCTGGAGGCGGCGGCGGGGATGCCGGTCGCGGCCGAGTTCGCGCCGACGGGGGTGCTGATGCCGCGGCTGCGGGAGGGCGAGGCGGCGGACCTCGTCATCCTCACCGCCGAGGGCGTCGCGGAGCTGGCGTCGGCAGGGCGGCTCGATCCGGGGAGCGCGACGGACCTCGTGCGCTCGCATATCGGCATCGCCGTGCGGGCAGGGGCGCCGCATCCCCTGATCGGCACGGCGGCGGCGCTGCGGGAGGCGCTGCTCGCCGCGCCCTCGGTCGCCTACTCGCGGGCCGGGGCGAGCGGCATCGCCTTCGCGGCGCTGATCGAGCGGCTGGGCATCGCGCGTGAGGTGAACGCGCGGGCGAAGGTCATCCCCGCCGGCTTCACGGCGGAACTGGCGGCGCGGGGCGAGGCGGCGCTGGCCGTGCAGCAGGTGAGCGAGCTGCTGGCGGTGCCGGGGATCGAGCTGGTCGGCCGGCTGCCGGCGGAGGTGGGGACAGTGGCGGTGTTCTCGGCCGGGATCCCCCGCGCCGCGGCCCGGCCGGCGGAGGCGGCGCGGCTGCTCCGCTTCCTCGCCTCCGCCGAGGCGGCGCCGGCACTGGAGGCGGCGGGGCTGGAGCCGGTGCTGGCGGGCTGAGCGCCCCTACTGCCGCTCGATCCCCGCGCGCTCGAACACCCCGGCCCAGCGGGCGATCTCGGCGTGGACGGCCTCCCGCACGGCGGCGGGCGGGACCGGCGGGCGGGGCGCGAGGCCGAGGGCGGCCAGCCGCTCGCGCAGGGCGGGGTCGGCGAGGGCGGCGGCCGTTGCGTCTGCGAGGCGCGCCACGACCTCGGGCGGCGTGCCCGCGGGGACCGCGATGGCGTACCAGGTCTGGATGTCGAAGCCGGGATCGCCGAGGAGCTCGGCGACCGTCGGCACCTCCGGCAGCAGCGGCGAGCGCTCGCGCGAGGTGATGGTGATCGCCCGCGCCTCGCCGCCGCGGACCTGGCCCAGCACGGAGGAGGCGGGCTCCACCACCAGCTCCACCTCCCCGTTGCGCAGCGCGACGAGCGCGGCGGGGGTTCCGCGGTAGGGGACGTGGGTGAGCCGGAGGCCAGCCGCAGCCTGGATGGCCTCGGCCACGAAGTGCTGGGTGCTGCCGACGCCGACGGTGGCGACGTGCAGCCGGTCGGGCGCCGCCCGCGCGCGGCGGGCGAGGTCGGCCATGTCCCGCGGCGCCTCCGGGCCCGTGCCCGCGAGGAGGACGAGGCCGACGGAGGCGACCATGGCGACCGGCTCCACGTCCGCCAGCGGGTCGTAGGGCAGGCGGCGGTAGAGGGCGGCGGAGACGGCGTAGCCGTTGTTGATGAGCATGATCGTGTGCCCGTCCCGCGCGCGGGCGAGGGTCTCGGCGGCCATGGTGCCGCCGGCGCCGGGGCGGTTCTCCACAACGACGGGCTGCCCCAGCGCGGCGGCGAGGGAGGGCGCGATCAGGCGGGCGACGATGTCGGTCGTGCCGCCGGCGCCGAAGCCCTGGAGGAAGCGGAGCGGCCGGTCGGGCCAGGAGGCGCGGGCCGCGCCGCCCTGGGCGCGCGCGCGGGCGGGCAGGGCCGGCAGCGCGAGCAGGCCGAGGGCCGCGCGGCGGGCGAGCCTTCCCGGCGGCCGCGCGTCGGGCGAGAGCGGGGGCATGAGCGGTCTCCCTGGGGGCGAATCCCCGCCGATGGCGGGCGCGGCGCCGCGTCCGGGGCATTGGGCGGGGCGGGGGCGGCGGGCGTCAAGGCGGCCGTATCGCCAGCGGCGGCGGGCGGCCCTAAGGTCCGCGCCCTTGGGACCAGAGGGGGCGGGATGCCGGAGAGCGCGATGCTGCGCCGCATGGCGGTGATGGAGCTGGTGCAGAACTGGGCCGTCTGGCGCGACGCCGGCGACTGGGAGCGCTTCCGCACGGTCTGGGCGCCCGAGGGCCGGATGATGGCCACCTGGTGCCAGGCGCCGGCCGAGGGCTTCATCAAGGCGAGCCAGGAGGGCTGGGCGAAGGGGGTCTCGATCCTGCACTTCCTCGGCGGCTGCTCCGTCGACCTCGAGGGGCGGCGCGCGATCGCCCAGACGAAGATGACCATCTCCCAGCGGGCCGCCGTGCACGACGTGGTGGTGGACGTGGTCTGCACGGGCCGCTTCTACGACTTCGTGGAGGAGAAGCCGGACGGATGGAAGATCGTGCTGCGCCAGCCGATCTACGAGAAGGACCGGATGGACCCCGTGGACCCCGCGGCGCGGCTGGAGCTCGACCCCGCGCTGCTCGCCCGCTTCCCGGAGGGCTACCGCCACCTTGCCTATCTCCAGACCCGCATCGGCTACGAGGTGAAGACCGACATGCCCGGGCTGAAGGGCGGGAAGGTGGCCGCCCTCTACGCCGCCGGGGCCGCCTGGCTGCGCGGCGAGGCGCTTTCCTGGGAGGAGTGACCCCTCCCCCTCCCTCCCCTTTTCCAGAAGAGCGAGCACGATGAGCGAATTCAGGATCCTCGGCATTTCCGGCAGCCTGCGGAAGGGCTCCCACAACACGGCGGCGCTGCGCGCGGCGGCGGAGCTGGCGCCCGAGGGGGTGACGGTCGCGATCTACGAGGGGCTGGGGGAGATCCCGCCCTACAACGACGACGTGCGCGTGGCCTCCGGCTACCCGGCGCCGGTCGAGGCCTTCCGGGCGGCGGTGCGGGCGGCGGACGCGGTGATCTTCGCGACGCCCGAGTACAACTACTCCATCTCCGGCGTGCTGAAGAACGCCATCGACTGGGCGTCGCGCCCGCCCGAGCCCTCCTTCGACGGCAAGGCGGTCTCGATCATGGGGGCGACCCAGGGGCTGCTCGGCACCGCACGGGCGCAGTACGACCTGCGCAAGATGTGCGTGTTCCTGAACGCCCATGCCCTCAACAAGCCCGAGGTGATGATCGCCCAGTCCGGCTCGAAGTTCGACGAGGGCGGGCGGCTGACCGACGACACCACGCGCAAGCTGATCGCGGGCCAGGTGGCGGCACTGCGGGACTGGGCGTTGCAGCTCCGGAAATAGGGGGCGCCGCCGTGCCCCTTGGCGGGGCGCGGCCGGACGGCGTAGCCTGGGGCGGGAACGCTTCACGGCCGAACGGCAAAACCGGGGACAACCCGGGCACTGGAAGATGGAGACCGCGCTTGGCCTATGCCCTGCAGCAGCTGATCAACGGTGTCGCGCTGGGCATGATCTACGGGTTGATCGCCGTGGGCTACACGATGGTCTACGGCATCATCGGCATGATCAACTTCGCCCATGGCGACATCTTCATGGTCGGCGCCTTCGTGTCGCTGATCTCCTTCGTGCTGCTCTCGACCGGCGGCTGGGCCGCGGGGCCGGGGGCGGTGCTGCTGGTGCTGCTGATCTCGATGGCGATCACCGCGCTCTACGGCTGGTCGGTGGAGCGGATCGCCTATCGGCCGCTGCGGGGCTCGTTCCGGCTCGCGCCGCTGATCAGCGCGATCGGCATGTCCATCGTGCTGCAGAACTTCGTGCAGGTGAGCCAGGGGGCGCGCGCGAAGCCGATCGAGCCGATCATCACCGGCAGCGTCGAGCTCTGGCACGGCAACGGCTTCGCCGTCTCGGTCTCGAGCATGCAGCTCGTCATCGTGGTGGTGACGCTCGCGGTGCTCGCGGTCTTCACCTGGATGGTGACGCGAACGCGGCTCGGGCGGGCGATGCGGGCCTGCGAGCAGGACCGGAAGATGGCGGGGCTGCTCGGCATCGACACGGACCGCACCATCAGCATCACCTTCGTCATCGGCGCGGCGCTGGCCGCCGTCGCCGGCACGCTCTACCTGCTGCGCTACGGGCTGGCGGACTTCTTCATGGGCTTTATCGTGGGGGTGAAGGCCTTCACGGCGGCGGTGCTGGGGGGCGTGGGGTCCCTGCCCGGCGCGCTGCTCGGCGGGCTGCTGATCGGGCTGATCGAGACGATGTGGAGCGCCTATGCCGGGCAGGACATGTTCCTGCTGCGGGAGCTCAACCCCGCCTACAAGGACGTGGCGGCCTTCGCGATCCTCATCGCCACCCTCATCTTCCTGCCCTCCGGCCTGCTTGGCCGCGCGGAGGTGGAGAAGGTATGAGCGGCGCCTCGCGCCAACCGAACGGGTCGCATGCGGGGGGCGTGCCCCACGACGACGACGGCGTGCCCGGGCCGGGCGAAATGGGCGGCATTCCCCGCGGGCCGGAGGCGCCCGCGCCGCGGCCGCCGGTGATCCACGCGCTACGCGACGCGGGGCTGGCGGCGCTCGTCGCGGCCGGGCTCTTCGTGCCGCTGGTGGGGCTTCGCACCGACGTGGGTCCGGCGGGCGGCGGGCTGATCCTCCGCACGCGCTGGGCGGACGTGGCCATCCTGGTGGCGCTCGTCTTCACCGGGCGCCTGGCGATGAACCTCTGGTCCGCCTTCCGCCCGGCGAAGCGGCCGCGCACGGCGCTGCGGGCCGCGCAGCTCACGCGGATCGGCACCTTCGTCGCGCCGCTCTTCCTCGGCTTCGCGGTGCTGATGCCGCTGCTGCCCTGGACGACGCGCTACGGGCTCGACCTCGGCGTGCTCGTGCTGACCTACGTGATGCTCGGCTGGGGGCTGAACATCGTCGTCGGGCTCGCGGGGCTGCTCGACCTCGGCTACGTCGCCTTCTACGCGGTGGGCGCCTACACCTATGCGCTGCTCTCCACCACCTACGGCCTGTCCTTCTGGATCTGCCTGCCGCTGGCGGGCATCTTCGCGGCCTTCGCGGGGGTGCTGCTCGGCTTTCCCGTGCTGCGGCTGCGGGGCGACTACCTCGCGATCGTGACGCTCGCCTTCGGCGAGATCATCCGCGTCGTGCTGCTCAACTGGGTGTCGCTCACGGGCGGGCCGAACGGCATCTCGGGCATCCCGCGGCCCTCCTTCTTCGGGCTCTCCTTCAGCGCGGGCGGCGAGCCCGGCAGCTTCGCGGACTTCTTCGGGCTGGAGCCCTCGCCGACGCACCGGGCGGTGTTCCTCTACTACCTCATCCTCGTGCTCGCGCTGCTGACGAACTGGGTGACGATCCGGCTGCGCCGCCAGCCGCTCGGCCGCGCCTGGGAGGCGCTGCGCGAGGACGAGATCGCCTGCCGGGCGCTCGGCATCAACGTGACGAACACGAAGCTGACGGCCTTCGCCATCGGCGCCATGTTCGGCGGCTTCGCCGGCGCCTTCTTCGCGACGCGCCAGGCCTTCGTCTCGCCGGAGAGCTTCACCTTCATCGAGAGCGCGATCATCCTCGCCATCGTCGTGCTCGGCGGCCTGGGCAGCCAGCTCGGCGTGGCGATCGCGGCGCTGGTGCTCATCGGCGGCTTCGAGGCCTTCCGCGACTTCGAGGAGTACCGGATGCTCGTCTTCGGCGCGGCCATGGTGGTGATCATGGTCTGGCGGCCGCGCGGGCTGGTCTCGACGCGCCGGCCCTCCGTCGCGCTCGGGGAGCGGAAGGCGATCTCGGGCGACCTCGTCGGGGAGGGCCACGGATGAGCGCGCCGATCCTGCCCGCGCGGAACGCGCCGATCCTCCAGGTGCGGGAGCTGCTGATGCGGTTCGGCGGGCTGACCGCCGTGAACCGCGTCTCCTTCGACGCCATGGCCGGCGACATCACGGCGGTCATCGGGCCGAACGGCGCGGGCAAGACGACGGTCTTCAACCTCATCACCGGCTTCTACAAGCCGAGCGGGGGCGAGATCGTTCTCAACGGGCCGGGCGGGCCGAAGCCGCTGCACGCGACCGTCGGGCACCGCATCGCGCAGGCCGGCGTCGCCCGCACCTTCCAGAACATCCGGCTCTTCCCGGGCATGACGGTGCTGGAGAACCTTCTCGTCGCGCAGCACAACACGCTGCAGGCCGCGACCTTCTTCGGGATCGGCGCCGCCTTCGGCCTCGGCCGCTACCGCCAGGCGGAGCGGGAGGCGGTGGCGCTCGCGCGGCGCTGGCTGGAGGCGACGCGGCTGCTCGACCGCGCGGACGACCCGGCGGGCGCCCTGCCCTACGGCGCGCAGCGGCGGCTCGAGATCGCGCGGGCCATGTGCACCAACCCCGTGCTCCTCTGCCTCGACGAGCCCGCGGCCGGGCTCAACCCGCGGGAGTCGGAGGAGCTGGCGGAGCTGATCCAGCTCATCCGGGCGCAGGGCTGCTCCATCCTTCTCATCGAGCACGACATGGGCGTGGTGATGCGCATCTCGGACCGCGTGGTGGTGCTCGACCACGGGGTGAAGATCGCCGACGGCACGCCGGCCGAGGTGCGGGCGGACGAGCGGGTGATCGCGGCCTATCTCGGCGAGGGCGACGAGGACGACGTGCCGGCCGCTCCCGTGGAGGGCGCGGCATGACGGCGATGCTGAGGCTCGAGAACGTCACCTCCGCCTACGGTGCGGTCGAGGCGCTGCGCGGGGTTTCCGTGCACGTCGAGAAGGGCGAGATCGTGACCCTCATCGGCGCCAACGGGGCGGGCAAGTCCACCCTGCTGATGACCATCTTCGGCTCGCCCCGCGCCCGCGCCGGGCGCGTGATCTTCGAGGGGCGGGACATCACGGGGATGCCGCTGCACGAGATCGCGCGCGCGGGCATCGCCCAGGCGCCGGAGGGGCGGCGGATCTTCCCCCGGATGAGCGTGCGCGAGAACCTGCTGATGGGCGCGCAGTCCTTCGGCATCGACCCCGCGCCCGGGCTGGAGCAGGCCTTCACCCTCTTCCCGCGCCTGAAGGAGCGGGAGAGCCAGCGCGGCGGCACGCTGTCGGGCGGCGAGCAGCAGATGCTGGCGATCGCCCGGGCGCTGATGTCGCGCCCCCGGCTGCTGCTGCTCGACGAGCCCTCGCTCGGCCTCGCGCCGCTGGTGGTGCGCGGGATCTTCTCGGCCATCCGCACCCTCAACGCGGAGACCGGGCTGACCGTGCTGCTGGTGGAGCAGAACGCGAACCAGGCGCTGCGGCTGGCGCACCGGGGCTACGTGCTCGTCACCGGCCGCATCACGCTGGAGGGCACGGGGGCGGAGCTGCTCGCCCGGCCCGAGATCCGCGACGCCTATCTCGGCACCCACTGAGGCGCCCCTGAGGCGCCTCATGACGCGAGAGACCCATTGAAGCCGAGGGGGCGCGCCCTCTAGGCTTTCACCAACCGTACCAATCGGAGGCTTCCGTACCATGACCATCCAGCGCCGCGCCCTCCTGGGCGCCTCGATCGCCACCCCGGCCCTCCTCTCCGCCGGGGGCGCCATGGCCCAGGCCCGCGGTCCCATCCGCATCGCGGTGGCGGGGCCCCTCACCGGCTCCAACGCGACCTTCGGCGCGCAGATGCGCGAGGGCGCGACCCAGGCGGTGACCGACTTGAACGCGGCCGGCGGGATCCTCGGCCAGCAGCTCGTGCTGGAGACCGGCGACGACGCCTGCGACCCGCGCCAGGCGGTCTCGGTCGCGAACCAGCTCGCCGGGCGGCAGGTCCGGGTGGTGATCGGGCACTACTGCTCCGGCTCCTCGATCCCCGCGAGCAAGGTCTACGCGGAGGAGGGGGTGCTGCAGATCAGCCCGGCCTCGACCAACCCGCGCTACACCGACGAGGGCGCCTGGAACACCTTCCGCACCTGCGGGCGGGACGACCAGCAGGGCGCGGTCGCCGGCAAGTATATCGCCGACAGCTTCAAGGGGAAGCGCGTCGCGATTCTCCACGACAACTCCGCCTACGGGAAGGGGCTGGCGGACGAGACGAAGAAGGCGCTGAACGCGGCCGGCACGACGGAGACGCTCTACTCCGCCTACACCCCCGGCGAGCGCGACTACAACGCCCTCGTCTCGCGCCTGAAGGCCGCGAACATCGACGTCATCTATGTCGGCGGCTATCACACCGAGGCCGGGCTGATCGTGCGCCAGGCGAAGGAGCAGGGCATGCCGGTCACGCTCATCGGCGGCGACGCGCTGATGACGAACGAGTTCTGGCAGATCAGCGGCGCGGCCGGCGAGGGCACGATGATGACCTTCCCCTCCGACCCGCGGAAGCGCCCGACGGCGGCCGAGGTCGTGGCTCGCTTCCGCGCCCGCAACGTCGATCCCGAGGGCTTCGTCCTCTACACCTACGCCTCGACCCAGGTCTGGGCGGAGGCGGCGAAGAAGGCGAACTCGGTCGACCCGCGGCGGGTGGCGGAGACGATCAAGTCCTCCGGCCCCTGGCAGACGGTGCTCGGCCCGATCAGCTTTGACCGCAAGGGCGACGTGACGATCCCGGACTACGTCTTCTACGTCTGGAAGAACGGCAGCTACGCCGAAGTCGCCTGAGGGCGGGCTTGAAGAGGCGCCGGGCGCCGCCCATCTTCATCCCCGTCAACAACTGAAAGGAGGTGATCCGGTGTCTCATCGCATTAACCAGGGTTCCGCGGCCGCCGTCCGGATCACCGTGCAGGGCTGAACAGGCCGACGAAGGGGCCGTGAGGCCCCGACATCGGTTCGCTGATCCAGCAACACGCACGGGTCACCAGGACGACGCGGGCCGCGAGCCGGCCACGCGATGTGAAGGCCCCGGCGGGAGACCGCCGGGGCCTTCTGCGTTCCGGCCTGGCCGCGCTGCGGTGGGGCGGTTCACCTGGGTTGTTGTGGGATTACCACGCCGTCATGCGCCCGCCGGGCGAAGGGGCAACCCCTTCCCCAACCCCTCGTTGCAGAGGCAGGCCACCAGGCCTCCACACAGGGGTTCAGACGAATGTCGGCAAGCAGCCAATCACCGTACCAGCCATCGCAACCCAGCGTGCCCGAGGGCGCGCCGGTCCTTCGCCACCGCATCTCCTGGGGCGCCATCCTCGCGGGGGCGCTCGTCGCCATCGTGGTCGGGGCCTCGCTGAACATCCTCGGGACCGGCATCGGCCTCACCGCGGTCGACGCCCAGGCGCGCGACACGCCAGGCGCCGGCACCATGGGCATCGCGGGCGCCGTCTGGCTGGTTGTGTCGAACCTTCTCGGCCTCGCGCTCGGCGGCTACGTTGCGGCGCGGCTCTCGGGCACCTCGGACCGCAGCGACGCGACGCTGCACGGCGCGGCGGTCTGGGCCACGGCCTTCCTCGTCTCCGCGGTGCTGCTCGGCAACGTCGTGTCGGGCGCGGCCAGCACGGCGGGCTCGGCGCTCTCGGGCGTCATGGGTACCCTCTCCTCCGGCGCCGGGCAGGTGGTGCGCTCCGCCGCGCCGCAGGTCGACCCGAGCCAGATCGCGGAGCGGGCGCGCGCGGCGCTCTCGGGTCCCGCCGACCCCGCGCGGATGACCACCGAGCAGCGGGGCGCGGCGATCACCGAGATCCTCGGCCGGCGCATCGCGGGCGGCGAGCTCTCGGGCGACGACCGCACGCGGCTGAACCGCCTCGTGGCCGCCGAGGCCGGCATCTCCGAGCAGGACGCCGCCGGCCGAGTGCAGGCTTACGAGGCCCAGGCCCAGCAGACGGCGCAGGAAGCGGAGCGGCGCGCCCGCGCAGCCGCCGATGCCTCCGCCAAGGCCGCCTCGATCACCGCCTTCGCTCTCTTCGCGGCGCTGGCGCTGGGGGCGATCGCCGCCATCGTGGGCGCGCGCACGGGCACGCGGGACCTGGTCTATCTCGCCTCGCGCCGCAGCGCGGCCTGAGCGGCGCCGGCGCGGACGCGCCGGGTTCCGCGGCAAGGGGGCGCTCCCGGGAGGGGGCGCCCCTTTCGCGTCCTAGTCGGGCATGCCGACGGGGTGGTAGTTGCGGGAGAACCAGATCAGGGCCGGGCGCGGGGCGCCGAGGCGGATGGCCTGGACCTGGGCGAAGATGACGCTGTGCGTTCCCTTCTCCACCACCTCCTCCACGGCGCAGTCGAGGGCGACCACGGCCTCCTCCAGCACCGGGGCGCCGGTGGCCAGCGTGGTCCACCCCTCCCCCTCGAAGCGCTCGGTCTGGCTGGCGCCGGTGAAGCCGGCGAAGACGTTCGCCAGCTCCTGCGCCTCGGCCGAGAGCACGTTCACGCAGAGCACGCCGTTCGCCTTCGCCACCGGGTTGAGGCTGCTCGTGCGGTTCATGCAGACGATGATCGTGGGCGGCGTGTCCGTGACGCTGCAGACGGCGCTGGCGGTGATGCCGACGCGGCCGGCCTCGCCGTCGCTCGTCACGATGGTCACGGCGGCGCCGAGGCGGGCCATGGCGTCGCGGAACTCCTGGCGGCTCGGCTCCATCGGGCATCCCTCCTTCGGGCGGTGTGCCTCCGTATCGCCCGGCCCGGGCCGCATTCATAGGGGCCGGCGGTGCGCGCGCGGGCGGCATGGCCTAGAAGCGGGCCATGAGCCCCCTCCCCCCGGCGGCGCGGCGGGCGACGCGCCGCGGCCTGACGCGCGCCCTCCTCGCCGCCCCCTTCCTGCCGGCGCCCGCCCCGGTGCAATCGGCTTGGGCGCAGCCGGCTTGGACACAGCCGGCCTGGGCCGCGCTGGCGCGGGACGCGCTGGCCCCGGTCCGGGCGGCGATGGGCGCGGCGGAGGGCCCGCTGCTGCTGAAGTCCTTCACGACGGAGGGGCGGGAGGAGTTCGACCGCGTCCATGGCGAGGTGGCCTTCACCTACGACAACGCCCTCGCGGGGCTGGCCCTGCTGGCGAGCGGGGAGCGCGCGGCCGCGGCAAGGATCGCGGAAGGGCTGCGGCTGGTGCAGGAGCAGGACCGGCACTGGCGGGACGGGCGGCTGCGAAACGCCTACGCGGCCGGGCGCGTCCACGCGGAGGCGCCGCGCAGCGCCCGCCCGCCGGGGTGGTGGGACGCGGCGCAGGGGCGATGGCTGGAGGACGGCTACCAGGCCGGCAGCGCCGCGGGGCCGGTGGCCTTCGCGATCCTGCTCTGGACCGCCCTCGGCGATCCCCCGTTCCGCGCGGCGGCAGGGCGGGCGGCGGACTGGCTGGAGGGGCTGCGGGCGCCCGCGGGCTACCGGGGCGGGACGATCGGCCACGAGCCCGCGCCGGACGCCCTGCCCTGGGTGAGCACGGAGCAGAACCTCGACCTTGCCGTCGCCTTCGCGCGGCTGGGGCGGGAGGCGGCGGCCGGGCACGCGGCGGGCTTCGTGCGCTCCATGTGGCTGCCGGCGGAGCGCCGCTTCGCCATGGGGCTGACGCCGGAGGGGGCGGTGAACCCCGGCAGCGCGCTGGACGCCAACCTCTGGCCCGCCCTCGCCTGGCCTGGGCAGGGCTTCGAGGGAGGGCTCGACTGGGTGCTGGCCCGCCACGGCCTGCCCGCGGGGGCGCCCGCGGCGGAGCTTGTGGGCCTCGACTTCGACGACGACCGCGACGGCGTCTGGCTGGAGGGGACCGCGCAGGCGGTCCTTCTCCTGCGGCGGCTCGGGCGGGAGGCGCTGGCCGGGCGCCTCGCCGCGACCGTCGCGCGGCACCGGCGGCCGGACGGCTGGATCGCGGCGGCGAGCATCCCCTGGCTGACCACCGGGCTGGGCACGGGGCTGCGGCCGGGGGTGGCGGACTTCCGCTACCCGGCGCGCGGGCACCTCGCCGCCAACGCCTGGGCGGCCCTGGCGGCGCTGGACGCCAGCCCCTTCGGCTAGGCCCCTTCGGCAAGGCCCCTGGCGGGACGGCGCGCGGGGACTTAGCCTCCGCGCCCCGGAGGAACCCGCCATGACGCCATCGAGCCTGGAAGCCCTGGCCGCATCCGTGCCGGACGGCGCGCTGCTGGCCCTGCCGCCCGACAACTCCCTGCCCTCCGTCGCGCTGGCCAAGGCGCTAATGCGGCGGGGCGCGCGGGGGCTGCGGCTGCTGGGCGTCCCCGTCTCGGGCTTCGCGACGGACCTGCTGATCGGCGCGGGCTGCGTCGTGGAGGTGGAGACGAGCGCCGTCTCGCTCGGCGAGGCCGGCTTCGCGCCGCGCTTCTCGGCGGCCGTGCGCGCCGGGACCATCACCGTGCGGGACGCGACCTGCCCGGCCATCCACACCATGCTCCAGGCCGCGGAGAAGGGCGTGCCCTTCATGCCGCTGCGGGGGGTGATCGGCAGCGACATCCTCGCCCATCGGCCGGACTGGCGGGTGGTGCAGAACCCGGTGTCGGACACGCCGGACCCCATCCTCGTGGTGCCCGCCCTGCACCCGGACGTCGCCGCCATCCACGCCGTGATGGCCGACGAGGAGGGCAACCTCTGGGTCGGGCGCCGGCGGGAATGCGCGACGCTCGCCCACGCCTCGCGGAGGCTGCTGGCGACGGTGGAGCGGGTGGTGCCCGGTAACCTGCTGGAGGACGAGCGCCTGGCCGCCGGCACCATCGCCGCCACCTATGTCGAGGACTTCGCGGTGGCCGAGCGGGGGGCGCATCCGGTGGCGCTGCTCGACGAGTATGGCTTCGACGCGGCCTATGTCGCGGACTACGCCCGCGCCGCGCGGACGGAGGAGGGCTTCCGGGCCTGGGTGGACGAGCACGTCCTCGGGCGGGCCGCGACGCGGGTGGCCGCGGAATGAGCCCCGACGAGCGAGGGGTCCAGCCCGAGGAGCGACTGGCGGCGGCGCTGGCGCGGCTCATCCTCGATCCCGCCGCGCCGCCCGCGCGGCACATCGCGGTCGGCGCGGCCTCGCCCATCCCGGCGGCGGCCTGCTGGCTGGTCGCGAAGTCCGGTCATCCGGTGCGGCTCTCGCTGCTGCACAAGCGCTCCGGCAATCCCTTCACCGAGGGCTCGCGCGAGCTGTTCGACCTGACGGGACAGGGGCGGATCGACCTCTTCTTCCTCGGCGGCGGGCAGATCGACGGGGAAGCCAACATCAACCTCATCGGCACCGGGGAATGGCCGGGCGCGGGCGTGCGCTTCCCGGGCTCCTTCGGCTCGGCCTTCATGTACTTCATGACCCCGCGCACGATCCTCTTCCGCGAGGAGCACTCGCCCCGCGTGCTCGTGCCGCGCGTGGCGCATGTCTCGGCGCCCGGCGTCTCGCCGCCCGAGGTGTTCCGGCGGGGCACGGCGCAGGCGCTGGTGACGGGGCGCTGCGTCTTCCGCTTCGACCCCGCCCGCGCGCGCTTCTCGCTGGAGAGCGCCCATCCCGGCGAGAGCCTCGCCTCCATCCGCGCCGAGACCGGCTTCGACTTCGACGCGCCCGCGGCGGTGCCGGCGACGCCCGACCCGACGGAGGCGGAGCTGGCGCTCTTGCGCGGCCCCGTCTGCGACGAGATGGCCGAGACCTATCCCGAGTTCTGCGCCCGCGTCTGGGGCCGCGCGCTGGCGGCGTGACCGTGGCGGCCTGACCTTGGCCCCCTGACCTTGGCGCGGGGCGCCGCGCGCTTCATGGTGCGCGCCGCTTACGGAGGACCGCCCATGCGCATCGTGGACCTGAGGGAGGTGACGGCGCCGATCGCCTCCTCCATCGCGAACGCCTACATCGACTTCAGCAAGATGACGCTCTCCCTCGTCGCCGTGGTGACGGACGTGGTGCGCAACGGGCGGCCGGTGGTGGGCTACGGCTTCAACTCCAACGGGCGCTACGGCCAGGGCGGGCTGATCCGCGAGCGCTTCGCGCCGCGTCTGCTGGAGGCGCCGCCGGAATCCCTGCTGAACGACGCCGGCGACAACCTCGATCCCGACCGGATCTGGGCGGCGCTGATGCGGAACGAGAAGCCGGGTGGGCACGGGGAGCGGTCGGTGGCCGTGGGCACCATCGACATGGCCGTGTGGGACGCGGTCGCGAAGATTGCCGGCAAGCCGCTCTTCCGGCTGCTGGCCGAGCGGCACGGGCGCGAGGCCGACCCGCGCGTCTTCGTCTACGCGGCCGGCGGCTACTACTACCCGGGCAAGGGGATCGAGCAGCTGCGGGCCGAGATGCGCAGCTACCTCGACCGCGGCTACTCCGTCGTGAAGATGAAGATCGGCAACGGCATCGCCGAGGACCGGCCGCGGATCGAGGGCGTGCTGAAGGAGTTGGACGGCAAGGCGCGGCTCGCGGTGGACGCCAACGGGCGCCTCGGGCTCGAGGACGCCATCGCCTACGCCAAGATGCTGCGGGACTACCCGCTCTTCTGGTACGAGGAGGCCGGCGACCCGCTGGACTACGTGCTGCAGGCCGCGCTCGCCGAGTTCTACCCGGGCCCGATGGCCACCGGCGAGAACCTGTTCAGCCACCAGGACGCGCGCAACCTGCTGCGCTACGGCGGCCTGCGCCCGGACCGGGACTGGCTGCAGTTCGACTGCGCGCTGTCCTACGGGCTCTGCGAGTACCAGCGGACGCTGCGCGAGCTCGCCATCGCCGGCTGGTCGCCGTCGCGCTGCATCCCGCATGGCGGGCACCAGATGTCGCTCAACATCGCGGCCGGCCTCGGGCTGGGCGGCAACGAGAGCTACCCCGACCTCTTCCAGCCCTATGGCGGCTTCCCCGACGGCGTGCGCGTGGAAGATGGGCACATCACCATGCCCGACCTGCCCGGCATCGGCTTCGAGGGCAAGTCGGACCTGATCAAGGTGATGCGGGACCTCGCCGCCTGACCGGAGGGGCCCGGCGGCGAAGGGGGTCAGGCCGTCCAGGCCTCCATCGTCGCGCGGGCGCACTCGTGCATGACGGTCAGGGCGCGCGCCGTGGTGTCCGCGCCGATCACGAAGGGGTTGCGGCCCGCCGCGGGCATGGCCGCCAGCTTCGCGATGGCCTCGTCGTAGCCGGCGTGGTTGGAGACGAAGACGTCGAGGTCCCGCGCGCGGGCCATGCCGCGCAGGCGGTCGGTGGCGTCGATGTAGCCCTGCAGGCGCCGGATGCGGTCGGGCTGGGCGCCAAAGTTGAAGGCCGTGCCGCCCCAGAGCAGCGCCCGGTGCTCCTGCCCGCCGCCCCGGACGGGGAAGACGAGGGAGAGGGTGCCCATGGTGTGGCCGGGCGTCTCCAGCAGCTCCACCGTGGTGTCGCCGAGCGTGATCCGGTCGCCGTCCTTCACCGCGACGTCGCGCTCGGGCGGGCGGCCCCATTCCGGCGCGTCGAACTCGAGCCGCGTCGCCATCATCCGCCAGTCGGTCTCGGAGGCGACGACCTTCGGCGCGGCGACGCGCTTGACCCAGCCGGCGCCGCCGTAGTGGTCGCCGTGCCCGTGGGTGACGATCAGGTAGCGGATTTGCGCGGGGTCGAGGCCGAGGCGGCGCATGCCCCCGCCGATGACGCTCTCCGCCTCGTCGTCGTTGTTGAGGGCGTCGATCAGGATCAGCCCCTCGGACGTGCGAAGGATCCAGGCGCTGACCCAGCGGGCGCCGACGTAGAACAGGTTGTCGAAGGCCTGGCCCGGCGGCGGCACGGGCTGGTTGATAAGCGGGCCGAGGTCGACCTTCGGCGCGGCCGGGGGCACGAGAGCTGTGTTTCCCAGCCGCAGGTAGGGGCCGAGGTCGGCGCCCGCGGCCTCCCAGGCGAGGTCCAGGTGGCGCTGCACCGCGGGCGGGACCTCGGCGCCGGCCGGGATCGCGGGAAGCGCCGCGGCGGCGCAGCACGCGCAGCCCAGCGCCAGGAAGCGGCGCCGCCCGGGCTCGACCGCCTCCGCCCTCAGGGTTGCCGTCCCGGTTCGGCGCCAGAAAGCCATCGTCTCGCTCCCATAGGTGGCGCGGGGGAGAGCCGCCCGCGCGGGAGGACTGTAACGGATGTGCGATCCTCCGGGGCAGCCTTGAGCATGGCGGCCGGCAAGGGCAGAAACAGGGCACGGAGGACGAACCATGACCGACGCGCTGCCGAACGCCGAAGCCGGGGCGGAGACCCGCGCCCCGAGTCCGGGCGCCCTGGCCGGGATCCGGGTGATCGACCTCACCCGCGTCCTCGGCGGCCCCTACTGCACCATGATCCTGTCCGATCACGGGGCGGAGGTGATCAAGATCGAGCCGCCCCAGGGCGACGAGGTCCGGGCCTGGGGCCCGCCCTTCCTCGACGGCACGGCCAGCTACTTCCTCGGCGTGAACCGCAACAAGCGGAGCATCGCGCTCGACCTCTCCAAGCCCGAGGGGCGCGAGGTGCTGCTGCGCCTGCTGGAGGGCGCCGACGTGCTGGTGGAGAACTACAAGCCCGGCAGCATGGAGAAGTGGGGCATCGGCTACGACCGGCTGGGCGAGCGCTTCCCGCGCCTGGTCCACTGCCGCGTCTCGGGCTTCGGCGCCACGGGGCCGCTCGGCGGGCTGCCCGGGTATGATGCCATCGTGCAGGCCATGGTCGGCCTGATGTCCATCAACGGGGAGCCCGGCAGCGGGCCGCTGCGGATGGGAACGCCGGTGGTCGACCTCGCGACCGGCCTCTACTCCACCATCGGCATCCTGATGGCGCTGCAGGAGCGCGAGCGCTCGGGGCGCGGCCAGTACATCGACATGACGCTGCACGACTGCGGCATGGCGCTGCTGCACCCGCAGGCCGCGAACCACTTCCTGAACGGCAAGCGGCCGGCGGCGACGGGCAACCCGCACCCGAACATCTCGCCCTATTCCAAGTTCCGCACGGCCACCTGCGAGATCTTCGTCGCCTGCGGGAACGAGCCCGCCTGGCGCAAGTTCTGCAGCTTCCTCGGGCTCGAGCACCTCGTGGACGACCCGCGCTTCGCGACCAACGGGGACCGGGTGGTGAACCGCGGCGACCTCGACACCATCCTGGCCGCCCGCCTGCTGACCGAGGACGGGCACGCGCTGTGCGACCGCATGCTGCGCGCGGGGCTGCCGGCGGGCCCCGTGCTGTTCGTGGACGAGGCGGTCGCCGCGCCCCACACGGCCGCGCGGAACATGGTGGCGGAGATCGGCGAGTTCCGGGCGCTGAACACGCCCATCAAGCTCTCCCGCACGCCCGGCGGGGCCCGCGCCAAGCCGCCCGGCTTCAACGAGCACGGGGAGGAGGTGCTCTCCGCCGCCGGCTACTCGGCCGAGGAGATCGAGGCGCTGCGCGAGAGGGGCATCCTCGTCACGGCCCCGCGCGGCTGAGGCGCCTCAGGGGATGGCGGGGCTCCCCGCCTCCCTCGTTTCCTCCCCCTCCGGCGCGACGGCGCGGGCGAGCTGCCCGCGCAGGCGGTGGTAGGAGCGGAGCGAGAAGGGGATCATCCCCGCGTAGAGCAGCCCCGCCGCCGCCAGCGCCGCCCAGGGCTCGGCGACCAGCAGCGCGACGTAGCCGGCCGCGCCCAGCAGCAGCGGCAGCACCGCCGGGCGCGGCACCTTGTAGTTCTTGAAGGACCAGGTCGGCAGGGTGCTGACCAGCAGCCCGGCCACGCCCACCAGCACGACGGCCGAGAGGACCGGGTGGCGGATGGCGCCCGCGAGGCCGGTCCATCCCCAGCCCTCGAAGGCCAGCGCCGCGAAGATCGGGAAGAGCGCGAGCCCCGCCCCGGCGGGGGCGGGAACGCCCGTGAAGAAGCCGGGCGGGCGCGGCACGGCGCCGGGGGCGAGCGGCTCGTCGATCGCCGCGTTGAAGCGCGCGAGGCGGAGCGCCATGCAGGCGGCGAAGAGGATGCAGGGGATGAAGCCGAAGCCCCGCGCGTCGTGCAGCGTCCACAGGAACAGGATGAAGGCCGGCGCCACCCCGAAGCAGAGGAAGTCCGACAGGCTGTCGAACTCCGCCCCGAAGCGGGAGGTGGCCTTCAGCAGCCGGGCCAGGCGGCCGTCGATGCCGTCGATGAAGGCGGCGACCACGATCAGCGTCACCGCCGGCTCCCAGCGCGCGTCGAGCGCGAAGCGCACCGCCGTCATGCCCGCGCAGAGGCCGAGCATGGTGAGGATGTTCGGCAGCAGCCGGTTGAAGGAGAGGCCGGGCATGCGCCGGGCGCCCTTCGGCCGGAAGCGCTGGGGCGCGAAGCGGAAGCGGCGCGGCGGCTGGCCCATGCGGCGTCAGCCCCGCGGCACGGCGGGGGCGGCGAGGTCGGCGAGGTCGGCGATCACCGTCTCGCCGCCGATCATCGTCTGGCCGACCTCGACCATCGGGCGCACGCCCTCGGGCAAATAGAGGTCGGTCCGGCTGCCGAAGCGGATGATGCCGAAGCGCTCGCCCGCACGGAGGCGGCTGCCCTCGCGCGCGCTGCAGAGGATGCGGCGCGCGATCAGCCCCGCGATCTGCACGACCGCGATGTCCCGCCCGTCCGTCAGGCGGATGGCGAGCGCGTTGCGCTCGTTGTCCACGCTCGCCTTGTCGAGGGAGGCGTTGACGAAGGCGCCGTGGCGGTAGGCGATGCGGGTCACCGTGCCCTCCACCGGCGAGCGGTTCACGTGCACGTCGAGCACCGAGAGGAAGATCGCGACCCGCCAGCGGGCAGCGGGGCCGAGGCCGAGCTCCTCCGGCGGCACCGCGGGCTCCACCGAGACGACGTGGCCGTCGGCGGGCGCGATGAAGAGGCCCGGCCGCGTCGGCGTCACCCGTTCCGGGTCGCGGAAGAAGTAGAGGCAGAAGCCGGTGAAGGCCGCGCCGAGCCAGAAGAGCCAGCTTCCGAGGAGGGCGCCCCCGACGACCGCGACGGCGGCGCCGCCGATCAGGAAGGGGCGCCCCGCGGGATGCGGGGGCGCGACGACGAGGCGCAGGCTGTGCCCGAGTGACATGGTGATCCAGGGAAAGGGGGGCCGTGGGGCGGCGGAAGCTCGCGTTATGGTTTCTCCGGCCCGCCCGGACAACCCTGCGGCCCCCGGGGGGACGGAGGTGTGACCCGCCGGCCCGCCGGGCTCAGCCGGGGGCGGGCAGGGCGAGGCGCTGGCCGGGATAGATGCGGTCGGGGTGGCGGATCTGCTCCTGGTTGGCGCGGTAGATCACCGTGTAGCGGATGCCCTGGCCGTAGGCCTCGCGCGCGATGCGCCAGAGGTTGTTCCCGGGCTGCACCACCACCTCCCCCTCCCGGAGGCCGCCGGCGGGGAGGACCTCGCGCTCGAAGGCCACCTGGATGCGCGCGGCCGCGATGGGGCGCGCCCCCGGGGCGGGGAGCTGGTCGACCTGGAGGGTGTGCCGGCCGGGCGCCAGCGGCTCGGCGGGGCGGAGCGACCAGCGGCCGGCGCCGTCGGCCGCGGTGTCGCCGAGGTGGCGGCTGTCGGACCAGACCCGCAGCCGCGCGCCGGGCGGGGCGGTGCCGGCGAAGCGCATGGCGTCGCGCTCGTCGTAGTCGATGACGTCCAGCCCTAGCGCCGGCGGGCCGGGCGGGGCGGAGAGGGCGCGGGGCGCCGCCTCCGCGGTGGGCGGAAGGACGAGCACCAGCGGCAGGTCGGCCGGGAGGGGCGGCGCCGGCGGCCCGCCCGCCAGCAGGGGCGCGGGGGCGGGCGTGGGGCCGACCACGAGGACGGTGTCGGGCCCGCGGATCTCCTCCCCACCCGTCAGGCGGGCGCGGAGGGAGAGCTCCCTCGGCCCGGCGCCGAGGGGCTCGTCGGGCAGCATCACCCACTCGCCCCGCGAATCGGCGAGGGTCTGGGCGATGGCCCGTTCGCCCTCGTGCAGCGCCACCCGCGCCCCCGGGGCGGCGCGGCCGGCGACGACGACCATGCCGCGCGCGTCGGCGCGGACGACGTCGAAGCGGGGGACGCTCCCGAGAGGCGTGTCCGGCGGCGCGGCGGGCGGGGTGCCCGCCGGGTTACCGGTCCGGGCCTCCCGGGAAGGCGCGGGGGCGGGCGGGGCGCCGATCAGGGCGCCCGCGGCGACCGCGCCGGCAAGGATCGTGGCCCCGCCCAGGACTCGCAGCGGCGAATTTTTCGTCATGATATCGTAATTAGAGCCCGGTGGGCGCCGGTCACAAGAGCCTGTCGGGGAGCGCCGGGGGTTTTGCCGGCGCGCGCCGCGGGGTCCTGCCCTGGGCTCGCGGCCGCGAGATCGTTATCCTGTCGGACGGATCGGGCGCGGGGACCTCGGATGCAGCGGGCGGGCGGGCGGCAGGCGGCGGAACCCCTGGTCCGGGTGAAGGTCTGGGACGGCTGGGTCCGGGCGGTCCACTGGTCGCTCGTGGGGCTGATCGGCTTCTCGTGGTGGGCGGCCCGGGCGGGGCGGATGGAGTGGCACATGCTGTCGGGCGAGGTGATCCTCACCCTGCTGCTCTTCCGCCTCGGCTGGGGAATCGCGGGCTCGGACACGGCGCGCTTCGCCCGCTTCCTCCGCTCCCCGGCCGAGGGGCTGCGCCACCTCCGCCACCTGCCGCGGCGCGAGCCCGACACGGAGATCGGGCACAACGCCGCCGGCGGCTGGATGGTGCTCGCGATGATCCTCGTGCTGCTGGCCCAGGCGGTCTCGGGCCTTTTCACGGACGACGGCATCCTCGCCAAGGGGCCGCTGGCGCGCCGCGTGCCGCCGGGCGTCGCCGACGCGGCGCGCGGGGTCCACCTGCTGAACTTCGACGTCCTTCTCGCCGCCGTCGCGCTGCACGTGCTGGCGGTGCTCGCCTACGCCGCGCTGAAGCGCCACGACCTCGTGCGGCCGATGGTGACGGGCTTCAAGCGGATGCCGGCGGCGCTGGCGGCGCGGGCGCCGCGGCTGGGCAGCCCCTGGCTGGCTCTGGCCCTGCTGGCGGCGGCCGCGGGGGTGGTGACGGTGATCGCGCGCCAGGGGTGAGGGRGGGGCGAGGCCCCTCCCCCGCCCCGCGCGGGCGGCCTCAGCGGCCGCGGTAGCTCCGGTGGCAGGCGCCGCAGGCGCCGCCCATCGCGCGGGCCGCCTGGGCGGTCGCGGCGGCGTCCCCGCTGGCCGCGGCGCTGCGGAGCGCGCTGGCGGCCGTCACGGCGTTCGCCGCGGCCGCCTCGAAGCCCGGGCGGTCCGCCCAGACGCTCGGCAGCGCCTTGGAGCCGTTGTTGTCCGACCCCGCGGGGAAGCGGGAAGGAAGGGTGGCGAAGAAGGCCATCATGTCCTCCGTGCGCGGCACCATCTCGCGCACGTCGCCGCCCGCCGTCGCCACGGGGTTGATCGCCTCGAGATGGCCCTGCATCCGCTTCAGCCCCTCCTTCCGGTCGGCGACGGGGTCGGTCTGGGCGAGGGCCGCGCCGGCGCCGAGCAGCGCGAGGGCGGAGAAGAGGGCGGCGCGGATGAGGGTGGGTCGTGCCATGAGGGCCTTCCGTGGATGCGGTGCGATACCGTAACATTTTTTGGCCGCGCCGCATCCCGTCCGGAGAGCTTTTTCGAGCGCTCGCCCATCGCCGGCGCGGCTGGGCGTCCCGCTTCATCGCCGGCATCGTCACGGGTGCCCTTGCCGGCACCGCGGCGCGGCGCTATACGCCGCCGCCCGGACGCTGTCGTGACGGAGCGTAGCTCAGCCTGGTAGAGCACTGTGTTCGGGACGCAGGGGCCGGAGGTTCGAATCCTCTCGCTCCGACCATCGACAGCACCGCGTGAACCCCGCCTGGCCCCGGCCGGCGGGGTTTTTCGTGCCCGCGGCCGCCCCTTCGTGGCGGCAGGGCAACAGTGCGGCGGCAAGGTCGCCGCGCGCGCCCCTCCCCGCCCGGCTTGGCACGCGCCTCGCAAAACAGCGGCGCACCACGCCTGAGCGTGAAGGAGAAAAACTCATGAAGACGAACGTCGCCGCCGGCGCGCTCGCGCTCGGCCTCTCGCTCGCCGCCGGCGCCGCCGGGGCCTTCGAGCTCGAGGACGCCGGGCTGACCGTCGGCCTCACGCCCACCATCTCGTCCGACTACCTCTTCCGCGGCATAAGCCAGACGCGGAACCGGCCGGCGGTGCAGGGCACGATCGACATCCAGCACACGAGCGGCTTCTACGTCGGCGCCTTCGCGTCCAACGTCGCCTTCCTCGGCACCAACGCGCGGCAGGAGATCGACGCGCTGGCCGGCTGGCGCACGACGGTCGCGGGGGTGAGCCTCGACCTCGGCGGCATCGCCTACACCTACCCGGGCTACCGCAACCCCACGGGCTCGGGCCTCTACGACCTGCAGTACTTCGAGGTTTCGGCGAAGGCGTCCTACGAGTTCGAGCCGCTGAAGGTGCTGGCCGCGGTCAACTACTCGCCCAACTACCAGCTCGAGTCCGGCACGGGCATCTACGCCGAGGGCGGGGTGGAGGTGGCGCTGCCCTTCAACCTCACGCTCGGCGGGCGCATCGGCCACCAGTGGATCCAGAACAACACGCGCTGGGGCTCGCCGGACTTCACCAACTGGAACGTCACCGTCTCCACGAAGCTCTACGACTTCGTGCTGACGGCCGGCTACTTCGACACGGACCTGAGCCGCAGCGAGTGCTTCGGCGGGCAGAAGATCTGCGCCGCGCGCGGCATGGTGTATCTCAGCCGCACCTTCTGAGGGGGAGCGCTGGGGAGGGCGGCCCGGCTTCGGCCGGGCTGCCTATTTCCGCGCCGCCCAGTACATGAGGCGGCTCGCGGGCCAGACCCAGGCGACGCCGGCCAGCGTGAAGTAGAGGACGTGCAGCGTCCAGTGCCCCGGCAGGACAAGGTCCGCCAACGCAACGACCGCCCCAATATAGAGCAGGAAGCCCAGGATTCCGGCGATGACCGCCACGGGAACGCGCGACATGGTTCCGCTCCTGCCGGATTCCGCGCGCCGCGGCTAGCCCCGCTTGCCGCGGTTTGCGCCGCCCCGGCCCGCGGCCTATGAGGCGGGCGCCCGAACGGAGCCCCGCGATGACCGACCGCCCCGCCGACGCCGCCCTCGCCGAGGGCCCCGCCATGGACCTGAAGGCCCATATCCGCGGCATCCCGGACTTCCCGAAGCCCGGCATCCTCTTCTACGACATATCCACCCTGCTGCGGCACGGGCCGGCCTGGAAGGAGGCGATGCGGCGCCTGGCGGAGATCGTCCGCCCGTACCGGCCGACCGTGCTGGCGGGGATCGAGAGCCGCGGCTTCCTCGTCGCCGCGCCGCTCGCGCTCGAGCTGGGCCTCGGCTTCGTCATGCTGCGCAAGCGCGGCAAGCTGCCAGGCGCGATCATCGGGCTCAACTACGCGCTCGAGTACGGCACGGACCGGATCGAGATGCAGGCGGACGCGGTGCGCCCCGGCGACCGCGTCGTGGTGCTGGACGACCTGCTGGCGACGGGCGGCACGCTGGCGGCTTGCATCAACCTTCTCCGCCAGGCGGGGGCCGAGGTGCCGGGCGCGGCCTCCCTCATCGAGCTCACCTTTCTCAAGGGGCGCGACCGCCTGGGCGGCACGGCCTTCGACGCGCTCATCGCCTATGACGACTGACGCGGGCCGCCGCATTTCCGCCCCAGGACCGCGGCAGCGTCGGGGACGATGACGCCCGTGCCGCCGACAGGCCCCCTTCCCTCGCGCCGCCGCGCGCTGCGGGTGGCCGCGCTCGGCCTCGCGGCGGCGGCGCTGCGGGACGATCCCGCCCGCGCGCAGGGGCCGGAGGGGGCGACGATCCTGGCCCCCGGGCCGGAGGACGGCGCCGGCGCCCGCTGGGCGGCGCGGGCGGCGGGGGCGCTGTCGCGGGGGATGCAGCGGCCGGGCGCGATGCGCCTGGCGGTTCTAGGCGGGCCGGACGGGGTGACGGCGGCGAACCGCTTCGCCACGCTCGACGGCAGCCAAGGGCCGAGCCTGCTCGCGCTGCCCGGCTGGACCTGCCACGCGCGGCTCGTGGGATCGACCCGCGCGCGCTTCGAGCCGCGCGGCTGGCTGCCCCTGCTGCTCTCCTGGCAGGGCGCGGTGCTGGCCGGGCGGGGGCCGTTGCCGGGCGCGGCGGGCGCCCCGCTGCGGGTGGCCATGCCCTCGGCGGAGGCGCCGGAGGCGGCGGCGCTGGCCGCGCTCGACCTGCTGGGGCTGCCCGGCCGACCCTTCGCCGGCCTTCCGGAAGCCGCCTTCGCGGCCGGCGAGGCGGACGCGCTGATCCTGGCCGGCCCGGAGGCCGCAGCGCGCGCGCAGACGCTGGGCGCGACGCCCTGGTGCGCCTTCCCCGGACCCGCCGAGGCCGAGGCGGCGGAGGCCCCGCCTTTCCCGACGGGCAGCCCCCTCGCCCAGGCGGTCGTCGCGGCGGTGGCGGCGATGCAGGTGCGGGCCGCTCTCGTCGCGCCAGCGCTGACCGCGGCGGACACCGTAGCCGCCTGGCGCCGCGCGGGGTCCCGCTGGCAGGAGGAGGAGCGCGCCCTGCCCGGCGAGGGCCAGCCGCTGGCCGGCGCCGCTGCCGCCTCGGCCTTCGCCCTGCTGCTGCCGCCGCCGGACGCCGTGCTGGACTACCGGAGCTGGCTCGACCGGCGGCTGGGGTGGCGCGCGGGCTGACCGGCTTCGGGCGCGACGGCGGCGCGGCTCAGCCGAAGAGGCTGAGGAGCGACGAGCTGCCGCTGCCCGCGCTGTTGGCGGCCATGACGTAGCGCTCGGCCAGCTTCGCGGCCTGCTTCGGATCGGTGAGCTTGGAGAGGTCCAGGCGCGAAGTGATCGCCCTTGCCTGCGTGCTCACCTCCTGGATCGCGAGGGATTGCGGCAGGCCGAGCGCCCCGGTGACGACGCGGCGGAGGACGGCGTCGCCCAGAACCTCGTAGGCGCTGGGCGCCTTTCCCGTGGCCATGCGCTGCTCGAAGTAGAGGGCGTCGGAGATGCCGGCGGCCTCCTCGTCCTTGGAGACGCGCCACTGGTAGGAGGTGTAGCCCTCGATGAGCTTCTTCTGGATGGCGGGGTCGCGGAGCGCGTCCATGCCGCGGCTGGAGAGCTTCAGCGTCGCGGCCGCTGCCTTCCAGCGCGTATCGGACAGCCGCGCGGCGACGGATTTGGGATCGGCCGGGTTCGAGGTCAGCGCGCGCACCGCCAGGCCGGGGGAGTCGACCGCGTCGGGCAGGCCGAGCGCGGGCAGCAGCACGGCGGAGACGCGGGGATCGCGCAGTGCGGTCTCGACGTCCTTGGCGCGCGAGATGCCCTCGGTGAAGCGGGTCAGCGCCAGCTTCACCGAAGCCTCCTTTGCCTTGGCCTCGACGCCCTTCGCCTGCGCGCCGGCGGCGGAGGCCCGGCGCAGCGCGGTGAGGGCGGCCGCGCTGTCCGTGGTGGCGGAGGTGCCGCCACCGCCGAGCAGCGCGAGGGCGATCGAGCCGGACATGCCCGATCCCTCCCCCTCAGGCCGCGCCGGCCAGCCCGGCCGCGATGTTCTCGTTCACCTCGATGAGGAAATCGAGATCGGGCTGCTCGCCCTCCATCTCCTTCAGCACCGTGCGGCCGACGGAGATGATGGAGGCGCGGAGCGGGGCCGGCAGGCCGTTGGTGGGGTCGACCAGCACGCCCTCGACCGCGAGCCAGAGGCGCCGGTTGTCGGAGAGGGCGCGCGCCCGCCGCAGCGCGCTCTCGGCACCGCCGCTGCGCGCCGCGCGCAGCGCCCCGGTGACGCGCCGGAACACGTCCGCCTCCTGCGCCCGCACGGGCATGCCCGCCCGGGCGGCGCGATAGGCCATCGCGGGATTGGGCTGCTGCATCATGCGGTGATCTCCTCCGGCGAGGGACGGGAGTTGGGGGGCGGGGCGATGCCCAGCACCGCCTCCTCGTGCCGCATGACGCGGCGGGCGAGCTTGAGGGCGGTGTAGCAGTCGTCCTCCTCGGCCGCGCTGAGGGCGCGGTCGAGCATGGCGGAGGCCAGCGCCGAGGTGGTCGCGGCCTGGAACTCGGCGATCAGCACGCGCGCGGCCTCAAGGCCCCGCTCGCGCTCGTCCTCCGTGCCGATATAGGCGGTCTGGAGGGCGAAGTAGATGCGGCGGGCCGGGGTGTCCGCGGCCTCGGGCGGCAGGATCTGCTTGCCGAAGAGGAAGCGGGCCTTCGCCGTGAGCTCGATGCGGGTGCGGTTGCGGAACCGGATGGGGGCGCCGTTCACGACCATCAGGTCGCCTTGGCGGAGTTCGAGAACCAACGTGGACACGATCTTCGCGTTCCTTCGTGGCAGGCGGTGGGCGGCCAGGGGATGAGCCGCCGCACCGCCGCCGGGAGCTTATCGCCGCCCGGCGCGATGGATGGGAAACGACGCGGGGCGCCGCGGTTCTTTCACGGCGCCGCGCCGCTCAGCGGAACAGGCTCAGCAGGCTCTGCGGAGCCTGGTTGGCGATGCTCAGCGCCTGGGTGCCGAGCTGCTGCTTGATCTGCAGCGACTGCAGCTTGGCGCTTTCCTTGGCGAGGTCGGCATCGACCAGGGCGCCGAGGCCCGTGTCCAGCGACACCATCTTCTCCTTGTTGTAGGAGATCTGCGCCTCCAGGTAGTTGCTGTTGCCACCGAAGGTGTTCAGAGACGTGTTGATCGCGGCCATCTTGGTGACGAAGTCGCCGGTGAGGGCGCTCGCCGCCGCGCTCGCGCCCCCGCCGGCGGTCAGGGTTGCGACGGTCAGGGATGACGAAGCCTCCACCGCCGTCAGCGTGTAGGTGGTGCCGTTCTCGTTCCGGACGGTCGCGATGTCGCCGCCGGTGACCCCCGAGGCAGTTCCGGTGGTGAGCAGCGAACGGCCGTTGTAGGTGGCGTCCGACAGGAAGTTCGTGACCTGGTCCCGAAGCGAGCTGTACTGGGCCTCGTACTGGGAACGCTGGCTGTCGGAGAGCGTGCCGTCCGCGAGCTTCACGAGCACGCCGCGGATGTTGCCCATGGTCTCGGAGACCTTGGTGAGGCCCGCGAGGGTGGTGTCCAGGATCCCCTTCACGCCGCCCATCTGCTCGTTGGCGGAGGTGAGGCCGGCGATGTCCGCGCGCACCGACTGCGCCACCGCGAAGGCCGCGCCGTCGTCCTTGGCGTCGGCCACGCGGAAGCCCGTGGAGATGCGCTTCTGGGTGACCGCCAGCGCGTCGTTCGTGCGGTTGAGCGACTGCAGCGCGACCTGGGCGCCGATGTTCGTGTTGACCGAGTTCAGGGCCATGTCTTGCCCCTTTCCTGTCCGACGGAGACCCGTAGCGGGCCTCCATTCGTTGCGTTCCGCCTTTTGCGGTGAGAGCCCATCCTGACCCTCGCGGGGTTAATGGGGGTTGAACGCGGGCGTCATCGCATGAAGTCCGCGAGTGACAGTCCCGAGAGCATGGACAGCGCCTTCCAGGAGGCCTGGAGGCGCGTCTGGGTCTCCTGCATGGCGGAGAGGGTGGCCGCGAGGTCCACCTCCTCCACGTCCGCGAGCTGGCCGTGGAGGGCGACTCCGAGCTCCTCGTGGCGGGTCTTGGCCGCCTCGAGGCGCGACTCCGACAGGCCGAGGGCGCCCGCCTCCTCGCCCAGCCCCGTCATGGCCGACTTCATGCCGGCCGTGACGCTCGCCATCACCGCGTCGAAGTCGTCGCCCGCCGCGGTCTGGCCGGGGGCAAGGCTGGCCAGGGTCATCAGCCCGCGCAGGAGGTCGCGCGACCAGGAGCCGGTCTCGCTGCCCGCGCCGCTGGCCGCGGCGTTGCGGTTGGCGAAGAGGCCGGTCTGGATGGGCTGGCCGTCGTCCGCGAGCACGCTGGCGCGGGGCTCGGTCAGCCCTTGCGCGGGATCGACGAGGTAGTCCGAGAAAGGCGTGGCCCCCGCCACGTTGCTTGTCGCGGCCGCGAGGGTGGCCGAGAGCACGGTCGCGCCGCTGCCGGGGGCGAGGGTCGCGACCGCGCCCGCGATGTCGGTCGCCATGGTCGTCGCCATGATGTTGGCGGGGTCGGGAATCGGGGGGTGCGCGGTGTCCGCGCCGCCGAAGAGGTAGCTGTTGCCGCTCTTCGCGTTCAGCAGGGAGACCACCTCGCCGATCGCCTGGCGCGCGCTATCCGCGAGGGCCGCGACGCGGCTCGAATCCGCGCGGGTGACCTTGCCGGCCTGGGTGAGGAAGTCCTCGGCGATCGAGGAGAGGCGCTTGAGCGAGTCCTGGGCGACGGCGGTGCCGCCGAGGGCGCGCTCGATGGCCTGGGCGTGCGCCTCGCCGCGGGCGATCCCGCCGCGGAGGCTGATGGCGCGGTGCGCCTCGCCGGCGATGTCGCCGTAATAGGTGCCGCGCTTGCCGTCCACCGACTGGGCGGAGAGCGTGGTGAGCTGCGCCTTCAGCCCCGAGGACTGCGTTATCAGCCAGGCGAGGCTGCCGTTCCCGACCCCCGCGATGGCCATCAGCGCACCGCCTGCAGGAGGGTGTCGTACATCGTCTGCACGACGGAGATGATCCGGGCGTTGGCGGAGTAGGCGGTCTGCAGCGTCAGCATCGCGGCGAGCTCCTTGTCCATGTCCACGCCCGAGCGCGCGGCGAAGCGGGTCTCGAGTGAGCCGAGCAGGTCGGACGAGGCCTTGCCGGCCTCCTCGGCCTCCGGGCGGAGGGCGGTCTGGGCGGCGACGACCTGGGACGCCTGCTCGGCGAGCGTCGCGCCGGGGCGCAGGCGCGAGGTGAGCAGGCCGTCCGGGCCGAGGCCCGTGGTGGCGAAGGCGGGGTGCGGGCTGCCCGGCGCGGCGTCGGCGCCGAGGCTGCGGTCCAGCACCCGGTCGATGAGGGTGGTGAAGCCCGCCGGGCCGCCGGAGGGGTTGGGGGTGAAGGCGGTGGCGCCCCCGGCGCCGCCGGCGACCGCGTGGGTGCCGTCGCGCAGGAGGGAGGGGTCGGCGCTGACGGCGGGGTTGACGCCGATGGCGTGGGCGAAGCCCATCCAGCCGCCGGTGGCGTAGGGCGTGGCGGGGTCCGGCACGGCGCCGGTGCCGTCCGTGAAGAGGCGCAGACCCTGGGCGTCGAAGCGGGCGGCGAGGTTGGCGGCGGAGGTGTCGAGTTCCGCCTGGGCGAGCGGCAGCTCCCGGTCCCGCAGCCCCGCATAGGCGCCGAGCGAGCCGTTGCCGAGGCCGGCCGTGACGTCGATGCCGGCCATCGTGACGCCGGGCAGGCTTCCCCCGGCCCCGTAGAAGGAGCCGGTCTCGACCTTCTGGTTGGCGATGGCGAAGGGCCCCTTCGCGGGGTCGAGGGGAAGGCTCATCCCCTGCGCGGTGATCAGCATCACCGCGCCGTTCGCCTCCGGGACGGAGCGGACCTGGATGATGCCGGAGACGGTCGCGATCGCCGCGTCGCGCCTGTCCTCGAGTTCCGCGGTGCTCATGCCCTGGGCGCGGAGCGGCGTGATCTGGTCGTTCAGGGCGGCGATCTGGCGGAGCGCGCCGTTCAGCTTGTCGACATCGGCCACCATGCCGTCCTGCGCGGCCTGGCGCGCCGTGCGGATGGCGCCCGAGACGGTGTTGTAGCGGCTGGCGAGGTCCGCGGCGGCGCCGGCCGCGCGGGACTGGAGCAGCGGGTCCGACGGGTTGGCGCGGAGCGCGACGAAGGCGTCGCCCAGCGCCGCCGTGAGGTCGCCGATGGATTGGCCGGCGGCGCCGTGGGCGACCTCCACCCCCTCCAGCAGCCGCGCCCGGGCCCCGGCCGCGGCGGAGGTGGCGCGGGCGGCGTTCATCTGCGTCACGAGCGCCGCGTCCACCGCGCGCGTCGCCTCCCCGCTGCGCACGCCGGCGGAGAGGTTGCCGGCGACGTTGGCCTCGCCCTGCACCTCCTTGCGCGTGTAGCCGGGGGTCGCCGCGTTCGCGACGTTGGCGGCTGACTGCGCGAGCTGCCGGTTGACGTGCGACAGGCCGCTGCGCGCGATCGACAGGGCTAGGTCGAGGCTCATCCGCTCCGCTTCCTGGTTCTCTCAGGGCCGCCGCCGGGTGGCGTCAGCGCCGCATGTTCAGCGTGTCCTGCAGCAGCTCGTCGGCCGCGGTCACGATCTTCGTGTTCGCGGTGTAGGCGCGCTGCGCGAGGATGAGCTTCGAGAATTCCGAGGCGAGGTCGACGTTCGAGCTCTCGAGCGAGGAGGTGACGATCTTGCCGGCGCCGTTGGAGTTGGCGTCGTTCACCCGGGCGTTGCCGCTCTGGTCCGTGCGGAGGTAGGCCTGGCCGTCGGTCTTCTGCAGCTTGTCGGGGTCGGCGAAGCTGACGACGGGCACGCGCCCGATCGTGCGGGACTGGCCGTTGTCGTAGTTCACGGAGACGTCGCCGTTCTCGGAGAGGGACACGTTGGAGAAGGCGCCCAGCGGCACGCCGTCCTGCGAAAAGGAGTTCTCGTTCGTCTTGCCGTCGAACTGGGTGACGGTGGAGTTGGTGCCGTAGTTGCCAAAGTTGAGGCTGACGGTCTGCGGCCCCTGCCCGAAATCGACGACGAAGCTGACCGCTGCGGGGTCACCGAGGGCGGCCGGCGTCTCGGTGAGGCCCGAGCCGGCGGTGAAGGAGCCGAGCTGGCCGTCCGGCGCCGCGGGGGTCGCGGCGATGCCGAACTGGGCGTCGATGGTGCGGCTCGTGACGCCGCTCGTGTCGTCGGGGACGGCGACGCTGAGCTGCCAGTTGTTCAGCGTGCCCTTCGTCCAGGTCATGTTGACGGAGTGCTGGGAGCCGAGGCTATCGTAGACCTGCACCGGCATCGACACCACGCCCGTGGGGGAGGTGACGGGCAGCGTCGCCGAGACGTTCACGTTCGCCGTGGCCACGGGGTTGTAGACGGACTTGTCGACGCGGATCGGCTTCACCACCGTGCGGTCCGGCGTGCCCGCGGTGTTGGTGGCCCAACCCTGCAGGTAGTAGCCCTGGCTGTTCACCATGTAGCCGTCCTGGTCCATCTTGAAGTCGCCGGCGCGCGTGTAGAAGGTGCGGGCGTCGAAGGTCGGCTGGTTGTTCTCCCGTCCGGCGGGCATGGCGACGGCGAACATCCCCTGCCCCGCAATGGCCATCGCCAGCGGGTTATCGGAGGGCTGCACGGTGCCCTGCACCGTCAGGGTGTAGTTCGGCCGCGCGATCACCGAGCCCGGCTGGTTCACCTGCTGGTTCGAGCGGGTGACGTAGGAGACGAAGTTCGTGTCCGTTCGCTTGAAGCCGGTTGTCTGGCTGTTGGCGACGTTGTCGGCCACGTTGCCCAGCGCGCGGGCCTGGGCGGTGAGACCGCTGATAGCCGTGTTCATAGAGGCGTAGAGCGACATGGATGGCTCCCTGTCCGGTCGGGCTTGGGCGGGGTGAAGGGGCGGGCCGGGCGCCCGGGGAGGGGTTCTTCCACCCCTTCCCGAGAGCCCGCCCCGTCCGCCGGGGTGCGGGCCACGGCGCAACCCCCATGCCAGCCCCCGGCGCCCCGCGGCGGGCGTGGCCTGCCGCCCTCCCGGCAAAGACTGCCGCCAACCGGGCGCTGCGTGCCGGTCCGGGCCGTGCCGGGGCTGGCAGGCCCCTTGCGGAGAGGGGGGCCGGGCCGGCCTGCACGCCGCCCTTGGATGGGAGCCGAGCATGGACGCGCTGGACAGCCTGCCGATGACCGGCCCCGCCGCGGGGTCCCCCGCGCCGGCCGCGGGAGCGTCCGGGGGCGGCTTCACCCAGGCCTTGGAGGCGCTGCGAGCGGACGCCGCGGCCGCCGGGTCCGCTCGGGCGGGGGGCGGCCAGGCGGCGGTGCTCCCGGCCACGGGCAGCGGCGGGGGGGCGGCGCTTCCTCTTCCCTTGCCGGGCCTCGCGCCCGGCGCGGCGACGCCGGCGCCGCCGGTCGCCACGCCAACAGCCGGAGCGCCCCTGGCCACCGTCGTGCCCGAGGCCGTTCTGGTACCGGCTTCCGGTGCGCCGGCCCCTGCCCCGCCGGTTCCGGCGTCGACGGTGCCCCAGCCCCCCTTGCCCAGCGCGGCGCCGCCCGGTGCGCCGGGTCCTGGCGGGACGCCGCCCGCGACGGCCGGGGCGGCGCCGCCCGCGCGCCCGGCGCCCGGCGGCGCGCTGCCGGCCGTGCCCGAAGCCGCCGGCGAGCTCCCACTGGTGACGGAACCCGTGCCGGAGGAGCGGCCCGACGAAGTCGCGGCGGAGACCGCGCGTTCCGAGGGTGGCGAGGCCGTCCCGCTCGTCGTCGCGCTTGATGCGTCTCTTCTTCAGACGGCCCCGCCGGTGCCGGCCGCACCGGCGCCGGCCGCCGTCCGGCCGGAGAGCGTTCCGTCGGAGACGGTGCCGGACGCCCCGGCGGCTGCCGCGGCCGCCGGCGCCCGGACGGCCGCGCCGCCCACGGCGAGCAAAGCGCCGGGCCGGGCGACCGCCGGCCGAGGGGACGCGCAGCCCGCCGGGCCCGCGCTCGCCGAGGAGCCCTCCGA